>NZ_LMOX01000001.1:0-134 GCF_001423665.1 Frigoribacterium sp. Leaf164
CCATGGAGCTGACCGGTACTAATAAGCCGATAACTTGACAACACTCTTCCCTTGTAGAGGGGAAGAAAGATTGCTTCGCGTCCACTATGTGGTTCCCGAAAGACGGTCGGTAACGACCCGTTCTTTACGGAAAC
>NZ_LMOX01000001.1:290-14023 GCF_001423665.1 Frigoribacterium sp. Leaf164
AACGCAGGTGGCCACGGGGGCCGGCCGGTAAGATCATCACCGATGTCTGCTCCCTTCTCCACCGCCACCGGCACTGATGTGCGCGTGCGGTTCTGCCCCTCGCCCACCGGTACGCCCCACGTCGGGCTCATCCGCACCGCCCTCTTCAACTGGGCCTACGCCCGCCACACCGGCGGCAAGCTCGTGTTCCGCATCGAGGACACTGACGCGAGCCGCGACAGCGAGGAGAGCTACGAGCAGATCCTCGACGGTCTGCGCTGGTTGAAGATCGACTGGGACGAGGGCGTCGACGTCGGCGGGCCTCACGCTCCTTACCGCCAGTCGCTCCGTCACGACATCTACCGTGACGTCATCGACCAGCTCCTCGAGAAGGGGCTCCTGTACGAGAGCTTCGCCACGGGTGAGGAGATCGAGGCGCGCAACGTCGAGCAGGGGCGTGACCCGAAGCAGGGCTACGACAACTTCGAGCGGGAGCTCACGGACGACCAGCGTGCGGCCTACCGCGCTGAGGGTCGCCAGCCGGCG
Organism: Frigoribacterium sp. Leaf164; assembly: GCF_001423665.1. Lineage (NCBI taxonomy): Bacteria > Bacillati > Actinomycetota > Actinomycetes > Micrococcales > Microbacteriaceae > Frigoribacterium > Frigoribacterium sp. Leaf164. Next base: position 816 of record NZ_LMOX01000001.1, read on the forward strand.
CTGCGCCTCCGCGTGCCGGACCGTGACCTGAGCTTCGATGACCTCGTCCGCGGCGAGATCACCTTCCCGGCGGGATCCTTCTCGGACTTCGTGGTGGTCCGGCCGAACGGTGTCCCGCTCTACACCTTCGTCAACCCGCTCGACGACGCCCTGATGGGGATCACCCACGTGCTGCGTGGCGAGGACCTCCTGTCGTCCACGCCTCGGCAGATCGCTCTCTACGAGGCGCTGGTCGAGCTCGGCGTGACCTCCTTCATCCCGCGCTTCGGCCACCTCCCCTATGTCATGGGCGACGGCAACAAGAAGCTGTCGAAGCGCGACCCGGAGTCGAACCTCTTCCACCACCGCGATCGGGGCTTCATCCCCGAGGGCCTGGTCAACTACCTGGCCCTGCTCGGCTGGTCGCTCACGCACGACCGTGACGTGTTCAGCATCGACGAGATGGTGGCGGCGTTCGACGTCGTCGACGTCAACCCGAACCCGGCTCGCTTCGACCTCAAGAAGGCCGAGTCCATCAACGGCGACCACGTCCGGCTGCTCGAGCCCGACGACTTCCGCTCTCGCTTGCTGCCCTACCTCGACGGCGTGGTCAGCGATCCTCCCACGGAGGCCGAGACGGCGATCCTGGTGCAGGCGGCGCCCCTCGTCCAGGAGCGCATGACCTTGCTCAGCGAGGCGCGGGGGATGCTGTCGTTCCTCTTCGTCGGCGACGACGAGCTCGTGCACGAGGCCGACGCGATCGCCTCGCTGCCGGACTCCGCGGACGACGTTCTCCGCGCCTCCTCGGCGGCCCTGCAGGGGCTGGAGGGCTGGACGCACCCGGAGATCCAGGAGGCGCTCAAGGGAGCGCTCGTCGACGGGCTCGGGCTCAAGCCCCGGCTCGCGTACGGGCCGCTGCGCGTGGCGCTGTCGGGGCGCAAGGTCAGCCCCCCGCTCTTCGAGTCGATGGAGATCCTCGGGCGCGAGTCGACGCTGCGCCGCATCCAGCGTCTGCTCGACCGGTCGTGAACGACGTGTACGACGTCGCCGTCGTCGGAGCCGGCCCCGCCGGGCTCAGCGCTGCCCTCAACCTCGTGCGGGCACGGCGACGCGTGCTGCTGATCGACAGCAACCGACCGCGGAACTCCGCGACGCTGCTGTCGCACGGCTTCCTCACCCGCGACGGCATCTCGCCCCTCGAGCTGCGGAAGCTCGGCCGCGAGGAGTTCCTCGGCTACGAGGGCGCCGAGCACCGCCAGACCCTGGCCACGGCGATCCGCACGACCGAGGGCGGCTTCGAGATCGACTGCGAGTTCCGCGGAGCGGCCTCGTCGGCCACGGCGCGAGTGGTACTGGTCTCGACGGGGCTGCACGAGACGCTGCCCGACATCGGGTCGCTCCGGGCGTTCTACGGCACCTACGTGCACAGCTGCATCGAATGCGACGCCTGGGGCAAGCGCGACCAGCCGATCGCCGTCATCGGCGAGCACCCCGACCTCGCCGAGCGCGCGCTGCTGCTGTCGCAGTGGAGCGACGACATCGTCGCCTTCACGAACGGCGCCGACATCGTCACCGCGTCCGAGGAGTCGAGGCTCGCCAGCCGGGGCATCCGGGTCGAGCGCCGCCGCGTGGCCGCGATCCAGGGCGACCGCGAGGGGATGCACGGGGTGGAGCTCGCCGACGGCGAGGTCGTCGCCCGGACGGCCGGCTTCGTGCGACCGACGTGGTCGGGGGCGCTCGAGTACGTCGCGCCCACCGGTGCCGAGCTCGACGCCGACGGCCTGCTCGTCGTCGACGACCACGGTCACACCTCGGTGCAGGGCCTGTACGCGGCGGGGGAGTCCACCGCACCCGGGCCGCAGCAGCTCATCGTCGCCGCCGGCTCGGGGGCACGGGTCGCCGCCACCATCAACCGCGATCTCGTCGGTGGTGTCGAGCACCTCGGAGATGCTGTACAGTAGACAATCGGTTCAGGTTCTGGGCCGACGATGCCGACACCATCACAGGTGTTGTCATTGGGGTATGGTGTAATTGGCAACACGACTGATTCTGGTTCAGTTGTTCTTGGTTCGAGTCCAGGTACCCCAGCAATGCATGCCCCTTGACCTTTCGGTCCGGGGGCATTGCTGTTCGTGCTTGTTCGGCGGCCTGCCGGCCGCTGTCGGGCGAGCTTCGCCGCCCGACGCGCGGGGGCGAGCTTCGCCGCCCCCTGCTGGGGAGGGCGGGCTTCGCCGCCCGGGGGCGAGCTGCGCCGCCCGGGGGGCGAGCTGTGCCGCCCGGGGGGCGAGCTGTGCCGCCCGGGGGGCGAGCTGTGCCGCCCGGGGGGAGGGCGAGCTTCGCCGCCCGGGGGGCGAGCTGCGCCGCCCAGGGGAGGGCGGGCTGCGCCGCCCCGGGGGACGGGCTACGCCGTCCGGGGACGGGAGAGGGCCCCTGCGGTGGCAGGGGCCCTCGGGGGTGGTGCGGGGTGCGCGTCAGGCGGGGATGGTCGCGCCGAAGCGCGCGGGGAGCGTGCCGCGGTGCGTCCGACGGAGCTCGTCGATCGTCACCGTGAAGCGGTCCTGGATCTCGAGCGAGCCCGAGGCGCCGTCCGTCACGCCGATGCGGGCGACGGGGTAGCCGCGGCCCTCGCAGAGGCCCCGGAACTTCACGTCGTCCTCACGCGGCACCGAGACGACGACACGGCCGGTCGACTCGCTGAACAACGCCGTAGCCACGTCCACGCCGTCGCGCTCCATCACCTCGTCGAGCCACACGCGGGCACCGACGCCGAACCGCAGCACGGCCTCGGCCAGCGCCTGGCCCAGCCCGCCGTCGCTGAGGTCGTGCGCCGCCGCGAGCAGCGACTGGTCGGCGCCGGCGGCCAGGAGGCCCGCCAGCTGCTTCTCCGCCTCGAGGTCGACCGCCGGCGGACGACCGCCGAGGTGGTCGTGCACGACCCCGGCCCAGGCCGAGCCGTCGAGCTCGAGCTTCGTCGTGCCGAGCAGGTAGATGTTGTCGCCCTCGTCCTGCCAGCCCGACGGCACGCGCTTCGCGACGTCCTGGATGACACCGAGCACGCCGACCACGGGGGTCGGGTGGATCGGCGCCGTGCCGGTCTGGTTGTAGAACGAGACGTTGCCGCCCGTGACCGGGATCTCGAGCTCGAGGCAGCCGTCGGCCAGGCCCTCGACGGCCTGCGAGAACTGCCACATGACCTCCGGGTCCTCCGGGCTGCCGAAGTTGAGGCAGTCGGTGACCGCGGCGGGCACGGCACCCGTGACGGCGACGTTGCGGTACGCCTCCGCGAGGGCCAGACGCGCTCCCTGCTTGGGGTCGAGCTGGCAGTACCGGCCGTTGGCGTCGGTGGCGATCGCGAAGCCGAGCCCCGACTCCTCGTCCACCCGGACCATGCCGCCGTCGTCGGGGAAGCTCAGCGCCGTGTTGCCGAGCACGTACGTGTCGTACTGGTTGGTCACCCAGCTCTTGTCGGAGAGGTTCGGCGAGCCGAGCAGCTGGAGGAACTGCTCGCGCAGCACCGCGTTGCCCGTGGGGCGGGCGAGGGCCGACGCGCTGTCGGCCTGGAGGGCGTCGATCCAGGTCGGGTACGCCACCGGGCGCTCGTAGACCGGCCCGTCGACCGCGACCGTGCGCGGCTCGACGTTGACGATCTCCTCGCCGTGCCAGTTGATGACGAGGCGGCCCGTGTCGGTGACCTCGCCGAGCACGCTCGTCTCGACGTCCCACTTGGCTGTCACCGCGAGGAAGTCGTCGAGCTTGTCGGGGCGGACGACGGCCATCATGCGCTCCTGGCTCTCGCTCATGAGGATCTCCTCCGCCGTGAGCGACGGGTCGCGCAGCAGGACGGAGTCGAGCTCGATGAACATGCCGCCGTCGCCGTTCGAGGCGAGCTCGGAGGTGGCACAGCTGATGCCGGCGGCCCCCAGGTCTTGGATGCCCTCGACCAGCTCGTCGCGGAACAGCTCGAGGCAGCACTCGATGAGCACCTTCTCGGCGAACGGGTCGCCCACCTGCACCGAGGGGCGCTTGGTCGGGCCACCGGCCGAGAACGTGTCGGAGGCCAGGATGGAGGCGCCCCCGATGCCGTCGCCGCCGGTGCGGGCCCCGAAGAGCACCACCTTGTTGCCCACGCCCTTGGCGTTCGCGAGGTGCAGGTCCTCGTGGCGGAGCACGCCCACCGCGAGGGCGTTCACCAGCGGGTTGCCCTGGTACACGGCGTCGAAGTACGTCTCGCCGCCGATGTTGGGCAGGCCGAGGCAGTTCGCGTAGAAGCTGATGCCGCCCACGACGCCGTCGACGACGCGCGCCGTGTCGGGGGCGTCGATGTCGCCGAAGCGGAGCTGGTCCATCACGGCGACCGGGCGGGCGCCCATCGAGATGATGTCGCGGACGATGCCGCCGACGCCCGTGGCCGCGCCCTGGAAGGGCTCGATGTAGCTGGGGTGGTTGTGGGACTCGACCTTGAAGGTCACCGCCCAGCCGCCTCCGACGTCGACCACGCCCGCGTTCTCGCCCATGCCGACCATCAGGTCTTTCTTCATGGCGGGGGAGACCTTCTGGCCGAACTGGCGCAGGTAGACCTTGCTCGACTTGTAGGAGCAGTGCTCGCTCCACATGACCGAGTACATCGCCAGCTCGCCGCTCGTGGGGCGACGGCCGAGGATCTCGCGGATCTTCGCGTACTCGTCGGCCTTGAGGCCGAGCGCCGCGTAGGGCTGCTCCTTGTCGGGCGTCGCCGCCGCGTCGGCGACCGTGTCGGGCTTGGGGCCCTCGGGGCGGACGTCGATCAGCTCGGCGTGGTCGTCGTTGATGCTCACTTGGACAGGGCCCTCTCGATGACGGACGTGAAGAAGGTGAGGCCGTCGACGCCGCTCGACATGGCGTCGGGCTTGTCGGGGCCGAAGCCGGGCTCGGTGGCGTGCTCGGGGTGCGGCATGAGCCCGACGACGTTGCCGCGGGCGTTCGAGACGCCGGCGATGTCGTCCATCGAGCCGTTGGGGTTGACCCCGACGTAGCGGAAGGCGACCTGGCCCTCGCCCTCGATGCGCGCGATGGTCTCGGCGTCGGCGATGAACCGGCCGTCGGCGTTCTTGAGGGGGATGGTGATCTCCTGCCCCTCCGTGAAGCCGTTCGTCCAGTCGGTGGAGGCGTTCTCGACCCGCAGCACCTGGTCGCGACGGATGAACTGCTGGTGCGCGTTCCGGGTGTGGGCACCGGGGATGAGCCGCGCCTCCGCCAGCATCTGGAAGCCGTTGCAGATGCCGAGCACCGGCATGCCCGACTTCGCGGCCGAGACGACCTCGGTCATGATCGGCGAGAGCGAGGCGATCGCGCCGGCGCGCAGGTAGTCGCCGTAGCTGAAGCCGCCGGGCAGGATGAGCGCCTCGACGCCCTGGAGGTCGTGCTGACCGTGCCAGAGGGCGACGGGATCGCCGCCGGCGAGGCGCACCGCGCGCTGCGCGTCGCGGTCGTCGAGGGAGCCGGGGAAGGTGACGACGCCGACGCGCATCAGGCTGCGGGGGCCGCGTCGAGCACCGTGACGCCCACGACGTCCTCGATCACGGAGTTCGAGAGCACGTCGTCGGCGAGTCGGCGCACCTCCGCCAGGACGGCCTCGGTCACCTCGCCCTCGACGGTCAGCTCGAAGCGCTTGCCGATGCGGACGTCGGTGAACGTCGCTCCGGCCTGGTCGGGAGCGGCGGAGCCGAGACGGGCCAGGGCGCCGGCGACGGCCTTGCCCTGGGGGTCGAGCAGTTCAGCCTTGGGCATGACCTCGACGACGATGGTGGGCACGATCAACTCCTGCAGAAGCGGTAGCGGATGGACGCGTCGAGTCTAGGGCAGGGGGAGGCCCGGGCCCGCGGGCACGGGGAGGCGCCCGGGGCCGCGGGGCGAGCCGTCGAGCTGGGGAGGGAGCCGCGGTTGTCGGCTGTTGCCGAGGCTCCTCCCAGCGTCGTCATCGGATCGCGTCGCACCATTGACGCAGCGGCAGGAACAGGGCCTCGTGATCGGGCCTCCTGTCGACATCCGGTTGAGGGTTCCTGATCCGCCCGACGCCGTAGGACGCCCGGCCGGCACCCCCCGACCGGCCGGGCGTCACCCTCACCTCGCGCGGGGCGCGAGCAGCTGGACGGCGAGCGGCAGGGCCACGGCCCCCGCGATCGCCAGCGGCAGGTCCAGCCCCCACAGCATCACCGCGAAGGTCGGCGCGACGACCAGCGCCGCGGCGACCACGACGACGCCGACGGGCGGGCTCGCGGCATCGGCGGACCGGCGCCGCGGCGGCTGTTCGAGACGCCCGGTCAGGAGCGACACCGCACACGCGAGCCCCACCACCAGCAGCGCGACGGGCCCTCGGCTCCACCACCAGGCGGCCGAGCCGGGCTCGGGCAGCGGGCCGCCGAGCGCGAGGCAGACCCCGAGCACGGCGATCAGCAGCGGCAGGTGCCACAGGTAGATCGTCATGCCGCGGCTGCCCACGGCCAGCACGACGGCGCGGGCCGGCGTCGTCGCCATGAGCCGCTCGAGGAGCGGGCGGAGGAGCGTCAGGACGCAGATCTGGCCGACGCCGAGCACCATCAGCGGCACGGTCGGCGGGTTCAGGCCGGCGAGCATGTCGGGGGACCACGGGCCGACCGTGGTCAGCACGGGCAGCGACAGCCAGCACGCCGCGGCGACGGCGACCAGCAGGAGGCGCGGAGCGCGCCCGAGCCAGCCGCTCGCGACCGCGAACCCCAGCTGCTGGACGAACAGCCAGACGAAGACCAGGTTGAGCAGGCCGACGTCGGTCACCCCGCTCGACCAGCGGGCGGCGTCGACGAGGACCGCCGCGGTCGCCAGGGTGACGAAGGTCACGGCGGGGCGGGTCTCGTGCAGGCGCGCCATCGTCGGCACCGCCACCTGCGTGATCGCGTAGGCGGCCAGGAACCACAGGGGCGAGCCGACCCCGGTCGCCACCACGTCGAGCAGGGCGGGGTCGACGCCGAGCAGCGTCGCGACGAGCAGGGCCGCGGCGAGCACGACGAACACGGGCACGGCGGGCCGGGCGAGCCGGACCAGGCGACCGGCCACGTGCTCGGAGGCCGTGACGCCGCGGCGGCGGGCGCTCGCCCACGACGTCGCGCTCGCGAAGCCGCCGAGCACGAAGAAGAGGGGCATCACCTGACCGGCCCAGGTCGACACCGCGAACCAGGGCTGCTCGGTGAGCGGCTGCGTCGCGGTGACGGCGCCGTCGGCGTCGACCGCGACGCCGACCATCAGGACGTGGATGACCACGACCAGCAGCACGCAGGCCACGCGGGCCAGGTCGACGACGAGGTCGCGCCCCGAGAGGTCGAGCGCCCGGGCGGCGGCCGGGTCGCCCGAGCGGCCGGTGCGCGGCCCGGCGTGCATGGAGGCTGTCATGGTCGAACCGTAGCGACCGGTCTGCCCCGACGGGGCGTTCCTCCACAGGCGGCCTCCGAAGTCATCCCCAGGGCTGACCGTGGTGGAGGGCGTCGCCGAGCGCCCGTGGCGGGCCAGGATGGAGGCATGAGCACAACCGAGCCCACAGTCGCCGTCGTCGGATCCGTCAACCTCGACCTGGTCGCCCGCGTCCGGGAGTTCCCCCGCGCCGGCGAGACCGTCCTCGGGTCGGAGTACGAGGAGGCGCCGGGCGGCAAGGGCCTCAACCAGGCCGTCGGGGCGGTGCGGCGCGGCACCACGGCTCTCGTCTCCTCCGTCGGCGACGACCCCGTCGGCGACCGCGTGGTCGCGTGGGCGGCAGGCCACGGCATCGACGTGGCCGGGGTGCACCGCGCCCCGGGGCTGACCGGCCGGGCCCTCATCACGGTCGCTCCCGACGGCGAGAACATCATCGTCGTCGCGCCGCTCGCGAACGGCGCGCTGACGCCCGAGCACGTCGCCGCCGAGCTCGACCGGATCCGGCCCGACGTCGTCCTCGCCCAGCACGAGATCAGCGAGGCCGCCCTGCGCGCCGCCGTCGAGTGGTGCCGGGCGTCGGGCGCCCGCTTCGTCTTCAACGCCAGCCCGGTGCGCAGCGTGCCGGCCGACGTGCTGGCCGCGAGCGACCCGGTGGTGGTGAACGCCGCCGAGGGGCTCGCCCTGCTGCGCGCGGCGGAGGCCGCCCGCCCGGTCGGGGAGCCGGGCTCGCGGTCAGCCGTCCGCGAGGGCGGGGCCTGGCGGCCGGCGGACGTCGCGCGTCGCCTCCTCGAGCTCAGCCCCTCCGCCGTCGTCACGGCCGGGGGTGCCGGCGCCTTCGTCGCCGACGCGGCAGGCGTCGAGCACGTCACGACCAGCACCCGCGTGGTCGCCCTCGACACGACGGGCGCGGGCGACGAGTTCGCCGGGGTGCTCGTCGCGGAGCTGGCCGGCGGGGCCTCGCTGCACGACGCCGCCGGGGCCGCGAACGACGCGGCGGGGGCGCTCGTCCAGGTGCCGCGCGAGCGGCGCTAGGCCGAGACCCGTCGACCGGGGCCGGGGCCGGGGCAGCGGCCCCGGCCGCGGCCCTGCGGCTCAGGCGTGCAGGGCGGCGCGGGCCTCGGCCTCGCGGCGCTCGCGACGCGTGGCGGGCTGGGCCGGCCCCGCTCCGGGCAGGGCGCCCTGGCCGAGCGACGCGACCGGGCCGGCGACCGACTTCTCGTAGCTCTGCAGCTCGGCCTCGGCGCGGAGGGCGAACGCGCGGAGCTTCTCCGGCGACACCGACGACGACTTCCGCGGCCGGATGTCGTGGAGGCAGAAGGTGCCGATGGTCTCGCCGGTCGACGAGTGGATCGGGTGGCCCGCGTAGAAGTACCCGTGGTTGAGGTCGAGGTAGGGGTTGTCGGCGAAGCGCTCGTCCTTGCGGGCGTCCTCGACGACCACCACGTCGTCCTCCGCGACGGTGACGTCGCAGAAGGTCAGCTCGCGGGGGATGGAGACCGGGAGCAGCTCGGTGTTGTTGGCGTACCAGAGCTTGCTGCCGTCGAGCATGCTGACGACCGCGACGTCCACGCCGAACTCGGCCTCCGCCTCCTTCGCCAGCTGCTGCAGCACTTCGGAGCCGCCCCGCGACGCGTTGTCGACGAGGGTGGCGCCGCCGCTCCACTCGAACGAGCGCTCGGGCAGGCTGCGCGGCAGCCGCTCGTCGAGCTCGACGCGTCGGACGCTGTCGAGGGTGGGCGCGATGCGGTGCGCGATCGTCTGGGCCCACTGGCGGTAGCCCTCGACGCAGCCGTGGGGCGAGTCGGGGCGACGCAGGCCGGCCGGCAGGCGGAAGTAGCTCGCGCCCGTCTCGTCGGCGACCAGCTCGGTGATCGCGTTCATCCGCTCGGCGTGGGTCTCGGCGACCGCGCCGAGCAGCGACTCGAACGGCTTGACCGAGCGCACCGGGGGGACGCCGATCAGCACGGTGCGGGCCGTGGGGTGCGCCCGCCGGGCGAGGGTGGCGACGAGCTGGCGCAGCTCGCGCTCCCAGGTGTCGAGGGGCGTGAGCCGGACGGCGTCGTTGAGCCCGACCAGCACGACGAAGGTGTCGTACAGCCCGAGGTCGGTGTCGCGGATCCACGAGCGGGTCGACTCGATGCTCATCATCTCGTCGCCGACGTAGTCGACCGAGCACGCGCGGCCGGTGGCGGCCGACGACGCCCGCGACAGCTGGCCGACGAGGGCCTGGTCGTGCGAGCGCACGCCCCAGCCGTGGGCCGGGCCGTTGCCGACGATGAGCACGGTGTCGGCGTCGGTCGCGGTCGAGCGCGCGGACGGCTCGTCGCGGGGCGACGCGACGCGGCGCGACCGGGAGAGCCACCAGAGGTACCAGAGGCGCATGGCAGGGCGCAGCCGCTCGTACGACTGCGGGGTGGTGCTGGTGGTGTCGACCGTCCTGGTCACGTGGTGCTCCTCGGGTTGTGCGTCGGGTGCCGTCCCGCCGACCACGCTACGGACGCGCCGCCACGGTCGCATCCCCCACTACTGGGCTCCGGCGGACGTCCACGGGGCGAAGCGGTGTCCGGGAGGCGCGGTGCGGGCGCGCAGGAGGGGCCGGCGCCCGGGGCCGCGCCTGTGCAGCGGCTGCGGATGAGGGCGCGCTGTCTTGAACTGTTCAAGATAAGTGCCATGATGGTCAGGTGCACCCCGAGACCAGCGCCACCCACGACCGGCTCCGCGGAGCCGGCCTCCGGGTGACGGCGCCTCGCCTCGCCGTGCTCGAGGCGCTCGAGGGCATGCCGCACGCGGCCGCCGACGTCGTCTTCGCGAAGATCGCCCTGGCGCTGCCGGGCACCTCGCTCCAGGCGGTCTACGGCGTCCTCGCCGCGCTCGCGGGCGCCGGGCTCGTGCGCCGCATCGAGCCGGCCGGTTCGCCGGCGCTCTACGAGCTCCGCACCGGCGACAACCACCACCACGTCGTCTGCACGGTCTGCGGCGACGTGGCCGACGTCGACTGCGTCGTCGGGCACGCGCCGTGCCTGACCCCGTCGAACGACGCGGGGTTCACGGTGCAGACCGCCGAGGTCACCTTCTGGGGGCTGTGCGCGGCCTGTCGCGACTCCGACGACGACGTCGAGCTCGACGCGGAGGCCGGCGGCACCGGCGACGCGACCGCCGTCGGCGACCTGACCCGCGCCTCCTGAGGGCCCGCCCCACCGTCTTCCCCGGCCGCGTGCCGGGTGCCTGAACGACCCGTGACTGAACACCGAACGAAACGAGGAGTCATGACCGACGCCACCCCCGTGACCACGACCGACAACGGAGCGCCCGCCGCGAGCGACGCCCACTCGCAGACCGTCGGGGCCGACGGCCCCATCGTGCTGCACGACCACCGCCTCGTCGAGAAGCTCGCGAACTTCAACCGCGAGAAGGTGCCGGAGCGCATCGTCCACGCCAAGGGCGGCGGCGCGTTCGGCCGCTTCGTCACCACCGGCGACGTCTCGCAGTACACCCGCGCCGCGCTCTTCCAGCCCGGCGTCGAGACCGAGATGCTGGCCCGCTTCTCGACCGTCGCCGGTGAGCAGGGCAGCCCCGACACGTGGCGCGACCCCCGCGGCTTCGCGCTGAAGTTCTACACGAGCGAGGGCAACTACGACCTCGTCGGCAACAACACCCCCGTCTTCTTCATCCGCGACGGCATGAAGTTCCCCGACTTCATCCACTCGCAGAAGCGCCTGCCCGGCAGCCACCTGCGCGACCACGACATGCAGTGGGACTTCTGGACCCTCTCGCCCGAGTCGGCCCACCAGGTCACCTGGCTGATGGGCGACCGCGGCCTGCCCGCGTCGTGGCGCCAGATGGACGGCTTCGGCTCGCACACCTACCAGTGGATCAACGCCGAGGGCGAGCGCTCCTGGGTCAAGTACCACTTCAAGTCCGACCAGGGCAACGCCATCCTCACGCAGGACGACGCCGACCGCATCGCGGGCGAGGACGCCGACTTCCACATCCGCGACCTGTCGACCGCGATCGAGCGGGGCGAGTTCCCGACCTGGACCCTCTCGGTGCAGGTCATGCCGTACGCCGACGCTGCCGGCTACCGCTTCAACCCGTTCGACCTCACCAAGGTGTGGCCGCACAGCGACTACCCGCTGATCGAGGTCGGCACGATGACCCTCGACCGCAACCCGGAGAACTACTTCGCGCAGATCGAGCAGGCCGCCTTCGCCCCCTCGAACTTCGTGCCCGGCATCGCGACGAGCCCCGACAAGATGCTGCTCGCCCGCATCTTCAGCTACGCCGACGCGCACCGCTACCGCGTGGGCGTCAACCACCAGCAGCTGCCGGTGAACGCCCCGAAGACCGAGGTGCACTCGTACTCGAAGGACGGCGCGGCGCGCTACCACTTCAGCGAGGCGACGGCGCCGGTCTACGCGCCCAACTCGGTGGGCGGCCCCGCGGCCGACCCGCAGGCGGCCGGCGACACCGGCGGCTGGGAGAGCGACGGCGAGCTCGTCCGCTCGGCCGCGACCCTGCACGCCGAGGACGACGACTTCGGCCAGGCCGGCTCGCTCGTGCGCGACGTGATGGACGACGAGCAGCGTGACCGCCTCGTCGCCAACATCGTCGGGCACGTCTCGAAGGTGACGCGCCCCGACCTGCTCGAGCGCGTGTTCCAGTACTGGAACTCGGTCGACCCCATCCTCGGCGCCCGCGTGCGCGCCGGCGTCTCGCCCGAGGCGCCCGGCTCGAACGAGGACCCGGCGACGGTGGGCGTGCCCGCGTAGTCGGCAGCTCCGCACTGCGGGAGGCGCGGTGCCCGGTCGACGGGCACCGCGCCTCCTGTGCGTCCCGGGGGCTCAGGCTCTGTGCGAGCTCGGGCCCCGACCTCGTAATTTGAGAGTGATCGGGGTTCCGGGAGCGGCGGGGCGGGGGAGTCGTGGGCGGCAGCGTCCGATGCCTCTCGCATTCCGGGTACGGCGAGGTCAGCCACCGGCGGCGGCGGGCCAGCGGCGGCGGACCGGGGGAGGCGCGGGTCGGCCGCTCAGACCATCTGGCCGTTCCAGCGGAGGTCGCCGGCGGGCCACTCGGCGAGGTCGGCGCCGACCTCGCGGACGAGCCAGCCCTCGTCCTGGCTGACCAGCACCCCGGCGCCGTCGGCGCTGAACGCCGTGAAGTGGCCCGTGACGCCGTGCAGCGGGCGCCAGCCCGCACGCCGGTAGAAGCCCTGGACCCCCTCGCCCGTCTCGAGCAGGCCGAACCGGCTGCCCAGCCGGGCGAGCCCCTCGTCGACCCGGCGGAGCAGCTCCCCGCCCTGGCCCGTGCCCTGCAGGATCGGGCTCACCGCCACCATGCCCACCGCCGTGACGAGCAGATCCGTCTCGCCGACCGTCACGAACTGCCGCCGCAGGCCGGCGTGCGCGACCACGACGTCGCCGACGCGGCCGAGCACCCGCAGCTCGGGCTGCATGCCGGCCCAGCTGCGGGCCCCGGCGTACCAGTGGTCGTACTCGGAGAAGGCGAGCCCCAGCATCGCGGCGATCGCCTCGTGGTCGTCGAGGCCCAGGTCGCCCTCGGCGACGAGGTCGAAGACGGGGCGGTGGTCGTGCTCGGGGGCGTCGGGCGCGACGGAGGGAGCGGGCTGGTCAGGCATGCGGTCGACGCTACGCCCCGCGGTGCCGGTGCCGGTGCCGGTGCCGGTGCCGAGGCACGGTCGATGCCGCCGCCCGCGACCGAGGGGCCGCTCGCCCGACTACGTCCGGACTCGCACCTCGATCGAGTTCAGCCAGCGCGCTGGAGCTGAGGGAGGCGCGGAGCGCCTCCGCGAC
>NZ_LMOX01000001.1:14121-14196 GCF_001423665.1 Frigoribacterium sp. Leaf164
GCCAGCGCCGAGGGAGCCTGCGACCGAGGGCCCGCCCGCCTACGCCCGGACCCGCACCTCGATCGAGTTCAGCCA
>NZ_LMOX01000001.1:14227-52313 GCF_001423665.1 Frigoribacterium sp. Leaf164
CGGGTCGTCGAACCCCAGCACCCGCCCGTCGTCGCGGGTCGCCACCCCGTGGTGGCCGAGGCGCTCGCCGAGGGCGCCGAGGTCGTCGCCGGTCGGCACCTCGATCCGCACGGTGCCGAGGCCGAGCGCGAGCTGTCGACGGCCGGCGCCGGCGCTGTTCCACGTGTTCATCGCCATGTGGTGGTGGTAGCCGCCGGCGCTGACGAAGAGGGCCTGCGACCCGAAGCGCGTCGTGGTCTCGAAGCCGAGCTGCTCGACGTAGAACCGGTGGGCGGACGCCACGTCGCCCACGCTGAGGTGCACGTGGCCCACGGAGGCGGGGCGGGAGGCGGCGGCGACCAGCGCCTCCTCGCGGACGTTCTGCTGCAGGAAGGCGTTCGGGTCGAGCGCGAGCGTGGCCATGTCGACCTGGCCGTGGGTCCACGACCAGGCGGTGCGGTCGCGGTCCCAGTACAGCTCGATGCCGTTGCCCTCGGGGTCGGTGAAGTAGAAGGCCTTGCTGACCAGGTGGTCGGCGCTGCCCGTGAAGCTGCCCGGGTGCCGGCTGGCGACGCCGTAGACCGCCGACGCCAGGTCGACCTCGGTCTCGAAGAGGATCGCGGTGTGGAAGAGGCCGGCCTCGCGGGCGGCCGCGTGCCGCAGCTCGGGCGCGTGCTCGAGCACGACGATCGGCGTCGTGCCGCGGCCGAGGACGCTGCGGCCGGCGGTCGCGTCGTGCGAGAGCACGGCGAGCGTCACGGCGTCGCGGTAGAACGCGGTCATGCCGTCGAGGTCGGCGACGCGCAGGGTCACCGCGCCCATGGTCGTGTCGGGCGCGAGCAGGTCGAGCGACCCCGCGGCGGGGGCAGCCGGGGAGTCGCGGGTCGGCTCGGGCGCCGAGGTCTCGTCGGTCATGGGTCGCTCCCTGTCTCGGGGTGCGTCACCAGGTCGATGACGCGTCACCGACCTGCAACCTCGGGGTGGGCGTGGGGATTCCCGTCGCCGCCTCCCCGTGTCGCGCGACGTGGCCCGCGGCGATCGAGGTGACGCTACCTGGGCGCGCGGAGGCGGGCAGGGCCCTACAAGGGGCGCCTCGACGACGTTGAGTGTCTCGACGACGCCGGACGGCTGACGCCCGGGCGGCTAGCGGCCGGTGAGCCGCTCGATCAGCTCGCGGTAGCGCGCCGCCGTCCGCTCGACGATCTCGGCGGGCAGCTCGGGCGGGGTGCCCTCGCCGTCCCAGTTCGCCGACAGCCAGTCGCGCACGATCTGCTTGTCGAAGCTCGCGGTGCGGTCGCCCGACGAGTACGCCTCGGCGTCCCAGTAGCGGCTGCTGTCGCTCGTGAGCACCTCGTCGCCGAGGGTCAGCGCGCCCGTCGACCGGTCGGCCCCGAACTCGAACTTCGTGTCGGCGAGCACGACGCCGCGCGCCTCGGCGACGACCGCCGCGCGCCGGTAGATCTCGAGCGACGTGTCGCGCAGGGCGGCCGCGACCTCGGGCCCGACGAGCTCGACGGTGCGCTCGTACGAGATGTTCTCGTCGTGCTCGCCCAGCGGCGCCTTGTACGCCGGCGTGTAGATCGGCTCGGGGAGCCGGTCGCCGCTCTGCAGCCCCGCCGGCAGCGCGATGCCGCAGACGGTGCCGTGTTCGCGGTACTCGGCCCAGCCGCTGCCGACGAGGTAGCCCCGCACGACGCACTCGACCGGGTACATGTCGAGCGGCGCCACGAGCATCGCGCGGTCGCGCACCTGCTCGGGCAGCGTGACGGGCGCGGTGGTCGGGTCGACGAGGTGGTTCGGCACGCCGTCGAGCTGCGCGAACCACCAGAGGCTCAGCTGCGTGAGCAGGGCGCCCTTGCCGGGGATGCCGGGCTCGAGCACGTGGTCGTACGCGCTGACGCGGTCGGAGGCGACGACCAGCAGGTGGCTGGTGTCGTCGAGCGTCGCGACGCCGCCGACCGAGTCGACCACCGGCGCGGGCACGTAGAGGTCGCGCACCTTGCCCGAGTAGGCGTGGCTCCAGCCGGGCAGGTCGAGCGCGCTCATCGGGCGCCGCCCGCGACCCGCGCGGCGATGTCGGTGCGGTGCTGCGAGCCCTCGAGCCGGATGCGCGAGACGGCCTCGTAGACCCGGCCCCGCGCCTCCTCGAAGTCCTTCCCCTCGGCGACGACGCTGAGCACGCGCCCCCCGGTGGCGATCAGCCGGTCGTCGAGCCGCGCGGTCGCGGCGTGCGTCACGTGCACCCCCGCGACGGCCAGGGCGTCGTCGAGGCCGGTGATCTCGCGCCCGCTGACGACGGCCTCGGGGTAGCCCTCGCTCGCCAGCACCACGGTGACGGCGGGCGTCGGCACGAAGCGCGGAGCCTCGTGGTTGCCGAGTGACCCGGTCGCCGCCGCGAGCAGCAGGCCGCTCAGCGGGGTGACGAGGCGGGGCAGCACGACCTGCGTCTCGGGGTCGCCGAAGCGCGCGTTGAACTCGATCACCCGCACGCCCTGCTCGGTGAGGATGAGCCCGGCGTAGAGCAGGCCGATGAACGGCGTCCCCTCGTGCTCGAGCTGGCGCACGGTCGGCGTCGCGACGGTGTCGAGCACCTCGTCGACGAAGTCCTTCTCGCTGCCGAAGCGGTCGGCGAGCCAGGGCAGCGGCGAGTACGCGCCCATGCCGCCCGTGTTCGGGCCCTCGTCGCCGTCGCGCAGGCGCTTCGAGTCCTGCGCGGGGCTGAGCGGCACGACGGTGTGGCCGTCGCTGAGGAAGAAGAGCGAGACCTCCGGGCCCTCGAGGTGCTCCTCGACGAGCACGGAGCCGTGCTGCAGCCAGTAGGTGACGTGCTCGACCGCGGCGTCGCGGTCGGAGGTGACGAGCACGCCCTTGCCCGCGGCGAGCCCGTCGGCCTTGACGACGTAGGGGGCGCCGAACTCGTCGAGCACCGTGACCGCCTCGTCGAGGGTGCCGACCCGGGTGGCCCGGCCGGTGGGGACGCCCGCGGCGTCCATGACGCGCTTGGCGAAGGTCTTGCTGCCCTCGAGGGCGGCGGCCGCCTTGCCGGGGCCGAAGACCGGGATGCCGCGCGACCGGAGCGGGTCGGCCACGCCCGCGACGAGCGGCGCCTCCGGGCCGACGACCACGAGCTCGACGTCGTTCTCGAGCGCGTACTCGGTGACGACCGCACCGTTCGACGGGTCGAGGTGCACCACCTCGACCTGCTCGGCGATGCCGGCGTTGCCGGGGGCGACGACGATCTCGTGCCCCGCGTCTTCACGGAGCAGGGCGGTGATGATGGCGTGCTCGCGAGCACCGGAGCCGAGGACGAGGATTCGCACGCGCCGATCCTACCCAGTGGGCCGTCCGGGCCCCTCGGCGCCCGCCCGTATAGGTTGAGCCGCATGGCGAAGGCGAGGATCGACGACGGCACCGGCGCGGCCGCCGTGCGCGAGGCCCAGACGGCGCTCGCCGAGGGCGCGCAGCCCTCCCGCGTGGTCACCGCGACCGCGGTCCGCTGGCTGCTGCAGGTGCTCGCCGACGGCGAGCCCGGCGCCACGGTGGAGGTGCGGGTGCCGCCCTGGGGAGCGGTGCAGTTCCGTGAGGGGCTCAGCCACACCCGCGGCACCCCGCCCAACGTCGTCGAGACCGACCCCGCCACCTTCATCCGCCTCGCCACCGGTGCGCTCACCTGGCAGGAGGCCGTCGACCAGGCCCTCGTCTCGGCCTCGGGCAGCCGCGCCGACCTCACCGGCTACGTGCCGGTCCGCCTGCCGCGGAGCTGACGACCGCTCGGCACCGAGACACCGGGCGTGCGCGCGACCTCGGCTCTGGGAGAATGGCCGACGTGACCACCGCACCCGACTCCCCGCAGCAGCCCGACGCCGACGCCTCGGCGGTCGACGCCCCGGTGGTCGACGACCGCTCGCACGACGAGGTCAGCGTGCGGCGGGCGCCGAAGATCTCGGTCTTCCTCATCGTCGGCGCGATGGCGGGCGTCGTCGTCTCGTTGATCGTCACGTCGCTCTTCCCGTTCGACGAGGGCGAGGGCATCGCCTCGACCTACGGCTACTTCGCGCTGTGGGGCCTGACCTTCGGCGGTGCGATCGGCGCCACGGTCGCGATCGTCGCCGACCGCAGCTCGATCCGCCGCGCCAAGCGGGTGCGGGCCGAGCGCGAGAGCGTCGACGCTCCCGACGAGCCCGCCGTCGAGGGCGAGCTCGAGTAGAGCCCCCGGGTCTCGAGCAGAGCCCCCCGCGGATCAGGAGCCGGAGGCGCGCCGCAGCCGGGCGAGCAGCTCCGGCCCGCGCTCGTCGAGCGAGCGTCCGCCGCGCACGACGCCGACCACCACGAGCACCCCGCCGAGCAGCAGGCCCACGACCAGCGCCGCGACCCCGAGCAGCAGGCTGCCCTGGGCCAGGGCGACGAGCCCCAGCGCGATCTCGGGCAGCGCGAACGCGAACGACAGCGCCCACGCCGCGTACATGCCGAGCGCCGACGTCAGGCTGGCGCCCTGCGGCGACTTGAACGGGCTCTCGCCCGCCGCGGGCACCGGCATCAGGAAGCGGGTCGACGCCACGCTCGAGACCCCGAAACCGGTGAGCATGACGCCCAGGCCGATGCCGAGCAGGGCGGGTGCCTTCGTCAGCTCGCCGAGCACGGCGAGGGGCACGAGGGTCGCGACGACCACCACGGGCACCGCGAAGAGCGAGAGCGTGATGACGCGCCCCGCCCGGTCGGCACGGCCGGAGACCCCGGTGGAGAGGTGCGCGGCGAACGCGGTGCCGTCGTACGACACGTCGGCGCACAGGGTCACGGCGAGCAGGGCGGCGATGCCCGGGCCGAGCGCGTAGAGCAGCCAGTCGCTGCCCGTCGTCGCGGCGAGGAACACCGCGAGCACCGGCAGCAGCGGCACGATCACGAGCGAGCCGCCGTAGCGCGGGTCGCGCAGCCAGTAGACGGCCGTGCGGGCCGCGACGGCGCCGGTCGGCGTCGCCGGGAACCAGCGGAACGGCCCGAGGCCCTTCGAGCGACCCGAGGCGGCCGCGCCCGGCGACGAGACCAACGCGGCCCGCAGCCCGACGCGCCAGAGCAGCAGCAGCACGGCCAGGGTGGCGAGGGCGATCAGGGCCTTGACCCCCGCCTCCCCGGGGCGGCCCAGGGCGAGGTCTCCCGGCACCGACCAGACGGCCCCGAGGGGCGTGAACGAGAGGACCCCGGCGATCTTCGGCAGGTCGTCGCGCAGGCTCGAGAGGCCCGTGCCCGCCAGCACGATCAGGGGCCCGGCGAGGATGAGCGGCACGAAGACGAGCACGCCCATCACCTCGCGGTAGCGCCGGTGGGCGCCGAGCGAGCTGGTCAGCGACTCGAGCGCTCGCGACGCGGCGATGCAGGTGAGCACCCCGACGACGCCGCAGACGACGGCGGTGAGCAGCGACAGCGGGTGCTGCCACCAGCTCAGCCCGGTCGCGACACCGGCGACGAGGGTGACGAGCCCCGGCACGCCGAGCACCCCGCACACCAGCAGGGCCACGAGGAGGCGGTCGGCCGGCAGCGGGAACGCCCGCAGCTTCGAGATCGCGAGCGTCTGGTCGACGCCGCGCAGCAGCAGCGGCACGACGACCCAGCCGAGCACGGCGACCGAGCCGCCGAGCACCCCGACCGTCCACGCCCAGGTCTCGGGCGCGAACGACAGCGCGAACAGCCCACCGACGAGGAGGGCGAGGATGCCGAGGCCGTACAGGAGCCCGATGATCGCGGCGATCAGCTGCCAGGTGCTGCGACGGAACCCGTTCAGCATCACCCGCCAGCGGAGGCTCAGGAGGTGCGCAACCACGAGGGCCCCTGTGCGTGCTGCCGGCCGCCGACGAGCTCGACGAAGCGGTCTTCGAGGCTGGAACCGGCGCGCACCTCGTCGGTCGTGCCCGCCGCGAGCACGCGTCCCGACGACACGACGGCGACGTGGTCGCACATGCGCTGCACGAGGTCCATCGAGTGGCTCGAGACGATGACGGTGCCGCCGCCCTCCACGTAGCCGTGCAGGATGTCGCGGATGTTCGCCGCCGAGACCGGGTCGACCGACTCGAACGGCTCGTCGAGCACGAGGAGGCGCGGGGCGTGGACGAGCGCGCAGGCCAGCGCCACCTTCTTGGTCATGCCCGCGGAGTAGTCGACGACGAGCGTGCCGCCCGCCTCGCGGAGGTCGAGGAGGTCGAGCAGGTCGCCGACGCGGAGGGCGGTCGTCGCGCGGTCCATCCCGTTGAGGAGGCCGTGGTACGTCACGAGCTGCTCGCCGGTCAGCCGGTCGAAGAGGGCCACGCCGTCGCTCAGGACGCCGACGAGCGACTTGGCGCGGACGGGGTCGCTCCACACGTCGGTGCCGAGCACCTCGATCGTTCCGGCGTCGGGGCGCAGCAGGCCGGTCGCCATCGACAGGGTGGTCGTCTTGCCGGCGCCGTTCGGGCCGACGAGCCCGTAGAAGGAACCGAGCGGCACCGTGAGGTCGAGGCCGTCGACGGCCACCTTGGGGCCGAACGCCTTGCGGAGGCCGGCGATGCGGAGGGCCGGCGCCGCGGCCGGGGCGGCGCCGGGGGCCGGGGCCTTCTCGGGCACCGCGGGCGGGCGCACGGTCGCGGTGTCGTCGGGGGGCACGGGGGAGCCGAGGTCGCTCATGCGACGAGCCTATTGACGACGGCGCGGGTCGGCCACCGTCTCGTGGGGGAGGCGCGACCGCCCAGGCCGACCCGCGCCTCCTTCACGGTCAGCTGAGCTGGTTCGCCTCGACCCAGGCCAGGTACTCGGGGGTGACCGAGCCGGTGACGTAGTCGCCGGTGAAGCAGCTCATCTCGAGGTCGACGACGTCGCTGCCCTCGGTGATGGCGGAGCGCATGTCTTCCACCTCCTGGTAGATGAGGTGGTCGGCGCCGAGCTCGCGCGCGATCTCGGGGATCTTGCGGTCGTGGGCGATGAGCTCGTGCCGGGTCGGCATGTTGATGCCGTAGACGTGCGGGTAGCGCACCGGAGGCGCGGCGGAGGTGAAGGTGACCTCGTTCGCCCCGGCGGCGCGGGCCATCTCGACGATCTCGCGCGAGGTCGTGCCGCGCACGATGGAGTCGTCGACGATGAGGATGTTCTTGCCCTTGAACTCGCTCGACATCGCGTTGAGCTTCTGGCGCACCGAGCGCTTGCGCTCCGCCTGCCCCGGCATGATGAAGGTGCGGCCCACGTAGCGGTTCTTGTAGAAGCCCTCGCGGTACTCGATGCCGAGCTTGCGGGCGACCTGCATGGCGGCGGGCCGCGACGAGTCGGGGATGGGCATGACCACGTCGATGTCGCCGGTCGGCGCGTAGGTCGCGATCGTGTCGGCCAGGCGGTCGCCGAGGCGGAGGCGGGCGTCGTAGACCGAGATGCCGTTCATCACGGAGTCGGGCCGGGCCAGGTAGACGTACTCGAACGAGCAGGGCACCAGGCGGGGCGCCGCGTGGCACTGCTTCGACACCATCTCGCCGTCGAGGGAGACGAACACGGCCTCGCCCGGGGCGACGTCGCGGACGATCTCGTAGCCGCCCGACTCGAGCACGAGCGACTCGCTCGCGACGATCCACTCGTCGCGCTGCCCGTCGGCGGCCTTCCGGCGGCCGAGCACGAGCGGTCGGATGCCGAACGGGTCGCGGAAGGCGAGCAGGCCGTGGCCGGCGATCATCGCGATCGCGGCGTACGAGCCCTGCACCCGGTCGTGCACGCGGGTGACCGCGGCGAAGATCTGCTCGGGGTCGAGGTCGGTGCCGTTGACCTGCTCCTGCAGCTCGTGGGCGAGCACGTTGACGAGCAGCTCGGTGTCGCTGTTCGTGTTGAGGTGCCGGCGGTCGACGTGGAAGAGCTCGCTCGTCAGCTCACGCGTGTTCGTGAGGTTGCCGTTGTGCACGAGGACGATGCCGTAGGGGGCGTTCACGTAGAACGGCTGCGCCTCCTGCTCGTTCGTCGCCGCGCCCTTCGTGGCGTAGCGGACGTGGCCGAGGCCCATCGTGCCGAGCAGCGCCCGCATGTCACGCGTGCGGAAGCCCTCGCGGACCTGCCCCTTGGTCTTGTGCACGTGGAAGATGCCGCGCTCGGCGGTCGCGATGCCGGTGCTGTCCTGGCCGCGGTGCTGCAGCAGGAGGAGGGAGTCGTAGACGAGTTGATTTGCTGGCTCGTGCGCGACGAGACCGACGATGCCGCACATGCGGATCTGGCTCCAGACCGTAGAGTTGGGGTTACTGCGTCAGTCTGCCACGACACCGAACGGATGAACGAATGGTGACCTCCCCTGCCCCCTCGAGCAGCGCCTCCTACGCGGCGGCGGGGGTCGACACCGCCGCGGGCGACCGTGCCGTCGAGCTGATGAAGGCGGCCGTCAGCGCCACCCACGGGCCCGGCGTCGTCGGCGGGGTCGGCGGCTTCGCGGGGATGTTCGACGTGTCGTTCCTCAAGGACTACGACCGGCCGCTGCTCGCGACCTCGACCGACGGCGTCGGCACGAAGGTCGCCATCGCGCAGGCCCTCGACAAGCACGACACCATCGGGCAGGACCTGGTGGGCATGGTCGTCGACGACATCGTCGTCGTCGGCGCCCGCCCCCTCGTGATGACCGACTACATCGCCTGCGGCCGCGTCGTGCCCGCCCGCATCGCGTCGATCGTCGAGGGCATCGCCCGCGCCTGCTCGGAGACCGGCACCGCCCTCGTCGGCGGCGAGACCGCCGAGCACCCCGGCCTGCTCGGCCCCGACGACTACGACGTCGCCGGCGCCGCGGTGGGCGTCGTCGAGGCCGGCTCGCAGCTCGGCGAGCACCTCGTCGTCGACGGCGACGTCGTGCTGGCCCTCGCGTCGTCGGGGCTGCACTCGAACGGCTTCTCGCTCGTGCGGCACATCCTCGCCTCGCGCGACCTCGGCTACACCGACAGCGTCGACGAGCTCTCGGGCACCCTCGGCGAGGCCCTGCTCGAGCCCACCCGCCTCTACACCGCGCCCCTGCTGCGCGTGCTCGACGACCCGGCGCTCGCCGGGGCCGTGCACTCGCTCAGCCACGTCACCGGCGGCGGCATCGCCGCGAACCTCGCCCGTGTGCTGCCCCGCGGGTCGTGGACGGAGGTCGACCGCACCACCTGGTCGCCCGCGCCCGTCTTCCGCGTGCTCAGCGAGCTCGCCGGATCGACGCTCGAGTCGAGCGAGGGCACCTGGAACCTCGGCATCGGCATGATCGCCGTCGTCGCGGCCGACCGCGCCGCCGCCGTCACCGCGGCCCTCGCGGCCGACGGCGTCGAGACGTGGCAGGTCGGCACCGTCGCCACGTCGACCCGCGACCTCAGCGGCTTCGAGCAGGGCGCCAAGGGCGTCGACGGCGGGGCCGTGCGCCTCGTGGGGGCGTACGCCGGCTGAGGTCGCGCGGGGCGGGGCGGGGTCGGGGTCGGGGTCGCCGCTCGCTCGCCGCGACTCGGGGGACGCTGCTCGCTGGCCGCGACTCCGTTTTCCTGTAAATGCCGACCGGGAAGCCTGCAATACGGAGGAATCCGGGTACCAGAAGGGCTCGGGCGGCCGGATGGTCGGCATGTGCCCCGAGGAGGCGCGGGGCGGGTCGGCGGGGCCGGTCGGGGGAGACGGGGTGGCCGAGGTGGCGAGACGGTGGCCGATCTCAAAGGGCGGCCGAGGATGCGGGTGCGGCGGCGGGCGTCGCGCCGTAGGATCAGCGCACGCCCTCCGGGGCGCGACCCGACGACGACGTCGGGACGGACGACGAAGGAGTCGACCAGATCATGACCACGCACCCGCACGCCCTGCCCGCCCGCTCGACCCGCGCCTCCCGGGTGCCGGCCGCCTCCGCTGCTCGTCGCCCTGGCTACACGCCGGTCCGGAGCAGCCGCCGCGTCGCCGTCGTCACTGCGACAGGGCTCGTCGCCGTCGTCGCCGTGGGGCTGCTGCCGGTGCTCGCGCAGTTCGTCGGCTAGGCACGGCTGATCGGTCGGACGCGTGTCGTCGGCCCGTCGCCACGGGGCGATCGGCCGCCGCGGTTCCGTCAGGCGTCGGTGCTCGGCTGAACGCCGCGGCCTGCGGGCCGCTCGGCTGATCGCCGCGACCTGGGGGCCGCTCGGCTGATCGCCGCGACCTGGGGGTCGCCGCTCGACGCCCCTCGCCGCTCGGCCGCTCCTCAGCGGTGCTGGTCAGCGGTGCCGCTCTGCCGCGCTCGTCAGAGGACGCAGAACTCGTTGCCCTCGGGGTCGGCGAGCACGACCCACGACGCGTCGACCTGTCCGACGTCGACGCGCGTCGCCCCGAGCCCGATGAGACGGTCGACCTCGGCGGCCTGCTCGTCGCGGCTGTCGGGTCGGAAGTCGAGGTGCAGCCGGTCTTTCACGGTCTTGGGCTCGTCGACGTGCACGAACAGGAGGCCGGGCAGCACGTCGGGCGCGGGCCGGATCTCGGGCTCGTCGTCGCCCGTCGAGACGACCACCCAGCCGAGGGCCTCAGCCCACCAGGCGGCGAGGGCGGCGGGGTCGCTCGAGTCGACCACCACTTGTTCCCAGGTGAGAGCCATGCCGGTCAGCCCCGTCGTCTCGGATCGCGCTCGTGAGCCGTCGGCTCAGGCGCTCTTGTCGTGCTCGTGGCCAGCGTCGTACTCGTCGTCGACGAAGTCGTCGGCCCACTTGTCGACGTACTCGTCGCCCGAGTCGCTCTTCGTGGCGAGTTCTTTCTCGAGCGCACCGTAGTTGGTGTCAGGGCTGAAGTACTTCAGCTCTCTGGCGACCTTGGTGTGCTTGGCTTTCTGACGGCCGCGCCCCATGCGTGACCCCCTCTGCTCTCGGCCCGGAAACGGTGTCGGACGAACCGGGTACAGCCGACAGATGACAGTTGCAAAACTGGACACGATCTTATCACGGGGCCCCGCCGCCCCCGTCCCCCCGAGCGGGTGCTGTGCCGGGGGCGCGGGGGCGGTCGTCAGTGGGGCGGCGCGACGTCGTGGGTGGCCGCCCAGACCGCGACGGCGGCGGCCGCGGACCACGCCTGCGGACGGCACGACGCCGGGTACGGCACCGGCGACGGCACCTCGCCGCGGTCGTCGCCGGAGTGCAGCTCGGGCATGCGGTGGTCGAACGACGGCGCCGCCGCGAGCAGGCCCTCGGCGAGGGAGCGCGCCTCGTCGTCGAAGCCCGCGCGCGCGAGGCCTGAGACCGCGACGGCAGTGTCGTGCGTCCACACGCTGCCCCCGTGGTAGCTCAGGGGCCAGAAGCCCGCGGCGTCGCTCGACAGGGTGCGGAGGCCGAAGCCGGCCGCCAGCTCGGGCGAGACGAGCCGGGCGGCGACCAGCGCCTCCTCGTGCTCGTCGAGCAGGCCCGTGCCCAGCAGGTGGCCGAGGTTGCTAGTGACGGTGTCGACCGGCCGCTTCGCCGCGTCGAGCGCGATCGCCGGGTAGGCCCCGGCCGCGTCGGAGACCCAGAAGGAGTCGCGGAACCTGTCGCGCAGGCGCGCCGCCCACGCCCGCCACGCGGCGCCCCCCTCGCGGCCGAAGTGGTCGAGCAGGTCGGCGCCGTGGGTCGCCGCCTCGTAGGCGTACGCCTGGACCTCGCAGAGCGCGATCGGCCCCTCGGCCAGGCGGCCGTCGCGCCACTGGACGCTGTCGCCGCTGTCCTTCCAGCCCTGGTTGGCGAGGCCGTGCCCCGTCTCGTCGACGTACTCGAGCAGCCCGTCGCTGTCGCTGTCGCCGCTGTCGCGCATCCAGGCGAGGGCCGCCTCCGCCGCGGGCAGCAGCGCCTCGACCTCGGCGTCGGGCAGGCCCCAGCGCCACGCGTCGTGCAGCAGGCAGACCCAGAGCGGAGTCGCGTCGACCGTGCCGTAGTAGAGCGGGGGGAGGCTCACCCCCTCGCCGGGGATGGTGAGGGTCTGCTGCCGCAGCTCGTGCATCACCTTGCCCGGCTGCTCGGCGGTGTCGGGCACGGAGGCGGTGCCCTGCAGGCGCGCGAGGGCCCGAAGCGTGCCCGCCGCCACGGTGCGGTCGAGGGGCAGCGTGAAGCGGGCCGCCCAGATCGAGTCGCGGCCGAACAGGGTGAAGAACCACGGCGCCCCGGCCGCGTAGAAGACGTCGCCCGGCTCGTCGGCCGTCGTGAGGCGCAGCGCCGCGAGGTCGTCGTGCGCCCGGTCGAGCCAGCGAGCCAGCCGGTCATCGCGCGGCGCCGGGTCGGGCGCGGCCCAGGCGAGCGGGCCCACGACGCCGGCGACGACGGGGGAGGGGCGCGACGCGGTGAGGGCGAGGGCGACCGAGGCCGAGGCCCGGGGCGGCACCACCAGCCGCCACGTGGCCACGAGACGGGTGCCGTCGTGCTGCACCGCGCCTCCGGCACCGCCGTCGACGCCGGCCGCGTCGAGGGAGACGGCGACGCCGTCGGAGGTCCAGGAGGCGCGGGCGCCGTCGCCCGCGACCGTCACGTCGTCGGGGCGCCCGCCCGGCAGCCCGGCCTTGACCAGCTCGAGGGGGGCCGCGTCGGGCCGCAGCGCGAGCGCGACGGTCAGCGTCAGCTCGCGGTCGAGCCGCGACGTCACGGTCAGCCGGTCACGCATGCCGCCCACGTCGACCGAGCGCAGCACCGACAGGCGGACTCCGGGGTCGGCCCCGCGGTCGTCGACGCCGCGCAGCAGCGACTCGACCCGCAGCGTCGACGCGTCGACGGCGACCGTCGCGACGGTCTCGGGCACGCGCCCGTCGACCGTCAGCGTCAGCTCGTCGACGAGGCGCACGTCGCCGAGGTAGAAGCCGTGCACCGCGGCCCGGCCCATCGTGCCGTCGTCGGACGACCAGGCCTGCGCCGGGGCGCGGAGCACGACGGTCTCGGCGGCGAGGAAGGGCTGGAGGCCGTGGCGCTCGGTGCTGGCCTGGTCGTCGACGCCGTCGCGCTGGTCGGCGGGGCGGGGGCGGGCGGCGGTCTCGGTCATGTCGGTGCTCCGGGGGTCAGGGCGGGCGTGGGGAGGGGGCCGGTGGGGCTCACTCCTTCACCGCGCCGTCGCTGGCGTTCATGATGCGGCGCTGGAAGACGAAGAACACGAGCGCGACGGGCACGGTCATGATCGCCGCGGCGGCCAGCTTGATCGGGTACTGCGACCCCTGGCTGAGCTGCCCGGAGGCGAGGCTCGCGACGCCCTTGGTGAGGGTGGTCAGCTGGGGGGACTGGGTCGAGACGATGAAGTGCGAGAGCTCGTTCCACGAGCCCTGGAACGACAGGATGACGATCGTCACGAGGGCCGGCCGCGCCATCGGCAGCACGATCGACCAGAACACCCGGAAGGTGCCGGCGCCGTCGATGCGCGCCTGCTCCTCGACGCTGCGGGGGATCGACTCGAAGAAGTTCTTCATGATGAAGACGCCCGCCGCGTCGGTCAGCAGCGGCACGATCATGCCCGAGTACGAGTCGTACATGCCGAGCTGGTTGATGACGAGGAACTTCGGGATGAGCAGCACCACGGTCGGCACGGCCATCACGCCGACGAGCAGCACGAAGATGAGGTCCCTGCCCCGGAACTGCAGCCGCGCCAGGGCGTAGCCCGCGAGCGAGTTGAAGAACACGCGCCCGGCCGTCACGAACACCGTGACGACGGCCGAGTTGGCGAACCAGGTCGGGAAGTCGCTGTTGAGGAACAGCTGCCGGTACGCCGCCGTGGTCGCCGTGGCCGGGATGAGCGAGAGCGGGTCGGACGCGGCCTCGGGGTCGGTCTTGAACGACGTCGCGACGTTGATGAGGAACGGTGCGATGTAGATCACCGCGATCACGATCAGCACCGCGTAGAGCACCGAGGTGCCGGCCACCCGGGCGGAGCTGCGCCGAGGCCGGCCCGCGGGGCGGGGAGCGGCGGGAGGCGCGGCGAGGGGGGAGGGCGTGGGGGTCGCGCCCTCGCGGGGCAGCGTCGCGGTCATCGTCCGGCTCCTGTCGTGTAGAGCGCCGTGCGGCGCCTCGAGACGGCGCGCTCGCGGAGCACGATGCGCTGGAGGATCGTCAGCGCGACGATGATGACGAAGAGCACGAAGGCGATGGCGGCGCCGCGGCCCCACTCCTGGTCGCTGAAGGCCGAGGTGTACGAGAGGTACGCCGGCGTGAGGGTCGTCTTCTGCGGCCCGCCCTGCGTGCCCGTGTAGATCTGGTCGAAGACCTGCCAGGTGCCGATGAGGCCGAGGGTCAGCACGGTGAAGAGCGTGGGGTGGAGCTGCGGGAGGGTGATGCTCCAGAAGCGCTGCCAGCCGTTCGCGCCGTCCATCATCGCGGCTTCCTGCACGTCGCCGCCGAGGTTCTGCAGCGCCGCGAGGAAGAGGAGCATGAACGTGCCGCTGGTCGTGAAGACGGCCATGAGGATGAAGGCCGACATGGCGACGGAGGGGCCGGCGAGCCAGTCCCAGAGGGTCACGCCGAGGGCGGTGTGCTCGGCGAGGAAGGCCGGCGGGCGGGTCACGCCGACGAGCCCGAGCAGGTTGTGGAGCACCCCGCTCGCGTCGTTGAACCAGGCAGGGCCGGTGACGCCGACGAACGACAGCGCCTTGTTGACCGCCCCGCTCTGCGAGAACAGGAAGAGCCAGAGGACGGTGATCGCGACGGAGCTGGTCACGGACGGGAAGTAGAAGGCGGTGCGGAAGAAGCCGCGCCCGCGCAGCACCTGCCGGTTCACCAGCACCGCCAGCAGCAGCGAGACCGCCGTCTGGATCGGCACCACGAGCAGCACGTACCAGGCGTTGTTGCGGAGGCTGATGCCGAAGTCGCGCTCGGCGAGGCCGCCGCCCGAGAGGAGCTCACGGTAGTTGTCGAGCCCGACGAATCCGACGCCGGCGGCGAAGGGGGACCCCCGGCCCGTCCAGTCGGAGACGCTGACCCAGAGGGCCATGAGCACCGGGACGGCGAGGAACAGGCCCAGGATCACCAGGATCGGGGCGACGAACAGCCAGCCAGAGAGGCTCTCCCCCCGCGTCGCGGCGCTGCGGCGACGCGGGGGCTTCGTGACGACGGCGGTCATGGTCGGCGCCTAGTCGAGGATCGCGGCGAAGTTCTGCTGCGCGGACTCGAGGATCGTCGTCGGGTCGCCGTCCTCGAGCCCCGCGAGCTGCGAGTTGAAGTCGGCGATCACCGCGGCGGAGCCGTCCTGCGTCGGGACGCCCTGGGCGAACTCGACGGAGTCGAGGAAGGCGGCCTCGTCGGGGTTCGCGGACTTCCACTCCTCGGCGGCGGACTCGATCGACGGCATCACGCCGAAGGCGTCGGCGAAGGCCAGCTGCTGGTCGGTGCCCGTGAGCTGCTCGACCAGCGCGACCGCCGCCTCCTGGTTGGGGCTGTCGGCGGCGATGCCCCAGCAGTTCGTGAACTGGAGGGTGCCTTGGCCGCCGGGGCCGGCGGGCAGCTCGTCCACCCGGTACGAGACGTCGGGGTAGTCGGCGCTCATCGCGCCGGCGATCCAGTTGCCTTCGATGGTCATCGCCGCGGCGCCCGTGCCGAAGGCCTCGCCGCCCCAGCCCGCGCCGAGGTCGCTCGAGTAGGCGGCGTCGCCGCTCGCGAGGAGCTCCTGCACGTAGGTGAGCGCCTCGACGTTCTCGTCGGAGTCGAGGGTCGCCTCGGTGCCCTCCGCGTTCGTCACGGTGCCGCCGGCCTGCGCCATGAAGGCGCCGACGCGGGCGTACTCGGGGCTGAACGCCAGACCGACGTGGTCGGCCGTGGTGAGCTCGGCGGCGACCTCGCGCAGGCCGTCCCAGTCGGTGGGCACGTCGGCGTCGGTGAGGCCGGCCTCGGCCCACATGTCGTCGTTGATGATCAGGCCGAGGGTCGAGAAGTCCTTCGGGGCGCAGTAGAACTGGTCGTCGACGGTGAAGCTGTCGACGAGGGCGGGGTAGAAGTCGTCGGCGTTGCTGAGCCGGTCGCCGTAGGCCAGCAGGCTGCCGTTGCCCGCGAAGCCCGCGAGGGCGTCGGTGGAGAGGTAGAACACGTCGGCCGGCTCGCCGGAGGCGAAGCCCTGGCTCAGCTGCTGGGGCAGGTCGGAGGCGACGCTCACCTCAGCACCGGTGCCCGACTCGGACGACCAGGCGGCCACCGCATCGGTGACGGCGGTCGCCTCGGCGTCGCCGCTGGCGGCGATGAGCACGCTGAGGGCGTCGTCGCTCGAGGTCAGCTCGCCGGAGGCGCCGGCCCCGTCGGAGGTGTCGCTGAAGCCGGAGCCGCCGCAGGCGGTGAGCCCGAGCACGGAGATCGTGGTGAGTGCGGCGGCTGCTGCCAGCCGGGCGGTGCGTCGTTGCATGAGGGGCCTCTCGTCGCGTCGTTGCGAGGTGGTGCGGTCGGGGTGCTGTCTTGATCGTTCATATTTGATCGATCAAATCGGTGACGTCAGAGTAGGCAGCCGCCCTCGCGGCTGTCAAGCACGACCGCGCGGGGCGGACGACCCGCTGGGGTAGCGTGACGGCAGGCCGGTCAGCGGGGCGGGCCGGGAGCGGAGGTGGGCGTGCCCTCGGTGCCGACACCGCGACTCCCCACGGTCAGCGACGTGGCCGAGGCGGCCGGCGTCTCGCGACAGACCGTGTCGAACGTGCTGAACGCCCCCGCCGTCGTGCGCCCCGACACCCGCGGCCGGGTCGAGAAGGCCATCGCCGACCTCGGCTACCGCCCGCACGCCTCGGCCCGTCGGCTGCGCACGCGGAAGAGCTCCACCATCGGCGTCCGCCTCGACCCGGTGCAGAACGGCATCTCGGGCGCCGTGCTCGACAGGTTCCTGCACGCGGTGACGGAGCAGGCCGACCGGCGCGGCTACCGGATCCTGCTCTACACGGCCGCGAGCCCCGCCGACGAGATCGCCCAGTTCGGCCGGCTGCTCGACGGGGCGGACGTCGACGGGTTCGTGCTCACCTCGACCTCGTTCGACGACCCCCGCACCGAGTGGCTGATCGCGGCCGGCGCCGAGTTCGTCACCTTCGGCCGCCCCTGGGGGCTCGACGACGTCGACGACCCCCGACACCGCTGGGTCGACGTCGACGGACGCCACGGCATCGCGTCGGCGACCCGGTCGCTGCTCGACGACGGCGCGCGGCGCATCGCCTTCGTGGGCTGGCCCGCCGAGTCGGGGGCGGGCAACGACCGGAGGCGCGGCTGGCGCGAGGCGATGGCGGCGGGGTCGGGGCTCTCGCCGGAGGCCCTCGACGCGCTCGACCTGCACCTGGAGGACTCCGTGTCGGTCGCGGCCGCGGCGGTGCACGGGCTGCTCGAGGGCGGCGGCCTCGACGCCGTCGTGTGCGCCAGCGACACCCTCGCGCTCGGGGCGTCGACGGTCGTCGGCCCCGGCGTGCGCGTCGTCGGCTACGACGACACCCCGGTGGCGGCCGCCCTCGGCTTCTCAAGCGTGCAGCAGCCCCTCGAGGAGGTCGCGTCGGCCGCCCTGCAGCTGCTGCTCGACGGCGAGTCCGGTGGTGAGGCGGGCGGGGCTGCCGGCGGGGCTGCGGATCGTCACCGGCTGCTGCGGCCGCGGACGGTGTGGCGCTAGGGGACTGACGACGCGGGCGGGTGCCGGGGGCGTGCCCCGTGCCTCCCTCTGGCCCCGATCCGAGTGGGATCCGCGCCGGACGGCCGCAGATGTGCGGAACGCTGGTGCGTTGACCGCCGATCACTCTCGGATCACGAAGTTCCGCGGCGCGGGGGCGGAGATGCCGACCATCGGGCTGGACCGGGCGCTCTGGTACCTGAATTTCCCGGTGTTGCAGGGCCCGCGGTCGGCATGTGCCACAGGAGCGACCGGGGGAGGCGCGGGGCGGCGCCCCAGGGAGGTGGGGGAGGGAGGGCGCTGCGGTGCCGCCCGCGGCCGCTAGCGCTTGCGGCGGGAGGCGGAGCCGCCGGGGCTGTTGCGCGCGGTGGAGCGCGCCTTGCGCGCGGCCTTGGCGGCGGCGCTCCGCGAGCCCTTGCCCTTGCCCGCAGGGGCGCCGGTCGAGCCGGCCCCCGCGGCACCGTGGGGCGACGCGGGAGTGCGGACGGACCCGGTGTCGGTCGTCAGCGGCTCGGCCAGCCCGAGGCCGACGGCACCGCCCTCGACGGCCGCGCCGGCCCGGCCGGCCGGACCCGCGCCTCCGGCGCCCTGGCCCTCGGCGGCGCTCACCGGCCCCAGCGGCTTGCGCGGCAGGGGGCGGATGGGCTCGCCGCGACGGTCCTGCCCGGGCACCGGCCGCGAGCGACGGCCGTAGAGCACCTCGGACGAGTCGAGCAGCCACGGCACCAGCGAGATGGTGACGCCGTGCACGAGCATGAGCTTCTGGCGGATGCGCCGGCTCTTGTGGTTGTGCAGCGCCGCCTCCCACCAGTGGCCGACGATGTAGATCGGCGTGTAGACGGTCACGACCTCGCTGCCGTGCTCCTCGCGGTGTGCCTTGATGTACTTGATCAGCGGCATGCTGATGTCGCGGTACGGCGACGGCACGATGCGCAGCGGCACCTCGATGTTCTGCTCCGCCCACTGCCGCTGCAGCCGCGCGGTCGAGTCGTCGTCGATGCCGACGTGGATCGCCTCGAGCGACTCGTGCCGCGCCGCGATGGCGTAGTCGAGGGCCTTGAGCACGGGCTTCTGCATCGTGCCGACCAGCACGATGGCGTGGTCGCCGTGCGAGCCGAACTGAGTGGTCGCGTCGGGCTCGATCTCGACCAGCACGTCGCGGTAGTAGCGGTTCACCCCGAGCATCAGCGTGAACAGGATCGGCATGATGACGAAGACCAGCCAGGCGCCGTGCGTGAACTTCGTCACCGTCACGACGATCAGCACCGAGGCCGTGAGCAGCGCCCCGAAGGCGTTGATGCCGCGGGCCCGGTAGACGGCGCCGCGGTCGGCGCAGCCCTCGCGCAGCATGCGGGTCCAGTGCACGACCATGCCGGTCTGTCCGAGCGTGAACGACACGAAGACGCCGATGATGTAGAGCTGGATCAGGCCTGTGACGCTGGCCTGGTACACGAGCAGGATGGCGCAGGCCACCAGGGCGAGCACGATGACGCCGTTCGAGTAGATCAGGCGGTCGCCGCGCGTGTTGAGCGCCTTCGGCGCGTACTGGTCGCGGGCGAGGATCGAGCCGAGCAGCGGGAACCCGTTGAACGCCGTGTTGGCCGCGAGCAGCAGCACCGCCGCGGTGCACGCCTGGATCAGGTAGAACGGGATGCCGAACAGCGAGCCGCCGAACACGGCGCTCGCGATCTGCGCGATGAGGCTGCGCTGCGGCGTGCCCTCGCAGTCGACGAAGCCCTGCAGGTCGCAGGCGTCCTCGGCGTAGTGCACCTTCGCGATCAGCGCGACGGCGACGAGGCCGGCGAACAGCACGATGGCGATGCCGCCCATGAGCACGAGCGTCTTCTGGGCGTTCTGCACCTTGGGGCGACGGAAGGCCGGCACGCCGTTGGCGATCGCCTCGACGCCGGTCAGCGCCGAGCAGCCGCTCGAGAACGCCCGGAGCAGCAGGAGGATGAACGCCGCCTGCGTCAGCTGGTCGGCCTGCACCGTGTACTCGGCGCTCTCGGCCACGGGCGGGTCGCCGAGGGCCGTGCGCACCAGGGCGATCACGATCATCACGAACACGCTCGACACGAAGAGGTAGGTCGGCACGGCGAACGCCTTGCTCGACTCGCGGACTCCCCGCAGGTTCACCGCGGCAAGCACGATGACGAAGAAGACCGCCAGCTCGACCCGGATCGGCGCCAGCTCGGGCACTGCCGAGATGATGTTGTCGACGCCGGAGGCCACCGACACGGCGACCGTCATGACGTAGTCGACCAGGAGCGCGGAGGCCACGACGAGGCCGGCCTTCTCGCCGAGGTTGCGGTGGGCGACCTCGTAGTCGCCGCCTCCCGACGGGTAGGCCTTGATCAGCTGGCGGTACGACGCGACGACCACGAGCAGCAGCACGACGACCGCGACCGCGACCCACGGCGCGAGGGTGAGGAACCCGAGGCCGCCGATCAGCAGGATCATCAGGAGCTCCTGCGGCGCGTACGCCACCGAGCTCAACGGGTCGCTGGCGAAGATCGGCAGCGCGAGGTGCTTCGGCAGCAGCTGCCCCTCGAGCTTCTCGGAGGGGAGGGGTTCGCCGATCAGCCACCGCTTCGGCGACCGGACGTCGTCAGTCACGAGCGGCGACTCTACTCCGCGGCGAGGGACTGTCAACTCGGGGGTGGCGGCGTTCATTCCCGATCCGTCGGGCGGGCTCCGAACAGTCTCGTACCGGGGGCTCCGGGCTCAGGGGAGGCGCGCCTCCGGCAGGTCGGCGACAGGCGTCGAGGAGTCGCGGGTCGGCGCCCCGGGGGAGGGCTCGGCGGGCGTCGCGGCGGGCGGCGCGCCCGGGGTCTCGGCCGCCGGGCGGCGTCGGGCCAGCGCGGGGATGGTCACGGCGACCATCGGGCCGATCAGCAGCGCCTCGAGGGCCGTGCCGATCCCGACCTGGCCGCCGAGGAGCCAGCCGATCGCGAGCACCGTCACCTCGATCGCCGTGCGCGCGACGCCGATCCGCCAGCCCAGCCGTCGGTTGAGGCCGAGCATGAGGCCGTCGCGCGGCCCGGGCCCGTGGTCGGCGCTGATGTAGAGGCCGCTCGCCACGGCGAGCAGGGCGAGGCCGAGCGCGAAGGTGAGGCCCTGGGCCCACCACGCCGTCTGCTCGGGCAGCACCCGGAGCACGACGTCGGCGACCGGGCCGATCGTGATCGTGTTCGCGACCGTGCCGAACCGGACCCGCTGGCGCAGGGGGATCCACGCCAGCAGCACGAGCACGCTGGTCGCGACGACCACCACCCCGTACGAGAGGCCGGTCTGCGCGACGATGCCGGTCGACAGGACGTCCCACGGGGCGAGCCCGATGCCGGCCCTGACGATCAGCGCGAGGGCGACCCCGTAGAGCACGAGGCCGACGGCGAGGCGCGCGAGGCGCTCGAGGTGGTCGCCGCGGCGGAGGGCGGTCAGGGGGAGGCGGGGGTACGGCACGTCGACGATCCAATCGGTCAGGTGGACTGGTCGCAAGGTGCCAATCGTCCTAGTGTGGCCGCATGACCACGGTGACCACCAGCGGACCAGCCGTCTCGTCGCGGGCCCTCGGCTCCCTGCTCGACTCGTGGCGCGCCTCCTCGGCTCCCGGCTACGCCGCCCTGGCGGACCGCGTCCGGCTGCTGGTCGTGGACGGGCGGCTGCCCGTCGGCACGCGCCTGCCGAGCGAGCGCGACCTGTCGGCCCACCTCGGGGTCAGCCGCACCACCGTCGCCGCCGCGTACGCGTCGCTGCGCGAGACCGGGCACGTGCAGAGCGTGCGCGGCAGCGGCAGCACCGTCCGGCTGCCGGCCCGGACGAGCCTGCCGCGCGCCTCGTCGTCGGCCGGGCTGCTCGACCTCACCAAGGCCGCGCTGCCCGCCGTCGACGGCATCGCCGAGGCGGCCCAGCGCGCCGCCGCGAGCATCGGCGGCTACCTCGCCGACAGCGGCTACGACACCGTCGGCCGCCCGGTGCTGCGCGAGGCGATCGCCGAGCGCTACCGGGCCCGCGGCCTGCCGACCGATGCCGAGCAGATCGTCGTCACCCTGGGGGCGCAGCACGCCATCGCCCTGCTCGCGCGCGTGCTCGTCGGCCGGGGCGACCGCGCGGTCGTCGAGGCGCCGGGCTACCCGCACGCGTTCGAGGCGCTGCGCGGCGCGGGCGCGCGGCTCGCCCCCGTCAGCGTGACCGTGCGCGACGGGTGGGACGAGTCGGCCCTGCTGCAGACGCTCCGGCGCACCAGCCCGACGATCGCCTACCTCATGCCCGACTTCCACAACCCGACCGGGGCCACCATGCCGGCCGATCAGCGCGTCCGCGTGCTCGAGGCCGCGGCGGACGAGGGGACGGTCGTCGTCGCGGACGAGACGATGGCGGAGCTGCGGATCGGGGGGCCGCTCGGTGTGGGCCCGCTCGGCGGGGGCTCCCTCGGGGGCGGGCACCGCGCCTCCTCGCCGTTGCCGATGGCGGCCTACGGGCCCGCCGTGCTGATCGGCTCGGCGGGCAAGTCGCTCTGGGGCGGGCTGCGGATCGGCTGGATCCGCGCCGAGCGCCCCCTCGTCGACCGCCTGGTGCGCGCACGGTCGGCGGGCGACCTCGGCACCCCGGTGCTCGAGCAGCTGATCGTCGCCGACCTGCTCGGCGACATGGAGGGGATCCTGGAGGCGCGGGCCGGCCAGCTGAGACGGGGTCGCGACCGCGTCGTGGCCGGGCTGCGCTCCGCCTTCCCCGGGTGGCAGGTGCCGTCGCCGGCCGGCGGGCTCACGACCTGGGTCGCCCTCGGGGCGCCCGTCAGCTCACAGCTCACCTTCGCGGCCCGGCAGCAGGGGCTGCTGCTCGCCGCGGGGCCGATGTTCGGCGTCGACGGCGCCTTCGAGAGGTTCCTCCGCGTGCCGTTCTCGTACCCCGACGACGAGACCGACCGGGCCCTCGCGGCGCTCGCGGCGGCGTGGGAGGGGATCGACGGCGTGCAGGTGCCCCGCGGGGCGGTGATGGCGGAGGTCGTGTAGCCGCGTTCCCAGAGAGACTGACGACAATGGAGGGGTGCACGACGTGCACGTCCTCCTCACCGGCCTTCACCAGCCACGTCTCCGGGAGCCCCGTGCACCTCCTCTCCGTCTTCAGCCTGCGCAACCGCGCCCTGATCGCCCTCGTCACCATCGTGGTCGCGGTCTTCGGCGGCATCGCCCTGACGAGCCTCAAGCAGGAGCTCGCGCCGAGCGTGCAGTTCCCGCAGATCGCCATCGTCAGCTCGTACCCCGGCGCGACCCCCGAGGTCGTCAACGACGACGTGTCGACGCCGATCGAGCAGGCCGTGCAGATCATCCCCGGCCTCGAGGGCACGACGGCCACGTCGAGCACCTCGCAGAGCACGGTGTCGGCCGAGTTCACCTACGGCACCGACCTGAACTCCGCCGAGCAGAAGATCCAGTCGGCGATCAACCGGCTCTCGCTGCCCGACTCGGTCGACACGCAGGTCGTCACGGGCAGCCTCGACGACCTCCCGGTGATCCAGATCGCGGTCACCGGCTACGACCAGGCCGACGCGCAGACCCTCGTCGACCGCCTCACCACCACGACCGTGCCCGACCTGCAGAAGCTCGACGGCGTGCGCGAGGCGTCGATCTACGGCGACGCGGGCCAGCGCGTCACCATCACGCCCGACCAGACGGCGCTCGCCGCGGCGGGCCTCACCGCCCAGGCCTTCCAGGACGCCCTCGACGCGAACGGCACGCTGATCCCCGGCGGCACGATCACCGAGAACGGCCAGACCCTCTCGATCCAGGCCGGCGAGCGCATCACGAGCACCGACCAGATCGCGGCCCTGCCGCTGCTCGGCGGGTCGGGCACCTCGCTCGTCACGATCGGCGACGTCGCCGACGTGCAGCTGACCAGCGCGCCCGTCACCTCGATCAGCCGCGTGAACGGGCAGGACGCCCTGACCGTGGCGGTCACGAAGACCCTCGACGCGAACACCGTCGACGTCTCCGAGATCGTCCGCGACGCCATCCCGGGCCTCGCCACCGACCTCGGCGACGGCGTCGAGCTGACCGTCGTCTTCGACCAGGCGCCCTTCATCCAGCAGTCGATCGACAGCCTCGCGACCGAGGGCCTGCTCGGCCTGGCGTTCGCGGTCGTCGTCATCCTCGTCTTCCTGCTCTCGGTGCGGTCGACGATCGTCACCGCGATCAGCATCCCCACCAGCGTGCTGATCACCTTCATCGGGCTGCAGGCGGCGGGCTACACGCTCAACATCCTCACGCTCGGGGCGCTGACGATCGCGATCGGCCGCGTCGTCGACGACTCGATCGTCGTGATCGAGAACATCAAGCGGCACCTGACGGCGGGCACGGACCGGCTGCAGGCCATCTCGGTGGGCGTCCGCGAGGTCGCCGGTGCCATCACGGCGTCGACCGTCACGACCGTCGTGGTGTTCCTGCCGCTGGCGTTCGTCGGCAACATCACGGGCGAGCTGTTCCGGCCGTTCGCGCTGACGGTGACGATCGCGCTCATCGCCTCGCTGTTCGTGGCGCTGACGATCGTGCCGGTGCTGGCGTACTGGTTCCTGCGGGCGCCGAAGGCGCACAAGCACGCTGGTGGGGCTGGTGCGGGTGCGGGTGACGGCGTCGGCGCGGAGGCGCGGGTCGGCTCGCGGGAGCCGCTCACCACGGCCGCCTCCGACCCCACGGACCCGACGCCGCTCGACCGTCTGCGCCGCGTCTACGTGCCGGTGCTGCGCGGGACGCTGCGTCGCCCCGTCGTCACCCTCGTCGCGGCGGCGCTCGTGCTGGTCGGGACGGGCGCCGTCATCCCGCTGATGAAGACGAACTTCCTGGGGTCGAGCGGGCAGAACACCTTCACGGTGACGCAGACCCTCGCGCCGGCGTCGAGCCTCGACACCCTCTCGACCGCGGCGACGCAGGTCGAGGACGTGCTCGAGGGCGTCGACGGCATCGACACCGTCCAGCTGACCATCGGCTCGAGCGGCACCTCGATCGCGAGCTTCTTCGGCGGCAGCGGCGACAGCACGGTGACGTACTCGATCACGACCGACGAGGACGCCGACCAGGAGGCCCTCCAGGCCGACGTCCGCTCGCAGCTCGACGGCGTCAGCGACGCGGGCACGATCGAGCTGGCGGCCTCGAGCGGCTTCGGCACGAACAACGACATCACCGTCGACGTCTCGGCGCCCGACCCCGACACCCTGCAGACCGCGACCGACGCCGTGCTGGCCGAGGTGCAGGACCTCCCCGGCACCGCCGAGGCGAGCTCGAACCTGCAGTCGGCCCAGCCGATCATCGGCGTCACCGTCGACCGCGACGCGGCGGCCCGGATCGGCCTCAGCGAGGTCGCCGTCGGCGGCATCGTCTCGCAGGCCGTGCAGGCGTTCCGCGTCGGCTCGGTCGAGATCGACGACAGCTCGGTCGACGTCTACACGCTCGACCCGACGCCGCCGGCGACGCTCGACGACCTCCGGGCGATCCAGCTGCCGAGCCCCACGGGCCCCGTCCGTCTCGACTCGGTCGCGACGGTCGACCAGAGCACCGGGCCGACCTCGGTGACGACGAAGGACGCGGTCCGCACCGCTACGGTCACCATCACGCCCTCGGGTGACGACCTGTCGAGCGCGGGCACCGAGGTCTCCGACGCGCTCGCCGACGTCTCGCTGCCGGCCGGCGCCGACGCGGTGGTCGGCGGGGCGACGGCCGACCAGGCCAACGCCTTCTCGCAGCTCGGCCTCGCGGTGCTGATCGCGATCCTGATCGTCTACATCGTCATGGTGGCGACCTTCCGCAGCCTGCTGCAGCCGCTCCTCCTGCTGGTGTCGATCCCGTTCGCGGCCACCGGCGCGATCCTGCTGCAGCTCGCCTCGGGGATCCCGCTCGGTGTCGCGTCGCTGATCGGCGTGCTGATGCTGGTGGGCATCGTGGTCACGAACGCGATCGTGCTGATCGACCTCGTCAACCAGTACCGCGAGAAGGGGCTCCGGGTGCGCGAGGCGCTGCTCGAGGGGGCGTCGCGACGTCTGCGGCCCATCCTCATGACGGCGACCGCGACGATCTTCGCCCTGACCCCGATGGCGCTCGGCATCACGGGCCACGGCGGGTTCATCTCGCAGCCGCTCGCGATCGTCGTCATCGGCGGGCTGGTGTCGTCGACGGTGCTGACGCTGGTCGTGTTGCCGGTCATGTACTACCTCTACGAGCGGGTCGGCGAGCGTCGGGCCGACCGGGCGGCGGAGGCCGCGGGGGGTGCCGGGGGTGCCGCGGGCGATCGCGAGGCTGCTGGGGTGTCGCCGGCGTAGCTCGTCGCTCGTCGCTCGTCGCTCGTCGTGCCGAGGGCGCCGTGTCACCGCGAGGTGGGGCGTCGCCCTTCGTCATGCGGGGGCCAACGGGGGATGCGCGCCGCGCCTTGGGCCTCGCTCGGAAGGCGGGAGGGATCTGGTCGGGGCGGGCGGCGGCGTGCGGCTGTGGCGGCTGCTCGGGNCCGTATCGCTCTCGAATTCGGAGGAGGGTGCCGTGGTCGAGCTGCAGAACCCGACCGTCGCGGCTGTAGTAGTGGAAGATCCGGGTGCCAGGGGCCGTGGTGGGTGCGGATGGTCGGGTTGTGCGGCGTTGTCGGAGCGCGGAGCGCTGGGCAGGGCCGCGCGGCTGGCCGCGCTCGGAATGCGGGAAGGATCTGGTCGGTGCGGGCGGCGGCGTGCGGCTGTGGCGGCTGCTCGGGTCGTATCGCTCTCGAATTTGAGAGTGCNNGGCGGGGTGACGGGGGCCTGCGGTGACGGGGTCGGAGCGCGGAGCGCTGAACAGGGCCGCGCGGCTGGCCGCGCTCGGAATGCGGGAGGGATCTGCTCGGGGCGGGCGGCGGCGTGCGGCTGCGACGGCCGTGCAGGTCGGATCACTCTCAAATTTGGAAGGGGTCGCCGTGGTCGGGCTGCAGAACCCGACCGTGGGGGCTGTAGTAGTGGGAGATCCGGGTACCAGGGGCCGCGGCGCGGGCGGATGGTCGGCATGTGCAGCGGTGGGGCGGGGGAGGCGGGGGTTCCGCGGGCGGGAGGCGTCGGGTACCGTAGGTGGGTCGGCTCAAGACACCGCGCCTGTGGCGCGAACCGATCGGGCGCTGAGCACAGCGACGATCACGCATAGAGGGTTTGTCAGTCTTGTGGGCCGGATTCTCGACGGATGTCGTCGAGATGAATTCACGAACGTGAACGGTCCTGGCCAAAGGCTGCCCGGGTATCACCTCGCGTCACCGCGCAAGCCCGGAGAGAACCACCATGCCCCCCTACGACAAGACGCCTTCGCGCGCCCGCAACGACGACGGCCCCCGCGGCGGCGGCTCCAAGAGCCCCAAGCACCGCGGCCACCGCCCCGACGAGGCCGGAGCCCCCGCCCGCAAGGACCGCTGGAACAGCGACGCCCGCGCCGAGCGCCGTGGCGACGCCCCCCGCACCGGCGGCGGCCGCCCCAACTGGGAGCCCCGCGAGAAGACCGGCAACAGCCGCTTCGCCCCCCGCGACCACGACGCCCGCAACGGCGAGCGTGGCCGTGACGGAGGCGCCCCCCGCTTCGGCCGGGACGGCGGCCGCGAGGCAGCCCGTGCCGGCCGCGACGGTCGCCCGACCCGCCCCTGGGAGCGCTCGGAGCGCCCGGCTCGCGACGACCGCGGCGGTCGTGACGACCGTGGCGGCCGCGACGACCGCGCCCCGCGCGGCTACGACCGCGACGCCCGCCCGCAGCGCGACGACCGCGCCCCGCGCAGCTGGGACCGCGACGCCCGCCCCCAGCGCGACGACCGCGCCCCCCGCTCGTACGACCGCGACGAGCGCCCCGCCCGCCGTGACGACCGCGCGCCCAAGAGCTACACGCCCGCCGGGCGCCCGCCCCGTGACGACCGCCCGCAGCGCTCGTTCGACCGCGACGACCGCGCTCCGCGCAGCTTCGACCGCGACGACCGAGCACCCCGCAGCGACCGCGGCGACCGCGACGACCGCGCTCCGCGCAGCTTCGACCGCGACTCCCGCGCACCCCGCAGCGACCGCGACTCCCGCAGCGACCGCCCCCAGCGCTCCTTCGACCGCGACTCGCGCAGCGACCGCCCCCAGCGCTCCGACCGCGGCAGCGACCTGTACCCGAAGCGCGACGCGGGCCACTACTCGCCCGAGGACGACGTCAAGCTCGAGAAGCTGCAGGCCGCCGTGGTCACCGCGGCCGACGTCGAGGGCGTGAGCTTCGGCGACCTGGGCCTCGGCGAC
The DNA here is from genome assembly GCF_001423665.1 of Frigoribacterium sp. Leaf164. NCBI lineage: Bacteria > Bacillati > Actinomycetota > Actinomycetes > Micrococcales > Microbacteriaceae > Frigoribacterium > Frigoribacterium sp. Leaf164. Next base: position 41,961 of record NZ_LMOX01000001.1, read on the forward strand.
AACATCGAGCGCCAGCTCGCGTCGATGGGCGCCGCCGCTCCGTTCGCCATCCAGGCGGCGACGATCCCCGACGTGCTGGCCGGCAAGGACGTCCTCGGCCGTGGCCGCACGGGCTCCGGCAAGACGATCGCCTTCGGCGCTCCGCTGGTCGAGAAGCTGATGGAGAACAACGGCGCCAAGGGCCGCAAGCCCGGCCGCAAGCCGCGCGCGCTCATCCTCGCCCCGACGCGCGAGCTCGCGATGCAGATCGACCGCACCGTGCAGCCCATCGCTCGCTCGGTCGGCCTCTTCACGACGCAGGTCTACGGCGGCGTGCCGCAGGCCCGCCAGGTCGGCGCCATCAACCGCGGCGTCGACATCGTCATCGGCACCCCCGGCCGCATCGAGGACCTCATCGACCAGGGCCGCCTCGACCTCAGCGAGGTCACCATCACGGTGCTCGACGAGGCCGACCACATGTGCGACCTGGGCTTCCTCGAGCCGGTGCAGCGCATCATCCGCGAGACCGCCGACGTGAAGCCGAACGGCGACCGCGCCCAGAAGCTGCTCTTCAGCGCGACCCTCGACAAGGGCGTCGCGAAGCTCGTCGACGAGTTCCTCGTCGACCCGGCCGTGCACGAGGTCGCCGGCGAGGACCAGGCCAGCGCCACGATCGACCACCGCGTGCTGCTGATCGAGCAGCGCGACAAGACGGCCGTCATCGAGCAGCTCGCCTCCGGCCCGGGCAAGACCCTCGTCTTCGCCCGCACGCGCGCCTTCGCCGAGCAGCTCGCCGACCAGCTGGAGGACGCGGGCATCCGCGCCACGAGCCTCCACGGCGACCTCAACCAGGCCCGTCGCACCCGCAACCTGCAGATGCTCACCAGCGGCCGCGTCAACGTGCTCGTCGCGACCGACGTCGCCGCCCGCGGCATCCACGTCGACGACATCGAGCTCGTCGTCCAGGCCGACATGCCCGACGAGTACAAGACCTACATGCACCGCTCGGGCCGTACGGGCCGCGCCGGCAAGGAGGGCACGGTCGTGACGCTGATCACGCGCCAGCGCCGCCGCCGCATGGAGGAGCTGCTCGACCGCGCCGAGATCGACGCCGAGATGATCGAGGCCCGCTCCGGCGACGCCCTGCTCGACCGGCTCGCCGGCGCGTAACGACACCGCAGCACCACGGCACCCGACGGGCGCTCACCTCACGAGGTGGGCGCCCGTCGTCGCGTCCGGGGGCCCGAGGGAGGCGCGGGTCGGCCCGCCCGCACCGCCCGCGTCACGGAGGCAGGACCGCCCCTAGGCTCGCGAGGTGCCCCCGACCCGTGAACGCCCCGGCCTGGTGCCGGTGCTCGTCCACGACCGCCGGCGCTGGTACGTCGTCGACCCCGCGCTGACGCCCGACGCGGCCGCCGACGCCGTCGCCGAGCTGCGCCGGTCGGCGGCCCCGACGAACGTCGGGAGCGGGCGGCGCGTGCTGCGGTGGGCGCCGCTGACGGTGTTCGTCGTCACCCTGGCGATCGGGGGCGTCGCCGTCGTGGTCGGCGTGGAGGCGCTGCCCCTCACCGAGGAGTTCGGCGCGGTGTCCCTCGGGGTCGCCGGCCTCCTCGCCGTCCTCGTCGGCGCTATCGCCCTGGCGTTCAGCGTCGCGGACCGTCTCGCGCCCGACCTCGTCGGCCCCGCTCCCTCGGCACAGGTCGTCCCGGTGCCGCGTCACGTGCTCTCGTGGCTGCGCGACGACACCGCGGCCGAGGCGGTCTGGCGCGTCACCGCGGCCGTGGGGCTCGTCGAGGAGCTCCGTGGCGCGCGGTGGGCAGTCGCTGACGCCGACGGACAGGAGCTCGAGGACGACCGGGGCGACGAGGGCCCGGGCGGCGAGGCAGTCGCCCGCCGGGCCGTGGCCGTGCTGGTCGCCGCCGAGGCGACCGCGGTGGACGAACTCAGGGCCGTCGCGGCCGCGACCGGCTACGTTCCGTCTCGCCGGCACGCCGAGGTGGACCGGTGACGGCGTTCGTGAGCATCCCCGGTGACGCCGAGGAGTCGTGCTGGTTCGTCGCAGCCCCGGGGGTGCCCACGGCCGCGGTGGAACGGGAACTCCGACGTCGGGGCTGGGCCGCCGAGCCCACCCGGTGGTCGACGCGGTGGCTGTACGCCGCAGCGACGATCGCCGGGGCCGTCATCGGCGTCGCGGTGACCCGCGAGGTGGGTCACCTGCACGAGTGGGCGTCGCTCGCGGCCGGTGCCGTCCTCGGAGCCGCGGTCGGCGGGGGGCTCGTCGCCGTCGGCCACGACGTCGTCCCCGGGCCGCGTCGTGATCCAGCGGCCCTGCGGCAGGCCGTCCGCGACGCCCTCGACGGTGACGGCGTCGTCACCGTCCCCGTGGAGTTCCGCACCTGGGCCGAGCAGCACCACCCGCCCGTGCCGCACGACGACCTCGCCGAGCTGGCCCGGCGGCTCTCCGACACGGAGGACGCCGCCGACGAGCTCGACCTGTGGCGGCTGGTCGTGCCCGCAGACGCCTCGCCCCGCGCCTTCGCCCTGGGCGACCCGATCTACCTCGAGCACCACGCGGCGGCCCGGGCACGGCTCGACGAGGTGGCCGTCCGCCTGGGCTTCCCGGTGCCGGCGAGCTGCCTGCCGGAGTCGCTCCGCTGACGACGCAGGCGGTCCGCACAGGCCGACCCGCGCCTCCCCGGTGCTGACGCAGGGCTAGCGGCGGTCGAGCAGCCCGCGCACGAACGACGCCTGGCCGAGGTGCTGCTGGCAGTCGCCGAGGATGCTCACGAGCCGCGCCCCGGCCGTGACCGGCGGGTCCCACTGCTCGTCGACGACGTCGTCCCAGGAGGCGGCGTCCAGGTCGTCGAGGTAGCCGCGGGTGCGCAGGGTGACCGCCTCGAGGTAGGCCACGAGCAGGTCGCCCTCGACCCGCACCGAGGCGACGTCGGCGGGCGACATGCCGTAGCCCATCTCGGCGGGGGAGAAGGGCAGGCCGAACGACTCGGCCCAGCCGTCGACCGACCACACCTCGTCGCTGCCCGCGAGGTCGGCCACCTGCGCGTCCTGACCGCGCGCGGTGTGCCAGACGAGCCAGGCGATCGTGTTGGCCTCGGGGTCGGCCCGCCAGGCGAGGTCGTCGACCGAGAGGCCGTCGACGGCCGAGCGGGCGATGGCGGGCAGGCGCGAGAACGCGTCGATGAGCACGTCGGAGGGAGTCATCGCGCCACCCTACGACCGGCTGCGCGGGAGGGTCCCGCCGTGAGGAGCGCCGACCGGGGCGGAGCTAGTCGGACGAGGCCGGAGCCTGCGCCGACCCCTCGGCCGCACCGGCAGCGAGGGCCGCCAGGTCGGCGTCCGCCTGCGCCGCCGACCGGACGAGGGAGTCGCCGATCGCGCGCATCGCCGCGGCCAGGAAGTCGAGGTGGTGCGGATCGACCGCGTCGCGGAACGCCCCGCGGTAGAACTCGTCGATCTCGTCGATGGCCTTGCGGCCCGCCGGGGCCAGCTCGAGCACGACGCTGCGCCGGTCGGTGGGGTGCGGGGCGCGGTGCACGAAGCCGGCGGCGCCGAGCCGGTCGATCAGGCTCGTGGTGGCGCCCGTCGACAGCTCGAGCGCCTCGGCGGTGGCCTTGGGCGTCGAGGCGGCGTTCTCGCCGACGAAGCGGAGGCAGCGCAGGTCGCTCGTGCCGATGCCGTAGTAGGTGGCGACGAGGCGCTCCACGCGCTCGTTCTCCTTCTGCAGGGCACGGAACGCGTCGAGGACGCCCGACACGTCGAGCAGCCCGTCGTCGTGGAGGGGAGGCGCGGCGCCGGCGGGCGGCTGGGGGGAGACGTCGGTCATGGGGTGGGCTCCGGGGCCTCGGGGGCGGGTCGTGCGCGAGCGTGCGGGGCGACACGGTGCGGGGGATCACGACGAGGGGCGAGGTCGACCCGCCGAGGGCGGGGAGCGAACTGCCTCGACGACGAGCATAGCTCGGATGACGAGTAGTTCACCCGTCGAGCCATGTCCCCTTGAGTGGGGGCATGCTTCGGCTTGCGTGCTACTCGGAGGGCAAGTAACTTGATTGTCGTACCACTTGAGAGGCCAACCACTCGGATACCGAGCAAATTGTTCTCCGAGGCTCTCCCCCCAACTTCCCGTTCCACCCCAACCACCTGGAGCTCCCCATGTCGCGTCCCACCCCCCGCCTCGCCCGCCTCGCCGCCTGGATCGCCATCCCCGCCGCCCTCGTCGCCTCCGGCCTCGTCGTCTCGCAGGCCTCCTACTCGGCGTTCTCGTCGACCACGGCCAACCCGACCAGCAACTGGACCGCGGGCAGCGTCGCCCTCACCGACGACGACGGCGGCACCACGGCCGACGGCTCGACCGGCGCCGCGATGTTCCAGGCCACGAACCTCAAGCCCGGCTCGACCGGCTCCAAGTGCATCGCGGTCACCTCGACCGGCTCGCTCGCCTCGGCCGTCAAGCTCTACAGCAGCAGCTACTCGACCACCAAGGCCCTCGGCGACAACATCACGCTGAACATCACGCAGGGCACCGGCGGCGGCTTCGGCTCCTGCACCGGCTACACGCCCGCCCAGGGCGCCGCCGGCGCCGTCTACTCCGGCACGGTCGCCGGCCTCAGCACCGCCGCCACCAACTACGGCAACGGCGTCGGCACCTGGGCGACCGTCGGCGGCACGACCCCCGAGGTCCGCACCTACCAGGTGACCTACACGGTCAACGCCGCGGCGACCAACGCCCAGCAGGGCGGCACCGCCGCGATCGCCCTCACCTGGGAGGCGCAGAACAGCTAGTCGCCCGGCCGCCGGCCCCGACAGCCGCCGGCCCCGACCGCTGACCGCTCCACCGACTCCCGTCGCCGCTCCTCCCCCCTGCGTCGCGACGGGCCCCACCTCGCCGCCCGCCCCGACCCCCCGCGGGGCGGGCGGCGAGGACCTCCTCCGGCCCCCTGAGCCGGCCGGAGGAACAGCAGCACCGCAGGACACCCGATCGCCCGCGGCGCCGCACCGCACCACCGCACCACCCGGCCCCCCACCTCGCCGGTCGCACGCCCACCCCGAGCACCACCGCACCGCCCCCGACGCACCACAGCACCACCGCCCCGCCCGACCCGGAGCGCAGCACGACAGCAGCACAGCACCGCAGCACGACAGCACTCACCACGCACGCACCACGAGACCACGAGGCACGCCATGACCACCTTCGACTTCCTCAGCCCGGCCACCGCCGCGGCGCAGGTCGCCGGGTCGCGGCGTGCCTCTCGGTCGTGGTCGCACTGGCTCCGCCTGCTGGTCGGGGTGCTCTCGCGCACCGTCCTCGCCACCGTGGTGGGCCTCCTCCTCTGGGCCGCCGTCCCCGCCGTGATCGGCTGGACCCCCACGACGGTCATGACCGGCTCGATGGAGCCGCGCATCCACCCCGGCGACGTCGTGGTCGCGAAGCCCGTCGCCGAGTCGGCGATCCGCCAGGGCCAGGTGCTCCTCTTCCAGGACCCCGACCGGGCCGACCACCTCCGCCTGCACCGCTACCTCGACAACGGCGAGGGCACGACCATCGTCACCAAGGGCGACGCCAACCCGCAGGCCGACAGCACCCCGGTCGCCCGCGACGCGGTCGTCGGCGTCGGCTACCTGCGCGTGCCGTACCTCGGCACGCCCTTCGTCTGGGCCCAGGGCGGCCAGACCGGCCACCTGCTCGTCACGGGCAGCCTCCTGATGCTGCTCGTGCTCGGCGCCCGCGCCGACCGCTACCTGCTCACGGGCCTGGAGGGCCCCGAGGAGTCGCCCCGCACCTCCCGCCGTCCGGTCGCCCTCGCCGGCGGTCGCGTGGCCGCCCGCCGCAGCGTCCGTCGTGCGGCCCGGCTCCGGGTCGCCGGCAGCACGCTCGCCGTGGTCGGCCTCGTCTCGGGCCTCGCCGTGACCCTCGTCGTCTCGGGCGGCGCCGGCGCCGCCTTCTCGGCCCAGGTCGCGAACCCGTCGAGCGCCTTCGGCGCCGCGTCGACCTTCGACTGCCTCACCGACGCGTACAACGACCAGACCTCGTTCGGCTTCTCGTACAACGAGACGTCGGGCACGACCACCACCGACGGCAGCGCCTTCGCCCGCGTCGGGACCCTGAGCTCCGGTGCCTCGTTCGTCGGCGGCTCGTGCGCGGCGAACTCCAGCCCGTCGCTGCAGCTCGACGGCACCTCGGGCCAGGTCACGACGGCCGTCATGCTCGGCGGGCAGCCCTCGTTCACGGCCGAGACCTGGTTCCGCACGACCACGACCCGCGGCGGCGCGCTCGTCGGCTTCTCGTCGGCGCAGACCGGCACCACCACGACCACCGACCGCGCCCTCTACATGACGAACACCGGCGCCCTCGCGCTCGGCGTCCGCCCCACGACCAGCACGGTGAAGACGACCGTCACCCCCCGCGCCTACAACGACGGCGCCTGGCACCACGTCGTCGCGACGCTCTCGAGCACCGCCGGCGTCGTCATCTACGTCGACGGCCAGGCCGTCGTCACCGACACCACCTCGAAGACCGCCCAGGCCGCCACGGGCTACTGGCGAGTCGGCTACGTGCCGCTGACCGGCCTCGGGTCGGCGCCGACCAGCAGCTGGTTCGCGGGCCAGGTCGACGGCAGCACGATCTACAACAACTCGGCGCAGACGGCCTCGCAGGTCCAGACGCGGTTCGCGGCCGGGCACTGACGCACCGCTCCTCCTCGGGGGCTCGACCCGCGCCTCCTCGGGTCGGCCCCCGCTCTGGGAGACTGGCCGGATGCCCCTCCAGATCAACGACGTCTACGTCGACGGCCGCCTGCACGCGTCGCACGACACCCTCGACGAGACGTACGCGGCGCTCGCCGAGACCGGCGGCACCGCGTGGGTCGTGCTCAGCGAGCCCGACGCGGCCGAGCTGGCCTCGCTGCAGCGACGCTTCGACCTGCACGAGCTCGCCGTCGAGGACGCCGGCTCGGGCCACCAGCGCGCCAAGCTCGAGCGGTACGGCACCACGCTCTTCGTCGTCGTGCGGCCCGCGGTCTACCTCGACGACGAGGAGACCGTGGCGTTCGGCGAGATCCACGGCTTCGTCGGGCCCGACTTCTTCATCGGCATCAACCACGTCTCGCACATCGACGCCCGCCACGTCGCCCGCAGCGTCTCGCGGCTGCGCACGAAGCCCGACCTGCTCGGGGCCGGTCCGCAGGCGATGCTCTGGGCCCTGCTCGACGCGGTCGTCGACGCCTACAAGCCGGTCATCGACGGCCTCGAGAACGACATCGACGAGATCGAGCAGCAGCTGTTCTCCGGGGCGCCCGGCGTCGCGCGGCGCATCTACGAGCTGTTCGGCGAGGTCAGCGACTTCCAGAAGGCGTCGCGGCCGCTGATCGCGATGCTCGACGGGCTGCTGCGCGGCGGCGAGAAGTACGGGCTCGGCACCGAGCTCGAGCGGCGGCTGCGCGACGTGCAGGACCACGTCATCCGCGTCGTCGACCGGGCCGACACCTTCCGCGCCGTGCTGCAGAACGCGCTCGCGCTGAACGCCACGCTCGTCGCCCAGGACCAGAACGAGGTCACCAAGCGCATCTCGGCCTGGGCCGCCATCCTCTTCGCACCGACCCTCGTCGGAGCGATCTACGGCATGAACTTCGACGTGATGCCCGAGCTGCACTGGACCCTCGGCTACCCGTTCGCGCTCGGGCTGATGGCCGCGATCGGCGGCGGGCTCTGGGGGGCGTTCCGCCTCAAGCGCTGGTTGTAGGAGGCACGGGGGCGCGGGGCGCGAGCCTGCGGGCCTCGAGGTGCCCCGTTCTGGGTGCTCGGCGCGCGTGAGGGCCCGGAACGGGTCACCTCGATGAACGGGGGAGGCGCGGGCTCGGCCGGGCTCGCCCGGGCGCGAGCCCGCAGGCACCGAGGTGCCCCCTCATGGGCCCTCGGCGCGGGGGAGGGCCCGGGACGGGTCACCTCGGTGGGTGGGGGAGGCGCGGGGCCGCGCGTCAGCGCTGGTAGAGGCGCTTCGCGCCGAGCACGTGGGCGTCGGCGGTCTCGGGGCGGAGCGCGGTGGCGACGGCCTCGTCGCGGTCGAGGTGACCGGGGAAGTTGATGCGCGTGAAGCGGCCCTTCGGGTCGTCGGGCGAGACGGGCAGCACGATCGACGTGCGGCGGAGCGCCTCGGCGAGCACGAGGCGGTGCTCGTCGGTGAGGGTCGCCCCGCGACGGTCGCGCAGGAACGCCTCGACGCGCGCCTTCCCGCCGGCCGACAGGCGCAGGGTGACGACCGGCTCGCGTCGTCGCTGGGGAAGGACGCCGATCTGGGCGGCGTCCACCGACGCGAGCTCGACCGTGCGTGACCCGGCGCGGAGCTCGCCCGTGCTGAGGGAGACCGCGGCCAGCGGCCAGCGGCGGGTACGCGCGACCCAGGCGACCGCCACGGTGACGACGACCAGGGCGAGGGCCGTGCCGATCGTGACGACGACCGGCACGCCGTCGGCGGCGAAGGTGGCCGCGATGTTGATCAGGTGCAGGCTGACGAGGGAGAGGAAGAACGGCTGCGCGCCGGCTCCCCAGACGCTGCGCCAGTCACGCGTGCCGATCACGACCCACCCCTGGGGCAGGGCGTCGGCGTTGGGGCCGAGCGTCTCCGAGTCCGGGCCGCCCCGGGCCGGGGCGACAGCGGTGTCGCCGGGGTCGACCACGTCAGCCGGCTCGGATGATGCGGCGGGCCGTGCGGACGTCGGGGCCGAGCCGGGTCAGGTGCTGCTCCAGGTCGGCGACCGCCGCCTCCAGCTGGTCGTCGGTGAGCGGGTCGAGCGCGTCGAGGACGAACAGGGCCGACGTGGTGTCGTCGCGGAGCGCGGTGCGCGGGCCCTGCCGCCAGTTCCAGCGGCGGCAGGTGACGCCCTCGTCGTCGCACCAGACGACCTCGCCGGCGTCGGGGTGCTCGGTCACGGGCTCGCCGCCCGCGCTCGTCTCGAACGCCTCGTCGCCGACGGCGCGGACGAGGCGGGGCGCCCCGACGTAGCGCGAGAGGTCCTCGCCGCCGAGCGGGATCGCGTGCGAGACCGAGACGGCGTTGTAGAGGTCGGTGAGGCGGTTGACCCGCGGCAGGCCGGACTCCGCGCGGCGGATGAGCGCCTCGGCGCTGTTGCGCGTGCGCTGCGGCTTGGCGCCGAACGCCCGGTACGCGTCGCGCCACGCGGCGACGTGCGGCAGCTGGTCGACGGGCGCCTCCGCCAGGGCCGCGGCGGCCGACCGCTCGGCGGCCTGCAGCAGCGCCTCGCTCTCGTCGTCGCTGGGGCCGGGCACGATGCCGTCGACGGCCACGAGCGCGGCGCGGTAGTCGGGCCGGAGCGCGAAGACGGCGGGGTCGACGGAGGCGGCGGCGAGCAGGCCGGGGAGGTCACGGTCGGTCATGGGCACAGCATGCCACGGGGCGCACGAGGTTCCCTCGGGTCGGTACCCTGGCGACGTCGCAGGGTGCGACGCGAGCAGGGGGGAACGACATGAGCGACGATGGACGGAACGGCCAGGGCGGGCAGGGCCAGGAACAGGGACAGGGACAGGGCGGCGAGCAGGGGCAGCAGCCCGGGGAGGCGCCTCGCTGGCCGTACGGATCGCAGCCCGCGGAGGGCCAGTCGCGGCTGAGCCCGCAGGCGCCGTCGGGGCAGCACCCGTCCGGGGAGCAGTCGCCGTCCGGGCAGCAGCCGCCGTACGGCCAGCCGTCCTCCGGCCAGCCTTCGTACGGGCAGCAGCCGAACGGCCAGCAGCAGCCGCAGTACGGGCAGCAGCCGTACGGCCAGCAGCAGTACGGCCAGCAGCCCTACGGCCAGCAGCCCGGCAGCGCGGTCGCTCCGCCCCAGCCGCTCTACGGCACCCCCGTCCCGCTGGCCGCCGACGGCACGGTGCCGCTCTGGGCGCCCCTGTACGGCGCGGGGCCGGTCGAGTCGATCAAGCGCTTCTTCCAGAAGTACGCGACGTTCTCGGGGCGGGCGAGCCGCAGCGAGTACTGGTGGGCCGTGCTGGTCAACACCGTCGTCTTCATCGTCCTCGGCATCGGCGGCGGCATCGCCGGCGCAGCGGGCGCCACGACCGCGGTCGACGGCACCTCGCAGCCGGGCCCCGGCTTCTACCCGTTCGGCATCGTCCTGGCACTGGTCGCGTTCGGCACGATCATCCCGTGGCTCTCGATCGGCGTCCGTCGCCTGCACGACGTCGACCTCAGCGGGTGGCTGATCCTGCTCAACCTCGTGCCGTACCTCGGCGGCTTCGTGATCTTCATCCTGTCGGTGCTCGGGCCGAAGCCGGGCGGGGCGCGCTTCGACGTGCCCGCTCCCCAGGGGGCCGCACCGCGCCTCCCGCAGGCCTGACCCGTCGCCGAGGCCC
>NZ_LMOX01000001.1:52367-52481 GCF_001423665.1 Frigoribacterium sp. Leaf164
CCGGGAGCGCGCTGACGACGGCGCGCTCCCGGGGGCCTCGGCGTGCCCCGGGGCCCGGGCGGTGCCCTAGAGCGCGACCGCCTCGATCAGCACGAGCTGCTCGGGGAAGAGGAC
>NZ_LMOX01000001.1:52522-62795 GCF_001423665.1 Frigoribacterium sp. Leaf164
GGGCGCCTGCACGCCGCCGAGCCGCAGGGCACGGCCGCTCAGCACGACGCCGTCGAGGGCCCAGGCGAGCGGCGACTGGCCGGGCCCGGCGAGCGGGGCCGTCGGGGCCGCGAGGGCCACGCGGTAGTCGCGGTCGTCGTCGAGGCCGGGCAGCGTGACCGGGCCGGGCGGGTAGCTCGCGCTCGTCGCGACCTGCGTGAACGTGTAGAGCGCGCGGCCGAGGTCGGCCGCGACGACGCCGCGGAGGTCCATGCCCGCGTCGGGCAGGTCGGCGTGCACGACGGCCCCGGTGTGCAGCAGGTCGCGGTGGGCCTTGTGCACGGTGATCCAGGCGGCCAGCTCGTCCAGGGTCGCGTCGGCGACGTCGGGCGAACTGATGTCCCACTCGACGCCGAAGTGGCCGGGCAGGGCGACGCCGGCGCGGAACGACAGGTCGTGGCGACGGCCGGTCGAGTGCGACCGGGGGCCGCTGACGTGCGCGCCCATCAGCTCGACCGGCACGAGCAGGCCGGTGTGCTTCTGGTTCACGAGGCGCTCGACGGGGTCGATGCAGTCGCTCGTCCAGATGCGGTCGGTGTGGTCGAGGACGCCGAGGTCGACGCGGGCCCCGCCGGAGGCGCAGCTCTCGATCTCGAGGCCGGGGTGCCGCGTGCGCAGCGCGTCGAGCAGGCGGTAGAGGGCCACGACGTTCTCGTGGACCGCCGGCCGTGCGGGCGAGCCGGCCCCCGCCTCCAGCAGGTCACGGTTGTGGTCCCACTTCAGGTAGGCGACGTCGTGGTCGGTGACCAGCGCGTCGAGCTGGCCGAGGACGTGGTCGAACGCGTCGGGGTTCGACAGGTCGAGCACCTGCTGCTGGCGCGCGACGGCGGGCAGGCGGCCCTCGCCGGGCCCGAGGATCCAGTCGGGGTGCGCCCGGGCGAGCTCGCTGTCGGGGCTGACCATCTCGGGCTCGACCCAGATGCCGAACTGCATGCCGAGGCCGGTGACGTGCTCGATCAGCGGCGCCAGGCCGTCGGGCCACACCGTCTCGTCGACCCACCAGTCGCCGAGCGACGTCGTGTCGTCGCGACGGCCGTGGAACCAGCCGTCGTCGAGCACGAAGCGCTCGATGCCGACACGGGCCCCGGCGTCGGCCAGGGCGGTGAGCCGGGCCAGGTCGTGGTCGAAGTAGACGGCCTCCCACGTGTTGAGGGTCACCGGGCGCGGCGTCGACGGGTGGCCAGGGCGGGCACGGAGGAGGCGGTGGAAGCGCGACGAGAGCTGCGTCAGCCCGTCGCCCCACGAGCCGATCGACCACGGCGTCGCGTAGCTCTCGCCCGGCCCGAGGCGGACCTCGCCGGGAGCGAGCAGCTCGGCGAGACGGGTGTGCGTCGCGCCCGTGACGATGCGCTCGACGCTGACGCGGTGGTTGCCGCTCCAGGCGAGGTGCGCGGCGTGGACGAGCCCGCGCTCGAACGCGAAGCCGGGCGTGCCGGTCGCGACGAGCAGGGTCGCGTCGGCGCCGGGGCGGCCCCGGCGGCTCTCGCGGTCGTACCGGCCGACCGTCAGGGCGTGGCGCTGGGGCGTGCGCTCGCGGAGGTGGCGGCCCGTCGTGTCGAGCACCTCGCCCGCGGTGTGCGGCAGGGGGAAGCTGGCGGCGAGCTCGCCGAGCTCGTAGGTGGCGGCGGTGTCGAGGGCGGCGGCGGCCGAGGCGTCGAGGCCGCGGGCGTCGTCGCCGGTCGAGCCCGTCGCGGTGTTGGACAGGCGGAGGCGCTGGTGCAGCAGGCCGTGCACGTCGAGCCGCAGGGTGACGACGAGGCGCAGCTCGGCGGCGGGGTCGTCGGCGGTGACGGTGACGGTGGTGCCGGGGGAGCCGGCGATGCCCGGGGCGGCGGCGGGGGTGCCGGCGAAGCCCTTGCTGGCGGTGGTTCCGGTTCCGCCGGTCGTGCCGGTCTCGGCCACGTCGAGGTCGGTGACGGTGAAGGCGGGCGAGAAGGAGGCGCCGGCACGGCTGCCGAGGAGCCCCGGTGTGCCCTGCCAGCCGTCGGACTCGAGGGGCAGCAGCGTGAGGCGGGCGGGTTCGTCGATCGCGCCCGAGGTGCGCTGGGGGCGGGAGGCGAGCACGAGGCCGGCGAGGGCGGCGTCGCTCAGCTCGCCGAGGTCGGGGCCCCAGTGGACGATGCTCGGCAGGCCGGCGCCCGAGGTGTCGAGCACGACGCTCGTGCCTCCCTGGCGGAGGTGGAGCTCGGGCGGGAGGGCATCGGTGCGGCGCTGCATGGGTTAGTTCTATGACGGAAGGAATAGGGGTGTCAAGTCGGCGTCGGGGCCCTCTCCGCGCCTCCTTTCTGTCCGCAGCGGAAGATATGCTCGGCGGGCCGCGTCTCTGCGGCCTCCGTGGGTCCGCCCGCGGCCGCGACGATGCAGGAGAGTGCCCATGGCGACGACGGAGCCCGCACTGAGCGAGTCCGGTCGCGAGCTCGTGCGCGAGGTGCTCATCCACGGGCCGATCGCGCGGGCGGAGCTGGGGCGTCGGCTGGGGCTGTCGCCCGCGAGCCTGACGCGGCTGAGTAAGCCCTTCCTCGACAGCGGGCTGTTCGTCGAGGGCGCCGTCGAGCTCGCCGGGGCGGTCGGCAGGCCGGCGAGGCCGCTCGACGTGCAGGCCGACCTGCAGCGCTTCGTCGGCGTCAAGCTGACCGGCGACCAGGCGTTCGGCGTGCTGACCGACCTCCGCGCGAGGGCGCTCGGCGAGCACGTCGCCGACCTGGCGGGTCGGTCGCCGGAGGAGGTGGTGGAGGCGCTGGTCGCGGTGGTGCAGGCGCTCACGGCGGGCGGCAGCGGCAGCGGCAGCGGCAGCCGCGGCGTCGGCGTCGGCGTCGCGGGCGTCGAGGGCGTCGAGGGCCTCGCGGGAGTCGGGGTGAGCATCGGCGGCAAGGTGACCGGGCAGCGGACGGTGCGGCGGGCGACGTTCCTCGCCTGGCGGGAGGTCGACCTGGGCGGCATGCTCGCGGAGCGGCTCGGGGTGCCGGTCGTCGTCGAGAACGACGTCGTGGCGCTGACCGAGGCGGAGCGCTGGTTCGGCCTCGGTCGCGGCGTCGACGACTTCGCGGTGGTGACGGTCGGGGCCGGCGTCGGCTACGGGCTGGTGGTCCACGGGCGGCAGGTCATCACGCCCGACACGGGCCTCGGCCTCGGCGGGCACGTCCCCCTCGACCCGACCGGGCCGATCTGCGTCGACGGGCACCGCGGCTGCTCGACGGCGATGCTGTCGACGACGAGCATGTGCGCGTCGGCTGCGGTGGGCCTCGGTCGGCCCGTCACCTACGACGAGCTGCTGGCGCTCGCCGATTCGGGCGACCCGGTCGCCGTGCAGGTCGTCGGCACGGCCGGCCGTTCGCTCGGCCGGATGGTCGCCGCGGTCGCGAACCTCACGATGGTCGGCACCGTGGTGCTGTCGGGCGAGGGCGTCGGCCTCGTCGACGTGCCCGTCGCCGCGACGGAGCTGCGCGCGGGCATCGCCGCCGACCGCGACCCCGACGCGTCGGAGGTGCGGGTGCTGACCGGCGCCGCGGACTTCGGGGCGTGGGCACGCGGGGCGGCGGCGGTGGCGGTGCAGGCGCGGATCGGGGCGCTCGGGGCGCTGGGGGCGTGAAGCGCGCGGGCTGAGTCGGCCACGGTCTGTGCGGTCAGTTGCCGAATCGGGGAGTGGAGCGGGCTGCTGAGCCCCTCGAAACGGCAACTGAGGTGCGCGGGCGCGGCGCTGGGGTGAGCCGAGCACGACGAAGTGCCTCGAGCTGGGGCTCGGCGGGGGCCGAGGGGCCAGATCGAGGCACCTGGATGACCAGGGGGAGGCGCGTCAGCGGTCGAAGAGGTCGCCCAGGCCGGGGATCTGGAAGCCCTCGCCGAGGCCGCCGACCTGCTCGCCGAGACCGGTGAGGCCCTCCTCGCCGGCCTGCGCCAGGCCGTCGACGCCCTCCGTGAGGCCGCCGAGGCCCTCGCCGAGCCCGGCGATGCCCTCGAGCCCGAAGTTCTCGGCCAGGCCGCCGAAGTCGACGCCGTCCGCCAGCGCACCGGAGAGGAGCGGCGCGGCCACGCTGCTGACCGCGGCACCTGCCGCGACCGTCAGGGCGAGGCCGCCGAGCGCGGCGACGCCGACCCCGGCCGCCGCGCCCGCCGCGAACGTCCCGGCGCCCGATCCCGTGCGGGAGCCCGCGCCCGAAGTGCTGGCGCCGGTGGCGGCCCCTGCCCCGGCGCCGCCGCCGAACACCCGCTGCATCAGCCCGGGGTGCGCCGTCTCGCCCCGCGTCGCCGCGCGGGCGAGGTCGTCGGTGCCGCCGCTGCGGGGCTGCTCGTGGGCGGGCAGCTCCTCGCCGAGGCGGGCCTGCACGAGCTCACGCTGCTCGGGCGTGAGCCGCGCGAACGCGTCGCGGTGCACCTGCTCGAGCTGCTCCGGCTCGGCCGTGCGCAGGAGGTAGTCGTACTTGCCGAGCGCGACGCGGTCGGCCTCGGAGGCCCGGACCTGCGAGGCGGAGGGCCCCGCCGACGGGGCGGACTGGCGGGGCTGCTGACCGGGGGCGCGCCCCGGGGCCTGGCCCGCGCCTCCCGCACCCTGCTGGCGCTCGTCACCCGTGAGCTTGTCGGCGGCGGTGCGGACGAGGTCGCGCCAGTCCGTGCCGGAACCGGGGCGCGAGCCGCCGCGGCCGCCGGCGGACGACGATGAGGAGGACGAGGACGACGAGTCGCCGAGCGCTTTCGCGGCGGCGCCCAGGAGGCGCTTGAAGTCGGGCATGGCCACAGCGTGGCGGCCCCCGATGTGCAGACCCCCCGGAGAAGCTGCGGGAGTCATCCGAACCGGACGGTCCGCTCGTGCCGGAGCCTCCTCCGCCTCCGCCACCGCGCATCCTGCCGCGTTCGGTGGACGAGGACCGTCGGCGTCGTCGGTCGATCGGACCGGGGCGCAGACGGTACGGCGCGGCACGCCGCCCCGACGCACGATCACGCCTCGAACTGGGGGCACGACGGCCGTGACGCGGCGTCGGGGCTTCGTTTAGCGTCCAGGTCACTGCGCGCGGCGACCCGCCGCCGCGGCCCTGCTCCCGAGGCGGCCGCGACCCCGACACGCGCAGAACGACCCCGAAGGCACTCCACCATGTCCTCCCACGTCTCCCTGCGCCGTCGGCGCGTCCGCACCACCCCGCTCGCCCTCGCGGCCGGCGTCATCGGCTCGATCGTGCTCAGCCTCACGATGACGGGCACGCTCTCGTCGTTCACGGCCAGCATCGCGAACGACAAGAACACCGTCGGCACGGCCTCGCTGGCCATGAAGGAGGCGCTGGTGTCGTCGTCCGTGCCCGGCACGACGAGCGGCACCACCTGCAGCAGCACCGACGGCGGCGCCGGCTCGTCGGCGGCGACCTGCTCGACCATCAACAAGTTCGGCGGCGACACCGCCATGACCCCCGGCGGCCCCGCCGCGACCACGCAGGTCAGCATCCAGGCCACGGGCACGGCCGCCGTCCGCACCTTCACGCTCTCGCCCGGCATCTGCACGCAGACCGCGACGGCCGGCTCCGCCACGACGGGGTCGGCCACCGACCTGTGCAGCAAGATCCGCGTCGTCGTCACGACCGCGGGAGGCGCCTCGGTCTTCTCCGGGACGGCGGCGGGCCTCGCCAGCGGCGGCCCGATCACCCTCACCGCGCCGAGCGGCCAGACGGCCGTGCCCTTCACCTTCGTCGTCTCGCTCGACTCGACGGCCGACAACAGCTACCAGTCGCTGACGGCCTCGATGCCGCTGACGTGGACCTTCACGGCCTGACGTCGGCGCCCCTCGCGCGTCGGCTCGGCGCGCTCCTGCTCGCCGTGGCGGTCGTCGGCGCGGTCGCCCTGGCCGTCGCGGCGGGGGCGTTCCACCACGGGGGAGGGCGCTGGTTCGTCGTGACCTCCTCGTCGATGGGGGAGGCGGCGCCGGTGGGGACGCTGGTGCTCACCGAGCCGGCCCGCGCCTCCGGCCCCTCCGCCGACCTGCGCGTCGGCGACGTCGTGACCTTCCGCCCGCCGACCGTGCCGGGCGAGGTGTACACCCACCGGGTCGCGTCGATCGGCGCCGACGGCGTCCGCACCAGCGGCGACACCACCGGGGCCGTCGACCCGTGGCTGCTCGGCGACGACGACCTCGTCGGCCGGGCCGTCGCCCTGCTGCCCGGCGTCGGGTGGCTCGTGCGCGGGCTGCCCTGGCTCGCCCTCGGGGCGCTGGCGGTCTGGGCGGTCGGCACGCGCCTCCGCTCGGACTCGGCGCGCTCGGCCTTCCGCCTCGTCGCGGGCTGCGCCGTGGTCCTCGGCGTCGTGTCGGTGCTGCGCCCGTTCGTCGGGGCCGTGCTGCTCTCGACCACGGTCGACGCCGCGGGCCGGGGCGTCGCCCACGTCGTCTCGACCGGGCTCGTGCCCGTGCGGGTCGCGGCCGAGGGCGGCGGCCACGCCGACCTCGTCAGCGGGGCCGTCGGCCAGGTGCCGGTGCCCGCGGGCGCCTCCGCCGTCGACCTCACGACGTCGCTGCACCTGCCCGTCGTGGGCTGGGTCGTCGTCGCGCTGATCTGCGCCTCGCCGCTGATCGCGGTGCTCACGCTGGGCCTGCCCGCGGGGGAGCCCCGGGCCGAGCGCGGCCGCCGCCGGGCGGAGCCGGCGTGAGCGGGCGGCACCTCGCGCGCCGCGCGGCGGCGCCCCGGCTCCGTGCCCTCGCCGCCGTGCTGGCCGTGGCGCTCGTCGCGGGCCTCGGCCTCGTGACCGGCTCCACCGAGGGCACGAGCGCGGCCTTCACGGCGTCCGTCCGCAACACGGGGGACCGCCTGCAGACGGCCACCTATTTCCGGTGCCCCGACGCGTGGGCCCCGCAGCGCGACGGCGCCGTCTTCCAGTGGCCGCTCGACGAGAAGGCGATCGCCCAGCTCGTGCGCGACACCTTCTCGGACACGGCCGGGGCACCGCTCTCCGGCCACACCGGCGACACGGGCGGCACCTGGCTGCGCCACAACTCGAGCGGGAGCACGGAGGTCGTGTTCACGGGTGCGGGCCGCGTGCGGAAGTCGGGCAGCACCTCGTTCGTCCTGTACCGCTCGGAGCCCGCCTCGAGCAGCCCGAACTACACGGTGAGCGCCGACGTGTTCGTGCGCAGCACCGTCGCCGCCGACGCCGTGGGGCTGGTGGGCCGCCTCAACACGGGCTCCGCGACCAGCACGACCGGCACCTACTACACGGCCCGCTACGAGCAGGCCGACAAGCGCTGGGCGCTGTGGTCCGTCGTCGACGGCGGCCAGACCCTGCTCGGGACGTCGCCCGCGACGCTCGCCGACGGCAGCACGACGCGGTTCTCGCTCGACCTGGTGGGGTCGACGATCCGCGTGCTCGTCGGCGGCGCGCAGGTGATCGCCGTCACCGACACCAGCATCACCGAGACGGGCCGAGCCGGCCTCGCGGTGGGCACCCCCGGCGGCTCGGCCTACGCGACGAGCGACACCACCGGCCTGCAGCTCGACGCCTTCGTGGTGCAGCCGACGCAGCGAGCGACCGACGTCTCCGGGCACGGCGCGACCGGCGCCTACGTCGGCTCGCAGGGCACCCTCGCCCGCCCTCCCCTGCCGAGCTGCCCCCGCGACCCCGGGGCCGCCTACGACCCCGACGGCAGCACGAGCTACGTCACGTACCCGACGAAGCAGTCCGACCCGCAGACCTTCAGCATGGAGACCTGGTTCCGCACCACCAGGCCGCAGGGCGTCGTCATCGGGTTCGGCGACTCCGCCACGGGCACCTCGACGCAGGCCGACCGTCTGCTCTACGTGAGCGCCGAGGGGCGCCTGATCTACGGGCAGCGGCCGCGCAACGTGCAGACGATCCGCACCACGACGTCCGTCACCGACGGGGCCTGGCACCACGTCGCCGTGACGTACACGCCGAAGGGCGGCATGACGATGTACCTCGACGGGCGTCGCGTCGCCTACGACGCGACGGTGCAGTCGGCGATGAACTACGACGGGTACTGGCGCGTCGGGGCCGGCACGATCCCCTCGGGGTGGCCCGTGACCCCCGACTCGCCCTACTTCGTCGGAGGGCTGCGCTACGCGGCCGTCTACTCGGTGGTGCTGACCGAGGAGCAGGTGCGGCAGCACTGGGAGGCGGGGCGGTAGGAGGCGCGGGTCGGCCGGGGCGCGGGTCGGCCGGGGTGCGGGGCGGCCGGGGGACGCGGGGCGGCCGGGGACGCAGGGCGGCCGGGCTCGAGTGGTCACGAACTGCTCCTCCGGGGCGCCGGGAGGAGCAGTTCGTGACCACTCGGAGGGCCCCGGGCCGGGCCGGGGGGGACCGGGGCGTGGACCGGTCGGTCGGGGCCTGCGAGACTGAGGCGATGTCACCCGTGCTCGCAGTCCTCCCCGGCTCCAGCCCCGGCGCCTTCGACACCGGCGTCACGCTCGCCGGCTTCGTCATCGGCGTCATCGTCGTCGCGATGGTGGTGCTCATCGTGGTCAAGGTCGTGTCGGCCCGGCGTCGGGGCATCAACCCGTTGACCTTCGACGCTGAGCTCGCCGCGAAGCTCCGCGACTCGACGGTGCTGCAGCCCGAGAAGTCGGTCGAGGTGCGCCTCGCCGAGATCGACGACCTGCACGGCCGCGGGGTCATCACCGACGCCGAGCGGGAGTCGGCGCGGGCGTCCGTCCTGCGCGGGTGAGCGGGCTGGGGGCGGGGCGTGCTCCGGGGGCCGGGCCCGCGACTCCCTCAGGCCCCGAGCCGGTGGACGACGTCGTCGCGGGGGTGCCGGTGCGGACGTACGCGGCGGCGGTGCCCGCCGGGGACGGACCCGAGGAGGCGCGGTCGGCCCCCGTGCTCGTCTGGGCCCACGGCGGAGGGTTCTTCCGGGGCGGGCTCGACCAGCCGGAGGCGCACGAGGTCGCGTCCGCCCTGGCACGCCGCGGGGTCGGCGTGGTCACGGTCGACTACCGGCTGACGCCGTGGCCGCTCGTGGGGCGGGTCGGGCGTGGGCGCTCGCGGTTCCCGGGGCCTGTCGACGACGTGTCGGCGGTCTGGCGGAGCGTCGCGGAGGCCACGCCCGGCGGCGCGCTGATCGGCGGGGCGAGCGCGGGGGCGTGCCTCGTCGCGGCCGCCACCCTGCGGGCGATCGACGAGGGAGCGGCGCCGCGCGGCGTCGTGCTCGGCTACGGCTTCTTCCACCCCGTGCTGCCGGTCGACCGGGCACTGCAGCGGTCGGTGCGCGGGCACCGGAGACTGTCGCACTCCCGCCGGGGGCTCGACCTGACGAACCGGAACTACGCCGGCACCGCCGCGGCGCTCGCCGAGCGGCACGCCTTCGCCGGCGGGCAGGACCTCGCCGGGTTCCCGCGCACGCTCATGGTCGACGCCGAGGCGGACTCGATGCGGGCCTCGGGCGACGCGTTCGCGCGCGAGCTCACGGCGTCGGGGGCTGACCTCGAGCGGCACGTGCTGCCGGGCACCCGGCACGCCTTCCTCGACCGGCCGCGGCTGGCGGAGTTCGGGGCGGCGGTGGAGCTCGTCGCGGGGTGGTGCCTGCGGGGGTGAGGGGTGCGGGCTTCGGCTCGTGGGCTGGTCCGGGGGTCGGGTGCGGGGCCCGGGGGTCGTGTGCGGGTGCGGGTGTGGGCTCTCGCGACCGGCGTCGGGGCGGTCAGCTCAGGGTCGGTCGGCGACGGCGCGCACGGCGGCGGCCGACGACCGGGCGTTCGCTCCGAGCAGGCCGAGCACGAGGGCGACGACGGCGGCCGCGACCAGCACGACGATCATCGGCCAGGGGGCGGCGACGGCGAGGCCGACGACGACGAGCAGCACGCCGAGCACCGCGGCGGCGGCGGGCAGCGTCCACCCCGGCAGCCGGTTCGCCCGCGACGACCAGCTCGGCATCGTCGCCCACTCGTGCGCGGCGCGGCGCACGGCCGGGTCGGGGTGCGCCTCGCCCCGGCCCGCGAGGCGGACGACCTCGACGCGCGTGGCGGTCGGCAGGTCGGCCCAGGTGAGCGGAGCAGCGGGGGTGGTCACGGGGCGAGCGTAGCGGGCGGCCGGCGCAGGAGCGGGCGGTGGGCACGGGCGCGGGTGCCGGCGCCGACGCCGACGCCGACGCCGGGCAGGGGTCGGCACCAGCGCGGGCACCGGAAGACGCGAGTGATCTCGCCCGTCGACCCGCGCCTCCCGCCTATCTTCGTCGGTCCCGCGCCGATCTCTCTCAAATTCGAGAGAACGGCCGTGCCGCGTGAGGCAGGGGCGGGGCCGTCGGGGGAGGAGG
>NZ_LMOX01000001.1:62843-73841 GCF_001423665.1 Frigoribacterium sp. Leaf164
ACGCGGACGGGCGTCGATGAGCGGGGGAGGAGACGGACCGGGGGAGGAGACGGACCGGGGAGGAGACGGACCGGGGAGGAGACGGACCGGGGAGGCGCGGGCCGGGCCGGTGCGACCGCGTAGGGATGCCGTGAGGAGGCTCCCGCCCCGACACCCCCGCGCACTATGCTGCGGGAGGCCCGCGAGGGCGCGCCCGCCTCGGGACGCTCATGCCACGGGCCCGGCGCACGGGCCCGACCCGCACGCACCCCGCACCACGCACCACGCACCACGCACCACCCCGCACGCCCGACCACGAACGCACGACCGAGAGGCAGGTGACTCGCGACATGACCGGTGATCATGATCGTCAGGGACGCCCTCGCCTCGTCGGCGGAGCGTTCCGGATCTGACCGGCTCGGCCCGCTCCGCGGGTCGGCACCCGGCTCGGCCCGCCCCGGCGGCCGAGGCTCCCCGGCCGCCCCGGCCGCCGCGCCGGCGCAGCCCGCCCGCGCCCACGCAGCCTGCGCGCCCCCGCGCGCCCGCACCGGCCCCCGTCGCTCGCTCCCCTGCCTCCTGCACCGACAGGAGACCCGCCCATGGCACTCATCGACAACGGCATCTACGTCGGCGGCACCCGCACGCGGACGCCCGCCGACCTCCGCGAGACCTACGCCGCCCTCGACGACACCGCGGGCGGCCTCGCCTGGATCGGCCTCTTCCGCCCCAGCCCCGCCGAGCTCGACTCGGTGGCGGCCGAGTTCGACCTGCACCCGCTCAGCGTCGAGGACGCCCGCAAGGGCCACCAGCGCCCCAAGCTCGAGCGCTACGGCGAGACGCTCTTCATCGTGCTGCGCTCCGCCTGGTACGACGACGAGCGCGAGGCGGTCGAGTTCGGCGAGGTGCACCTCTTCGCGGGGCCGCGCTTCGTGCTCACCGTGCGGCACGCCGAGCGCCCCGATCTCGGCCAGGTGCGCAAGCGCCTCGAGGCCGACCCGGAGTTCCTCGCCAAGGGGTCCGAGGCCGTGCTCAGCCGCGTGCTCGACGAGCTGGTCGACGGCTACGCCCCCGTCGTCGCGGGCCTCCAGGACGACATCGACGAGATCGAGGACGACCTCTTCGACGGCCAGGTCGACCCCGAGTCGTCGAAGCGCATCTACCAGCTGCTGTCGGAGGTGATCGGCTTCCAGCGCGCCATCGGGCCCCTGCCCGAGATGGTCGACTCGCTGCTGCGCGGCGCCGCCAAGTACGGCACCGACGACGAGGTGCAGGCGCAGCTTCGCAACGTGCTCGACCACACCATCCGCATCACCGAGCGCGCCGACACCTTCCGCGTGCTGCTCGAGAACGCCCTGACCCTGCACTCGACGCTCGTCACCCAGGAGCAGAACGACGCGATGCGCCGCATGACCAGCGCCAGCCTCGCCCAGGGCGAGGAGAGCCGCCGCCTCGCCCGCGCCTCGATGGAGCAGGGCGAGGAGGTCAAGAAGATCTCGTCGTGGGCGGCGATCCTCTTCGCGCCGACCCTCGTCGCGTCGATCTACGGCATGAACTTCGACGTGATCCCCGAGCTGCACTGGCGCTTCGGCTACCCGTTCGCGCTCGGGCTCATGCTGCTGCTCGGCGTCGCCCTCTGGCTCGTCTTCAAGAAGAAGCACTGGCTGTAGGAGTCGCGGGCCGGCCCCCGCAGGGAGCCGTGCCCCGTCGAGATGCCTCGTCCTGGGGCGTCGGGGCCGGCGGAGGCCCAGGACGCGTCACCTCGACGACGGCGCGGGCGCGGGCGCGGGCGCGCCGGCGGGTGCGCCGGGCGTCGCGGGCGGCACGCCGTTGAGGCGGTAGTCGCCGACGGCGCGCTCGCGGAGGATCGCCGGGTTGTGCGACGCGATCGTCCGCGCGTTCCGCCAGTGGCGGTCGAGCGCGAGCTCCGTGTCGACCGCGGAGGCGCCTCCCACCTCGAAGAGGGAGGTCGCCGCCTCGAGCACCAGCGGCAGCACGACCTGCTGCGCCTCGAAGACCCGCACGAGCGCCTCCTCCCAGCGCGCGCCGTGGCCGTCGTCGGCGGCGCCCGCGCGGTCGGCGGCGTCGACGTGCCGCACCGCGGCGAGCGTGATCGCCTCGACCGACGACGCGATGCTCGACAGCCGCCCGACGACGCGCTGCACGAGCGGGTCCTCGCGGGGCGACGACGTGCCGCCGACGCCGAAGGTGCGCGTGCGGGGCCGCACGAACGCGACGGCGTCGCGGACGACCGCCCGCGCGGTGCCGCTCAGCGCCGCGAGCAGCACGAGCTGGTAGAGCGACTGCGCGTGCGCGAGCGGGCGGCGCTCGGCGCTCTCGCCCCACGGCAGCACCTGGCGCGGGTCGACCACGACGTCGTCGAAGACCGTCGTGCCGCTGCCGGTGAGCCGCTGGCCGAAGCCGGCCCAGTCGTCGACGCGGGTGACCCCGGGGGCGTCGGCGCGGACGCTCAGCGCGACCCGCTCGCCGTCGCGGTCGCCCCCGACCCGCACCGCCCCGACCCAGATCCAGTCGGAGTAGATCGTCCCGGTGCTGTAGTACTTGCGACCGGTGAGCACGAGGTCGTCGCCGCGCTGCTCGAGCCGCGTCGTCACCTCGGTCGCCGCGCCGCGCTCGGCCTGCGCGTTGCCGACGAGGACGTCGCCCGCGGCCAGCCGGTGCAGCCACTCGTCGCGCAGCGGCCCGTCGGGCTGCGCCCGCTGCGTCTCGACGAAGGCCACGTGCCCTCGGAGCAGCTGCGGCAGGTTCGAGTCGGCCTCCCCGAGCCGGACGAGGAGGCGGTACTCCTGTTCCAGCGACGCTCCCCACCCGCCGTGCGAGACCGGCACCCGCAGCGCGCCGAACCCGGCCCGTCGCAGCTCGTCGACCTCGGCCACGGGGAGGCGGCGCTCGCGCTCCCGGGCCACGGCGCCGGCCGCGATGCGCTCCAGCACCGGGGAGAACGCGGCCTCGACGCGGGCGTCGACCCGCGCCTCCTCGCGGGCGTCGACCCGCGCCTCCTCGGGGCTGCCCTGCTCGCCCGTCGTCCGGTCGGTGGTCTGCGTGTCGTGGCTCATGAGGTCCTCTCGGTCGAGCTCCATTCCTCGCAGACGGACGGCTGCTCGACCACCCCCGGCGTCACGCGGCGACACGTCCCGTCACGCACCGTCACTCTCCGTCACGCGTCGACACGGACGCTTCACCGACGGCCTCCCGGCTGGCACAGTCGCTCCCCACCAGCACCACCACGACGACACCCAGGGGAGACGCCATGAGCGAGCAGCACGACCACCACGACGACCAGGCCGGCCGCACCGACGGGGCTGAGGGGCACGACCCGGCACCCGGCGCCGAGAGGGCCGACCGGCCCGCGGGCGGCCTCCGCGCCGGCCTCGACGAGGCGCGCCGGAAGCGGCGCCGAGCGCTCTTCACCGTGCTCGGCGTCGCCGGCGTCGCGGCGCTCGTCGGCGGGGGAGTGCTCGTCGGCACCGCCGTCGGGGGCGGCACCGACCCGGCCGACGCGGCGGACGGCGACGGCGAGCGGCTCAGCGTCCGCATCGCGGGCAGCGGCGAGAGCGAGCTGCAGGACGCGGTGGCGACGGTCGCGGCGGAGGACGGCCTCGACGTGGAGTGGGTCAACTTCGACGACTGGACGCTGCCGAACTCGGCGCTCGTCGCGGGCGAGGTCGACGCGAACGCGTTCCAGCACACGGCCTTCCTCAGCGCGTACAACACGGCGAACGACACCGACCTGACGCCCGTGTTCTCGACGTCGATCAGCCAGTGGGGCGTCTTCTCGGCGACGAAGTCGTCGCTCGACGAGCTCGAGCAGGGCGACCACGTGGCGATCCCCGACGACGCGGCGAACAGCGGACGGGCCCTCGGGATCCTCGAGGCGGCCGGCCTGATCGAGGTCGACGACGGGGCCGGGATCTTCCCGACCGTCGACGACGTCACGGAGAACGACCTCGGCCTGCAGTTCGTGCCCATCGGCGCGACGACCATCCCGACCCAGTTCGACGACCCGAGCATCGACGCGGTCGTCGTCGGCACGTCGTACTTCGACCCCTCGCAGGAGATCGACGCCGACGACGCGCTCTACCTCGACGACGCGCTGAGCGACGGCTCGCGACCCTACGTCAACGCGGTCGTCACCCGGGCCGACGACGTCGACGACCCCGCGTGGGACGTGCTCGAGGACGCCTACGCCGACCCGCGCGTGGCCGAGGCGCTCGAGCGCGACTCGTTCGGGGCCGTGGTGCTGGTCGACGTGTCGGCCGACGACCTCCGGGCGACGCTCGCCGAGCTCGAGGCGGCGGCCCGCGAGCAGGCGTCGTGAGCGCGGCGGGGGGCACCGCGGCGGCCGTGGCCGTCGGCGGGGCGGGCGCGGACCTCGGGGAGGCGGGCCTCGCCCTCGGGGGGCCGGGCGCGGCGACCGAGCCGACCCGCGACTCCTCGGTGACCGGGGCGGGCGACGCGATCGTGGAGTTCCGCGGGGTGTCGAAGTCGTACGAGGTGCAGGGCCGCCGGGTCGACGCGCTGCGCGACGTGAGCCTGTCGGTCGAGCGCGGCGACGTCTTCGGCATCGTCGGCTGGTCGG
The DNA here is from genome assembly GCF_001423665.1 of Frigoribacterium sp. Leaf164. Taxonomy (NCBI): domain Bacteria; kingdom Bacillati; phylum Actinomycetota; class Actinomycetes; order Micrococcales; family Microbacteriaceae; genus Frigoribacterium; species Frigoribacterium sp. Leaf164. The sequence continues at coordinate 67,420 of NZ_LMOX01000001.1, forward strand.
GGGCCGGCAAGTCGACGCTGCTGCGGACGGTCAACGCCCTGGAGCGGCCCACGGCGGGCTCGGTGCACGTCGACGGACGCGAGATCTCGGCGCTGCGGGGGCGGCAGCTGCACCGGGCGCGGCAGCGCATCGGCATGGTCTTCCAGCAGTTCAACCTGCTCCAGTCGCGCACGGTCTACGGCAACGTGGCGTACCCGCTCCGGCTCGCCGGGCTCTCGCGCGACGCCACCGTCGACCGCGTCGAGGAGCTGCTCGACTTCGTCGGCCTCGGCCACAAGGCGCTCGACCACCCGTCGCAGCTCTCGGGCGGGCAGAAGCAGCGGGTCGGCATCGCCCGGGCGCTCGCGACGAAGCCCGACGTGCTGATCAGCGACGAAGCGACGAGCGCCCTCGACCCGCAGACGACCGGCGAGGTGCTCGACCTGCTCCGCCGCGCGAACGACGAGTACGGCGTGACCATCCTGCTCGTGACGCACGAGATGGACGTGATCCGCTCGATCGCCGACCGGGTCGCGGTGATGCAGGACGGCGAGGTCGTCGAGACCGGCTCGGTCTACGACGTCTTCGCGTCGCCGCGGCACCCGACGACGTCGCGGTTCGTCTCCTCGGTGCTGCACCACCGGGCGTCCGCGGCCACGCTGACGCGCATCCGCCAGGTGCACACGGGCCGGCTCGTGCACCTGCACGTCGTGGACCGCGACTCGAACGACCCCTTCCTCTCGCGGGTCGCCCGCGAGCACGGCGTCGACGTCAACGTGGTCTACGGCGGGGTGAGCGAGCTGCAGTCGCGGCTGTTCGGCGACCTGACCGTCGAGCTGCTCGGCGACGACGACCGGGTGGAGGCCGCGCTCCGCGACCTGCGCCGCACGACGACGGTGGAGGAGGTGGGGGCCCGTGCGTGACCTCGACCCCGCGGTGCTCTGGCCGAAGATCGGTGCGGCGCTGCTGCAGACGCTCCAGATGGTGACGGTGTCGTTCGTGCTCGCGACGCTCTTCGGGCTGCTGCTCGGCCTAGTGCTCTACTCGACGCGGCGCGGAGCGCTGCTCGAGAACGCGGCGGTGTCGACGGCGCTGAACGCGGTGATCAACGTGGTGCGGCCCATCCCGTTCATCATCCTGATCGTGGCGATCTCGCCGCTGACGAGGGCGGTGATCGGCACCAGCATCGGCACCGGCGCCGCGATCTTCGCGCTGACGATCGTGGCGACGTTCTCGATCGCGCGGATCGCCGAGACCAACCTCGTCGCCGTCGACCGCGGCGCCGTCGAGGCCGGCGCGGCGATGGGTGCGTCGCCGCTGCGGGTGCTCGGCACGATCGTGGTGCCGGAGGCGCTCGGCCCGTTGACCCTCGGGCTCACCTACATCTTCGTCGCCCTGGTCGACGCGACCGCGGTCGCGGGCCTCGTGGGCGGCGGCGGGCTGGGCAACCTCGCCATCACGTACGGCTACCAGCGCTTCGACACCGTGGTGATGGTCACGGTCATCGTGCTGATCATCGTGCTGGTGCAGGCGGCGCAGCTGCTCGGGAACCGCGTTGCGCGGAGGGTGCTGCACGCGTGAGGGGTGCGGGCGGCGCCGCGGGCACGCGGTGCGCGCGTGCACGTCCTCCTGGTGAGTTGCCATTTTGGGGGGCTCATGAGCTCTTGGAGGCCCCCAAAGTGGCAAGTCAGCGGACGCGGTGATCGAGGTGACTCGTCCTGGGGTCTCGACGGCGTCGGGAGGCCAGGACGAGCCACCTCGATGACGGAGGGCGCCGCGACTAGGGCAGCAGGCCCGAGCGGTAGGCCCAGATCACGGTCTGGAGGCGGTCGCGGGCGTCGAGCTTCGTCATCACGCGGGTGAGGTGCGACTTGACGGTGCTCGTCTCGATCACCAGGCGCTCGCCGATCTCGTCGTTGGAGAGCCCCTCGCCGAGCAGCCGCACGATGCTCTGCTCGCGGGGCGTCAGCACGTCGACGGGCGGGCCCGCGAGGGTGGCGGCCCGGCGCCGCGTGAACTCCTCGATCACGCGACGGGTGGTCGCGCCGTCGATCGCGGCCCGGCCCGAGGCGAGGGCGCGCACGGCGGCGACGAACTCCTCGGGCTCGGCGTCCTTGAGCACGAAGCCGCGTGCCCCCGCCTCGAGCGCCCCGAAGACGTACTCGTCGAGGTCGAAGGTCGTCGCCACGAGCACGGCGGGCCCGCCGCCGGCACCGGCGCTCGTCGCGTCGGCCCCGCCTCCGCCGACGGCGCCCGTCGCGCCGGCACCGGCGACCGCCACACCTGAGCCCGCCGCACCCGCCGCACCCGCAGCACCGGCGGTGATCGCCCGCGTCGCCTCGATCCCGTCGCCGCCCGGCATGCGCACGTCCATCACGACGACGTCGGCCCGCGTGTGCTGCAGGAGCGTCACCGCCTCGCGCCCGCCCGCGGCCTCGCCCACGACCTCGATGCCCCCGGCGGTCTCGAGCACCACCCGGAACCCCGCCCGCACGATGGACTGGTCGTCGACCAGCACGACGCGGATCACGCGCCGCTCCCGTCGCCGGCCGTCCCGGCGCCCGGCGCGCTGACGCCCGCGCCAGGCCCGCCAGGCGCCCCGGGCGCGCCAAGCGCCCCAGCCGCCCCGGGCGCGGCAGCCGCCACGTCGGCCTCGACCGGCAGCTCCAGCCGCACCCGCCACGAGCCCGCCGCCGTCGGCCCCGCCTCGAGGCGTCCGCCGACGAGCGCCGCGCGCTCGCGCATCCCGACCAGCCCGTAGCCCGGGGCGGTGCGGCCGGTCGTCGCGGGCATCGCGTTCTCGACCACCACGACGAGGCGGCGCGGCTCGGCCAGGAGGTCGACGGCCACGGGTGCTCCGGGAGCGTGCCTGCGGGCGTTGACCAGCGCCTCCTGCACCGTCCGGTAGGCGGTGACGTCGGCCAGCGGGGGCAGCGTCGGCAGCGACCCGTCGGCCCGCACCTCGACCACGGTGCCGGAGGCGCGGGCCGAGTCGACGAGGGAGCCCACGTCGCCGAGCCCCGGCACCGGCACGCTGCCGTCGGCGTCGTCGCCGGTCTCGCGGAGGATGCCCACGATCGAGCGCAGCGCGTCGAGCGTCTCGCGGCCCTGGGAGCGGACGCTGCGCAGCGACTCCTTCGCGCGCTCGGGGTCGCCGTCGACGAGCCGCTCGGCGGCGCCCGCCTGCACGACGAGCCCGGTGAGGTGGTGGGCCGCGACGTCGTGCAGCTCGCGGGCCATGCGGGTGCGCTCGGAGGCGACCGCGGCCCGGGTCAGGGTCGCCTGGTGCTCGACCGTCTCGGCGGCGCGGGCGCGGACGTCGTGCTCGTGCCGGCGGCGCAGGGCGACCCACGAGCCGACGGCGGCGCTGACCCCGACGATCAGCACGGCGCTCGTGATGAGGGCCAGCGCCTCGGCGGCCGGGTCGAGGAGGTCGAGCGAGGGCAGGGCGACCGCTCCGAGCGCCCGCTTCGCGACGCCCGTCGCACCGACGACCGCCCCGACCGCCGCGACGGCGACCGCGGCGACCCCGGCGCCGACGACGACCCGCGTGGGCCGCAGCGAGCCGACCGTGTAGGCGAGCACGACCGGCGCCGCCGTCCACAGCGCGATGCCGGAGGGCAGGACGGCGAGCAGCGCGGCCTGCAGCACCATGACGGCGAGCAGGGCCGGGACCGGCCGCACGCGGCGGAGCGCCAGGGGCACGTGCTGGGCGAGGGCGAGCCCCACGACCAGCCCGACCTGGGCGGGCGGCACGACGCCGCCCCGGTCGGCGCCGAGCAGCTCGCCGGCCGCCTGCAGCCCGGCCAGGAAGGCGAGTGCGACCAGGGCCCAGGCGGCCGCGAGCACGACGTCGCGGCCCAGGTCGCTCCGCACGCCCACCCGGGCCAGGGCCCGGCGGAGCGCCGAGGGGCGGGGGAAGGCGGTGGCGGTGGTCACGGTAGGAGCTTGCCAGGTGCCGCCGGTCGCCGGGGCGGCCGGGGCCGCCGTGTGCGGCCGGTCGAGGGGCGCGTCGTCCTGTGAGGGGGTCATCAGTAGCTCACGCTCGGCGAGATGAGCCGGTACGCCAGCGCGAACCAGGCCAGGGCGACCAGGGCCAGCACGACCAGCACGCGACCCGTCACCACGAGGGCGCCGCGACGGTCGCGGACGGCCTGCCAGGTCGCCAGCACCGCCGGCACGACGGCGAGCACGCCGACCACCTGCAGCACCTGGAGCACGCGCAGCGACACCGCGGGCACGTCGACGAACGACAGCGCCTGCACGGCGACCAGGGCCCAGCCGACGAGGGCGACCACGGTCGCGAGCTGGCCGAGGCGCGAGAGCAGCAGGCTGCGACGACCCCCACGGGCTGCGGCGTCGGCAGGAGCCGTGGCCGGCAGCTCTCCGCGGCGGCGGCGCCCGGCGCCGGCGACGGCGACCGCCGGCCAGGCGACCAGCGAGACGAGCAGCACGACGACCGACAGGGCCACCGTCGGCAGCACCAGCGAGGCGGTGCCCCAGACGGGTGCTCGCAGCAGGGTGAAGGAGGCGCCCCACGAGATGGCCGACACGGTCGCGTCGTCGTCGTCGCCGTCGGTGCGCGTCGCGAGCACGCCGTCGCCGCCGACCTCGCGCCAGGCGTTCGCGCCCACCTGCTCGTACACGCCGGTGGTCGTCCCGAGCGGCTTCGGGGTGACCGCGACGGTGCCGTCGCTGCGCGGCACGACCGTGGTCTGGCCGCTGAGCGCGAGCAGGGCGCCGGGGTTGCTGAAGGGCGATCGGGAGGAGATGTACGTGCCTGCGAGGGCGGCCGCGGCGCTCGCGTCGCCGGACGACGCGGAGCCGGGGGAGGTGTCCTCGACCGTCTCGGCGTCGGGGCCGGCCTCGGCGGCCGCGCCCGTGCCTCCTGCACTGGCTCCCTCGTCGTCGCGCAGGTAGCGGTCGGCGAAGCCCTCGAGCAGGGTGGTGCGCAGCTCGCTCGAGTCCATCGGGTCGCGTCCGTTGCCGTTCAGGGTGACGAAGATGCCGGCGTCCTGCTCGGGGAACATCCGCATCGCGGTGTGGAAGACCTGCGTGTCGCCGTCGTGGCCGAAGGCGGGCAGGCCGGGCGTGCTGTCGTCGAAGAAGGCGAGGTCCATGCGCTGGCCCTCGGCGAGGGTGCCGAGGTCGTCGGCGTCGAGCGCGGGGCGGTGCATCTCGGCGAGCGTGTCGGCCGTGAGCGGCGACTGGTCGGCGGGCAGGTCGCCGAGGTGGGCGAGCATGAACCGGGCCATGTCGGTGGCGCTCGACGTCATCGCCCCCGCCGGTGCGGCGTTCACGACCTCGGTCGGCCACGACGGCTGCGAGTCGTCGGGGTAGCCCTTCGCGAGGCGGGCGTCGAGGTCGGCGGGCAGCGGCTGCTCGAACGACGACGACGTCATGCCGACGGGCCCGAACACCTCCTCCTGCACGAGCTCGGCGAACGGCTCGCCGCTGACGCGCTCGGCGACGTAGCCCGCGAGCGAGGCGCCGTAGTTCGAGTACGCGGGCGTCGTGCCCGGGGCGAAGACCTGCTCGGGCGGGGCGGCCGACACGGCGTCGCGCAGCGACACCTCGCTGCCGGGCGTGCCGATCAGGCCGGCGATGACCTCCTCGAAGCCCGAGGTGTGGGTCAGCAGGTGGCGCAGCGTCACGGCGCCCTTCGGGGTGTCGAGGTCGAAGTCGAGGTACTGCTGCACGTCGGCGTCGAGGTCGAGCCGGCCGTCCTCGACGAGCCGCATCACGGCCGTCGCGGAGACGACCTTCGAGACGGAGCCGACGCGGAAGAGCGTGTCGTCGGGGTCGACGGGCCGGGCCGGGTCGCCCTCGGTGCCCGTGTCGGCCAGCCCGTAGCCGCGGGCGGTCAGCAGCTGGCCGTCGGCCACGACGCTGACGGAGGCGCCGGGGATGCCCGTCGTCTGGAGCGCGGAGCCCAGGGCCCCGTCGAGCCAGGAGTCGACGTCGGAGGCGGTGAGGGCGTGGCCGCCGGGCTGGTGCTGCGGCGGGGCGGGGGGAGCGGGCTCGGCGGAGGCGGTGCCCGCGCAGGCCGCGAGCGGCAGGGCGAGGGCGACGACCGCCGCGGCGGCGGCGAGGCGGGGCAGGAGTCGGCGGTCGCGGCGGCCCCTCGGGGCCCCGCTCTCGGCGTGTGTCGATGTCATGACTCCACGCTCGCGCCCGGAGCGCGCCGCCACAGGGTGCGCAGGTCGTGACCTCGCCTACGACCTCCGACGCAGGCCCGGTGCCGACCCGGCGCACCGTCGGTGCACCCCGGGCACGCGGAAGACCCCCTCCTGCTCACGAGCAGAAGGGGGTCCCACCGGGATGCCGGCCCTACGTCGAGGGATGCAGCACCGGCGCGGTCGTCACCGAGCAGCGGAAGAGTGCTACTTGGTGGCGACGGTGATCTTCGCGACGCCGACGAGCATCTCGTCCTGGACGGCGTC
>NZ_LMOX01000001.1:73979-74162 GCF_001423665.1 Frigoribacterium sp. Leaf164
CGACTGGTCGACGGCGACCTGGGTGTCGACGCCCTTGCTCAGGTCGGGCAGCGACGCCAGCGGCGTGGCCTCGGCCGTGGGCTCCGCGGCGGCGGAGGACGAGCTCGACGAGCCGGCGTCGGACGAGGTGTCGTCCATCGAGCAGGCGGCGAGCGAGAAGACGAGTGCGCCGGAGGCGACGAG
>NZ_LMOX01000001.1:74188-240291 GCF_001423665.1 Frigoribacterium sp. Leaf164
TCTTCCCGGTGGGGAGGTGACAGGGGTTCGCCGCCACCTCGGGAAGGGGTGGGTGTTCCCAGGTCCTGCTCAGCTTCGCCCACGCCGGGCCCCCCGAACGGGGCACGCCCCGTGCTGGCACGCGGCGGGCCCGCCTGCTCTACTGGTCGTCAGGCACCACCGCTCCGACCGCCTCCTCGGCACCACCAGGTCGGGGCCGCCGGATCAGGGAGAGACATGGACGACCGAGCGGGAACCGACACGGACACCGACACCGCCGCCGCCGACCCGGGCGGCGCCGCCGCCGGCTCGCAGGACGACGGCTGGCACGCCGTCGACGGCACCGCGCCCCTCGACGCCGCCGAGCGCGAGCGCCTGGCCGCCGTCGAGGCCTCGGCCCTGCTCGGCACCCCGCCGGAGGAGCGCTTCGACCGCATCACGCGCTTCGCCCGCGAGCTCCTCGACGTGCCGATGTCGTACCTCAACCTCGTCGACGACGCCTCGCTCGTGGTCAAGTCGCCCCAGGAGCCGGGGGAGGCGGCGCCCCGCTTCCCGTACGGGGCCGCGTTCTGCGAGTACACCGTCCACGGGACGGGCCTCTTCGAGGTGACCGACGCCTCCCTCGACCCCCGCTTCGCCGAGAGCCCGGCCGTCACGGCCTTCGGGGTGCGCTCGTACGCGGGCGTGCCGCTGCGCGCCGACGGCGGGCAGGCGATCGGGACGCTGTGCATCCTGCACCCCGAGCCGCGCCGGCTCACCGGCGAGGAGCGCGGCCGGCTGGTCGACCTGGGGCGGTGGGCCGAGGCGGAGATCCGCCAGGGGCAGGGCCCGGCGTCGGACGTCACCGTCGCCGTGGACCCGACGGTCGCAGGGCAGCGCCCCGCCCTGCACCACGGCGACCTCACGGCCACCGCCCTCGACCGGCCCCACGGCGCGGTGAGCGGCGACCTCCACGCCTGGGCCGAGGGCGGCGACGTCGTCACGGCGACGCTCGCCGACGTGATGGGCAAGGGCGCGGCGGCCGGCGCCCTCGCCGAGGCCCTCCGCCGGAGCCTCTACGAGGGGCCCGACGGCACCGACGCGCCCCCCGCGACGGCGCTCGCCACGGCGGCGCGGGCCCTCGGCCCGCAGCTCGCCGAGGCCGGGTCGTTCGTGACCCTCTTCCACGCCCGCGTCGACACGCGCTCGGGCGACGTCGAGTACGTCGACGCCGGCCACGGCCTCACGCTCCACCTCCGCGCCTCGGGGACGGTCGAGCGGCTCTCGTCGCACGACCTGCCGCTGGGGCTCCAGGACGCGGCCGAGGGCTGGACGACCGGGACGCTGCGCCTCGAGCCCGGCGACGCGCTCGTCTCCGTCTCGGACGGCGTGCTCGACGTCTACGACTCGACGCTCGCGAGCCTCGACCGCGTCGTCGCCGACCTGCGGGCCGAGCGCGACGTCGAGGCCTTCCTCGACGCGTTCTCGGTCAAGGTCGGCGTGGCCCAGGTCGACGACGACGTCACGGTGCTGGTCGTCACGAGGAGCTGAGCGGCCGGCCGGCCGGCAGGCCGGGCGCCGGTGCCGGCGGGGGTCGGTGCGGCCCGGGCGTCAGGGCGCCGTCGGGGCGGCGACGGCCACGGGAGCGAGCACGTCGCCCGCGACCGGCGCCGCGACGGGCTCGCGCCGCAGGGCGACCACGGTCACGTCGTCGTCGTGGCCCAGCTCGCGGGCGAGGTCGGCCAGGGCGTCGACGACCGACGACGGCCGCGGGTCGCGGCGTGCGAGGGCCGCCACGTGCTCGACGCTGTCGAGCCCGCCGCCGAAGAGGTCGAGCACCCCGTCGCTGAAGCAGACCACGAGGTCGCCGGGGCAGAGGGCGGTGGTCCGCGTCTCCCACGCGTCGTGCAGGCCCAGGCCGAGGCCGATCGGGAGGTCGGGCGTCGACAGGCGCTCGGCTCCGCCGTCCTCCCGCACGACGACGGTCAGGCCGTGGCCGGCGTCGGCCCAGTGCAGCACGTCGCCGCGGAGGCGCGCGTGGAAGAGGGTGGTGAACACGACGGAGTCGGGCCCGTCGGCGAGGTCGGTGGCGAGCCCCTCCGAGGCGCGGACGATGGCGGCCCCCGGGTCGGGGTCGCGGCGCGAGCTGCGCACCGTCGCCCGCACGGCCGCCGCGATGAGACCGGCGCCGACGCCCTTGCCCATGACGTCGCCGAGGGTCATCGCGACCCCGTCGTCGGTGCGGTACCAGTCGAAGAAGTCGCCGCCGACGGTCGTCGAGGGCAGGCAGGTGCCCGCGAGGGCGTAGCCGGGCGTGTCGGCCAGGGCTCCGGGGAGGAGCGAGCGCTGCACCTCGGCGGCGCGGGTGATCTCGGTCCGGACCACCGCCTCCCGCTCCTCCGACAGGCGCAGCTGGGCCGCGTACTGACGGCTCAGCTCGTTCACGACGAGGGCCAGCGCGGTGTAGACGAGGACGCCGACGAGCAGGCGGGCGAGCTCGGTGACGCGGTCGCCGGCGCTGATGCCGGCGATGAAGGGCGTGAGGATGACGACCATCGAGCCGAGCACCGCCCAGAGCACCGACCGGCGTGGCTCGCGAGCGGCGAACCACACGAGCGGCATCACCAGCAGGGCCGTGAAGACCGACGAGGAGGAGCCGGTCGACCAGCGCAGGACCCCCAGCGCGACGAAGTCGAGGGCGGGCACCAGGAGGGCCCACCCGCCGATCACGGCCGGGCGGGCGGTGGCGGCGGCCGCCCAGAGCGTGGCGACCGCGGTGACGCCCAGGGCGACGAGGAGGCCCGCGCCGCTGGTGACCACCAGCTGCGGGACGGTGAGCGAGAGGACGACGGCCAGGACGACGAGCAGCGCCGACGGTGCCTGCTTCACCAGGGGGGTCACGCCGTACCGCAGGAGGAACGTGTCGAGCGTGGAGCTCCGGCGTGCCCGCGACGGAGAGCGGTCAGAGGTCACCCCCCGACGATAGGTGTCGGGCAGCCCTCTCCGGTACCCCCCGCACTGGAGCGCCGCGGCGGGCTGTGCCGGGGGTCGGCCGCAGCTATGGTGTCGCGGAGGACCGCGCCGACCCGTGCGCCGGGACGACGAGCCGAGGAGGCTGGCTGGATGGATCTCGCTGTCGAGGGAGCGGGCGCCGACGTCGCCGTCGTGCGCTGCACCGGGAGGCTCAACATGGTCTCGGCCCCGGCCCTGCGGGAGGCCGTGACCGGCGCGATCGCCGACGGCCGGCCCCGCGTCGTCGTCGACCTCGCCGGCGTCGACTTCATGGACTCCTCCGGCCTGGGCGCCCTCGTCGGCTGCCTCAAGTCCGCCCGCTCGGCGGGCGGCGACCTGCGCATCGCCTCGCCGTCGGCCCAGGTGCTGATGGTGCTGAAGCTGTCGAACATCGACCGCATCCTCCGCCCGCACGACGACGCGGCGACGGCGTTCGATGAGTGAGCACCAGCTCGTCTTCGCCACGCCGCCGGACGACGTCAACACGGTGCACGACTTCCTCGAGTCGGTCTGGGGCGACGACACGACCCTCACCGACGAGGAGCGCATGGCCTTCGAGCTCGCCCTCGTCGAGCTGACCAGCAACGTCATCGAGCACGCCGCGGCGGGCGAGGGCGTCGCCTGCCGGCTCTCCGTCGCCATCACCGACGGCGAGCTGACGGCCACCCTCAGCGACACGGCCGAGCCCGGCAGCGTCTCGCTCGTCGGCCGCGTCATGCCCGACGAGATGGCCGAGGGCGGCCGCGGCCTCGCCCTGGTCCAGCTGCTCGTCGACGACCTCGGCTACGAGCGGGTGGGCGACTCCAACGTGTGGTCGATCCGCAAGGCGCGCCCGACGGCCTAGCCGAGGGGCGCCGCACGACCGGCCACCTCGGGGGAGGCGACGTCAGTGGAGGCGACGTCGGTGGAGGCGACGTCGGTGGTCTGGCCTAGGTTCTCTCCGGGAGGCACCGTGAGCGAGACGACAGGCGAGGCAGCGCGTGGGGCGTGCCCTGCGCGGCCGACCCGACCCGCGACTCCTGAGCTGCCGCCCGTCGTGCTCGGGCCCGTCGGGGGCGAGGAGCGCGCCGACGCCGACCTGCCGCGAGCCGCGCTCGAGGCTGTCCACGCCGGCTTCCCGTCGCCCGCCCAGGGCTACTGGTCGGGGCCGGTCGACCTCAACCGGCACCTGATGCGCGACCCGACGGCGACCTTCCTGGTGCGGGTGAGCGGCGACAGCATGACGGGCGCGGGCATCTTCGACGGCGACGAGCTCGTCGTCGACCGGGGGCTCGACGCCCACGACGGAGCCGTCGTCGTGGCCGTCGTCAACGCCGAGCTGACGGTCAAGCGCCTCTCGTGGCGGCAGGGGCTCATGGTGCTCAGCCCGGAGAACCCCGCCTACCCCGAGATCGTGCTCTCCGAGCTCGACGAGGCGACCGTCTGGGGCGTCGTCACGAGGTGCCTGCACCGTGTCTGAGCGCCACGTCGCCATCGTCGACGCCAACAACTTCTACGTGTCGTGCGAACGTGTCTTCAACCCCGCGCTCGAGGGCAGGCCGGTGGTCGTCCTCTCGAACAACGACGGCTGCGTCATCGCCCGCTCGCAGGAGGCCAAGGCGCTGAACGTCGACATGGCCGCGCCCTGGCACACGATCGCGCCGATCGCCGCGATGCAGGGCGTCGTCGCGGTGTCGAGCAACTACGAGCTCTACGGCGACATGTCGGCGCGCTCGGCCGAGATCCTCAGCCGGTTCACGAGCCACCAGGAGGTCTACTCGATCGACGAGTCGTTCATCGAGCTGAGCGGCACCGTCGACGAGACCACCGCGCAGGCCCGCGAGATCCGCCGCGTGGTGCGCAAGCTGATCGGCCTGCCCGTGAGCATCGGCATCGCGCCGACGAAGACCCTCGCGAAGCTCGCGAACCGGGGCTCGAAGCAGGCCGCCGCACTGGCGGGCGTCTGCCACCTGGGCAGCTACTCGTCGGCGCAGCAGACCGCCATCCTCGCCAGCGTCGACGCGGGCGACGTGTGGGGCATCGGTCGACGCACGGCGAAGAAGCTCGTGCCGCTCGGCGTGCACACGGCCGCCGACCTGCGCGACGCCGACGCCGCCCGCATCCGGAAGCGCTTCGGCGTGGTGCAGGCGCGCGTCGTGCAGGAGCTCCGCGGGGTCGACTGCCTGCCGATCGAGGAGGTCCAGCCCGAGCGCGACCAGATCTACCACTCCCGGTCGTTCGCGGTGCCCGTGACGACGGTCGCCGAGCTCGAGGAGGTGCTGTCGGTCTACACGCAACGTGCCGCCGCACGACTCCGGGGGCAGGGCTCGCTGACCCGGATGATGCGCTGCTTCGCCGCCACGTCGCCGTTCGCGACGGAGGCCGGCCACACCAACCACGTCGTGTCGATCGCCTTCCCCGAGCCGACCGACGACGCGACCACGCTCTACCGGGCCGCGATCGCAGCGCTCGGCCCCCAGCTCGAGCCCGGCAAGCGCTACGTGCGCGCCGGCGTCACGCTGATGGAGCTCACGCCGCGCGCCGAGCACGCGAGCCTCGACGTCTTCGGCGAGGTCGCCGCGGCACCGCCCGCCTACGGCGACGTGCTCGACCGGATCGCCGGCAAGTTCGGCGACGAGAGCCTCGGCCTCGGCGTCGCCGGTCTGCGGCACCGCCGCGGCTGGGCGATGAAGCGCGACATGGTCTCGCCGCGCGCGACGACCCACTGGGACGAGCTCGCGACGGTGACGGCGCGGTAGCTCCTCCGTGATCGAGGTGCCCCTTCCTGGGCTCTCCGGCGAGGACGGAGCCCCAGACGGGGCGTCTCGACGACTCGCCGAGCATCTCGGTGCACGGTGCGCATCATTGCCCGGAACGCGCCGGGAGCCGTCACGATGGAGGCATGGCAACGACCGAACCGCCCTCCTCCGGGGCCCCCGAAGCCCGACCCTCGACCCTGGGGGAGGCCGTCACGACGACCCCCCAGCTCCGCCGCTGGGTGTTCTGGCCCGCCGCGATCGTCGTCCTCGGCTTCGTGGCCTTCACGCTGATCGCGCCCGCCTCGGCCGAGGCGCTCTTCCTCGGGCTGCAGAGCGGCATCGTCCGCAACTTCAGCTGGTACTACGTGCTGATCGTGGCCTTCTTCGTCGGCTTCTCGATCTTCGTCGGGTTCAGCCGCTTCGGCACCATCAAGCTCGGCAAGGACAAGGACGAGCCGGAGTTCTCCACCGGGTCGTGGTTCGCCCTGCTCTTCGCCGCCGGGATGGGCATCGGCCTCGTCTTCTACGGCGTCTCCGAGCCCCTCAGCCACTTCGCCTCGCCGCGCCCCGGCGTCACCGGCACGGAGGACCAGCTCGCGCAGCAGGCCCTCACGCAGACCTTCCTGCACTGGGGCCTGCACGCGTGGGCGATCTACGTCGTGCTCGGCCTCGCGCTCGCCTACGCCATCCACCGTCGGGGCCGTCCGGTCTCCATCCGCTGGGCGCTCGAGCCCCTGCTCGGCGACCGCGTGCGCGGCGGCTGGGGCAACCTGATCGACGTCATCGCCCTGGTCGGCACGCTGTTCGGCGTCGCCACCTCGCTCGGCCTCGGCGTGATCCAGATCGGCGCGGGCCTCGAGGCCGCCGGCATCGCCGACAGCAGCATCGTCAGCCAGATCGCGATCATCGCGGTGATCACCGCGGTGACGATCGTCTCGCTCGTGACGGGCGTGACGAAGGGCATGAAGATCCTCTCGAACTTCAACCTGATCCTGGCCGCCGCGCTCCTCCTCTTCGTCCTGATCGTCGGCCCGACGCAGTTCCTGCTGCGCGACTTCGTGCAGTCGATCGGCGCCTACCTGCAGAACGTCGTCGGCCTCTCGTTCAACGTCACCGCCCAGCAGGGCGCCGCCGGCGAGGAGTGGCAGGGCGCCTGGACGACCTTCTACTGGGGCTGGTGGATGTCGTGGGCCCCCTTCGTGGGCATCTTCATCGCGCGCATCTCGAGGGGCCGGACCGTCCGCCAGTTCGTCTTCGGCGTGCTGCTCGTGCCGACCGCCCTGACGTTCCTCTGGTTCGCCGTGCTCGGCGGCGCGGCCATCCACCGCCAGACCGACGGCGCCGGGGGGCTCATCGGCGCCGACGGCTCGGTCGACGTCGAGGGCTCGCTGTTCGCCCTCCTCGGCGACCTCCCCGCGGGCGCCGTGCTGACCTTCGGCGCCATCCTCCTGATCGGCGTCTTCTTCGTCACGTCGTCCGACTCGGGCTCCCTCGTGATGGCGATGATCGCCTCCGGCGGTGACATCGAGCCGAAGAACTGGCTGCGCGTCTTCTTCGCGCTCGTCGCCGCCCTGCTCGCCGTCGCCCTGCTGCTCACGGGCGGCCTCGACGCCCTCAAGACCGCGGCGATCACGACGGCGCTGCCGTTCAGCGTGGTGCTGCTGCTCACCTGCTGGTCGACGATCATCGCCTTCACGCGTGAGCGGCGGGCCTATGACGCGGCTGAGCGCGACGTGCTGCTCGAGCACGTCGGGGCCTACTACGGCCTCGAGGTCGAGGCGCCGACGGAGGCCGGGGCCCGCGGGCTGGCCCGCCCGTGGGAGGCGTTCAAGGGTCGCCTGCGCGGCTCCCGTCGTGCGACGGGCGAGGGCTCGCCCGCCTCGTCGGCCTCGCCGTCCTCCGTGGCTGCCGAGCCGCCCCTCCGCGTGAGCGACGTCTCGGTCGACCCCGCGGTCGACCCGAGCCTCGACCAGCGCCCCACCGACGACGACCGCGGCGAGGGGACGCACGGCCCCGGCCCGCGCTGACGTCGGCCCGGGCGAAAGGCACGCCGGGCGGCGGACATGTGAGGGTGTGGACGTGACCCTGCTGCCCGCCCGAGCCCGCTTCGAGGCCCTCGTGCCCGAGGTCGTCGAGCCCGTGCGCCGGTACCTCGCGCGCCGCGTCGACGCGGCGACGGCCGACGAGGTGCTCGGCGACGTGCTGCTCGTGCTCTGGCGGCGCCTCGACGACGTGCCCGCGGGCGACGAGGTGCCCTGGGCCGTCGGCGTCGCCCGGCTGCAGCTGAGCAACGCCCTGCGGTCGATGCGTCGCCGCGACCGGCTCGTCGCGCGCATCGTCACGGTCGACCCGCCGACCGAGTCGGTGCCCGAGGCCGACGAGGTCGACCCCCGGGTCGCGCTCGTCGCCCCCGCCCTCGCGCGCCTGCGGGAGGTCGACGCCGAGGTGCTGCGCCTGCACGTCTGGGACGAGCTCACCGTCGCCCAGACGGCCGCGGTGCTGGGCACGACGCCGAACGCCGTGTCGATCCGCCTGCACCGGGCCCGTCGACGCCTCGCCGACGAGATCCGGAAGGCGGAGGCGCGTGACGGACATGCACCGGTGACGGGAGGAGACGGACGATGACCACGCACGACGAGCACGAGCACGAGCACGAGCACGAGCACGAGCACGACGAGCACGCCGAGCACGGCGCCGACGACCTGCTGATGCGGTCCGCCGACCCGGCCTCCTCCCTCGCCCCGCTGCCGGCCCGGCAGCTCGCTGACCTGACGGAGACGACCATGAGCACCGCACCCCGCACCCCCGCCCGCACGGCCCCCGGCCGCTCCGCCGCCGCTCCGGCCCGTCGACGCTCCCGCCGCCTCCTGGCCGGGGCCGCCGGCGGGGTGCTCGTCGCCGCGGCGGTGGTCGGGGTGCTCGTCGCGACCGGCCCGGGGGCGGGCGGGAGGGTCACGACCCTCACCGCGCCTCCGGCGGGCGGACCGGGCGCGATGTGCGCCGTGCCGACCGCGGAGGTGCTGGCGACCTCGACCACGGCCTTCCGCGGCACCGTCGTGGCCGTCGACGGGGGCACCGCCACGCTGCGGGTCGACGACGTCTTCGCCGGCGACCCGGGCGACGCCGTCGAGGTGCCGCAGGGCGACCCCGACGACCAGGTCGACGGGGCGGCGCCCGTCTTCACCGAGGGAGGCGCGTGGCTCGTCGCCGCCTCGGCCGGCGTCGTGAGCTCGTGCGGCCTGACCGGCCCCGACTCGCCGGAGCTCGCGGCGCTCTACGACCAGGCGTTCTGACGCCGTCACCTGCGAGGATCGGGCCATGCCCGTCGACGGAACACCCCTGCGGCGCCTCGGCGTCCTCACCATCGGCTCGTTCGACCCCGCCTCGCCGGCCGCGGGCCACGAGGACGTCCTGCGCGTCATCGAGCGCGCCGAGGAGCTCGGCCTCGACAGCGCGTGGCTGCGCCACCGCCACCTGCAGCCGGGCATCTCGTCGCCGGTCGCGATCATGGCGGCGGCGTCGCAGCGCACGAGCCGGATCGAGCTGGGCACGGCGGTGACGCCGATCGGGGCCGAGAACCCCTTCCGGCTCGCGGAGGACCTCGCCACGGTCGACGTGCTGCTGGGGGGCCGCCTCAACCCGGGCTTCTCGTCGGGCACCCCGATGAACTTCGACCTCTACCGCGACGCGATCTACCCCGACACCGCCGACCACGAGGAGCTCGGGCCCGAGCGCCTGCTGCGCCTCCGCGACCTCGTGCGCGGCGACGTCGTCTCGGCCTCGCCGGGCCGTCGCGGCATCGAGGAGTTCAGCGACGTCGTCCAGCCGCACAGCCCGGGGCTCGTCGACCGGCTGTGGTGCGGCGTCGGCAGCACGAGGTCCGCCGTCTGGGCCGGCGAGAACGGGTTCCACCTGCTCGCGTCGAGCGTCACGAAGGCCGAGCGGGGCACCGACTTCGCCGAGAACCAGCGCGCCCAGATCGACGCGTACCGCGACGCCCACCCGGCGGGCGCCTCCGCCCGGGTGTCGCAGGGGCTCGTCGTCGTGCCGACCGACTCGGCCACGCCCGAGCAGCGGGCCCGCTACGCGGCGTACGCCGAGGCGCGCGCCGGCCGCGTGGGCGTGCCGCAGGGCCCGGGGCAGCTGCTCTTCGCCGCCGACCTCGTCGGCACCTCGGCCGAGATCGCGGACGCCCTGCACGCCGACCCCGCCTACCAGGCGGTCGACGAGGTCGCCTTCGCGCTGCCGTTCGCCTTCGAGCCCGGCGACTACGCGCAGATGCTCACCGACATCGGCGAGCGCCTCGGGCCCGAGCTCGGCTGGAGCCCCGCCGGCGCCTGACGGCGAGCCCTCCGGGGGCCCGACGCCGAGCCCCGCCAGGTCGTCGGTCAGGCGTGGTCGCCGCCGCGGACCACGCGTTCGAGCAGCTCGAGGTCGATGCCGACGTGACGTCGTGCCAGCGCGGCGGCGCGCGCGGCCTCCCCGGCGCAGATGGCCTCGACGATCTGCTCGTGCTCGGCGAGGGCGCGCAGCTCCATCTCGCGCATGCCGTCCGGGCCGCCCCAGAGGTGGGCCGGCGCGGCGATGCTGACCCGCGACTCCAGCTCGAGCAGCACGGCCCGGAGCGTGGCGCTGTGCGCCGCGTCCGCGATCGCGACGTGCAGGCGCTCGTCGGCCTTCTGCGAGGCCAGGCCCGAGGCGGCGGCGCGGTAGCCCTCGAGGCGGTCGCGCAGCACGGCGACGTCGTCGTCGGTGCGGTTCTCGGCGGCGGCCTCGGCGACCGTGCCGTGCAGGCGGCCGATCGCGTCGCTGGTGTCGCGGAGGTCCGACCAGCGGGCGGCGAGCGTCCGCTGCGCGACGGCCGCGGCCCGGTCGGTCGAGCGCTCCTGCACGAACGAGCCGCCGCCGCGGCCGCGCTGGGTCTCGATGAGCCCCTGGTCGACGAGCCGGGCGAGGGCGGCCCGCACGGTCATCCGGCCCACGCGCAGCGAGGCGGCGAGCTCACGCTCCGGGGGGAGGCGCTGGCCGGGCAGGTACTCGCCGGTCGCGATGGCCGTGACGAGGCGGTCGGAGATGTCGTCGACCCGGGTCGACGACTCGAGCGGGGCCTCGAGGACGCCGGGGGAGTCGGAGCCGGGAGAGGCGGTGGCGGCGTCGGTCGTGGCGGTCACCGGGGACCCGGCGCGCGCCTCCGCGGCGTCCACAGACCCGTCCTCCGTCATGCCGCGTCACCCCTCCCCAGCTCGTCGTCGTGTTACGCCCAGGTTAAGTCACGCAGAAAGGTCTTGGCGTGAGACCTTTCGCGGGTGCATGCTGACGCGCATGTCGACGAGCACCGCTGCCACCCTCCCGTTCCGCGACGGCCACACCTGGTACCAGGTCACCACGCCCGACGAGCCCCGCCCCGGCGCCCTGCCCCTCGTCGTGCTCCACGGCGGCCCCGGCATGGCCCACGACTACCTGCGCAACCTGGCGGCGCTCGCCGACGAGACCGGCCGCACCGTGGTGCACTACGACCAGTTCGGCTGCGGCCGCAGCAGCCACCGCCCCGACGCCCCCGTCGAGACCTGGGTGCCCCAGCTCTTCGTCGACGAGTTCGAGGCCGTCGTCGCGCACCTCGGGCTCGAGCGCTTCCACGTGCTCGGCCAGTCGTGGGGCGGCATGCTCGGCGCTGAGATCGCCGTGCGCGAGCCCGCCGGCCTCGCCAGCCTGGCCATCTGCAACTCGCCCGCCTCGATGCAGCTCTGGGTCGACGGCGCGGCCGAGCTCCGGGCCCAGCTGCCCGCCGACGTGCAGGAGGCGCTGCTCCGGCACGAGGGCGCGGGCACGACCGGCGACCCCGAGTACCTCGCCGCGACCCAGGTCTTCTACGAGCGCCACGTCTGCCGCGTGGTGCCGATGCCCCAGGACTTCGTCGACAGCGAGGAGCAGATGGAGGCCGAGCCGACGGTCTACCACACCATGAACGGCCCGAACGAGTTCCACGTCATCGGCACGATGCGCGACTGGACGATCGTCGACCGCCTGCCGAGCGTCACCGCGCCCACCCTCGTGGTCGCGGGCGAGCACGACGAGGCGACGCCGGCCACCTGGCAGCCCTTCGTCGACGGCATCGACGGCGCCGTCTCCCACGTCTTCCCCGGCGCCAGCCACTGCACGCACCTCGAGCAGCCGGAGGAGTTCCGCCGCGTCGTCGCCGGCTTCTTCGCCGACCACGACGCCTGACCACCACCACCCCCTCCCCGCACCGTTCCTCCCTCACCCCGAAGAGAGACACCATGTCCGAGCGCACCGAGTCCCCCGAGCTGAGCGCGCAGGCGCAGCTCGAGCAGTACGGCTACAAGCAGGAGCTGAAGCGGTCGGTCTCGACCGGCGACCTGCTCGTCTACGGCCTGATCTTCATGGTGCCGATCGCGCCCTGGGCGATCTTCGGCACCGTCTACAACGCGTCGTCGGGCCTCGTGCCCCTGGTCTACCTCGTGGGCCTCGTCGCGATGATCTTCACCGCCCTCGCCTACGCGCAGATGGCCAAGTCGATCCCGCTCGCGGGGTCGGTGTTCTCGTACGTGGGGCGCGGCATCCACCCCACGGTCGGCTTCTTCGCCGGCTGGGCGATCCTGCTCGACTACCTGCTCGTGCCGACGCTGCTCTACGTGTTCGCCGCCGAGTCGATGGTCGGCATCTTCCCCGGCACCGCCCGCTGGATGTGGGCGCTGATCTTCGTCGCGATCAACACGGCCGTGAACCTGCTCGGCATCACCTCGCTCAAGCTGATGAACCGCGTCTTCCTCGCCATCGAGGTCGTCTTCATCGTCATCTTCGTGATCATCGCCGTCACCGCCCTCAACGGCGGCACCATCCCCGGCGCCGAGTTCAGCGTCAGCCAGGTGTGGGACCCGTCGAAGGTCACCGGCCCGCTGATCGCGTCGGCGCTCTCGATCGCCGTGCTGTCGTTCCTCGGCTTCGACGGCATCTCGACCCTCGCCGAGGAGTCGACCGGCAAGCGCGGAGGCGCGGGTCGAGCCATGATCATCGCCCTCGTCATCGTCGCCTTCCTGTTCGTGCTGCAGACCTGGCTGGCGAGCGCGCTCGCCGCGGGCCGCGACTCCTTCCCCGAGGGGGAGGCCGGCAACGCCTTCTTCGACCTCGTCGCCCAGGCGTCGTCGAGCGGCTGGATGACCGCCTTCTTCGTCGTGAACGTGCTCGCCGTCGGCATCGCGAACGCCATGGCGGCGCAGGCCGCGACCTCGCGCCTGCTGTTCTCGATGAGCCGTGACCGGCAGCTGCCCGCGGTGCTCTCGCGCCTCAACTCGCGCCAGGTGCCGCAGGCCGCCATCCTCGTCGTCTCGGTGCTCTCGGCGATCCTCGTGCTGTTCTTCGTCGGCCAGATCGACGTCATCTCGTCGCTGGTCAACTTCGGCGCCCTCTTCGGCTTCATGCTGCTGCACCTCTCGGTGATCTGGCACTACGTCGTGAAGGGGAAGTCGCGCAACTACCTGCTGCACCTCGTCGTGCCCGTGGTCGGCTTCCTGATCATCGGCTACGTGCTCGTCAACGCGGCCCCCGCGGCGAAGATCGGCGGCCTCGTCTGGCTCGTCGTCGGCGCGGGAGTCTTCCTCTTCTACAAGATCCGGGGAGGCGCGGCGCCGACCCTGGGGCAGGTCGACGAGGGCGACGGGTCGGGAGCGGCCGCCACGGCGACCCCGGCGGCGGACACCCTCGAGAAGGAGGCCGGGCGGTGAGCGACGCGCACCGCGACTCCTCGGGGTCCGGGCCGGCGTCGGCCTCGTCCGGCGCCTCGGGCGTCGACCACTTCCTCGGCAACGAGCTCGGCCGGCCCGGCTTCAGCGCCGCCGTCGAGCCCGTGCTGCGCATCACCCCGGGCACGGGCGAGACGATCGGCTTCGAGACCAGCGACGCCGTCTACGCCGAGCTGCACGACCACCACGACCTGGCGCAGCTGTCGGTGCCGATCAACCCCGTCACCGGCCCGGTCTTCGTCGAGGGCGCGATGCCCGGCGACGCGCTCGCCGTGACGGTGCACGACATCCGGCTCGTCGACCACGGCTGGTCGGTCAGCCTGCCCGGCTCGGGCGCCCTGCAGCACGTGATGGGCGACGAGATGTTCACCCGTCGCGTGCCGATCGACGCGGAGGGCGTGCACGTCACCGACCGCCACGTATTCGCGCCGCGGCCGATGATCGGCTGCATGGGCACCGCGCCCGCCGAGGGCGAGAACTCGACGATCATGCCCGCCTACCCGCAGGGCGGCAACATGGACGTGACCGAGAACACCGTCGGCTCGACCGTCTACCTGCCCGTGATGGTCGAGGGCGCGTACCTCTCGATCGGCGACGTGCACGCGATCATGGCCGAGGGCGAGTCGTCGTTCGTGGCGATCGAGGCGCAGGGCACGGCCGTCGTGTCGATCGACCTCGTGAAGGGCGCCCGGCTGCGGGCGCCGCGCATCGAGACCGCCGACGACTGGATCTTCGTCGGCCTCGGCGACCCCGTGCAGGAGAGCGTCCGGCGCGGCTACGAGGACGCCTTCTCCTTCCTGGTCGACGACCACGGCTGGTCTCGCGGCGACGCCTACGCGGTGCTCAGCGCCGTCGGGCACTCCCGGCTCGGCGGGCCGACCGGCTCGGTCGCGCCCGACCCGCTGCACCCGTTCGCGGCCGTCGGCGCGGTGACGCTGCACCGCGTGCCGAAGTCGGTCCTGTAGGAGGTGCGGGGCGGGCCCGGTCGCGGGGCGACGGGTCCGCCCGCGCTGCTGCGGGCCGACCGGGCCCGACCGCCCGGGCGCGCGACCGCCCGGCCGCCCGGCTGCCCGACCGCCCTCAGCTCGAGAGGTGCGTCAGGATCGACCCGAGCAGGTCGTCGGTCGGGTAGTTCGACTGCCCGACGGCGATGAAGAGGTCGCCTCGCACGAAGTAGGTGTCGGTGCTGTCGGTGCCGTACATCGCGTCGACGGTGGTCTGCTGGCAGAGCCGACCGTCGTGGGCCTCGGAGCAGCTGGCCCCGCGCGCCTCCGCCTGCTGCAGCAGGGCGGCGCTGGTGGCCTCGTCGAGTCGCCCCAGCTGCACCGACAGCCCGGTGACGTCTGCGGCCGGGTCGCGCCAGAGGCAGTCGAGCTCCGCCGCCGTGTCGGCGATGACGAAGGGGGCGTCGCCGGCCGCGGGGACGCCGGGCGTGCGGGCGCCGCGGGCGCTGCCGTCGCGCCGCGGGTACGCCTCCGGGTTCAGCGGCGTGGAGCCCATGGTCGCCTGGTACGTCGCCGTGTCGACGATCTGCGTGCAGTCGGTCGGGATGGTGACGACCGGCGACGCGTCGGGGGCCGCGGTCGCCGTGGGGGCCGGGGTCGTGTCGGGCTCGGCGGTCGGCGTCGGGGCCGGCGTCGGAGCGGCGTCGCCGGTGGCCGTGGCCGTCGGGGTCGGCGACGCCGTGGCGTCGCCCCCGGGCGTCCCCGAGCAGCCGACCAGGGCGAGCACGACGAGGGCGGCGGCCGTGACGGTGGTGAGCGGGCGGACGTGCGACATGGCGGTTCTCCTCGACGGGCAGGTGCCGCGCGCACCCCTGGCGCTCGCGGCGGGCCCTCGGTCGGGCCCCGTGCTCACGCTAGTGAGCGGGGGAGGAGTCGCCCGTCAACCTCGGGGATGATCCCCGCCCGTGCCGGTCACGATCTGGTCACGTCGACCCGGTGTCGGACGGCGGCCCGCTACGGTCTCCCCGTCGGCCTGCAGCGGCCCGACGCCGGCCCTGAGGAGGACCATGCTCTCGCTCCGCTCCGCACCCGTCGGTGCGACCCGTCGGCGACCGTCGTCCCGTGCCCTCGGCGGCCTCGTGCTCGTCGTCGGCATCGCCCTCTCGGCGGCCGGCTGCGCCTCTGACGACGGCGCCGCCTCCGCCTCCCACCGTCAGGTGTCGGTGGCGGGCCACGGCTCCGGCGAGGCCGAGGCGACCCAGGCGGCCACGGTGAGCCCGACGCCCAGCTCGGAGGGCGCAGGGGCGGCGATCGCCGCTCCGGCCTCCCTCCCGACGTCGTGCGACGACGTCCTGCCCCCCGCCGAGGCCGTGGCCGCGGTGGGCGACCGTCCGGTCGTCGAGCTCGAGCCCCGCGCGGAGGCGGACGCCGTCATGAAGAGCGAGCGGCCCGTGCTGGCCGCCGAGGCCCTCGCGTGCCTCTGGTCGTCACCCGGCTCCGACCTCGGCACGAGCGTCGAGTACAGCGTCGTGGCCCCCGAGGTCTCCGACCAGTACCTGTACGACCTCAGCCTCGAGGGCTTCGCCTGCACCGAGTCGCTCGGCGGGCAGCGCTGCGCGTACTCGCACCCCGGCACGGCGGGGTCGTCGGCGGACGCCGGGCTGCTGACGATCTTCGAGCGCGACGGCGTCGTGATCACGCTGACGGAGTTCGGCGACGTGTCGGGCTCGCTGCTCCAGGCCGTCGTGCACCGCTTCTGGCCCTGAGCCCGTGGCGGCTCGGCCCCTCGGGCGAGTCAGCTCAGTGGGCGTGACCGTGCCCCGGCCGCCCCGTCGCGTCGTCCCAGGTCGGGAAGGGGTCGACCAGGTCGCGCCACGAGGCCGGGTCGGCGAGCAGCTCGGCGTCCGTGAGGAGGCACTCGTCGAGCGCGCGACGGACGAGTCCGGCGTCGAGGTCGAGCCCGAAGAACGTGATCTGCTGGCCGTGCGGCGACTCCGGGTGCCACGACGGCCGTGACGTCGGGTCGAGGCTGAGCATCTGGCCGACGCTCGACCAGGAGCCGACCCGGTCGGCCCGGGTCGCGAACTGGGTGAAGCCCCGTGACCGGAGCACGGTGCCGGCCGGCCCGGGGGTGAACGTCTGCTCCAGGGCGACGGCCAGGCGCTCGGGGTGGAAGGGCCGCTCGTCGCGGTAGACCACCGTCGACACGGGGTCGCCCTCGACGACGTCGGGGGCGTCGTCGGAGAGGGCCCGCATCCAGCCCGCGGAGCCGGAGAGGGCCGAGGCGCGGCCCGGCGTGGGCAGGCAGCCCGCCGTCAGCGACGTGATCGGCAGCACCGTCGCGGTCGGGGCCAGCACCCCGAGCAGGGCCGCGAGGAGGCGGTGCTCGCGCTCCGTCACCGCGCCCACGTCGGTGAGCACGACGAGGGTCGCGTGCTCCACGAGCTCCACGACGTGCTCGGCCGCCGCGAAGCGGTCGTCCGTGCCGCGCAGCACGAGGTCGGCGAGGTCGTCGGCGCTGACCACGCACGCCACGTGCTGCAGCAGCGACGCCCCGTCGGGGCGGCCGAGGTCGTGGTCGAGCAGCGAGCCGAGCAGCAGCGCCGTCGAGCGGGTCGGGGTGCCGGGGCGCAGCTGGACGGCGACGTCCACGGGCTCGCCGCTCCGGGCGAGGTCGAGCACGGCACGGTGGACCTCGTCGACGGCGTCGTGCACGTCGGGCCCCGGGGCCAATCGGTGGCTGTCGGGGCGGGCGAGCGTGTCGGCGACGTGCTGCAGGGCCGCCTCCTCCTGCCCGGCCACGAGGGTGACCCCCCGGTGTCGTGGGAGGCGCTGGCTCGGCAGGTCGTGTCTCATGCGGCTACCCTAGATGAAAACCGTTCTCAACAACACGGAGGTCACCCATGAAGGTCCGCAACTCGCTCAAGGCGCTGAAGCTCGTCCCCGGCTCGCAGGTGGTGCGCCGGCGCGGTCGCGTCTACGTCATCAACAAGGCGAACCCGCGCTGGAACACGCGCCAGGGCTGAGGCCGCCGCCGGTCGTCGTCGGTCATGGTCGCGGTGTCTCGCGCTCCTGTCGGTGCTGGTTCTCATCATCGATTGGATGAACGCATTGCAATCCGTGCATGCGTCATGATGGACTGCTCCTGCCCGCACGACCCGCCCCTCCGGAAGGACCGCCATGACCGACACCGAGACCCACGCCGAGCACACCGTCACCGAGCACCAGCACGGCACCGACTGCGGCCACGAGACCGTGACGCACGACGACCACGTCGACTACGTGCACGGCGAGCACAAGCACGCTCAGCACGGCGACCACTACGACGAGCACTGATCGTCGCGACCGAGGGCCCCGCTCGTCAGCGGGGCCCTCGGTGCGCCCGGCACCGCGGCCGCGCGCGTCGCATGCGCCGCGGCTAATGTGTCTCCATGTCCACCGAGGGCCTCGAGGCCGCCGCCGAGCTGTTCAAGGCGCTGTCGTCGTCGTCCCGCCTGCGCCTGCTCCGCCTCCTCGGCGAGGGCGAGGCGGGGGTCTCCGCCCTGGTCGAGGCGTCCGGGCTGTCACAGCCCCTCGTCTCGCAGCACCTGCGCACCCTGCGAGCTGCGGGCCTCGTCCAGGTCGACCGCGTCGGGCGCGAGGCGATCTACTCGGTCGCCGACCTGCACGTCTCGCACATCGTCGACGACGCCGTGGCGCACGCGGGCGAACAGCCCGGCGCCTGACGCGCGCCCTCTGACGCCCGGTGCGGGCGCCCGGCCGCGCTACGCCAGCTCGGCGAGCAGCGCCACGACGAACTCGCTGCGCTCCACCATGCCGTCGAGGCTGATCCACTCGTGGCGCGCGTGGGCGCCGCCGCCCACGCCGCCGACCCCGTCGAGCACGGCTGCGCCGAGCGCGGCCGCGAAGTTGCCGTCGCTCGCCCCGCCGACCGACACCTCGCGCAGCTCGAAGCCCAGCTGCCCGGCGACCGCGGCGGCCCGTTCGTAGAGCGCGCCCGTCGCCGCCGACCGCTCCATCACGGGGCGGTTCCAGCCGCCGGTGACCTCGACCCGGGCGAGCGGGTCGTGCGGGGCCAGCGACGCGAACAGCTGCTCGACGCGGGCGGCCTCGTCGGCCCGGGTGACCCGCACGTCGACCATGGCGCGGGCGTGCCCGGCCCGGACGTTCGTCCGCGTCCCGCCCTGCACGATGCCGACGTTCAGCGACGTGCCGGCCTCGACGTCGGCCTCGCCGTGCAGCTGCAGCACGAGACGGGCCATCTCGTCGATGGCGCTCGCCCCGCCGCGCGGGTGGAGCCCGGCGTGCACCTCGACGCCGAACGTCTCGACCTCGTAGATGCCGACGCCCTTGCGGGCGGTCTTGACCGCGCCCTCGGCGGCGGACTCGAAGACGAGCACCGCGCCTCCCCGGCGCACCTCGGCCTCGATCACGGGGCGCGACGCGATGCTGCCGACCTCCTCGTCGCCGGTCAGCACGATGCGCACGCCGGGCCGCGGCAGGCCGAGTGAATCGGAGACGGCCAGGGAGTGCCCGAGCTGCACGAGCCCGGACTTCATGTCGAAGACACCGGGGCCGGTCATGCGGTCGCCGTCGATCTGCACGGGCCACTCGGCGAGCGTGCCCTCGGCCCAGACCGTGTCGTAGTGGCAGAGAGCCGTGACCCACTCGGCCGAGCCGGTCGGTGACGGGTGCTCGAGCGTGACGGCGTCGCCGTAGCCCTCGACGACGCTCACCCGGCGGGCGGCGGCGGGGCCGGCCGTCCGCTCGAGCCACGCCTCGATCCACGCGAGCCCGGCGGCGAGCAGGTCGACGTCGTCGGAGGGGGTCTCGAGCGACGCGTAGGCCACGAGGTCGGCGATCATCGCCTCGCGGCGGGCGGCGACCGCCTCGCGCAGGGCGGTCGTGTCGGTCTCGGTGAGGGTCACGGGGGTCTCCGGGGGCGTCTCGGTCGGTGCGGGCGGCGCGGGCTCCGACCATGTTCCTCCCTCCCGGGGCCGACGGGCGACGAGGAGGCGCGGTGCCGGCCCCGCAGGCAGGGCCACGCCGCACCTCGGGTGTCGGTCGGCGTCGATACAGTGACGACCGTCCGGCAGCACCGCCGGCGCCACGACCACCGCGAGCGAGAGGGGCCCCGTGCGCATCCTGCACACGAGCGACTGGCACCTGGGGCGGACCCTGCACGGCGTCGACCTCCTCGAGCACCAGGCCGCCTTCGTCGACCACCTCGTCGACCTCGTGGCCGAGCGCGCGGTCGACGTGGTCGTGGTGGCGGGCGACGTGTACGACCGGGCCGTGCCCTCGGTGCCCAGCGTGCGCCTCCTCGGCTCGGCCCTGCGGCGGCTGAGCGAGCTCGCCGTCGTCGTCGTGACGCCGGGCAACCACGACTCCGCCGCGCGGCTGGGCTTCGCCGCCGAGCTGATGCGGCCGGGCCTCCACGTGCTGGCCGCGGTCGACCGGCTCGACGAGCCGGTCGTCGTCGACGACGTGCACGGGCCCGTGGCCTTCTACGGGCTGCCCTACCTCGACCCCGACACCGTGCGGCACGCGCTCGCGCCCGACGGCGCCGACGGGCCCCTCGCCCGGTCGCACGAGGCCGTCGTCGGCGCGGCGCTCGACCGGGTCAGGGCCGACCTGGCGACGCGGCCCGGCACCCGCTCGGTCGTCGTCGCGCACGCCTTCGTCGCGGGCGGCGCCGTCGTCGAGCGGAGCGAGAGCGAACGCGACATCCGCGTCGGCGGGGTCGACGTGGTGCCCTCGGCGGTCTTCGACGGCGTCGACTACGTCGCCCTCGGCCACCTGCACGGCGCCCAGCGCGTGGGCGCCGCCGCCGGGTCGCACCCGGTGCTGCGCTACTCGGGCTCGCCCCTGGCCTTCTCGTTCGGCGAGGTCGGGCACGTGAAGTCGACGGCCGTCGTCGACCTCGCCGCCGACGGCACGGTGGAGGTCGAGCTCGTCGCCGCACCGGTGCCGCGCCGTCTGGCCGAGGTGACCGACACCCTCGAGCACCTGCTCGACGGCCGGCACGACGACCTCGTCGACGCCTGGCTGCGGGTCAGCGTGACCGACCCCGTGCACCCCGACCACCTGTGGGCGCGCGTCCGGGAGAGGTTCCCGCACGCGCTCGCCGTGCTGCACACGCCCGTCGGCGCCGTCGACTCGCCCCGGCTGCGCGTGGTGACGGCCGAGACCGACCCCGTCGAGGTCGCGGCCGACTTCGTCGCCTTCGCCTCGGGGGCCCCGGCCAGCGACGCCGAGCTCGCCGTCGTGCGGGCGGCGTACGAGGCCGCGAGGGCGAGCGAGGGCAGCGAGTGATCCTGCACCGGCTGACCCTGCGTGCCCTCGGCCCCTACGCCGGCGAGCACTCCATCGACTTCGCGGCGCTGGGCGCCTCGGGCACCTTCCTGCTCGAGGGGCCGACCGGGGCCGGCAAGTCGACCGTCATCGACGCGATCGTCTTCGCCCTCTACGGGCAGCTCGCGGGCGAGGGCGCCAGCCGCGACCGCCTCCGCAGCCACCACGCCGCGGCGCACGTCGAGCCGTTCGCCGAGCTCGTGTTCGAGACGGCGGCCGGCGTGCACCGCATCCGCCGGAGCCCGGCGTGGCAGCGGCCGAAGAGCCGGGGCACCGGCACGACGCCGGCGAACGCGACGGCCACGCTCGTCCGCCTGACCTCGCCCGACTCGGTCGACGGCGAGGTGGTGTCCACCAGCACGCAGGAGGTCGGGCACGAGATCGGCCGGGTGCTCGGCCTGACCCGTCAGCAGTTCGTGCAGACGGTCGTGCTGCCCCAGGGCGAGTTCGCGGCGTTCCTCCGCTCGTCGGGGGAAGACCGCCGGCGCATGCTGCAGTCCCTCTTCGGCACCGAGATCTACGAGCTGACGACGGCCCGCCTGGCCGAGGGGCGGCGCGCGGCCCACGCGGCCGTCGCCGAGGCCGACCGGGGCGTCGAGCTCGCGGTCGCCCGGCTGCGCGAGGCGCTCGGGGTCGACGACGACCCGGTCGTCGGAGCGGCGCTGGAGGCGGCCCTCGCCGGGCAGGCCGCCCCGGTCGGTGCGGGTGCCGGGGGCGACTCGGGCGACTCGGGGGCTCAGCCCTCCGAGGGCGCCGAGGGTCTCCCGGCCACCGTCGACGGCGTCCTCGCAGCGCTCGTCCGCGACTCCGACGCGGCCGCCGAGCGGCGGGGCGAGGCTCGACGGGTGCACGACGACGCGCGGCGCCGCCTCGACGAGCAGCGCCGCCTGCGGGCGGCCCTCGACCTCCGCGCCGACCTGCAGGCCCGGAGCGCCCGCCTGACGGAGGCGGCGGTCGCGGTCGACGAGGCCCGGTCGCGCCTCGAGGCCGCGGGCCGGGCCGACACGGTGACCGGAGCGGCCCGGGGCCTCCGGGCGGCGCAGGCCGTGCTCGCCGAGGCCCGCGCGGCGCTGGTCGACGCGCGGGAGGCGGCGACGGACGCCGACCCGGAGCTGGAGTCCGTGCCCGGGCTGGTGCTCGTCACCGGGGCGTGGCCGTCGGCCGAGCGCGCGGACAGCACCGACAGCACCGACGGCACCGCCGGCTTCGACAGCTTCGACAGCTTCGACAGCTTCGACAGCTTCGACAGCCACGGGGGAGAGGACCCCACGCTGCCCGAGGTGGCCGCCGCCGTCGCGGCCCACCGCGACGACCTGCGCTCCGACCTCGCCGTGCTCGGCCGGGTCGCCGCCGTCGAGCGGGGGCTGCCCGGCCGTCGTGCCGAGCTGCTCGACGCGGGCCGAGCGCTCGAGCAGGTCGACGTCGACCTCGCAGCGCTCGACGCTGAGCTCGCCGAGGGCCCCGTCGCGAGGACCGCCCTGGTCACCGCTCGTGATGCCGCCCGGCGGTCGGCCGACGACGAGCCCGCCGTCGCCCGCCGGGTCGCCGACGCCCGTGCGCAGCTCGCCGCCGTGCTCGCGACGGACGCCCTGAGGCAGGAGGCGACGCGGCTCGACGAGCTCCTCGCCGACCGGTCGACGGAGGCGCTGGTCGAGCTCGACCTCGAGGCCGGGCTCCGTCGTCGGCAGATCACCGGCACGGCCGGCCAGCTCGCGCTCTCGCTCGAGGCCGGAGAGCCGTGCCCGGTCTGCGGGTCGATCGAGCACCCGGCCCCGGCCGCCCCGACCGACGACCACCCGACCGACGACGACGTGGAGGCCGCCGCCCTCTCCGCCCGCGCCGCGGGGCAGCGGCAGCGCGACGCGGCCGCCGCCGCGGCCGCGGCCCGTGCCCGTCTCGACGTCGCCGTGGCGGGGCTCGGCGACCTCGACGAGGCCGGGGCCCGGGAGGCCGTCACCGAGGCGGAGCAGGCGCTCGACCGCGCCCGTGCCGCCGTGGCGTCCGCCCGGGCCGCGGAGCGGGCGCTCGATGACCACGACCGTGAGGCGGAGGCGCTGCGCACCCGGGCCGAGACGACCCGCACGCTCCGAGCCACCCGCGCCGAGCGGCTCGAGGGCGATCGACGCCGGCTCGCCGACGACGAGGCGCTCGTCGCCGAGGCCGTCGCCGGAGCAGGAGCCGAGGGGCGTGCCGACGGGAACGCCGACGGCCACGCCGAGCGGCCTACGGGGACCGTCGCCGACCGCGTCGGCCTCCTCACCCGTCGCGCCGACCTCGCGGATCGTCTCGTCTCCGCCCTCCGCGCGGCCGAGGTCGCCCGGATCGCGCACGACCAGCGTCGCGTCGAGCTCGCCGAGGCGCTGGCCGCATCGGGCTTCGCGACGGCCGACGACGCCGCCGCGGCGGTCCTGCCCGGCCCGGAGCGCGACTCCCTCGGTCGTCGCGTCGCGGGGCACGACGCCGAGCTGGCCGTCGTCGGCGCGGGCCTGGCCGACCCGTCCATTGCCGCCCTCACCGGTGAGGAGGAGGTCGACGTCCCGGCCGCGGAGGGGGCTCTCGGCGTCGCCGAGGTGGACCTCGGGGCGGCCACCGACGCGGCCGGGCGGTCCGCCGACCGGGCCCGACGCGCGACCGAGGCGCTCGCCGCGCTCCGACGTGCCGAGGCCGCGGGCGAGTCCGTCGCCGAGGAGGCGCGGGCCGTCGTGCGGATGGCCGACCTCACGAGCGCCACCGGCACCGTCAACGTGCGCGGGGTGACGCTCGGCACGTACGTGCTCCTCCGTCGGTTCGACGACGTCGTCGCGGCCGCGAACGCCCGGCTGCGGGTGATGTCGAGCGGTCGCTACGTGCTCGAGGCCTCGGAGGAGCGCGAGCAGGGCTCCCGCTCCCGGCGCACGGGCCTCGCGCTCGCCATCCGCGACGCGTCGACCGACACGACCCGCGACCCCGCGAGCTTCTCGGGCGGCGAGACCTTCTACGCCTCCCTGAGCCTCGCGCTCGGGCTCGCCGACGTGGTCCAGGCGGAGGCGGGCGGCCTCGAGCTCGGCACGCTCTTCGTCGACGAGGGCTTCGGCTCGCTCGACCCCGAGACGCTCGACGCCGTCATGACCGAGCTCGGTCGTCTCTCCGACTCCGGCCGGGTGATCGGCATCGTGAGCCACGTCGACGAGCTCAAGCAGCGCATCGCCGACCGCATCGAGGTGCGACGCCTGCCCGACGGCTCGTCGACGCTGCGCTCCACGGTCGGCTGACCGGCGCAACTCGCTCCGCGCCTCCCGCCTGTCTCCTCCCGCCCGTCGTCGCCCGCTGGCCGGCCTCGCTCGGCGAGTGGTCACGAACTGCTGCTCCCGGCCGCCGGGACGAGCAGATCGTGACCACTCGGCGCCCGCCCGCGCCTCCCCCACGAGCGACGGGCCGCGTCCCCGCCACGACCACGGGGGTCGGGAGGGGGCGCGGCCCGTCGAGGGGTCGTGCGGGGTCGATCAGACGATCGGGCCGCCGTCGTCGCGCGTCGAGCGACGCGTGACCTGCTCGCCGCTGACCGGGTCGACCGCGCTGCGCGAGGTCGAGGTCACCTGACGACGACGCGTCGCGAAGACGAGCCCGAGGATCGTGACGATGATGCCCGCCGCGATGAGGATGTAGCCGATCAGCTGGATGTCGATGCCCGCGACCTGGAAGTCGAGAGCGAACGCGAGGATCGCGCCGATCACGATCAAGGCGATGCCGCCGCCGATGCTCATGGGTTCTCCTTCGTGAGCCGGAGCCTCTGCTCCGGGTGCCTGAAGGGTACTGACCCCGCGCCTCCTCCGTCACGATCTCGTCGAGCGCTGCTCACCCCTCTGGGGCCTGTGGGCGGCCCTCGGGCGGGCCGAGCCCCGGCTGAGCGTCACCCGGGTGGACGGGGGACGACGGGCCGAGACAGGTCGGGCGGCGAGGTAACCTCGGGTCACTCCGGCGGATCCTCGGCCTCGAGACTCCTGTTGAGCGACGCCCGTCGCTCGTTTCCCGGTGGTGGAGCCGAGGTCGGGTCCGCCGGAGGCCTCGCAGCACCCGACGCGGCGGCAGACCACGCGGTCGACCCTCGATCTGGGGGAGGCGCGGGCCAGGTCGGTCCGATCACCTCGGCCGGCAGCGCCCCCGGTCGCCCCGCCCCGGTCAGGCCCCGTGCAGCAGGTCGAGCGCGACGCCGAGGGCCCGTGCGTCGAGCTGCCCCGGCGCACTCGTCGCCCCGACCGCGCCGAACGTCAGGCACGAGCCGACCGTCTCGCCGGCGAGACGCGAGAGGGCGCCGAGCGGCCCCATCGACATCGTCACCGCGGGCACCAGGCCGGGCCCCGACCGGAAGTCGTCGGTGGCCGCCAGGAGGGTCAGCACGTCGGCGGGCGACGTCGGCATCGCGGCGAGCTTGACCACGTCGGCGCCGTTCTCCTGCTGCTCGACGAGGCGCGAGACGATCTCGGCACGCAGCGGCGTCGCCGTGAAGTCGTGCGACGACATGACGACCCGGAGCCCCGCGCCGTGCGCGGCGTCGACGAGGTGCTCGCGCACGTCGGGCTGCGTGTACATCTCGACGTCGACCGCGTCGGGGCGCTCGGCCGGGTCGAGGGCGACGACCGCGTCGAGCAGCGCACCGTAGGCGTCGGGCGTGATGTCGCGCTCGCCGCCCTCCTGCTTCGTGCGGAAGGTCGCGAGCAGCGGGACGTCGTCGCGCAGCGACCGCCGCACCGCGGCCACGGCCTCCCGCACGCGGTCGTGGTCGGCGACGGCGGTGAGGTAGTCGAGGCGGAGCTCGACGACGTCGACCACGCCCCGGGGCAGGGCCGCGAGCTCGACGGCGGTGGCCTCCAGCGCGGCGGCCGTGCGCCCGACCAGCGGCACGCAGACGGCGGGGCGTCCGTCGCCCAGGGTCACCGAGCGCAGGGCGACGGGCTGCGGGGTGGGACGCACGTCAGACCACCGCCCGGTCGCCGCGGCCGCCGCGGTCGTGGTGGCCGCCGAGGTCGTGGTGGTCGGCGGCGCCCGACGGCTCCGCCTCGAGCCCGGCGGCCGCGCGGACGGCCGCCCGCACGGCGCCCTCGTCGGGGAGGGCCTCGTCGGCCGCGCCCCCCGTGAACAACCGCACCTGCCCGATCGCCTGCTCGACGAGCATGTCGAGCCCGCTGAGCACGACGCCGCCCTGCGCCGCCCAGGCGCTCGCGGCGCGCGTCGGCCACGGGTCGTAGGCGACGTCGAACAGCACCGACGTCGAGCTCCGCGGCCGCAGCGGCAGGTCGTCGGCCGCGCCGGCGGGCAGGGTGCTGACGACGAAGTCGAGGGGGCCGATGGAGGGCAGCTCGCCGAGCGGGGCCACGACGACGTCGCCGCCGAGCTCCGCGGCGAGGGCGGTCAGCTCGCCGGCGCGGCCGGGGCTGCGCAGGTGGACGGAGAACGACCGGGCTCCCAGCTGCCAGGCCGCGTGCATCGCGGAGGCGGCCGTCGCGCCGCCGCCGAGGATGACGGCCGACTCGGGCCGCACGTCGTGCCGGCGCTCGACGGCCCGGACGATGCCGTCGACGTCGGTGTTGTGCCCGTGCCGGCGGCCCTCGTCGTCGATGACGACGGTGTTGGCGACGCCGAGCAGGGCCGCGAGCGGCGAGACGGTGTCGAGCAGCGGCAGCACCTCGCGCTTGAGCGGCATCGTGAGGCTGAGCCCCCGCCAGCTCGCGTCGAGGCCGTCGACGAAGCCCTGCAGCTCGCCCGAGGCGACCTCGGCGCGGCCGTACTCGAGGTCGAGCCCGAGCACCTCGTACGCCGCGGCGTGCAGGCTCGGCGACAGCGAGTGGGCGATCGGCGAGCCGAGCACGGCCAGGCGGCGGCGGGGGTCGGCTCGGGTCACACGGGCTCCTCGGGGTCGGCGGGGCAGACGGCCCATCCTACGACCGGGCCTCCGGGCGGGCCTCGACCCGCGACTCCTTCCTGCTCCGCCGCCGCCCCGGGCCGCCGCGCCGCCGGGCCGCTCGCGGTCTGGCAGGCTCGACCGATGGAGATCCGCGCCTTCGCCCCCGCCGACACCGAGACCGTCGTCGCCCTGTGGGGGGAGTGCGGCCTGACCCGCCCGTGGAACGACCCGCGCCGCGACATCGAGCGCAAGCTCCAGGTGCAGCCCGAGCTCTTCCTCGTCGGCACCGAGCCGGTCGAGACGGTCGACGGGGGAGTGCGGGAGGCGGTGGTCGCCACCGCCATGGCCGGTCACGAGGGCCACCGCGGCTGGCTCTACTACGTCGCCGTCGCCCCGGCCCTCCGCGGCGGCGGCCGGGCCCGCGCGCTCGTGGCCGAGGTCGAGCGGCTGCTCACCGAGGCGGGCTGCCCCAAGCAGCAGCTGATGGTGCGGTCGGGCAACGACGACGCGCTCGCCGCGTGGAGCGCGCTCGGCTACGAGCGGCAGGACGTCGTCGTGCTCGGCAAGCGGCTCATCGAGGACTGAGCGGGCGGGCCGTCGACGACGACGGGGGGCCGTGCTCAGTCGAGCGCGAGCAGGACGGCCGCCGCGAGGGCGAGCACGAGGCCGACGACCTGCGACCGGGTGAACCGCTCCCGCAGCACGACGGCGGCCAGCACCACCGTCACGGCGGAGTAGAGCGCGGTCAGCACGCTCATCACGGTGAGGTCGCCGAGCCGGAGCCCGAGGAGGATGAGCACGTTCGCCCCGGCGTCGGCCACGCCGCAGAGCAGGGCGAGGCGGAGAGCGGGGGCGAGGCTCCGGGCCACCGACGGCATGCCTGCCGGCCCGGCCGTGCCTGAGGCGTGAGCCGTCGGCAGCGCGCGACCCGCGCCTCCTGCTCGACCCGCGCCTCCTGCTCGACCCGCGCCTCCCCCGCCCGGCGACCGCCGCCTCGAGATCGCGACCAGGGCGAGCACCGCCACCGCGCCTCCGGTCAGCACCACGTTCGTGACCCGGTTCGCGACCAGCGGCACGAGGCCGGAGTCGGCGGGCGTCTGGTCGAGGAAGACGAGGACGACGCCGATGCCGACGCCCGCCGCGAGGGCCATCAGCAGGCCGGCGGCGGTCGGCTTCGGGGCGGAGGCGTCGGGCACGAACCCGACGAGCACCACCGCGACGAGGGCGAGCGCGATGCCCGCCCAGCCGGCCGGCCCGAGCCGCGAGCCCTGCAGCAGGCCCACGCCCACCGGCACGATCGCGGAGACCACGGCGGTCAGCGGCGACAGGATGCTCATCGGCCCGATCGCGAGGCAGGCGTAGAGCAGGGCGATGGCGGCGGCGCCGGCCACGCCGCTCGCGACGCCCCAGCCGACCGCGGCGCTGGAGGGGGTGCCGGGCACCACGACGAGCAGCACGAGCAGCAGCACGAGGCCGCTCGCCGCCGAGATCGCCGTGACGCGGAGCGGCGGCAGGCGACGCGCCGCGAGACCGCCGAGGAAGTCGCCCGAGCCGTAGGCGACGGCGGCGGCGAGGCCGAGGAGCACGGACAGCAACGGGACCTCCGGAGGCGCGGTGGGGGTGGACGACGACCGTCGCGTTAACAGCACGTGACGAACGTGTGCGGAGCCTTGTGCGGCTCCCAGCCAGATCTTATGTTCGTCGGGTCTGTCCCTCGTCCGAGGGACGGACCGCCCCGGGCACCTCCCGCGGGCCTGAGATCACGCACGGACACCAGGAGACACACCGCACATGCGCCCCCGTCACCCCATCGCACCTCCGGCCGAGACGGGAGCGCCGCGTCGTCGCCGTCGCGCCGCCCTCTCGCTCGTCGCCGTCGCCACCCTCGGCGCCGGTCTCGTGGCCGCCGTCCCGGCCCAGGCAGCCCCGACGACCATCGACATCCTCGGCATCAACGACTTCCACGGCCGCATCGCGCAGGAGGCCTCGCCGGTCGCCGGCGCCGCCGTCATGGCCGGGTTCGTCGACCAGTTCCGCACGACCCACCCGAACACGTCGTTCGTGTCGTCGGGCGACAACATCGGTGCCTCGACCTTCACCTCCTTCATCCAGGAGGACAAGCCGGCCCTCGACGCGCTCAACGCGATGGACCTCGACGTCAGCGCGCTCGGCAACCACGAGTTCGACCGCGGCCAGGACGACCTCAACGGCCGCGTCGACGACGCCAGCGACTTCCCCTACCTCGGGGCCAACATCTTCCGGGCCGACGGCTCGCACGCCTACGACCCCTACTTCGTCAAGGACGTCGGCGGCGTCAGGGTCGGCTACATCGGCGCGATCACCGAGCTGATGCCCGAGCTGGTCAGCCCGTCCGGCATCGCCGGCCTCACCTTCGGCGACATCGTCGACAGCGTCAACGACGTGGCCGACGACCTCAGCGACGGCGCCGCCGCGAACGGCGAGGCCGACGTGCTCGTGCTGCTCGTGCACGAGGGCAACTCGTCGGGCACGGCGCTCGACGCGGGCGGCGACTTCGCCCGCATCGCGACCGACGTCTCGCCGAAGGTCGACGCGATCCTGTCGGGCCACACGCACCAGTCGTACAACTTCTCGGTCGTGCCGACCGGCGGCACCACGCCTCGCCCGGTCGTGCAGACCGGCAGCTACGGCGCGAACCTGAGCCACCTCGCGATCACGTTCGACGCCGACACGAAGGCCACGACGGTCACGAGCGAGCTCCTGCCGCTCTACCAGAAGGCGACGCCCGACCCCGAGGTCGCGAAGATCGTCAGCGACGCCGTCGCGGTCGCCGCGGTCGAGGGCGCGAAGAAGGTCGGCGAGATCACCGCCGACTTCCCCCGCGCCGTGCAGTCCGACGGCACCGAGAACCGCGGAGGCGAGTCGACCCTCGGCAACTTCGTCGCCGACGTGCAGCTCGAGGCCACGGTCGGCAACGGGTCGCAGATGGCCTTCATGAACCCGGGCGGCCTCCGTGCCGACCTGCGCTACGCCTCCGCGGGCGCCAGCGACCCCGCCGGCAACCTGACCTTCGCCGAGGCCGCCGCCGTGCAGCCCTTCGCCAACACGCTCGTCGTCGTCGACATGACGGGGGCGCAGATCGAGCAGGCCCTCGAGCAGCAGTGGCAGCCCGCCGGGTCGTCGCGGCCGTTCCTCAAGCTGGGCGTCTCGAAGGGCCTCAGCTACACGTACGACCCGGCCGCCGCCTCCGGTGAGCGCATCCGCACGATCACGCTGAACGGCGCGGAGCTCGACCGCGCGGCCTCGTACAAGGTCACGGTCAACTCGTTCCTGTCGTCGGGCGGCGACAACTTCACCGCCTTCAACACCGGCTCGGCCGCCGACAGCGGCAAGGTCGACCTACAGGCCCAGGTGGACTACTTCACCGTGCCCGCCGGCTCGCCCGCCCGCGTCGCCACGCCGGACTTCACCCAGCGCTCGGTCGGCGTCACGGCGACCCCGTCGCCCGAGGCCGGCTTCGCGGCCGGCGACACGGTGACGCTGTCGCTCTCGTCGCTGCTCTTCAGCTCGCAGGTCGGGCCGGAGACGGGCACCGTCTCGGTCAGCCTCGACGGCGTCGAGCTCGCCTCGCAGCCGATCGACCGCACCGTGGTCGACAAGGGCGACGAGACCGGGCGCGCGACGCTGTCGTTCGCGGTGCCCGCCGGCGTCACGGCCCCCACGGCCGGCCCGGTCGTGCGTCAGCTGCGCGTCACGGTGGCCGGGACGGGGACGGTCGTCGACGTGCCCGTCGTCCTCGCCGCCGCCGCCGAGCCGGTCGTCGTCGACCCGACCCCGGCCCCGACCGACCCCGCCGTCCCCGCCCCCGGGGCCGGAGCGGGCACCGGCGCGGGCACCGGGACTGGTGCCGGCACCGGCACCTCGACCCGCCCCACGCGCGTCACGGCCGCGGGCGACCTCGCCTACACGGGCTCCGACGCCGCGATGACCGGGCTGGCGCTCGCGCTGACCCTGATGCTGGCCGGCGCCGGCGTGGTCACGGCCACGCGCCTCCGTCGCACCGCCTCGGTCGGCACCACCGACTGACGCCCCGCCGCACAGCTCGACCTGGACGGCCCGGTCGCACCCCACGGTGCGGCCGGGCCGTCCGGCGTCGCAGCTGTCCCGGCTAGCCTCGACCCCGTGACCGTCGCCTACCACCGCCTGTTCCGCACCCTGCCGACGTACCGCTGGTACCGGCCTCTGCTGGCGCTCCTGCTCGGCACGGTCTTCTACGTCGTCGCGTCGAACGCGGTCGTGCTCGCCCTCTACGCCGTCGTCGCCGCGGCCGGGGGAGCGGACGCCGCCTCCCGCCTGGCCGAGGGCCTCCAGGACGACCCGCTCGACGCCTCCCAGCCCCTGGTCATGCTCGCGACGCTGGGCTCGATCGCGACCATGCTGCCCTCCGTGCTGTTCGCGACGAAGCTCGCCGGGCTCGGCGGCTGGGGCCAGCTGTCGAGCGTCGCCGGTCGCCTGCGCTGGCGCTGGCTGCTGCGCTGCGTGGGCCCGGCCGCGGCCTTCATGGCCCTCACCGTCCTGCTCAGCTACCTCGTCGTGCCGCTGGTCACGGGCGACGATCTGGGCTCCGGGCCCGTCACGACGCCGCCCGCCGCCCTCGTCTGGTCGGTCGTCGTGATCCTCCTGCTCGTTCCCCTGCAGGCCAGCGCGGAGGAGTACGTCTTCCGCGGCTTCGCGATGCAGTCGCTCGGGTCGTGGATCGCCCGGCCGCTCGTCGCGATCGTCGTGCCGACCGTCGCCTTCGGCCTCTCGCACGCCTACAACGTGTGGGGCGTGCTCGACGTCGCCGTCTTCGGCGTGACCGCTGCCTGGCTGACCTGGCGCACCGGCGGGCTCGAGGCCGCCATCGTCGCGCACGTGCTCAACAACACCGTCCTCTTCCTCCTCCTGGCGCCCTACGCGGGCACCCCGTCGAGCGACGGCAGCCCGCTCGCGCTCGCCGTCACCGTCGTCTGCACGCCGTTCTGGGCGTGGCTCGTGCTCCGGTCGTTCCACAGGTCGGGCGAGCTCGCGTCCTCCCCCGCGAGCGAGCTCACGGGGCGTCCCCCGGTGGAGTCGCGGGTCGGCTGACCGCGTCGGTGGCGCCTCCTAGACTCGCCTGGTGACCGACGCTCCCCCCTCCTCCGCAGCCCCCGCCACCGGCAGCCCGACCGACGCCTCCGGCAGCGCGACCGGCGCCTCCGCGCGGGCCGGCTCGCCCGTCGAGGTGCTGCAGCGGGTCTTCGGCTACGACGCCTTCCGCGGCGACCAGGCGGCGATCATCGACCAGGTCGTCGGCGGCGGCGACGCCCTCGTGCTGATGCCGACCGGCGGCGGCAAGTCGCTCTGCTACCAGGTGCCCGCGCTCGTGCGCCCCGGCACCGGGGTCGTCGTCTCGCCGCTGATCGCGCTGATGCAAGACCAGGTCGACGCCCTCGAGGCCGTGGGCGTGCGGGCGTCGTTCCTCAACAGCACGCAAGACCCCGACCAGCGCCGTGCCGTCGAGCAGGCCTTCGTCACGGGCGAGCTCGACATGCTGTACCTCGCGCCCGAGCGGCTGAAGCTCGACAGCACCAAGTCGCTCCTCGACCGCGGCCGGGTCTCGCTCTTCGCGATCGACGAGGCGCACTGCGTCGCGCAGTGGGGCCACGACTTCCGCCCCGACTACCTCGAGCTGTCGGTGCTCCACGAGCGCTGGCCCGACGTGCCGCGCATCGCCCTCACCGCGACCGCCACCGAGACCACCCACCGCGAGATCTCGCGGCGGCTCGAGCTCGACGACGCCGCGCACTTCGTGGCCGACTTCGACCGCCCCAACATCCAGTACCGCATCGAGGCGAAAGACGGTCCGCAGCAGCAGCTGCTCCGCTTCATCCGCGCCGAGCACGACGGCGACGCCGGCATCGTCTACTGCCTCTCGCGCAAGTCGGTCGAGAGCACGGCCGAGTTCCTGGTGAAGCAGGGCATCGCCGCGCTGCCCTACCACGCGGGCCTCGACGCGGGCACGCGCGCCCGCAACCAGTCGCGCTTCCTCCGTGAAGACGGCATCGTCATGGTCGCCACGATCGCCTTCGGCATGGGCATCGACAAGCCCGACGTCCGCTTCGTCGCCCACCTCGACCTGCCCAAGTCGGTCGAGGGCTACTACCAGGAGACCGGGCGGGCCGGGCGAGACGGTCTGCCCTCCACCGCGTGGCTGGCCTACGGCCTGCAGGACGTCATGCAGCAGCGCCGCATGATCGACCAGTCGGAGGGCGACGCCGAGCACCGCCGCAAGCTCAGCGCGCACCTCGACGCGATGCTCGCGCTCTGCGAGACGGTCGAGTGCCGCCGCGTGCAGCTGCTCGGCTACTTCGGCCAGGCGAGCACCCCGTGCCACAACTGCGACACCTGCCTGAACCCGCCGCAGTCGCTCGACGGCACCGTGCCGGCGCAGAAGCTCCTGTCGACGATCGTGCGCCTCAAGCGCGAGCGCGACCAGCAGTTCGGCGCGGGCCAGGTCATCGACATCCTGCTCGGCAAGACGACGCCGCGCATCACGCAGAACCGCCACGAGCAGCTCAGCACCTTCGGCATCGGCACCGAGCTGACCGAGATCGAGTGGCGCGGCGTCGTGCGCCAGCTGCTCGCCCAGGGCGTGCTGGCCGTCTCGCCCGACGGCTACGGCACCCTGCTCATCACCGACGCCGCGGCCGAGGTGCTCTCGGGCTCGCGGCCCGTCCGTCTCCGCAAGGAGCCCGAGCGGGCCCCCCGATCGCGCTCGACCCGAGGGGCGGGCGGCTCGTCGCGCGGCTCGCGCACCGGTGCCGGCGCCGCCGACCTCGACGCCGCCGACGTGCCGCTGTTCGAGACGCTGCGCCAGTGGCGGGCCGGGGTCGCGAAGGCCCAGGGCGTGCCCGCCTACGTCGTCTTCGGTGACGTCACCCTGCGCGGCGTCGCCGCGGCCCGGCCCTCGTCGATGACCGAGCTCGCCGGCATCAGCGGCGTCGGGCAGAAGAAGCTCGACACCTACGGCCAGCAGGTGCTCGACGTCGTGGCCGGCGTCTCGCCCGAGGAGGCCGCCGCCGCGGCGGCCGAGCGCGGCCCGGCGAGCTCCGGCCCGAGCTTCGGCGGGGGAGGGGGCGGGGCCGACGAGGCCCAGCCCGCCACGGCGCCCGGGGCGGCCCGGCGGGCCGCGCCCGCTCGCTCACGCCCGGCGACGCGCCCCACACCGGCGGCTCCGGCCAGCGGGGGCGCTCCCGACCTCGAGCCCTACCCGTACGACGACGAGCCGCCCTTCGACCCCTACGTCGACGACGTCCCGCCCGACGACTGGCGCTGACGACCGGCGCTGTTGACCGGCGCTGACGACCGGCCGCGCCGGGGCGGGCCAGGGCGAGCCCCCGCGGTCTGATCGCCTCCGACCTCGTGGGTCGGGGCGATCCGTGGGTGTCGTCGTCAGCCCTGGGCCTGGCGAGCGTCGATGACCGGCAGATCGTCGACCTCGGCGACCTGCACGACCTGCGGTGCAGGCCGCACGGGCACCCGGATCGGCCCCGAGACCGGGCCGGCGGAGCCGAGCTGGAGCTCGGAGACGC
Organism: Frigoribacterium sp. Leaf164; assembly: GCF_001423665.1. Taxonomy (NCBI): domain Bacteria; kingdom Bacillati; phylum Actinomycetota; class Actinomycetes; order Micrococcales; family Microbacteriaceae; genus Frigoribacterium; species Frigoribacterium sp. Leaf164. The sequence goes on from NZ_LMOX01000001.1 coordinate 108,428, forward strand.
GTCGGGCGAGCAGCACGAGCGCGAGGGTCGTCCCGACCATCGCCTCGAAGCCGCCGGCGAACCCGCCGCCGTGGAGGCGGGAGACGTACGCGGCCGAGAGCAGGAAGGCGCAGCCCAGGGGAGCGCTCAGGTACAGGGCCTGCACCGGCTGCAGCAGCAGCGGCAGACCGAGTCGCACCCGCACGCGGATCACCGTCATCGTGACGAGCAGCGCGACGGCGACCGCCGCGGCGAGACCGTAGAGGACGACGGCGACGTCGGCCGCGACGAAGTCCGCCCGGGCCGCCCCCGCGGCCCCGGCGGACGCCACCGCCGCGAAGTAGAGGTAGACCGCCGGCGCGACGGCGTAGGCCGCGCGCCGGAGACGCCCGGCAGGCAGCGCGATGATCGCGTCGGCCCCTTGCCCGTCGCGAGTCGTCGGCTCCTGCGTGTCGTGCGTCATCGTCGTCCCCCCGGTCCGCCCCCACGGCGCACCTGCATCCCCGGGTCGAGCCTAGACAGGTCCGTCGGAGGCGCGCAATCAGTCACAAGGAGGACACCCGCCGTACCCGCCGCGGGTGGTCCGCCGGCTCCGCGCCTCCCGCCCGCCCCTCGCCCGCCGCGCCTCCGGCCGTCACCCGCCGCCGGCGCACGGCCCGTCGACGCCCGGGGAGCATGCCCGGCGGGGCATGCGGCGTCGGGCACCCTGGAGCGTGCTCACCTTCGTCAGCCGGGCTGTCCTCGCGCCCCTCGTGCGCCTCCTCTGGCGACCCCGCGTCGTCGGACGCCGCAACGTGCCCAAGCGGGGCGCCGTCATCCTCGCCAGCAACCACCTGTCGTTCATGGACAGCGTCGTCATCACGCTGATGGCCCCGCGGGAGGTGTCGTTCCTCGCGAAGAACGCCTACTTCACGGGCACGGGCCTCCGGGGCCGGCTACGCCGCTCCTTCTTCACCGGCATCGGGGCCATCGGCGTCGAGCGCGGCGCCGGCTCCGCCGCGCAGCACGCCCTCGACCTCGGGCTCGAGCGCCTGACGCAGGAGGCCGCCTTCGCGATCTACCCCGAGGGCACCCGGTCGCTCGACGGCCGCCTCTACAAGGGCCGCACGGGCGTCGCCTGGCTCGCCCTCACGAGCGGCGCCCCCGTCGTGCCCGTCGCCCTGACCGGCACGCAGGAGCTGCAGCCGGTCGGCTCCACCCTGCCGCGCCTCACCCGCTTCACCGTCGAGTTCGGCGAGCCGATCGACCTGTCGCACCACGGCGAGGCGAAGTCGGGCCGCGCCCGGCGCCAGGCGACCGACGAGGTGATGGCGGCCATCGCGCGCCTCAGCGGCCAGGAGCTCGCCGGCACGTACAACGAGCCGCCGAACCCCTCCGTCGTCGAGCGCGTGCGGCGGGCGATCCGCCGTGACCCGGTGGGCGAGGACGCGGTCGACTGATCCGCCCTGCCGGGGCGGCTCCCCGCGGCGGCCGACCCGCCCCCCCCGGCCCCGGGCGTGCCCCGAGCCGCCCGGCGTACGGTGCACCTCGGCGGTGCACCAGCCCGCCCCCGCACATCGACGCGGCCGCACGACGGCCGCCGGCAAGGAGCACCAGGGCATGCACGTCGCAGTCATCGGCACCGGGATCATGGGCGGCGGCGTCGCCAGGACGCTGCTCCGCGAGGGCTTCGACGTGACGGTCTGGAACCGCACCCGGGCCAAGGCCGAGCCGCTCGCCGACGACGGGGCCCGCGTGGCCGACACGGTCGCCGAGGCCGTCGCCGACGCGGACGTCGTCGTGACGGTGCTGTTCGACGGCCCCGCGGTGCTCGACGTGCTCCGCGAGGGCGGCCGGGCCCGGCACTCCGCCGACGCGCCCCTCTGGGTCCAGGCCAGCACGATCGGCACCGCGGCCACCGCCCAGGTCGTCGACCTCGCCCGCGAGCTCGACGTGCCGCTCGTCGAGGCGATGATGCTCGGCACGAAGAAGCCCGCTGAGACGGGTGCGCTCGTCATGCTCGCCGCCGGCGACCCCGACCTCGTCGCCCGGGCGACCCCCGTGCTCGACGCCGTGGGCGCGAAGACGGTCGTGGCCGGCACCGAGGTGGGCCAGGGCACGGCGCTCAAGCTCGCCGCCAACGCCTGGATCGCGTCGATCACGGCGGCGACCGCGCAGTCGCTCGCCCTGACGCAGGCCCTCGGGCTCGACCCCCGGCTCTTCCTCGACGCCATCGCCGGCGGGCAGTCCGACAGCCAGTACGCGCACGTCAAGGGCGCGACGATGATCGACGGCGAGTACCCCGCGCAGTTCGCCCTCGACGGCATCCGCAAGGACATCGACCTCATGCGCGAGGCAGCCGACGGCACGCCCGTCGACACCGGACTGCTGGAGGCGCTGGCCGGCCTCTACGGGCGCGCGTCCGACCGCGGCCACGGCGGCGACGACATCGCCGCGGTGCGCACCGGCTTCGACGCGTGACGCCCCTCCGATGCCCCTCCGCCTGACGCGCCTCCGCTCCTGCCGCTGACTGCAGGCGGCCGAACCTGCGCTCCTCCTGGGAGTCCCGCCGCCGCGCCGCCGCGGTGGAATGCCCTCCCCGCACCTCCGGTTGCCCTCGCGGGCGCCGCTGCCTCCGTGCGCCGCACCCGCGGTCGCGCCCCGTCCTCATCCCCGACGAAAGGACCCTCCGTGGACCTCTTCTCCTCCGCCTCGTTCGGCGACCTCACCCTCGCGAACCGCGTCACCATGGCGCCCCTGACCCGCATGCGCGCCGACGCCGGCGACGTGCCCGGCGACCTGATCGTCGAGCACTACCGCCAGCGCGCGACCGTGGGCCTGATCGTGACCGAGGGCACCTACCCGACCGTGGAGGGCAAGGGCTACACCGGCCAGCCCGGCATCGTCACCGACGAGCAGGTCGCCGGCTGGAAGCGCGTCGCCGACGAGGTGCACGCCGCCGGCGGCACGATCGTCATGCAGGTGATGCACGCGGGCCGCGTCTCGCACACCGAGGTCACCGGCACCGAGCGCATCGTCGGCCCGAGCGCCATCGCGATCGACGGCGAGATCCACACGCCGAGCGGCAAGTCGGCCTACCCGGTGCCGCACGAGCTGACCACCGAGGAGGTCCGTCAGGTCGTGCAGGACATCGTCACCGCGTCGAAGCGCGCCGTGCTCGAGGCCGGCCTCGACGGCGTCGAGCTGCACAGCGCCAACGGCTACCTGCTGCACGAGTTCCTCTCGCCCGTGTCGAACGTGCGCACCGACGAGTACGGCGGAAGCCCCGCCGCCCGCGCCCGTATCGGCGTCGAGACGGCCACGGCCGTCGCCGCGGCGATCGGCGCCGGCCGTGTCGGCATGCGCATCTCGCCCATGCACAACATCCAGGACGTCGCCGAGACCGACCTCGCCGACGTGACCGCGACCTACGAGGCCCTGCTCGACGGCGTCGCGCCGCTCGGCCTCGCCTACCTGAGCGTGCTGCACGCGGAGCCCCGCGGCGAGCTCGTGCAGCACCTCCGGGCCCGCTTCGGCGGCCCCGTCGTGCTCAACAGCGGCTTCGGCGTCGTCACCGACAAGGCCGAGGCCGAGGAGCTCGTCAGCGGCGGCCACGCCGACGCCGTCGCGGTCGGCCGCATGGTCATCGCGAACCCCGACCTCGTCGCGCGCTGGCAGGGCGACACCGAGCTGAACGAGCCGAACCCGGCCACGTTCTACGCCGAGGGCGCCACCGGCTACACCGACTACCCGACGCTGGAGACGGTCTCGAACTGACCCGCGCCTCCTCGCTCGGCCCGACGCCCGGCCTCGCTGCGACCCCTGGTCGCCGCGGGGCCGGGCGTCCCGCGAAGGGGGCGGCGCGCCGCGAGCCCGCGGCGCGTTACGATCCCTCAGGCGGTCGACCCCGACGACGCCGCCGAAGGGGACCACCGTGGCCGATGCCGACCTGCCGCCGACGCACCAGCGCGTCGCGGCGCTCCTCCGCCACGAGTTCTCCGGTCTCGAGCTCACCGACGTCGCGAGCGAGTACCCGGGCACCCGCGCGCCGGGTGCCGCCCTCCGCCTGCGGCTCGGCCACCGTCTCTGGCTCGACCTCGCCGACGACGGCCGGGAGTGGTTCGTCGCCGGCCTCTACGCCGACGCCTCGGGCGTCACCCCGCCCGACCAGCGGTCGCGCGAGTCGCTCGCCGTGCCCCTGGACGCGGAGGCGCGGGTCGTCGCCGACGCAGCCGTCGCGTCGGTCTGGCGCTGGGTCGACGCGGTGGGCCCGGCCGAGGCCGACGCTCCGTTCGCCCGGGAGCGCCCCGCCGCGCCTCCCGCGATCCCCAGCCCCGCCGTCTTCGGGGCGCCGGCGCCCGCTCCGTACGTCCCCCAGCCGGCGCAGCCGCTGACGCCCCCGCCCGGGGCGTGGGCCGGGCAGGGCGTGGCCCAGGCCGCGCCGAACGCGTACGTGCCGCAGGCCGCCCCCGGGGCGGCGCCCTACGGCGCGCCCGGCGGCTACGGCGCCGCGCCCGCCTACGGCGCCTGGGCGCCCGCCGCCCCCGCGAAGCCGCGGAACCGCGGCCTGCTCATCGGCGGGATCATCGCCGCGTCGGTGCTCGTGCTCGGGGGCGTCTCCGCCGCGGTCCTCAGCGGCATCGACACCCTTTCGAGCGAGGTCGCGGCCGGGTCGGACCCGGGCATCGACCCCGACGCCGTGCCCGACACCGGCATCGAGGAGCTCACTGTCGGCGACTGCTTCTCGTTCGGCGGCGCCGACGCGACGGCGGAGCAGGTCTCGATGGTCGACCTCCGCTCGTGCGACGAGGAGCACCAGAACGAGGTCTACCTGCAGGACGAGCTCACCGACGCGGACGCGTACCCCGGCGACGAGGAGACCGCGGCCGAGGCGGACGACCTCTGCTACGGCGCCTTCGAGGGCTTCATCGGGCTGCCGTGGGAGGAGTCGGAGGTCGAGTACCTCTACCTGACGCCGACCGAGCAGAGCTGGGGCCAGGGCGACCGGAGCGTGCTCTGCTACGCGTACCTCTACGGCGACACGTCGCCCGGCAGCCTGCAGGACTACGGGTACTGAGCCGCCGCTGGTGGGGCAGTGCGGCGGGTCCGTGTCCTCGCTGGCGGGTCGGCGCCGGCCCGCCGGGGAGGACGGCGACCGGCCGCCTTCGCTGAGCGGTGGGCGGGGCGCTGGGGGAGGCTGTTCCACTCCGAAGTGGAGGAGCGATCCTGGAGCACGCCCTGCTGGCCGCCGCGCTCCTCGCGGACCGGGGCTCGCGCCTCCCGCGCTCGCCCGCCCACTCGCCGCGGCGCGCCCCGTAGGATCGGAGCGCCCCCGCAGCCCGTCGGGAGCGTGACCCGAGAGGACGTCGTGCAGCTCGTCGACCGTCTGTTCCGCACCGACGAGTGGCGGACCGTGCCCAACGCGATCACGGCCGTGCGCCTCCTGCTGCTGCCCGTCTTCGTCGTGCTCGTCGTCGGCGCGCACTACTGGTCGTCGCTGCTGGTGATCGCCGTGGTGTTCTTCACCGACTTCCTCGACGGGTTCGTCGCGCGGCGCACCGGCGCGACGTCCGAGCTCGGTCGCTGGCTCGACCCCGTGGCCGACCGGCTGACGGTCATCGTCGTGATGGTCTCGCTCGCGCTGGGCGACCTGCTCAACTGGCCCGTCGTCGTGCTGATCCTGCTGCCCGACGTGCTGCTCAGCCTGTACGCGCTGGTGCGCTTCGGCGGCGCGCCCTTCCCGGTCACGCGCGTCGGCAAGGTGCGCACCGCCCTGATCTTCGTCGGGCTGCTGATGCTGCTCGTCGGCCACGCGGCCGTCGACCAGTGGCGAGGAGTCGCGGGCTCGGAGGGCCTGGACGTCGCGGGCCAGGTGATGATCCTGGTCAGTGCGTTCGTGCTGCTGCTCGGGCTGATCGGGCACTACGTCGCGGCGGTGATCTACGGGCGAGCCCTCGTCGCCCGCCACCGCGAGGACCGCCGGGCCGGCTGAGGTCGCCGGATGACGATTCCCGACAACGGCACGGACGCCGCAGCGCTCGACCCCGCAGTGCTCGACCCCGCCGCGATCGAGCTCGCCGAGGTCGACCCCGACGACCCGAGGGCCGTCTGGTGCCTCGGGCAGTACCTCGCCGAGATCGACGCCCGCTTCGACGTCGGCTACGACCCCGCCGCGGCCGTGCCGACCACGGCGGCGTCGATGCGGCCGCCGAAGGGCCTCTTCGTGCTTGCGACGCGGAGCGGCGAGCCCGTCGGCTGCGGTGCCCTCAAGCTGCACGACGACGGCTCCGCCGAGGTGAAGCGGGTGTGGGTCTCGGCGACGGTGCGGGGAGCGGGGCTCGGCCGCCGCCTCCTGCGCGACCTCGAGCGCCGGGCCGGCGAGCGCGGCACCACGCTGCTGCGGCTCGACACGAACGCGACGCTGGTCGAGGCGATCCGCCTCTACCGCGCCGAGGGCTGGGTCGAGGTGCCGCCGTTCAACGACGAGCGCTACGCCGACCACTGGTTCGAGAAGCGCGTGGCACCCGCCGCCTCCTAGGCTCGGCCCGTGACCTCGACCACCGCCTCCGCCGGCCTCGACGCGGCGTCGCCGGTCGCCCTCGTGCTGCCCGGCGCCGGCTACACCGCGCAGGCGCCGGTGCTCGCCTGGTCCGTCGCGCTGCTCGCCGAGCGGGGCTGGCACGTGCAGGTCGTCTCGTGGACGATCGACGCCGCCGCCGAGGGCGCCCCGGAGGCGTTCGTCACGGCCGAGGCGCGCTCCGCGCTCGACGCGGCCCGCGCCTCCGGCGCCACCGGGCCCGCCCACGTCGTCGCCAAGTCGCTCGGCACCTGGTGCCTGCCGTGGGCGCTCCGGGAAGGGCTGCCGGGCGCGTGGCTCACCCCGCTGACGACCGAGCCGGCCGTGCGGGCCGCGCTCGACGCCGTCGGCCCCGAGCACCTGGCCGTCGGGGGTGACGTCGACGCCTGGTGGCGGCCGGAGGGCCTGGGCGCCTCCGGCCTCGAGCTCGTCTCCGTGCCCGGCGCCGACCACGGCCTCCGGCGCCCGGGCGACTGGCGCGCCTCCCTCGACCTCCAGCGCGGCGTCCTCGAGCGGGTCGACGCCTGGGCCGGCCGCTCCGCCTGACCCCCGGGCGTCGAGGGGCCGAGCACGGACCCGGCCTCAGACCCCAGCCACAGACCCCGGGGCTACCGTTCACCGCATGACACGTCTCACCACCCCGTTCTCCGCCGCCACGACCGCCGCCGAGGTGGTCGACGGCGTCGACCTCACCGGCCGCCGCATCGTCGTCACGGGCGGCGCCTCGGGCCTCGGCCTCGAGACGGCGCGCGCCCTCGCCGGGGCCGGCGCCGAGGTGACCCTCGCCGTCCGACGCCCGGAGCAGGGCGAGGAGGCGGCGGCCGACATCCGCCGCAGCACCGGCAGCGAGACGGTGCGGCACGCCGTCCTCGACCTGCAGCGCCGCGACTCCCTCACCGCCTTCGCCGACGCCTGGCAGGGCCCGCTGCACGCCCTCGTGAACAACGCCGGCATCATGGCCACGCCGGAGACCCGCACGCCCGAGGGCTGGGAGCTCCAGTTCTCGAACAACCACCTCGGCCACATGGCCCTGTCGCTCGCCCTCAAGTCGGCCCTCGTCGCCGGCGCGGACGACGCTGGTGCCCCGTCGCGCATCGTCTCGCTCAGCTCGACCGGCCACCACTACTCGCCCGTCGTCTTCGACGACGTGATGTTCGAGCGCCGCCCCTACGACCCGTGGTCGGCCTACGGCCAGTCGAAGACGGCCAACTCGCTCTTCGCGGTCGGCGTCACCCAGCGCTGGGCCGACGAGGGCGTGCTCGCCAACGCCGTGCACCCGGGCGGCATCATGACGGCCCTGCAGCGGCACATGCCCGAGCAGGAGATCCTCGACCGCGGCTGGCGCGACGCCGACGGCACCCCGAACCCGGCGTTCAAGACGCCGGAGCAGGGCGCCGCCACCTCGGTGCTGGTCGCCGCGTCGCCGCTCGTCGAGGGCGTCGGGGGCCGCTACTTCGAGGACGTCGAGGAGGCGCTGCCCTTCTCCGAGGACCGCCCGCGCGTCGGCGTCAAGGCGTACGCGCTCGACCCCGAGGCCGCCGACGTGCTCTGGCAGTACAGCGCCGGCCTGCTCGACTGAGCCCGCCCCGAACGGCAGGACGCCCCGTCACGACCAGGTCGTGACGGGGCGTCCTCGCGCTGAGCCGCCCGCAGGGGCGCCCTCAGCGGACGTCTGCGGAGCTCAGCTCCAGCGCTTCTTCGCCTTCTTGGCGGCGACCTTGCGGGCCTTGGCGACGTTCTTGCCGGCGCTCTTGCGGGCCTTCTTGACCTGCGGGTCGTTCCAGAACGAGCCGAAGTAGCTCGCGATCTCCTTGTAGCGGCCGTGGCCGGCCTTGGCTCCGAAGGTGTACGCGACGAAGGCGATGACGGCGATGAACAGGAAACGGAAACTCATGGGGTCCTCCCGAGTGGAACGATGTGCGATTCGTCCCGACGCTAGTCCCTGAGGCTGCGCATCGGCTCGCCCGCGAGCATGAGATCGCCGGGTGCGGCCAGCGGCCAGCGGCGACGGCGTCGAGGCCGAGAGGAGTCGCCCCCACGTCGGCGGGGAGGCTCCGGTCAGCCCGTCGGGTGCAGGAAGTGGTCGATCGCGTCGTGACGCGGCCACGCCGTGCCGCCGATCGGGAGGAGGCGCTGCTCGTCGGGCTGGGAGGCAGAGGCGAGCGCCTCGGTCATCGTCATCTGGTCCACGCCGCGACGCTACGTCGTGCGGCCCCGGGCGCTGCAGCCCCAGAGCGGGTGCGCCCAGACCGGGGGAGCCCCGCGCGGGGGACGGCGCGGCGGAGGTCGGCGCGGCCGAGGCCGCCGCGACGGCGTCCGGGCCGCCGCCCGCTCGCTCGGCACCCCCACAGGGAGCTCGTCCCCGCGTGCAACGCCGCGGAAACACCCCCGCAACACCCCGTGGATACCGTCGAGCCATGGGAGACCTCTTCGACGGATACGCGGCTACGGCCGACCCGGGCAGCCGTCGCGGCGGGGGCCTGCGGGCCGCCGCCGGGGCCCTCGGGGTCGGCTCGGGCGCCCGCCAGGCCGCGGCCCGGCAGGCCGCCGACCGCACGCCGCCCGCCCGCGCCTGGGACGAGATGTTCGAGCGCGACGGCACCCCGCGCCGGGCGTACCACGAGATCCACGCGACGCTCGAGGGCATGACGCAGGACGACCTGCGGCACCGCACCGCCGCGCTGGCCGACTCGTACCTCGCCCAGGGCGTCACCTTCGACTTCGCCGGCGAGGAGCGCCCCTTCCCCCTCGACGCCGTGCCGCGCGTGATCGAGCAGCCCGAGTGGGCCTCGGTCGAGAAGGGCGTCGCGCAGCGGGTGCGGGCGCTCGAGGCCTTCCTCTCCGACGTGTACGGCGCGCAGCGGGCCGTGGCCGACGGGGTCATCCCGGCGCGGCTGATCACCTCGTCGTCGCACTTCCACCGGCAGGCCGCGGGCATCGAGCCGTCGGGCGGCGCGCGCATCCAGGTCAGCGGCATCGACCTGGTGCGCGACGAGGCCGGCGCGTGGCGCGTCCTCGAGGACAACGTGCGGGTGCCGTCCGGCGTCAGCTACGTGATCTCGAACCGGCGGGTGATGGCACAGACCCTGCCCGAGCTCTTCGTCTCGATGCGGGTGCGGCCGGTGGGCGACTACCCCAACCGCCTCCTCGCGGCCCTGAAGAAGAGCGCACCGTCGGGCGTCGACGAGCCGACGGTGGTCGTGCTGACCCCCGGCGTCTTCAACAGCGCCTACTACGAGCACACGCTGCTGGCCCGGCTGATGGGCGTCGAGCTCGTCGAGGGCCGCGACCTCTACTGCTCCGGCGGCCGCGTGTTCATGCGCACCACCGGCGGCCCCGAGCGGGTCGACGTCATCTACCGCCGGGTCGACGACGAGTTCCTCGACCCGCTGCAGTTCCGCGCCGACTCGGTGCTCGGCTCGCCGGGCCTGCTGATGGCGGCGCGCCTCGGCACCGTGACCATCGCGAACGCCGTGGGCAACGGCGTCGCCGACGACAAGCTCGTCTACACGTACCTGCCCGAGCTGATCCGCTACTACCTGGGCGAGGAGGCGCTGCTGCCGAACGTCGACACGTGGCGGCTGGAGGACCCGGGCGCCCTCGAGGAGGTGCTCGACCGTCTCGACGAGCTCGTCGTGAAGCCGGTCGACGGCTCGGGCGGCAAGGGCCTCGTCGTCGGCCCGGCCGCGAGCCGCCGCGAGCTCGACGAGCTGCGCACCCGCCTGCAGCGCGACCCCCGCGGCTGGATCGCGCAGCCGGTCGTGCAGCTGAGCACCATCCCGACCCTCGTCGACGAGGGGCTGCGGCCCCGGCACGCCGACCTGCGGCCCTTCGCGGTGCACGACGGCGACGACGTCTGGGTGCTGCCCGGCGGGCTCACCCGGGTCGCGCTGCCCGAGGGGCAGCTCGTCGTCAACAGCAGCCAGGGCGGCGGCTCGAAGGACACCTGGATCGTCGGCGGCGACGTCAACGCCTGGGCCGGCCACGACGTCAGCGCCCTCATCGCCGAGCAGACGACGCCCACGGCCGCGATCCCGATCGTGACCGCCGCGGAGGCGGGCGCCCCGGCGGTCGCCGACCACAGCCCCGACCACGCTCCGCAGGACGACCCCCGCAACGACCAGCAGGCCCAGCAGCAGCAGGAGCACGTCCAGCAGCAACAGCAGCAGCAGCAGCGACAGCAACACCGACAGCGGCACCGACAGCGACCGAACGACGACCGCGCCACCACCGAGAGGGAATCATGCTGAGCCGCATCGCCGAGAGCCTCTTCTGGATCGGTCGGTACATCGAACGCTCCGACGGCACCGCGCGCATCCTCGACGTGCACCTGCAGCTGCTGCTCGAGGACCCGTGGATCGAGGAGGACGCCGCCTGCCGCAGCCTCCTCGCGGTGATGGGCAGCGAGGCCCCCGTCGACGTGTCGCTGACCCGCGCCGACGTGCTCGCGATGCTCGCCGTCGACCGGCACAACCCCGCCTCGATCGCCTACTCGCTCGGTGCCGCCCGCGAGAACGCGCGACGGGCCCGCGAGATCGTCTCGACCGAGCTGTGGGAGTCGCTGAACACCACGAGGGCGCGCATGCCCCGCAAGGTGGCCGGCGACAAGGTGCACGAGTTCTTCGGCTGGGTGCGGGAGCGCAGCGCCCTCGCCGTCGGCATCATCGAGAGCGCCACGAGCCGCGACGAGGTCTGGCACTTCTTCACCCTCGGCCGGTCGATCGAGCGGGCCGACATGACCGCCCGCCTGCTCGCGACGCGCACGCTGACCGAGGCGTCCGGCCCGTCGTGGACGACCATCCTCCGCTCCTGCGGCGCCTACGAGGCGTACCTGCGCACCTACCGGGGCGTGCCGAGCGCCCGCAACGCGGCGGAGTTCCTCCTGCTCGACCGCCTCTTCCCGCGCAGCGTCCTCTTCGCGGTGAGCCGCGCCGAGATGTGCCTCCGCGAGGTCGAGCCGACGAACCACCGGGTGGCGGCCTCCGACAGCGGGGTGCGCATCCTCGGCCAGATGCGCAGCGAGCTCGAGTACCGGCCCATCGGCGAGATCCTCGACGACCTGCCCGGCCACATGGACAGCGTGCAGGCGGCGACGAGCGCGGCCTCCGAGGCGATCCGCCAGCGGTACTTCCCGACCAGCGCGGCACCGACCTGGGTCGGCGGGCGCGCGTGAGCCGCCTGCGCATCCGGCACCTGACCGGGTTCTCGTACGCCGGGGAGGCGGTGGCCAGCTACAACGAGGCCCGCATGCTGCCGGCGCACACCGAGGGGCAGTACGTGCTCTCGTCGCACCTGCGCATCGAGCCCGTCGCGGCCTCGCACGAGTACGTCGACTACTGGGGCACGCGTGTCTCGTCGTTCGAGGTGCTGCTGCCGCACCGGCAGCTGTCGCTGACCGCGACGTCGCTCGTCGAGGTCAGGCCCGTCGCGCACCCCGACACGAGCATGGGCTGGGACGACCTCGCGCGCGTCGCGGGCGCCACCGCCCCGTTCGTCGAGCACCTCGAGCAGACGCCGCTGACGACGCCGCCCGACGACCTCGTCGCGCTCGCGGCCGAGGCGCGGGGCTCAGCGGCGCCGTGCGAGGCGGCCCTCGCGATCTGCCGGGCCGTGGGAGGCGCGGTGTCGTACCTGCCCGGGGTCACGAACGTGAAGACCACCGCCGCCGAGAGCTGGGCCGCCCGGGCCGGCGTCTGCCAGGACATCGCCCACGTGACGATCGGGGCCCTCCGCTCGGCGGGCATCCCGGCCCGCTACGTGAGCGGGTACCTGCACCCGAAGCCCTCGGCCGAGCTGCGCGAGACGATCGTGGGCGAGTCGCACGCCTGGGTCGAGTACTTCTGCGGCACCTGGCACGGCTACGACCCGACGAACCTCATCGACATCGGCGAGCGGCACGTGGTCGTCGGCCAGGGCCGCGACTACCGCGACGTGCCGCCGCTGCGCGGCGTCTACGCGGGGTCGGGGGCGTCGTCGCTCTTCGTCACGGTGGAGATCACGCGCGAGGCGTGAGCGGACGGGCGCCCGTCAGCACCGCTCGAACGCGTAGCCGGGGTCGTCGGGGCCCACGAGGTCGCGGTCGCGGAGGACGGTGCTCGCCGGCGTCGTCGCCCGGCCGCAGGTGCCGGCGAACGTGTCGCGCAGCTCGTCCGAGTACTCGACCGCGAGCACCCGGTCGCCGTACACCTCGGTGAACGCGGGGCACTCGTCGTAGGCGTCGCACTCCTCGACGACCGCGAAGTCGAAGCCGACCTCGTCCCGGCCCCGCGACTCCAGCTCGGCCGTGTTCTTCTGTGCGGCGGCGAGCCCGACGGCGTGCGCCCGGTCGACGAGCAGCGTCGCGTAGGCGACGGCGTCGTCGAGGCCGAAGGCGCCCTCCGAGCGGCTGTACGAGTCGAGGTTGTCGAACTCGACGGCGTCGTAGCCGTCGTCGGCGCAGCCCTCGATCGTGGCCGTCATGCGCGCCGCGACCGTGGCCCTCGTCTCGGGGCGGGCGAGGTCGAACAGGTGCTCGTCGGGCCACCCGGGGTCGACGAGCAGCTCGCCGGAGGCGCGGTGCACGAGGAGCTCGTCAGGCCAGTCCACGCCCGGCTGGGTCTGGAACGCGTTCACGTGGCAGACCCCGTAGGCGCCGGCGGCGGGCTCGGCCGTGCTGTCGCGCACGACGACGTCGGTGCCGGCCGGGGGGTCGTAGGCGGCACCGAGCTGGTAGTCGAAGGTCGCTCCGGGAGGAGGCGCCTGCGGTGCGCTCGCCGCGCACCCGGCGACGGCCGTGGCGACGACGGCGGAGGCGAGCAGCAGCAGCGCGGCGCGGACCGCGCGGTGACGGCGGGGGCGCGGCGAGGTGGGCACCCCGGGAGCCTAGACGCCCGGGTCGGCCTCGGGGAGGCGGGCGAGCGGCGGCGGGACGGGTGAGCCGACGCGCGACGGGTCAGTCGTGCTGCGGGGTCGCCGGCGCAGGCGGCTGATCCACTCGGGAGTGGATCAGCGTTCCTGGCGGGTCGCCCGCCGGGGCGGCTGCCGGTGCGGCGCCCCCGGTCGTCGCCCCGACCGCCGAGGCCACCCGCGGAGCCATGGACCTCGGGCGTCGGCCGAACGTCGACCCGTCCGGGCTGTCGGCGAGCACGCGGTCCGCGAGGGCGACGAGCAGCACGACGAGCCCGCCGACCACGACGGCCGCCGCGAGCAGCGCCAGGGCCACCCCGACGTAGTCGCCGCCGGCCAGCGGGGTGACGACGGAGGTGCCCGCGGCGCCCGTGCGGTCGACCGCACCGGGGGCCGCGGCCACGCCGGCACCGGCCGTCGCCGCGGCCGACGGCACGGCGGCGACCGGGCTCGCGGCGGCCCCGGCGCCCGTCGTCGTGAGGGGAGTCAGCGCCGTGGCGACGCCGCCGGCCTCGGCTCCGGAGCCGGCCGTGCGGTCGAGGCGAGCGAGCACGACGAGGCCCAACGCGCCTCCCACGGTCGTGGTGGCGATCGCCACGACGCCGCTGACCGTCGCTCTGCCCATGGCCGGCCCTCCGCCGCCGAGTCGCTCGGCTCGTCGGTCGACGACCCGGTTGCTCGTGCCGGGGAGCGTACGCCCCACGGCGACCGCACGGCAGCCCGGGCCGGTCGCTACGTCGTCTGGCGGACAGCGGCCTCGTCGGCCGCCATCGCCTCGGCGGTCTCCTCCCGCTGTGCGCGGAGGCCGTCGCCGTCGTGCTCGACCCGGAAACGCGGGTGGAGCACCGACCCGCCGCGGCGCAGCCGCAGGTGCTGGCGGCGGATCAGCCACGCCAGCGCGAGGCCGCCCGCCACGTAGCCGGCGCTCGCGCCGACGCCGATCGCCCAGCGCGGGCCGAGGGTGTCGGCGACCCAGCCGACGATCGGGGCGCCGAGCGGAGTGCCGCCCGTGAAGATCGCCATGTAGAGCGCCATCACGCGACCGCGCATCTCCGGGGCCGCCGACAGCTGCACCGAGCCGTTCGCCGTCGTCATCAGCGTGATCGACGAGAGCCCCACGGTGACGAGCACGGCGGCGAAGCTCCAGTACGTCGGCATCAGCGCCGCGACCGTGCAGGTCACGCCGAAGGCGAAGGCCGCGAGCACGAGCACGCGCATCCGCGGCCGCTCGCGCCGGGCCGACAGCAGGGCGCCCGCCAGCGAGCCGACCGCGATGCACGACGACAGCAGGCCGAAGCCGCTGGCGTCGACGCCGAACTCGACGCTCGCCATCGTCGAGGTGAAGATCGGGAAGTTGAGGCCGAAGGTGCCGATCACGAAGATCACGGCGAAGATCACCAGGAGGTCGGGGCGGCCGCGCACGTAGCGGAACCCCTCCCTGATCTGGCCCTTCGCCCGCGACACCCGGGGCTTCGCCTCGAGCTGCGACACCCGGATGAAGCGCAGCGACACCAGCACCGCCGCGAACGACGCCGCGTTGATCAGGAACACCCAGCCCGTGCCCACCCCCGCGATCAGAACGCCGGCGACGGCGGGGCCGAGGAGGCGCGCGGCGTTGAACGAGGCCGAGTTCAGCGAGACGGCGTTGGCCAGGTGCCCCGGCGGGACGAGCTCCGAGACGAAGCTCTGGCGGATGGGCGCGTCGATCGCGTTCGCCGTGCCGAGCAGCAGCGCGAAGACCCAGACCATCCAGAGCTGGGCGACGTCGGTGAGCACGAGGAGGCCGAGCGCGAGCCCGAGCAGCCCCATCGTCGCCTGCGTCAGCATCAGCATGCGCCGCCGGTCGAAGCGGTCGGCGATCAGCCCCGTGACCGGCACGAGGAGGATCGGCGGCGCGAACTGCAGCGCCATCGTGATGCCCACGGCCGTCGCGTCGTGGTCGGTGAGGTGCGTGAGCACGAGCCAGTCCTGGGCGGTCGACTGCATCCAGGTGCCGGTGTTCGAGACGAGCGCCCCGGCCGACCAGAGCCGGTAGTTGTAGAGGCGCAGCGAACGGAACATGGCGCTCACGACAGGGTCAGCTTCCGCAGGATCTCGGTCGCGTCGGCCAGCGTGCGGCGCTCGTCGGGGGTGAGGGCGGCGAGCCGGGGCGCGAGCCAGGCGTCGCGGCGGCGGCGCGTCTCGACCACGAACGCGGACCCCGCCGGCGTCGTCTCGAGCACGACGCGTCGACGGTCGGCCTCGTCGACCCGGCGCGCCAGCAGGCCGGCCTCGACGAGCTTGCCGACGGTGCGGTTCATCGACGGCGGCGTCACGCCCTCGTGCTCGGTGAGGGCGCCGATGGTCAGCGGCTGCGACTGGTAGACCCAGCCGAGCGCCGCCATCTGCGCGTCGCTCACGTCGGCTTCGGCCTTCTGCTGGCGGAGGCGCCGCGCCAGCCTCAGCACCGACCCGCGCACCGTCGTGGCCAGCTGGGCGTGCGGCAGCGCACGGAGCGGGGCAGCGGCGGAGGGGGGAGCGGGGGAGGCGGGAGTCACGTCGGTCATCGCCCTCCAGTATGAGCAGTTAGCTCGGCTAAGTAAACATCTTGGGGAGATCGACGACACCTGTTGAGGAAAGGTCGATGCAGGCGTATCGTCGTGGACGGCTCGACGACGAGCCCCACGACGATGCCCCGAGGGGCACCAGGACGCCGGCGCGACAGCGCCGCAGAAGGAAGAAGGACCACCATGGCCAGGTTCACCGACAAGACCGCGATCGTCACCGGCGGAGGCAGCGGCATCGGCGCCGAGATCTCGCGGGCGCTCGCCGCCGAGGGCGCCTCCGTCGTCGTCACCGACATCAAGCTCGACGCCGCGCAGTCGGTCGTCGACGAGATCGTCGCCGCGGGCGGCGCCGCGACCGCCTTCGAGCAGAACACGGCCGTCGCCGAGCAGTCCGACGCCGCCGTCGAGTTCGCGAAGACGACGTACGGCGCCCTGCACCTCGCCGTGAACAACGCCGGCATCGGGGCCGCCCCGGCCGACATCGGCGAGTACGACGTCGCCGCCTGGGACCGCGTGCGCGGCGTCGACCTCGACGGCGTCTTCTACGGCCTCCGCTACCAGCTGCCCGCCATCGTCGAGGCCGGCGGCGGAGCGGTCGTCAACATGAGCTCGGTGCTCGGCACGGTCGGCCTGGCCCAGAACGCGGCCTACGTCGCCAGCAAGCACGCCCTGGTCGGCCTGACCAAGGTCGCGGCGCTCGAGTACACCGCCCGCGGCGTCCGCACGAACGCGGTCGGCCCCGGCTTCATCGACACGCCCCTCGTGCGCGCGTCGCTCTCCGGCGAGGCGCTCACCGCGCTCGAGCAGCAGCACGCCGCCGGCCGCCTCGGCACCGACGCCGAGGTCGCCGCGCTGGTGCTCTTCCTCCTCAGCCCGGAGGCGTCGTTCATCTCCGGCAGCTACCACCTCGTCGACGGCGGCTACTCGGCGCACTGACCCGCGCCTCCCCGGGGGCCTCGGGCTCGCTGCGCGGTGCGGCGGGTCCGTGTCCTCGTGGGCGGGTGGGCGCCTGCCCGCCCAGGAGGACGGCGACCCGCCGAACCTCGAGGTGCGGCCACCCGTGATGACACCGACCCGCGGGCCGTGGCAGGCCGGGCGACGCCGGCCCCGCCGCCGCTTCAGCGCCGGTTCAGCGCTCGCCCGCCAGACTGGGTGCGTGGGCAGGGCGCCCGCGGGGAGGGAGCCGGCCGTGCGCGTGCTCGTCGTCGAGGACCAGGCGACCCTGGCCGAGGGCCTGCGGGTCGGGCTCGAGGCCGAGGGCATGGCCGTCGACGTGGCCGGCACCGGCACCGACGCCCTCTGGCGCACCCGCGAGGGCAGCTACGACGTCGTCGTGCTCGACATCATGCTGCCCGGCATGAGCGGCTACGCCGTCTGCCGGGCCATGCGCGAGGGCGGCGACTGGACCCCCGTCATCATGCTCACGGCGAAGGACGGCGAGTGGGACCAGGTCGAGGCCCTCGACACCGGCGCCGACGACTACCTCACCAAGCCGTTCTCGTTCGCCGTGCTGCTCGCCCGGCTGCGCGCCCTCGTGCGGCGCGGTGCCCGCGAGCGGCCCGTCGTGCTCGAGGCCGGCGACCTGCGGCTCGACCCCGCGGCCCGCACCGTGCACCGCGGCGACGCGGTCGTCGACCTGACGAGCCGCGAGTTCGCGGTGCTCGAGTTCCTGATGCGACGGGCCGGCAGCGTCGTCACGAAGCGCGAGGTGCTCGACGGCGTCTGGAACGACGACTTCGAGGGCGACCCCAACATCGTCGAGGTGTACGTGCGGCACCTGCGCAACAAGGTCGACCGCCCCTTCGGGCGCGAGGCGATCGTCACGCTCCGCGGGGCCGGGTACCGGTTGGAGTCGCGGGGTGGCTGAGCACGCCCCTCCCGTCGGGCGCCGTGGTCGCCATGGCTCGCTGCGACTCCGCACCACCGCGGCCGCCGTGCTCGCCGTCGCCGTCACCCTCGGCCTCTTCACCCTCGTCTTCGCGGTCGTGCAGCGCGCCGTGCTCGACGACGCCCCGCGCTCGGCGGCCGAGGCGGACGTCTCGCGCGTGGCCTCGGCGCTCGAGGCCGGGCAGACGCCCGCCGTCGCGGTGGCCGGCGACGCGGACGGCACGCTGGTCGTCGTGCTCGACTCCGCCGGTGCCGTGCTCGCGGCCGGCGGCGAGGACGACCTCGTCACCGAGGCGACCCGCCTCTCGACCGTGCCGTCGGGCGGCCGGGCACGGCTCGACGGCGAGGCCTTCGTCGTCGAGCGCGACACCGCCGACGTCGCCGGCGGCGCGACCGACGGGGCGTCGTCGGGTGGCGAGCCGTCCGCGTCGGCGTCGCGCGACGACGACGACGATGACGACGACTCGTCCGGCCGCGGGGGCCGGGGCGCCGACGACGACGCGGCCGGCGCGGCCGACGACGACGCGGCCGACACGGCTGAGCTCACCGTCGTGGCCGCGCGCTCCCTCGACGAGGCGCAGGCCGCCTCCGCGGCGAGCCTGGTGACGCTCGGCGTCGCCGTGCCCGTGGCGCTGGTCGTGCTCGGCGTGACGACCTGGTTCGTCGTCGGCCGGGCCCTGCGCCCGGTCGAGGCCATGCGCCGCGAGGTCGACGAGGTCACCGCCGCACGCCTCGACCGACGGCTCCGCGACCCCGGCGGGCGCGACGAGATCGCCCGCCTGGCCCGCACCCTGAACGGCATGCTCGACCGGCTCGACGCCTCCGCCCGCGCGCAGCGGCGCTTCGTCGGCGACGCGTCCCACGAGCTCAAGACGCCCCTGGCGACCATCCGGCAGCACGCGGAGGTCGCGCTGCTCCACCCCGGCAGCATCGACGGGCAGGCCCTCGCCGGCACCGTGCTCGGCGAGGAGGCGCGCCTCACGGCCCTGGTGCAGGGCCTGCTGGTGCTGGCCCGCGCCGACGAGGGGCAGCTCGGCGTGGCCCGACGGCCCGTCGACCTCGACGATCTCGTGGTGGCGGAGGCGTCGCGGCTCCGCGCCTCCTCTCCGATCCGCGCCTCCTCGCCGATCCGCGTCGACGCCACCGGCGTCGGGCCCGCCCGTGTCGTCGGCGACGAGCCGCTGCTCGGGCAGGTCGTGCGCAACCTCGTCGCCAACGCCGCACGGCACGCCACCTCGACCGTCGCGCTCGCCCTCGTCGAGCGTGACGGCCGGGCGGTGCTGACCGTCGACGACGACGGCGCCGGGGTGCCCGTCGCCGACCGCGGGCGGGTGTTCGAGCGCTTCGTCCGCCTCGACGAGGCCCGCGACCGCGACGCCGGGGGCAGCGGCCTCGGGCTCGCCATCGTGGCCGAGATCGTCCGCGTGCACGGGGGAGCGGTGCGCGTCGACGACTCCCCGCTCGGCGGCGCGCGCTTCGTGGTGGACCTCCCCGCCGGCTGACGCCGCTCCCGGCCCCGGCTGACGCCGAGCCTCCCGTCGAGTGGTCACGATCTGCGCGTCGCGGCGCGCCAGAGCAGCAGATCGTGACCACTCGGCGCGCGACCGCGCCGGCTGAAGGTCCCTTCAGGTCGCTTCAGGGGTGCTTCAGCGCCCGGTCGGCACAGTGGGGTCATCGCCGAGGGGCCCGCCCCGCACCGGCACCGACCACCCCACGACCACCGGCCGCACCGCGGCTCGACGAACGGAGACATCGTCATGAAGAACACCAAGAAGACCCTGCTGATCGCCGGCGGAGTGGCGGCCGTGCTCGTGCTCGGCGGCGGCGTCGCCCTGGCGACCGGCCTCGACGACGACCGGCTGTCGGCCCAGACCACCGACCGTGCCCGGGAGGCGGCGCTCGCCGAGACCGGTGGCGGCACCGTCACCGAGGTCGACACGATCGGCGACGGCCTGCCCGGCTACGAGGTCGAGGTCTCGCTGCCCGGCGGCGGCGAGACGCACGTGTACCTCGACGACGACTACGCCGTGACGTCGACCCGCACGGGCGACGACCGCGGGGGCGACCGGGGCGACCGGGGAGGCCGCGACGACGACGACCGCGACGGCACCTCCGGCAGCGCGACCGACGACTCCGCCGGCGGCTCGGGCGACGCCACGACCGGCACCGGCACCGACGACGACACCGTCACCGGCGCCGACTACGACCAGGCCTCCGCCGCAGCGCTCAGCGCGGCCGGCGGCGGCACCGTCACCGACGTCGACCGCAGCGACGACGGCGGCGTGGCGTACGAGGTCGACGTCCGCCTCGACGACGGCACCGAGGTCGACGTCGACCTCGACGCCGCGTTCGGCGTCGTCCGCACCGACGTCGACGCGCCGCGCAGCTGACCCTGACGCCGCGCAGGAGGCGCGGGTCGGCCCTCGGGAGCCGGCCCGCGCCTCCTCGCGTCCGCCCCGCCGCACCGTGGCCGCCCCCGGTCGGTGCCAAGATGACCGCATGCCCACCTTCTCCGCCGCCCGGGGCGACTTCGAGTTCGTCGACGCGCACGGCGTCACCGTCCACTACTACGTGTGGCGGGCGGCCGACCCCCGAGGGGCGGTGCAGATCATGCACGGCGTGGGCGAGCACGCGCTCCGCTACGAGGAGGTCGCGCAGCACCTCGTCCGCGCCGGCTGGACGGTCTACGCCGACGACCACCTCGGCCACGGCGCCACCGGTCTCGGCCAGCACGGCGGCGACCACACGAAGCTCGGGCGCCTCGGCCCCTCGGGCGTGCGGGGAGCGGCGGAGGCGGTGGTCCAGCTGACGGGGATCATCCGCTCCGAGGCCCCCGGCCTCCCCGTCGTCGCGCTCGGCCACTCGTGGGGGTCGCTGATGCTCCAGGCGATCGTCGACCGGAAGGCCTCGCTCTACGACGCCGTCGTGCTCACCGGCACCGCCTACCGCGTGCCCGGCAGCATGAACGGCGGCGACCTCAACGCGCGCCACGCCCACCTCGGCAGCACCGGCTTCGAGTGGCTGAGCCGCGACCCCGCGGTCGCCGAGGCGATGGCGGCCGACCCCCTCGTCGTCGACGCGAAGGTGATGCAGCTCTTCGGCTGGCGCGACACGCTGCGCCTGCTGGGCCGCCCGTCGAAGCACCTCGAGCACGACGTGCCGCTGCTGATCATGGTCGGCGACGACGACCCGCTCGGCGGGGAGGAGAGCGCGCGCAGGCTCGCCGACGCCTACGTGAACCGGAGCGGCCTCACCGACGTCGAGCTCGTCGTCTACCAGGGCGCACGGCACGAGATCTTCCGCGAGACGAACCGCGACGAGGTGCTCGACGACCTGACCCATTGGCTGGACGCCCGCGTGCCCCGCTGACCCGCGCCTCCCCGGGGGCTGCTGCCCGCCGACACCCCCCGCCCGCCCCGGCCGGCAGGCATAGGCTGCTCGCATGCACGGTGAGTACAAGGTCCCTGGCGGCAAGCTCGTGGTGGTCGACCTGGAGGTGCGCGACGGGCGCATCGCCGAGTTCCGCCTCGCGGGCGACTTCTTCCTCGAGCCCGACACGGCGCTCGACGCCATCGACCGCTCGATCACGGGCCTGCCCGTCGAGTCCGACGCCGCGACGATCGCCGCGGCCGTCCGCGCCGGGCTGCCCGACGACGCCGTCCTGCTCGGCTTCACGCCCGAGGCCGTCGCCGTGGCGATCCGTCGCAGCCTGTCGAAGGCCAGCGACTGGCGCGACCACGAGTGGCAGATCATCCACGACGCCCCCGTGTCGCCGAACATGCACCTCGCCCTCGACCAGGTGCTCACCGAGGAGGTCGGGGCCGGCCGTCGCGGCCCCACCCTGCGCTTCTGGGAGTGGGAGCAGCCGGCCGTCGTCATCGGCAGCTTCCAGTCGCTCCGCAACGAGGTCGACCTCGACGCGGCCGAGGAGCACGGCTTCGAGGTCGTCCGCCGCATCAGCGGCGGCGGCGCCATGTTCATGGACGCCCAGTCGATCGTCACCTACTCGCTCTACGCCCCCGGCGAGCTCGTGCAGGGCATGAGCTTCGCCGACAGCTACGCCTACCTCGACGAGTGGGTCATCACGGCGCTGAAGTCGCTCGGCATCGACGCGTTCTACCAGCCGCTGAACGACATCACGAGCGCCAAGGGCAAGATCGGCGGGGCCGCCCAGAAGCGCCTCGGCAACGGCGCGCTGCTGCACCACGCGACCATGTCGTACGACATGGACGGCGAGAAGATGGTGAAGGTGCTCCGCATCGGCCGCGAGAAGATGAGCGACAAGGGCACCACGAGCGCCGCCAAGCGCGTCGACCCGCTCCGCAGCCAGACCGGCCTGCCCCGCGCCGAGATCATCGAGCGCATGAAGCAGACCTTCACGGGCCTCTACGGCGCCACGACCGGCCACGTCACCGAGGCCGAGCTCGAGGCCGCCGAGCAGCTC
The DNA here is from genome assembly GCF_001423665.1 of Frigoribacterium sp. Leaf164. Classification (NCBI taxonomy): domain Bacteria; kingdom Bacillati; phylum Actinomycetota; class Actinomycetes; order Micrococcales; family Microbacteriaceae; genus Frigoribacterium; species Frigoribacterium sp. Leaf164. Next base: position 130,725 of record NZ_LMOX01000001.1, read on the forward strand.
GTGACGACGAAGTTCGCCACGCCCGAGTGGCTCCGCCGGGTCCCGTGACGTGAGCCCTGCGGGCGTGCCCTGCGGGCGTGCCCTGCGGGCGTGCCCTGCGGGCACAGCTCCGAGAGCTGGGGGGAGTCGCGGGTCGGCGACCGGGGTCAGCGGGCCAGCAGCTCCTGGTAGTCGACGTGCTCGTCGACCCAGTCGGCGACGAACGGGCAGAGCGGCACGACGCGCAGCGAGGTCTCGGCGCGCACGTCGTCGAGGGCGCCCTGCACGAGCTGCGCGCCGAGGCCGGCCGAGCGACGGCTCGGCTCGATCTCGGTGTGGGTGAAGCGGATCTCGTCGCCGACGACGTCGTAGGCGGCGAAGCCGACGGTCTCGCCGTCCTCGACGAGGGCGTACTGGGACTGCTGGGGGCGGTTCTCGACGGTGATGCTCATCCGGCGACCCTACGCCCGGTGAACTGGCCGCTGCCCGGCACGACAGAATGGTGACCATGCCCGTCGACTGGACCCGTGACTCCCCGAGCCTCGTGGTCCACGGCGACAACCTCGACGCGACCCGCCAGCTGCCCGACGGCGCCTTCACGGTCGTCTACCTCGACCCGCCGTTCAACACCGGGCGGCCCCAGCAGCGGCGCTCGACGACCTCGATCCGCAGCGTGGAGGGGTCGGTCACCGCCGTGACCGGTTTCAAAGGGCGGGGCTACGAGCGGATCCGCGGCGACCTGATGCGCTACGACGACCACTTCGACGACTACTGGTCGTTCCTCGAGCCGCGCCTCGCCGAGGCCTGGCGCCTGCTCGCCCGCGACGGCACGCTCTACCTGCACCTCGACTACCGCGAGGCCCACTACGCGAAGGTGCTCCTCGACGCGCTCTTCGGCCGTGAGTCGTTCCTCAACGAGATCATCTGGGCCTACGACTACGGCGCCAAGAGCCGCAACCGCTGGCCGACGAAGCACGACACGATCCTCGTCTACGTGAAGGACGCCTCGGCGTACCACTTCGACTCCGAGACGGTCGACCGGGAGCCCTACATGGCGCCCGGGCTCGTCACCCCCGAGAAGGTCGCCCGGGGCAAGCTGCCGACCGACGTCTGGTGGCACACGATCGTGTCGCCGACCGGCCGCGAGAAGACCGGCTACCCCACGCAGAAGCCCGAGGGCGTGCTGCGCCGCATCGTGCAGGCCTCGTCGCGCGAGGGCGACTGGGTGCTCGACTTCTTCGCCGGCAGCGGCACGACCGGTGCCGTGGCCGACGCCCTGGGGCGCCGCTACGTGCTCGTCGACAGCAACGAGGAGGCGGTGGCCGTGATGCGTCGACGGCTCCCGTCGGCGGAGTTCGTCATCGCGGAGCCGCCGGCCACCGAGCCGGGCGCCGAGGCGGCCACCGCGCGCTGAGCGGGGCGGCCGACCAGAGCTGGACACCCGGCCGCACGGGTCAGGGGGTCAGCGGGTCAGGCGTTCTCGGTCTCGCGGACGGTGGCGACGTGCGGGTGGGAGGCCACGGCGGCCGGCGCCGCGGTCGTCGCGTCGTGCCCCTGGCCGGCGGGCCCGTCGACGCCGTGGTCGTCGATCTCGATCGCGGAGGTCATGTCGCGGAGGAACCCCACGACGGCCGCCGACTCGTCGGCGGTGAGCGACTCGGCCGCGCTGATCATCCGCGTGTGCATGCTCGCCATCGTGGCGCGGACCTCGCTGTTCGAGTCGCCGGTGGCCGTGAGCAGGACTCCGCGCTTGTCGGTCGGGTGCGAGTGGCGCTCCATGTGCCCGCTCCGCACGAGGCGGTTGATGAGCACCGAGGTCGAGGCGGAGGTGATGCCGAGGTGGTCGGCGAGTTCTTTGGCGCTGACGGTCTCGCTGCGGCGCTGGGCGCGGAGGAGGAAGCGGACGGCCGCGAGGTCGGTCTCGCCCATCTTCATGGAGGTGCGCGTGCGACGGCGCATCTCGGACTCGGCCGCACGGTAGCGGCGCAGGGCGTTGAGCACTTCGACGCCGCGCTCCTCGTTGCTGCTGGAGTACCAGTAGCCGGAGGCGTCGTAGATCGGGGCTGACCTGTCGGGCATGCTAGAGAGTCTAGCTACGGCCGGCGACGGGGGCGAGGGGCCCGTCGTTCTCCCAGGGAGGGGCCCGCGGCGCGGCCCGGAGACGAGGACGGGCCGTGCACCCTGAGGTGCACGGCCCGGGGTCGTCGCGCCTCCCGCGCTGAGCTTCACGGGCAGGGACCGCCGGAGGCGAGACGACCAGGACGTCAGCGCGTGGCGCCTACGTCGTCGTCAACGTTACTCGCCTCGGCGACGGAGTCCAGTCACGGTCGCTGATCCGCAGGCTCCTCGGAGGCTCCGTCGGCGGCCGTCCCCCGGCGGGGAGCGTCGCCCCCGTCGACCGTCCGGACGCTGCCCGTGTCGGGCGAGACGAGTGCGCCCGTCGCGGCCGCCGCCTCCTGCGCCTGCACGGCCGCGTCGGCGGCGAGGGCCGCCTGGGCGTCGTCGTGGGCCTCGTCGATGGCCGACTTCTGTCGCAGCGGCGTCGCCTTGAGGAAGAAGCTGAGCACGAACGCCACCAGCACGACGGTCAGCGCGACCCAGAACACGGTCACCGTCGCGTTGGCGAACCCGTCGAGGAACGGCGCGGCCAGACGGCGGTCGGCCGTGTTGAGGAACGACGTGTCGCCGTTCAGCGCCCCGCCGACCTGGGAGGTGTCGCCGCCCTGGGCCGACTGGTACAGCTCGAGGATGGAGGCGTTGGCCGGGTCGCTCGCGACGGCCGGGTCGGCGAGGGCCGCCTGGGCGTCGGCCTGCAGGTCGCGGTCGGCGAACGCGCCGGCGATGGTCTGCGGGATGCGCGAGAACAGCACCGAGAAGAGCACGGCGGTGCCCAGCGTGCCGCCGATCTGGCGGAAGAACGTCGAGGCCGAGGTGGCCACGCCGATGTCGCGCGGGCCGACGGAGTTCTGCGACGCGATGGTCAGCGTCTGCATCAGCTGGCCGAGGCCGAGGCCGACCAGCAGCATGCCGAACATCATGAACCAGTAGGGCTTGTCGTACGACAGGGTCGTGAACCAGAAGAAGCCCAGCGCCATGAAGGCCGTGCCGGTGATCGGGAAGATCTTGTAGCGGCCGGTGCGGGCGATCAGCTGGCCGGAGACGATCGACGAGATCATCAGGCCGGCGATCATCGGCAGCATCTGGAAGCCGCTCTCGGTCGGCGTCGCGCCGTTGACGAGCTGCAGGTACAGCGGCACCGTCAGGAGGGCGCCGAACATGCCGAAGCCGACCAGGACGCCCAGCACCGTCGACATCGCGAAGGTCGGGATGCGGAAGAGCTTGAGCGGGATGAGCGCGTCGTCGCCCATGCGGCGCTCGACGGCGATGAACGCGGCGATGCCGACGACGCCGATGACGTAGCAGGCGAAGGCGCGGGGCGAGCTCCAGCCCCACTCGCGGCCCTGCTCGGCGACGAGCAGCAGCGGCACGGCGGCCACGATCACGGCGCCGGCGCCGAGCCAGTCGATGCGGACGTTCTCGCGGCGCACCTGGCCGGGGATGTGGAGGAACCGCACGACGACGCCCAGCGCGACGATGCCGATCGGGATGTTGATGAGGAACACCCAGCGCCAGCCGGTGACGAAGAGGATCTCGTCGGCCCCGGCGAAGAGGCCGCCGACCAGCGGGCCGATGACGCTCGAGATGCCGAACACGGCGAGGAAGTAGCCCTGGTACTTGGCGCGCTCACGCGGGGCGAGGATGTCGCCCATGATCGTGAGCGGCAGCGCCATGAGGCCGCCGGCGCCCATGCCCTGGATCGCCCGGAAGATCGCGAGCTGGTACATGCTCTCGCTGAACCCGGCGGCGAGCGAGCCGACCAGGAAGATCGAGATCGCGATGAGGAACAACGGCCGACGGCCGAAGATGTCGCTGAGCTTGCCGTAGATCGGCGTCGATATGGTCGACACGATCAGGTAGGCGGTGGTGACCCAGGCCTGCAGGCTGAGCCCGTCGAGGTCGTCGGCGATGGTGCGCATCGACGTGCCGACGATCGTCTGGTCGAGGGCGGAGAGGAACATGCCGGCCATCAGCCCGAAGATGACGAAGAGGATCTGACGGTGCGTCATCAGCCCCTGTCTCTCGGCGGGCGCGGCGGCGGCGGGGGAGGAGTCGGTGACCCGGGACATGTGTGGTCTTCCTGGTGCGGTGAGTCTGACGGGGTGCGCGGCGGGCCGCGGGGGGAGGGGGCAGCAGCGCCGGAGGCGCGGTGAGCGCCGATCGTCGACGTCACGTCGACGAGAAACTTGCGTGGTACGCAGAAGTTACTCCACGCGGCGTCGCGCCGCCACGTGACGTCCGCTCGACCCGCGGTGCGCCCCCTACCCTGGAGCGCATGTCGTCACGCCGCCCGCGCCTCCGCCCCGCCTCCCCGGGCCGCGGGGCACGGCGCCGCGCGGCGTCGGCCCTGGCGCTCGGGCTCGTGGCCGCGGTGCTCGCCGGGTGCACCGGCGCGGACGACGGGGCCTCGGTGACCGGCACCGCGACTCCCTCGGTGACGCCCCGGGCGAGTTCGACGCCCACCGCCCCGGCCCCGACGGAGGACCCCGTGACCCCAGCCCCGGAGCCGGCCGCGCCGGCGACGCCCGCGTTCGACCGCGGCGCCCTCTCGGTCGACGACCCCGCCAGCCTCTGGGTCGTCAGCGACAAGCTGCGGCCGCTCGACCCGGTCGACTACGCCCCCGCCGACCTCGTCACCGTCGACGTCTCGTCGCAGAACCCGCCCGTCTTCCGGAAGGAGGCCGGCGACGCCCTGCTCGCCCTCTTCGCCGCGGGGGAGGCGGAGGGCGCGGGCCCCATGACCGTGCAGAGCGCGTACCGCTCGTACGCGACGCAGGTGACCGTCTACGCGGGGTGGGTGCAGCAGCTCGGCCAGGCCCAGGCCGACGTGCAGAGCGCCCGACCGGGCTTCTCGGAGCACCAGACCGGGCTCGTCGCCGACATCAGCCCGCTGCCGCTGAGCTGCGTGCTGCAGGCGTGCTTCGGCGACACGTCGCAGGGCCGCTGGCTCGCGGAGAACGCCTGGCGGTTCGGCTGGCTGCTGCGGTACCCGGCCGACAAGACCGCGGTGACGGGCTTCACGTACGAGCCCTGGCACTTCCGCTACGTGGGCGTGCCGCTCTCGACCGAGATGCACCAGCAGGGCGTCACCACGCTCGAGGAGTTCTTCGGCCTGCCGGCCGCGCCGACGTACGCCGGCTGACCGCCGCGGTGGCTGCGGCTGCGGCTGCGGCTGTGGTCGTTGTCGTGACGACGAGGAGGGGCCGGGCTGCGATCGCAGCCCGGCCCCTCCTCGTCGTGGCGGGAGCGCCGGCGCTAGCTGCCGAGGGCGGCGTCGACGATCGTCTTCGCCTCCTGCTGCACGCGCGCCAGGTGCTCGGGGCCCTCGAACGACTCGGCGTAGATCTTGTAGACGTCCTCCGTGCCGCTGGGGCGGGCCGCGAACCACGCCTTGTCGGTGACGACCTTGAGGCCGCCGACCGCGGCGCCGTTGCCGGGAGCCTCGCTGAGCGTGGCGGTGATCGGGTCGCCCGCGAGCTCGGTGGCCGTGATGGCGTCGCCGTCGAGCTTGCCGAGGCGCGCCTTCTGCTCCTTGCTGGCGGCGGCGTCGACGCGCTCGTAGACGGGGTCGCCGAACTCCTCGGTCAGCTCACGGTAGAGCTGCGACGGGGTCTTGCCCGTGACGGCGATGATCTCGCTCGCGAGCAGGGCGAGGAGGATGCCGTCCTTGTCGGTCGTCCAGACCGTGCCGTCCTTGCGCAGGAAGGACGCGCCGGCGCTCTCCTCGCCGCCGAAGGCGACGGAGCCGTCGACGAGCCCGGGCACGAACCACTTGAAGCCGACCGGCACCTCCCAGAGGCGACGGCCGTGCTTCTCGGCGACCTTGTCGATGATGCTCGACGACACGAGCGTCTTGCCGATCGCGGCGTCCTCGCGCCACTGCGGGCGGTGCGTGTAGAGGTAGTCGATCGCGACGGCCAGGTAGTGGTTCGGGTTCATCAGGCCGCCGTCGGGCGTCACGATGCCGTGGCGGTCGGCGTCGGCGTCGTTGCCGGTGAGCACGTCGAACTCGTCCTTGCGGTGAACGACGCTCGCCATGGCCGAGGGGCTGGACGGGTCCATGCGGATCTTGCCGTCCCAGTCGAGCGTCATGAAGCGCCAGGTCGGGTCGACGCCGGGGTTCACGACCGTGAGGTCGAGGCCGTAGACGTCGCGGATGGCGCCCCAGTACTCGACGCTCGCGCCGCCGAGCGGGTCGGCGCCGATCTTGACGCCGGCGGCCTTGATGGCCTCCATGTCGATGATGTTCGCGAGGTCGCCGACGTAGCCGCGGAGGAAGTCGTGGCGGCCCGGGCTGCCGTCGCCGCGGAGCACGTCGACGTTGCCCGCCGCGATGATCTCGTTGGCCCTGTTCGCGATCCAGCCGGTCGCGTCGCTGTCGGCGGGCCCGCCGTGCGGCGGGTTGTACTTGAAGCCGCCGTCGCGGGGCGGGTTGTGGCTCGGCGTGACGACGATGCCGTCGGCCTTGTCGAGGTTCGCCGGGTCGGAGTTGTAGACGAGGATGGCGTGGCTGAGCGCGGGGGTCGGCACGTAGCCGCCCTCGGCGTCGGCCAGCACGTGCACGCCGTTGCCGGTGAGCACCTCGACCGCGGTGCGCTCGGCCGGCCCGCTCAGCATGTGCGTGTCGCGCCCGATGAACAGCGGGCCCGTGATGCCCTGCCCCGCCCGGTACTCGACGATCGCCTGCGTGATCGCGGCGATGTGCGTCTCGGTGAAGGCGGCGTCGAGAGACGAGCCGCGGTGGCCCGAGGTGCCGAAGACGACCTTCTGCTCGGCCTTCGTGACGTCGGGGACGAGGGAGTAGTAGGCGTCGACGACCTCACCGGTGTCGATCAGGTCGCTGTCTTGTGCGGGGGTTCCGGCGCGGTCGGTCATGGGGTCATCCTGGCACCAGCCGCCGACCTGCGTCGCGCCTCGTCGACGGCCCTCAGTAGGCTCTCGGTCATGTCGACCCCCGCCTCCCCGCCGACCTACAGCTACCTCGGCCCGGCCGGCACCTTCACGGAGGCGGCGCTCAAGCAGGTGCCGGAGGCCGCGGGCGCCGTGTGGCACAGCGTCAACAACGTCGGCGAGGCCCTCGCCGACGTCGTCTCGGGCCGCAGCACGGCCGCGATGATCGCGATCGAGAACAGCGTCGAGGGCGGCGTCTCGGCGACGCAGGACGCCCTCGCGACAGTTCCGGGCCTCCGCATCGTCGGCGAGTACCTCGTGCAGGTCGACTTCGTGCTCGTGGCGCGCCCCGGCACGACCCTCGACCAGGTGCGCGTGGTCAACGCCCACCCCGTCGCCTACGCCCAGACGCACCTGTGGCTCGAGGCGACGCTGCCCGGCCACGGCCACCTGCCCGCGACGTCGAACGTCGCGGCGGCCGCCGACCTGCTCGCCGCGCCGGCGGGGGCGGGGCGCGCCGACGCCGCCGTCGCGCCGCCCACGATCACCGAGCACCACGACCTGGACGTGCTGGCGACCGAGATCGGCGACAACCGGAACGCCGTCACGCGGTTCGTGCTGGTCAGCCGCACGGTGCCGGTGCCCCCGGCGACCGGGGCCGACAAGACGAGCCTCATCGTCGAGCTGCCCGAGGACGGCGCGGGCGCGCTGGTCGACATGCTCGAGCAGTTCGCGACGCGGGGCATCAACCTCAGCCTGATCCAGTCACGACCGATCGGGGACGCCCTCGGGCGGTACCGGTTCGTCGTCGACCTCGAGGGTCACGTGCTCGACGAGCGCGTCGCCGACGCGCTGCTCGGCCTCAAGCGCTTCAGCCCGAACGTCATCTTCCTCGGCTCGTACCCCCGAGCCGACGGCCGGCCGGTCGAGGTGTCGCCGCGCAACGACGACGACGCGTTCGTCGACGCCCGCGACTGGCTCCGGGGCCTGGTGGCCGGGTCGCTCTAGCTCGCGAGCCGGCCCCGGCCCCGGCCCGGCCCGGCCCGGCCCGGCCCGGCCTGCCGGTGCCTAGCTGTCGGCGGGCACGCGCACGGTCAGCGCGCCCTCGTCGACGACCGCGCGGAGGGCCACGGCCTTGCCGACGGAGTCGCCGTCGATCTCGAAGTCCTGCGGCGACTCGAGCCGCACCACGAGCTTCCGGCCCTTCATGTAGCGCAGGGTGCGCACCTCACGGCTGTTGGCGGCGAGGATGCGGCGGCCGACCTGGGTGCGACGCAGCACGCCGTTCTCCCACACGATCTTGAACCAGATCTGGAACCAGCCGAAGAAGCCCTCGGGGCGCAGCGCGACGATGTCGAACTGGCCGTCGTCGATCGCGGCGTCGGGCAGCAGCATGATGTTCGCCGGCAGGAGGCCGCAGTTGCCGACGATGACCGTGTGGGCGCGCATCGACTTGCGGCCGCCCCCGTCGAGCTCGTAGCGCACGTCGATCTTGTTGTTGTCGCGCAGGGCACGGATGATGGCGTCGACGTAGGCGAGCCAACCGACGCGCGCCTTCAGGTCGTCGTTGGTGTTCGCGAGCATCTTGGCGTCGAGGCCGACCCCGGCCATGACGACGAAGGCGAACGTCTCGCGCTGGCCGTCCTCGCGCTCGATGTCGACCACCCCGAGGTCGATGTCGCGGTCGCGGCCCTGGAAGGCGGTGGCGATGGAGTCGTCGAGGTTGTCGAGCGACAGGTCGAGGTTGCGGGCGAGGAGGTTGCCCGTGCCCGACGGCAGCAGGCCGATCGAGGCGCCCGTGCCCCGCAGGGCCTCGGCCACGGCCCGGACGGTGCCGTCGCCGCCCGCGGCGATCACCATGTCGGCGCCGTCGGCGAGGGCCTGTGCGGTGACCTCTCCGCCCGGGTCCTCCTTGCTGGTCTCGTAGAAGCGGGTCTCGCCCCAGCCGGCCTCGCGCTCGTGGCGGGCGATCGACTCCTTGACGGCCTCGATGTCGACCTTGATCGGGTTGTAGACCAGCGCGGCCGTCTTCTGGGTCGTCTCGGCCGCGGGCGTCGAGCCGGGCTCGGCGGGCGAGGAGGAGGGGGAGGGGGTCATGCGCCGAGCGTATTGGTCGGGGAGCCCCCGCGACCGGTCTCGGGGCAGGTCGCCGGGAGAACGGGCCGACCCGCGACTCCGGGGAGGGACGGGGGCTGACGTCCACACGCACTCCTTAGGATGGTCGCGTGATCGATCCCCAGCTGCTCCGAGACGCCCCCGACCTCCTCAAGGCCAGCCAGCGCGCCCGCGGCGACTCCGAGTCGCTGGTCGACGACGCCGTGGCCGCCGACTCCTCCCGCCGTGCCGCGATCTCGGCCTTCGAGGCGCTGCGCGCCGAGCAGAACGCCTTCGGCAAGACCGTCGCGAAGGCCCCGAAGGAGGAGAAGGCCGCGCTCGTCGCCGAGGCGCAGGCGCTCGCCGCCCGCGTGAAGGAGGCCCAGGCCGCGTCGACCGAGGCCGACGCCGCGTTCGACCGGGCGATCCGCTCGCTCGGCAACCCGGTGATCGAGGGCGTGCCCGCCGGCGGCGAGGAGAACTTCGTCACCCTCCGCGAGGTCGGCACCCGCCCCGCCTTCGACTTCGAGCCGCTCGACCACGCCGACCTGGGCGAGGTGCTCGGCGCGATCGACATCAAGCGCGGCACCAAGGTGTCGGGCTCGCGCTTCTACTTCCTCCGCGGCATCGGCGCGCGGCTCGAGCTCGCGCTGATGAACATGGCGCTCGACCTCGCGGTGAAGAACGACTTCACCCCGCTGATCACGCCCACGCTGGTGCGCCCCGAGATCATGGCCGGCACGGGCTTCCTCGGCTCGCACAGCGACGAGGTCTACCACCTGCCGGCCGACGACCTCTACCTCACCGGCACGAGCGAGGTCGCGCTCGCCGGCTACCACGCCGACGAGATCCTCGACGTCGAGGCCGGGCCGATCCGCTACGCGGGCTGGTCGACCTGCTACCGCCGCGAGGCCGGGGCCGCCGGCAAGGACAACCGCGGCATCCTCCGCGTGCACCAGTTCAACAAGCTCGAGATGTTCAGCTACGTGCACCCCGACCAGGCCACCGCCGAGCACGACCGGCTCGTCGCGTTCCAGGAGACGATGATGCAGTCGCTCGGCCTCAACTACCGCGTCATCGACGTCGCGGCCGGTGACCTCGGTTCGAGCGCCGCCCGCAAGTTCGACATCGAGGCCTGGGTGCCGACGCAGGGCACGTACCGCGAGCTCAGCAGCACGTCGAACTGCACCACCTTCCAGGCGCGCCGGCTCGACACCCGCTACCGCACCGAGAGCGGCAAGACGGCCCCCGTGGCGACCCTGAACGGCACCCTGGCGACGACGCGCTGGCTGGTGGCGATCCTCGAGACGCACCAGCGGGCCGACCGCTCGGTGGTCGTGCCCGAGGCGCTCCGCCCGTGGCTCGGCGGCCTCGAGGTCATCGAGCCGGTCGCGTGACCGGCGTGGGCAGCCCGACCGACGTCGCGGCCTCGGCCGCCGCCGCGGGCGTGGTCGACGGTGAGCGCTGGCTCGTCGCCCTCGACGTCGACGGCACCATCATGCAGGAGGACGGCACGATCAGCGACGGCGTCGCCGACCAGATCCGTCGCCTGCGCGAGGCCGGCCACGCGGTGATGATCGCCACGGGCCGCTCGGTCTCGACGACGCTGCCGGTGATGGACCGCCTCGGCCTCGTCTCCGACTACGTCGTCACCGCGAACGGGGCGATCACGCTCGGGCGCGACGAGTCGGCGCCCACCGGCTACCAGCAGGTGCACGTCGAGGAGTTCGACCCGACCGACGTGCTCACCACGATCCGCGGCGAGATCCAGGAGGGCGGCTACGCCGTCGAGGACCGCGACGGGGTGCTGCGCTACTGCGGCTCGTTCCCGACCGTCGAGTCGAGCGGCAACGCCGAGAAGGTCGAGTTCGAGCAGCTCTTCGACCGCCCGGCGACCCGGGTGGTCGTCGTCTCGCCCGACCACGGCACCGACGACTTCCTCGAGGTCGTCGAGCGGATGGGCCTCTCGAAGGTGAACTACAACGTCGGCTGGACGGCCTGGCTCGACATCGCGCCCGACGGCGTGACGAAGGCGACGGCCCTCGAGCGGGTGCGCGAGTGGCTGGGCATCCCGCGCGAGCGCGTCTTCGCCGCCGGCGACGGCCGCAACGACATCGACATGCTGCGCTGGGCCTCGGCCCAGGGGCGCGGCTGCGCGATGGGCCAGGCGCCCGACGACGTCTTCGCCGTCGCGAACGAGCGCACCGGCTCCGACGTCGACGACGGGCTCGCCGTGGCGCTCGCCACGCTGTAGGCGCGGTCGACGGGGGCGGGTCGACGCAGTCGGGCCGGGGTCGGGGTCGAGGGGGCGACCGCCTCGCGGGCTGGCCGATCCCGCCCGTGTCGCCCGCGCCTCCTCGGTTAGACTCGGCCACGGTCGCGCGGGCTCGCCCGTCGCGCACCGGGAGGGCTGTCCGAGCGGCCGATGGAGCTTGTCTTGAAAACAAGTGGGCAGAGATGTCTCGTGGGTTCGAATCCCACGCCCTCCGCACCACGTCGCCTCGGCGACGACGAACCACGTCCTCGCACCGGAACCAGGCCGCGGCGTGGTTCGCGTGCGACGACCTGGTGCCTCACGGCCCGAGCGGCTGCTAGTCGTCGGTGGGGCGTCGGCGCTGCTGCTTGGTGGCCGAGCGCTCGCCCTTGGCGCTGAGCCGACGGCGGTCGGAGCCGCGCGTGCGTCGCGTCGGTCGTCGCGGCGCGGCGTCGGGGGCGAGCGCCGCGGCGACGATCTCGGCGAGCTTCGCGAGCGCCGTCTCGCGGTTGCGCAGCTGCGACCGCTGCTCGGACGACGTGACGGTCAGGGCGCCGGCGACCAGGCGCCCGTCGAGACGCGACGTCAGGCGCTCGCGCTGCGCCTCCGTCAGGCTGTCGGCGTGGGCGACGTCCCACGACAGCTGCACTCGGCTGTCGGACGTGTTCACGTGCTGCCCGCCCGGCCCCGACGACCGCGAGAAGCGCCAGGTCAGCTCCGCCGCGGGGATCGTGAGCGCACGCGACACGACCAGGTCCATGGCCCCACCCTCGCACGTCGGCGGCGCCTGTGGGCGCACTGCCGCAGCAGCGCGGTGGGGCCGCGGCGACGCTGGTCGCGGCGCGGGCCCCGAGCCGGTACCGTGCACCGGTGACGACACGAGGGGCGAGGGCGACGCGGTGATCCCCGAGACGATCGCGTGGGTGGTCGCGGCGGTGCTCGTCACCGTCGCCACGAGCGGAGTCGCGGGTCGGGCCGGCTGGTCGGCCCCGGTCGCGCTCGTCACGGTCGGCGCCGTCGCGTCGTTCCTGCCGTTCGTGCCCGAGGTGGTGATCGAGCCCGACGCCGTGCTCTACGGGCTGCTGCCGCCGCTGCTCTTCGCGGCCGCGATCCGCACGCCCCTCGCCGACATCCGGGCCCGGCGCGACAGCATCCTCGTGCTCTCGGTCGGGGTCGTCGTGGTCACCCTCGCCGCCGTCGGCTTCGCGCTCTGGGCCCTCGTGCCCGCGGTGGGCCTCGCGGCGGCGCTGGCGCTCGGCGCCGTGGTCGCCCCGACCGACGCGGTCGCCGTCCAGGCCGTCGCCGGCAAGGCCCGCCTGCCCCGACGCGTTCTCTCCATCCTCGAGACCGAGAGCCTCCTCAACGACGCGACCGCGCTCGTCGCCCTCAACACGGCCATCGCGGCCGTCGTCGGCGTCGTGCACCCGATCGAGGTGGGCGGCGAGTTCCTCCTCGCGGTGGGCCTCGGCGTGGGCATCGGCCTGCTGGTCGGCCTCGGGTTCTCGGTCGTCCGCCGCTTCCTCCACTCGCCGGTGCTCGACACGAGCCTGTCGCTCGTCGTGCCCTTCGTCGCCTTCGTGCCGACGCAGGAGATCGGCGGCAGCGGCGTGCTCGCCGTCGTCGTGGCCGGGCTCTGGCTCGGCTGGCGGGCCCCGCTCATCCAGTCGCCCGAGGCTCGCATCGCCGAGTCGGTCAACTGGCGCACGATCCAGTTCCTGCTCGAGAACGCGGTCTTCCTGCTCATCGGGCTCAGCCTGTCGGGCATCGTGCGCGGCCTCCGCCGCTCGAGCCTCGACGGGCTGCAGATCGCCGGGGTCGTCGTCGCCCTCCTCGTCGTCCTGGTGGCGTCGCGCTTCATCGCCGTCGGCCTCGCGAAGGTGCTGTTCGACCACGGGCCGCGGGCGCTGCGCGAGCGCTCGTGGAACTGGCGCACGGTCACCGCCGTCTCGGCCGCCGGCATCCGCGGGGTCGTCACGCTCGCCGCCGTCTTCCTCCTGCCCGCCGAGACGCCCGAGCGCGAGCTGCTGCAGTTCCTCGCCTTCGCGGTCGTCGTCGGCTCGCTGCTGCTCGGCCTCTTCCTCCCGCCGATCATCCGGGCGCTCCGCCTGCCCCGCACCGCCGACCTGCAGGAGGAGTCCGACCGCGACCGCCTCCTCGACGAGGCCCGGGCCGCGGGCCTCGAGGCCCGGCGGGAGGCGAAGGAGTCGCGGGTCGACGAGCAGGGCGAGCCGGCCGTCGGGGCGGCCGGCCGCGACGAGTCCGACGACCTCACCGACCTCACGGGCGAGCGGCTCGAGCACGACCGGGTGCGACGTCGCATGATCGAGGCCGAGCGGGCCGCCGTGCTCGCGGTGCGACGGGAGCGCCGCTACCCGGAGACCGCGGTGCGCCAGGTGCTCGAGCTCATCGACGCCGAGGACGTCGCCCTGCGCCGCCGCGAGGGGCCCCGCGAGTAGGCCCCCGGCGGCCGGTGTCTAGGCTCGGGGCATGGCCACCGTCATCCTCGTCCGTCACGGGCGCACCACCGCCAACGCGAGCGGAGTCCTCGCCGGGCGCACCCCGGGCGTCCTGCTCGACGTCGTCGGGCGCCAGCAGGCCGTCCGCACCGGCGAGCGGCTCGCCGTCGTGCCGGTCGTCTCCGTCGTCTCGAGCCCGCTCGAGCGCTGCCGCGAGACCGCCGGGTACGTCCTCGACCGGCAGGAGGGCAGCCCGACGACCCCGGTCGAGGAGGGCATCTCCGAGTGCGACTACGGCGACTGGCAGGGCCGCACCCTGAAGGAGCTCAGCGCCGAGCCGCTCTGGGCGACCGTGCAGGGGCAGCCCTCGGCCGTGACCTTCCCCGGCGGAGAGTCCATGGCGGGCATGCAGGCCAGGGCGGTGGCGGCGATCCGTCGCCACGACGCCGCCGTCGAGGCGGAGCACGGCCCGGGCGCCGTGTGGGTCGCGGTCAGCCACGGCGACATCGTCAAGTCGGTGCTCGCCGACGCGCTCGGCATGCACCTCGACCTCTTCCAGCGCATCGCGGTCGGCCCGGCGTCGGTCTCGATCGTCCGGTACGGCACGAGCCGCCCCGAGGTCCTCGCGACCAACACCGACTCGGGCGACCTCTCGTGGCTGCGCGCGGCGGCGCCCGCGGCGGACGCCGCCGTCGGGGGAGGCGCGGGGCACGAGTGACGACCGGCACCGTCGACGAGGTGGCCGGCCCGCCCGCCGGCACCGCGACTCCCGCCCTGCACGCAGCCTGGGCCGGGCCGGCCCGCCGCTCGTAGGATGGGCGGCATGCCCACCATCGTCCACGGATTCGACTGGCCCGACCGGATCGTCGTCGGCACGATCGGTCAGCCCGGTCAGCGCGAGTTCTACCTCCAGGTGCGCGACGGTGCCCGGCTCGTCAGCGTCGGCCTCGAGAAGCAGCAGTCCGCGGCCCTCGCGGAGAAGATCGACGAGATCCTCGACGAGCTGAGCTCGCGGGAGGGCACGTCGCTGACGATCCCCACCGTCACCCCCGTCGAGCTCGTCGACAACGAGCCGCTCGAGCAGCCCGTCGAGCCGGAGTTCCGCACCGGCGCGCTCAGCCTCGGCTGGGACCCGACCACGGCCCAGGTCGTCATCGAGGCCTTCCCCGTGGTCGAGCTCGACGACGACGAGTCGGAGGCCTTCTCGGCGGCCCTCGCCGCGGTCGAGGCGGACGACGACGAGGCCGCGGTCGAGATCGAGGTGGAGGCCCCCGAGCTGCTGCGCGTGCGCATCCCCGTCGGCACCGCCCGCGCCTTCGCCGCCCGGACCCACGAGGTCGTCGGCGCCGGACGCCCCCTCTGCCCGCTCTGCGGCACGCCGATCGACCCCGAGGGCCACGTCTGCCCGGCCGCCCCCGGCCTCGGCGAGATCGGGCCCGACGACCTCGACGACCTCTTCGACGGCGACCGGCCCGACGGTCGGCCGTAGGCCGTGACCGTGGCCCGCGAGCCGGAGGTGCCCGTGCCCGGTGCTCCCGCAGCTGGCGCGCCCGTGGCCGGTGCTCCCGTCCCGTCGGGGCCCGTCCCGTCGGGCGACCTCGAGCTGACCGGCCGCGTGCGCATCGCCTCGAACGACACCTTCGTCGGCACGATCGACGGCACGGCCGTCGTCTACAAGCCGGTCGCGGGCGAGGCCCCCCTGTGGGACTTCCCCGACGGCACCCTGGCGGGCCGCGAGGTCTCCGCCTTCCTCGTCAGCGAGGCGTTCGGCTGGGGCGTCGTGCCGACCACGTGGCTGCGCGACGGGCCGCTCGGCCCGGGCATGGTGCAGCTCTGGCAGGAGGTCGACCCCGAGCAGTCCGCGGTCGACCTCGTCTCGAGCGACGAGGTGCCCGAGGAGGGCTGGCTGCCCGTCATCGACGGCACCGACGAGCGCGACCTGCCGGTGACGCTCGTCCACGAGGACTCCGCGGCGCTGCGGCGCATGGCCGTGTTCGACGTCGTCGTCAACAACGCCGACCGCAAGGGCGGCCACGTGCTGGCCCTGCCCGGCGGGCACCGGCACGGCGTCGACCACGGCCTCACCTTCCACGTCGAGCACAAGCTCCGCACCGTGCTCTGGGGCTGGCTCGGCGACGAGCTCGCCCCCGACGAGCTCGAGGGGCTCGCGCGCGTGCGGGCCGACCTCAACGGAGCCCTCGGGGAGGCGCTGGCCGAGCACGTCACCCCGCTCGAGGTCAGCGCGACGATCGCCCGGTGCGAGCACCTGCTGTCGTCCGGTCGCTTCCCCGAGCCCCGCGGCCACGGCTCCGCCGTTCCCTGGCCGCTGTTCTAGCGACCCGGTGCGGCTCAGGCCGCGCGGCCGGGGCCCGGCTGCCGCCCGTCGAGGTACGACTCGACCACCGCGGCGCCGAGGTCGTCGGCCTCCGGCGCGACGACCGTGCCGCCGACCCGGCGTGCCATGGCGTCGACGAACCGGGCGAGGCCGGGGTCGTCGCCGAGGCGGAAGATCGTCGTCTGCGCGCCGAGGCGCATCGAGGCGTCGAGCTCGCGCACGGTGACGGCGATCGTCAGCGGCGCCGGCGGGTAGTCGAACCAGGTGGCGCCGTCGGCCTCCAGGTGGGAGGTCGGCTCGCCGTCGGTGACGATGAGCAGCACGGGCTGCGCGGAGGGGTGCTTCCGGAAGTGGCGGTTCGCGAGCAGCAGCGCGTGGTGGAGGTTCGTGCCCTTCTCCCACTTCGCGTCGAGGCCCACGAGCTCCTCGATCTCCATCGTCCGCGCCTCGCGGCCGAAGCCGATCAGCTGCAGGTCGTCGCCGCGGAACCGGCTGGTGACCAGCGTGTGCAGCGCCAGCGCCGTCCGCTTCATCGGCACCCAGCGGTCGTCCATCGCCATCGAGAACGAGGTGTCGACCAGGAGGGCGACGCACGCCTGCGTCCGGGCCTCGGTCTCCTGCACCTCGACGTCGCCGATCTCGATGCGCACGCCGTCACGGGTGGACCCGCCGCCGCCCGCCACGCGCGTCACGGCGTTGGTGACCGTCCGGGTGACGTCCCAGGGCTCGGTGTCGCCGAACGCCCACTCCCGCGTCGCGCCCGACCGCTCGCCGGCCGCGCCCGCCCGGCGGACGTCACGCGCGCCTCGTCGGCCGGAGACCGTCTCGGCGATGTCGCGCAGCAGCGCCTTGCCCAGCTGGCGCATCGCCTTGGGCGTGAGGCGCAGGCGGCCGTCGGCGGCTCGGGACATCGTGCCCGAGTCGCGCAGGGCCTGCTCGAGGCGCTGGAGGGCCCGCGCGTCGACCACCGCCTCCTGCCCCAGCTGCCGGGTGAGGGCGTCGAGGTCGAGGTCGTCGAGCTGGGAGCCGGGGCCCGACTGCGCCAGCTGCTCGGCGAGGGCGTCGAGGTCGGCGAGATCCTGGAAGACGCCGGTGCCGTCGCCCAGGCCCATGCCCTCGCCGCCGCCAAACTGCTCCGAGCCGCCCCAGTCCTCTCCGGGGCGCAGCCCGCGGAGCACGTCGTCGAGCTGCGACAGCTGACCCATCAGCTCGGGGGAGCCGAAGGCCTGCTGGGCGAGCGCGTCGAGCTCGTCGCGCTGCTCGGGGGTCAGCGAGTTGCGCAGCCGCTGCGCCGCGGCCGCCCGCGCCGCGAGGGCGTCGATCAGCTCGTCGACGGTCTCGGGCCCCTCGGGGAACGCGTCGCCGTGCGCGGCCATGAAGTCGTCGAACTGCTGCGCGACGTCGTCGCCCCGCCGGTGGGCCTCGAGGAGGTCGGTGAGGTCGGCGAGCATCTGCGTCGTCGCGGCACGGTCGGCGTCGGTGGCGCCCTCGAGCGCCTGCTTCATGCCGGCGAAGCGCTGGTCGAGCAGCTCACGGCCGAGCAGGTCGCGGATGGCGTCGTAGTCGGCCTGGGCCTGCCGGCTCTGCCAGCGGTAGCCCGCCAGCTCTGCGACGGCGGCGGCGGGCGACGGGGGCAGGCTGTCGAGCTGCAGCTCGGCCAGCGCACGGTCGCCGTCGTCGAGCTCGACGTCGCGCGCGAGCTGGCGGCGCTCGTCGAGCACCGCCCGCTCGAGCAGCGCCGCGACCTCGCGCAGCGTGCCGTCGAGGTCGGTGCCCCGCGTCAGCTCCCGGCGTCGCTCGGCGACGCGGCGGGCGAGGTCGTCGAGACCGCGACCGTCGCTGCCGCCGCGGCGCAGGAACTCGCGCAGCGCCGCCTCGGGCGACCGCCCCGCCATGACGTCCTCGCCGACCGCGTCGAGGGCCTCGCGCAGGTCGACCGGCGGGGCCAGGGGGTCGGGCCCGCCGTCGAACCTCCGGTAGCTCGAGCCGCGCCCGAGCCTCCTGTTCGCCCTAGCCATAGACGGCCTGCCCGTCGCCCGCCTCTTTGCTGACCCGGCGGGCCAGCCAGAGGCCCTCGAGCGCGAGCTCGATGGCCCCCGCACGCTGCCCGTCGCTGGTGGCGCCGAGACGCTCCGCGACCCGGTCGTAGAGGTCGGACTCGCCGAGCGAGGGCAGCCCGGCGAGGAAGTCGCGCGCCGTCACCTGCTCGCCGGTCGTGACCATGCGGCCCGCCTCGAGCGCGTCGACCAGCAGGTCGAGGTCGACGCCCCGCAGGTGCGCGCGCACGGCCTCCGCCGTGGCCGTCCGCAGCAGGTGGTCGAGGATCTCGTCTTCTCGCCCCTCCTCGCCCGACTCGAACTCGATCTTGCCGCCGAGCACGTCGACGGCCGTCTCGAGGTCGATCGGCCTGGCCACGGCCTCGGGCTCGCCCTGGCGCGTCGCGCGGTGCAGCGCGGCCGCGGCGATCGTCTCGGCCCCGGCGATCGCGAAGCGAGCGCTGACGCCGCTGCGCTGGTCGACGGAGGGCGAGTCGCGGAGGGCGCGCGTGAAGCGGGCGAGCACCTCGACGAGCACGTCGGGCACCTCCGCCACGAGGTCGGCCTCCTGCCGGATCACCGCGATCTCGTCGTCGAGCTCGATCGGGTAGTGGGTGCGGATCTCGGCCCCGAACCGGTCTTTCAGGGGCGTGATGATGCGGCCGCGGTTCGTGTAGTCCTCCGGGTTCGCGCTCGCGACCACGAGCACGTCGAGCGGGAGCCGCAGCACGTAGCCGCGGATCTGGATGTCGCGCTCCTCCATCACGTTGAGCATCGCGACCTGGATGCGCTCGGCCAGGTCGGGGAGCTCGTTGACGGCGACGATGCCGCGGTGGCCGCGGGGGATGAGCCCGAAGTGGATCGTCTCGGGGTCGCCCAGGCTTCGGCCCTCGGCCACCTTCATCGGGTCGACGTCGCCGATGAGGTCGGCGACGCTCGTGTCGGGCGTCGCGAGCTTCTCGACGTAGCGCTCGTCGCGCCCGCGCCAGGCGACCGGCAGGTCGTCGCCGAGCTCGGCCGCCCGGCGGACGCTCTCGGTCGTGATCGGCTCGAACGGGTGCTCGCCGAGCTCGGAGCCCTCGATCACCGGCGACCACTCGTCGAGCAGGCCCGCCAGGGTGCGCAGCAGGCGCGTCTTGCCCTGGCCCCGCTCGCCGAGCAGCACCACGTCGTGCCCGGCGAGCAGCGCCCGCTCGAGCTGGGGCAGCACGGTGGTCTCGAGCCCGTGCAGCCCGGGCCAGGGGTCTCGGCCCTCGCGCAGGGCGGAGAGCAGGTTGTCGCGGATCTCGGTGCGGAGCGGTCGCAGCCGGTGCCCGGAGGCTCGCAGCTCGCCGACGGTCGTCGTCGTGGGTCGTGTCACGCGAGCGACGGTACGCCTGACCACCGACGTCCACCAGGGCCCGGGGCGGGCGTCGTGCCGGCTCGTGGCCCGCACCCAGGGAGCGGGAGGCCCGCTGCCAGCCCGGGGTCGGGAGATGCGCAGCCACCGCGCCCGCGACTCCCACGGCTCCGACGGCGAGCCCCCAGGAGGCGCGGGCCGGGTCGGCCGGAGGGGGGACGACGGGCGTGCCCCCACCCCCGAAGACGGGCGGCGCCGGCACCGCACGGGGGCTTGAGGCGCACGGGGGCCCGTGCTGCACTGACGGCACCAGGTCGGCGTCACCCGCGTCCGTCGCCTGGTCGACGGGTGCTCCGCCCCGCCGCCCTCCCCACCGAACGGAACCCACCCCGTGACCTCCCTCGCCCGCCGGGGCGTGGTGCTCGGGGCCGCCGTCGCGCTCGCGACCGGCCTCGTCGCCGTGCCCACCGCCTCCCCCGCCGACCCCGCGTCCGCGGCGACCGCAGCGTCGTCCGCGACCGTCACCACCGCCACCATCCGCACGGCCTCGGCCGGCACCGTCTACCGCGGCGGCCTCTACGTCGACCCGACCGGCGCCGCCGCGACGGCGGCCTCGCAGCTGCAGGCTGCAGGCCGCGCCACGGAGGCCGCCGCGGCCCGGACGATCGCCGACCAGTCGATCGCCACCTGGCTCGGCAGCTGGTACGACGACGCCATGCTCGTCAAGGTCGTGCAGCGCACGCTCGCCGCCGCCGAGGCGAAGGGGCGCACGCCCGTCTTCGTCACGTACGAGATCCCCGGTCGCGACTGCGGCGGCTGGTCGGGCGGCGGGGCGGTCGACGACGCCGCCTACCTGCGCTGGAACCAGCTCGTCGCCGACACCCTCCGTGGCCACCGCGCCGTCGTGCTCGTCGAGCCCGACTCGCTCGGCCACCTCGGCTCCTGCCCCGAGACGACCACGACCCGGACCGCGACACTCGCCGCCGCCGTCGGGGCCCTGGCCGACGCGGGCGTGCCCGCCTACCTCGACGGCGGCAACTCGAACTGGGTCCCGCCCACCGAGATGGCCGCCCGGCTGAAGGCGGCGGGCGTCGACCGCGCCCGGGGCTTCTTCACGAACGTCGCGAACTACTACGGCGTCGACCCGGAGCGGGCCTACGCCGACAAGGTGTCGGCGGCGCTCGGCGGCACCCACTACGTCATCGACGTGTCGCGCAACGGGCGGGGCTGGAAGGGCACCTGGTGCAACGCCCCCGGGGCGGGCCTCGGCCAGACCCCGCGCGTGACGGGCGGCACCACCGGGCTCGACGCCCTGCTCTGGGTCAAGACGCCGGGAGCGAGCGACGGGCCCTGCAACGGCGGCCCGCCGGCGGGGCAGTGGTACCCGGCGTACGCGGTCGCTCTGGTCGCGAACAGGAAGTAGGAGGCGCAGGGCGGGCGGGCTCAGTCGGTCGCGGTGCCGGGGCCCTTGCCCTTGCCGTTGCCGTTGCCGGGGCCGGTGACGACCGTGGCGTCGACCCCGGGAACGGCGGCGCCGGCGCCGGTGGGCTTGCCGTTGCCGTTGCCGGTGCCGGTGCCCTGGCCGGGCACGGTGCCCGACGGCGGCGTCGCCTGCCCGGGCCCGCCCTCGTCCTCGTCGGGCTCGTTCTCGTCCTCGTCCGGCTCCTCCTCCGACGGGGCGGGCGCCGTCGTCTCCGGCGCGGGGGCCGGGGCGACGGTGGGCTCCGTGCTCGGCGACTCCTCGGCGGGAGCCTCCTCGGTCGGGGCGACGCTCGGCTCCGGGCTGGTCTCGGTCGTCTCGACCGGGGCGGTCGGGTCACCGGCGGGGTCGCTCCCACGCCCTGCCCCGAGGGCGAGGGCCACGGCGGCCAGCACGGCGAGCAGCACGACCGCGACGACCACGCCGACCAGCACGCGACGGCGGCCCGGTCGCTCGTCGTCGCCGCTGCTGCGCGCGGCCCCCGAGGAGGCGCGGGTCGACCCGAGCGGTGAGGTCGCGGCCCCGGCGGCCGCGGCGGCCCCGGCCCCCGCGGCGACCCCGGCCGATCCGGCAGGCGCGAAGCGTCGCGTGGGGGCGTCGTCCGACGGCAGCGCCCGAGTCGGAGCGTCGCCGGCCCCGGCCGCCGGGTCGAGACGGGCCGTCGGGGAGCCCCCGACGGGGAAGCGGGCGGTGGGGGCGTCGCCGGCGGGCATCGTGCCGGTCGGCTGGTCTGCGCCGGCGCCGGCTCCTGCTCCGGTGGCCCCGGCTGCGGCACCGGCACCCGCGGCGAGGCCGGCACCGGCGGCGAGGCCCGCCACGGCAGCGCCGCCGGCCCCGCGCCCGTCGCCGGTCGCCCCGGGGGCCGCCACCGCGCCTCCGGCACCCGCTCCCGTGGCCACGACGGGCGCGGCCGCACCGCGCGCCTCCCGCAGCACGTCGAGGGCGGTCGGGCGGGCCGCCGGGTCGCGCGCCGTCATCGCGGTGAGCAGGGCCTGCCAGTCGGCGCCGACCGACGCCGGCACGACCGGGTCGCGGCTGAGGCGCGCGCTCAGCGACTCCATCAGCGTGCCCGGGAACTCACGGCGGCCCGTGACGACCTCGAGCAGCACGAGGCCGAGCGACCAGATGTCGGAGGCCGTGCCGACCTCGCCGCCGAGGGCCTGCTCCGGGCTGAGGTAGGCGGCGGTGCCGAGCACGGAGCCCGGCGCCGTGAGGCGGGTGGCCCCGCTGAGCTGGGCGATGCCGAAGTCGGCGAGCAGCGCGCGGAACTCCTGGCCCGGGACGGGCGACGGCGCCAGCAGCACGTTGCCCGGCTTGAGGTCGCGGTGCACGATGCCGGCGGAGTGGACGACGTGGAGGGCCTCGGCGAGGTCGGCGGCCATGCGCTGCACCTCGTCGCCCGCGACGGGGCCGTCGTGCAGGCGCCGGTCGAGCGTGGGGCCGTCGACGAGCTGCATGACGAGGTAGGGGCGCTCGTCGCCGTCGACGACCGCGACGTCGGCGTCGTAGAGGGTCACGAGGGCGTGGTGCTCGAGCGAGGCGAGCAGGTCGATCTCGGAGTGCGCCCGCCGCAGGTCGTCGGCGTCGCCGCTGTTCGGCGCGAGCAGCTTCAGCGCCACCGGGCGCCGGAGAGCCGTGTCGACGGCGCGGTAGACGGTGGCCATGCCCCCGCGCCCGAGGACGCCGTCGAGTCGGTAGCGGTCGCCCAGGAGGGCTCCGCTCAGGTCACGGCTGCGGTCGTCGCCCATGTCGTCCCTCCGGCAGGTCGACTCCCCACTCTAGGCGGGGCCCCGGCTCCCGCGTGCGTCCGGGCGGACCGGCGCAGGGCCGTCGGCCGCCTCTCGTCGACGGGGTCGGCCTCCGCGGTGCGGCACCCCCAGTGAGGGGCTGCGCCGGTCCGTTCCTGTGGCGGGCACCTAGGGCGCTCTGTCTACAATGCCTTCTGCCCGCCCATCGCACGGGCGCCGCCGGCCTCCTCGTGAGCGCCCGGGCCGCGTGCCCGCGACGACCGAGAGGACCCTGCGTGAGCGATCCCCGCGACCGACGAGACCGACGTGACCGACGTGACCGCTCCCCGAGACGCGACCGCGCGACCGGGGGCCACGGCGCGGGTCGGAGCCGCACCACGACCGGGCAGGCCACCGAGACGGCGCACCTCTCGCGGCGAGCCGCGAGGTCGGGCTCGACCGGCATCGCGCGCCACGGCCGCCTGCGCTCGGGCGGGCCGGTCGGCGGCGTCGCGAAGATCCTCGCGGGGGCGCTCGCCGTCGTGCTGGTCAGCGGGGCCTCCGTCGGCGCCATCGCGGCGTACCAGGTGAAGAGCGACCTCGGCGAGGGCGTCGCCCTGCCCGCGGCCAAGGGAGAGACCAAGGCCCCCGAGGTGCCCTCGATCGCGGCCTACGAGGGCGGCTTCAACATCCTCGTCGTCGGCACCGACAACGACGCCTCCCAGGACTCCTCGGCGTTCGGGGAGCGCGACGCCACGTTGAACGACGTGAACATCCTGCTCCACGTCTCCGCCGACCACTCCAACGCGACGGCCGTGAGCATCCCGCGCGACATGGTCGTGCCCATCCCGGCCTGCGCCCGCGAGGACGGCAGCGGCTACTACTCGGCGATGGCGGCCCGGCCGATCAACGAGGCCTGGTCGTACGGCGGCCTGAGCTGCGTCGTCTCGACGGTCTCGTCGCTCACCGGCCTCGACATCCCCTTCGCGGGGATGATCTCGTTCAACGGCGTCATCGAGATGTCGAACGCCGTCGGGGGCGTGCCCGTCTGCGCCGCGACCCCGATCACCGACCGCTACACGGGGCTCAACATCCCCGCCGGCGAGACCGTGCTGTCCGGAGCGGACGCCCTGGCCTTCCTCCGTACCCGGCACGGCGTCGGCGACGGCTCCGACCTCGGCCGCATCAGCAGCCAGCAGGTGTACCTGTCGTCGTTGCTGCGCACCGTCAAGAGCGCCGACACGCTGGGCGACCCCACGAAGCTCTACTCGCTGGCCCGCGCCGCAGCGAGCAACATGACCCTCTCGGAAGGGCTCACCGACGTGACCACCATGGTCCAGATCGGCAGTGCCCTGAAGGACCTCCCGCTCGACGCCGTGAACTTCGTGCAGTACCCGGGCACGACCGACGGCAGGGGCGTCTACGCCGGCAAGGTGCAGCCGACCACCTCGGTGGCCACGCAGCTGTTCGACGCCATCCGGGCCGACGTCCCGTTCGCCATCCCCGAGGGCAGCACGGGGATCGGGTCGGAGACGACCGGGACGGCCGCTCCGGTGGACCCGGGTGCCGCGGCTCCGGCGCCCGCCGACACCGCGACTCCCTCAGCTCCCGCCGAGACGACGGCCCCCGCGGAGACGACGGCTCCCGCGGCGCCGGCGGTGCCCGCCGAGGTCATCAGCGGGCTCACGGGCCAGACGGCGGCCGACCAGACGTGCTCGGTGGGCTTCGGCAACTAGCGCGGGCCGTGGCCTGCCCGGGAAGTCGTCCCGGCGAGTAACCAGCTCGCCGGGACGACCCGGGTCTCACGCGGCGGCCCGAACCGGCACGCATGAGGGGCCCTGCGGCGCCGGGATCAGGGGTTCGGCGCCGCAGGGGGACGGAGTCGACGTCGCTGTCGGCGGGGGTGTGCCCACCGCGGGCGTCGGGTACGCTCGCGGAGTCGGGGTGGCACGCTGACGCGCTCGGGCAGCGGGGGAGTGTCCGGCAAGGGGTGGACGAGCTCGTGCTGTCGAGCTGCCGCACCTCCGCCGTCGTCGGCGTCAGGGGTACTCTATGTGTCCGCATAATGGCGGACAAGCCGGTCGTGGCCCCCAGGAGGGGGGCTTGCGGGTGAATCGCGGGTGAGAGACCACGGCCCCGGCCGGCCGTCGAGCGGTGGGGCACGCGGTGCGGGAGGCGCGGTTCGGCAGATCGCGCTCGGCCCGCTATGATCGTCGGTGCGCGCTGTCGTCCACGACGCAGCGCTCGAGGAGCCGTCGCATAGTTCGGCCTAGTGCACCACCCTGCTAAGGTGGAGTTCCCTTTGTGGGAACCGTGGGTTCAAATCCCACCGGCTCCGCTGGAAAGCCCCGATCGACCACCTCTCGCCAGGTGCCGACCGGGGCTTTCCTTCGTTCACGGTGGTCGTGTCCAGGGTGTCCGTGTCGAGGGTGGCCGTGCTCAGGGCGTCGGCGTGGTGCTCATCCGGCGGCGGCGGCCGACGAGCACGACCAGCGTCGCCAGCACCGCCAGGGCGACGACCAGCACCACCAGGTAGAGCGCGACTCCGCCCGCCCCGCCGACTGCCGACGGGTCGTAGAACGGGTACGGCCAGAACCCGATGACCGCTCCGCGGACGAGCGAGTACACGCTGTAGACGACCGGATAGACGAGGCAGACCGCGGCCGCCCACCAGGGCAGGCGCCGCTCGGGAGGCCACACGACCCAGTCGACCAGCACCGCCACCGGCATCAGCATGTGCACCACGACGTTGACCCACGGCACGAGGGCCCCCACGTCGAGGCCGGCCAGCAGCACGTTGAAGACGATCCCGACGAAGACCATGGCGACGACGGTGCCGGCCCGCACAACCGACCAGGCGCGGGAGTCGGGGGTGCCGCGGGCGACCCTGATCGCCCCGACCGTGAACACCACGGTCGCGAGCAGGTTGCTGAGGTTCGTGAAGTACGAGAAGAAGTTCGCGATCGAGGAGTCGTTCACGAGCGTGACCCGGAACTGCGCGGCCACCGCCGTGAGGGTGAGCGCCGCGAAGACGAGGCGGTAGACGATCGTGACGGAGCCGGGGCGCATGGGCCGACCCTAGCGCTCGACGTGCGTCCTCCCCAGGCAGACGCTTCGCGAGGTCGTCCCCGGCGCGACGGGCCCCCGACGCCCCGGTCGTGCACGGGTGCGATGCTGAGCGCATGACACGAGGACGACTGCGGGTGCTGCTCGGCGCGGCACCGGGGGTGGGCAAGACCTACACGATGCTCGAGGAGGGGCGTCGGCTGCGCGACGAGGGCAAGGACGTCGTCGTCGCGGTCGTCGAGACGCACGGCCGCGCCGCGACGGCCTCGGTGCTCGGCGACCTCGAGGTCGTCCCGCGCCGCGTCGTCGAGCACCGCGGCGTCGAGCTCGACGAGATGGACCTCGAGGGCGTGCTCGCCCGTCGGCCCCAGCTCGCGCTCGTCGACGAGCTCGCCCACACGAACGCCCCGGGCGGCACGCACGACAAGCGCTGGCGTGACGTGCAGGTGCTGCTCGACGCCGGCATCTCCGTGATCTCGACCGTCAACGTGCAGCACATCGAGTCGCTCAACGACGTCGTCGAGCAGATCACCGGCACGGTGCAGCGGGAGACCGTGCCCGACGCCGTCCTCCGGTCGGCCGACCAGCTCGAGGTGGTCGACCTCGCGCCCCAGGCGCTGCGCGACCGCCTGGCGGCGGGCGACGTCTACCCCGCCTCGCGCGTCGACGCCGCCCTCTCGAACTACTTCCGGCTCGGCAACCTCACCGCCCTCCGCGAGCTGGCGCTGCTCTGGCTCGCCGACGAGGTCGACAGCGCCCTGAAGGCCTACCGGGTCGAGCACGGCATCGACAGCCCGTGGGAGGCGCGAGAGAGGGTCGTCGTCGCGCTCACCGGCGGTGCCGAGGGCGAGACGCTCGTGCGGCGGGCGGCCCGCATCGCCGCGCGGTCGGCCGGGGGAGAGCTCATCGCCGTGCACGTCAGCAGCCAGGACGGCCTACGGCAGGGCGTGCCGGGAGCGCTCGCGGCGCAGCGCGCCCTCGTCGAGAAGCTCGGCGGCACCTACCACCAGGTCGTCGGCGACGACGTGCCCCGGGCCCTCGTCGAGTTCGCCCGCGGCACGAACGCGTCGCAGCTGGTCATCGGCGTCAGCCGGCGGGGGCGCCTCGCGACGGCGCTCACGGGCCAGGGCATTGGCGCCACCGTCATCCGCGAGTCCGGCCAGATCGACGTGCACATCGTCAACCACGGCTCGGCGGGGCGGGGCTGGGCGCTGCCGCGCATCGGCGGTGCCCTGTCGCGCGGGCGCGTCCTCGCCGGCTTCGCCCTCACTCTGCTCGGCGGCCCGCTGCTGGCGTGGCTGCTGGTCGGGCACCGCAGCGAGGACGGCATCGCGGGCGACGTGCTGCTCTTCCAGCTGCTCGTCATCGTGGTGGCCGTCGTCGGGGGCCTCTGGCCCGCGCTCGTCGCGGCCCTGCTCTCGGGCGTGGCGCTCGACCTCCTCTTCATCGCGCCCGTCTACGAGCTGACGATCGCCGAGCCCCTGCACTTCCTCGCGCTGGTGCTCTACGTCGTCAACGCCGCGCTGGTCAGCTGGGTCGTCGACCAGGCAGCCCGGCGCAGCCGGGCGGCGGCGCGGGCCCTGGCCGAGACCGAGCTGCTCGCCACCGTCTCGGGCAGCGTGCTGCGCGGGCAGGACGCCGTGCAGGCGCTCGTCGAGCGCACGCGGGAGGCGCTGGGGCTGACGCGGGTGCGGGTGCTGCAGGGCGACGTCGAGCTCGCGTCCTCCGTCGCCCCGGGCGGGGCCGCCGGGGCGGCTCCGCACCCCGACCAGCGCTCTGGTCCGCCCCTCGACTCCGACTCGATCGCGACGCTGCCCGCGGGCTCGGGGGCGGCCCTCGAGCTGACCGGCGGCGGGCTCCAGGCCGCCGACCGCCGCCTCCTCGTGGTGGTCGCGGCGCAGGTCGAGGCGGCGCTCGAGCACTCCGCCCTGAGCCGCGAGGCCGGCCAGGTGGCGCCGCTCGCCGAGGTCGACCGCATGCGGAGCGCCCTGCTCGCCGCCGTGGGGCACGACCTCCGACGCCCGCTGGCCGCGGCGACGGCGTCGATCAGCGGGCTGCGCCAGGCCGACGTCGACTGGAGCGACGCCGACCGCGACGAGCTGCTCTCGACCGCGTACGAGAGCCTCGAGTCGCTCGCCACCCTCGTGACCAACCTGCTCGACGTGAGCCGCGTGCAGGCCGGCGCCCTCGCCGTCTCGACCGACGACGTCGACGTCGACGAGGTCGTGCTCGGGGCGCTCGACGAGCTCGGGCTCGGCCCCGCCGACGTCGAGCTCGCCCTGCGGGCTTCCGTGCCGCCCGTGCGGGCCGACCGCGTGCTGCTGCAGCGGGTCCTGGTCAACCTGCTCGACAACGCCCTGCGGTTCTCGCCGGAGGGGCAGCGGGTGCGCATCTCGACGAGCGGCTTCGCCGACCGGGTGGAGGTGCGGGTCGTCGACCGGGGGCCGGGCATCCCTCCCGAGCGGCGCGGCGAGATCATGACGGCGTTCCAGCGGCTCGGCGACACCGACAACGCGACCGGCCTCGGCCTCGGGCTCGCGCTCAGCAAGGGCTTCACCGAGGCGATGTCGGGCACGCTCACCCTCGACGACACCCCGGGCGGCGGTCTGACGATGGTCGTCTCGCTGCCGGACGGCGACGGCCCCGGCGATCCTGACGGGATCCCTACGCCGGTGGCCCTCGCCGCGGCTCGGGCGTCGGGTACGGTCGGCGAGGAGGAGCCGTGAAGATACTGATCGCCGACGACGACCCGCAGATCCTGCGGGCGCTCAAGGTGACCCTGGGGGCCCGGGGGTACGAGATCCACACCGCGGCCGACGGCCGCGAGGCGCTCGACGCGGTCGTCGCGCACCGCCCCGACCTGGTGATGCTCGACCTCGGCATGCCCCGGCTCGACGGGGTCGAGGTGATCGCGGGCATCCGCGGCTGGTCGACCGTGCCGATCCTCGTGGTCTCGGGGCGCACCGACGCGGCCGACAAGGTCGAGGCGCTCGACGCGGGCGCCGACGACTACGTGACGAAGCCGTTCGCGATGGAGGAGCTGCTGGCGCGGCTCCGGGCGCTCACGCGGCGGCTCGCTCCCGGCGACGACGACGCCCCCGTCGTGGCCTTCGGCGACGTGCGGGTCGACCTCTCGTCGACCACCGTCACCCGGGGCGGCGAGACGGTGCGGCTCACCCCGACCGAGTGGCGCGTGCTCGAGCTGCTGCTGCAGAGCCCGGGCAAGCTCGTCACCCGCGAGACCCTGCTGACGCAGGTGTGGGGGCCGTTCCACGCGAAGGACACCGGGTACCTCCGCCTCTACTTCGCGCAGCTGCGCAAGAAGCTCGAGCCCGTGCCGGCGACTCCGCGCTACCTCGTGACCGAGCTCGGCATGGGCTACCGCTTCCTGCCCGACGAGACCCCCGCGGGGGAGGCTCGCCCCGAGTCCTAACGCGATCCTCACGCCCGCTCGGCTCCCGGCGCACCACCGGGGCTTAGCGTTGTGTGCGCGCGCCGTCCCGAGGCCGCGCGAGCGAGAGGTCCGACCGTGTCCACAGTCTCCGAGAAGTCCGGCAGGGACGCCGATGCGCTGGAACCGCAGCCGACCCCGGTGGCCGGCGCGCGCCTCCGGAACTGGCTGCTCGACGGCCTGACCGAGAACTCCGGCGCCCACCAGGGCCCGCACGCCGAGAAGGTGGAGAAGACCCACTCGTGGTGGCGCGTCATGTGCCTCACCGGCGTCGACTACTTCTCGACCCTCGGCTACCAGCCGGCCATCGCCGCCGTCGCGGCGGGCCTCCTGTCGCCGCTCGCCACGATCGTGCTCGTGGTGCTGACGCTGCTCGGCGCGCTGCCCGTCTACCGTCGCGTCGCCCGCGAGAGCCCGCGCGGCGAGGGCTCGATCGCGATGCTCGAACGCCTGCTGCCCTGGTGGGGCGGCAAGCTGTTCGTGCTCGTGCTGCTCGGCTTCGCGGCCACCGACTTCATGATCACCATCACGCTGTCGGCGGCCGACGCCACGGCGCACGCGGTCGAGAACCCCTTCACGCCCGAGTGGTTCCACGGAGCCGAGGTGCCGATCACGCTCTTCCTGGTCGCCCTCCTCGCGGCGGTCTTCCTCCGCGGGTTCAAGGAGGCGATCGGCATCGCCGTCGTGCTGGTCGGCGTCTTCCTGGTGCTGAACCTCGTCGTGATCGCCGTGTCGATCTTCCACGTGGCCGAGAACACGGTCGTGATCGGCAACTGGTGGCAGGCGCTCACGGTTCAGCACGGCAACCCGGTCGTGATGGTCGGCATCGCGCTGATCGTCTTCCCGAAGCTCGCGCTCGGGCTCTCCGGTTTCGAGACCGGCGTCGCGGTCATGCCGCAGATCACCGGCGACCCCGACGACACGGACGAGCGGCCCACCGGGCGCATCCGCGGCGCCCGGCGACTGCTGACCACGGCCGCCCTGATCATGAGCTCGTTCCTCATCCTGTCGAGCTTCGTCACGACGCTGCTCATCCCGCAGGAGGAGTTCCAGTCGGGAGGGTCGGCGAACGGCCGGGCCCTGGCGTACCTGGCGCACGAGTACCTCGGCAACGGCTTCGGCACGCTCTACGACGTCAGCACCATCTGCATCCTCTGGTTCGCCGGCGCCTCCGCCATGGCCGGGCTGCTGAACCTGGTGCCGCGCTACCTGCCCCGGTACGGCATGGCTCCGCAGTGGGCCCGGGCCGTCCGGCCGCTCGTCCTGGTCTTCACGGTGATCGCGTTCGTCATCACCATCGTCTTCGACGCGGACGTCGACGCCCAGGGCGGGGCCTACGCGACGGGCGTGCTCGTGTTGATCACCAGCGCCTCCGTCGCGGTCACGCTCTCGGCCCGTCGGGCCCGGCAGCGCAAGCGCACGATCGGCTTCGGGGCCATCGCGCTCGTCTTCGTCTACACGACGATCGTCAACGTGGTCGAGCGGCCCGACGGCGTGCGGATCGCCGCGATCTTCATCGTGGGGATCATGGCCGTCTCGCTCATCTCGCGGGTGCGTCGGTCGTTCCAGCTGCGGGCGACGTCGATCACCTTCGACGACACGGCCCTGGGGTACGTGCGGGAGGACGCCGACGAGTACGGCTCGATCCGGCTCATCGCGCACGAGCCCGGTCGCGAGGTCGCCGAGATCTACAAGAAGAAGCTGACCGCGGAGCGGCGCTACAGCGGGATCCCGCAGCGGGCGCCCGTGATCTTCGTCGAGGTGCACCCGGGCGACTCGTCGAACTTCGAGGAGGACCTCGTCGTCACCGGACACGTCGTGCACGGCTACCGGGTGCTGCGGGTCACGAGCGGCGCGGTGCCGAACACACTCGCCTCGGTGCTGCTGGCGATCCGGGACGAGACCGGGGTCGCGCCCGACATCTACTTCGAGTGGACCGAGGGCGGGCCGCTGTCGAACATGGGCCGGTTCCTGGTCACGGGCGCCGGCGAGGTCGCCCCGGTGACGCGCGAGGTGCTCCGCCGCGCCGAGCCGAACCGCTCCCGCCGCCCCGACGTGCACGTCAGCTAGCCCGCCGCCGCCGCCGCCGCCGCCGCCGNCCGCGATCGGACAAAACACCCCTGCGCGCACGGGTTCTTCGTCCGGAACGAGGTTCATCGAGGCCCGACGCCGTCGAACCTGGCACGGGCAGCACGAGCAGCGGCACGGATCCGCCGGGGATCGAGGGAGACGCCGCCCGCCCTCAGCAGCTCCGCCAGCTGCTCAGGCCGGACCACGTCGACGTAGTCGCAGTGGATGACCGTCCTCACGTCGGGCAGGGCGAGGAGGGCGCGGTCACGTGCCTTCTGCTCGCGGAGCGCCTGGGCGGTCGAGCGGCCGGCGAGCATGCGACCGTCGACGAGCTTCTCCATGCCGTCGAACTCGAGCACGGCCCCGTCGGGGAGCTGGACATCGGCGCGAGCGACGACTCGCCCGTGCAGGCGGAAGACCTTCTGGAGGACGGGCTGCGCGACTCCCAGCTCATGGAGGGCGATCCGCAGCAGCGACTCGCCCCCGTTCTCGGCCCACGGTGACGCGAAGGCGATGATGCGCCTCGCCGCGCGCCCGCCCCTGTGCCCGGGCGGTCCGACCCGGGACACGAGCTCTGCTCGGACCTGCGTCAGCCTCTCGTCGACGTCGGGGCCATCGCGGTGCTCGCCCCCCAGCACGACGCGGCGGAGGACGGCGTCCACGCAGAGCACCCCCTCGGCGAACGACGCGGTCCTGGCCATGTCGGCTGCCGTCCTCAGCAGCGAGGTGGCCCGGACGCCCGCCACCTCGACGACGTCGTCGTCGGTGAGGAGGCCCGGCCGGACCAGGCACGTCGGCGTGCGCTTGACCGTCGTCCGGTGCTCGTCGATCGTGCGGACGATGTCATCGAGTCGGCGCCCCACCGTCGGGAGCCCATGGAGGGCGACGGCCGACTCGTGCGACACCGCGATGCCCGGGGACGCCCCGGCCACGCTGGCACGGACCGTCACGACGTGCCTGCCCCGCGCCTCCAACGCTGTCCAGTCGGCGAGGTCGACGTAGACGCCTCGGCGCACGCGGTGCAGCAGGCCACGCTCGGCCCCGCGACGCAGAGCCCGAGCTTCGCGGGACGAGTCGCCGTGGGTCGCGACGCGCAGCAGGGGCAGCTGGGTGGGATCGGGACTGGCCATGCCCGAGTGTGCGCGAGTCGCGGCCGGGAGCGCCGCTGACGGGAGTGGCCCTGTGGACGGGGGAGGCGCCTCCCGGGCTGGGGAGGGTCACGGAAGAAGCCGGGATCGGACATCGCACCCGTGCGCACCGGGGTGCGATGTCCGATCGCGGGTTTGACGAGGACCGGAGGGGGGCGAGGAGGCGCGGGGCGGGTTTGAGGGGGCGGGGCGAGGGGTACGGGGGGCGAGCGGACCGCTCAGCTTGGCCCGCGCCTCCCGCGCTCCTGTAGATCTGAGTGATGACCGCATCTCGTTCCAAGCCCTACCCCCTCGGCGTCACGCCCCTCGACGGCGGCGGCGCCCACGTCGCCGTGTACTCCGAGACCGCCGACCACATCTGGTTCTGCCTGTTCGACGACGACGCGGCCGACGGCACCCCCGGCGCCGAGCACCGCACCGAGCTCGTCGAGCGCACCGGCCACGTGTTCCACACGGTCGTGCCGGAGGCGCGGGTCGGCAGCCGCTACGGCTTCCGTGTCGCAGGCCCCTGGGACCCTTCCGCGGGCCTCCGCCACAACGAGCACAAGCTGCTGCTCGACCCGTGGGCCACCGCCCTCGACGGCACCTTCGACTGGGGCCAGGCCGTCTTCGGCCACGACATGGACGACCCCGAGACGATGGACACCACCGACTCCGCCCCCGCCATGCCGCGCAGCGTCATCGCCGACCGCAGCTTCGACTGGGGCGACGACGAGCGCCCGCTCACGCCCCTCGAGGAGACGGTCGTCTACGAGGTGCACGTGAAGGGCTTCACGCGCCAGCACCCCGAGGTGCCGGAGGAGATCCGCGGCACGTACGCGGGCCTCGCGCACCCCGCCGCGATCAAGTACTTCACCGACCTCGGCGTCACCGCCGTCGAGCTGCTGCCGACGCACCAGTTCGTGCAGGACAGCCACCTCGAGGAGAAGGGCCTCCGCAACTACTGGGGCTACAACTCCATCGGCTTCTTCGCCCCGCACGACGAGTACGCCTCGAAGGCCGCCGGCACCCGCGGCGGCCAGGTCGCCGAGTTCAAGGCCATGGTCAAGGCCTTCCACGAGGCCGGCCTCGAGGTGTGGATGGACGTCGTCTACAACCACACCGCCGAGGGCAACCACATGGGCCCGACCCTGTCGTTCAAGGGCATCGACAACGCGGCCTTCTACCGCCTCGTCGAGGGCGAGGAGTCGGCCTACTTCGACACCACCGGCACCGGCAACAGCCTCAACGTCAGCCACCCCGCCGCGCTCGCCCTCATCATGGACAGCCTCCGCTACTGGGTGACCGAGATGCACGTCGACGGCTTCCGCTTCGACCTCGCCACCACGCTGACCCGCCAGGGCGGCGAGGCGAGCGAGCACAGCGCCTTCCTGACCCTCATCCACCAGGACCCGGTGCTGAAGAGCGTCAAGATGATCGCCGAGCCCTGGGACACCGCGGGCTACCAGGTCGGCGGCTTCCCGGCCGACTGGTCGGAGTGGAACGGCAAGTTCCGCGACGACGTCCGCGAGTTCTGGAACGGCGAGCCCGGCGTGCTCTCGACCTTCTCCGACCGCGTGCTCGGCAGCCCCGACGTCTACGAGGACTCGCGGCGCTCGCCGCTCTCCAGCGTCAACTTCGTCACGGCCCACGACGGGTTCACCCTCGCCGACCTGACGATGTACCAGGAGAAGCACAACGAGGCCAACGGCGAGGACAACCAGGACGGCGAGAGCGACAACAAGTCGTTCAACGGCGGCATCGAGGGCCCGACCGACGACGGCGCCGTCAATGCGTACCGCGACCGTCAGCGCCGCAACTTCCTGGGCACGCTGCTCGTCAGCGCGGGCGTGCCGATGATCCTCGGCGGCGACGAGATCGCGCGCAGCCAGGGCGGCAACAACAACGCCTACTGCCAGGACAGCGAGATCTCGTGGTTCGACTGGGAGCAGGCCGACCTGGAGCTGCTCGAGTTCACGCGCGAGCTGATCACGCTCCGTCGCGAGAACGCCGCGCTGCGCCCCGACTGGTTCCGCTACGCCCCCGAGGTCGAGAGCGACGACCACGTGCAGGTGCGCCGGGCCGACGACCACTCGTTCTCGAGCGGCGACTGGCAGCAGGGCGAGAACAAGGCGATCACGTTCGTGCTGACGCACAAGGACGCCGACGCCTTCGCCTTCCTCACCAACGGCTCGACGAGCGTCGTCGAGTTCCAGGTGCCCGAGGCGCCCCACGGCGAGTGGGAGCTGGCCAGCTCGAGCGACCCCGACCAGGTGGTCGAGGGCCCGGTGACCACGCTGCTCGTGCGCGACGCGAGCTTCACGCTGCTGCGGAGCCGCGCCTCCTAGGGGCCTGCCGGAGGCGCGGGCCGGCCACCCGGGGGAGACCCCGGTGGCCGTGCCCCCGCCTCCGCTCCCGCCCCCCGCGTCGTCGGAGGGGGCACGACGAAGGGCGGGTGCACGTCACCGTGGTCGATCGAGATCGACCCGGCGACGGGCACCCGCCCTCCGTCGTGCGGTGCGGCGGCCCGCTACGCGGTCGCGAGCTGGCGCGCCGTCTCGAGCCGCAGGAAGTCCGCGTAGGTCGGCTCGGCGACCGCGGCGGGGGCAGCGTCGACGCGGATGGTCGTCGGCTCCGACGACAGGCGGCGACGCTTGGGGTAGGGGTGGATGCGGGCGGCGGGCACACGCTCGTCGCGGAGGTAGGAGCTGTCGCTCGTGACGTCGACCCGCGACCGGACGTGGCGGACGAGCTGCTCGGCCGAGAGGCCGGCGAGCTGGCGGGCGGATGGGTGCAGCGGGGTGGTCATGTTCATCTCATTCCTGGCGGTCCTGCGAACGCCTAGAGGGGAACTCGGGGCTGGTGACGCCGCCGTGAATCGGCGTCGAGACGAGTGTGGCACGCAGATGTCTAGAGAAACTAGTTAGCGCCATGAACGTTCGCTTCGTGGATACCGGTGTACCCCGCCCGGACGCCGGGCACCCTCGCAGGGCCTCGCGGGGCCTCGCCGGGGCCGCACGTCGGCCTCAGGCCGGACTCTCTCCGGGCTCGTCCGTCCGCTCGCTCGCCCGCGCGAGCCCCGTGCTCCCCGCCCCTGTCAAGGCCCGGACACCGCCGGGCCGGGCGGCCTTCATGGGACGGGACCGACCACCAGGGCCCACCACGAAGGAGATCCCCATGAGCACCTCAGCTCGGACCACCACCGCCCGTCACCGCTTCGCCGAGACCCCCGTGCAGAAGGCCTCGCTCGTCGTCGGCGTCGTCTTCCTCGTCGTGGGGCTGGCCGGGTTCATCCCCGGCCTCACGACGAACGTCGGCGAGCTGCACGGCGCCGGCCACGGCTCGGGAGCCCTGCTGCTCGGGGTCTTCCAGGTCTCGGTGCTGCACAACGTCGTGCACCTGCTCTTCGGCGTGCTCGGCGTCGCCCTGGCCCGCGCCGTGCGCAGCGCCCGCCTCTACCTGATCGTGGGCGGCGTCGTCTACGCCGTGCTCTGGATCTACGGCCTCGTCATCGACAAGGAGAGCCAGGCCAACTTCGTGCCGCTCAACTCGGCCGACGACTGGCTGCACTTCGTCCTCGCGATCGGCATGGTCGCGCTCGGCGTCCTCCTCGGCCGCCGCGGCGCAAGGCGCCGCTAGTCGCGCCGCGCCTCCATCGCGTCGGCGAGGTCCTGCGAGAAGTCGCGGTCGAACGCGACGGGGACGCCGTCGAGCGACGAGATCGGCGAGATCTGCCGACCGCTCGACGCGAGCCAGAGGGCGTCGGCCGCACGGACGCTCTCCATCGGCAGCAGCTCGTACGCCGTCTTGTGGCCGAGGGCCTCGAGCGTCTCGAAGACGGCGGCCTGCGTCGTGCCCTCGAGGATGCCCTGATCGGTGCTCGGCGTGACGAACCGGTCGCCGAAGCGCGCGATCAGCGACGCCGAGGGGCCCTCGAGCGCGTAGCCGTCGCTGCTGACGAAGATCACGTCGTCGGCCCCGCGGCGGGCGGCCTCGCGCAGCACGCTCTTGTTGACGGCGTACGAGAGAGTCTTGGCGCCCTGCAGCAGCCAGGGCGAGGTCTGCGCGACGTCGTGGCGGTAGCCGCGGTCGAGCGCGACCACGGCGATGCCGTCGCGGCGTTCGTGCGAGTGGTCGGGCATCGCGTCGGTGCGCACCCACGCGGTGGGCGTGCCGTCGCCGCCCTCGACGCCCCGGGTGACGACGAGCTTCTGCAGGAGGAACGGCGCGGGGGCGTGCAGCCGCGCCGAGGCCAGGCAGGCCTCGCGGACCACGTCGAGGTCGAGCTCGGGCAGGTCGAGCATCGCGGCGGACCGGGCGAGGCGCCGCAGGTGCGGCTCGAGCGCCTGGATCGCGCCGTCGGCGACTCCCAGCCCCTCGAAGACGCCGTCGCCCCGCGTCACGCCGAGGTCGGCGACGTCGATGACGGGCTCGTGCGCGTCGACGACGTGCCAGCCCGTCTCGCCCTCGGCCAGGGGCGGTCCCCCCGCCGTGACCTTGTCGATCAGCACGAGGACGGGCGCGGAGGCGGGGGAGTCGGTCACGTCGTCAGCATAGGAGTCGCGGGTCGAGTCGGGCCAGGACCTCCCGGAGCCGCACGCCGAGCACCTGTCCGCTCGCAGCCCCGGTGGGTCGCTAGACAGCCTCGTTAGGCCGTCTAGCTAAAAAAGGGTGCTGATCAGCTTTTTCTGGGGTACGCAACCCCTGGTGGCTCCCAGTTCGACGCCGTACCGTGGGCTGTGCCCGCCTAGGCCGGCTCGTGGTTCCCCACAGGGTGCGGAGCTTCACACGCAGGGGCGTCTCCTGTGGGGGACCACCACGAGCCGGGGCCAGGCGGCGATGCAGCGGCCAGCGCGACCACCAGGCCACGCCGGCCTGGCAGCGGCCTACTCGGGCTTCGGGTGCCCCGGGATCGAGTCCCCCGACAGGTTGAGCTCGGAGGGATCGACCTCGATCTCGCCCACGTCGTCCGGTCCGCCGGTGCCCGGCAGGGTCTTCACGGCGTCGGAGTCGATCTCGTCGTCGTCCATGGCCGGCGAGTCGCCCGGCTCGGTCGACTGCATCTCGCGGATCGTGCCGTCGCTGCGCGGGCTGTCGAACGTCGGGTCGTCGGTGGTCTCGGTCGCCTCGTCGAGGCCCTCGGAGTGATCGTCGTTGGTCATGCCGTGACGCTACGCCGCGGTCGCCCGTGGGCGTCCGGGTGGTGCCCAGCCAGCCGCCGCGGCCACCAGCAGCCGCCAGCCGCTGTCGACGCCGTCAGCCGCTGAGCGGGTGCGAGCCGTCGTGCGATTCGCGGAAGGCGACCGCGCGGGCGAACTCGCGGAGCGTCGCGTCGGAGCTGTGCCGCGGCGCCCAGCCGAGCACGCGGCGCGCACGGTCGGTCGACATGACCGGGATCTTCGCCGCGATGTCGAGCCAGCCCGGCTCCGTCGGCTGCAGGCGCAGCAGCCAGGTGACCGAGACCAGGGCGCGCATCGCGCGGTACGGCACGGGCAGCAGGCGCGTGCCGAAGGCCTCGGCGACGTGCTCCGGGGTGACCACCGGCTCCGCGGCCAGGTTGAACGCGCCTCCGGCCTGTCGGTCGACGGCACGCCAGAACGCGTCGGCGACGTCGTCGGCGTGGACGACCTGCGAGACGAAGCGCGGGGCGAGCGGGAGGAAGGGGAGGCGGTGGCGCTGCATCCAGCGCGTGGGCACCCAGCGGCCGAGGAAGAGGCCGACGATCTCGCTCGCGGCGGCCGGCTGGAAGACCAGGCCGGGGCGCATGCGGGTGAGGGTCACCTCCGGGTGCTCGCGCTCGAAGTCGTCGAACGCGCGCTCGTTGGCGGCCTTCTGCCGGGAGTAGCTCGAGCGGCGCACGCCCTTCGTCCGGTGGGTCTCGTCGACGCGGCGTCGCTTGGGGCCGCGGCTGTAGGCACCGACCGACGAGGCCGCGAGCACGTGCGGCACGCCGGCGCGCACCGCCGCGGCGAGGACGTGGGAGGTGCCGGTCACGTTGGTGCGCCACATGCCGTCACGGTCGTGGCTGGGCTGCAGGGCCCAGCCCAGGTGGACGACGGCGTCGGCGCCCTCGAAGGCGTGCGCGAGCTGCGCCACCGCGACGTCGTCGCCGACGTCGATCGAGAACCAGGCGACGCCCCCGTAGGGCGGCGAGGCGGTGCGGGGCGCCCGGCGGGCGACGCCCGCGAGCTCGGTCACCTCGGGCTCGGCCTGGAGCCGGGTCAGCAGGGCGGTGCCCAGGTTGCCCGTGGCTCCGATGACGACCACGCGCATGCGGGCTCTCTTCCTGTCCGGGGCGGGGGCGACGACGGCCCCCGGGTGCTGCGTCGAGCGTACGCCGGGGCGCCTGGGCGCGGCGCGGGCCGGAGCACGGCCTGCGCGCGGGTGCTCAGCGCGGCGGAGCGGCCGGGCCGGCCTCCGCGGCGATGCGGCGCACCGCCTCCTCGTCGAGCACGAAGACCTCCTCGCCGTCGCCGCGGGCGTGCGCCCGCACCACGGTCGAGCGCACCGGGCCCTCGGCCAGCACGTCGACGACGAGGAAGGCCGAGCCCCGCACCGCCCGCTCGGTGCCGTGGGGCGCCGCGACGTCGGTCTCGTTCGTCACGCCCGGCGCCACGAGCACGGGCACCCCGGCCAGCGAGCCGACGATGTGGTGGTGGTAGTGCCCGGCCAGGACGACGCGGACGTCCGTTCCCTCGACCACCGCGCCCAGCGCCTCCGGGGCCTGCAGTGCCAGCGACTCGTGCAGCGTCGTCGGTGCCGGCACGGGCGGGTGGTGCAGCACGAGCACGGTGCCGCGCTCGGCCGGCGTCGC
Source organism: Frigoribacterium sp. Leaf164 (assembly GCF_001423665.1). NCBI lineage: Bacteria > Bacillati > Actinomycetota > Actinomycetes > Micrococcales > Microbacteriaceae > Frigoribacterium > Frigoribacterium sp. Leaf164. The sequence continues at coordinate 169,961 of NZ_LMOX01000001.1, forward strand.
CAGCAGCTCGCCGAGCCAGGCGAGCTGCGCGGGGCGGAGCGAGCCCCAGCCCGCGCGCGGCACCGAGGTGTCGAGCGTCACCACGCGCCACCCGTCGAGGTCGGTCACCCCGTCGATCGGCACCTCGACGGAGTCGGGCGCCGACCCGCCGTGCCCGTCGCCGAGCACGGCGCCGAAGCCCTCGCGCACGTCGTGGTTGCCCGGGGCCAGCACGACCGCGGCGTCACGACGGCCCGCCCACGTCTCGAGGCGCCCGCGCAGCAGGGCGTAGGAGTCGCGGGTGCCGTCGTCCGACAGGTCGCCCGAGCCCACGAGCAGCCGCACCCCCTCGACCCGGTCGGCCTCGGCGAGGACGCGGTCGAGCGCCGCGGTCGTGTCGACGACCCCCTGGTGCAGGCTGCCGTCGCCGGAGAGGTGGGTGTCGCTGAGGTGGACGAGGCGGAGCGCTCCCGCGGGCAGGGCGTACATGGGGGGAGCGTACTGCCGGGGGCGTGCTGCGGGCGGGGCGTGCGTGCTGCGCGCGCTGCGGGGCGTGGCTAGGAGCTGAGCTCGTCGACAGGGCAGAGCCGCGCGTCGAGCAGGCGGCCGAGGCGGTCGAACATGCCGGTGACGCTCGCCCACTGGTCGGGGGTCGGCGCGGTCGGCTCGACCCAGAGGCCGTAGAAGCGGCGGCCGAGCGAGAGGGACTCGAGCAGGATCGTGCCGGTGAAGTCGGTCAGCACGGTGCCGTCGCGCTTGAGGTCGGCGGCGAGCACGAGGTCGCCGGCGTCGGTGCGGAAGCCGTTCGCGGCCAGGGTGCGGGCCGTCCTCGCCGCGGAGAGCCGGGGCAGGTGCGCGCGACGGGCGAGCGCCCCCGCCCGGGTGCGGTCGCCGTCGAGGGCCGCGGCGCCGTCGAGCCGGGCGCGCACGTGCGCGAACACGAGCGCGGGCTCGTGCACGGGGCGGGCGGCACGGTCGTCGGGGAACATGCGCCCAGCGTGGCAGCACAGCGGGCTCCCGGGCGACGCCCAGTTCGGGGAGCCCCGGGACGGGGGAGGCGCGGGTCGGGCCGCGGTCGGGTGGCCGCCGACGCGGCAGGATGGTCGCCATGGACGACGCCACCCGCTGCCCCTGCCTGAGCGGCGAGACCTTCGGGGCCTGCTGCGGGCCACTGCTCCGCGGCGAGCGGCCCGCCCCGACCGCCGAGCGCCTCATGCGCAGCCGCTTCACCGCGTTCGCCCTGCACGACGAGGCGTGGCTGCTCGCGACCTGGCACCCCTCGACCCGGCCGGGCGACCTCGAGCTCGACCCCGGCACCCGGTGGTACCGGCTCGACGTGCTCGGCACCCGCGCCGGGGGCCCGTTCGACGACGACGGCGTGGTCGAGTTCGCGGCGCACCACCGCTCGGCCGACGGCGCCGGGGTGCTGCACGAGGTCAGCCGGTTCGTCCGTGAGCAGGTGCCGGGCGACGTGGGCGGCCCGGACGGCCGCCGCTGGCTGTACGTCGACGGCGACGTCGGGTGACGCTGGCCCCGCGCTGAGGTCGGGTCGTCAGGCCCGGTGCGGTGTCGCGTCCGGCCCGGCGCGGGGCCGACGACGCGCCGTCCGTCAGCGCTGCGGCGTGCCGCCCTCGACGTGGCCGGCGCTCGCCGCGGCGGCGTGGCCGAGCGCGGTGGCGACGTCGACGAAGGCCGAGTGCGCCTTGGAGGCGCCGATCGCGCCGCCCTTGACGGCGGCCGTCCCGAGGTCGCGCGAGATGCGGGCGACGAGCCGGCCCTGGTCGTCGACGAAGTAGGCGAGCCAGAGCGTGACGTGGAACCCCTTGCCGGCCAGCCCGCCGAACAGCAGCGTCGTGGCGAGGTTGCCGCGGACGGCCTTGGTCGTGCCGTTCGGCGTCGCCTCGAGGGCGAAGCCCTGGGCCTGGACCGTCGAGTCGATCAGGTGCCGCGCCGCGTCGTGCGGCCCGCTGAAGAAGTAGTCGTAGCTGCTCTCGGCCATCGTGGCCCCCCCGGTCCGGCTGACGCGACGCCCCCGCCGGGCGTCGTCGGGCTCACTGTAGCGGCAGGCGCAGCTCCCGCTCGAGGGCGGTCGGGTCGAGGGGGTAGGGCGAGGTCGCGCCGGTCGGGGCGAAGCCGCGGCGACGGTAGAACGCGATCGCCCGGTCGTTGGCCTCGTGCACCTGGAGGAACAGCGCGTCGCCGTGCCCCCTCGCCCACTCGACGACGCCGTCGAGCAGCGCGTCGGCCACCCCGGCGGCGGCGCCCCGCGACGTCGGCGTGACGTAGACGCCGACGAGCACGGGGTGCCCGGGCTCGGGCAGGTACCCGCCCATGGTGCCGAGCCAGCGGCCGTCGGCCTCGTCGACCGCGGCCAGGAAGACCCCGGTCGCCGAGGTGCCCCGTGCCGCCCGCAGCCGCCAGGCCTGCTCGTCGAGGGGCTGTGCGGCGGCCAGCGTCTCGCCGAACGCCCGCGGGGTGTCGGCGAGCATCTCGAGCCGGAGGTCGCGCACCTCCCGCCAGTCGTCCGCGACCGTGGGCCGCACGGTGACGCCGCCCCGCGGCCCGGACGGGGTGCCCGGCGCGCCCGCCGCGGCGACCGGGTGCCCCCGCAGCGGCTGCGGCGCCGGCTGCCGACGTTGCTCGTCGCGGCACGGCGTGAGGATCGTGGCGCGACGCCCCCGCGCATCCGGCTCGGTCGCGTGCCCCAGCACCTGCAGCCGACCCGGGGCCTGCGCCCGCAGCGACGCCGTCCACGCGCAGAGCAGGGCGTCGAGCAGGTCCTCGCGGTGCTTGTAGGCCCGGTCGACGAGCGGCGACGGCTCGTCGAGCAGGAGGCGCGACACCGGGTGCGAGCGCAGCTCCAGCGCCGGGGAGGCGGCCGAGAGCGTGCCCAGCCGGCGCAGCAGGTCGTCGCAGACCGCTGCTCGGGCCTCGCGCCGCGCCTCCGGCGGGAGCGTCGTGTCGGGCCGCTTGTAGCGCGGCCGCCGCTCGTCGTAGCCGAGCTCGGCCGCCCCCACGAGCGTCGTGTACGGGTAGCACTCGAAGTAGCTGGTGCGGCCCTCGGGCACGGGCTGCACGCCGTCGTCGAGCACGAGGCCGGCGCGCTCGAGGCGCTCGCCGAGGTCGCGACCGCCGAGCCAGGGCAGGGAGGCGCTGCTCGCGTTCGCCGCCACGTGCCACCGGCCGTACGACCGCGAGACCTCGCGCTCGCTCGCGCGCATGCCGGTCGCGTTCGGCACGAGGACCGGCGCGTCGATGGCGACCACCGAGCCGGGGGTCGCCCAGCGCAGCACCCACTCCTCGACGGCGTCGACGCCGCGCGCCCAGCCCGCGTCGAGCACGGTGCCGTCGGCCGCGACGACGGCGAGGCCGGTCTCGTTCGCGGGCCGCCCCGGCGTCGAGTCGCGCCAGGCGAGGTCGACCCCGAGGTAGCGCGGGGCGGCCGCGGCGGGCCCGGCGGGGGAGTCGGGCCCGGCGGGGGAGTCGACGGAGGCACGGGTCACCCCGGTCACGCTAGTCGCGTCGTCGGCCGGTCACCCCCGGCGCTCGGGCCTGCCTCCCGGCCCCGCGGCCGGTCCGGAGGTTGTGGGGCGCGCCTCCCGCTGGTCCGAGCAGCGCTCCGTGACGGGTCGGCACGCGCGGGCGGGCTGGAGGAGGCACGATGAGGCCATGACCGACACGAGCGACCTCCGCCGCTGGCGCCGCTACCTCGCCGACGAGCGCGCCGAGGAGGCCACCTACCGCGACCTCGCCCGTCGCCGCACCGGCGAGGAGCGCGCCATCCTGGTCGCCCTCGCCGACGCCGAGGCGCGGCACGCGCAGCACTGGCTCGACCTGCTCGGCGACGACGTCGGGCGGCCGGTGCGCACCGACCTCCGCACCCGCGTGCTCGGCCTGCTGGCCCGCCGCTTCGGCTCGATCTTCGTGCTGGCCCTCGTGCAGAGCGCCGAGGCACGGTCGCCGTACGCGACCGACGCCGACGCGACCGACGCGATGGCGGCCGACGAGCGCATCCACGGCGAGGTCGTGCGGGGGCTCGCGGAGCGCGGGCGCAACCGCCTCTCGGGGTCGTTCCGGGCCGCGGTCTTCGGGGCGAACGACGGGCTCGTGAGCAACCTCGCGCTCGTGCTCGGCATCAGCGCCTCGGGGGTGCCGAACCGGGTCGTGCTCGCCACCGGCCTCGCGGGCCTGCTCGCCGGGGCCCTGTCGATGGGGGCCGGCGAGTACGTCTCGGTGCGGTCGCAGCGCGAGCTGCTCGACGCCTCGACCCCCGACGCGGCGGCGCGGAGCGTGCTGCCCGACCTCGACGTCGACGCGAACGAGCTCGCGCTGGTCTACCGGGCGCGGGGCATGTCGCCGGCCGACGCGGAGGAGCGGGCGCGCGACGTGCTGCGCGCCGTCACGCCCGTGACGTCGCCGTTCCGGCTGCCGGGCGAGGCCGTCGCGACGACCCGCGGGGCCCCGCCGACGGGCGACGGGGCCGACACAGCCGACGCCCTGCCCGGCGACGCTGTCGAGGCGGGCGGTGCCGGGGGCGCAGGAGGCGCCTCCCGCGCCCCCGAGGCAGCCGCAGCCCCGGCCCCGGTCGAGCACGAGACCCTCGGCACCGCCCTCGGCGCGGCCGGCTCGAGCTTCTGCTTCTTCGCGTCGGGGGCGGTGATCGCCGTGCTGCCGTACCTGTTCGGGCTGCAGGGGCTGGTCGCCGTCGTCGTCGCCGCCGTGCTCGTCGGGCTCGCGCTGCTCGGCACGGGCGCCGTGGTGGGGCTGCTCTCCGGGGCGAGCCCGCTCCGGCGCGCGCTGCGCCAGCTCGCGATCGGCTACGGGGCGGCCGGGGCGACGTACCTCCTCGGGCTGCTGCTCGGCACCGGGGGGCTCTGAGCGGCGCCGCGCCGCGCCGTCTCCGTCGGAGCCGGGCCCGGGAGGCACCCCGTCCTCGCTCGCGAACCCTGCCGCGGCGGGGTTCGCCAGCGAGGACGGGGTGCCTGTCGCTCGGCCGGCGCCGAGACCGCCCTCGGCGGCCGCGCCGGCGGCCCGGCTATGCTCGCCCGACCACGAGCCGGCGCGGGGGAGCACATGGCAGGGACCGACCACGACGAGCACGTCGAGCACGACGACCCCGTCGACCCCGTCGACACCCACCACGCCGTCGAGCACGACGACCCCGACCACGCCGTCGAGCACGATGACCCCGTCGAGCACGACGACCCCGTCGACCCGGTCGACCCCGACGGCGACGACCGCGACCCGGCCGCGAGTGGTGCCGCTCGCGGCCGCGGCGTCGCCCGGCACGGACGGCTGCGCCGTCGCGGCCCGTGGCGCGGGCTCGCCGCGGGCGTGGGCCTGGTCGCGGCGGTCGCCGTGGTGGGTGCGACGTCCCTCGCGGCCGTCGCCACCTGGCAGGTGCTCGACGGGGCGCCTCCGCCCGTCAGCCTCGCCGCTCCCGGAGCGACCTCGTCGCCGCCGCCCGCCCTCACCGCGCAGTCGGGCGAGGTGACGCTGCTGCTCGTCGGGTCGGACACCCGTGAGGGGCAGGGGGTCGCCTACGAGGACGCCGCGAACCAGGCGGCGAGCGTGGGCGTGGGCAAGAACGACTCGACCGTGCTCGTGCGCATCAACGCCGACCACACGGCGATGGCCGTCGTCAGCTTCCCGCGCGACCTGCTGCTGCCGATCCCGGCCTGCACGAACGACGAGGGCGGCGTCACCCCGGCGAGCTCGCGGGCGATGCTCAACACGGCGCTCGAGCGCGGCGGACGCGAGCACGGCCTCGCCTGCGTGGCCGCCACCATCGGGCAGCTGACCGGGCTGCAGGTCGACTACGCCGGCTCGGTCGAGTTCGACGGCGTCGTCGCCATGGCCGACGCCGTCGGCGGGGTCGAGGTGTGCCTGGCGACCCCGCTGCGCGACGACGACGTCGACCCGGCGCTCGACCTCCCGGCCGGCACGCGGGTGCTGACGGGCAGCGAGGCGGGCTCCTTCCTGCGCTCGCGACACGGCGTCGGCGACGAGAGCGACCTCGCCCGCGTCAGCAACCAGCAGACCTTCCTCTCGGCGCTCGCCCGGCAGACGGTGTCGGCGGGCACGCTGACCGACCCCGCCGCGGTGCTCCGCCTCGCGACCGTCGCGTTCGACTCGATGACCCTCAGCGACACCCTCGCCGACCCCGCCACCCTGGCGCGGATGGCCCTGGCGATCGACACCGTCGGCCTCGACCAGATGGTCTTCGTCACCTACCCGGTCGTCGACGACCCCAGCGACCCGAACCGGGTCGTCGAGGCCGCCGAGCCCGCGGCGGTGCTCAAGGCCGCCCTCCAGGCAGGCCAGCCGATCGAGCTCGCGGAGGACAGCCTCGGGCGGTCGGCCGTGCTCGACCCCGCGGCGCCCGCGGTGCCCGCACCGCCCGCCGCGGAGCAGCCGGGCGCCCCCGTCGGGTCGACCGACCCGGCCGACCCCACGGCCACGGCCCCGGCCACGGCGGCGCCCGCGCCGCTGCCGGCCGCCGAGCTGCCGTCCTCCGTCTCGGGCCAGAGCGCCGACCAGGTCACCTGCGCCGCGAAGGGCTGACCGGAGCGGCTCATCGGCGCGTCGCCGGGCCCGGGTCTGGCCGATCGGCGGTGCAGCCTGCGCAGATCGGACGCCGCCCCTTCCGATGTTTGCGCAAACACCGTACGCTCCCGTTCGGGGGTCGACGACGACCGCCCGGTCGCCGTCAGGGGCGACCGTCAGCACGACAGAGGGGCTGCATCGATGACGATGCGACGATCACGATCTGTAGTACGACGAGCACTCGCGGGGGCGAGCGTCACGGCGCTCGCGGCCGTGGGGCTGGTCACCGGGCTCCCGCCCGCCGACACCGCAGCGGCCGCGGCGACCGCCGAGGCGGTGACCATCACGCCGAACCCCTGGTACGCGGGCGACCCGTTCCAGGGCTGGGGCACCAGCCTCGTCTGGTTCGCCAACGCCACGGGCGGCTACCCGGAGGAGCTCCGCGAGGACCTCTACCAGGCCGTCTTCGGCGAGGAGGGGCTCGACCTCAACATCGCCCGGTACAACATCGGCGGCGGCAACGCGACCGACGTCGTCGACTACCTCCGCGCGGGCGGAGCGGTCGACGGCTGGTGGGCGCCCGACGCCGACGGCAGCGAGGGCACCTACGGGGGCGCCTCCACCGCGTACGCGGACCGCGAGGCCGTGCGCCAGGCCTTCGACCCCGACGACCTGTCGCAGTACGACCTCGACGCCGACGCCACGCAGCGCTGGTGGGTGGACCGCCTCGCGGCCGACGACCAGATCACGCACTGGGAGACGTTCGCGAACTCCGCGCCGTACTTCATGACCGAGAGCGGCTACGTGTCGGGCGGGTTCAACTCCACGGCGCAGCAGCTGAAGACGGCCTCCGAGGCCGACTTCATCACGTACCTCACGCGGGTCACCGAGCAGCTCGAGCAGACCTCGGGCATCGAGGTCGAGTCGATCGACCCGTTCAACGAGCCGAACACGAACTACTGGGGCACGACGATCCGGAACGGCCAGCCGACCGGGCGCCAGGAGGGCATGCACGTCTCGCCCGACCAGCAGGTGCGCATGATCGCCGACCTGCAGGCCGAGCTCGCCGAGCCCGGCACGACCACCGACGCGATGATCGCGGCGATGGACGAGACCAACCCCGGCATCTTCGCGACCAACTGGGCGGCCTACCCCCAGGAGGCGCGGGACGCGGTCGGGCGCATGAACGTCCACACCTACGGCACCAGCGGCCGCCTCACCGTCCGCGACCTCGCGAAGCAGGCGGACTCGCCGCTCTGGATGAGCGAGATCGAGGGAAGCTGGGTCAACGGCTGGGATCCGTCGAACATCGAGAACGGCCTCGGCATGGCCGGCCGCGTGGCGGACGACCTCCGCGAGCTCGAGCCCGACGCCTGGGTGCTCTGGCAGCCCGTCGAGGACCTCTACAACATGGAGCCGCAGGGCGAGGACCTCAACTGGGGCTCGATGTTCATCGACCTCGACTGCGTGCCCGTCACCGAGGGCGGCGTCGAGGTCTGGAAGAGCGAGCGCCGCGTCGCCGACGCGGGGGGCGACTCCACCGCCGTCGAGCCCTGCTCGGTGAAGGTGAACTCCAAGTTCTCCGCGCTCCGCAACTTCACGAAGTTCATCCAGGAGGGCGACCGCCTGGTCGCCGTCGACGACGTCGACACCACCGCGGCCGTGCGCCCCGACGGTGACGGCGCCACGCTCGTGCACCGCAACACGACCGACGCCCCCCGCACCGTCACGCTCGACCTGTCGCGCTTCGGCGCGATCGCCGACGGCGCGGCCGTCACGCCCTACACGACCACCGAGGCTCCCGAGGGCGCCGAGGTCACGTCGACCGGCGTCGTCCCCGGCGCCCCGGTGGCCGTCGACGTCGCCCGCGGCACCGCGACCCTGACGGTGCCCGCGAAGTCGGTCACCACCTTCGAGGTCGCCGGCGTCTCCGGCGTCGCAGCCGACGCCCCCGCGGTGCTCGACGGGCACGACTACCAGTTCGTCGGCGTGCAGAGCGGCAAGGCCCTCAGCACGGGCGCCGGCACCGGTGCGGCCACGACCCTCACCTCGTCGGCGACGACGACGGAGGCGGCGGTGCGGCAGTCCTGGACGGCCCGCACCGTGCCCACCGAGTCCGGCGACGAGCGCCGGGTCACCCTCCGGGCCGCCGACGGCCGCTACCTCGCGGCGACCTCCCGCGGCACCGAGCTGAGGAGCGTCGACGAGGCCACCGCGGCCGGCGACCCCGCCTCGCGCTGGTGGGTCACCACGACCGACGGATCGACCTTCTCGCTGGTCGGCGAGGGAGTCGCGCAGTCGCTGGACGTGAACGGACAGTCGTCTGCAGAGGGCGCGGGCGTCGGCGTCTACGGCTCCAACGGCGGCGCGAACCAGCGCTGGGTCGTGCGTGACCTGGAGCCGGCCGTCGGGCAGACCGTCGCGCTCCGGACCGACGTGGGCGTGCCTCCGGCGCTCCCCGCCACGGTCGTGGCCGGCTACTCGTGGGGCTCCGGCGCCGCGGCGAGCGTCGTCTGGGGCGCGGTCGACGCCGCGGCCTGGCAGACGCCCGGCCGCGTCGAGGTCGGCGGCACCGCCACCGACGTGTTCGGCCGCGAGTTCGCGGTCACGGCGCTCGTCGACGTCGGCGGCCTGACCGTCACCGACCCCGTGTCGCTCACCGTCGCGGTGGGCAGCGCGGTCGAGGGGGTCGTCGCGGCCCTGCCCGAGACCGTGCCCGCCCGGGTCGGCGCCTCGGAGCAGACCTTCGACGTGCCCGTCACCTGGAGCTCGTCGAGCCTCACGGCCGACGACCTCGCCCGGCCCGGCGTCGTCACGCTGGCCGGCACGGCGACGGTCGACGGCGGCGAGCTGCCCGCCGAGGTCTCGCTGATCGTCACCACGGCGACCCTGCGCAACTTCGCCCCCGACCAGGGAGTCGCGGCCACGGCCTCGTCGACCGAGTCGGGCTACCCCGCCGACCGCACCCGCAACGGGGTGTCGGGCGACAAGGGCTGGTCGAACTGGGTGTCGTCCAACAAGCCCGCGCAGAGCTGGCTGCAGTACTCGTTCGACGCTCCCCGCGACGTCTCGCAGGTGACCGTGCAGTTCTACCCGGACGGCTCGGCCACCAGCTGGGCCCAGACGATCCAGCTGCAGCAGCGGGCGACGGACGGCAGCTGGCAGCCGCTGCCGGGCTACGAGACGCCGCAGCCCGTCGCGGTGCCGACCGCCGGCGCCCCCGTCGTGACGGCGGAGTTCTCGACGGTGACCACCTCGGGCGTCCGCGTCGTGATGGACGCCTACGCGAACACGCACCTCACCGTGAGCGAGGTGCAGCTCTTCGAGCCGGTCGCCTCCGACTCGTCGGTGAGCACGGCCGCGACCCTGCGCCTCGACGGCGTCGAGGTCGAGGGCTTCGACTCCGCCACGTCGGCCTACGCGGCGACGGTGCAGGGCGAGCGCTGGCCGCTCGTCTCCGCGATCGCCACCGACACGACGGCCGACGTGGTCGTCGAGCAGGCGTCGGAGGCCACCGACGGCGTCGCCACGGTGACGGTCACCTCGCCCGACGGCACGACCACGACGACCTACACGGTCGACGTGACGCGCCAGGTCGCGCTGGGCTCCGTCGTCGTCACCGGCGAGGCGCGCGTCGGGTCGGAGCTGCGCGTCGTCGCGGTCGCCGACCCGGGCGAGGCCGAGCTGACGGCCGAGTGGCTGCTCGACGGCGAGCCCGTGGCCCCGGCCGCGGCACCCGGCGACGAGCCCGCGACCCGCGCCGCCACACCGGTCGAGAGCGCGACCTTCGTCGTGCCGGCCGGGTCGGAGGGCCGTGTGCTGAGCGTGCGGGTCACCGCCCGCGCGGCCGGCTTCGCCGACTCGGAGCCGGTCACGAGCGACGGCGTCACGGTGCTCGCCGCACCGGTCGACCCGCCCGTGGGCGGCACGGACCCCGGCGCCGGGACGCCCGGCACGCCCGGCGGCACGGCCCCCGGGACCGGAGCGGGTGCCGGCACCGGAGCGGGTGCCGGGACCGGAGCCGGAGCGGGCACGACCGACACCGCCGCCCGCGCCGAGGCCCGCCGCCTCGCGATGACCGGCTCGGGCCCGGCGTTCGGCGTCGCGCTCACTGCGGCGCTCGCGCTGCTCACGCTCGGCGGGGCGCTCGTCGCCCGCCGACGGGGGCGCGCCGCCGAGTAGCGGACAGCACCACCTCAGGGAGGCTCGGGTCGGGCACCAGCCCGGCCCGCGCCTCCTGCGCTGTGCTCCGCGCTCGTGCCCTCCCGCGCCGCACCCTCGCGCGCTGCGCCGCCGGCCTCAGGGCCCGCCGAGCCAGTGGTCGATGCGGTGGTGGTCGGGCGTGAACCCGTTCTGCACGCCCCAGAGCACCGCCTGCGTGCGGCTCGTCGCGCCGATGCGGCGGTACACCGAGCGGATGTACGACTTGACCGTGTTGGGGCTGAGGTACGTGAGCGCGGCGACCTCGGCGTTGTTCTTGCCCTGGGTGATGAGGGCGAGGATCTCGCTCTCGCGGTCGGTGATGCCCTCCTTCTTGCCCGGCCAGTCGAGCCCCGGCGCGCTGGGGGCCCGGTGCCGGACGTCGCTGACGACGAGCTCCCCGCGGTGGACGGCCTCGAGCGCCTCGACGAGCTCGCGGGCCCCGAGGGTCTTCGAGAGGTAGCCGTGCACGCCCTGCGCGAGGGCCGACTCCACCAGCTCGGGGTGGAAGTTCCAGGTGTAGACGACGACGCGCCGCGCGGAGGGGTTCGCGACGAGGGCCGCGAGCTCGTGGTGGTCGGACTCGGGCTGGGCGAACGAGTCGTAGAGCACGATGTCGACGCTGTCGGAGAGCGAGGTGGTCGCGTCGATCTCGGCGACCGTCACGCGGTCGCGGTACTGGTCGAACATGTGGGCGAGGCCGGTCAGCACGACGTCGTAGTCGTCGACGAGGGCGACGGTGATGTAGCTGGTCTGGACGGGCAGCTCCGCGGTGGTCATGGGCTCACCATCCCACCCCGAGGGGTGTGCCGCCACACCTTCAGGGGTGGTCTGCTGTGACACGGCGACAGCACGGCACCGACGGTGCCGGTCGCCGCCCCCCTAGAAGGAGAACACCATGCTCGGTCTCATCGTCAGCCTGCTCGTCATCGGCCTGGTCGCCGGCTTCATCGCCCGCGCCGTCGTCCCCGGGAAGCAGAACCTCTCGATCGTCGCCACGATCGTGCTCGGCGTCGTCGGCTCGTTCGTCGGCGGGCTGCTCGGCTTCCTGCTCTTCCAGCACGACCCGACCGACGGCTTCTTCCAGCCCGCCGGCATCATCGGCTCGATCATCGGCGCCATCGTCGTGCTCGTGATCTGGGTGTCGGTCTCGGGTCGTCGCGGCGCTCGCCGCTGACCGCTGCTCGTCGCACCTCCAGGCCCCGCTCGGCACGCGCCGCAGCGGGGTCTGCGCGTCGTGCGGGGGCGCGGCTCAGAGCCGGCGGTCGAGCTTCCAGGCCAGCCAGCCCGTGACCAGCACCACCCCGGCCGCGGCGAGGCGGGCGCCCATCAGCACCCCGTCGCCGGTCGACGTGGTGACGCTCATGTCGCTGCCGATGCCGATGCCCCAGGTCGCTCCCGACGCGGCCAGGCAGACGACGAGAGCGAGGCCCAGGACGCCCGACGTGACTCCGTGCGCCTTGGTGCCGACGGACTCGTCGCGGCCCCGACGGTCGCCCGTGTAGCGGGCGGCGACCCCGCGGACCACGCCCAGCCAGAGCAGCGCCACCGCGCAGGCGCCGACCACGTCGCTGCAGCGGTGCCAGCCGTAGGCGACGGTCTGCTCGGCGACGATCGCCGCGAAGGCGGTCGCCACGACGTACACGACGGGCCGCGAGCGACGGCCGAAGGCGGTGAGCACGGCGAACATGGCGGCCACGGCGACCGTGGTGTGGCCGCTCGGGAAGCTGTTGGCGTACACGTCGCCCGTGAGCTCGGGGCGCGGCACGACGATCTTGAGCACCTGCGTGGTCACCGTGGCGCCGATGACGAGGGCGCCGGCCTGGAGCGCGGCCCCGGGGCGACGGCGCGCGAACGCGACGAGCATCGTCACGCCGACGACCAGCATCAGGGCCGAGGGCGAGATGGCGTCGAGGGCCGAGCCGGACTGCAGCAGGGTGTCGCCGTCGACCGAGCGGAGGATGCTGTCCTCCATCGCCTGGCCGGTCGGCGTCAGGACGGCCACGACGTAGACGCCGACGAGGCCGGCGGCCGAGAGTCCCGAGGTCAGCATCCACCGGTGGGCCACGCGACGGCGGACGGCCGTGCTGGCTCGGGCGGTGGTCGATGCGGTCACGGGACCATGGAACAACACCGCCCCTGGAAGCAGCCTCACACCGACCTCCCAGAGCCCGGAGTGCGGGCGGACTCACAGGCTGCCGGGGCGCGCTCCATCTCCCGCCACGCGCCTCCCGCCAGGGGAGAGAGCGTCACGACGACGTAGACGGCGGCGACGACGCCGAACGCCACGGCGAGGCCGACCGTGTCGGCGGCGACGCCCCCGAGCAGTGCCCCGATCGGCACCCCCGCCCACGCCCCGGCCGTGATCAGCCCGAAGACCCGGGCCCTCAGGTGCTCGGGCACGCGCTCCAGCTCCACCGCGCCCAGGATGGGGTTGATCGCCCCCGCCGCCAGCCCGGAGACCGCCGTGGCCGCGACGAGCCACGCCAGCGGCAGATCGAGCGCGAACGCGGCCGACGAGGGGCCGCCCGCGAGGGCGAAGCAGACCGCGAACGTGACGCGACGAGGCACGCGGTGGGCCACCAGGCCGAAGCCCACGCTGCCCACGAGGGCGCAGCCGCCCATCACCGCGACGATCAGCCCGAGCGCGGCGGCGCCGCCCAGCCGGTCGTCGGCGTAGATCGGCAGCAGCGTCGAGCTGCGGGCGGCGTCGAGCAGGTTCGTCACCAGCACCAGGGCGACCACGAGGCGCATCAGCCGGTCGCGGGCGACGAACCGGGCCCCCTCCGCCAGGTCGGTCCAGAAGGAGGCGCGGTCCGCGTCCGTCTGCCCTGCCGCACCCGCCGTCGACGAGCCGGCCCGTGACCCCGCCGTCGCTCGCGGCTCCAGCAGCAGCGTCAGCAGCGCCGAGACCGCGAACGACGCCGCGTCGACGACGAGCGTGCCGAGGGGCCCGAGCAGGGCGACGAGCAGGCCCGCGAGCGTGGCGCCGACGAGCTTCGCCAGCCGCTCCGAGCCGTCGAGGAACCCCACGCTCCGTTCGAGGCGCACCCCGGCCGCCGTCGAGAGGGACGGCAGCATGACGCGGCGAGCGGTCTGCCCCGGGGCGTCGAACAGGCCGCTGACGAAGACGAGGGCGAGCAGTGCCCAGAACGGCAGGCCGACCGTCACGGCGAGGACGGGCACCGCCAGCACCGTGACGCCGCTGACGACGTCGGCGACCACGGCGCTCCGACGGTGACCGACGCGGTCGGCGACGACGCCGCCCAGCGGCCCGCCGACGACGACGGGGAGGGTCGCGGCGAGGGCGGCCACGCCGACCTCGACCCCGCTGCCGCCGGTGCCGAGCACGTAGAAGGGGACGGCGAACGAGGTGACCACGTTGCCCGTCTGGCTGACCGCGTGGGCGGCCAGGAGGGCGGTCAGGGCCGTGCGGGGGCGGGCGTGGGGCGCGGTGTGCGCCGCCTCCCCGGTGCCTCCGTCGGCCGCTGCGGGCTCCGAGGCGCCGGCCGGGACCCTCGGCTCCCTCACGGCGCCGTGGGCCGCCGGTACGCCTGGTGGGCCCAGGTGACGTGCTCGACCGCGGGGTCGCCGGGCTCGTGGGCGGCGGAGACGTCGAGCCACCTCTCGGTGAGCCCCTCGAGCTCGTCGCGCAGGGCGGCGAGCTCGTCGACGGTGAGCCGGAGGGTGCGGTCGCCGAGCGCGGCCGCGGCGACCCACTCGCGGGGGAGGGACGGCGCCTCGTCGAGGTAGCGCCCGTACTGCGCAGCGAGCACCTGCGCGATCGAGCGCTGGAACGCGGTGGACGCGGAGGCCCGCTCGGGGTCGTCGAGCATGTCGGCCGGCTCCCACGCGGTCAGGTCGCTCGTGGCCCGCCACCAGCGTTCACGGCGGTCGGGCCCCTGGCCGTCGGCCTGCTCGATCAGGCCGACCGCGGCGAGCTTGCCGAGGTGGTAGCTGAGGGTGCCGGGGGCCTCGTCGACGACGTCGGCGAGGAGGGCGGCGGTCTGCGGGCCGCGCTCGCGGAGGAGCCCGAGGAGGCGCAGCCGAGTGGGGTGCGCCAGAGCACGCAGCGAGGCGGCGTCGGTGAGCTCGGCACGGCGGTCGGGCACGCGAGGGGTCATGGGCTCGACCTTAGATGCGCAAGAAGTGTTGCGCAATGCCTCTTGTGCATGACGAGCCCGTGTCTGAGACGGGCCGCAGTCGAGGGAGCAGACTCGACCTCACATGACCCGAGCCACAGGAGGCACGCCATGACGAGCACCAACACGAACGAGCCGCACCAGGGCGGCGTCACCGACGAGACCGCCGAGTTCGGCGACCGCACCCGCGTGCCCGTCGCGGGCAGCACCGAGAACCACGGCGACGTCGAGACCGACGAGGGCGCCGAGCGCGGCACCGCCCACCTCAACGGCCGCGACGCGACCGGCGACGTGATGGACCGCAGCGGCACCGTCGACTCCGGCGACGTCGACCGGCTGCTCGGCGAGCGCAAGGACGACGACGAAGGGCCGCGCGCTCCGTAGCCCGCCCCGAGCCGGGCCCGGTCGCCTCGATTGGCGAGCGGGCCCGAGCTCGTGTATGGTTTCCTCTGGCCGTTCGGCCGGAGAAATGCGCCTGTAGCTCAACGGATAGAGCATCTGACTACGGATCAGAAGGTTGGGGGTTCGAGTCCCTCCAGGCGCACGAGATCAAGAAAAGCCCCTGCCCCACGCGGCAGGGGCTTTTCTCGTTCTCGGTGCTCGTCTGGCCGCCTGCCGGCGGCGTGCCGGTGGCGCTTCGCGCACCGGCGAGGGGGACGGTGGCCCTTCGTGCGTCGGTGGGGGCGTCGGCGCTTCGCGCGTCGGCGGAAGGGCGGGACGGCGGTCCGGGTGTCCGTCCGGGAGGAACGTCGTGGCCTTGCTCGACGGTCGAGGGCGCCTGCCTGCGGCAGGTCGCGGGAAGGAGGCGTTGGCCGGTCAGCGGCGGGTCGCGCCGATGGCCCAGACCCGTGGCGGCTGGGCGTCGTTGACGGCGTGGTCGCCGACGATGCGTGCCTTGAACACCCACGGGTTGTGGCTGCCGGCGGTCCGGGCGTTGCGCCAGTGCCGGTCCAGGTTCTTCGTGCTGCTCACGCCGGATGCCGCCAGCGCGTCGAACAGGTGCGAGGTCGCCTGTGTCGCGAGCGACGTCAGCGCGACCTGCGCCTGCGCGGTAGCGAGCTCGGCGCGGTCGTTCCTCCGCTCGTCCTCGGTCTCGTCCAGGAAGGCTCCCTCGTAGGCGCCTTGGAGGGCCTGCGCGGCGCGGTCGACGATCGCCTGTGCGGCGAAGCCGGCGGCTGAGACCTCGCCGACGACCTGCAGGATCTGCGGGTCGGCGGCGAAGGTGTCGGCGTTGCCGTGCGAGAACACGCGGGTGCGGTTCCTGACCTCGACCGCGATCTCCCTCTCGGCAGCTACGACGGAGCCCGCGAGGACGCTCAGCAGGACGGCCTGGTAGAAGGCCGTCTGGTACTTGAAGCGCTCGTCGAACAGCACGACGTCGTCGGCGCCGACACGGGCGTCGCGGAAGGTGCTCGTGCCCGAGCCCGTCGTCCGCTGTCCGAACCCGTCCCAGTCGTCGGTGTGGGCGACGCCGTCCTGGTGGGCGTCGACGATCGCGATGACCCGGTCGCCGGTGTCGGTGCGTTCGGCGTACGTGTCGATCCAGTCGGCGAAGATGCTGCCGGTGGAGTAGTACTTCTGCCCGGTGATGCGGAATCCGCCGTCCGGGTCGGGGCTGACCTTCGTCGTGACGTCGCCGACCTGCACCGTGCCCACCTCGGTCCAGGAGTTCCCGGCGATCTCGCCGCGGCCGAACCGTTCGAGCCAGACCTCGCGCGGCCCGGACCGGGCGACGAGGCGGTCCTCGACGAGGGCGAAGTGGCCACGCAGGGCCTGGGGGATGTTGCTGTCCGCCGCCGCGAGCTCGGTGAGCAGCTGGAACAGCTGGGGGAGGGTGGCGCCGGAGCCCCCGAACTCGACGGGGACACGGAGGGCTCCGAAGCCCGCGTCGGCGAGCTCGCGGATCTCGGCCACGGGGAGGCGGTGCTCACGGTCGCGTTCCGCGGCGCCGGCAGCGATGCGGTCGAAGAGAGGGCGGAAACGCGCGGACAGCGCCTCGTCCGCGGGTACCGCGGTGGTGACGGATGCGGTGGTCGTCGTGGTCATGGGTCTCGGTTCCGTTCTGTTGGGTCAGGCAGCGGCAGGGGCGGGCGTGTGTTCCGGCTGGGGACGTGTGGCGGCTCGGCGGGTGAGCAGGGCGGCACCGCCGAAGACCCCGCCGAGCGCCAGGAGCGCAGTCGTCGTGGCGATCGAGCCCGTCGGCCAGTGCCCGGTGAGGCCGAGGAGCGCGGGGACCGTGGTGGTCACCTGGCTCGCGAGGACGAGGGCCCACCCGGTGTAGGTGCCGATCGCTGATCGGCCGAGGGCGAGCAGGACGAAGAACAGCGCCCAGAGCGCCGCCCATCCAGCCCAGAGCACGGCGAGGACAGGGTCGTCCGCGACGTGGACGACCGCGAAGGCGACGGCGAGAGCGGCGACCAGGCCGCAGAACCAGCCCAGGCCCACGGCGCCGAGGCCGAGGAGGGAGTCCACGCCGACGTAGAGGTAGGTGACGCCGAACAAGAAGGTGCCCGAGATCCCGAAGAGGGCAGGCAGGGAACCGTCGGCCGACACGGCCACGGCTACGCAGAGGACGAGCTGCAGACCGCCGATCAGGACGTTGAACACGCCACTGTCCCGGCCGGGCACGCGCCCGAGCAGAGTGAGGCCGTTGACCAAGAGAGCGGCCCCGGAGAGGACCAGACAGATGAGCGCCATGCGGCGACCTTGGCACCGTCCGCCCCGTGGCCGCTGTCGTGTGTCCGATCATGTCCGTCCGCTACGCCCTGTGACGGCGGTGCCCCTCGCGGCACGTCCGCCGATCTGCTGGCCACGGACAGCCAGCAGATCGAACTGGCGAGGCAGCGAGGCATCGAGGCACGACGTTCGGCGGAGTCAGCGAGGCCCCCAGTACACTGGGCCAGCGCCATTGAACGACGTCCACGCCGGCGCAGATGACGCCAAGCTGCGTTGCAGAGCGTGCAGGATGGAGTCTGGGTGAGCGTCAGAGGCGGCGGTGAGCGTCTCGGTCTTCGCGAGGTGGCCGAGCGTGCGGGTGTGTCGCACATGACCGTGTCCCGCGTGCTGAACGGTCACCCGCAGGTCAAGGAGTCCACGCGCCAACGCGTGCTCGAGGTCGTCGCCGAGCTCGACTTCCGGCCCAACAGCGCTGCGCGCGAGCTCGTCACGCAGCGGGCTCTCCGGATCGGCGTGCTGATCGAGAGCGCCGTCGAGTTCGGCCCCTCGAGCATCCTTCGGGCCATCGAGCGATCAGCGCGTGACAGCGGGTACTCCGTGGCCTCGTTCGCGCTCCGCGACGACTCCGCGACGCCCGAGGAGGCCGTCCGCCACCTCACGGGCCAGGGCATCGACGCGCTCTGCGTGGTCGCTCCGCGCTCGTCGTCCGTGGCCGTGCTCCGGACCATCACGACGGGGCTGCCGACCCTGGTCGTCAAGGCCGAGAAGGACCCGGCCTTCCTCACGGTCTCGGTCGACCAGGCCGCGGGCACGAAGCTGGCCGTCGATCACCTCGCGTCGCTCGGTCACCGCGACGTCCTCCACCTCTCCGGGCCCCTCGACTGGTTCGACGCGCGCGCTCGCGAGCGTGCCTTCCACACGCGGACCCGGGCCTGGGGCATGCACGAGAGACCCATCGTGATCGGCGACTGGTCGAGCGACTTCGGTTACGACTTCGCCCGCGGGCTCGCTGGTGTCCCCGAGTACACAGCGGTGTTCGTGGCGAACGACGAGATGGCGCTCGGGGTGATCCACGGCCTCCACGACCGTGGCATCCGCGTGCCGGAGGACCTCAGCGTCGTCGGCTTCGACGACCTGCCCGTCTCGCGCCACTTCCTCCCGCCGCTCACGACCGTGCGGCAGGACTTCCCGGCGCTCGGGTCGCTCGTGGTGGACGTCCTCATCGCAGCGATCGAGGGCCGCGAGATCCCGCAGAACAGCCGGATCCCTGCCGAGCTCGTCGTGCGCGACTCCAGCGCGGCTGCGCGCCAGATGGGCTGACATGGCCATCTGAGGTAATCAAGCTCGTCGCCGTTCGCCCGCGTGCATCCCGACAGCTACAGTCGTGCACGTCGGGCACCGCCCGGCACGAGGCCGTCGAGGCCTCCGACCCGAGGAGCACCACGTGCGTCACGTACGGGCATCGACGACGATGCGCCCGATCGGCCCCCAGGCCGCGGGCCCGACCTGGTCCGGTCGCGGCGAGCGGCGAGACGGACCTGCCCACCCCACGGTCCAGATGCGGGGGATCACCGTCGCGTTCTCGAACGGCGTCGCACTCGACAGGGTCGACCTCGACCTCCACTCGGGCGAGGTGCATGCTCTCCTGGGCGAGAACGGAGCGGGGAAGTCCACGCTCATCAAGGCGCTGCTCGGCGTCTACCCGATCGAGGCAGGGGAAGTCTTCGTCGACGGCGAGCCCGTCCGTCTCGGCGGTCCGGCGGACGCACGGGCCCTCGGCATCCAGGCGGCGTTCCAGGAGACGCACCTGGTCGAGAACCTGAGCGTCGGCGAGAACGTGATGCTCGGCCACGAGGTGCACGGTCGCGTCGGCATCTCCTGGCGCGCCACCCACGCACGTGCCGCCACGATGCTCGCCGAGCTCGGACTCGCCGAGCTGGACCCGCGAGCCCTCCTGGCCGACCTCGCCCCCGCAAGCCGCCAACTCGTCTCCATCGCCCGCGCCATGGTCGACCGACCACGGGTGCTGGTGCTGGACGAGCCCACGTCTAGCCTCGATGCGGGCGACGTGGAGCAGCTCTTCGAGGTGATCCGCCGCCTCCGCGACCAGGGCGTCGCGATCCTCTTCGTCTCGCACTTCCTCGAGCAGGTGCTGGCACTCAGCGACCGGATGACCATCCTCCGCGGCGGCGTGAAGAAGGGTGACTACCTGCCGCACGAGATCGGCCGGGCCGAGCTCGTCGCGCGGATGATCGGGAAGGACATCGCGCACCTGCAGCGCATCGGCTCGGAGCGTCGCGCCCATCGTGTGGATCCGGTCGGCCCGCCGCTGTACCGGGCGACCGGTGTCGGGCGCCGCGGGATGTTGCGGCCGGTGGACTTCGAGCTGCACGCGGGCGAGGTCGTGGGCATCGCGGGGCTTCGCGGCTCCGGTCGGACCGAGCTCGCGCGGCTGCTCGCCGGCGCCGACCGAGCCGACGGTGGCGTGGTCACGCTCGGCGGTCGGGCCGTCGTGATCGACCGCCCCGCGGACGCACTGCGGAACCGGGTGGCGCTGTCCGCCGAGGACCGAGGGGCGGAGGGACTCATCACCGAGCTCAGCGTGCGGGAGAACATCGTCCTCGCCGTGCAGGCTCTGCGTGGGTGGGCACATCCGCTCTCCAGGGCCGAGCGCGAGGACCTCGTCGAGCGGCACATCGAGCACTTCGACATCACGCCGGCCGATCCGGCGACGCCCGCCGGCGAGCTCTCGGGCGGCAACCAGCAGAAGGTGCTGCTCGCTCGCTGGCTGGCGATCCGGCCGCGCGTGCTGATCCTCGACGAGCCGACCCGCGGCGTCGACATCGGCGCCAAGGTCGACATCCAGGCGCACATCGCGCAGCTCGCGCTCGAGGGCGTGGCCGTCGTGTTCATCTCGAGCGCGTTCGACGAGCTCGTGCGTGTGAGCGACCGGATAGTCGTGCTCAAGGACCGGGAGAAGATCGGCGAGCTGAGCAACGGGCCCGGCGTCACGGTCGACACGCTCGTGGAGCTCATCGCCGCCCCGGACGACGAGGACGACGAGGACGACTTCCCTCCGGCCTGGCCCGACGCACCCCTCCCGCGGCTGAGGCCGTAGCGCCGCTGGGGCTGACGCCGCTGTCCACCGTCGGCCAGATGTTTCTCGGAGCTCTTGTCTTCTCGAGACTGTTACCGGTAACATTCCCGACAAGCGGAAGCACCCGAGCCCACGCAGCACGACCGGCCCCCATGGCCACGACGGGACGCAGACGTCCCGTCATCTCAAGGAGGAGATCCATGTCCACGAAGAGGCGCATCGCCACCATCGCCGCCGCAGGGGCCATCGCCCTCAGCCTCGCGGCCTGCAGCTCCGGCACCGGCTCGACCGACGGCGGTGACGATCTGGCCACCATCGGCTTCGTCGCGGTCGGCCCCGAGGGCGCCTGGCGTCAGGCCAACGAATCGAACATCCAGGACACGTTCACGAAGGAGGCAGGGTTCGACCTCAAGTACGCCCCCGCCACCAACAACGACCAGAAGTCGCAGATCGACGCCTTCACGTCGTTCGTGGACGAGGGCGTCGACGTGATCCTGCTCTCGGCCACCGAGGGCTCCGGCTGGGAGGACTCGCTCGAGCGGGCGAAGGAGGCCGAGATCCCCGTGGTCCTCATCGACCGTGGCATCGAGCCGGACGACACCTCGCTCTACGCGACCCGGATCGCCCCCGACAACATCGCCGTCAGCGAGTCGGTCGCCGACTGGGCCAAGACCGCGTTCCCCGAGGGCGGCAAGTACTTCACGCTCGAGGGCCCTGCCGGCGTCTCGGTCGTGAACGAGCGCAACGAGGGCTGGGACGACGTGATCGGTTCCGACAGCTCCTTCACGAAGATCGGTGCGCAGACCGCCAACTGGTCGACGGAGGAGGCCAAGAGCGTCTTCGAGACCGTGCTGAAGTCGAACGGCAACGACGTGCAGCTCGTCTTCGCACAGAACGACGAGATGGGCCTCGGCGCCGTCCAGGCCGTCGAGGAAGCGGGCCTCACTCCCGGTGTCGACGTGAAGATCGCCACGATCGACGGCACGAAGAGCGCGCTCGAGGCGCTGTCCGCCGGCAAGCTCAGCTTCGTCGCCGAGTACAACCCGCTGTTCGGCGACACGGCCCTGGAGGCCGTGCAGAAGCTGCTCGACGGTGACAGCGTCGAGTCGTCGATCGTCGTCCAGTCGGCCACGTTCGACTCGCCCGAGGCGGCCACCACGGCGCTGCCCGACCGGAAGTTCTGACCAGCCCGCACGGCCACACCCGGCGGCGAGGCGGACCTGACCGCCTCGCCGCCACCCGCCTCTCCCGCCCCTGCCACGGCAGCGGACGGGAGAGGCGGCAGACAAGGAGCACACGCCATGCAGGCATCCAGTCCGATCGTGGAGATGCAAGCCATCACCATCGCCTTCCCCGGGGTCAAGGCCCTCGACGGGGTCGACCTCCGTCTCTTCCCCGGCGAGGTCCACACGCTCATGGGCGAGAACGGCGCCGGGAAGTCGACACTCATCAAGGCGCTCACGGGCGTCTACGGCATCGACTCCGGCCGTGTCGTGGTCGACGGAGTCGAACGTCGTCTCTCCGGCACCGCCGACGCGCAGGCCGCCGGGATCTCCACGGTCTACCAAGAGGTCAACCTCTGCAGCAACCTCACGATCGGCGAGAACGTCATGCTCGGCCACGAGCGGCGCGGCCGGTTCGGGATCGACTGGAAGGGGACGCACGCCGCCGCCTCCGAGGTCCTCGCCCGTGTGGGACTGGGTCACCTCGACCCGCGCACCCCGCTCTCCTCCCTCAGCCTCGCTCTGCAGCAGCTCGTCGCGATCAGTCGTGCCACGGTCGTCGACGCCAAGGTGCTGATCCTCGACGAACCGACCTCCAGCCTCGACGCTGACGAGGTCGAGGGGCTCTTCCGAGTGATGCGACGGCTCCGCGACGAGGGAGTCGCCATCCTCTTCGTCTCCCACTTCCTCGACCAGGTCTTCGCGATCAGCGATCGCCTCACCGTGCTCCGGAACGGCAAGCTCGTCGGGGAGCACCTCACCCGGGACATCGACCGGGCCGGGCTCATCGCCGAGATGATCGGGAAGGACCTCCAGAGCCTCCGCTCCCTCGACCGGGAGCGGGCCAGTCGACAGGTGGCCGAGGGCGAGCCCGTCTACCGAGCCACCGGGATCGGCCGGAAGGGCTCGCTCGACGCGACCGACGTGGCTCTCCGTCGAGGCGAGGTCGTGGGCCTCGCGGGGCTCCTCGGCTCCGGCCGCACCGAGCTCGCGCGCCTCCTCTACGGGGTCGATCGACCAGACACGGGGACCGTGACCATGGACGGCGTCCCCGTCGCCATCTCCTCTCCCGCGAAGGCGCTCAAGCACCGCATCGCGTTCTCCAGTGAGAACCGCCGTGACGAGGGGATCATCCGCGACCTGAGCGTCCGCGAGAACCTCGTGCTCGCCGTCCAGGCGAAGCGCGGCTGGGCCCGCCCGCTCTCCGCGAAGGAGAAGGACCGAATCGTGAACAAGTACCTCACCGAGCTCAACGTCCGTCCGGCGGATCCCGACAGGCCGATCCGCAACCTGTCCGGTGGCAACCAGCAGAAGGTGCTGCTCGGGCGGTGGCTCGCGACCGAGCCTGAGCTGCTGATCCTCGACGAGCCCACCCGCGGCATCGACGTGGGCGCCAAGGCCGAGATCCAGGAGCAGGTCGCGGCCCTGGCCGACACCGGCGTCGCCGTCGTGTTCATCTCCTCGGAGCTCGAGGAGGTCGTCAGGCTCAGCGACCGGATCGTCGTCCTCAAGGACCACCGCAAGATCGCCGAGCTCGAGGCGGGACCAGACGTGTCTGCTGAGTCCATCGTCGCCGCCATCGCCGAGGAGGGCGTCTCCGAGACGCCCCTCGCGACCGTCACCCGCACCACGCCCGAGGAGGCAACCCGATGAGTGACCCGACCACCACCGTGACCAGGCGCCCGGGCGCGCACGGCCTCGGAGACCTGCTCCACCGACCCTGGGTCTGGGGGACGGTCGCGATCGTCCTCCTGCTCGCGATCAACGTGGTGAAGGACCCCGGCTACCTCGCGCTGTCGGTCAACCCCACCACGGGCAACCTCGTCGGCAACCTCATCGACATCCTCCGTGCAGCGGCTCCCGTGCTCATGATCGCGGTCGGCATGTGCCTCGTCGTCGCCACCGGCGGCATCGACCTCAGCGTCGGCTCGATCATGGTGGTCGCGGGTGCCGTCTCCATGGAGTTCCTGAAGGCAGCAGGCTCCGACTCCCTCGGAGTCGCGCTCGCCGCCATGGGCCTGGCGCTCCTGATCGCCGGCGTCCTCGGGGCGGTCAACGGCATGCTCGTCTCGGTCGTGGGGCTGCAGCCGTTCATCAGCACACTCGTGATCATGCTCGCAGGCCGTGGCCTCGCGAAGGTCATCACGGGCGGCCAGAACACGGCCGCCACCAACGAGCCGTTCCGATGGGTCGCCAACGGCTACCTCGTGGGGCTGCCGGTCGTGTTCCTGCTCGCGGTCGTCATCACGATCGGCGTGGCTGCGCTCGTGCGGCGCAGTGCGCTGGGGCTCATGATCGAGGCGATCGGCATGGACCCGAAGGCCGCGCGCCTCGCGGGGCTCGACCGCCGCGCGCTCCTGTTCACCGCGTACATCGGCAGTGGCCTGCTCGCCGGCGTCGCGGGGATCTTCGCCACGTCGAGCGTCATGACGGTCGACGTCTCCCGCACGGGCTACCAGCTGGAGCTCGACGCCATCCTGGCCGTCGTGATCGGCGGCACGTCGCTGGCAGGCGGCAAGTTCCATCTGCTCGGAGCGGCCGTCGGGGCGTTGCTGATCGCCACCCTCGACAAGACCGTCGTGTTCCTCGGCGTCTCGTCGTCGGCCACGCCTGCCTTCAAGGCGATCGTGATCGTCGCGATCGTTCTCCTGCAGTCCCGGCGCGTTCGCGCCCTGTTCACGAGGCGCCGACGTCCGGTGCCCACACCCGTGCCCACCGAGAAGGAGGCCGTGTCCGCATGAGCGCCACAACGATCCGCCCGCCCCTCACCCCGACGCCGGCACCTGGTCCCGGCCGAGGGCCCCTCGAACCGCGGCGCCGCATGCGACTCCGTCTCGACTCCCTGCCGACCGTCGCCGCCCTGGTCATCCTGGTCGCGATGCTGGCCTACGGGGAAGTCGCGTACGGCCGCATCCTGCAGGCCGCGACCCTCTCGAACCTGCTCATCAACAACGCACACGTCATCGTCCTCGCCGTGGGGCTCACGTTCGTGATCCTCACGGGCGGCATCGACCTCTCGGTCGGCGCGATCGTCGCCGTCAGCAGCGTCGCCGGCGTCCTGCTCGCCAACGCGGGCTGGAACCCGTGGGCAGTGATGGTCCTCATGATCCTCATCGGCACCGCGTCAGGCGTCGTCTCCGGCGTGTTGATCCAGTTCTTCGACGTGCAGCCGTTCATCGCGACGCTCGCGATGATGTTCCTCGGCAGAGGTCTGGCCTCCATCCTCAGCACGGTGCCCGAACGTCTCGGCGACGAGTCGCCGATCCGCTCGCTCGCCACGAACATGAAGGTGATCGACGGCCCGAAGGTGAACGACGTCGTCACGACGCCGGGCGTCCTCATCGCCCTGGTGGTCGTGGCCGTCGCGTTCTTCGTCCTGCACCGCACACGCCTCGGCCGCACCGTTTACGCGATCGGTGGATCCGAGCAGTCGGCCGCCCTCATGGGGCTCCCCGTCCGCCGCACCAAGCTCGCGGTCTACGTCATCAGCGGCTCGCTCGCCGGGCTCGCCTCGGTCATCTACACGGCCCGACTCGGGAGCGCGCAGAACATCACGGGCATCGGCTGGGAGCTCGACTCGATCGCCGCGACGGTGATCGGCGGCACCCTCCTCACCGGAGGCGTCGGCTTCGTGCTCGGATCCGTCGTGGGTGCGCTCGTGCTCGGACTCATGAACGTCCTCATCACGCGAGACGGAGGCATCCCGCCCGAGGCGACCACCATCATCACCGGTGGGATCCTGCTGGTCTTCGTGCTCCTGCAGCGCGCCGTGATGGCGAGACGGAGACAGACCTGAGCGACTCCTGAGGCGCGCATCGTCCGCGTGCTCCCCAAGAACGGCTGCGCTGCACATGGATCAGGTTCGGGGTGCAGCGCAGTCTCACTCCCGGCGAACGGCTGCTCTGCACACCACATGAGTGTGCAGTGCAGCCGTTCGCCATGACCGGCGCAGCCCGGCAGGCACCTGCTGTCGGGCGCTCTCGACTTCACGAGAACACGCCTTGTTACCGTGAACAATCTGCATTAGGTTCAGCGTGTCGACGCGGATGTCTCGTCCCGCAGGTCGGCTGGTGTGGCGCACTCGCGCTGACGCTCCCGCTCCGCCCGCACTGGATTCAGAGACGAATCCTGAGAGGAACCGTCGATGTCGACGTCCCCCCGCCCAGCCCGCTCCGTGTCGAAGGTCCCGCATGTGCCCGTCACGGTCACCGCCGCCGTCGCGACCGCCGCCCTGCTGATGGCCTGCGCAGTTCCCGCGGCGTCGGCAGCGGACGCGACCGCGTCCCCGGAGCAGAGCCTCCTCGCCGACTTCACCTTCGACGCGGCTCCGGCCGACGGTGCGTTCGTCGACCGCACGACCCGTGCAGCCGTCCAGGGCTCCACCGACCTGGTGGCTGGCAGATCAGGGCAGGGGACGGCCGCGCGGCTCTCCGCTACGTCGTGGATGGACCTGACCGCCACTGACGGGAAGCCACTCCTCGCGGGCCTACCGAGCGTCACGATCTCCTACGACAGCAAGCCTGACTCGTCAGCGAACGCTGGCTGGACGGTCTTCGCCGCTCGGTCCGCCGCTCGCCAGGAGTACGCCCAGGAGCACTATCTCGGAGTGCTCGACCGGACCTCCGGCATCACCGTCGAGCGTTACGACAACGCCACCGCACGCAACTCCGCCGGCAACCTGGCGGCGACCACGCCGAACCCGGAGTGGAAGCACGTCGACCTGGTCGTCACCGACACGACGACGCGGCTCTTCGTCGACAAGGAGCCCGTCGCCGTGAACGGTTCCGGGATCCCTCTGAGCCAGATCCTCGGATCATCCGGCGGAGTCCTGCAGGTGGGCAAGGCGAACTGGGGCTCAGGCGAGTACTTCTCCGGCCTCATCGACAACCTGCGCATCTACGACCGGGCGCTGTCCGGGGCGGAACTCGGTGCAGAGGTCGCCGCCTTGCCGTCCGACGTGGGTGCCGCCCTGGCAGTCCCTGCCACGGTGCTCGGAGATCTGCCGTCGCAGGTCCTCGGCAAGCAGGTCACGTGGACAGCCACCGGCGCCGGAGCGAGCAGAGTGCGGCCGAACGGGACCATCGACACCGCAGGTCTCGGCTCGGCAGCGGTGGCCGTGACGCTCACGGCCGCCGTCGAGGGCACCGCCCAGACCTTCCGCTGGGACAGCCGCATCGCGTCTCCCGGTGGGCGCATCGCCACCTACGTCAAGACGGTGACGACCACCGGGGGGACGAAGGACGATCCCTTGGCCTACGACGACGACCGTCGTGCCGACGCGGTGTACGCCGCGGCTCTGCCGACCGGCAGCAGCAGCTGGGAGCCGTTGAACCGCTCACAGGCGATCTTGTACGTGGGCAACGACGGCGACCAGGCTTCCAGGCCGAGCGCCCAGGTGGGGTCACCGAGCCTCTTCCGCCTCGCCGACGGTGCTCTCGGGGCCGTGTCCTCCCAGAACAACGCGACCGATTCCGTCTACGTGTGGAACTCGCCTGACGGCCGCACGTTCGCCCAGCAGCGGTCCGTGAAGATCGCTCCCGGATCTGTCGTGACCGACCCTCGCATCGTGTTCGACCCTGCCGCCCAGAAGTACAAGGTGTTCTGGACGGACCTGCTCACCGGCAGAGGTCGAGTGACGATCCTCGCAGATCTGACCACCAGCACCCCGCTCGGCGTCACGTCCGAAGCGGACGTCCGAGTGCTCGGCGTACAGGGGGCAGGGCTCCCGTCGTGGGCCGCACAGAGCCAGGCGAGCGACGACCTGCTGTCCACGACGGAGTTCGACGCCTTCTACGAGAACTACGTCGACCTCCAGAACACGGGCGTCGAGACGATGGACGCCTCCGTCGCCCAGGGCGCCGGCGCCGAGGGCGTCGCTGCCGCGTTGCCGAAGCAGGCGGCCTTGACCTACAACGACGGCTCGAGGAAGAGCCTCAACGTGGACTGGCAGGACGACCTCACCGGCGTGGACACCACCAAGCCGGGCAGCTACCAGGTCTCGGGGACGCTCCAGCAGGACCCCGAGGAGATGGTCAGCGACGCGCGCGCCGATCCGTACGTGTTCCACAATCCTGACGACGGCTACTACTACCTCACCGGGTCGCACTACGGACAGCCCTCCCTGGGGCCGATCGAGGAGAGCTCGAGCTACCGCAAGATCGGCCTCAAGCGAGCGACGACGCTCGCGGGGCTGCGGGACGCCCCGGAGCAGATCGTCATCGACCCCGACGAGGGCACGCCCGGCAAGGAAGCGCAGTACCCGAACACCTTCTACGGCTGGGGCGGCTACATCTGGGCGCAGGAGTT
Organism: Frigoribacterium sp. Leaf164; assembly: GCF_001423665.1. Taxonomy (NCBI): domain Bacteria; kingdom Bacillati; phylum Actinomycetota; class Actinomycetes; order Micrococcales; family Microbacteriaceae; genus Frigoribacterium; species Frigoribacterium sp. Leaf164. The sequence continues at coordinate 198,130 of NZ_LMOX01000001.1, forward strand.
CCACAAGATCAACGGCACGTGGTGGATCGTCGCAGGCATGAACAAGGGCTACGCGCCCGTCGGCGGGTGGTGCGACAACACCGTCCTGATCCCGTACACGGGCACGGACGCCTCCATCGCGGCGGGCGGGTTCCTGGACCAGACGAAGTGGGGCGAGCCCGTCGTCCTCGACGGCGCCGCATTCGATGTCAGCTACTTCGAGCGCACGGAGGCAGGCAAGCAGCAGGGCTACTGGATCATGCCCGCCGGCGGCCAGATCCTCGTGGGGAAGGCCGTGGCGGGGCCGAAGGGCACCGTCCCGCTCGTCGACGGCGAGCTCCGGCGCGTCTACGGCGAGTCCCAGCCGTGGGAGATCGGCAAGCGGTCTCCGACGCCCAGTGACACGTCCGAGGGAAGCGACCAGGGGGTCGTCGAGGCCCCGTTCATGGTGCAGCAAGGAGATGCCATCTCGATCACCTACTCCGGCGGCACGGTCGACAAGTACTACAGCTTGGGCCTCCTGACGACGACTGCCGACGCAGATCTCCAAGACCCGGCGAGCTGGAGGCAGACCAGCTTCCCCGTGCTGGACACCGACGACACCTCGACGGGCCGTCTCGGGGCGGACGAGACCCGCTACTACACGAGGCAGCAGGCCGGTACGGGGCACAACTCGTTCGCGAAGGACGAATCGGGCAATCTCGTCCTCGCGTACCATGCCCGTCCATACGAAGATCCTCACCTGGCGACGGACCCGCAGAACGCCGGCGGCCTCTTCGACTCCGACCGGAACACCTGGTTCAAGGGCGTCAACGTCCGCGCCAACGGCACCCTGGACCTGTCGTTGACGAAGGACCAGGAGGTGGCTCCGAGCAATCGGACCGTCACGGCCACGGTGGTCGTCCGCGCCACGGCCTCGGCCGTGACCTCCACGGCCACGTCCAGGTGCATCGCGGGGAAGGCCGTCGTCACCATCGTGACCAAGAACCCCGGAACGGCCACGGTCGTCACCTGGGCGACCCCCTGGGGTGAGCGGTCGCAGAGCGTCGGCGCGCAGAAGACAGCCTCACTCGCGATCACGACGCGGGCGGTCGCGATCACCGCGGGGACTCTCGTCGGGACGGCGGTCACCGGAGGCGTGAGCACACCGGTCACCGTGGCCTACCCCGCAGCTCGCTGCTGACAGGCCTCGAGAGTGCGGGGTCGGCTTGCTGGTCGGCCCCGTTCTCCCGCCATCTGGTCACGCCTCCCTTGGTGATCGTCGACATGGTGACCGGCAGGGCCCAGAATGTGGGCATTGGCTGTTGTTCACGGTAACAAAAACGGATACAGTGATCGATCAGAGGCCGCGCAGGACACGATCCAGCCGACTCGCCCCGATCTATCGGCTCGAAGAAGAGCCTGAGAGGAACGTCGATGACGACGTCGCCACCCCCTTCCGGACGAGGCCGCCAGGCCTGGTCCGCCGGTCACCGGTCCTACCGGCCGACATCTTCCGGCCCGCGCTCCGCTGACGAGTCCACGGGCTGACTCTTCGCGCTCACCATCCCTACTGGCGAGCTGCTCAGCGCTCGGCCCGAGCTGAGCGAACAGCGCGCGCGCTTGCCGTCGTGCATCGCTGTTCGCCGTGCCCTCCCCACCGACGACCCGCTCCTCCTCGTCCTGCGCCAGAAGCAGACGACCAGCTGGCCCTCACTCCCCGCCCTCCCCACCATGCGAAGGACTCCTCATGTCACGACCTCTCCCGCAAGAGCGCACCCGACGCTCGCGCCTTCCCCGCGCGGGCCTCGCGCTGACGATCGCCGCCGTGTCGCTAGGCGGTGCACTGACGCCGATCGGAGTCGCCGGAGCGGCCGAGAGCGTCCCGGCGCCCGTCTTGCAGTACTCCTTCGACGCCATCGGCTCGACCCTCGCCAACGGTGCCGTCATCGCGGACGCAGCGGTGGGCAACCACCCCGGGACGCTGGTCAACTCGGGCGCGACGAGCGTCGCCGGTGCTTCCGGCACCTCCGGCGACCGCGCGCTCTCGCTCCCGGGCGGGTCGAGCACGTCCGCTGCCCCGCACGTCCGGATCGCGCCCGGCCTCATCCCGGCTGGCACCCAGGACGTCACCATGTCCGCCTGGCTGCGCTGGAGCGGCGCTCCGGACTGCACCTGGCCCTTCACTCTCGGCTCCAGTGTCGACTCCCACGTCCTCGCGACCACCAAGTGCGGTCCGGCCGGCTTCGGCGCGGTCAAGAACGGCTCCGAGGTGAGGGGCGCAGGGAACACTGCCGTCGCCGCGGACCGCTGGGTGCACATGGCGGTCGTGGTCAAGGGCGGCCAGTCCGTCTCGACCTACTTCGACGGCGCTCTCGTGGGCCAGGGCAACACCTCCTCCACCGCCGCGTCCGCGATCGGCACCTCCACCTTCTCGGGCTTCCTCGGCAAGTCGTTCTACGGCGCGGACGCCTACTGGGCCGGTGCCATCGACGACATGCAGGTCTGGACCTCGGCGCTGACCGCAGGCCAGGTGCAGCAGAGCGCTGCCAGCGTGCACGCCGTGCTCGCGAACCAGGACGCCACCGTCTCGCTCGGCGACACCTCCGCCGTCACCTCCGACCTCACCCTCCCCACGTCCGGCGCCGCTGGCTCCGTGGTCACCTGGGCGTCGAGCGCCCCGGGCACGGTCAGCCCCACCGGCGCCGTGACCCGACCTGCCTCGGGCAACCCGGACGCGACCGTGACGTTGACCCCCACCGCCGTCCACGGCGGCATCTCCGCCGTCGGCCGTCCGATCACCGTCACCGTTCCCGCCTACGCCGCGGGCGAGACCGCCGAGTCCGAGCTCGCCCGGGCCGTGGCCGACGCCATCAGCGCAGATCCCGCACTCGCCGGACCTGTACGCGGCAGCCTGGACCTGCCCTCGACCGGAGCTGACGTCGCAGCCACGGCCTCGCGGCCCGGCAGCTCGGGCACGGCCGTCAGCTGGACCTCGTCGAACGAGGCGGTCATCACTTCAGGCGACAAGGGAACGGCGCCCGACCTGGTCGCGAAGGGATCGCTCACGCGTCCCTCCGCCGACACGACCGTCACCCTGACCGCCACGGTGACCGTGGCGGGAGCCTCGCCCGTCGTGCGGACGCTCACGCGCACCGTGCCGGCCGCGGCCCCCGTCGCCGCGAGCGACCTCGACGCTTACTTGTTCGCCTACTTCACCGGTGACAGCGTCGAGGGCGAGAAGATCCGCTTCGCCACGTCGGACGGCAACGACTCGCTGACCTGGAAGAACCTGAACGACGCGCAGCCGATCCTCACCTCGACCCTGGGCACGAAGGGTCTGCGCGACCCGTTCATCTTCCGCTCGAAGGAGGGCGACAGGTTCTTCCTGATGGCCACCGACCTCTCCGTCGGCACCACCGGCTTCGGCGGATCGACCAACCGCGGCAGCCGCCACCTCGAGATCTGGGAGTCCACCGACCTCGTCAACTGGGGCCAGCAGCGCCACGTCGAGGTCAACCTGCCCAACGCGGGCATGACCTGGGCGCCGGAAGCCACCTACGACCCCACCATCGACGCCTACGTCGTCTACTGGACCTCGGCTCTCTTCACGGACAGCACGCGGGACGTAGAGGACGGCAACGGACCGCAGATCCTCACCTCCACCACCCGCGACTTCCGTGACTTCACGACTCCGGAGGTGTGGTTCAAGGCCGCCGACGTTCCCTCGCTCAACAAGGGCAACGGGCTGATCGACGCCACGATGCTCAAGGACGGCGACACCTACTACCGCTTCACGAAGGCGACCCAGACCACCGGCTGCCCCTCGCCCGACATCATCGGACAGAAGTCCACCGACCTGCGTGCCACCACGGCCTCCGGCGCGTGGAGCCTCATCGACACCTGCATCGGGCGCGACGCCGGAACGCCCGAGGTCGAGGGTCCGGAGATCTTCAAGACCAACGAGGGCGACCGGGCGGGGTTCAAGTACTTCCTCTGGACCGACAACTACGGCGGACGCGGCTACATCCCGCTGGGCACCGACTCGCTCGAGGGCGACATCCGGTGGACGATCCCCAGCAGCTTCTCGCTTCCGGCCTCGCCCCGTCACGGGTCCGTCGTCTCGATCACCGCCAAGGAGCGCGACGCGCTCGCCGCCAAGTGGAACCCGTCGCTCCTGGTCACCTCCGTGGACCCGGTGGCACGGACGGTGCAGGCCGGATCGAGCGCAGTGTCGCTCCCCGCGACGGTGGCGGCGTCCTTCAAGGACGGCCACCGGGAGACCGTGGCCGTGACCTGGGAGACCGCGGACCTCAGCTCGCTGAAGAAGGCCGGCGACACCGTCCAGGTGCGTGGACAGCTCGCCAACTCGGCAGCGACCCCCGCGGTCGCGACGATCACGGCGACGGCGCCTCCTGGACCGGCCGTCCAGGCGTCGGCCTCCAGCCGCTGCGTCGCCGGCAAGGTCACGGTGATGGGGACCGGCACCAACGCCAGCGACTCGACCGTCGAGCTGACGATGTCCTCGCCGTGGGGGAGCAGGACGTTCACAGGCGTAGCCCCCGGGAAGACCGTCTCCGCGGCGTTCAGCAGCCGCTCTGCCTCCATCGCGGCAGGTGAGCTCAGCGTCACGTCCAAGGCCGCGTCCGGTTCCCGGACGGTGACGGCGCCCTACGCGGCGATCGTCTGCCGCTAGCACGGGATCCGAGAGAGCAGCCGCTCTCTCGGATCTCCTGCACTCGGGAGCCTGAGGTTCCCGCCCAGCGGGGAGCGCGGACCGAACGGCCCGCGCTCCCCGGATGCACCTCTCACGGAAGTTGACGAACGATGCTGTTCCGACGCACTACGGCCCTGATGGTGGCCGCGACCTTGACGGCGGGGAGCGCTGCGCTCAGCGGCGCACCCGCGCAGGCCGCCGTACCCGGCCCGATCCTCTCCTACGACTTCGCCTCGACGAGCGCCGCGGGCGCCCCCGTCACCGCGGGGACGGCCTTCACCGACTCGGTCGGGAACCGATCCGCCACGGTGCGCGGGAGCGGCGCCACGACGGTCGTGGGTCCGCGAGGCGGGAACGATCGCGCCCTCGGTCTACCCGGAGGCGTCGCCGGGAGCTCTGCTGCATTCGCCGAGATCGCGCCTGGACTGACCTCGACGTCGACCGCCGACCTCACCGTGTCAGCCTGGCTGCGATGGGACGGCGGCCAGAGCTGCAGCTGGGCGTACGCCCTCGGGCAGTCGACCGAGCGGTACCTCTTCGCCACCCCGCAGTGCGGCGGGAACCTCATCGGCGCGGTGAAGGACGGCTCTGAGCAGCGCGCAGCGGACACCGGCCCCGCGGCGTCCGACCGTTGGAGCCACGTCGCCGTCGTGCTCCGCAGCGGAGTCAGCGTGTCGACCTACGTGGACGGTCGGCTCGCGCAGACGACCCCGACCTCCGCGACCGGCGCGGCGACCGTCGGCACCTCGACCGCCTCCGGACTGCTGGGCAAGTCGCTCTACGGCCCTGACCCCCTCTTCGCGGGCGCGATGGACGACGTGCACGTGTACTCCAGTGCCCTGTCGCAGGAGCAGGTGCGTGAGGACGCGGCTCCCGCCGCCTCCGTCGTCGCGGGCTCCGATGCCGCTGCGGCGACGTTCTCGGTCACCCAGCCCGTCACCGGCGACATCGCCCTCCCGACCCGCGGCGCGGGCGGCTCCCTCCTGACCTGGTCGAGCAGCGACCCGTCGGTCATCGGTGCCGACGGGACCGTGCGCCGACCGGCACCCGGAACAGCGAACGCCGTGGTCACCCTCACGCCGAGCGCGACCTTCGCGGGATCCGCCGCGACCGGCACCGCGCGCTCCGTGACCGTCGTGGCCGACACCGAGGCCGACGCGACAGGACGCCTGCGCACCGCCCTGGTCGTTCCCCCCACCGTCGCGTCCGGCACCACGTTGCCCACGATCGCCGGGTACACCGTGTCGTGGAGCGCCGACGGCAGCGGCCTGTCAGGGGGACGCCTCGTCAACGACACGGCATCCGACCAGGCGATCTCGCTCACCGCCTCCGTGGCGGTCGGCAGCACCACGCTGACGAAGACCTTCCGCACCACCGTCCTCAGCGCCACCTCAGGGAAGACCGTCGTCGCCTACACGCGGACGCCCACCGGCGAGCTGAAGGCCAACCAGGACACGGTCGCCCGCAGCGTGCACCTGGCTCTCGGGTCGTCCGTCGACACATCGGCACCCCTCGCCGGCAACGGGGGCGTCCTCTTCGCCGAGGGCGTCTTCGTCGGGACCGACAAGGTGGACAACCGTGCCGTCGCGGCTCCGTCGCTCTTCACCTTCGCCGACGGGACCGTCGGCGTGCTCGCCACCCGTGTCCGCGAGGGAGGCGGACCTGACGGCACCGAGACCTCCAGCGCTCTGGTCTTCAAGGCCACCGACGCCACCGCGACCGACTTCACCGAGCTCGGCCTCATCGATCTCGGCACCACCGGAGGCGTCGCCTCGCCCCGCGCTGTCTACGACAGCGACCAGGAGCGTTACCTGGTCTCGTGGACGGATGCAGCGGGAGCAGCGAAGTACACGACCGTCACGGATCTGGCCCGCACGGAGCTCCGGACGCAGGCCTTCTGGCCGAAGGACGGCGGCCGCCGGAGCGTCGTCGTGACCGACGGGAACCGCGGACCGGTCCTCGGCGGGAGCCCCGCGACCGTGGCGACCGCCGACCTGTCCGCATTCGCCGGGCGTGTCGCCGACGCGGTCCCGGGCGGTGCGCTGGCTGTCTCCGCCTCGACCGCCGACGCGCTGACGAAGGCCTTCGGCCGCACGGTCAACACCGGATCGTCCGTCGCGCCACAGACGATCGAGCAAGGGGACGTGATCGCCCTCACGGAGGCGAAGGCCCGCCTGTCGTACGCCGACGGCTCGACCGGCAGCCTCGGCGTCGACTGGGACCCGCAGCAGCTCGCGGACATCGGCACGAAGGGCCCGGGGACGTACGACCTCTCGGGCACCGTCCGCCAGCGACAGTACGACGAGCCGTTCGCCTACAACCGCGCCGACCCGACCATCTACCGGTACGAGCGCGACGGGAAGACGCAGTACCTCTTCACGGCTACCGACGACACGGGCAACGACAACATCGCCTCCGAGCACCTCCCCATCCGCGTGGCCGACAGCATCGACCAGCTCAGCGACGACGACGGCGGGCGTGCCAGGGAGGTCGACCTGCTCAACCGCAGGACGCGGATGGACCGCACCGCCGAGGGGAAGGTGATCGCGGGCTGCTACTGGGCCCCCGAGATCCACGAGATCGGCGGCAAGCTGTCGATCCTGTTCGCCCCGTGCTTCAACCCGGGGAACGACCAGTCGAACCAGGACGCCGCGTGGTACACGGTGCAGGCCCACATCATGCAGCTGCGCGACGGGGGAGACCCTGCGGACCCGGCTGACTGGTCGGCGCCCCGCGCAGTCCTGAGGAGCGACTCGAGCGCCCTCGGACGAGCCGGCACGGGGCGCAACATCAGCCTGGACATGACCTATCTCGAGTCCGGCGGGACCGCCTACTACGCCTGGTCGCAGCGCTACGTCGACGGAGGCGCCAGCGACCCCGCGACCTGGATCGCGAAGGTCGATCCGAGCGATCCGACTCGCGTCATCGGCGAGCCGACACCGATCATCGTCCCGTCGCTCTCGTTCGAGGACCATCTGTCTGAAGGGGCGTTCGCGATCCAGCGTGACGGCAAGATCACGCTCGTCTACTCCAGCAGCGGCGTCAGCCCGAAGTACATCGTCGGCGGTGCCTGGGCGAAGGAGGGCAGCGACCTGACCGACATCGCCAGCTGGACCAAGTACGACGCTCCGCTCTTGAAGAGCGTCCCCATGCCGGACGGAGTCGTCGACTACCGCGCGTACGAGCAAGGACCCGGCCACGGGTCCGTCACACGCGACGAGGACGGCAACGACGTGTTCGTGTACCACACGTGGGGCAACGGGGTCGGGGGGGACGGCAGGGACACGCGGCTCGTCCGCATCCACTACGCCGCCGACGGCCGCCCTGTGCTCGACGTGACGCGCGACGAGGAGGTGGCGCCCGCCAACCGTGCGGTGACGACCACGGTGACCGTCCTGTCGCGACCCTCCGTGAGCGCCGTCGTGACGACGCGGTGCATCAGCGGCAAGGTCGTCATCACCACCGTGGTGAAGAACACGGGCACCTCGGCCATCGACGTCGCCACCGCGACGTCCTTCGGGTCGAAGACCGTGAAGGGAGTCGCTCCGGGAGCGTCGGGCGCGACTGCCACGACGACGCGGGCAGCGTCCATCACGTCGGGATCGGTCGCGATCACCGCGACGTCCACCACGGGCACCTCGCGGGAGAGCGTGGCGTACGCGTCGCGCAGCTGCGGATGAGCGGGGAGAGCGCAGGCGGGCCGATCGGCGGTCGTCTGTCGCGTCTGAGGGGAGACCTCGACAGGGACCTCGTCGACGGGAGCTCCGGGTCCGACGACGACGTCCTGGTCATCAACGGCAATGCCTTCACGATCACCTAGAAGTCGGCCTCGGCGCGATGCACGCCGCCGCCGTGACTCACCCGCTCACGTCTAAGGAGGCATTCTCAGCACATTCCCCACGGCGACGTCAGACGTCCCCACCCCCGATAGACCCCACTGAACCACCCTAGAAAGCGAACCATGTCAACAAGATCGAACTCCATCGCCGGCCCCGGCCGCAGCTCGTGGCGGCGCCGTCTCGGGACCATCGCCGCATCCGCCGCCATGATCGGCGCGTTCATCGTGGCGTCGCCGCAGACAGCCCCCGCTGAAGCAGCGACAGCCAACAGCGCCTACGTCATGGCGTACTTCAGAGAGAGCCCCAACGGGTCCGGCAACTCCAACAACGTGCACCTCGCCGTGAGCAAGGACGCGCTCGAATGGACGGCCCTCAACGACAACGCCCCGATCCTCGTCCCGACGCTCGGCACGAAGGGGATCCGCGACCCGTTCCTCTTCCGACTGCAGGACGGCAGCTGGGTGATGACGGCGACGGACCTCAAGAACGAGAACTTCGGGGCAGCCAACCCCTCGATCCACATCTGGACCTCGCCCGACCTGGTCAACTGGTCGAGCGACCGGCTGCTCAACATCAACAGCGCGAACCCCAACTCGTTCACGTGGGCACCTGCGATCTTCTGGGACCCGGCACGAGCGCAGTACGGCATCACGTTCAGCGCGAGTCCTACGGGCGGCCCCTTCGGCACGATCCTCGTCGTCTACACATCCGACTTCGTCACGACGACGGCGCCCGTGACGTTCTTCGACAACAACGGCCAGGGCGGTGTCATCGACTCCGACGTGCAGACCGACATCAACGGAGTGAACTACCTCTACTACCGTTCCCCTGCGCCCAACCAGACCGGCCTCATGGGCGCCCGCTCGTCGTCCCTCACGCCGGGCTCGTTCACCCCCTACACGACCGGCCTGTACCAGGGTGGCTGCGTCGAGGCGCCCACCGTCGTTCGATCTCTGTCAGACCCCAACTCCTGGTGGCTCTGGGGTGACAACTACTGCCCCAACAACAAGTTCAACGTCTGGCAGGGAAGCGTCACGACTGGCTCGTGGACGCCGCTCAGCCAGCGGAACTTCACGGCGCCCATCGGCTCCAAGCACAACAGCATCCAACCCATCACGTCGACCGAGTACAACGGCTTGACCACGAAGTACGGGCAGAGCAGCTCGACCCGCCTCAAGTCGTCGAACTTCCCCGACCGCTACGTCCGCCACCAAGGCGGGGCTGCGCGCATCGATGCGTTCCCCTTCGACCCCCAGCAGGACTCGCAGTGGAAGATCGTTCCCGGTCTGGCCGATCCGAGCGCTGTCTCCTTCGAGTCGGTCAATTTCCCCGGACAGTACCTTCGGCACTCGAACTTCTCGGTCGTCCTGAACGCCAACGACGGCAGCGCCGGCTTCGCGGCTGACGCGACGTTCAAGAAGGTCGCGGGTCTCTCCGACCCTTCCTGGTCCTCGTTCCAGAGCTACAACTACCCCACCAGGTACCTGCGGCACAGGGACTTCTCGTTGCGGATCGACCCGCTGTCCAGTTCCGAGTACGCAGACGCCACCTTCCGGCTCGTCCCCTGAGCCCTCCCGGACTCTGAGCCACACGCGAAAGCCGCCCCGAGGGGCGGCTTTCGTCGTTCGCGTTCATCGAGGCGCCGAGCGGCTCAGCGATCGTCCGCGTTCGCGGTCACTCCCTCTGCACGACCGGGATGCGCGCCCTCCCGGCGGCCTTCCTCCTTGGCCTGCCGCACGAGCGCGGCGACACGGCTGCGCGAGCGTGAGCGACCCGCGAGGAGAGCCGAGAGGACGAGTGCCGTTCCGAGCACCACGAGCAGTTGTGACCACGGAACTGCGGCCGCCGTCGCCGTAGCGGTGACCGGCTCCAGATCGACGGCCTCCCCTCCGTCCGGTGAAACCACCGTGGGGGCGACCTGCAGTTCGGCGCTCGCGACGATGAGGGGCCAGACGCTCCTGAGCGGGATCGACACCGCCCTGCGGTCGCCCGGCAGCAGTTCCTGTCGCGCGGCGTCGTCGGCGACGATCGGCGCGGAAGATCCCTGTGCGCGGACGGTCCCGTCGAGGACGAGGCGGACGTTGCCGGTGTTGACGATGTCGGCCTCGACGGTCAGCGACCCGGCGGCGAAGGGGTTCCACGACATCTGGTAGTCGACCCGCATGCCGTCGACGGCGACAGCCGGAACGACGTCGCCGGTCACCCTGGTCATCACGCGGAAGCCGATGCGGCTCTCGACCCCGACGGACGCGCCTCCGGCGCCGGCGCCGACCGAGACCAGGGACGCCGCTATGCCGGCTGCGTGGTCTCCGGGCTCGGCATCCGAGGGCACCGAGACCGTGAACGGGACGATGCCCGTCGCTCCGGGCTCGACGGTGACCGTCTCGGGAGCGGAGATCCACGTGCCGGCGTCCGTCGACGGCCTGTCCGAGGGGAGCATGGAGAAGCGGCCCGCGTCCGTGAAGTAGCCGTCTGCCGCGTCGATGCGGAACGTCACGGTCTCGTCGCTGAGATTGCGGACGGCAGCTTCGTCGGAGGCGGTGGCACCGGGGCCGAGGTCGAGCTCGACCCAGGACCGCTCGTCCGGAGCACCGTCCGTGGCGGGGCTCACCGCCCACGTCACGCCTTGGGGGGCTGACGCGGCTGACGCGGCCGGAGCGGCCGCCGCGACGAACCCCCCGGTGACGAGACCGACGAGAACGAACCCGGAGAGCGCGTGGAGGCGCGTCGCCGGACGGCGCCCGCCGGAAGAGGATCGGCGTGGACCGGTCATGGAAACCTCTTGATCTTGAGTAGGACGCACGAAGCGGCCGGGCACGAGGTGCCCGGCCGCTCACGGCTGACGGGGGACGAGGGCGTGCCTCGTGGAAGTTACTCGAACAGGGAGAGCGTGATCGTGGAGCTGTAGTCGCCGGCGTCGACGGTCGTCGGCGTCTTCAGGGTGAGCGCCGCGTCGGCGGTCCACGACCCCTCGCTCGCTATGCCGGCGGAGTCGTCGGTGATCGCGAGGAGCTCCTGGTCGACGAGGCCGACACCGTCGGGCCCACCATCGATGGCGGTGTCGACGACGTCGCCCTCGGCGACGAGGCCACTATCGCCCCCGTCGATGAGGTTCGGAGCCCAGCCGAGGTTCTCGGCGCCGATCGTGCTCAGGCCGTCCGAGGAGACGAAGTCGGTCGCGGTCCCCAGGACGTACCAGCCAGCGTCCGCGGGGATGTCGGCGGGATCGCGGGTGTCGGTCACGGTGACGGTGGGCAGGGTCCCGGTGAACTGGCGGATCACGCCGGTCGAGCCGTTCTCGGCCAGCGCGGTCGAGGTGCCCGCCACGGACATCGCGAGAGCGCCTCCTCCGCTGAGGGGTGCGATCTGGACGGTGACGTCGACGTCGTCGGTGCCGATCTCAGGTTCTGCGGCGGCCGCCGTGCCGGCGACGCCGAGGAGGAGCATGCCTCCGGTCAGGCCGACGGCTCCGCGGGCGAGGAGGGAGCGGGTGTTCATCTCGGGTGTCTCCGTTCTGCGTGGGCAGCATCGCCGACGCGGTGGGGTGGTGAGGGTGGGACAGGGGTCAGCGGCAGCCAGCAGCGGGATAGGGGGCGACAGCGCTGGTCGTCGCGGGCTCGCCCGAGACGAAAGCCGTGGCGGTCACGCTCACCTGTCCCCCGGCGACGCTCGCGTCGCGGGTGGTGAACGCGTGCGTGGCGCTCTTCCCGGCACCGATCTCGTCGATCGTCTTGACGCCGTGGGCCGAGGTGATGACGACCTTGATCGCGAAGGTGTTCGGGTTGGTGACGGTTACCGAGAGGAAGACCTTGCCCTGTACGCAGCGCGTCCTGCTCGAGGCGGCGACGGTGACCGCGGGCACGGCCACGTCGGCGATCTCCTGAGCGCCGGCGCCCTCGAGTGTCGGTCGCACCTTCTCCATGAGGCCGGTCGTCGGAGAGAACGTGACCCGGTCGATCGTCGTCTCACGGTGCGTGCCGTCGCCGCCGGAGAAGGCGAAGCGGTGGTAGGCGATGTACCAGTCGTCGGTGCCCGGCACGTTGATGACCGAGTTGTGGCCCGTGGCGAGGATGCCCAGGGCAGGATCCTTCTCGAGGACCACACCTCGGTAGGTCCAGGGGCCGTCGATGCTCGTCGCGGTGGCGTACCCGACCCTGTAGTTCTCGGACCCCGTGTCGTCGATGGAGTACGTCAGGTGGTACAGCCCGTTGCGCACGTTGACGAAGGCGCCCTCACGGAAGTCGGTCAGGCCGTCGATCCGCTTGATGGTGTCCACCTTGATCGAGAGCATGTCGTCGGCGAGTTCGGCGTAGACGGGAGCTCCGTTGCCCCAGAAGAGGTAGCTCTTGCCCGTCGCCGGGTCGGTGAACGCGGCTGGATCGATGGCCTGCCCGGAGTTCACGGCCTCGCCGTTCGTGATCATGGCCGTCGGCTGCGCGGCGAAGGGGCCTGTCGGGCTGTCGGCGACGGCGACTCCGATCGTCTTGCGGTCGAGCGCGGCGTTGTGGCCGGAGAAGTAGAAGTAATACTTGCCGTTCTTCTCCGAGATCGTCGGTGCCCAGGCGTTGCCGGCCGCCCAGGGGACGTTCCCGTTCGCACCGTCGAGTGTCAGGATCGGTCGGTCCGAGCGGGTCCAGTCCACGAGGTCCTTCGACGACCACACCCAGAACTGGTTGCCGCCCCAGCCGGGGACGCCGTCGGTCGTGGCGTAGACGTAGTAGGTGTCTCCGAAGGCGGCGATGTTGGGGTCGGCGTAGAGCCCGGGGATGGAGGGGCTCCCCATCGAGATCGCCTTCAGCGTCCAGGTGGTCGTCGAACTGCCGTCGAGCGGCGTCAGCACCACCCGCTGAGGTGTGGACAGATCGCGCACGGTCCCGGAGGCGGGGCTGGCGACGACGCCGGCCGCGGTCGTGTAGGTGGGAGCCAGGGAGGTCAGCGCGACACCGGGCTTCACCGGCAAGGTGACGACTCGGTTGACCGAGTCGATGATCGGCGCGGTCTTGAGGACGTCTCCGCCGATCGTCACGTCGGACAGGGTCGTCGTGTTCCCGGAGGCGGAGAGCACCTCGGCCGGGCTCAGCGCTCGGTCGTAGATCGCGAATTCTCGGATCTGGCCTCGGAAGCGATTGTCAGCGTCGTAGTTCGAACGGCCGATGTAGTTGGCCGTCGTCCTGCCGGCTCCGATGTCCTTCGGATCGATGGTCACGGTCGAGCTGCCCACCTTCACCCCGTCGAGGTAGAGGGTGGCGGTCGTTCCGGCGAGCGTGTACGTGAGGTGCGCCCAGGTGCCGCGCGGCACTGCTGCACTCTGCGACACCGTCTGCTCCGTGGTCCAGTTGCCGGTGGTCAGGCTGGTGCGGTAGTCGTCTCCGGAGGTGAAGAGGTATCCGTCGCCTGCTCCGGCCGTCGTGTTGCCCAGCCCGTAGAGGAAGTAGGGGGAAGCCTGGGCGGGGTCGATCCAGACGTCGGCCTCGACGGTGATGTCGGTGACATCGGCGAGCAGGTCGTCCGGGAGCCTGACGAAGTCGTCGACGCCGTCGAGCTGCAGAGCACCGTCGTTCCACGTACCGCCTGCGACGAGCTCCCCGTCCCGACCATGTCCAGAGCTGTCGAGGACAGATGTGCCCGCATCGGCGTCGAAGGCATATCGAAGGATCTCACCCGATGCACCGACAGCATCTGCCGGGGCGTCACCCTGGGCTGTAGCGGCGGACGCTGACGACGTCGCCAACACGGGAGCCATGAGGGCCACGGTCGTCGCGAGGACGAGCGGTCGCAGGAAGGGCTTCATCACACGTGCTCCTAGTTCGGCGTCATTGCTGAGGAGGGCTGAGGCTGTCAGTGATGTTCACGGTAACACCCAAACGGGGGTCAGCGCGAGCGAACTGGCCCACTCGGTCTGCCCGTCGCTTCCCCCTCAGCGGTCGGCGGCGATCATCTCGACGATCGTGTCGACCGTCAGCCACGGGCCGTTGCTGACCTCGCCGATCTTCTCGCGGTCCTTGAACACGACGATGCGATCGCTGAGGCGAACGACTTCGTCGAGGTCGGACGAGATGTAGACGATGGCGACGCCGTCCGTCGCGAGCTTCACGACATGGGCCTGGATGTCGACCTTCGAGGCCACGTCGATCCCCTTGGTCGGCTCGTCGAGCACGAGGAGTCGAGGCATGGTCGCCAGGCACCGTGCCAGCACGACTTTCTGCTGGTTGCCGCCGGAGAGGTACTTGGCCAGGAGGTCGGGATCCGCCGGCGATATGTCGAGCGAGTCGACGTAGGCACGGACGAGGCCGTCGGTCTCGGCGGCAGAGAGGGGTCGAGACCAACCGCGAAGCGCCTGGATGCCGAGCACGATGTTCTCGCGGACCGAAAGCTCGCTGATGATGCCGTCCTCGTGGCGGTTCTCGCTCGCGTGCGCGATCCGATTCCGCATGCCCGAGCGGGGTTCGGCAACTTGCGTGGGCTCACCGTCGATCAGGACGCGTCCGCGATCGAAGCGATCGGCGCCGCTGAGCAGGGAGGCCATCTCCGTGCGACCGGAGCCTCGCAGCCCGGCGAAGCCGACGATCTCGCCACGATGCAGCTCCAAGTCGGTCGGTGCGACCGCTCCTCGACGGCCGAGGCCGAGAGCCTGGTACATCGGCGGGCCGACGGGCTGCCGGCGATGCTGGCGGCGGTCTGCGCCGATCCGCCGTAGCGCCTCGATGTCCTCGCCGAGCATCGAGGCGATCAGCTCGGCCCGGTCCATGGAGTGCGCGGGGTATTCGCCGACCGTGCTGCCGTCGCGCAGCACGGTGATCCGGTCGCTCAGGGCCAAGACCTGTTCCAGGAAGTGCGAGACGAACAGTATCGCCACACCGCTGTCGCGCAGGCGTCTCAGGACTGCGAAGAGCCGGACGACGTCGTCGAGGTCGAGACTCGAGGTCGGTTCGTCGAGTACGAGGACGCGGGGGCGGTCGATCATCGCCCGACCGATGGCCACGAGCTGGCGGAGCGCCGGCGACAGCGAGCGCACGGATGCTCGCGGATCGACGGCTCCCATTCCGAGCTCTCCCAGCACCTCGGCTGCTCGCTGGTGGGTACGCGACCAGGAGATGCCGAAGCGGCCACGGACCTCGTGCCCGAGCATCATGTTCTCGCCGATGCTCAGGTTGTCCGTGAGCCACTCATCCTGGAACACCGCCGAGATGCCGGCCGATCGTGCGTCCGCCGGCCCCGAGAAGCGGCGCTCGACGCCGTCCACCGTGACCGTTCCGGCGTCGGGACGATGAATGCCTGTGAGGGTCTTGATCAGCGTCGACTTGCCAGCGCCGTTCTGCCCCATCAGCCCGTGGATCTCTCCCGGGGCCAGACACAGACGTGCGCCGGTGAGAGCCGGGCCCGAGGTGAAGACGACGTCGATCCCGACCATCTCCACCGTCGGGTGGGGAGAACCAGGAGTCGCCGTCGACTGCAGATCCACGTGCCGCCCTCGGATCGTGTGCGGCACGGCATCGGGGCTGCCGTGCCGAGGTGTCGCCGATGATACGCGACAGCTGACGACGGATCACCTCACGATGATCAGGCGCGCGGCGGCGCAGTGGAGTCGCGAACCACCAGCTGTGTCGCGATGCGTGTGCGCCGGGGGATCTCCTGGCCGTGCACGTGGGCGTGGATCACGTCTGAGACCGTCGTCCCCAGCTTGTCGAAATCCTGCCGCACCGTCGTCAGCGGAGGCAGCATGTGGCGAGCGCTGGGCAGATCGTCGAAGCCGATGACGCTGACGTCCTGCGGAACACGGATCCCCCGTTCGGCGAGACCGTGGATCACGCCGAGGGCCATGTCGTCGTTGGCGACGACCATCGCGGTGAACTCCGGGACCGAGGTCAGGCTCGCGGCGAACTCGTAGCCGGAGTCGGGCGTCCAGTCGCCGACGACTATGGGGCGTTCTCGCATCCCCCAGGACTTGGCGCGCGCGTGGAAAGCACGTTCACGAGATCGAGCGTCGAGCCAGTCCAGAGGGCCGGAGAGGTGCAGGACGTCACGATGCCCCAGCGACGCGAGGTGGTCGACCGCCTCCGCTGTGCCCGCTTGTTGATCGACCGAGACCGTGAGGAAGGTCGGGTCGTCCTCGGACTTCACCACCAGTGTCGGGACCCCGATCTCGATGGTGCGGAGGGTCGCCACGGACGAGGAGCGCGGCGCGATGATGCACAGGGCGTCGATGCCCAGCCCCGTCAAGTGCTCGACGGCGTCGACCGGAGTCATGTCCCGTTCGTCTCGCAGTGCGACGGACGTCACTGAATAGCCCCTCGACCGCGCGGCCCGCTCGATGGCACGCAGGGTGCTCGAAGGACCGAAGGCGTCTCCGCTCTCGACCAGCACGCCGATGCGCTCCGTGCGCTGCGTGACGAGCGATCGAGCCGCGACGTTGGGTCGGTAGTTGAGCTCGTCGACTGCCTTGAGCACCTTTGCGCGAGTGGAGTCCCTGATGTTCGGGTGGCCGCTCAGTACGCGCGAGACGGTCATGTGCGAGACGCCTGCCACCGCGGCGACTTGTTTGAGGCCTGGCCGACCGGACACCACGACGATCTCCTCCCCGATCACGGGCATGCGAGTCCCGGGCCCCTGAGCGACTGGTAAAACGCCGATCGCTCAACTCCAGCTTAGTGACGCAGGAGAGGAGGGCTCGACGTCGTGACCCTCGCTTCGCGCCCTCAGTGACCTGAGCACCTCACGCGTTCAGGCCTCCCGCGCGGCGAGTTGGTGTCGGAAGTGTCGCCGGATGGCTGTGGCGCTGATGAGCCCGAGGGCTGTGATAATCGCGGTGGCGCTGAAGACTGAGTGGGTGCCTGCGATGCCTCCGAGCCATCCGGCGAGGACGGGGCCGGCGACTTGGCCGATGTACTGGGCCGAGACGTTGTAGCCCAGCA
This sequence comes from Frigoribacterium sp. Leaf164, assembly GCF_001423665.1. Classification (NCBI taxonomy): domain Bacteria; kingdom Bacillati; phylum Actinomycetota; class Actinomycetes; order Micrococcales; family Microbacteriaceae; genus Frigoribacterium; species Frigoribacterium sp. Leaf164. Next base: position 215,556 of record NZ_LMOX01000001.1, read on the forward strand.
CCAGTCCGACGCTCGTGTCGGGGAGAAGTCGGCGGATCGTCGCGACGACTGTGGGGGTGATGCCGCCGAGGGCGATCCCGGTGAGGAATCGCAGGATCGCGAAGGCGATCAGGTCATCGACGACCGCTTGCGCGGCGAGGAAGAGCGTCGCGGCGATTAGGCTCAGGGTGAGGACCTGCATGTGGCCTATCCGGTCAGCGAGTTTGCCGAGGTTAGGACCGGAGAGGATCGTGCCGAACGCGGTGATGGAGAACACGACTGCGGCGTAGAGGGCGGTGTCGTCGGCTGAACCGGTGAGGGAGCGGACGTGCTCGGCGATGATCGGTTCGACTGAGATGGTCGCGAACATCAGCAGGGTCGAGAGGCTGAGCAGAGCGATGACCGGCAGCTTGTAGGGGACGGCGGCCCACGAGCTCGACGGCTTGGACTTCTCCGTTCGGCGATCGAGCCGGGGCGCCTCTTTCAGGAACAGGGTCGTTCCGAGGAAGGCGAGGAAGATCAGACCGCCGGTCGCGAGGAACGCTCCCTGAACGCCGATCGTCTGTGCGAGGGTTCCGCCGATCAGAGGGCCTGCGATGGTGCCGGCCATGATGGCGGAGGAGAGGGTGCCCAACGCCCACGCGGAGCGGTCTCTGGGGGTCTGAGCGGCGACCAGGATGGTCGATCCGGAGGCGTAGCCGCCGAGGAGGCCGACCAGCAGGCGCAGGAGCACGAGTTGTGTGACGTCTTGGGCGAGTCCGATGAGCGACATGGCGATCGCCATGCCGAGGCTTGCGCGGATCAGCATCGGCTTGCGTCCGAAGCGGTCACCGAGATAGCCCCAGAGTGGGGCTGTGAGAGCCGCGGTCAGGAACGTGGCGGCGTAGGCGATGCCGGACCAGAGGGTCACGGCTGCCCTGTCCTCGACGCCGAGGTCTCGGACGTAGAGAGGCAGGATCGGCAGGATCAGGGTCATGCCGATGATCGTCGTGAACGAGCCGAGCGCGCACACGAGGAGGTTGCGACGCCAGATCTGGGACGTGTCAGACGGCAGAGGGGTGGTGGTCATGAGCGCTCCGTGCGAAGGGGATGTGCGCAGGCAGCACGTCCACCGCGACGGGGGCGCCTACCTAGCTAGGACCCGTCGCGGCGAAGAAGGAGCTGCCGGATGACCATGTGCTGCACACCATAGCCCAGGCTGGGCCTGGCTCGAGGACTCCCCGAGAACCACGACGACGCCCTCACTGCTCGATCCCCGTGCCCCGCATCGCCTTCGGCCGGGCACCGAAGGAGAGGACCGAGATGCCGGGCACCACCGCCGCCGGCAGCACCACAGCCCTGAGCAGGAGCGGGATCGGCGACGGCCGTCGTCCTGCTCCTCGGGCGCTACGCACTGCAAGCGATGGGGGCGACCGAGGGCGATGCGCCCAGTGAGGCGCCGATGGGCTTCCCCGTGACGGCCGTGGTCACATCAGCGAAGGAGGAGTGCGTGTCAGGCGGCTGCTGGACCGTCTTCGACGTCGAACCGGCCGACGATGTGATGCAGGAGCAGCTGAGGGCCGAGCTCGAGACGGAGCTCGGCGACAGCATCCCGGGCACCTTCCTCGACCCCCGCCGCATCAGCGTCTACATCGAGGACTCGGGGCACGGTCTCGACGTGCGCGGCGACTTCTGGAGCTGGCCGGCGGCGCCGTGACCGGTCTGATGGTCGAGACGCAGGCCGTGCGCGCGTCCGCACGGGGCTCGAGCGGCGGTGGTCCGATCCGTCGACCCACCCGGCGGGCATCAGCGGGCCGCGGCGGCCTCCGCGCCCGCGGCCCCCGACGTCGCGAGGTCGCTCTTCTCCAGCGGCTGGCCGGCACCGAGGGCGGCCGTCCACGCGTCCGTCGTCGCGACGGCGGCGAAGTTCGAGTGCAGCAGCGCCATCAGGGTCGTGTGCACGGTCTCGGCGTCGACGGTGCCGGCGGCGTTCGCGATGCTGATCGCCCCCGTCGCGTCGGAGAGGACCTCCACGGCCACGCCGTGCGCCTCGGCGTCGGCGGCCGACGCGACGATGCAGTTGTTGGTCATGTAGCCGACCAGGGTGACGGTGTCGACCGAGGAGTCGCGGAGGACGCCCAGGAGGTCCGTGTGCGCGAACACGGAGCTGTACTGCTTCGTGACGGTGTGCCAGTCGTCCCGCCGACGCCGCTCGATCTCGGGGTGCAGCGCGAAGCGGTCCGTGTTGGGGTCGAACACCGGAGCGCCCTCGCCGGCGGTGTGCTGCACGACGACGACCAAGGTCCCGGCGTCGGCGGCGGCGTCGATCGCCGCCCCGATCCGCTCCAGCGAGTCGGCGACGGGCGGGTGCTGGATCTCGAGGGGACCGTCGAAGTACTCCTGCTGGACGTCGACGACGACGAGGGCGCGGGTGGGGGTGGTCATGGTGCCTCCTGGCTGAACGGGACGGGATGGGGCTGGACGGGGCGGCGCGGGTGCGTCGTGACGATCCTCGCTGCTGACCCGCGACTCCACCGCCACCCCGGATGCTGCTCGAGACCTCCCACCCGGAGCTGTCGCTCAGCCCTCCGCGGGCCGCGACCTCGTCGGGAAGGGGTCGTTGGGGCCGGGCGCCGGCGTGCCGTGCGTGTCCTCCTCGTCCTGCGAGTGGCCCGAGGCGGCGTCGACGAAGCGCGCCCCGCCCACGGCCGCGGTGCGCCGGACGAGCTCGGCCACGAGGGCGTCGTCCTCGGGCTGCAGGGCGTCCTCGGGGGCGACCTCGACCATGACCTGGCTCGCCGGGCCGAGCAGCAGCTCGGCCGTCACCGCCACGCCGTCCTCGTCGGCCGTGGGCACCTCGACGATGTCGGTGGTGCCGTTCTGGCCGAGCGCGGCCGCGTACGCGAGCACCGCCTCCGCGATCGCGTCGCCGGTCATGACTCGGTTCTCGCCGTAGACGATGTACTTCACGGGCTGTCCTCTCGTTGACCATGCCACTCAACCCCGTCCGCCCCAGCACGGCACGGCACGGTGCGCTCCGGGGCCACCTCCGAGGAAGGGGGGAGCAGTCTCGACCGATGACCGACAGAGACGACACCTTCACCGCCCTCAGCGTCCAGCGCGCCCTCGAGAACGTGGAGGCGGGCGGCAAGCCGTTCGCGTGCCTCCTCGTCCGTGACGGCGAGGTCGTCGTCGAGGCCGTGAACCACGTCGCCCAGACCGGCGACCCGACCGCCCACGCCGAGATCCGCGCGATCAGGGCGGCCGCCGAGCAGGGCATCACCGACCTGCGCGGCGTCGTCGCGTACGTCACCGCCTACCCCTGCCCGATGTGCCTCGGCGCGCTCTACTACGCGCAGCCCGACCGCGTCGTCTACGCGGTGTCGCGCGAGGAGGAGGGCGAGCACTACGAGGACGGCAACCGCCTCATGTCGCTCGCGACGTTCTACGACGAGTACGCGAAGGGCATCGACGACAGGGCCCTGCCGGCCGAGCACGGCACGGCCGACGACGCGACCGCCCCGTTCGTCGCGTGGACGGCGCGGCACGCGTCCTGAGCCCGCGCGGGCGACGCCCGCCCCGTCGCCGTCAGCCCCAGTAGCCCTCGAGCTCGGCGGCCGTCAGCTCGACGGCGCCGACCAGCCGAGCCGACACGGCACGCAGCAGCTCCTCGTGGCGGAGCGCCGCGAGGGCGGTGGTCACGAGAGGCCGAGGACGAACAGCACCCCGGCGACGAAGGTGCCGCACGTGGCGACGGCCGACGTGGCGACGACGAAGAGGGTGACCTGGCGGTCGCGGTCGCGGACCTCGGTGAAGGGGCTCCTGGCGGTGTGGAAGCTCATGAGCTTCTCGTCTCCGGCAGCCCTGCGGCGCTGCCTGTTCCTGCGGTGTCTGCCCGCCGTGAACCGGGCATGTGCCGGCGTCGCGGGCACGGCCACATCGTCGCATCGATGGGGGTCCAGATGGTTAACGACGTGAACTACTGCGTTCCGCGGACAGTCACAGCTCCCATTCACGCGCATCGATCGTTGACAGGCCCCTGACAACCTTGTCAGGATCGCTGTCGATCACCTCGCGCTTCCCCTCACACCCCTCGGACGACGGAGTCCTGCATGCCCTCATCCCCTCGGCGCCGCACGGTCGCCACCACCTCGATCGTGACGGCGGGCCTCCTCGCCGCCCTCACCGGCCTCGGCACGGTCGCCCCGGCCGCTGCGGCGCCGACGGCCGGGGAGGTGGCCGCGGCGCAGACGGTCACCGAGGGCGACGCCCGCTTCCAGGTGCTGTCGCCCACCCTCATCCGCACCGAGTTCGCGCCGGGCGGCGCGTTCACCGACGCCGCGACCTTCACCGTCGTGGGCCGCGACTCCTTCGCAGCGACGCCGTTCACCACGACGCGCGACGACGGCTGGCTGACCATCGACACGGGGGAGGCGCGGGTCCGGTACGAGATCGGCTCCGGCTCGTTCGACCAGGGCAACCTGGAGCTCAGCCTCACGACGGGCTCGGGCCAGCAGGTCGTGGCCGCGCCCTGGCAGCAGGACGACCCCGCGCGCTGCGTCGTGGGCGTCCGCTGCGAGGCCGAGACCCTCGACCTCGTCGGGCTCGCCCCCGCCACGAACCACACCGGCGCGACCGGCGACGGCTTCGTCGCCGGGTTCGAGCGCGTCGGCGACGCCGCGAGCTTCTCGGTGACCGCCGAGCAGGCCGGCCCGCACGACCTCGTCCTCCGCTACGCGAACTCGCAGGGCGGCGACGGCCAGGTCACGACGCGCACCCTCAGCGTCAGCGTCGACGGCGGCGCCGCGCAGACGATCTCGCTGCCGCCGACCGCGGGCTGGGACGACTGGGCGCTGGCCCGGGCGACCCTCGACCTCGCCGAGGGCGAGCACGACGTCGTCGTCGAGCGCGCCTCCGGCGACTCCGGCAACCTCAACCTCGACGGCGTCGCCGTCGTCGAGCCCGGCGCGGCGTACCCCGCCGAGGCGCCCGCCGCCGTCGAGACCGTCGACTGCGCGTACGGTGCCCCGTGCGAGGCCGAGACGACGGCCCTGGCCGGCGGTGCGAGCGTCGGCGACGACCACGACGGCGCCTCCGCCGAGGCGTTCGCCGCCGGCCTCGGCCGCGGCGCGTCGTTCACGGCGCACGTCACGGGCGTGCCCGCGGGCGAGCACGTGCTGCAGATCCGCTACGCGAGCGCGCAGCCCGACGCGCGCACCGTCTCGGTCAGCACCGGTGCCGGCACCGTGACCACCGCCTCCCTCGAGCCCACCAGCGGCTGGGACCACTGGCGGACCGTCAGCGTGCCCGTCACCCTGTCGGAGGGCGAGGACGACGTCACCGTCGGCTGCCCCGACGACGCGAGCTGCCAGCTCAACGTCGACACCGTCGCCGTCGCCTCGGCCGCCGCGCCGCTGCTCGCCCCGCACGCCGCGCTCGGCGGCTACCGTCGCGACCTCGACACGGCGAACGGCACCGTCGACACCAACGCCGGCCTGCTCTACCAGGACGGCTGGTCGCTCGTCGACGACAGCGCCTCGGCGCAGTACGACGAGGCCACCGAGACCCTCACGCCGCGACCCGTCGCCGAGGGCCAGGACGGCTACCTCTTCGCCGCGGGCGACGACCACGAGACGGCCCTCGGCGACCTGGCCACCCTCACCGGCCCCTCGGTGCTGCTGCCCCGCTGGGCCTACGGCGTCTGGTACTCCGAGTACTACGACCGCACGCAGTCCGACTTCTCCGACACGATCGTGCCGCGCTTCGCCGAGGAGGGCGTGCCGCTCGACGTGCTCGCCGTCGACACCGACTACAAGGCGCCCGACAAGTGGAACGGCTGGGAGGTCGACGAGACGAGGTTCCCCGACATGGCGGGCTTCCTCGCCGGGCTCGAGGAGCAGGGCGTCCACAACACGCTCAACGTGCACCCGAGCATCACGCAGGGCGACCCGCAGCTGCCCGCGGCCCAGGCCACGGCGCAGGGGAACCTCGTCCCCGACGGGGACCGCTTCCTGTTCGACTGGTCGGACCCGGCACAGTTGCAGGCCTACTTCGACCTGCACGACGAGATCGCCGACCAGGGCGTCGATGTGTTCTGGCTCGACTGGTGCTGCAGCGACGCGTCGCGCTACTCGCAGCCCGGCGTCACGCCCGACGCGTTCATCAACGACCAGTACGCGCAGCGCACGGCCGACCGCATCGGCCGAGGCTTCGCCTTCTCGCGGGCGTACGGCGCCCTGACCGCGGGCGGCTACGGCAACCCGCAGCCGGTGCCGACCGGCCCGTGGGCCGACAAGCGCACGACGCTGCACTTCACCGGCGACACCACGTCGACGTGGCAGATGCTGCAGGCCCAGGTCGGCTACACCCCCGGCGAGTCGGCGGCGACCGGCCTCTCGGCGATCAGCCACGACATCGGCGGCCACACCGGCGGCACCACCTTCCCGGGCGCGGAGGCCGAGAGCACGAAGCTCGCCGACGACCTCTACGCGCGGTGGGTGCAGTTCGGCACGTTCCAGCCGATCGACCGCCTGCACAGCAACCACAGCGACCGGCTGCCCTGGCAGTACGGCGCGGCGGCCGACGCCTCCGCGACGTCGTTCCTGAACCTGCGCGAGGCGCTGATGCCGCTCACCTACACGCTGTCGGCGGAGGCCACGCGCACCGGCGTGCCCGTCGTCCGGCCGCTCTACGTGCAGTACCCCGAGCAGCAGGAGGCCTACGCCATGGCCGGCAGCGAGTACCTGTTCGGCCCCGACGTGCTCGTCGCCCCGGCGGTGACGCCCGGCGAGACCGCCACGACCCGCGTGTGGTTCCCCGAGGGCAGCACCTGGACGGACTGGTTCACGGGCGAGACGCACGCCGGCGGCACCACCGCCGACGTCACGACCGGCCTCGACGCCATGCCGGTGTTCGTCCGCTCGGGCGGCGTCGTCGCGACGCGGAGCACCGACGTCGCGAACGACGCGACCCCGCTGACCGAGCTCACGCTCACGGCGGCGACCGGCAGCGACGGCGCCTTCTCGCTCTACGAGGACGACGGCGTCAGCGCCGACCTCACCGCCTCGGCCCGCACGGCCGTGACGTACACGGAGCAGGCCGACGGGGGCGTGCTCGACGTCGCCGAGGTCGACGGCAGCTTCGACGGGCAGGTCTCCGATCGCTCCCTGACGGCGGTCTTCACCGACGCCGAGCGCCCCGCGGTCGTCCGGGTCGACGGCACGCCCGTCGCCGCCGAGGCCTGGAGCTGGGACGAGGCCACGCGTCGCCTCACGGTGCCGGTCGCGAGCCGTCCCGTGGCGCAGGCCACGTCGGTGTCGTTCTCCACGACCGCGGTCGTCGACCCGGGCCAGCCGGGCGACCCCGGCACCGGGCCGGGCGCCCCCGTCGACCCGGGCGCACCCGGTGGCGACCCGACGCCCGTGCCTCCCGTGGCGGCTCCCGGTGACGGGACCGCCCCCGGGCAGGCCGCCGGCACCGCGGGCGACCGCGGGCCCCTCGCCTTCACGGGCTCGGACGTCGCCGGGGTGCTCGCCCTGGTCGCGGCCGCCCTCGTGGGCACGGGCCTGCTGGTGACGCGGGCGTCGCGCCGACGGGCACGTCGGGAGGGCTGACAGCCGGAGGGACGACGGAGGCGCGGTGCAGGTCGACCTGCACCGCGCCTCCGTCGTGCGTGCCCCGGGCCCGGCGACGTCGATGCCCCTCGGCACCGCCGGGCCCGGGTCACTCCTGCGTGCTCACCCAGTCGTCGATGTCGAAGTCGGCGCCCTGGGCGGGGAGCGCCGACGGCTGCACGTCGTGCGGGGCGATGCGCTGCGCGAGGCGCCCCTCGATGTAGGCGACCGTCTCGGCGTTGTCGGGCTCGGGCAGCGGGCTGTTCGTGCTCTCGGCGACGAGGGCGACCCCGGCCGACAGGAACAGCGTGGCCGAGACCACGTCGCCGTCGGCGCCGTAGGCGGTGAGGTCGATGGAGTCGGCGGAGCCCGTCTCGCCGAGCATCGCGGCGTACTCGAGCACGGCGTCGGCGATCGCGTCCCCCACGAGGAAGTCCTTGTCGGCGAAGGTGATGTGCTTCATGCGGACCACGCTAGGCAGGCGACGCCGGGCGCGACCGAGGGTTGACGGAGGCGGGGGGCAGGGGGTAGCCCGTCGGCGGAGGCTCGTCGGGTCGCGGGGCGCGGTGCTGTGTCGTGCCGTGCCGTCCGGTGCAGTGTCGTGCTGTGCCGGCCCGGGCGCGCGCGTCCGTCGCCGGGCGGGGGCGCCTCCCCGGGGTCGCCGCTCGCGTGTGCTGTGCTGGGCACATGGATCAGGAGACGACGACGTGGGTGCTGGTCGCCCTGCTGGTGCTGGCGCTCGTGGGGGTCGTGGTCGCGATCGTCGTGGGGCGTCGACGCAGCCGGGCCGCGGCCGCGGCTGCGACGGCCCGGGTCGAGGCCGCCGAGACGGCCCACCGCCAGGAGCTCGAGCGAGTCTCGGCCTCGCACGACGAGGGCGTCAGCAGCCTCGAGGCCCAGCACGCCCGGGAGCGTGACGAGCTCGAGGCCCGCCGCCGCGACGCGGAGGAGCGCGCCGAGCAGAGCCAGGAGTTCGCCACCCGCAGCATGCGCTGGGACGAGCCCTCGCAGCGGGCCGTCGTCGACGCCTGCACCGAGCTCGGGCTCGACGGCGTGCTCGTCACGAACGTCGTCTTCGTGCCGGTCGACGCACCGCGCACCCGTCGCTTCGTCGCGCAGGTCGACCACGTGCTGCTGCTGAGCTCCGCCGCGGTCGTCATCGAGAACAAGGGCTGGAAGGGCGTCGTGCTCGACGGCGTCCAGCCGCGCGACGTGCACTCGTCGATCGGCACCCTCTTCGGCGACGCGACCTTCGAGCCGCCGTTCGCGGTGCAGGTCTCGCGCGAGTCGCCGACGTCGTTCCGCATCACGAGCCACGAGGGCCGCGAGTCGCCGGCCGCGCAGGTGCGGCGGCAGGCGCAGCGCGTCTCCGACCTCGTCGGGGCCGAGACGAGCCGCACCCAGTGGTTCGACACCGCCGTCTTCTACTCGCACCCCGACGCGGAGGTCTGGGCGGCCGAGACCGACGCCACCGAGGCCGGCGTCACGACGACGATCGTCGCGGGCGGGCGTCAGCTGCGCAGCTTCCTCGAGCGGGTCGGCGACCGGCCGCGCACCCTCGCGCCCACCCGGATCGACGAGCTCGCCGAGCTCTTCGCCCGGCACGGCGCCGACGTGCGTCGCTTCGGCGCGATGGCGGTGCCGGAGGGGCGCTAGCCGTCCCGGGCTGGCACGGCCCCAGCCTCTCGCCCGCGGCGCCCTTCCCCGCATCGCCGCCGCTGCCTCCGGGCCCGATCACGCTCAAATTTGAGAGCGATCGGCTCGACACGGGCCAAGAACTGGGGGAGTCGCGGGTCGGCAGCCCGGATCTCTCTCGCTTTCCCGAGAGACAGCGGTCCGGCGGTCCGGCGGCCCGCCCCGGTCCCAGCAGGCACACTCGGGCGCCGCTAGCCGCGCTGCACCGCCTCGAACGCCGCCCGCGCCGCCGCCGCGACGAGCGCGTCGTCGTACGCCGCCGCCGGGTCGGTCCGCGTCGTCAGCACGGCGATCACCACGGGGTCACCACCCGGCCGCGTCACGACCGCGACGTCGTTCCGGACCGGCCCCGCGCCTCCGGACTTGTCGGCCACGGCCCAGCCCTCGGGCGCCCCGGCCCGGACGAGCGCGTCGCCCGTCGCGTTGCCCGACATCCACTCGAGCAGCTGGGCGCGGTCGTCGTCGCCGAGCCACTCGCCCGCGACCACCCTGGCCAGCAGGCCTCGGACGGCGGCGGGCGTGGTGGTGTCGGCCGTGCTCCCGGCCGTCGGGCGGTTGAGCTCGGGCTCGCCGTGCACCACGTCGGTGACGTCGTCGCCCTGGGCCGCGAGGGCCGCGTCGAGGGCGGCCGGCCCGCCGAGGTGCTCGACGACGAGGTTCAGCGCCGTGTTGTCGCTCTGCCGCACTGCGGCCTCCGCGAGCTGCCCGAGGGTCAGGCCGGTGCCCGTCGCGGCGCTCGTGGCGGGGGAGTACCCGGCGGCCGCCACGTCGTCCGCCGTCCAGGTCACGACCTCGTCGAGGTCGGCCGGCTCGGTCGCGTCGAGCAGCGCGGCGGCGGCCAGCGCCTTGAGGCTCGAGGCGTAGAGGAACCGTTCGTCGCCGCGGTGCTCGAGGGCCCGGCCCGTGCCGGTGTCGACGACGCTGAGGCCGACGCGGGCTCCGTGCTCGGACTCGAGGGCGGCCAGGGCGGCGTCGAGCTCGGGGTCGTCGACCACCGTCGTGGCCGGCGCGGTCGGCGAGGGAGTCGCCCCCGCACTGGTCGACGTCGTCGAGGAGTCGCGGGTCGGCTCCCCGGAGCCGGCGCCCGACCCGGCGTCGGCCGTCGCGCACCCGGCCAGCGCCACGACGAGGGCGAACCCGGCACCGCTCGCGGCGGAGAGGCGGCGGACGACGGGGCGGGGGAGGCGCGGTGACGGAGAGCGGATCATGCCTGCATGCTCGCACCCCGCCGGGGCTCGTCGGCGGGGGATCGTCCCCTGGTCGCCGGAGATCAGCCGAAGGGACGACGTCGCGGCCGTCGCGGCGCGAGAGGGTGAGGTCGACCCCGGTGCGACCCGGGGGTCAGCCCCCTGTCGCGGCGCCCCGCGAGACGGTGTGCTTGAGGTCGACGCCGACGGGCGGCGTTGACGCCCGAGAGGAGACCACCGTGACCGACGGCCGTCCGCCCCTGCCCCGCCACTTCGTCGTCACGCTCGCCGTCGCGTCGCTGCTGCTCGGCGTCGTCGCCTGCACGCCGGGCCTGCACGACCTGCCGGGCGCACGCGACGCGCCCGATCGCCCGGCGGCCGAGCTCGTCCACGACTGACGCGCGACGGAAGGGCTCGCCCTCACACCCTGTCGGCGAGCTCCCTTATCCAGTTCTCCGTGGGAACGCCCAGGCGCTCGTTGACCATCACGTGCACCTTGGCTGCCATGGCCCGCTGCTCCGGTGTGATCGGATCTGCTCGGCCCGCGGCGACACGGGCGTCGTACGAGACCACGAGGCGTCGCGGCCCTCCCTCTGACGTCTCATGCTCGATCGGCTCCATCGTCCTCACCTCGTTCGTCGTGCCCTGATCCTCCCGCGGCCGGCGGAGCCGCGTCCAGCCCGTCGGCGGTCGAGTTCTCGCACCGTCGCCCCCCGGTGGACGTCTCCTGGGAGTCGCGACACGTGTCGTGGGCACGCCACTACCGTCCAGCCCATGAGCCAGACACGAGAACGACTCACCACAGCTCTCCTCGTCGCCGGCGTCCTCGGCCTCGCCGCCGGGTGCACCTCCGACGACCAGGTCAGCGCCGCCCCGGCCGCCACCGACGTGGCCCCGACGCCGGGCGCGACGGCCTCGCCGACGCCCGTCGAGGCCGCCAGCCCGGAGGAGGCGCTCGTCGCCGAGTACCTCGACGCCGCCGTCGCCGGCGACGCGGCTGCCGCCTGGCAGCTCCTGACCCCGCAGGCCCAGCAGTTCTACTCGACCGAGCAGACCTTCGCGGGGCTCTTCGGCCGCGACGGAACGGTCTCCGCCGACGAGGCTGGCCAGCTGCTCGCCGGCGACATGGTGTCGAGCGAGGGCCCCGAGGGCGCCTTCACCCTGGTCAGCGTGACCACCGACTCCGAGGCCGACGCCTGGGTCGTGCGGGCCGTCGACGGCGACCCCGCCGACCTGCGCATCGACGACGCCGGCGTCCCGCCGACGGGCGGGTCGCTGTACGAGTGGCGGAACCCCGCGGCGGGCGCGGAGGACGCTCGCTACGAGGCAGGCCCCGCCGTGCTCGACGCCAGTCGCCCCGCGACCCTCTCGTTCGCGAGCCCCGCGAGCACGGACAGCGACGTGCCCTCGACCGTCGGCTACCCCGACGCGCTCTTCGGCTGGGTCGACGGCACCTCGGTGCCCGTCGAGCTCGGCGCCGCCGCCGGGTCGGAACGCCAGTTCACGGTCGACGTCGAGCCCGGCGACGGGGCCCCGACGGCCCTCACCGTCGTGTGGGAGACCGGCCTCGACGGCGGGGCCCCCGCCTCCTGGCGCAGCAGCACCGTCCTGCTCTAGCGCCGCCGACCGCGACCGCGACCACGACGCCGAGGCCGGCGCCGACGACCCTCAGCCGCGGGCGGCCGACTGCGCGACCGCGTGGTCGGCCTGCTCGCGGCTCAGCTCGGTGAGGCCGCCGCAGTTGCTGCACCGGTTCAGCCAGCGCTTCCGCAGCGTCACGAGCGGCACGAAGAAGAGCGTCGCCTTCGTGGCGTGCTCCTCGACCTGCTGCGGCACCGTCTTGTCGCAGAACCGGCAGGCGAAGACGACCACGGCGAGCACGCGGCTCTTCACGGTGGTGCCGAAGAGGATGAACATCGGTCGACCGTAGCGGCCCGGCCTGCGAGGCGGCGCGGTGGGGGGCAGGAGGCGCGGGCCCTTCCCTGGGACGCGCCCGCGCCTCCTGCGGTTCACTGTCAGGGGGAGGCAGCGATGAAGCACATCCGCTACGACGGCAGCACGATCACCACCGGCGACGACATCGCGGAGGCGGTGGTCGAGTACGCGGCCGCGCTCGGCGCGAACGGCGGCACGGACACCGTCCACGTGCCCACCTTCGACGCGCACGGCACCGCGACGACGTCGACCATCCTGATCGGGCCGGCGAGCCAGATCGTGGTCTCCGACGCGGACGAGGACGAGCTCGAGCCCGAGGACGAGGGCTTCGTCGGGCGCCTCCGGGAGGCGTCGGCCGCGGCCGGGTCGGTCCAGGTCGTCCACGCCGACCGCGGGCCGACGGCCTCGGAGCGCTGAGGCCGGGCTCGACGCGAGGGCGGCCGGGAGGGCCGGAGCAGTCCCCGCGGGCGTGGCCCCCGAACGGGTGATCTGCACGATGCGTCGCGGAATGGTCGGGCGGGGGCGGATTGTCAGCTATGCTCCCCGCTCTTGTGGCTCCGGCCGGAGTGGGCGTATAAACGACAGGTAACGGGGAACACGCGACGCAGTCACGCGGAGATCAGGTGCCTCCTCTTCTCAGTCAGGCGCCTCATGGCCCGTTCGACCTCCTCCCGCCCCCTCTTCTCCGCCCGTCCGGTGCTCGCCGGGGCCGTCGTGCTCGGCGTCGCCGCCGCGCTGGCCCTCTCCACGGCTCCCTCCGCCCGGGCCGTCGGGCTGATCGACCTCGGCGACGCGACGAGCTTCGCGGTGCTCGGCGGCCAGACCGTCACGAACACCGGCGTCTCGGTGGTGCAGGGCGACGTCGGCCTCTCGCCCGGGACGTCGATCACCGGGTTCCAGGGCGGCCCCGGCGTCGTCACCGACGGGACCCTGCACGCCACGGACGCCCTCGCGGCCCGGGCGCAGGCGTCGCTGCAGCGCGCCTACGAGCAGTCGGCGAGCCTCAGCCCGCAGGCCAGCATCTCGCTCGCCGACCCCGCCGACCGCCTCCTCACGCCCGGCGTCTACGCGACCGACGGCGTCGACGCCCTGCTGCCCGACACCGCCGCGCTGACCTTCGCCGGCGACGCGGCCTCGACCTGGGTCATCCAGGTGCCCCAGGACCTCACCATCGGCAGCGGCACGTCGATGGTCTTCACCGGCGGCGCCAGCGGCTGCAACGTCTTCTGGCAGGTCGGGCGCTCCGCGACCATCGGCGGCGGCTCGGCGTTCGCCGGCACGGTCATGGCCCAGACCTCCATCTCGGTCGTCGCGACCTCGACCGTCGACGGGCGCCTCCTCGCCCGGACCGGTGCCGTCACCCTCGACACGACGCGCATCGTCCGCGACGCCTCCTGCAACGAGGCCCCGCAGATCACCTCGTCGGCCCCGACCGACGCCACCGCCGGCACGCCCTACGCCTTCACCGTGACCGCCACCGGCAGCCCCACGCCCACGTTCACGTCGACCACGCTGCCCGCCGGCCTCTCGCTCGACGCCACGACCGGGGTCATCTCGGGCACGCCCACGACGCCCGGCACCACCACGGTGACCGTGACGGCCACCAACGGCGTCGCGCCCGCCGACACCGCGACCTACACGATCACCACCCTCGAGGCCGCCGTGGTGACGCCGCCGGTCGTGCCGGTCACGCCGCCCGTCGTGCCCGTCACGCCGCCCGTCACGCCGGTCGTGCCCGGGACGCCCACGACGCCGGGCGCCACCACCCCGCCGGTCACGACGACCCGCATCACGCCCGTCGCCGACCGCGGCCGCGTGGCCGCCCGTGACGGCGGAGCCCTCGCCTACACCGGCTCCGAGGCCACGCTGCCCCTGGCTGTCGGGGCCGCCGCGCTGCTCGCCGGGCTCGCCCTCGTGCTGGGCACGCGCCTCCGTCGTCGCGGAGAGCAGCAGCACCGCGGCTAGTCCCGTCCGCGGGCACGGAGCGTGCCGCGTGCGCCCGCCGGCTGTCAAGCCCCGGACGTCGCCCTGACCGCCGGGTTCGGTGGGTCGTGACCGACACCACGACCACGGGAAGGCAGGTGACCTCGTGATCGAACGAGGGAACACGACGCACGATCCGGAGCAGGACGAGCAGCTGGCACACGAGGCGCAGGGCCTCGTGCAGGGCCGGGGAGGCGCGGGCCACGTCCAAGAGGCCCGCCAGACCGAGCCGCTGCCCGACGACACGGACTCCGCCGAGGTGCAGCAGGCTGCGGGCCTCGACGGCGAGCTCGTCGACGTCGAGACCGCGGTGACGCCGGAGCCGCCGAGCGCCGGGGGCGACGGCACGGACACGCTCACGGAGACCGCCGCGGGGCTCAGCGCCGACCCCGTCGCGGTCAGCACGGAGACGCCCGAGGGAGCCGACGTCGAGCGCGCCGAGCCCGACGGCTCGGACCCGTCGGCGCCCGGCCAGCCCGTCACCGACGTGGCCGGGGCCGACGCACGAGCCTCCGAGGGGGCCTCCGCCGACGGAGCGGGCTCGTGACCGACACCGAGGTCGGCGACTCGCTCACCCCGCTGCTGCGCGGCGACCGGCCGACGACCTGGGCCTACGCGGACGTCTCGGCCGCCCGGGAGGACCCGCGCGGCTGGGCCGACAGCCTCGCCACCGCGACCCTCGACGCGCTCGTGCAGGCCGGAGCCCCGGTGGACGACGCCCGGGTGCTCGCCGAGGAGCTCGTCGCCCCGCCCGGAGTGCCCGCGCCGGTCAGCCGGTGCGTGCTCGTGCAGGGCGGCGAGGTCGTGCTCAGCGAGGTGCTGCCCGGCCCGGCGAAGGCCGCTGATGCCCTCGGCCACGGCCCCGTGCCCGACGCGCTGCCGCTGCTGGCGCACCGCCCGGTCGACCTGACCTTCCTCGTCGTCGAGGTGGGGCGCGACGGCGGCGGGTTCCGCGTGTACCGCTTCGGCCACGGCGAGGTGCAGCGCGAGCAGCAGGTGCAGGGCCGCACCGACACTCTCCACAAGATCCAGGGCGGTGGCTGGGCCCACAAGAGGATGCAGTCGCACACGGAGGAGCAGTGGCGACAGAACGTCGGCGAGCTCGGCGACGCGATCGACTCCGCCGTTCGACGTCACCGTGCCGGGCTGGTCGTGGTCGCGGGCGACATCCGGGCCCGTCAGCTGCTCGAGCTCGAGCTGTCGGCGGAGACCCGTGGCCTGCTGTCGGTGGTGCCGACCGACACCAGGGCGCCCGACGCCGCCGACGACGCCCTCGTCTCGCAGGTCGAGGTCGCCCTCGCCCGCGTCGTGGCACAGCGGGTGCACGACGCCCTCGACCTGCTGCGCACCCACCTCGGGCGCGGCGACGGCACGGCGGTGAGCAGGGTCGGCGAGGTCGTCGCGGCGCTCGCCGCGGCGCAGGTCGACACGCTGCTGCTCGATCCGTCGGCGGTCGACGACCGCACGCTGCTCGCGCTCGGCGACGCCCCCTGGGTGGCGACCGCCCCCGAGGAGGCGCTCGGGGCCGAGGTGCTCGCGGAGCTGCCCGCCGCCTCGGCCCTGGCCCGGGCCGCGCTGCTGACCGACGCCCGCGTCGTCCTCGCGAGCGCCGGTGCCCTGCCCGGCGACACCGGCCTCGGCGCCCTGCTGCGCTGGCCCGTCGGGCCGGCGAGGCCCGGCACCGACGCGGGCTGAGCGCCGGCCGGCCTGGTCGACACCCGTCCGACCGCACCCGCACACGCCGACCGCACCCGTGAGCATGCACGCACCGACCGCACGCACCGACCGCACGCACCGACCGACCGCACCGAGGAGGACCCCCGTGAGCGACGACTCCGCCCTGCCCCTGCCCGACTACGACCACCTGCCGCTCGGCACGCTCGAGACCCGGCTGCACGCCCTCGACGAGCCCGCCGTCGCGGCCCTGCTCGAGCACGAGCGGGCGCACGGCGACCGGCTGCCGGTCGTGCAGCTGCTCGAGGCGCGGCTGGGCCGCCTCCGCGACGGTGCCGAGCCGACGGGCGGCCTCCCGGCCACCGAGCCGTCGGTCGGCGCAGCGCCCGCGGGCGGTTCGCGCGTGAGCCCGGCGACGGCCGGCCCGGCGATGAACCCGCCGTCGCAGGGCGACCCGATCAACCCCGCCCAGCCTCGGTGAGCCCGACCCGGCGCGGTGGCTCACCGCGGCCCGGCGACGGCGCGCAGCCCGCCCGGCTGCGGGGAGGGGTGGAGGCGCCGGGCGCGTCTCACTAGCCTGGGCCCGTGAGCAGAGACCGAGTCCTCGCCCCCGCGCCGCCCGCCGACGGGTCGAGGCCGAAGGGGCCGGCGTCGTACTTCCCGAGCATCGAGGCCACCTACGGCCGGCCGGTGCAGGAGTGGCTCGACCTCGCCGCCGACCGGCTCGACGTCGAGCCGCACATGCAGGTCGTCGCCTGGCTGAAGGCCGAGCACGGCCTGGGCCACGGGCACGCGAACGCCGTCGTCGCGTACGTCAGGGCCGCCCGCGCCGCGCAGTAGCGGCCCCTGCCCCGTCGTCCCGCCGCGGACGGGCGCCGCACCCCGTTCCGTTCACCGCACCCCGATGCAGCGGGGTGCGGTGAACGGAACGGGGTGCGATGAGCCTTGGTGCGCGGGGTGAGGGGCGCGACCCCGAGGGGTGCGGCGGGCGCGCGCCGCGCTCAGCCGGCGTCGACGAGGCCGCGGCGGCGGTGCACGGCCCAGACGGTGCCGGCGACGCCGATCAGCACGGCCGAGAGCACCATCAGCGCGGGCCAGCCGCCCACCGGCCACACGGCGCCCGCCAGCGCCGAGCCGATGGAGCCCCCGACGAAGTTGCCGACGACGAACGCGGTGTTGAGCCGGCTGCGCGCCGCGGGGTCGAGCGACAGCAGCCGCGTCTGCAGCAGCACCTGCGACGACTGGATGCCGACCGACAGCAGCGCGACGGCGATCAGCACCACGACGAGCGAGTCGCCGCCGAGGCCGGCGACGACGAGGGAGACGAGCGTCACCGCGAGCCCGACCCCGATCGCGGGCAGCGAGAGGCCGCGGTCGAACAGACGGCCCGCGCGCTGGGCCCCGACGGCGCCGGCGACGCCGACGATGCTGACGAGCCCGATCTGCGCCGGCGACCAGCCGTACGGCTCGGCCGAGAGCAGGAAGGTGAGGCCCGTCCAGAACATCGTGAAGACGGCCATGACGGAGGCGCCGATCACCAGCGAGACCCGCACCTGCCGTCGACGCGCCACGGTGGTCAGCACCGACCAGAGCAGCTGCCGGTACGGGGCGGCCGCGCGGCGGGGCAGCGACGGCACCGACCGCGCCATGAGGGCGGCGAGCACGACCAGCAGCACCGCCGCGACGACGTAGACGGCCCGCCAGCCGAGGGCGTCCGCGACGAGGCCGCTGATCGCCCGCGACACGAGGATGCCGAGGATCAGCCCGCTGGCTACCGTGCCGACCACCCGCCCCCGGTCGGCGTCGGTGGCGAGGTCGCCCGCCAGCGGCGTCAGCATCTGCCCGGCCACCGTCGTGAGGCCCACCAGCGTCAGCGCCACGAGCAGCAGCGGGAAGCTCGGGGCCGCGGCGCTCGCCGCGAGCGCCAGGGCGGAGAGCAGCATGATGAGCGGCACGGCCCGCCGTCGGTCGACCCGGTCGCCGAGCGGCACGATGAAGAAGACCCCGAGGGCGTAGCCGACCTGGGTCACGGTGATCAGCAGCCCGGTGGAGGCGGGGGAGGCGTCGAGGTCGCCCCCGATGATGCCGAGCAGGGGCTGCGCCCAGTACAGGTTGCCGACCGCGGCGCCGCCCGCGACCGCGAAGAGCAGGGTGCGGCCCCGGGTCATCGTCGCCGTCGAGGGCGAGTCGGGCGAGGTGGGGGCAGGAGCGTCGTTCGTCACGCGGTCGACGCTACGCACTCCCGGGCAGCGGAGGGAGGCCCGGGCGGTGACCCCTCCAGGTGAGCGGCGTACGGTCGACGCCAGCAGGTGCGCCCCGCCTGCCGGGGCCGGTTCGCCGGCTCCTGGTCCCGACTCGTTTCCCGGAGCCGGGGCCGCCCCTCGTCCTCCCGCCGACGCGCCCTTCCCTCCGGGCCCGGCCGGTGCCACGATGTGCACGAGCGCCGACCGGCGCCGCCCGGCGACCCGCCGGGGCCGACCTCGACGACGAGGAGTCGACCATGTCCGTGCAGCTCACCCCCTACCTCGCCTTCCGCTCGGAGGCGCGTGAGGCGCTCGACTTCTGGGCCTCCGTGCTCGGCGGCACGCCGACGACCACCCGCTTCGGCGACTTCGGCGTGGGCACGCCGGCCGAGGCCGACAAGGTCATGCACGGCCAGCTCGAGACCGACGCCGGGCTCGTGCTGATGGCGGCCGACCGTCCCGACGAGATCCCGCTCGAGTCGGAGAACGCGATCTCGTTGTCGCTCAGCGGCGGGGCCGACGACGAGGAGGCGCTGACGCGCTGGTTCGACGGCCTCGCCGAGGGCGGGCACGTGCACGTGCCGCTCGCGAGGGCGCCGTGGGGCGACTCGTTCGGGATGGTCGACGACCGCTTCGGCATCCACTGGATGGTGAACATCGCGGGCGCGGGCGCGGGCGCGGGCACTGCCGCTGATGCCGACGCCGAGCACGCCTGAGCAGGACGCGCTGAACGGGCCCCCGGCGGCCTACTCCTCCGTGATCGCGACGAGGCTGATCGGCACGCCCGGCGAGACCAGCAGGTCGGCCCGCTGGTAGCGCCCCTCGCCGATGTCGACCTCGAGCCAGAACGCCTCGCCCCCGGCGACGGCGGCGAGCACGCGCTCGCGCACCGCGTCGAGCTGGTCGCCGGGCAGCGTGTAGAGCACCCCGTCGTAGTGGACGTCGACGCGCTTGGTCACGAGGCGGCCCCGTTCGTGACGGGGGCGGCCCCCGGGGCCGAGCTCGCGCCTCCGGCCGGCCCGGCGGGCTCGTCGACGACCTGCAGGCCGATGTTGGTGTTGGCCGTCATCTCGAGCGCCCGGACCCACTCGGGGTCGATGCGCGGCAGACGGCTGCCGTAGTACTTGTAGACGAGCGGGATGGGCGGGTGCAGCCAGATGGCGGTGCGCCCGTCGCCGACGGCATGGTCGTCCTTCCACGAGAAGTAGAACGACTCCCCGCGGCGCTGCTTCATGCCGATCACGATCTGCAGGTGCGCGAGGGTCCGGTCGTCGAAGTCGACGCTGAGCGCCTTGTCGTACGCGAACTTGCCCATGTCTGCCCCTCTGGCTGGCGGGGTGGGGGACGCCCGGCCGGTCGTCCCTCCACGAGCCCTGGCCCCCGGAGGGAACGAGGCTGCTCCCGAACCCATCGGCCCTGTTCCGATGCCTGTCCAGGGCTTGCGCCGACCCCTGCTCGGGGGGTATCGGGCCTCGGCCCCGCACCGTCCGGGCGGCCCCCGCGTCAGCGCCGCGTGAGGATCGGGCCGCGCGGCGTGAGGAAGCCGTGAGGAGCCCCGGTCGGCCCCGCTGCCCGGTGTCTACTGACTCGCTGTGCCCGCCACGGGCACCGGGCCCGAGCGGGCCCGCCCCGTCAGCCTCCCTGGGAGTCGTCGTGCTCGACATCGTCTACCTGTTCGCCGTCATCGCGGTCTTCGCCGTGATCGCCGTCATCGCGAAGGGGGTCGAGAAGCTGTGATCGTGTTCGAGATCGGCGCCGCCGTGCTCGCCGTCGCCGCCCTGGTCTACCTCGTCTGGGCCCTCGTGCAGCCGGAGCGCTTCTGATGGACGCCCTCCTCGGCGTCCTCCAGGTCGCCACCGTCGCCGCGGTGCTCGTCGTGGCCTACCGCCCCCTCGGCGACCACATGGCCCGCCTCTACTCGAGCACCCGCCACCTCCGCGCCGAGCGCGTCGTGTACCGGCTGATCGGGGTCGACGGCTCGGCCGAGCAGAGCTGGCCCGCCTACCTCCGCGGCGTGCTGAGCTTCTCCGTCGCCGGCGTGCTCGTGCTCTACGCGATCCAGCGCCTGCAGGCCGTGCTTCCCCAGTCGCTCGGCTTCCCCGCCGTGCCCGAGGGCCTCGCCTTCAACACCGCCGCCTCGTTCGTCACGAACACGAACTGGCAGTCGTACTCGCCCGACCTCACGCTCGGCTACGCCGTGCAGCTCGGCGGCCTCGTCGTGCAGAACTTCGTCTCCGCCGCGGTCGGCATGGCCGTGGCCGTCGCGCTCATCCGCGGCTTCGCCCGCGTGCGCACCGGCACCGTCGGCAACTTCTGGGTCGACCTGACCCGCGGCGTCGTGCGCCTGCTGCTGCCCCTCGCGCTGATGAGCGCCGTCGCGCTGATGATCGGCGGCGTCGTGCAGGACTTCACCGGGTTCACCGACGTCACCACGCTGACCGGCGGCACGGCCACGATCCCCGGCGGGCCGGTCGCCTCGCAGGAGGCGATCAAGATGCTGGGCACGAACGGCGGCGGGTTCTTCAACGCGAACTCCGCCCACCCGTTCGAGAACCCCACGCCGTGGACGAACGCGCTCCAGGTCGTGCTCATGCTCGTCATCCCGTTCTCGCTGCCGCGCACCTTCGGCACCATGGTCGGCTCGCCCCGTGAGGGCCGCGCGATCGCCCTGGTCATGGCGCTGTTCTTCGTCGTCTCGCTCACGGCGCTGACGATCTTCGAGCTCCGCGGCGCGGGCACGGCGCCCGAGCTGGCCGGCGGAGCGATGGAGGGCAAGGAGGCGCGGTTCGGCATCATCGGATCGGCCCTGTTCGGCACGACCTCCACCCTGACCTCGACCGGCGCCGTCGACTCGATGCACGACTCGTACACGGCGCTCGGCGGCATGATGCCGCTGCTGAACATGATGCTCGGCGAGATCGCCCCCGGCGGCGTCGGCTCGGGCCTCTACGGCATGCTCGTGCTCGCCGTCATCACGGTGTTCATCGCCGGGCTGCTGGTCGGCCGCACGCCGGAGTACCTGGGCAAGAAGCTCGGCCCGCGCGAGATCACGCTGGCCAGCCTGTACATCCTCGTCACGCCGACCCTGGTGCTCACCGGCACGGCGCTGAGCTTCGCGATCCCCGCCGTCCGGGCCGACGTCGAGGCGACGTCGATCTGGAACCCCGGGGTGCACGGCTTCACGGAGGTGCTCTACGCCTTCACCTCGGCGTCGAACAACAACGGCTCGGCCTTCGCCGGGCTCACCGCGAACACTCCCTGGTTCAACACCGCGCTCGGGGTCGCCATGCTGCTCGGCCGGTTCGTGCCGATCGTGCTGGTGCTCGCGCTCGCCGGGTCGCTCGCCGCCCAGGACAGGATCCCCGCCACCGCGGGCACCCTGCCCACCCACCGGCCGCTCTTCGTCGGCCTCCTCGCCGGTGTCTCCGTCGTCGTGACGGCGCTCACCTACTTCCCCGTCATCGCACTCGGGCCTCTCGCCGAAGGGCTGAACTAGACCATGCCGACACCATCCGACACCTCCACCGGGGCCTCGACCCGCGACTCCCGCACGACCGGCTCCGCCGGGGCCACCGGCGACCCGACCGGCGAGGCCGGCACCGGCGCCCCCGCCGCGGGCCGCCCCGCGGCCTTCGGCCCGGCGCAGCTCGCCGCGGCCCTGCCCGGCGCCCTGCGCAAGCTCGACCCGCGCCGCATGTGGCACGACCCGGTGATGTTCATCGTCGAGGTGGGCGCCGCCTACACGACGCTGCTCGCCGTCGCCCAGCTCTTCGGCGTGGGCGACGCCACCTCCGGCGGCTCGCCGGTGCCCGGCTCGTTCACGGTCGCCATCGCCGTCTGGCTGTGGCTCACGGTCGTGTTCGCGAACCTCGCCGAGTCGGTCGCCGAGGGTCGCGGCAAGGCGCAGGCCGAGACGCTGCGCGCCACCCGGACGAGCACGACGGCACGACGCGTCGCCTCGTACGACGCCGACGGCGACGCCTCGGCCGAGCACGCCGCCGTCGACGACGTCTCGTCGGCCGACCTCGGGCTCGGCGACGTGGTCGTGGTGACGGCCGGCGAGCTCGTGCCGGGCGACGGCGACGTCGTCTGGGGCATCGCCTCGGTCGACGAGTCGGCCATCACGGGCGAGTCGGCCCCGGTGATCCGGGAGTCGGGCGGCGACCGCAGCGCCGTGACCGGAGGCACCCGCGTGCTCTCCGACCGCGTGGTCGTGCGCATCACGAGCAAGCCGGGCGAGACCTTCGTCGACCGCATGATCGCGCTCGTCGAGGGTGCGAAGCGCCAGCGGACGCCGAACGAGATCGCCCTGAACATCCTGCTCGCGAGCCTCTCGATCGTCTTCGTGGTCGTCGTGCTGACCCTGAACCCGATCGCCGGCTACAGCGACGCGTCGGTGAGCGTGCCGGTGCTGATCGCGCTGCTCGTCTGCCTCATCCCGACGACGATCGGCGCGCTGCTCAGCGCGATCGGCATCGCCGGCATGGACCGCCTCGTGCAGCGCAACGTGCTCGCCATGTCGGGCCGCGCCGTCGAGGCGGCGGGCGACGTCACCACCCTGCTGCTCGACAAGACCGGCACCATCACCTACGGCAACCGCCGGGCGGTCGAGTTCACGCCGCTGGACGGCGTCGCCGAGGCCGAGCTGGTGGAGGCGGCCGCCACGTCGTCGCTCAGCGACCCCACGCCCGAGGGCCGGTCGATCGTCGACCTCGCGCTCACCACCGGCTGGCACGAGCAGGGCGTCGACCGCTCGACGATCGTGCCGTTCACGGCGCAGACCCGCATGAGCGGGCTCGACCTGCCCGACGGCACCGAGATCCGCAAGGGCGCCGCCGGGTCGGTCATCGCGTGGGTGGAGGAGGGCGGCCGGCTGGCCAGCACCGAGCACGACGAGCTGACCGGCCGCGTCGAGGCCGTCTCGACGGCGGGCGGCACCCCGCTCGTCGTCGCGGTCAAGGACGCCGGAGGCGCGGCGCGCGTCCTCGGCGTCGTCCACCTGAAGGACGTGGTGAAGGAGGGCCTCCGGGAGCGCTTCGCCGAGCTGCGCGCCATGGGCATCCGCACCGTCATGGTCACGGGCGACAACCCGCTCACCGCGGCGGCCATCGCCCGCGAGGCCGGGGTCGACGACCACCTCGCCGAGGCCACCCCGGAGGACAAGCTCGCGCTGATCCGCCGCGAGCAGCAGGGCGGCGCGCTCGTCGCGATGACGGGCGACGGCACGAACGACGCGCCGGCGCTCGCCCAGGCCGACGTCGGCGTCGCGATGAACACCGGCACGTCGGCCGCGAAGGAGGCCGGCAACATGATCGACCTCGACAGCGACCCGACGAAGCTGATCGACGTCGTGCGCATCGGCAAGCAGCTGCTCATCACCCGGGGCGCGCTCACGACGTTCTCGATCGCCAACGACGTGGCGAAGTACTTCGCGATCATCCCCGCGATGTTCGCCGGCGTCTTCCCGGGGCTGGGGCTG
Organism: Frigoribacterium sp. Leaf164; assembly: GCF_001423665.1. Lineage (NCBI taxonomy): Bacteria > Bacillati > Actinomycetota > Actinomycetes > Micrococcales > Microbacteriaceae > Frigoribacterium > Frigoribacterium sp. Leaf164. Next base: position 239,323 of record NZ_LMOX01000001.1, read on the forward strand.
CTCAACGTCATGCAGCTCAGCTCGCCGTCGTCGGCCATCCTCTCGGCGATCGTCTTCAACGCCCTCGTCATCGTCGCGCTCATCCCGCTCGCCCTCCGCGGCGTCCGGTACCGGGCCGCGTCGGCGTCGTCGATCCTCGGCCGCAACCTGCTCGTCTACGGGCTCGGCGGCGTCGTGGCGCCGTTCGTCGGCATCAAGCTGATCGACCTCGTCGTCAGCCTGCTGCCCGGGTTCTGAGCCCGCGCCTCCCGCAGCACCACCTCTCGCAGCACCCACCTCGCAGCACCAGAGACAGACAGAAGGACTCACCATGAACGCACGCAGCACGCTGCGTCAGTACGGCACCGCCCTGCGGGCCGTCGTCGTCGCCACCCTCGTGCTCGGCGTCGCCTACACGCTCGTCGTGACGGCGGTCGGGCAGCTGGCGGTCGGACACCGGGCGAACGGCTCCGAGGTCGAGGTCGACGGGCAGGTCGTCGGCTCGTCGCTGATCGGCCAGTCGTTCACCGACGACGACGGGGCCGCCCTGCCCGAGTGGTTCCAGTCGCGGCCCTCCGCCGCCGGCGACGGCTACGACGCCTCCGCGTCGAGCGGCAGCAACTGGGGGCCGGAGGCCCCCGACCTGATCGCGGCGATCGAGGAGCGCCGGGCGGCCGTGGCCGAGAGCGACGGGGTCGACCCGGCGAGCGTCCCGGTCGACGCGCTCACCGCCTCCGCGTCCGGCCTCGACCCGCACGTCAGCCCGGAGTACGCGCGCGAGCAGGTCGAGCGCGTCGCCGCCGCCCGCGAGCTGCCCGTGGCCGAGGTGCGCGAGCTCGTCGAGCAGCACGTGCAGGGGCGCGACCTCGGCTACCTCGGCGAGCCGACGGTGAACGTGCTCGAGCTGAACGTGGCCCTGGCCGAGCTCGGGCGCTGACGAGGGGCGGTGCCGGGGGGCGCTGACGAGCGGGGCGCCGGGGGCGCACGAGG
>NZ_LMOX01000001.1:240319-240419 GCF_001423665.1 Frigoribacterium sp. Leaf164
GCCCGGGCACGTGATCGTGCCCGGGCCCTCGTGCTGCCACGAGGCGCCGCCGCGGGGCGGTCACCGCGGGGCCGGTCGCCGCGGGGGCGGGAGCCTAGGA
>NZ_LMOX01000001.1:240475-266616 GCF_001423665.1 Frigoribacterium sp. Leaf164
GGCGGGGGTCGCCGCGACGAGGAACTCCACCGTGCCGCTGTCCTCCACGCTGACGAAGCCGAGGTCGGGGGCCTGCACCCCGTAGTCGGAGAAGGTGACCGGGATCGACCCGCTGATCTGCACCCCGTCGCCCGAGAGCGCGGCCTGCAGCGGGACGGTGACCTGCTGCGTGACGCCGTGCATCGTCAGCTCGCCGGTGGCCTCGGTCGTCGCCACCTCGCCGTCGGCGGGCACCGCGGCGTCGATCGGCTGCGTCAGGGTGAAGGTCGCGGTCGGGAACTGGTCGGTCTGGAGGGCCGTGCCGCGGAAGTACTCGTCACGGTTGCCGCTGTCGGTCGCGATGCTCGCGACGTCGACGTCGATCGTGGCGGCCGAGACCGACGAGCCGTCGACGGTGATGGTGCCGGTGACCTGGTCGGTCGTGCCGACCACGGTGACGTCGGTGCCGTTGAGCACCTCGTCGACGCGGTAGCCGGCGGTGCTGCCGTCACCGACCTGCCAGTCGCCGGTCAGCTGGCTGGCGTCGAGGGTGCTGCCGCCGGCGGTCGGCGCGACGGTCGGGGCGGCCTCGGGGGCGCCGACGACGACGTCGCGGTAGAAGGCGGGGCCGGCGAACGCGGCGGTGGCTCCGAGGCCCACGACGACGGCGGCACTGACTCCGATGATGATGCCGGTCTTCTTCTTCACGGTGATCTCCTGCTGGTCGAGGGCGGCGACGACGGAGGTGCCGTCACTGGGAACGACGGGCGGCGGCTGTCCGGGGTTCAGCCTCCCAGCGCACTGTCAGGTCCGCCGCGACCGCGGAGCGGGCAGCCCGGGGTGCGAAGATGCCGCGACGGTGAACCATCCGGCCCCCCGTCTCGTCGTACAGGTGAGGAGGTGGCGATGGACGTCGACGGAGCAGCCCGGCTGCGCGCCCTGCACGACGCGCACGGCGACGTGCTCGTGCGCTACGTGCACCGCCTCACCGGCGACCACGGCCTCGCCGAGGACGTCGCGCAGGAGGCCCTGCTGCGCGCCTGGCGCAGCGCCGCCATCCTCGCGGAGGACGACGAGCCCGCCCGCCGCTGGCTCTTCACCGTCGCCCGCAACCTCGTGATCGACGACCGCCGCAGCGCGCGCCGCGCCCACGAGTTCCCCACCGACGACCTGCCCGAGGGCGCTCCCGTGACCGACGCCTCCGACGCCGTCCTCGACCGCCTCCTCGTCGCTGACGCCCTGGGCTCGCTCTCGGGCGAGCACCGCCGCGTCGTGGTGAGCTGCTACTGGCTGGGTCGCACCGTCGCCGAGACCGCAGAGATCGAGGGGGTGCCGGCCGGGACGGTGAAGTCGCGGCTGCACTACGCCGCGAAGGCCCTGCGGCTCGCCCTGCAAGAACGAGGAGTCACCCGATGACCGACCGCGACGGCCGCCCCGACGCCCGCCGAGAGCCCGAGCTCCGGCGCGAGCACGACGCGGTCCACGAATGGGACGCCGCCTACGTGCTCGGCGGCCTGAGCACCGACGAGCGCGCTCGCTTCGAGCGGCACCTCTGCGGTTGTGAGGCGTGCACCGCCTCCGTCGCCGATCTCGCCGGGCTCCCCGCCGTGCTCCGCCTGCTGCCCGTCGACGACGCCGTGGCGATCGCCGAGGAGGCGCGGGTCGCCTCCCCGGCGCCCGCCCCCGTCGAGACGAGGGTCGGTGCCGCCGAGCCCGAGCCCGACCCCGAGGAGTCGCGGGCCGGCACGCCAGCCCCCGTCGCCGACCCGTCGCGCGGCTCCCGCACGCCGGCCCGACGTCGACCGGGGCGTCCTGCGCCGCGCCCCCGCGCCTCCGGCCGGCCCTCCTCCCCGCGTCGGCGCGCCCTGGTCGGCGCGGCCGCGGTGCTCGCCGTCGTGCTGCTCGCCGGCGGCGGCTACGCGCTGGGCTCGTCGTCGGGGCGGGTCGCGGAGCCCACGGCCTCGGTCACCACGCCGACGCCCGCCGTCCCCGTCGCGATGATGTCGCTGGTGGGGGGCGCGGTGACCGCCGACCTCTCCGTCACCGCGACTCCCTGGGGCACGCGCTTCGACTGGGAGTGCGCCTACGCCGCCGACCTCGAGGGCACCGGCGTGTACGACCTCGTCGTCGAGGAGATCGACGGCACCCGCACCGTCGTCGCCACCTGGGACAGCGCGCCCGGCGGCGCGGCCGGCCTCGCGGCCTCGTCGAAGCTGCCGCTCGACCGCCTGCGCAGCGTCGAGATCACGGCCGCCGACTCGACCACCGTCCTCACCCGCACCACCCTCTGAGCCGCAGCGCCCTCTGCCCCCTCCTCCCCACGACGAGGGCCCCGCCCGGCCAGTGCCGGGCGGGGCCCTCGTGTCGCCGCTCAGTCGGCGTCGACGTCGTCCGCCGACGGGTCGTAGTACGCACGGTGCTCGCCGAGCGGCTCGGCGAGCGCCCGCGACAAGAACGTGCGGCGTTCGAGCATGGTGCACCTCCTCCGAGGTCGACGGGCGGGCAGGGGCGGCAGGTGCGGGTCGACGGCTACGCCGTCGCCGCCTCCGGCGAGGCCGACAGCTGCTGCGCCCCACCGTCGCCCGATCGGGCGCTGCCGACCTCGATCCGCCGCGGCTTCGCCCGCTGGCTGACCGGGATCACCACCGACAGCACGCCGTTGTCGTAGTTCGCCGTGATGCCCTCGGTGTCGACGCCGTCGCCCAGGCTGAACTGGCGGCGGTACGAGCCGTGCGGGCGCTCCTGTGCCAGCCAGGTCGCCCCGGCGTGGTCGCCGGCCGTGCGCCGGGCCGTGATCGTCAGCAGCTGGCCGTCGACGTCGACGTCGACGGACCCCGGGTCGATGCCGGGCAGGTCGGCGGCGAGCACGTACTGGTCGCCCTCGCGGTACAGGTCGACGGGCATGGCCTTCGGGCCCTGGCGCTGTGACAGCAGGGTGCCGGCGAGACGGTCGAGCTCGGTGAAGGGGTCGAAGGACAGGGCCATGGGTGCTTCCTCTCTCAGTCGTGGTCGAGACCTTGAGTCACCTCGACTCAAGGTCGATGACGCGATGATAGGAACGAGGGCTAGCTCGTGCCTCAACGGATGCTCCGAGCCCGCTCGGACCTCGCTGAGAACAGCTACGGCGAGGAACCACGTCCTCGCCCGCGAACCAGGCCGCGACGTGGTTCCGGTGCGAGTTCGTGGTGCGTCGTGGGCGGTGCGCGAGACCACGAGGAGGCGCCGAGCGCCACCCCCGGTCGGCCCCGCTCCCGGCTCGGTACCGTCGAGGGCATGACCCTCGACCCCACCACAGGACAGTCGCTCCGCGAGTACATCGAGCAGCTACGGCACGAGGGCTACCGCGTGTCGGGCGGCCACACCGTCGAGCCCGAGCTGATCGACCCGGCGGGCAACCCGGTCCACACCTGGCGCGAGGACTACCCGTACGACGAGCGCCTCGACCGGAGCGAGTACGAGCTGGAGAAGTACCGACTGCAGGTCGAGCTGCTCAAGTGCCAGAACTGGCTGGGGGAGACGGGCCGCAAGGCCGTCGTGCTCTTCGAGGGGCGCGACGCCGCCGGCAAGGGCGGCACGATCAAGCGCTTCACCGAGCACCTCAACCCCCGCACGGCGAGGGTCGTCGCGCTCAGCACGCCGAGCGAGCGGGAGAAGGGCCAGTGGTACTTCCAGCGCTACGTGGCCGCCCTGCCGACCTCCGGCGAGCTCGTCCTCTTCGACCGCAGCTGGTACAACCGGGCCGGCGTCGAGCGGGTGATGGGCTTCTGCACCGACGACGAGTACGAAACGTTCATGCAGCAGGCCCCCGTCTTCGAGAAGATGCTGGTCGACGCGGGCGTGCACGTCACGAAGTTCTGGTTCTCGGTGTCGCAGAAGGAGCAGCGCACGCGCTTCGCGATGCGGCAGCTCGACCCCGTGCGTCGCTGGAAGCTCTCGCCGATGGACCTCGAGTCGCTGGGCCGCTGGGACGACTACACCGCCGCGAAGGACGAGATGTTCCGCCGCACCGACAAGAAGCACGCGCCGTGGACGATCGTGCGGTCGAACGACAAGAAGCGGGCACGGCTGAACGCGATGCGGTTCTTCCTCGGCCAGTTCGACTACGACGGGCGCGACGACGCCGTCGTCGGACAGCCCGACCCGCTGATCGTGATGCGGGGCAAGCGGTCCGGCGACGGCGACTGACGGGCGGGCGGAGGAGCCGGGGAGGCGCCCCCGCCCGTCCCGGGACCCGTCCGGCCGGGCGGTCCGGTCCGGCGGTCCGGCGGTCTGGTGACCTAGCGGCGCCAGCCGAGCAGCCCGGCGAGCGGGCGCTGCTGCTCCCCCTGCTGGGCGCCCATGACGAGCACGACCCCGGTCAGCACCGGGATGACGAACTGCAGCGCCTTCTGCTTCTTCTGCGCCGCGGCGAGGGTCTCGGAGGCGGAGGCGGTGGCGTCGGGCTCGGTGACGCCCTCCGCGCCGTGCTCCGCGTTCTTCGCCATGATTCCGCCCTCGATGCCCGACCACACGGTCGCGCCGACGGCGGCGAGGGTGACGACCGACTTCACGACCGTGTTGCGGCGCGACGACGGCTGGCCGCCGAGGCGGCTCTCGTTGCCGACGATCAGGCCGACCCCGCCGATGCCGTGGGCGATGATCGCGGCCCACTGCACGGGCGCCCACGTGGCCCAGCCGATCGACGAGAGGCGGAGGCGCTCGACGGGGTCCTTCGCCTCCGCCGTGCCGCCGTTGAGGCCGACGGCGCCCATGAGTGTGCCGCCGAACCAGGCGGCGGCGCCGAGGTCGTGCAGGCTGCGGACGAAAGTGTTGCGCTGAGACATGAGTTCTCCCCGAGGTCGATGGTGTGCGGTCCGGCGGACGGTAGGCCGCCTCCGCGGAGCCCGGAGGGCCTTGACGAACGGGCTCGGATGCGCTCCGCGCGGGCGACGGCTCAGCGGTCGACGGGCCGGTCGGCCTCCTCGGCGGCCCGACGCTCGCGGAACGCGACCATGTTCATCCGGTTGCCGCAGCGCACGCTGCAGAACCGCTTCGAGCCGTTGCGCGAGAGGTCGACCAACAGCCCGTCGCAGTCGTCGGCCGCGCAGGGGCGCAGCCGCGCCGTCTCGTCCGACCGGACCACGTCGACGAGGGCGAGCACCGCCTCCACCAGGATCCTGTCGGCGAGCGGCGCGCTCTGCGGGGTGGCGTGCAGGTGCCAGTCGAGGTCGTCGTGGCGGACGAGCCGGGGCACCGCGTGCAGGCGCTCGAGCAGCTCGTTGACCGGGCCGACCATCTCGTCGCGGGGCAGCAGCCAGAGCTCACGGAGGCGCGTGCGGGCCCGCCGCACCGCCTCGAGCTCGGCCTCGTCGCGGTCGCGCCGCCCCGAGAAGCCGAAGGTCGTCATGAGCGCGTCCAGCTGGGCGGGCGTCGCGAGCTCGTCTCCGCCGGAGCGCGACGCCCCGGCCGTCGTGTTGACCAGGGCCGCGTTGAAGTCGAGGACGTCTTCCGTGTCAGGGGCGAAAAGCAATTTGACTCCTTGTCGTCTCCCGCTCTAACGTCAGGATCAACAGGCCGAACGGCCCTGACTGGAGGGTACCCCGTGTCTCGTCGCCATCTCTCGACCGGCCTGCTCGTCGCGGTCGTGGCCGCCGCCTCCTTCGGGGTCTCCGGGCCCTTCGTGAAGCCGCTGCTCGAGGGCGGCTGGAGCCCCGTCGCCGCGGTCGCCCTGCGTGCCCTGGTCGGCGGCGTCGTGCTGGCGCCGTTCGCGCTCGTCGCCCTGCGGGGCCGCCTCGCCCCGGTCTGGCGCGCGCGACGACGGGTGCTCGGCATGGCCGTGATCGGGGTCGCCGGCACGCAGGTGTTCTACTTCGCCGCCATCCAGCACATCCCCGTCGGCACGGCGATCCTGCTCGAGTACATGGCGCCCCTGCTGCTCGTCGCCGTCGCGTGGGTCGCCACCCGGCGACGGCCCGCCGCCGTCGTGCTCGTCGGGTCGGCCGTCGCGGCGGCCGGCCTGCTGCTCGTCGTCTCGCCCGGCGGCGGGGGAGCGCTCGACCCCGTCGGCATCGCCCTCGGCGTCGCGGCGATGGTCTGCTGCGCCGGGTACTTCGTCATCGCGGCCCTGCCCTCCGACGGCCTGCCGCCCGTGGCGCTGGCCGCCTCGGGGCTGCTCGTCGGCTCGGCGCTGCTCGGCCTGCTGGGGCTCACCGGCCTCGTGCCCTTCACCGCCACGGCGGACGACGTCGTCGTGCTCGGCAGCACGGTGCCCTGGTGGGTGCCGATGCTCGTCGTCGGCCTCGTCGCGACCAGCCTCGCCTACGCCACGAGCATCACGGCCAGCTCGATGCTGGGGTCGCGCCTCGCCTCGTTCGTCGGCCTGCTCGAGGTGGCGGCGGCGGCGATCTGGGCGTGGGTGCTGCTCGACGAGCAGCTCACCGCGCTGCAGCTCGTCGGCGGGGCGCTGATCGTGGCGGGCATCGTCGCCGTGCGGGCCGACACGAGCGCCGAGCGGGACGACTCGGCGCGCGTGCTCGTCGCGGCGGGTGTAGAGGAGCCGGAGCGGTCGGCGCCGTCCCCCACCTGACCGTCCGTCGTGCATCTGGCCCTCGTCGGGCAGGCCTCCCTAGCGTCGAGGGAGAAGTCGGGGAGGCGCAGCAGCGCCGAGCCGACGACCACCCCATCGATCAAGGAGCACACCATGGCACAGGCCATCGAGACCGTCGACGTCAGCGTCCCCGTCTCCGTCGCGTACAACCAGTGGACCCAGTTCGAGGAGTTCCCCAAGTTCCTCGACGAGGTCGAGTCCATCACGCAGACCACCCCCACCCTCACGGTGTGGAAGGTCAAGGTCGGCCCCGTCGAGAAGACGTTCGAGGCGGAGATCACCGAGCAGCACCCCGACGAGCGCGTCGCCTGGAACAGCACGGGCGGCGAGGTCGACCACGCCGGCGTCGTGACCTTCCACAAGCTCAGCGACTCCGAGACCCGCATCACGGTGCAGATCGACTGGACGCCCGAGGGCTTCCTGGAGAAGGTCGGCTCGTCGCTCGGCCAGGACAACCGCGCGATCAAGAAGGACCTCCAGAACTTCAAGGAGTACATCGAGTCGCAGGGCCAGGCCGACGGCGCCTGGCGCGGTGACGTCCAGGCCTGATCAGGCCGGGCTCACCCCCGCACTCCCCGAGACGCCTCGCGGCGGACGACCACGGTCGCCCGCTGCGGGGCGTCTCGTCGTCGTCGGGGGCGGTGGTGCGGGCCGCCGGGCGTCAGCCGATCGGGGCGGCGGCCGGGGGCGCGAGGCGCAGGCGCTCCTCGCGGGCGGTGTCCCAGACGGCGGGGGCGACGTCGTCGTCGCGGTACGACGGGCGGCGCGGGGCGTGGGCCGGGGCGGTCGCGGCGTCGGGGGCGGCGAGCTCGGGCGTCTGCGGGGCGACAGGCGTGGTCATGCGGTTCTCCTGGGTGTCACGGCGGGGTGCGTCAGACGATGGTGCGTCACGGAGCCCTCCGCGTGCTGCCCCCAGTAGGAGGCGGGAGGCGCGTCCGGCCCCGCCCCCGGGCGTCCGTCGTCGACGAGCGATCGTACCCCGTTCCCAGCGTGCTCGGAGACACGGCCGCGCCTCCCTCGGGTCGTCGGCCCGCGCCTCCCGGGCCGGCGCCGGACGTCGCGCGGGCCGGCCCGGAGTCGCCGTCGCTCAGCCGCGGGCGAGCTGCGGGTAGAGCGCCTCCAGCGGCGCCGACAGGGCGGCCTTCACCTGGCGCGAGGTCTCGTCGGCGAGCACCTCGTGCTCACCGGCCTCGAGGGCGTCCAGCACGTCGGCCACGAGCACGGCGGGGTCGGTCTTCGCGTCGTCGACGCCGGCGGCCATCGCCGTGTCGACGTAGCCGACGTGCACGCCGACGACCTGCACGCCCGCGGGCTGCAGCTCGAGGCGGAGCGAGTTCGTCGCCGACCAGAGCGCGGCCTTCGTCGCCGAGTAGATGCCGGCGACCGCGAACCAGGAGAGGGCGGAGTGGATGTCGATGATCGCCGTGCCGCCGCCGTGGGCGCGGAGCAGGGGCGCGTAGGCGCGGGCCAGGAAGAGGGGGCCGAAGAAGTTCGTCTCGACGTTCTCGCGGATCTCGGCGTCGGTGTTCGCGAGGATGCCCGGCTCGGGGGCGTTCGCCCCGGCGTTGTTGACGAGCACCGTGACGTCGGGGGCCGCCTCGACGACGGCGGCGATCGACGCGGCGTCGGTGACGTCGAGGGTGAGCGGCACGACGCGCTCGTCGCTCCAGCTGCGCGGGGTGCGGGCCGTGGCGTAGACCTTCGCGGCGCCCCGGGCGAGGGCGGCCTCGACGAAGCGGGTGCCGATGCCGCCGTTGGCGCCGGTGACGAGGACGACGGAGTCGCGGATGGTGGTCATGGGGTTCCTTCCAGGGGGTCGGGGCGGTGCGGTCGCGTCGCCCCGGGCGGGTCGTCGTCGCTCGTGAGTGGGATGATGCGGTGCGCGTACCCGATCGCCAGCGACTGACCCTCGTCACAACTGAGCAGAGTCAGTTCTCATTCCAGGAGTTCCCATGTCGTCGACATCCGCCCCGCTCGGCCGTCGAGAGCGCAACAAGCAGGAGAAGCTCGAGCGCATCACCCGGGCCGCGTCCGACCTGTTCTCGCGGCACGGCGTCGACGAGGTCACCACGCAGCAGGTCGCCGAGGCCGCCGACGTCGGCGCGGGCACGCTCTTCCTCTACGCGCGCTCGAAGGGCGAGCTGCTGCTGCTGGCGCAGAACGCGGCCTACGAGCGCGCGCTCGAGCGGGGCCTCGCCGCGGCGGCCGGCGAGGCGGCGCTCGTCGACGCGGTGGTCGCCCTCGTCACGCCGATCGTCGAGTGCAACCGCAGCCACGTCGAGAACGGCCGCACCTACCTGCGCGAGATGGTCTTCGGCGACGCCGCCGAGCCGCACCACGCGGCGGCGCTCGCGATCGTGGCCAGGACGGAGGAGGCGCTGGCCGACATCGTCGCCGACCGTGCCGGTCGGAGCCCCGAGGAAGCCGCCGTGCTCGCCCGCGTCGTCTCGGCCGTGCTGATGGTCGCGATGGCATCCGCGGTCGACGAGTCGCTCGAGGTGCCCGAGATCGTGGCGGCGCTGAGGGCTCAGCTGGAGGTCGTGCTCCGAGGCGAGTGACGGGCGGGGCGCGGGGACGCGGGGCGTCCGTGTCTGTGCACAGCGTGCAACTCGTCGGGCTGGCGTCACCCGGGCGACGCCGCGGCGACACCGGCCGTTCACCCTGCCCGACTGCACTGTGACGGTCCCCCGATCAGGGGGTGACGACCTCCCTCCGCACCACCGATCACCTGGAGCTGGACCACACGATGTCATCCACCACCCGCCGCACCCGCGCGGCCCTCGCCACGGGAGCGATGGCGCTCGCCGCCTCCGTGGCCCTCCTCCCCGGAGCCGCGTTCGCGGCGACCCCCGCCGACGTCGCCGAGAACGGCGGCGCCGCCCGCAGCTCCGACGACAGCACGCAGGCCCTGCTCGACTCCGTGCAGGCCGGCCCCGCGAAGAACGTCATCCTGCTGATCGGCGACGGCATGGGCGACTCCGAGATCACCTCGGCCCGCAACTACCAGTACGGCGCCGGCGGCGAGCTGCCCGGCATCGACGCGCTGCCCCTCACCGGCCAGTACACGACCTACTCGCTGACGAAGGCGGGCAAGCCCGACTACGTGCCCGACTCCGCCGCCACCGGCTCGGCCTGGGCCACCGGCACCAAGACGTACGACAACGCCGTCTCGGTCGACATCGCGGGCACCCCGCAGGACACCCTGGTCGAGATCGCCAAGGCCAACGGCAAGAAGACCGGCAACGTGTCGACCGCCGAGATCCAGGACGCGACGCCGGCCGTGCAGGCCGCCCACGTCGCCGCCCGCAGCTGCTACGGCCCCGACTCGGTGACCCAGTGCGGCGCCGACGCCCTCGACCAGGGCGGTCTCGGCTCGATCAGCGAGCAGATCATCGGCACGCGTGCCGACCTCACCCTCGGCGGCGGCTCGGCGTCGTTCCGCCAGAGCGCCCGTGCGGGCCAGTACCAGGGCGAGTCGCTCTTCGACCAGGCCGCCGACCGCGGCTACCAGGTCGTCGGCGACGCCGCCGGCCTCGGCGCCCTGACGGCGGCCGACCAGGCCTCGCCGGTGCTCGGCACCTTCACCGACGGCAACTTCCCGACCCGCTTCGCGCCCAGCACGGCGACGGTCGGCGGCGCCGACCTCGCGCCCCAGGCGTGCACGCCGAACCCCGCCCGTCTGTCGACGGACCTCTCGCTCCGCTCGCTGACCGAGAAGTCGATCGACCTGCTCGACGGCGACCAGGGCTTCTTCCTCCAGGTCGAGGGCGCCTCCATCGACAAGCGCGACCACAGCGCCGACGCCTGCGGCCAGATCGGCGAGGTGCTCGACCTCGACGAGGCCGTGCAGGCCGCGCTCGAGTTCGCGAAGGCCGACGGGAACACGATGGTCATCGTCACCGCCGACCACGCGCACACCAGCCAGATCGTCGACAGCACGCCCCCCGCGACCCTCAGCACCGCGCTCCTCACCACCGAGGGCAGCACGATGAAGATCGCCTACGGCACCGCCGCGGCCGGCGGCTCGCAGCAGCACACGGGCACGCAGCTCCGCGTCGCGGGCTACGGCCCCGGCGCCGCGAACGTCGTCGGCCTGATCGACCAGACCGACAACTTCTTCACCATCGTGAACGCGCTCGAGCTCGACCGCGACCTCGACGGCCTGAGCGCCGACGGCACCGTCTCGGCCCCGGCCGAGGTCGCCCCCGGCACCGACTTCACCGTCACCGCCTCGGGCGTCGAGGGCGACCGTCAGGTCTCCGGCGTCTACACCCCAGCGTCGGGCGACCCCGTCGACCTGGGCTACGTCGACGTCGTCGACGGCGTCGCGACCTTCACCGTCACGGCCCCGACCGCCCTCGGCGCCGGCTCGGTGACGCTGGTCGGCGTGCAGTCGGGCGTCGAGCTCCGTGCTGACGTGCTGGTCGCGGCGGGTGCGCCCACCCCGGCCCCCACGGCCTCGCCGACCCCCGCCGCCGTCCCCGGTGGCTCGGGCACGGGCGCCGGCGGCGCCGGCACGACGGCCTCCGGCTCCGGCCCGCTGGCCTTCACCGGCTCCGACATGGTCCCCGCGCTGCTCCTCGCGCTGATGCTCGCGGGCACCGGTGCGGTGCTGGTCGCGCGTCGTCGCCGCCGCTCCGTGCTCGACCACTCCGGCGCCCAGCTGTAGCGGACGGGCCGGGCGACCGGCAGACCACAGGAGGCGCGGTGCCCGACGGCACCGCGCCTCCCGTCGTCCTGCCCCGGGCCTCGCCGCCTCAGCCGACGCCGCCCGCGAAGGTGGCGGGGTCGACGGGGCGCCGGGCGCGGGGGAGCCCCTCGACGACGAGGAGGTACGACTCGGTGACGAGGTCGTCGAGCAGGTCGGCCTGCACGTCGTCGCCGGGCCGGACGGTGATCCAGTGCCGCTTGTTCATGTGCCAGCCGGGCGACACGTCGTCGTGCTGCGCACAGAGCGCGGTGGCGTCGTCGGGCGCGGCCTTGACCGTCACGACGGGCTGGCCGGCGACCTCGGCCATGAGCAGGAAGACCTTGCCGCGCACCTTCCAGACCTCCCAGTCGGGGCCGAAGGGGTGCTCGAGGCCGGCGCCCGGCAGCTCTTCTGCGCGGGCGGCGGCGCGCTCCTGCAGCGAGTCGGCGTGCATGTCTCCTCCGGGGGTCGGGGGGCGGGGGTGGCGGCCGCGCGGGCGGAACGACGAGCACGAGCCTACGACGACGTCCGTGACGCAGCCCTACCCCGCGGAGCGCCTTATGTCCAGAACTACCTGGGCCGGTCACGCTCCGGCATCGTGAGGGAGTCTCGGCCGGGGTTCAGGTGGCCGAGACGTGCTCTCGCCGGTCGGGCCCGGGGGAGCGGCGGCAGGGCCCCGTTCGGGTCGGGTCCCTGCCGCCACGGCCCGTCACGACCGCTAGCCTGGGCACCTGAGGAGAGCCGAGCGGGCGCGTCACCGACGTGGCCACGCCGCCGAGGGCGGCACCGCTGAACGGGCTGGCGCAGTGCGGGGTGCCCCGCACGGACACACCCCACCGCAGCCCGGACCCCGCTGCCCAGCACGGTCCGTGCGCCTCATCAACGGAGCACCCCATGGGTTACATCGTCTACGACGGTGAGCAGCTCGAGTTCAAGGTCGAGGACCGCCTCCTCGCCCACCTCCAGATCGTCATCGTCAACAAGTTCCGCGCGGGCGAGTCGTTCGTCTTCTCCTGGAAGGAGCCGATCGAGACCGGCGACGGCCGGTCGACCGTCTGGCTCGCGCCCACCATCGGGCTGCGGTTCAAGTTCGCCGGCAGTCGAGCGATCGACATCAACCCGACATGGCTCGACGCGCTCTACGCCGGCGCCGCCTCCGGCCGGGGCCTGCGCCCGGAGCCCGAGCCCGAGCTCGACCCGAGCACGACGCTGCTGGGGTCGGCGGGCGCCCAGGTCGACTGGGCCAGCGACCGCCCGGAGCCCCCGAGGACACGTCGGGCACGACCGCCCGTCGGGTAGCACCGTCGCTCGACGAGGTGCCGGGGAGGCGTCAGCAGTCGCGGCCCTGCGTCGTCATCGACGTCCCGCACCGGTGGCAGCGCCAGCGCACGACGTGGATGCCGTGCGGCACGACGCGGCCGCTCATCGTGCGGGGGCCGCCGCACGACGGGCAGTCGCGCGAGGGCAGCTCCCGGGCGCGGGCGGTGCCCGGGGCCGTGGTCGACGTGATGTGGTCCGTGGTGCTCATGCGCGCCTCCTCCGCCCTCGGGGGCGTCCTCGTCGACGCACCGGGGGGCTGATCTCGACGGTACGCCGACGACCCTGATCGTCGTGGGGGCTTGCCGGAGGCGCGGTGCACGAGGTAGGCGCGCACGCCGAGAGCCCCGGAGGTCGTGACCTCCGGGGCTCTCGGGCGCCCGTGCGGGCGGGTGGTGCGGGGTGCCGTCGGCTCAGTCGGCGTCGACGACCACGGTCGTGATGACCGGGGTGCGGCGGTGGCGACGGAGGAACCAACGGCTCAGGCCGTCCTCGATGGCCTGCTCGGCGGCTTCGCCGTCGATCTTGCCGCGGGCCGTCGCCTGCTGCAGCGCCTTCTCGGCGACGTCCTCGGCCTGCTTCTCCCAGCCGGCGGCCTCGACGAAGCCGCGGGGGATGAACTCGACGGGGTCGACGAGCTTCTGGGCGCCCTCGTCGAAGATGCCGAGCACGGTGATGTGGCCCTCCTCGGCGAGCGAGAGGCGGTCCTTCAGGGCGTCCTCGGTCGCGACGCCGATCGTGGCGCCGTCGACGAAGACGTAAGGGGCCGGGATGCGGCCGGCGATGCTGGCGCGCCCACGGTCGAGGTCGACGACGACGCCGTCCTCGACGACGAGCACGCGGTCCTCCGGCACGCCGGTCGCGATGGCGAGGTCGGCGTTGGCCGTGAGGTGGCGCCACTCGCCGTGCACGGGCAGCACGTTCTTCGGCTTGACGATGTTGTAGCAGTAGGTGAGCTCGCCGGCGCTGGCGTGGCCGGAGACGTGCACCTTCGCGTTGCCCTTGTGGACGACCGTCGCGCCCCAGCGGATCAGGCCGTTGATGACGCCGTAGATGGCGTTCTCGTTGCCGGGGATCAGCGAGCTGGCGAGCAGGATGGTGTCGCCCTCGCCGACCTTGATGATGTGCTCGCGGTTGGCCATGCGCGACAGCGCCGCCATCGGCTCGCCCTGCGAGCCGGTGCAGATGAGCACGATCTTCTTGTCGGGCATCTTGCTGAGCTGCTTGAGGTCGACGACGAGCCCCTGCGGGATGTTCAGGTAGCCGAGGTCGGACGCGATGCCCATGTTGCGCACCATCGAGCGACCGACGAAGGCGACCTTGCGGCCGTGCTTGTGGGCGGTGTCGAGCACCTGCTGGATGCGGTGCACGTGGCTGGCGAAGCTCGAGACGACGATGCGCTTGGGCGCCTCGCGGAAGACGCGGTCGATCGCGGCGCCGAGGTCCTTCTCGGCGGTCGTGAAGCCGGGCACCTCGGCGTTGGTCGAGTCGGTCATGAACAGGTCGACGCCCTCGTCGCCCAGGCGGGCGAAGTGATTGAGGTCGGTGATGCGCTTGTCCATCGGGAACTGGTCCATCTTGAAGTCGCCCGTGTGCAGGACGAGCCCGGCGCTCGTGCGGAGCGCGACGGCCAGGCCGTCGGGGATGGAGTGGTTCACGGCCACGAACTCGAGGTCGAACGGGCCGGCCTGGTGATGGTCGCCCGCGGCGACCTCGTGGGTGATCGGCGTGATCTTGTGCTCCTGCAGCTTCGCCGTGATGAAGGCGAGCGTCAGCTTCGAGCCGACCAGGGGGATGTCGGGGCGCTCCTTGAGGAGGTAGGGCACGCCTCCGATGTGGTCCTCGTGGCCGTGCGTCAGCACGATCGCCTCGACGTCCTTCAGGCGGTCGCGCAGCGCCGTGAAGTCGGGCAGGATCACGTCGATGCCGGGCTGGGTCTCTTCGGGGAAGAGCACGCCGCAGTCGACGACGACGAGCTTGCCCTTGTGCTCGAAGAGGGTCATGTTGCGGCCGACGTCGCCGAGGCCGCCCATCGGGGTGACGCGGAGCGCGCCGCGCTTCAGGGGCTGGGGCTTCTTGAGGTCGAGCTCGTGCTTGATCGTGGACATCGGTCTTCTTCCGTCGGAGGGGTGTCGCTGAGCGGAGCACGCGGTCGAGCGGGCCTCGCGGTCGGGAGCCGGCACGTTCTGCCGGTCTCCCTGATGTCGTGGAGGGCGTGGTCGCAGGCCGGGGAGGCAGGGCGACGACGCCGTGTGGTGCGGGCCGTGGGCGGCTCCCGTGAGGAGACCGGCACGGCCGTGAGGTGCAGGGCGGGTGTCGTGCGGAGGCCCGGTCGTGACCGCGGCTCGCCGGCGAGACGGCGTCCTGCGGCCTCGTTCTCCCCTGAGCATGTCACGAGTGGGGCCCAAGTGGGAAAACGGGAGGCGTCGGCCGGCCGCGCCGGTCAGCGCGCGAGGCGCTCCATGTGCGCGGTCGTCTTCTCGGTGAGGAAGGCGCAGAGCCTCGCGACCGAGCCGACCTCGAGGGCGAGGGCGAGCACCTGGTCGGCGGTCGCCCGGGCGTCGCGCTCGCGGGCCTCGAAGGTGACCGTCCACTCGGGCGAGCCGCCGATCTCGCGACGGAGGAAGACCTCGGTGCCCGAGGTCTCGAGCCGCACGACGATGAGGGCGGTGTCGACCATCGACTCGTCCCACGAGGCGTCGACGGCCTGCGGCGACGAGGGGTGGGCCTGCTCGAGGGCGTGGAACTCACGGACCCAGCCGTCGAGCTCCTCCGAGGTCAGACGGGGCACGGGCTTCTCCTCGACGGTCGGGGCGGGGCCGCCGGGCGGGCGGACGACGACCATCCTGCCGTGTCCGGCCCGGGTCTGCCCGCTCCTCCGCGGCGCGCGTCGTCAGCGGCGACGGAAGAGGTCGGCGAAGGCCCCGGGGCCCGGAGCGAGGCGCACCGCCATCTCGTCGCGCACCCGCGCCTCCTGCTCCCGGTCACGGGTCAGCTCGGTGATCTCGGCCGTGGCTGCCCACCAGGTCGCGAGACGGGCGCCGAGCCCGTGGCGGACGGGCGGGGGGGAGGCGGCGGTGCGGGCGTCGCCGCAGCCGGGCTCAGCGGGGCGGTCGGGGACGCTCAGCACGGCGTGCCTCCTCAGGGGCTCGGGTCGGGTGGGCGGGGTCAGGGGTGACGGTCGCGGGGCCCTCGTCGGCGTCGACGGTGGCCGCCCAGCTGGCGAGCAGGCGGAGGCGCTCCTCCGTGGGCGAGCCCGGCTCGGCCGCGTAGACGAGCAGGTTCAGCCCCGGCTGGCCCATCGGCTCCATGGCTTCGTAGACCATCTCGAGGTCGCCCACGACCGGGTGCGTGAACCGCTTCTGGCCGGAGACGTGGTGGCGCACCTCGTGGGCTCCCCAGCGGACGCGGAACTCGTCGCTGCGGGTCGAGAGCTCGCCCACGAGGTCGTGCAGGGCGCGGTCGTGCGGGTCGCGGCCCGCCTCGGTGCGGAGGATGGCGACGTTGATGTCGGCCGCGACCGACCAGGAGGGGTAGAAGCGCTCGGCGAGGTCGCGGTGCAGGAAGACGAAGCGAGCGAGGTTCACCGGGCGCTCGGGCAGCGCGTAGAGGTCGCTGTAGAGCGCGCGGAAGAGGGCGTTCTCGGCGAGGACGTCCATCCGGCCGTTGCGCAGGAAGGCCGGGCCCGCCGTCACCGAGTCGAGGGTGAGCTGCATCGCCCGCGAGACCCGGCTCGGCGGCCGGGGCCGACGCCGCGCCGCGAGGGGCGACTCCCGGGCGGCCCGCGCGAGGTCGGCGAGGTGCGCGCGCTCGGCGTCGTCGAGCAGGAGGGCCGTGCCGAGGGCGTCGAGGACGGCGGCGGAGGCGCCGCCGAGCCGGCCTCGCTCGAGGCGCGTGTAGTACTCGACGCTGACCCCGGCCAGCAGGGCGACCTCGCTGCGGCGGAGCCCGGGCACGCGACGCCCGGGGCCGCCCGGCAGCTCGACCTGCTCGGGCCGGACGCGCGCGCGCCGGCTGGTGAGGAAGTCGCGGATCTCGGTCTCCGTGCTCGTCGCGTCGATGTCCATGCCCACGACGGTACGACGGGACGGCCCCCGGGAGGGCGCCCTGTCAGGGCCCCTCTCCGCCGGCTGGCCGCTCTCGGAGCGGCCGGGGCCGAGCCCGTACCCCGGCTGCGAGTTCTGTCGGGGGTCGTCCGTACTGTCAAGGGGCTTGTACTTCCCTCTCGCGACCCAGTAGGAGAACCCATGACGTCGACCGAGACGCGCCCCCTCCCGGTGGCCTTCTGCCTGCACGCCCTCGGGTCGAGCGCGCGCGAGTTCGACGGGGTCGCCGAGCGGCTCCGCGGCGTGGTCGACGTCGTCGCCCTCGACCTCCCCGGCTTCGGCGACGCCGACACCCGCGACGGCGTCACCGTCGACGACATGGTGCGGCTCGTGACCCGGCGCATCCGCGAGAGCGGCGCCTCGCGCTGGTTCCTGGTGGGCCACAGCATGGGCGGCAAGATCGCCTCGATCGTCGCGTCGCGCACCCTGGCCGGCAAGGGCGGGGTGTTCGGCCTCGCCGGCGTCGTGCTGCTCGCGGCCTCCCCGCCGTCGCCCGAGCCGATGGAGGAGGAGCGCCGGGAGGCCATGATCGGCTGGGTGACCGGCGGCGACGGCGAGGCCGTCGGCGGCGGAGCGGGCACGGGCGCCCTCGACGAGGCCGCCGCCCGCGAGTTCGTCGACGCCAACGTCGGTGCGCCCCTCGACCCTCCGGCCGACGCGGCCGCCGTCGCCGACGTGCGCCGCGCCTCCGGCGAGGCCTGGCAGGCCTGGCTCGAGCAGGGCAGCCGCGAAGACTGGTCGGCCGAGGTCGGCGTGCTCGACCTGCCGGCGCTGATCGTCGCGGGCGGCGCCGACGGCGACCTCGGCCCGGACGCCCAGCGGCGGGTCAACGGCCCCGTCTACGCGCGGGCCCGGCACCTCGTGCTCGACGGCGCCGGCCACCTGCTGCCCCTCGAGCGGCCCGACGAGGTGGCCGACGCGGTCGCGACCTTCTGGCGTGAGCAGGCCGGCGTGGGCCCGGCGCCCTCGCCCGACTTCGTGGCCACCCTCGCCTCCGCACGCACGACCGCCAAGACGCGCGGCATCCTCGCGCGCCGCGCCGTGGCCGACGACACCGACTACCGCCCGGTCGTCCTCGACGACCAGCAGCTGACCACGCTCCGCACCCTGGCCGACCTGGTCGTGCCGCAGCGCGGCGCGGCCATCGACCTGGCGGCCCGCGTCGACGCGCAGCTCGCCCGCGGCGAGGGCGACGGCTGGCGCAACGCCGACCTGCCGAGCGACCCCGAGGCGTACCGCACGGGCCTCGACGCCCTGGTCGGCGTCACCGCGATGACCGCCGAGCAGCGGTCCGACCTCGTCACGGCCATCGTGGCCGGCGACCCCGACCCCGAGCTGGTGGCCCACGGCGACAGCGGCGGCGGCAGCTCGCACCACGGCGCCGACGGCGACGACGGGCCGCCTCGCGACGACGAGGCGCACCCGTTCACGGTCGCGCAGCTCACGGCCTGGTTCGAAGACGTCCGGGTCGACCTCGTCCGCCAGTGGCTCGCCCACCCGGCGACGATGGAGGAGATCGGCTTCGACGGCTTCGCCAACGGCGGCGACGGCCTCCGCATGCAAGGATTCCGCCGGCTCGCCGCCGGTGAACGAGAGGGCTGGGAGCCCCGGATGGAGGTGGTCCGATGAAGCTGGACGACATGACCAGGTACGCCGACGACGAGGTCGTCGACGCCGTGGTGATCGGCACGGGCGCGGGCGGAGCGCCGATCCTCGCCGAGCTGGCGGCCGCCGGGCTGCGGGTCGTGGCCCTCGAGGCCGGCTCGAACCTCGGCCCCGCCGACTACACGTCGGACGAGGCGGAGGCGGTGGTCATCAACTGGATGGACGAGCGCCTCAGCGGCGGCGAGACCCCCACCGCCTTCGGGCAGAACAACTCGGGCAAGGGCGTCGGCGGCTCGACCCTGCACTGGGGCGCGTTCACGCCCCGCCCCGACCCGCGCGACCTCACGCTGGGCTCGCTCACGGGCCAGGGCGTCGACTGGCCCGTCGACCACGACGAGCTGATCGGCTACGTCGAGCGGGTGGAGCGCTTCGTCGGGGTCTCCGGCCCCGCCGAGTACCCGTGGGACGCTTCGCGGTCGTACGAGCTCCCGCCGCCCGCGCGCAACGCGTCGAGCGACATGATGCTGCGCGGCTGCGAGGCCCTCGGCATCCGCGCGACGGACGCCCCGGCGGCGCTGGTCACCCGTGACTGGAGCCAGGAGGGCGGCGGCCTCCGCCAGGCCTGCGTGAACTGCGGCGGCTGCCACCAGGGCTGCCGCAACGGCGCCAAGGTCAGCATGGACACCACCTACCTCCCCAAGGCCGTCCGCGACGGCGCGGAGATCCGCGCCGACTCGGTGGTCACGGGCATCGAGCTCGACGACGACGGCGAGGTCTCGGCCGTCGTCTTCGTCCGCGACGGCGTCGAGCACCGTCAGCGCACGGCAGCCCTCTTCCTCTGCGCCGGCGGCGTCGAGACGCCCCGCCTCCTGCTGCACACGGGTCTCGCGAACAGCAGCGGCCAGGTCGGCAAGAACTTCATGGCGCACGGCGCCACGCAGGTCTGGGCCACGTTCGACGACGAGATGCGCGGCCACCGCGGCTACCCGTCGTCGATCATCTCGGAGGACTTCTACCGGCCCGAGGGCGCCGACTTCGTCGGCGGCTACCTCATCCAGAGCCTCGGCGTCATGCCTCTCACCCTCGCGACGACCCTCGCCCGCGGGGCGGGCCTCTGGGGCAGCGAGCTCGTCGACGCGATGCACTCGTACCGCTACATGGCGGGCGTGGGCATCAACGCGGAGTGCCTGCCGTACGAGCAGAACACCCTCGAGCTGACCGACGAGCTCGACGCCTTCGGCGTGCCCAAGGTCGTCGTGACCTTCACCCCCGGCGAGAACGAGAAGGCGCTCGACCGCCATGCCGTCCGCACCATGACGGCGATCGTCGAGGCCGCCGGCGGGCGCGACGTCCGGGTGCTGGCCCGCACCGCGCACACCATCGGCACCTGCCGCATGGGCACCGACCCGGCGGAGGCCGTGGTCGACGCCGAGGGGCGCAGCTTCGACGTGCCCAACCTGTGGGTCTGCGACAACTCGGTGTTCCCGAGCGCCGTCGTCGCGAACCCGGCGCTGACGATCATGGCGCTCGGCCTGCGCACGGCCGAGCGGTACCTCGCCTCGGTCGGCATCACCGCCTCCTCGGCGGAGACGACCAGCCACGAGGTCGTCGCGGCCTAGCTGCAGCCGCGTCGAGGTGACTCGACCTGGCCCCTCCGCCGCTGCGGAGGCCCAGGACGGGTCACCTCGATGTGCGACGCGCCGCGTTGCGCGCGCCGCCTCAGCGGCGCAGCCAGGCGTCGACGAGGAGGTCGCCGCGGATCTCGCGCAGCCGGTCGAGCAGCAGCGGCACCGTCGTGCGCCCTAGGCCGCCGACCTGCAGGTCGTACGGGCCGAGCGCGGGCAGCTTGCCGGTCCTGACGCGCACGACCTCCCAGCCGACGCCGCGCAGCGCGCGGTCCTTGCGACGGTCGGCGTCCTCGCGCTTCCCCACGTGCTCGAGCCCGTGCCGCCCGGTGCTGTCGTACTCGATCGCCACCCGCAGCTCGGGCAGCACGATGTCGGGCCAGGCCTCGACGTGGTCGAAGAACGGCTTGCCGAGCCGGACGGCGTTCTGCCCCGGCGTGAACTCCAGCCGCTCGGTGAGGTCGGCCCGCAGCTGCGCCTCGACGGCGGAGGCCGGAGGCGGTGCGCAGCTGCTGACGAAGGGCTCGCCCGGCGGCAGGTCGGGCGTCGCGCGGCAGAGCCCGGGGGAGGCGCGGGGCACGCGGGACCGCACCGGTCGCCCGCCCGAGGCGCCCGCCGTCGACCGGCGGTTCGCCCAGGTCGCCTCGAGCTCGCGGCCCCGGGTCGAGCCTCCGCTCGGCTGTGCCACGGGCCCGGTGACGAGGGGGCTGTCGCCCGGCAGGCGCACCGTCGCCGCCATCGGCAGGCTCGGCGTGCGGGGCCGGGCGAGCTCGGTGCAGTCGGGGCACCACGACGACCGTCGTCGCTCGCGGCCCGGCCGTGACCGCTGCTCGTCGGGCGTCGCCACGACGAGGTGGCCGGCGTCGCAGAGCCAGGTGAGCCACACGTCGGCGGCGGGCGGGATCTGCGTCAGCACGACGCCGCCGTTGAACTCGGGCCGGTACTGCCGGATCAGCACGGGGAACGACGCCCACGCCTCGCGGAACCGCCCGACCTCGTAGGGCACGTCGGTGCCGCGCGACCACTGGCGTCGCGCCCACCACCTCGCGATCGGTTCCGGCACGGCGTCACGCTAGCCGCGGCGTCCGACACCGGCCCCGCACCGGCCGGGCTCAGCGCCCCAGGTGGGGCAGCACCGCCCGGATCGTCGTCAGCACGCCGCCCTCGGTGTTCGCGGGGGCACCGTGGCGGGCGCGCTCGCGCACGAGCGGGTGCGCGTTCTCGACGGCGTACGACCAGCCGGCCGCCTCGACGAGCTCGAGGTCGTTGAGGTAGTCGCCGAAGGCCATCGTCTGCTCACGGGTCACGCCGAGCTCACGCTGCAGCCGCTCGAGGGCGCGGCCCTTGTTCACGCCGCGGCGCATGACGTCGACCCAGTTCGCCCCGGAGACGACGACGTCGACGTCGAGCCCCAGGGCCCGGACCGCCGGACCGGTGCGCTCCTCGGCGCGGCCGTGGTCGTAGACCGCGAGCTTCAGCACGTCGTCGTGCCGGGAGGCCTCGAGCACGTCGTCGACGACCTCGAGGGCCGCGTAGTAGCGCTGCACGTGCGAGACGAACTCGGGGTCGACCCGCTCGATGTACGCCGACCTGGCCCCGCAGACGACCAGCCCGGCCGGCTGGGCGTCGCCCGCGTCGCCGACGCCCGCCTCCCCGCGGGCCCAGGCCACGACCGGCTCGACGCTCTCGCGGTCGAGGGGCTCGATCGCGATCGTCACGCCCTCCCGCACGACGTTCGTGCCGTTCTCGGCGATGAAGACGAGGCCCGGACGCTCGCCGAACACCTCGACGAGCGTCTGGTACTGGCGCCCGCTCGCGGGGGCGAACAGGACGCCGGCCCGCTCGAGGTCGTCGAGCAGGGGCCAGAAGGCGTCGGGCACGTTCCCGTCGCCGTCGAGCAGGGTGCCGTCCATGTCGCTGGCCACGAGTCGGATGTCGGGGATGTCGTCGGTCACGGTCACCCACTCTGCCGCACCGGGGCGGGTGGCCGGCACCGCGCCTCCTCGGGGCCGGCGAGGGGTGCGCGGGGCCCGCCGCGCCTCCGGGACACCCCGTGCGCCCTGCGGACGAGCAGGCGGCGGCGCGCGGGCCGCACGGGTGAAAGCGCGGGTGGACAGGGGCGTCCACGCCCGGAGAGCCCGGGGAGCGGGGCCGGCCGTCGACAGACTGGAGGGATGGTCCTCGACATCCTCGTCCTCGCGACGCTCCAGGAGGGGCCCCTGCACGGCTACGAGCTCAAGCGCCGCGTGGTGCGGCCGAGCCTCTCGACGGTCAGCAACAACTCGCTCTACCCGGCGCTCCGCCGCTTCGAGGAGAGCGGCGCGGTCACCGTCGCGGTCGAGCAGCAGGAGGGGCGCCCGGCCCGTCGCACCTACAGCCTCACCGAGGTGGGCCGCCGCCAGCTCGTCGAGCGCATCTCGACGCTGCCGGCCGAGAAGGCCGCGAACGACGAGGAGTTCGCCGTCCGCTTCGCCCTCTTCGACCAGGTCAGGCCGGAGGCGCGGGTCGCCGTGCTGCGCGAGCGCCTGTCCGCCGTCGAGCACAAGCTGGCGACCGCCCGCGAGCTCGTCGCCGCCCACGACGCGCACGCGCCCGCCAGCCACCGCGACCTCGCCGCGGCCCGCCTCGTGGCCGTCCTGGACGACGAGCGTCGGTGGACGGCGGAGCTCATCGCCGCCGAGGCCGGCCGGGCCGACTCGGACGCGCGGGGCACGGAGAGCGGAGCCCCCGCCGTCGCCCGGCTCCTCGGCTAGTCCCTGGTAGACTAGGTGACCGTGGGCATCGTCCACAGGGCGCCTTCGGGTGGCGCCCGAGAGGAACGGTCATTCGGGTCTGTTCCTCTCCGCTCCTCCATGCCACGTCGGGTGTGCATGGAGGGGCGTCTCCGTCTGTGCTGAAGAGCTCTGGGCCGCCGCCGACTGCGTGGCCGACCGGGCCGTGGCCGGCAGCCGCAGCTCGAAGCGCGCGCCGCCGAGCCCCGGGTCGGCACCGCCGCCCGCGGCCCGCGGCAGGCACACCACGTCGCCGCCGTGCGCCCGGGCGATCGCGCGCGCGATGGGCAGCCCGAGCCCCGACCCGCCGTCGCCGCGCGCCCGGGCCTCGTCGAGGCGCACCAGCCGGTCGAAGACGCGCTCGCGGTCGGCGTCGTCCACGCCCCGACCGTCGTCGTCGACCCGCACAATCACCTCGGCCGTGTCGTCGACCCCGCGGCTCACCACCGAGACCCGCACCGACGACCGCGCGTGGCGCACGGCGTTGTCGAGGAGGTTGCCGACGACCTGCCCGAGCCGGTCGGGGTCGCCGGCCACCGGCGGCACCGGCCCGTCCGTCACGACCTCGACGGCCACGTCGCCGCCGCGCACCCGCTGACGCTCGGCCGCCCCGCGCGCCACCTCGGCCACGTCGAGGGGGCGGGGGTCGAGCGCGAGACCCTCGTCGAGCCGGGCCATCAGCAGCATGTCGCCGATCAGCCGACCGGCCCGCAGCGACTCCCGCACCACGTGCACCGTGAGGCGCTCCCGCTCGTCGTCGTCCAGCTGCGCCCGCACGAGCGTGTCGGCGGCGGCCTGGATGCCGGCGACCGGGGTGCGCAGCTCGTGGGCCGCGTCCGACACGAACGACCGCAGCCGCGCCTCCGCGGCCAGCGCCGCCCCCTCGGCCCGCTCCAGGTCGTCGAGCATCTCGTCGAAGGCGGCCGCCGTGCGCCCCAGCTCGGTGGTCGGGCGTGTGGGCCGCAGGCGACGACCGCGGTCGCCGCCGGAGATGGAGCGGGCGACGGCCGTCATGCGCTCGAGGGGCCGGAGCGTCCGTCGCACGACCAGCACGAGCGCTCCCGCCGCGAGCAGCAGGAACGCCGCCGACGCCCCGAGCAGCACCCCGCGCAGGGTGGCGAGCGTGTCGTCGATCGAGCTGGTGCCCGCGGTCAGCGCCAGCTCGGTGCCGTCGCTGAGCACGGCCTCGTAGCGGATGAGGTCACCGTCGTCGACGACCGAGCTCGACGTCACCGACACCGTCGCGTCGCCGCTGGTGGGTTCCGTGCTGGTGGGGTCGGGCGGCGTCGTGCCCCCGGAGCCGGTCGTCCCGCCGGTGGCGCTGCCGGAGTCGCGGGGCCCGCCCGCCGGTCCCGGCAGCTCCCCGAGGGGGTCGGCTCCCGGCCCCGCCCTCAGGTCGTCGGGGCTGGGCCCCGCCGTCACCGCGCCTCCGTCCGGGCTGGTGACGACGACGGAGACGCCCTGCGCCGACAGTCGGTCGGCGAGGTCGTCGTCGTCGACCGTGCCGACGAGCGCGGCGGCCGCGGCGGCGCGGTCGCCGAGGCGCTCGACGACCTGGGCACGGAGGCGGTCGCCGACGAGGGCCTGGACGGTGAGCGCGAGGGCGAGCAGCAGGACGGCGAGCAGGGCGGTCACGGCGACGACCGTCCGGGTCCGCAGCGAGCCGGTGCGGAGCGGAGCCCCGGGCGCCGACCCCGAGCGGCCGCGCGACCGGGACGGCGTCACGCGCTCACCTGGTAGCCGAGGCCGCGGACGGTGTGGACGAGCCGCGGGCCGTGAGCCTCCATCTTCTTGCGCAGGGCGCTGAGGTGGACCTCGACGAGGTTGGGGTCGACGTGGTCGTAGCCCCAGACCTGCGTGAGGATCTGGGTCTTCGACAGGGTGCGGCCCCGGCTCGCGGCGAGGTGGGCCAGGAGCCGGAACTCGGTCGCCGTGAGGTCGAGGTCGTGCCCTCCCCGCCGCGCGAGGCCGGCGTCGGGGTCGACGACGAGGTCGTCGATCTCGATGACGGCGGCGATGCGGCCGCGGCGGCGCAGCACGGCCGTCACGCGGGCGACGAGCTCGGCGACCACGAACGGCTTCACGACGTAGTCGTCGACGCCCTCGCCGAAGCCCCGCAGCCGGTCGTCGACGCCGTCGCGCGCCGTCATCATGATGACGCCGGCGTCGCTCGCCCGCCGCACGCGCTCGGCGAGCACGATGCCGCTCGGCCCCGGCAGCATCCAGTCGAGCACCACGAGGTCGGGCACGAAGGTGCGGAGCTCGTCCGCCAGCTGCTCGCCCGACACCAGGCCGCGGACGGCGAACCTCTCCGCGGCGAGGGCGGACACGACGGAGGCGCGGATCGCGTCGTCGTCGTCGACGACGAGCACGCGGGCGGGAGGCAGCATCCCTCGACCGTAGGCGGGCCGTCCATGGGCGAGCAGCCCGTCACCTGGGCGAACGCTGTTCTTAAGCACCGCTTCAGGACCGCTGGTGAACCTGGTGGAGAACCGGTCGAGAGGCCCCGCCCCGAGGGCCCGCCGGACGAGGAGACGACATGACCCACGACGACACCCCCACCCAGCCCCTCCCGCCGGTGCCCGGCGACGGCCGCGCCGACGGCGGCCCCGGCAGCTCGCTCCGTCGGCGCCGGCCGCGCCTCGTGATCGGGCTCGCCGTCGGCGTGCTCGGCGTCGCGGCGCTCGGGTCGACGGCGGCGTTCGCGGCGGGCCCCGGCTCGTCCGGCTCCGGCTCGACGAGCGCCACCTCGACGGCCACGTCGTCGCCGAGCGAGGGCTCGGCGACGCCGACCGCACCGTCGACGACCGGCCCCGACCAGGGCGGGTCGGCGACGGGCGACGAGGCCGAGGGCGACGCGACGGGGGCGCCCACGCCGCCCGCGCCTCCGGCCGGGGACGACGCCGACGCCGACGCGCCGACCCCGCCCGCGCCGGGGGAGTGCGGCCCCGGTGCGGCCGGCGGGCCCGAGGGCGGCCCGTCCGGTGCTGGCGGACCCGCCGGCCCGCTCGGCGAGGGGCGGCCCACGCCGCCCGCGCCGCCGACCGACGGCTCGGCGCCCACGCCGCCGACCGACGGCTCGACGCCCCCGGTGCCCGGTGACGGCTCGGCGCCCACGCCGCCGACCGCTCCGACGGATGCGCCCGAGGCGCCGGCCGACGACTCGTCGACCGGCAGCTGAGCAGGCGGGACCCGGCCGAGCGTCGGGTCCCGGCGGCTGACGCCGCCACGACCAGGAAGTGCGGTCCAGATCCGCTGATCCACTCCGGAGTGGATCAGCGGATCGATGTCCACTCCGCGGCGCGTGCGGTCGCTCCACTCTGGAGTGGAGCGTGGGTCCGGGCACGGCGCGCGTGCGTGGCGGGCTGCTCCACTCCGGAGTGGATCAGCGATCCTGGACGGCGTTCTCCCGGCGCCCCGGCGCCCCGGCCCTCCGGCGCCCCGGCCCCCCGGCCCCCCCCC
>NZ_LMOX01000001.1:266660-341675 GCF_001423665.1 Frigoribacterium sp. Leaf164
AAGCTCGCGCCCATGGTGACCGTCGTGATCCCGTGGCGTCCGCAGCCCAGTCGTGTGCCGGCCTTCGAGACCGTCGTCGCCTGGTGGCGGCGTGCCCTGCCCGACGCCGAGATCGTCCCCGTCGACACCGACGACGAGCTCTTCAACCTCGCGCGCTGCCGCAACGTCGGCGTCTCCCGCGTGGCCGCCGACGAGGTCGCCGTCATCGCCGACGCCGACACCCTGCCCCAGCTCGAGCCCCTGCTCGCCGCGGTCGCCGCGGCCCGCACCTCCGGCCGCGTGCACCTGCCCTACACGGCGTACCACTGGCTCGGGGCGACGGGCAGCGCCCAGTTCGCCGCCGGCACCCCGCTCGAGGAGTGCGACCACGAGCTCGTCCGCGGCGCCTGCTCCGGCGTCTACGTGACGACCCCCGCCACCTGGCGCAGCCACGGCGGGCAGGACGAGCGCTTCCGCGGCTGGGGCTTCGAGGACGCCGCCTGGTACCTCGCGCACGAGACCCTGCTCGGCGAGGCCCCCGTGCGCCACGAGGGCACCGTCTTCGCGCTGCACCATCAGGCGGAGTCGCGCGAGGGCCCCCAGTACGACGCCAACGCCGCGCTGATGCAGGCCTACCGCGAGGCCGCCGTCGACGAGGCCACGATGCGCGCCTTCCTGCAGGTCCCCGCCGTCTGAGCCGCGCCCGGCGCCCACCCCGCAGCGCACCGCGTCCAGCGCCCATCCCGCCGCGCTCAGCCCGCAGCACTCAGCCCGCGGCGCCCAGCCCCAGGGCTCAGCGCAGACGGCCCGCCGCCGCGGCGTCCACCGCCGCGAGGGCACGGAGCCGGCCCGGCTCCCGCCGCAGCGACCCCGAGAGCGCGACCAGCGCCTCCCGGGGGCCCTCCGGCAGGTCGAGCACGTGCGCGACCGCGCTCGCGAGCTCGTCGACCGACGCCGTGTTGGGCGGCAGCACGACGCCCACGCCGGTGCGCTCGAGCGCCGCGGCGCCCGCGAACTGGTCGGTCGAGAACGGCAGCACCACGAGGGGCACCCCGTGCGTCATCGACTCCGTGACGCTGTTGTTGCCCCCGTGCGTCACGCCCGCGGCAGCCCGCGAGAGCAGCCGCACCTGGGGCAGGAACCCCCGCACCAGCCACGACGCGGGCAGCTCGCCGAGGTCGGCGGGCACCGCGGAGCCCGTCGCGATCGCGGCCCGCACCCCGAGCCCGTCGAGCGCCGCGGCGACGCGGGCGAGCACGTCCGACCGCACCGACAGGAAGCTGCCGAAGCTCACGTAGACGAACGGCTCGTCGCTCGAGGCCAGCCACTCCTCCACCTCGGGGTCGAGCGGCTCCTCACGCACCGCGGAGCCCAGGTGGGCGTGCGGCGGCAGCAGCGGCGTGCGCTCGGGGTCGGCGAGCTCCGCCGGGTAGTTGTAGAGCAGCAGGTCGCCGTGCTCCGAGAACGCCGACGCCGAGGGGGCCGCGGCGGGGTCGAGCTCG
This sequence comes from Frigoribacterium sp. Leaf164, assembly GCF_001423665.1. Taxonomy (NCBI): domain Bacteria; kingdom Bacillati; phylum Actinomycetota; class Actinomycetes; order Micrococcales; family Microbacteriaceae; genus Frigoribacterium; species Frigoribacterium sp. Leaf164. The sequence goes on from NZ_LMOX01000001.1 coordinate 268,142, forward strand.
GCCAGGGCGGTGTTCCACTCCCGGGTGAAGGAGGCGCTCACCCGGTCGCAGAGGGAGCGCAGGTCGGCCAGCGCGGCCGGGTCGAGCCCCGCCTCCCAGCCCGCGGGCCACTCCGGCGGCAGGCCGTAGACCTCGTCGCCGAAGGGCAGCGCTGAGGGGTGCCCGAGCACCACGTCGGTGTGCGGCACGTGCCCGGCGACGAGCGCCAGCCGGGCGCTGAAGGCCAGGTGGTCGACCATGACGGCGTCGGGCTGCACCTCCGCGACGACCGCCTGCACCGCGCGGGCGGTCTCGACGGGCTGCCACATGAGGTCGGTGAGCCGCTCGCGCGCCTGGTAGGCGAGGGTCTCGACGCCGCCGCGACGGGTCGCGTCGAAGAAGCCGCGCAGCGAGTCGTCCTCGCCCGCAGGCTGCTCCTCGGCGCGGATCACACCGGGGTTCGAGCCGCGCGCCAGCTGCAGGTGCGCCCGCTCGAACCCGAACGACGCCACGATCCCTGCCGTCGCCTCGCCGGTCGCGACGACGACGCGCTCGCCGCGGTCGCGCCAGGCCGTCGCGAGCGTCGCCAGCGGCAGCAGGTGCGACGCGTAGTCGGGCGAGATCACCAGGAGCGTCATCGGAGCCACGCCGTGTCGAGGGCCGCGACCTCGTCGAGGTGCACGCCGCCGTAGACCGACGCCAGGGCCGACGCCATCGCCTGGATCGTGAAGCTGTGCTCCACGGTGGCTCGCGACCGCGCCGCCCTCTGGTCGTCGGGCTCGCCCGCCGCCAGCCCGACCGCGCGGGCCATCGCGGCGGAGAGCGCGTCGACGTCCCAGGTGCTGGTCAGCACGCCGGTGACGTCGCGCTCGACGTAGGTCGACGGGCCGCCGCCGTCGGGGGCGACGACGAACAGGCCCGAGCCCATCGCCTCGAGCAGGGCGATGCCGAACTCCTCCTTGAGGCTGCCGCAGACGTAGACGCCGCGCGGGGCGGCGAGGCCGGGCACGCCGAAGCGGGCGGCGGCGACCCAGCGGGCGACGGTGTCGTTGGGGTGGTGCCCCGGCAGCAGCAGGCCGGAGGCGCGGTGCGTCTCCCGAGGGAGGGTCGCGTGGATGAGCTCGAGCTGCTCCCGCTCGTCCGGTGACGGGTTCGTCAGGTCACCGCCCACGAGCAGCAGGTTCGCCCGGTCGCGGAGCGGGCCGCGGGCCCAGGCGTCGACGATCGTCGCCATGCCCTTGACGCGGTGGAAGCGCCCCACGCTGACGACGAGCGGCAGGTCACGGCGCTCGGCGGGCAGCGTCTCGAGCAGCTCGCGCAGCTCCGCCAGGGGCGGGGTCGCCGGCTGTCCGGCGGCGTGGGCGGCGGCCTCGGCGACCGCCCGGTCGACCACCGCGAGGTCGATGCCCTCGGGCACGATCGTGTGGCGCTCGGGGTGCGACGTGATGTCGATGCCGACGAGGTCGCGCAGGTCGGCGGCGAGCTCGGGGCGGGGGAAGAGCACGGTGTGCGACGCGTTCGAGGCGAGCTGCTGCACGAGCCTCGCGCGGAACCAGAAGTGCTCCTTGACGTCGACGTCGCCGAAGTTCTCGCGGGTGAGGCCGCCCGCGAGATCCATCGACTGGATGACCGCGTGCGGGTCGGGCGCGACCGTGAAGACCACGGGCACGTCGAGCTCACGCGCCACGTCGGCGGCGGCGAGGCTGCCGACGTCGGCCATGCGCAGGTGCAGCACGTCGACGCCGCCGCTGGCGCGCAGCACGCGGCGGATGCCGCGGCGGGCCGCGACCCGCAGCGGCCAGGCGGCGGCGGAGGGCACCGGTCCGCTCAGCAGCGGCACCCGCCCGTAGACGTGGCCGCGGTCGTAGCCGGCGAGGTCGCTGACGCTCTCGAGCGCCCCGGCGGACGAGCCCCTCGAGAGGGTGACCACCCGGCTGACGGTGAGCGGCGGGCCGTCGTGCACCGCGCCTCCCGCCGACGTGGGCAGCCGCGAGGCCGTCGAGGAGTCGCGGGTCGAGACCGCCTCCGGCCGCACGTCGACCGGGTGCTCGGCCGTGTCGGCCACGAGCGCGTCGCCGAGCCGCACCAGCAGGGTCGCGATGCCCCCGTTGTCGCCGCTGCCCGCCGCGGTGAGGTCGGCGTCGATGTCGGCGTGCAGGAAGAGCTGGGCGACGGTGAGGCCGCGCTCGGCGGCGTCGTCGGCGCCGGCGGCGGAGCCGGGGCCCGCGGCCAGGTCGACGAGGGCGAGCCGGGCGACGTCGGCGAGGTAGCCCTCGCCGTCGGCCCAGCGCTCGAGCGCGACGGCCACTCCGGGGGCGCCGCGGCGCTGGCCGAGGGCCGAGACGGCGGCGACGCGCACGTGCTCGCACTCGCCCTCGTCGCCGGCGACGGTGAGCAGCGGGCGCGTCGCGATCCGGTCGCGCACGAGGCCGAGCGTCTCGACCAGCCGGTAGCGCGCCTCCGCGTCCCGGACGCCGATCAGGCTGCCCTCGACCGACACGGCCACGAGGTCGGGGGCGGCGTCGGACCACTGCTCGAGGGTGCGCTGCGCGAGCATGCCGACGAAGCCGCCCTCGACGACGAGCGCCAGCAGGCGGCCGACGGTCTCGGGGCGGGGGAGGCGCGACGACAGCGCCCAGGCGGCGTGCTCGCGGAGGAAGGCGCGCTCGCTCGAGAGCACGGCGCTGAGCGCGAGGTCGGCCTGCTCGTCGTGCACCTGCGCGAGCGCGTGCGTGGCGGCGATGGCGACGAGCTGGTCGCTGCTGCCGAGGGCGCCGGTGAGCAGGCGGATGGTGCGCGTCCCGCCCGTGCGCGCCGCCTCGAAGGCGAGGTCGTCGGCGAGGCGCATGGACTCGACGAGGCCGGTCGCCTGGTGGACGGCGTCGAGCGAAGTCTGGATGCCCACGGGAGCCCCTCTCGCGGCCGGGGGTCGTCCGGCTCGCCGGCTCCGGGTGCGGGGCCGATCCGACGATAGCGGGGAGCGGGCGGTGCGTGGCCTGGGAACGCCGTGCGGGGCGGCCCGCCCCACCTGGTGTCCCGGTGCCCGGCACGGCAGACTCGGGCGGTGACCCGCACCCCCGACCGTGCCCCGACCAGCGCCCCGACGCCGACCGAGACCCGGGCCGGGATCGTCCGGGACCGCCTCGTCGCCGAGGTCGAGCACGCGGGCTTCCGCGCGCACGGGCTGCACGTGCTCGTCGGCGACGACGTCGCCGAGCACCGCTGGTCGCCCGACGTCCGGCGCGAGGTGCACTCGGTCGCCAAGGCCGTCTGCGCGCTCGCGGCGGGGATCGCCGCCGACGAGGGCCGGCTCTCGCTCGACGAGCCCGTCGCGGCGTGGCTGCCCGGCGCCGAGCTCGGCGAGGGCGTCGACCGTGTCACGCTCCGCCACCTGCTCTCGATGACGAGCGGCGTCGACCTCCCGTGGTCGCCCACCCTGATGACCGACTGGCCCGACCTCGCGCTCGAGTTCGTCGGCCGACCGTCGCGGGGCCGCGTGTTCCAGTACTCGAACGCGAGCACGTACACCGCGATGCGGGTGCTGGCGACCCGGGTGGGCGACGTCGTCGACTTCCTCCGCCCGCGACTCCTCGGCCCCCTCGGCCTCGACGACGTGGCCTGGCAGCGCTGCCCGCTCGGCTTCGTCACCGCCGGCGACGGGCTCGCGCTCCGCACGGAGGAGGTGGCGCGGCTGGGCCGGCTGCTCCGCGACGGCGGGGCCTGGCGGGGGAGGCGCGTCGTGTCGGAGCAGACCGCCGCGGCCGTGCACTCGGGCTGGGTCGCGGCGGGCACGAGCCCGGGCTACGAGCGCTACGGCCTCGGCGCGTGGAGCGGCCCTGGCTCGGCCTGGCGCCTGCACGGCGCGCTCGGCCAGCTCGTGCTCGTCGTCGACGACGCGGTCGTCACGATCACCGCCGACGACCACGAGCGGGCCGACGCCGTCGCGGCCGCGGTCGTGCGCGAGCTCGAGGGGCTGCGGGAGGGGCCGTCCGCGGCGGAGCGCTAGGCCTCGACCGCGGGCACCGCGGCGACCGCGAGCTCGCCGTCGGCCCCGCGGATCTCCACCGACCGGACGTGGTCGCGCGTCACCGCCGCGTTGAGCTGGCAGTCGATCTCGACCTCCGTGCCGAGGAAGGCGCCCGAGGGGTGCTCCCCGCCCTCGTCGTCGATCACGACGACCGAGAACGCCGTGCCCACGGGCAGGCCCGTCACGGTCAGCAGCGTCTCGGTGCCCCAGGTGTGCGCGACGAGGTCGCCCTCGACCCTCACGCCGGTCGGCGCCCCCGCGAAGTCGATCGGCTCGACGGCCCCGAGCGTGCCGGCCGGCCCCTCGGGCGTCGAGTCGCGCGGGGCGGCCACGAGCGCGCCGACGCCCGCTCCCAGCGCGAGGCAGGCGGCGGCGCCGAGCACGGTGAGCAGCGGTCGGCGCCGCGGCCGCAGCGGCGTCACCGGGGCCGCGGGCGCCGTGGGCGCGGGTGCGGGGGCGTGGCCGGGTGCCCGGGGGGCCCAGGGTGCCGGAGGCTCGGTGCCGGCGACCGCGGCCGGCCCCGTCGTCGAGGCGGTCGCTCCGGGCGCCTCCGCCCCCGCGACTCCCTCGACCCGGCGGCGCAGCTCCGCGCTCGGCTCGACGTCCTGCCACGATCCGAGGCCGGCGAGGGCGCCGGGCAGCCCGCCCAGCTCGGCGAGCTCGCGGTCGATCGTGGGGTCGGCCGCCCGCAGCCGCGCGAACTCGTCGGCCTCGGCCGGGCTCAGGTCGTCACCGAGGGCCGCGGCGACGAGCTCGGCCCGTCGGTCGTCGTCGCGCCGGTCGTCGGAGCCGGGGGTCCCGGGCATCGGTTCAGGCATCGGTCTGGTCCCCTTTGTCGAGGTGCGAGCGGAGCGCGCGGAGCGCGTAGAAGACACGGGTGCGGAGCGTGGCGACCGGCACGCCGGTGGCGGCCGAGAACTCCTGGTAGCTGAGGCCGGTCAGGTGCACGGCGACCACCGCCTCCCGGTGCTCCGCGCTGAGGCGGGCGAGCCCCTCGACGATGCCGAGCCGGTCGAGCGGGTCCGCCCCGGTCTCGGCCGGCACGTCGAGCTGGTCGTCGTGCTCGACGAGCGCCGGCCGGCGGGCCCGGGCACGGAGGGCGTCGAGCACGACGCGTCGCTGGATGGTGAAGAGCCAGGTGCGCTCGCTGCCGAGGGCCGGGTCGAAGGAGTCGCGCGACCGCCAGGCGCGGAGGAACGTCTCCTGCACGCAGTCCTCCGCCGCGCTGCGGTCGCGGAGCGCGTTGACCGCGAAGCCGAGCAGGGCCGAGCCGTGCTCGGCGAACGCCGACGGCACGTCGAAGGTCGGCAGGTCGACGGGGTGCACGTCGACGCCGGGCTCGGGCGTGCTCATCGGGCTCCACTCGGGTGCGGGTGCGGGTGCGGGACGCGTCAGCGCGAGCGTCATCGGGTGCCTCCCACTGTAGGGGCGCGCCGGTCGTCGCCCTCGAGGGGGATACGACGGCCCGGGCGGCTCCGTTCACCGGCCCCCAGGACGGTTCCGAGAATTCTCGGGACTCGGGTGAACGCGGCCCCGCCCTCCGGCGTACCTCCCTGCAGAAGCGCGCCCGACCGGGCGGCTCCCGTCGAGAGGCAGACGAATGTCGAAGAAGCGATCCATCCGCATCCTGACCATCGGAGGAGCCGCCGCGGCCGCCTTCACCCTGCTCGCCGCCGCGCCCGCGTCGGCGGAGACCGAGGTGCAGGCCCCGTCCACGTTCACCAGCGCGTTCACCGTCATGGCGACGCCCGACCAGGTCATCTCGACCGCGGGCGCCCCGGCGCCGGGCGAGGCCGGCGCGACGGGCACGTTCGACTTCCGCATCAACAGCGACCAGGAGATCATCTGCTACGACATCACCCTCACGGGCGTGACGGGCGACTACATGAGCCCGGCGAAGACGGCGACGCACCTCCACCAGGCCGCGGTCGGCAAGTCGGGCCCGCCCCGCATCGCCTTCCCGAACCCCGTCGACCAGGGCGACGGCACCCGCACCAGCAGCGGCTGCCTGCAGGGCCCCTTCACCACCGGCGTCATGAACGACGCGGGGGCCGACACCGGCACCGGCTTCACGCTGGCCCAGATCGAGGCCGACCCGGCGTCGTTCACCGGTGACTCGCACACCGCCGCGTTCACCTCGGGCGTCGTCCGCGGCCAGCTGACGCAGGTGCCCGTCGGCGGCGTCGACACCGGCTTCGGAGGCGCGGCGCAGGCCGGCACCGGCTCCGGCCTCGCGCTCGGCGCGGGTGCACTCGGGCTGGTCGGCGTCCTCGGCACGGCGGCGTGGATCGCCGTCCGCCGCCGTCACGCCCAGGAAGGCTGACCCGCGTGCGACGGCCGCTGCCGGCGCTCGCCGCGGCGGTCGTCGTGCTGGGCGTGCTGACCGGGTGCTCGGGCACGGGGGCCGGGGTCGCCGCTGACGCGACCGGTGCCGGGGCCCGCACCGCGACTCCGTCGGCTCCCGCCCCGGCGCCCGACCCCGCCTCGTCACCGAGTGCGGCGACGGCGACGCCTCCGCCGGCCGAGGCGGAGGCCGTGGCCGTGCCGGCCGTCGGCGTCGCGCCGGCGCGCGTCGACGTCGCCGCGATCGGGCTCTCCGAGCCGCTGATCGACCTGGGGCTCGATGCCTCTGGCGCGATGGAGGTGCCCGTCGACGCCGACGACGTGGGCTGGTTCACCGGGGGAGGGCGGCCCGGCGGGCGTGGTCCGACCGTCGTGGCCGGCCACGTCGACTCGGCCTCGGGGCCCGCCGTGTTCGCGCGGCTCGACGAGCTCGTCGTCGGCGACGAGGTCGTGCTGACCGACGTCGACGGCGGCGTCGCGCGCTACGTCGTCTCGGAGGTGGTGGACGTGCCGAAGGCCGAGTTCCCCACCGCCCGGGTGTTCGGGGCGCAGCTGACCGACGAGCTGCGGCTCATCACCTGCGGCGGGGTCTTCGACCGCGGATCGGGCCACTACGACCAGAACCGCGTCGTCTTCGCCGACCGCGTGGGGTAGCCGACCGCGCGGGGTAGCCGACCGCGCGGGGTAGCCGGCCGCGCAGCGCCCGGGGCCCGTGCGGCGGGCCACCTGCGGTGCACTACCGTCGAGGAGGCGCGGGCCCGGTCCGCGCCTCCTTCCCCTTGTCCCTGGACGGCCCGCGGGCCCGGAGGTCAGCGTGCGCACACTCGCCATCGGAGACGTCGGCGTCGTCGACGACATGATCCACATCGGCGACGAGGCCATGACCGAGGAGCTCGTCGTCCAGCTGCGCCGGCGCCGCGTCGACGCCGTCACGCTGCTCTCGAGCGCGCCCGACGAGACCGCCGCGCGCTACGACGTGGACGCCGTCCGGCCGATCGGCTTCGCCCCCGGCCCGCTCGGCGGCCGCGACGGCCAGGTCGAGCGCCTCGAGCGCGTGCTCGCCGCGGCCGGGGGCAGCCGCACCGCGCTGCCCCACGACGACCCGGCGCTCGCCGTGATCGAGGCCGTCCGTGAGGCCGACGCGGTCGCCGTCGCCGGCGGCGGCAACATGGCCTCCCGCTGGTCGCTGCACGTCTTCGAGCGCGCCGCCCTCGGCGCCGTCGCCCGCGTGGTCGGGCGCCCGCTGGTCGTCACGGGCCAGACGATCGGGCCCGACCTCGTCGCCGACGACGAGCGGCTCGTGTCGGGGCTGCTCCGTGACGCGCGCCTCTTCGGGGTGCGCGAGAGCGCCTCGCACACGCTGATGCGGCGCGTCGCCGACGACACCGCGCCCGACCTCGCGCGCAAGGTGGTGCAGAACGTCGACGACGCGAGCTTCCTCGGGGCCGACGCCGCGCCTCCCGTGGTCACCGGCCTCGACGCGGGCGCCTCGGCCGGGCCCGGGTCGCTGCTCGTCGGAGCCGGCTCCTTCCCGTACTGCGCGGTCAGCCTCTCGACGCACGTCGGCGACGCCGACCGGCGTCAGGTCGTCTCCGCCCTCGCGCGACTGCTCGACCGGGTCGCCGACGAGACCGGGCTCGAGATCGCGTTCCTCGCGCACTGGGCCTCGCTGAACGAGGGCGAGGAGCGCGGCGACTCCGTGCTGCACCGCCGGGTCATCGACGCGATGACCACCTCGCGGGTGCGGATCGAGCCGACCACCGACTCCGTGGCCGCCGCACGGTTCGCGCGGGGCGCCTCCCTGCACCTGACGAGCCGCTACCACCCGGCCGTGTTCGCGGTCGCCGGCGGGGTGCCGACGGTCGGCATCTCGGTCGACGAGTACACGCGCGTGAAGCTCACGGGGGCGCTCGGCGCCTTCGGCCAGACGAGCGTCGCCTCGGTCGAGGCGCTGGTGCTCGGCTCGGCGGCGCGGCTCGCGCTGGCGACCTGGGACGACGCCGCGCAGGTGCGGGCCCGGTGGGAGTCGCGGGTCGGCTCGGTGCGCACCGCCTCCGCCGGCTGGTGGGACCGCGTCGCGGAGGAGCTCGGAGCGTAGGTCGCGCCGCGCGCTCGCGTCGCCCGGTCGACGAACCCCGTCTTCGCACCGGAACCCTGCCGCGGCGGGGTTCGGATGCGAGGACGGGGTTCGTCATCAGGGTCTGCCGCCCTCCCGGCCGACGCGCAGCCTCTTTCTGGCACCGCGTGTCACAATGCTCGGGACCGGCACCGAGGCCGGTCCCGACGAAAGAGGCAGCCATGGCCGACCTGACCACCACCCCCGACCGTTTCCGCGGCAAGACCGTCATCGTCACCGGGGCGGGCAGCGGCATCGGCCGTGCGTCCGCCCTCCGCTTCGCGCGGGAGGGTGCCCGGGTCGTGGCCGCCGACGTCGTGGCCGAGCGCCTCGACGCGCTCGTGGCCGAGAACGCCGAGCTCGACCTCGTGCCCGTGACCGGCGACATCACGACGGAGGAGGGCGTGCAGGCGGTCGTCGCCGCCGCCGAGGGACGGGTCGACGCGCTGGCGAACGTGGCCGGCATCATGGACGGCTTCCTGCCCGCCGCCGAGGTCGACGACCGCACGTGGGAGCTCGTCTTCGCGATCAACGTGACGGCCGTCGTGCGCCTCACGCGGGCCGTGCTGCCCCTCATGATCGAGGCCGGCTCGGGTGCGATCGTCAACGTCGCGTCGGAGGCGGCGCTCCGCGGCTCGGCGGCCGGCGTGGCCTACACGGCGTCGAAGCACGCCGTCGCGGGCATCACGAAGAACACGGCCGTCGTCTACGCGAAGCACGGCATCCGCACCAACGCCGTCGCGCCCGGGGCCACCATCACCAACATCGAGGCCCCGATGAAGTCCCAGGTCGCCGCGGCGGCCCTCGGGCCGATCATGCAGACGACCGTGCCGACGCCCGTCGAGGCCGACGTGCTCGCCGCGTCGATCACCTGGCTCGCGAGCAACGACGCCACGAACGTCAACGGGGTCGTGCTGCCCTCCGACGGCGGCTGGTCGGCGATCTGACCGGTCTGGCCGCCGCGGGCTCGGCGGCGGCCCGAAGTGGGGGTGCCGGGGAGGATGCAGGCGCATACAGTGGCCGCAGCGCCGGGGGGAGCATTGCTGTACTCCTCGCCCCCACGCCCAGACCGGACGGCCCCCGTGACCCTCACCTCAGAACTCCTGCTCCGGCAGGACCCGAGCGAGGACGACCTCGTCCTCGCGACGGCGCAGGGTGACCAGAGGGCTTTCGCCCAGCTCTACGACATGACGTCGTCACGGGTGCTGGGGCTCGTGCGGCGCATCCTCGTCGACCCGGCGCAGTCGGAGGAGGTCGCGCAGGAGGTGTTCCTCTCCGCCTGGCAGGAGGCGGCGCAGTTCGACCCCGCGAAGGGCAGGGCGGTGTCGTGGCTGCTCGTCCGTGCTCGTCGTCGTGCGATCGACCGGGTCCGCTCGGCGCAGGCGAGCCGGGTGCGTGACATGACCGTCGGCATCCGCGACCTCGACGACGTCCGCGACGACGTCGCCGAGACGGCTGCCGTGCACATCGAGCACGCGCGGGTGAGCCGGGCGATGAAGGGCCTCACCGCCGCCCAGAGGCAGGCGCTCGAGCTCACCTACTTCGGCGGCCTGAGCCACTCCGAGGCGGCCGGCGAGGCGGGGGTGCCGCTCGGGACGATGAAGACGCGCACGCGCGAGGCCCTGATCGCGCTGCGGAAGCTCCTCGGCCCGGACGCCGTCGCGCGCGGCTGAGTGCCGGGGTCCCTGTTTCCAGGCCACCAGTAGTCGTCTTCCGCCGATGCCGAACGAGGACTGCCCCGGGGCGGCTGTTGCCGTTTCAGTGAGCGGTCGTTCATCGGGACACTCTTCGCGTCGGCGTTTGGCCGGCTGGGGCCACGTGGGGCCTGGCCTGCGGATTCGCGTATGCCTGTCCCGCAAAAATGCCCGGTGACGGGGGTCTAAACGCTACAGGCGTCGGATGCTCATCGGATACGCCCGCGTCTCGACCTCGGGACAAGATCTCGCAGCACAACGTGACGGTCTTGCAGCGCTGGGCGTTGACGATCAACACGTGCATGTTGACCATGGTCTTTCGGGCACGACTCGAGCACGGCCGGGGCTCCGTGAAGCGCTGGCTGCGTGCCGTGCCGGCGACGTCCTCGTCGTCACGAAACTCAACCGTCTCGCCCGGTCGCTGCGTGACGCGACCGACATCGCGGACGAGCTGACGAAGAAGGGCGTGGCCCCGAATCTCGGGGGAGCGGTCTACGACCCCACCGATCCAGTCGGCCGGCTGCTGTTCAACGTCCTCGGCATGGTGGCCGAGTTCGAGGCAGACCTCATCCGAGCCCGGACCCGAGAGGGCATGGCCATCGCCAAGGCCGCCGGCAAGCTCCGCGGTCGCAAGCCCAAGCTCACCGCCTCGCAGGAGAAGCACCTCGTGCAGCTGCACCGCACCGGTGCACACACGACCAGCGAGATTGCAGAGCTTTTCGGTGTCGCACGCTCGACCGTCTACCGAGCGATTCAGCGCGGTGAACAGGCATAGTGATGCTCTAGTGACCGCGGAGATGGGGAACATGGAAGCTAGTTCGAGGGCCGCCGGTAGTCGCGGCCCTGGGTCGGCGGTGAGGTTCTTCATGCTCAGCGGAATAGCTGCTGGCGGGGTGCTGGGTGTGTTCCTGTGCGTAGGGATCGAGCTGGGCTCCATCGTGCTCTCCTACGGAGGAATCGATTTCAGTGAGGGAGAAATGGCAACCCTCGTCTGGCTGCTCTTTGTTGTGGACCTCGGCTTCCGAGGGTTTGTCTTCGGTCTGATGATTGGCCCTGTTGCTGCCGTGGCCGCGCTTCTTGTCCGCCAGAGACTTCGGAACGCCGGGCGCTCGGCTCGTGCAATAGGTATTGGCGTCGTGAGCGGTTTGACCTCGGGAGCCCTGGCCTGGGCTCTTGCGCACGCGGTAGCCAGGTTCATGACGACCGCTGACGAGATGACCTACGGCGTGGGTGCGGCCGTCGTCGGCGGGATCGTGGCCGCGGCCACGGAGTACCTTTTTGTCTCGTCGGCCCGAGACGAAAACGGTCCTGTCCGATAGCCGATCCCTGACGGGGAACCCGGGCGAACCCAGGAACCCCGCCATTCACAGCGGGGTCTGGGCTGCCCTCGCAACGTAGCCGTATGTCGGCCGAGCACCTAGTGCCCGGTGAAGGATCGCCTATCGAGAGAGTCTGCGTGGCTCGATCCGGGGTGGAGTGGTCGCGGTGAGTTCTGCGACCGCAGCCTCGAGATCGTCTCGAGTGGCTTAGACGTGCACAGCGTTTAAGCGAGGCTCAATGGTGTCGCGGTGTCCGTTCCTTCGCTGCTGACGAATCAGGCGTCGGCTCGAACGTTCCCGGGGCTCAACCCGGTGCGGATTTGGAAGAAGCTCGAGAAGTTCGAGGGGTCATCGAAGCCTAGATGCACACCAACCTGAGCGATCGGCTGGGTGGTGTGGACGAGCAGTCGTCTAGCTTCGAGCACGAGACGGTCATCGATGACCTGCTTGGGCGTCACGCCGTGCAGTGCGGTGGCGCGTCCGAGAGTCTTTGCCGACCAACCCAGACGGCGGGCATAGTCCGACACCCGGTGGAAGTCGCGGTGATGCGCCTCGACCTCGGCGACGAAGGCGGCGTAGATCCCTTCGCGGTCGTCCGTCGCACCGGAGGGCGTCTGGGAGTGATCGGATGACGAGGTCGCTAACCGCAGAAGGACCGCCGACAACGCGACCTCGCGCAGCAGTGACCGCACGGCGCGGTGGTCGCCGGGGGCATCGCCGGCGTGGAGGGCACGCCAGGCCGCCGTGACCCCCGCGCGCTCGAGCATCGGTGCCGTCCACGCGGTGAATCGCGAGGTCGAGCCGGCGTAGCCCAACTCGACCAGCGCCTCCTGCACGTCCGGTGGGATGGCGTGCGAGGGGAACAGTGCAATGCGGCCGGTCAGCGTCGAGATGTCGCCCCAACGGTGCACCTGACCGGGTCGCACCCAGAGTGCGTCGCCCGGGCCGAGCTGGTGCGAGACGAAGTCGACGTCGTGGACGGTGCTGCCCCCCTCGATCAGGTAGAGCAGCTCGAAGTCGAGGCGCTGCGTCGACAGGAATTCACGCCGACCGCCACGCCGGATGATGTCGCGCAGCCCGGTCAGCTCGATCGACGGCCCGGGTGCCGGCAGTGAGAAGCGCACGCCACGCGGTTCGTTCTGTCCCATATTCACCAGTGTGACACCCAGAAGTACCGTGACAGGCGAACTCGCCCGTCCGAGACTTGACCCATCAGCACAACCGAGAGGAACCGCATGACCACCCTCGATTACACCGTCCTCGACTCGGGCTCCACAGCCCTCGAGAAGACCCTCACGCTCGTCACGGGCGACGCCGAGGCCGTCCTCGTCGACGCTGGGTTCACCCATAGCGCCGGCCACCGTGCCGTCGCCGCGATCCTTGACTCGGGCAAGACCCTGACCACCGTGTTCATCGGTGCCGGCGACCCCGACTTCTACTTCGGCGCCGAGGTCGTGCAGGATGCGTTCCCGAACGCGCGCTTCGTCGCACCCGCCGCCGTGATCGAGCACATCGAGCACAGCTACGAGGGCAAGCTCAAGGCTTGGGCGAGCCTCGGCGACAACCTGCCGACCCGCAAGGTCGAGCTGACCGCGTTCGAGGGCGACCACATCGCCATCGACGACGCCACCCTCGAGGTCCGATTCGCCGACGTCGATCCCGGCGACCGCGGCTGGTATCTCTTCGACGCCGACAGCCGCACCCTGCTCGGCGGCATCCTCGTCTTCGGTGGCCTGCACGTCTGGACCGCCGACACCGCGACCGTCGAGCAGCGCGCTCTGTGGACGGCCGCACTGAACGAGTTCGAGGCCCTGGACCCGACAGTCGTCGTGGCAGGCCACCGTGACCCGGCGTTCCCCGCCGATGTCACTGCGATCCGCCACACCCGCGACTACCTGGCTGCCTTCGACGCGGCCATCGCCGACAACGACACCGCCGAGGAGGCCGAGAAAGCCCTGCAGGCGCAGTACCCCGGCGCCGGCCTGGGTGTCGCAGCGCACCTCGGTACGCGCGTCGCGAAGGGAGAGATGACATGGGGCTGAACGAACTCGACGACTCGCCTCGCGCCGTCGTCCGACGCCAGTACCTCGCCTCGGCCGCGGGAGATCTCGACGCCTTGCGGGCGACACTCGCGCCCGACGTCGAGTGGACCGAGATGGCTGGATTCCCGTTGGCCGGCACCTACCGCACCCCCGAGGGCGTCACAGCAGCCGTGATGGAGAAGCTGGGTGCCGATTGGGTCGACTGGACCGCTCACGACGACACCTACGTCGTCGACGGCGAGAACGTCGTCGTGCTCGCCCGTTATACCGCGACCCACGGCGCAACGGGCAAGGCACTCGATGCCCGCGTCGCCCACGCGTTCGTCGTCAGGGGCGGGCTCATCGTCCGATTCGAACAGTTCGTCGACACTGCCCTCGTCCGCGATGCCATGGCCTGACGCTGCCTCCCGTGGCTGACTCGTTGACTGGGTCCAGCAGGCTCCAGTCAGCGAGGCGGTCCCGATCGGCATTCACCTTGTGCCCGGTAGACGATCGTTTACTGGCCACCTCAGGCCTTGGCCTGTGCCGGTTCGGCGCTGGCGTCCCGACGTGGTCTCAGCGTCTGGCTGGTCACGAACAGGCACGCGCACAGAAGCGCCCACCCGAGAAACGCTGGTTCGAGGGCGACTGTCGCTAGCAGTCCAAGTCCCAGCAGGGCCGCACCGCCGACGTCGGGCAGCGGCCCACGCAACAGCGTGGCGATTAGTACCCCAAGAACAACTACGGCGACTCCGGGCACGAGGGGCAGAACTGTCGCGGCGATCAGGGACACTGCGGGGTACTCGGCGCCGCTCGCCGAGAGGGACCAGGTCGCAGCGAGGATCAGCGCGATGACGGGAGTCACCGCCGCGAGGCCGGCGACCTGGTGACTTCTCGTCCGCGTCATCCAGCTCTCGTTCCCGACGAACGACCTGTGCCAGCCAGCGAGCGAGACCAGGAGCGCCGCGACCGCAGACAAGAAGGCAGGCGCAACGACAGCGGACCCATCAACGCTGACACCGTGCTGCTCCACGGCCTCTCGTACGACCAACACCGGACCAGCGGAGAGGACGACGCCCGTCAGGGTGCCTACGACCAGGAGGGCTGCGGAAATGCGGGCCCTAGTGTGGTCACTAGTCATGAGGCAAGTGGATCAGACCACTACGCGAACCGCATCGTCCGCGAGCTCTAGACGCAGTGCCCGGTAGACGATCGTCCACCGGCCGCGGCATGACGTGAACGCACACGAGGCAGCCCGGTCCAGAGGCCGACGGGATCGTCCCCTCCTCGAGGGTGCGGCATGGCTGGTGGACCCGCGACAGGTCCGGCCATGACGGCGGGTGGGCTGGGGGTCTGGGTGCCATAGGGGTCTCTTGGTCGGGCCATCGGGTGCTGAGGGCGGTGTTTCCTACGGTGTTCCTCGTCCTGATCCCCGCACCGAGGAGAACCGTGTTCCTGACCTACCTGCTCAGAGAGCTGAGCAACAGACGCAAGCAGACCGTGATCATCGCGGCGGGCATGGCCCTGGCCATCGCCCTCGTGATGATCGTGAGCGGGGTGGCGGCCGGTGTGAAGAACGCCCAGTCGACCGTCCTCGAGTCGGTCTACGGCGTCGGCACCGACGTCACCATCACGCAGACCGCCGAGCCGGGCGCCGACGGGCCCGGCCAGCAGTTCGCCTTCGGCTCCGGCGACGGCACCACCACCGACGACGGCAGCACCGAGGTCGCCCAGAGCACCCTCTCCGCCGCGCGCGGCACCGCGACCTTCGACTCGTCGGCCCTGACCACGGTCGAGGGCGTCGACGGCGTCTCCGCCGCGACCGCGACCCTGAGCCTGCAGGCCTCCACCTTCTCGGGCACGGTGCCCGACTTCTCCCAGGGGGGTGCAGGAGGCGCGGGTGCCGACGGTGCGACCGGTGACGGTACAGACGCAGGCACGCAGGCCGCGCCTCCCACCGGCGGGGCCGACGGCGCGGGCGGCAGCGCGTTCGACGTCGACCAGTTCTCGGTCACCGGCCTCGACCCCGCGACGAACGCGGTCGGACCGCTCAGCAGCGCCTCGCTCGTCGACGGCCGCAGCTTCACCGCCGCCGACGCGGGGGCCGACGTCGTCGTGCTCGACCAGACGTACGCCACGAGCGCCGATCTCGCCGTCGGCGACACGCTCGCGATCGGCGGCACCGACTTCACGGTCGTCGGGATCGTGGCGTCCACGTCGTCGGACGCCGCCACCGCCTCCGACACGTACGTGCCCCTCGACACCGCTCAGGCACTCAGCGGCCTGACGGACCAGATCAGCGACGTGTACGTCACGGCGTCGAGCGCCAGCGGCGTCGACGCCCTGAAGTCCGACCTGCAGGCCGCATTGCCGGACGCCACGGTGAGCACCCAGTCCGACCTGGCGTCGAGCGTGTCCGGCTCGCTGTCGACCGCGTCCGACCTGATCGGGAGGCTCGGCACCTGGCTCTCCGTGGCGGTGCTCGCCGCCGCGTTCCTCATGGCGATCCTCTTCACCGTCTCGGGCGTCAGTCGACGCACCCGCGAGTTCGGCACGCTCAAGGCCATCGGCTGGAGCGGCTCCCGCATCACCCGGCAGGTCGCGGGGGAGTCCCTGGTGCAGGGCCTGATCGGCGGAGTCGTCGGAGTCGCGCTCGGCCTCCTCGGGATCCTGGTCGTGAACCTCGTGGCACCGACCCTGTCCGCCGCGGCCACCGCCCAGGCGGCAGGGCCCGGCGCCGGCGGCCCCGGATCAGCGGGCGGAGGCGGCGTCGGCCAGCAGGTGGCGCAGGCCACCACCGACGTCGCCCTGACCGTGCCCGTGACGGCGTCGATCGTCGTCCTCGCGGTGGGCCTGGCCGTCCTGGGCGGCCTGCTCGCGGGAGCCGCCGGGGGATGGCGCGCCTCGCGCCTGCGCCCCGCCGAGGCCCTGAGGAGCGTCGCGTGACCGACCGCCACGAAGCAACGGACCTGACCCCCCGGCCGGCTGCGGCCGGCGACACCACCACCATCGCCCCCGGAGGCACGCCGCCCATGTACAGGCTCACCGCCGTCACCAAGACATACCAGCAGAAGAAGCGCACGGTGACGGCCCTCGCCGGCGTCGACCTCGTCATCCCCGCAGGGCAGATGGTCGCGATCCAGGGGCCCACCGGCGGAGGCAAGTCCACCCTGCTCCAGATGCTCGGCGCGCTCGACCGGCCCACGAGCGGCACGGTCCGACTCGGTGACTCCGAGCTCTCGGCGGCGGGCGACCACGCCCTGGCGGCGGCGCGGGCCCGCGAGATCGGCTTCGTCTTCCAGGGCTTCAACCTCATCCCGACCCTGACGGCGGCGGAGAACGTCGAGACGGCCTTCGCGGACGGCTCGACGCCCCGGGCGGAGCGCCGGGAGAAGGCGAGGGCGGCGCTGGCGTCCGTGGGGCTCGCCGAACGAGCCGACCACCTCCCGAGCGAGCTCTCGGGCGGACAGCAGCAGCGGGTGGCCATCGCGCGGGCGCTCGTCAAGGAACCGAGCGTGCTGCTCGCGGACGAGCCGACGGGCTCGCTGGACGAGGCCACCCGCGACGAGATCATGGACCTGCTCGAGGGCGTCTGGCGTGACCGCGGGCTCACGGTGGTCATCGTCACGCACGACTCGGCCGTGGCCCGGCGCGCACAGCGTCGGCTGCGCATCGCGGGCGGAGAGCTCACGGAGCTGGGGCCGGCTGCCTGACCCCTCACGCCGTGACCGACGGTCAGATGAACAGGTTGCAGGTCGATCACGGAAAGGGCTCAACTCGGTGATCGCGGCTCAGACCCGGGGACGGTCGAGGGGGGGCTGAGAGGTGCATCCCCGTGGAGCGTCCTCGCGACGTCAGTGGAACGGGCAGCGGGACGGCGCTCCGGTGGCTCGGATCCGACCGCCTGACGACGGCTTCGTCGGCAGCCGCCGGCGGTCGACCGAGAGCCCCTCGTCGAGGATCGTCAGACGGGGGTCGCTGAGGGCCGTGACCGCTGGGGCGAGGCCCGCGATCGCGAGCTTCTCGCCCGGGCACCGGTGGCCGGCGGCCGGGTCTCCGCCACCGTGCGGGACGAACGTCGTGATCGCCTCGTAGTCGTCGACACCGGCGAAGCGCTCCGGATCGAACTCGGAGGCGCGGTGCCAGGACGCGTCGTCGGTGTCGGTGCCGAGGATGTCGAGCAGCACCCGGCCCCCAGCCGGCAGTCGCTGCCCGTCGAGCTCCACGTCGTCCCGCGCCCAGCCCGGCAGCATCGGCACGAACGGCGCGGTCCTCCGGACCTCCTGCGCGAAGGCGACGGCGAGCGGTCCACCGGTCAGGGTCCCGCGCTCCGCGCCCTCCGCGGCGATCCGCTCCCGCCACTCGGGGCGGTCGTGCAGTTCCCCCGCCGTGAAGGCGACGAAGCGGGCCACGGCGATCATCGGGCGGATGCTGTTCTGCAGCTCGATCCCCGCCAGCTTCGCGGGCAGCAGCGCACCCTCCGGGTCCCGGTGCCAGGCCCACTCGTGCAGAGCCGTCCCCGGGTCGGGCTCGAGAGCGCCGGCACGGACGGCCTCCGCGAGGCGTCGAGCGTGTCGGTCCGACCACGCGCGGTTCGCAGCCGCGAGCAGGTACTCGGGGGAGTACGGCACGCCGAAGCCGTCGACGATCTGCGCGAGGCGCGCGGACCATCGGGTCCGTGCCGCAGCCGTCCCGGGCAGGCCCGCCCAGGCCATGCTCGCTCGCCCGAACGCTCCGACGGCCGCGTCGTAGGCGGAGCGTCCACCGCCGGCCAGCCACTCGTCGACCTCACGGCGCCACTCGCGATCGAGCAGCGGCGTCCGCCGCGCGACCTCCTCGTCGTCGTAGGCGACGTCGAGGAAGGTCGCCTTCCGGTGCCGGTGCTCCGCCTCGTCGAGACTGTGGACCGACCCCCGGCCGAACAGCGTCTGCTGGACGAGCGCGGGCATGGCTCCGTGCCGTGCGATCCGCTGCTCGTCGTAGAACAGCTCGACGGCCTCAGCGCCGCGCACGAGCAACGCTGGCCGCCCGAGGAGCCGGAGAGGCACGGCACGCGCACCCGAGCCGGGTGCGCTCCCACAGCCGGGCGCCGAAGCCGTAGCCCCGGGTGAGCACGGAGAGGGAGTCGTCACGCAGCGGATTCGTCGTGGCAGTCGAGTCGGACATGCGGCCATCGTGCCCCCACTCCCGGATTCAGGACCGGCGAGGCGGCAGCGTGAGGATCTCGGCGCCGTCGTCGGTGACGAGCACCGTGTGCTCGCTGTGCGCCGTGGCGCACCCCGTGGCGCTGCGCAGCGTCCAGCCGTCGGGGTCGGTCACGAGCTGGTCGGTGTCGGCCATCACCCACGGCTCGAGGGCGAACAGCAGGCCTGGTCGGAGGCGGTAGCCGCGGCCGGGGCGGCCGTCGTTGGCGACGTGCGGGTCCTGGTGCATCGTCGATCCGATGCCGTGCCCGCCGAACTCGAGGTTGACGGCGTAGCCGGCGTCGGTCAGGACGGTGCCGATCGCGTGGGAGAGGTCGCCCACCCGGGCACCGGGGCGGACGGCCGCGATGCCGGCGGCGAGTGCCCGCTCGGTCGCCTCGATCAGCGCGGTGGCCTCGGGTGCGGCCTGGCCGACGACGAAGCTCACCGCGGAGTCGGCGGCGACGCCGTCGAGGGAGACCGCGAGGTCGAGGGTCACCAGGTCGCCGTCGACGAGCCGCTGCGCCCGGGGCCTGCCGTGCAGCACGGCGTCGCCGACGGAGGTGCAGAGGTGGTGCCCGAAGGGACCGCTGCCGAACGAGGGGGCGTAGTCGACGTAGCAGGAGTCGGCGCCGGCTCGGTCGATGAGCTCGCGAGCCCAGGCGTCGAGCTCGAGGAGGTCGGTGCCCACCTCGGCCCGGGAGCGGAGGGTGTCGAGGATGCTGCCGACCAGGGCCCCGCTCCGACGGGCTCGGTCGATCTCGGCCGGGGCGAGGATCTCGATCACGGAGGCTCCCAGGGGTCAGGCCGTCGAGGTGGGAAGGGCGCACCGTCCACGGCGGTATTGTTATCCCGGTAAGACTATCCCGTCCCGCAGCCCGTCGGCTACCATCGCCCCATGGTCCGCCTCCCGCTCACGCCCGCTGAGATCGAGCGTGGCCGCCGGCTCGGCGCCGTGCTGCGCCGCACGAGGGGCGAGCGCCCCCTCCTCGAGACCGCCCTGGCCGCGGGGATCTCGCCGGAGACCCTCCGCAAGATCGAGTCCGGTCGCGTCGCCACGCCGTCGTTCGCGACGATCGCCTCCGTCGCTCGGATCCTGGGGTTGTCACTCGACGCACTCTGGGCCGACGTCGAACTGCCGGACGCCGAGGCGCCAGGCAGCTTCTTCGGCAGCGAGACCCCCGGCAGTCACCCGGCCCTCGCCTCCTGACGTCGTCACGGCGCTGTGAGACGTGGCGACGGCTGCCATTGCTCACGTTCTTGAGGAGACGAGTTCTGTCTCCCGGTCGCCGCACCTACCGGCGGCTCGTCAGCTGCACCCGGTCGTGCGTCC
The DNA here is from genome assembly GCF_001423665.1 of Frigoribacterium sp. Leaf164. NCBI lineage: Bacteria > Bacillati > Actinomycetota > Actinomycetes > Micrococcales > Microbacteriaceae > Frigoribacterium > Frigoribacterium sp. Leaf164. Next base: position 288,157 of record NZ_LMOX01000001.1, read on the forward strand.
CGACGGCGAAGTGCTGCCCCGGGTAGCGGAGGCCCGCGAAGTACATGTTCGTGTGGGCGACGATCTGCTCGCCGGTGATGACGACGCCGTCGTGCTCGGCGTCGGTGGTCGTGTGCGCGTCCGAGACGAGGGTCACGTCGAAGCCCCGCACGGCCGCCGCCTGCGTCGTCGTCCGGACGCAGTAGTCGGTCTGGGCGCCGGCGACGACGAGGTGCTCCGCGCCCAGGCGCTCGAGCACCGCGGTGAGGTCGGTGCCGACGAACGAGTCGCGGCGGTCCTTCCGGACGAGCGGCTCGTCGTCCGCCCGGGCGAGCGGCGGAGCCAGCTGCCAGTCGTCCGTGCCCTCGGGGAAGTCGTCGTGGTCCTGCACCCAGACCACGGGCACGCCCTCCGCCCTCGCCCGGTCGACGAGACGGGCGGTCCGCTCGAGGACGGCGTCGGCGTCGACGCACCCGACGACGACGCCGCGCTGGAGGTCGATGACGAGCAGGGCCGTGGCGGAGGTCATGCCGCGAGCATCCCAGCGCGGGCCGGTGCGCCGCAACGTCGCCGCGGGCGGCTCCGCAGGCCGACGGGCCTGCGAGACTGCACGCATGCACCCCGTCGTCGTCACCGAGACCCCCTCGGGTCCGCTGGCGTGACCGACTACGTGCGTCCGGCGTTCGCCAGGACCGTCTTCTCCCCGCGGGCGTCCGACCCCGACCTCGGCGACGACCCGTCGTACGCCGATCCGGAGACCTACCGCCCCGTCGCCGCCGTGGCCCAGGCGCTCGTCGAGCACGTCGCCCGCGAGTATGACGTCGTCGTCGACGCGCCGCTGGAGGTCCCCTCGGTGCACGCACGGTGGCTGCCCGAGCCCGTGTCGCGCATCGTCCGGATCTCTCCCGTGCACCCCGGGGAGGTCACGGTGTGCATCGTCATCGGCACCGAGCCCGGCGTCGTCGGCGTGGCCGCCGGCGCCTTCAGTTCGTTCGCCTTCCCGTTCTGCAGCTGCCAGTTCTGCGACGAGCCGTGGCAGCACGTGGCCGACGGTCTGGAGGAGGTCGTGCTGGCGCTCGCCCGCGACGGCGTCCGCGAGACGGTCGAGGCCGGGAGGCGAGGTCGGGCGGAGTGGGCGCTCTCGCGGTCGAGCCACGCCTGGTCGGGCAGGACCCCGACGCGCGGCGTCCGTCGGGCCGAGCTCCGACGCTGGGAGGACGCGCTCGCCGGGCTGCCCGACGGTCGCTGGGCGGGCTGGACGCCTCGCCGGCACGACGGCTGACCCGAGCCCTCGCGGGGTCGCACCAGAGCGCCCGACCTACTCCGCGGGCGGAGCCGCCTCGAGAGGCGCCTCGACCAGACGCGCCGTGACGCTGACGACGACCTCGTCGGCACCGGCGTCGAGCTCCGCCACGGTCTGACGGACCACGTCGGCGGCCCGGGCGAGGGTCTGCGGGGTGGGCACCGCCACGTCGGTGGCGACGTGCGCGGCGACGGAGAGCAGGCCGCCGGAGCGGTCGACGTCGACGAGGCCGGTGGGCTCGGCGAGCTCGAGGCCCTCGGCGACGAGGGTGACCGCCGCCTCGACGACGGGGTGGGCGTCGAAGACGTCGACGACGCCGGGCGTGCCGCGCAGGGCCCGGGTCAGGGCACGCGACAGGGCCTGGTCGGTCTCGGCCGTCTCGGGGGCGTCCACCATCTCGTCGGTCATCTCCGCGCCTCCTCTGTCCCTGTGCCGGTGTGGGGGCCGGCGCCGGGGCCGGTGCCGCGGTCGCCCGGCAGCCACACGTCGTCGACGGTCACGTCGATCGCGGTCACGGCGAGCTCGGTGTGCAGCCCGAGCGTCGCGGCCACGCGGTCGCGCAGCTGGTCGGCCACGGCGTTGAGGTCGAGCCCGTAGCGCACCGCCACGGTGACGCGCACCACGACGGGCGCTCCCGCGGTGTCGACGTCGCCGTCGAACGAGGTCGAGCTGAGCAGGACCCCGTCGAGGTCGTCGCCGGCGCGGCGCACGAGCCCGCGCGCCGCGGCCTCGGTGACGCTGAGCTTCGTCGCCGGGTCGGGGTGCCCGACCGGGATGTCGCGGCCGCCCACGACCTCGTGGCGGATGGTCTCGAGCAGGCCGGTGATCCAGGTGTCGTCGCGGTCGGGCTCACGCTCGGCCTCGCGCTCGAGGGAGGCGTGCGAGAGTCGCGTCACCCGGTCGAGCGCCTGCAGGTACAGACGGCACTCGGCGGACCCCTCGATGCGCGGGTCGCGCGGCGTCCGGCCGCGGTCGAGGTAGTCGGCGAGCTCGTCGACGGGCACGCCGTCCACCAGCTCTGCCGCGTCGAGGGGCGGGGAGTCGTCGATCGGTGTCATCGCCATGCCTCCATCTCGCCCATCAGGAAGATCCGTGCCCGGGCGATCTGCCCGCGCACGGTCGAGGTCGGCAGGTCGAGGGCCTGCGCGATCTCGGCGTACGAGTAGCCCGCGGTCTCGCGCAGCAACCAGCAGCGTCGCTGGTCGAGGGGGAGCTTGTCGAGGGCCGACCACATCGCGTCGAGCTGGAGGCGCGTCTCGACCTGTCGGTCGGGGGCCTCCGAGCGCGGCGCCGGGCGCTCGTACGCGTCGACGTCGTCGTGGTCGCGGCGCACCCGCAGCCGGTCGATGCTCCGGTTGCCGACGATGCGCATCAGCCAGGCCCGGAGGGTGCCCGGGTCGTCGAGGTCGCCGAGCCGCCGCCAGGCGACGAGGAAGGCCTCCTGCACGACGTCGTCGGTCTCGACGTCGGAGCCGAGCAGCCGGCCGGCGAGCACGCGCATCAGGGGGCCGTGACGCCGGGCGATCACCTCGAAGGCGTGCACGTCGCCGTCCCGGGCGCGCGTCGCGAGCGTGCCGTCCGAGGCGTCGAGGAGCGGGTCGTCGGCGATGGTGTCGACCTCCCGGGCGATCGGGCGGGGTGCGGCGCACCTCGCCGGGCGGGGCGTCGTGCCCGCGGCGGAGCGCGGGAGGGTGACCCACGCTGCTGTCGTTGCTACCACGGCGGGCTGGGCGGGCGGCGCGTCCTGGCCGCTGGTCGAGTCCGGGGGCCTCGTGATCCGCGCCTCCCGGCCCACGCTCCCCGGACCGCGCTCCCGCCCCGCGCCTCCTCACCGGGTGCGGGGAGCGTCGGGGCGGACGGCCCTGTCGGCCCGTCTTCTGGGGTGCCGACGCGACCCGTCGATCCCGTCCGCAGACACGAATCATCCTCACTGCACGACGGATCCGTGACGAACCTGCCACGTCGCACGTCCTGTCAGTGGTGCCCGCCCGAGGGCGTGCGCACCGGAGAGGAACCGAGCATGACCACGTACCAGACGCTCACCGTCGCCCCTGCACCCGCCGACGGCCCGGGCGCCTCCGACCGACCCCGCCGGGCCAGCGCGTCCGGCACCGACCCCGACGAGGCCTGCCTGCACTACGAGCAGGTCTGGGGCGGACGCGGGTTCCGGGCCCAGGCCGTCGACGAGCCGTTCACGTACCGCTGCTCGTCGGTCGACGACGGTCGCGTGACCCTCCTCACGTCGACCTTCGGCGGCCGGCTGCACGGCGAGGTGCCGTGGCCCGACCGCTACGCCGTCGGCTGGTTCCGCGAGGGGGCCGGGTCCGTCGACCACCGCCGGGGCGGTCACCGCAGCCGCGCCTCCGACCCCTTCCCGCTGCCCACCGAGCTGCCCTACGAGCTGCGGCTGTCGCCCCACGTGCAGCACGTCGTGCAGGTCGAGCCGGCCTTCCTCGAGGAGACCGCCCGCGAGCGCCACGGCGGCCCGGCCCAGCTCGTCGTGCTCGACGGCTCGGAGGCCCCGGCGCCCGAGGCCGTGCAGGGGTGGAGGCGCGCCCTGGCGGCCGTCACCGGCCCGCTCGTCGAGGTGGGCACGTCGCCGCTCCTCCGTGCCGAGGCGCAGCTCGTGCTCGTCCACGCGATCCTCGACCTCTTCCCCTGGAGCGTCTCGGACGTGCCCGCCACCGTCCGCTCGGTCGGCCCGGGCCGCCTCCGCGACGCCGTGGACTTCGTCCACGAGCACGCGCACGAGCCGATCACGCCGTCCGACGTCGCAGCGGCCGCGGGGCTGCACCCCCGCACCCTGCAGCAGTCGATGAGCCGCCAGCTCGGGGCCTCGCCCGCGGCCTACGTGCGGCAGGTCCGCCTCGACCGCGTCCACGCCGAGCTGCTCCGCGCCGCCCCGCGGGAGGTCCACGTCGCCGACGTCGCGACCCGGTGGGGCTTCGGCAACCTCGGCCGGTTCTCGGCCGCCTACGCCCGCCGGTTCGGCGAGCAGCCGCGGGAGACCCTGCGGAGATGACGGAAGCGCGGGCGAGATGTCCGGGAAGTGAGTGTCCTCACCACGCTTCCTGACAGCAGCCTGAACGACCGTGACACCTGACCACGTCGATGCGTCTGAATGATGAGTCCCACCGACGGGAACACCGCACCACCACCCGGTGGGGCGCCACCAGCACGAGAAGGAGACAGACCATGACCAACGTCACCCCCGCCACCAGCACCAGCACCGCTGCCGCCAAGCACACCGGCGACGCCGCCGGCAAGAACACCATCGCCGAGGGCGTCGTCTCGAAGGTCGCCGGCATCGCGGCCCGTGAGGTCCCCGGCGTGCACGACCTGGGCAACGGCGCCGCCCGTGCCATCGGCGCGATCCGCAACGCCATCAACCAGCAGGACCGCGGCCAGGGCGTCTCGGTCGAGGTCGGCGAGAAGCAGGTCGCGGCCGACATCGTCATCGTCGCCGAGTACCCCGTCGAGCTCCAGAAGGTCGCCGACGACGTCCGCAAGTCGGTCACCGACGCCATCTCGCAGGTCGTCGGCATGGAGGTCACCGAGGTCAACGTGACCGTCTCCGACGTCTACATCCCGTCGGACGACAACGACGACGCCGACGACAGCCGCGTCCAGTGACCGCCACCACCCGAGGCATGCTCGTCGGCGCGGTCCTCGCGCTGACGGCCCTGCAGTTCGGCTTCGGAGGCCTCCTCCTGGTCGCCCTCGCACTCGTGATCGGCTACTTCGTCGGTCGCTTCACCGAGGGCAAGCTGGACGTCCGCGGTGTCGCGGACGCCCTCCGCGGGCGGCGGTCCTCGTGACCGCGGCGGTGACGGCCGACCAGGCCCTCCACGGCCGCACCGTGATCACGTCGCGCGCCGTGCGCCGTGTGGTGTCGGCCGTCACCGCGGAGGCACTGGACGCGAAGGCGTCCGACGTGTCCGTGGAGCTGTCCGACCGTGACGGCGGGCTCACCCTCGTCGCCAAGGCCCCCGTGCGGCTCACCCCGCTCGGCGTGCCGAACCGCACGGCGGGCACCCTGCTGGACCGGCTCACGTCGGCCCAGTCCACCATCCGGCAGCGCGTCCTGCAGCTGACCGGCACCGAAGTCGAACGCGTCGACCTGCAGATCACCGGCGCCGAGCTCAGCCAGAGGAGGCGGGTCTCATGAGCACCAGCAGCACCTACCGCCGCGTCCTCCGGCGGGAGACGCACTCGTCGAGGTCGGGCGTCGCCGTGACCCTGGCCGTCCTGCTCGTCCTGGTCTTCGCCTGGATCGGCACGGAGTCCGTGCTCGCGGCCCTCGGCACCGCGCCCCTGCTCGTCGCCCCGGCGGACGCCGCCTCGGCCGTGCTCGGCGCGGCCGGCGCCCCGGTCGGAGCGCTCACCGCGATCGGTGCCGTCGTCGCGATCGTCGGCCTCGTGCTGATCGTCGTGTCGCTCGCCCCCGGCCGTCGCGGTCGCCGCGCCGCCACGGCGGACCGCACCGCCGCTGTGGTCGACGACCGGGTCATCGCCCGGTCGCTCGCCCGCACGGCGAGCTTCGCCGGCGACGTCCACCCCGACCGGGTGAGCGTCAGCGTGGGCAAGAAGGTCGCGCTCGTCGAGATCGACCCCGTGTCGGGCCGCACCGCCGACCTGCGCAGCATCGAGGAGGCCGTCCGCGGCGAGATCTCGAGCTACGACTACTCGCCGACGCTCCGCCCCCGCGTGAAGCTGTCCAAGAAGAAGGGGAAGGTCGGTCGATGAACGACACCAACCGCGCTCTGAACCGCATCGTCGTCTTCGTCGTCGGCCTCGTGCTCCTCCTCGCCGGCGCCGCCGTCGCGGTCGGCGCCCTGTGGCCCGACGTGCAGCAGACGGTCTCCGACGGCGCGTCCGACGCGACCGGCCCGGTCACGGACGCCCTCTCGGGCGGCCAGGTCTGGATCCTCTGGGTGACGGCCGCGGCCTGCCTCGTGCTGGCCCTCCTGCTCGTCGTGTTCATCGTCCGTCAGGGCGGCGGGCGCACCAGCACCCTGCTCGACCTCTCCGAGGCCGAGGGCAGCCACTCGCCGACCGGCGGCCACGTGGTCGTCGACGCCCGGGTCGCCGCCGACGTGCTGGAGGAGGCGCTGTCCAGCACGCCCGGCGTCCTCGCCGCCGACGTCGTCGCCTTCCGCGTCAAGGGCGAGAACGTGCTCCGCGTGACCGTCGACGCCCGCCGCGGTGCCTCGCCGGTCGACCTCCGTCGCGCCGTCGACGAGGCCGTGGCCCGCTGGGACGAGCTGCTCGGCACGGTCACCCCCGTCGTCGTGCAGATCAACGGCGGCCTCCGCACGCAGATGTCCGGAGCGACGCGGCTCGACTGAGCACCGCCCGGCACGACGCACCCGCACCACCGACGCGGCCCTCGACCTCGACCGAGGGCGAGGGCCGCTTCTCGGTCCCACGACCTCCCCACCCGCACTCCACTCCGAGCCGCCCGCGCGGCCGACCGCCCGAGAAGGGGCCGCACCATGAGCACCAGCACCAGCACCAGCACCAGCACCAGCACCAGCACCAGCGCCACCCACCACGTCACCCGGATCGACCTCGACTCCCTCGGGCCCGTCGACGCCTCGTCGCCCGAGGCCGCCCTCGAGCGCACCATCGCGCTCACCGTGCTCGGCACGACGGGCGTCCACGCGCTCGGCACCCCCTCGGCACGCCTCGTCGGCGTCGTCCGGTCGCGCCTCGGCGCGGGCGGCGTGACCGGCGTGACCGTGACGCAGGCGTCGACCGGCCTGCAGGTCGACGTCGCCCTCGTGGCCGAGTACCCGACCAACGTCACGGAGCTCGCCGACAAGGTGCGCACGCAGGTCGGCCACGCGGTCGGCCAGCTCGATGGCGAGCCGGTCTCGGTCGACGTGTCGGTGGTCGACGTGCACGGCCCGTTCGACGACGTCGCCCCTGCCGCCGACGACGCGTCGCCCGACGCTGACGACGCGGAGCCGCGCCGTGGGGCGGACAACGAGGAGTCGCGGGTCGAGGACGGCGCACCGGCCGACGACCCGAGGTCGCTCGGTGAGCGCGCCTCCGACCTCGCCGACTCGGCGCGGACCGCGATCGCGGACGCCATCGACGGCACGGCCGACGCGGTGGACGACGCGTCCGGCGAGGCCCGCGACGCCGCGGCCCGTGACGCTTCCGCCCGTGACCCGAAGGCGGAGCCGGTCACGCACGACGACGCCGCCGCCGTCGAGTGGGAGCGCGCGGCCGACGGTCACGGCGACGACGGCGACCGCACCGGCCCCGTCGACGCCGAGCGCGACGCCGCGGACGCGGCCGTCGACGCCGCCGAGGCGGCTGCCCGCGCCGCGGAGGCCGCGGCCGACGCCGCCCGCGCCGCCGCCGCCGACGACGACGCCCGCCGGGCCTGACCCGGCCCCGCCCCGACCCGGCACGCCCTGACCGACCCGCCCTGACCCGACCGCACGCAGGAGGAACGACGATGTTCGGACGACGCACCACGACCAGCCGCCGACCGCACCGCCCCCGGGCGGTCTGGTGGGCCCTCGCCACCGGCCTGGTGGTCTGCCTGCTCGTCGTCGGCGGGGTCTTCGTGCCCGTGCTCGCCCTGATCGGCGCGGCCGACGGCGGCACCGCCGGTGCGCTCGACGTGCCCGTCGGGTCGATCGCGGGCGCGGCGGCGGTGGGCTTCCTGCTCGCGCTGGCGTTGCTCGGCCTGGTGTTCCTCTCCCGGCACGGCGCCCTGGCGTGGGTGCTGGCGGTGGCGGCGGTCGTCTCGACGCTGCTCGTGTCGCTCTGGCCGCTCTTCGCCACCGCCCTCGCCGGGGTCGACCAGGCCCGTGACGTGTGGCCCTTCATCCAGGACCTCGTGGCGCGGGCGGGCGTCGGCGGCTGACCCGCGCCTCCCGCACCGGCCTCGAGTGGTCGCCATCTGCTCCTGCCCGCCCCGGGGGAGAGCAGATCGCGACCACTCGGACGTGGGGCGGGGGTCAGGTCGTGAGGCGGAGGAGGACGACCGCGACGACGACGAGCGCACCGGCGCCCGCGACCGCGGCGACGACCCGAGCCCGCACGACGCCGGCGGCGGCCGCCGGCACCGTCCACAGCATCGGGACGAGCACCCAGTCGAGCAGGCGGAGATCGGCGGCCGGCCCGGTGAGCAGCCCCGACCCCGCCCCGGCGATCAGGGCCACCTGGGCGACGAGGAGCACCGCGAGGGCGGCGGAGAAGACGCCCGAGAAGCGGCTGCCCCGCTGGCGCGTCCGGACGAACGCCCTGACGACGAGGGCGGCGACCAAACAGGCGACGAGGATGCCGCCGGCGAGGGCCAGCAGCACGGCGCCCAGCCCCTCCCAGCCGCTCGGCGCCGCGACGACGGCCACGAGGAGCACGACGACGACGGTCGCGAGGCCGGCGAGGACGCCCGAGGCCACGGCGGCGAGCGACCGCCCGACGGTCAGCGGCACGGCGCCGACGGTGCCGCGCCAGCCGCCGCCGCGGAGCGCGGGCGGGAGGGTCGAGAGGTCGGGGAGGCCCTCCGGCCCCCGGTCGTCGTCGGTCATCTGCTGCTCCCCGCTGTCGGGCCCCCGGCCCGTCGCCCCGACGCTAGCGCAGCGGCGCCGAGTGGTCACGATCTGCTCCGCCCCGATCCGGATCGGAGCAGATCGTGACCGCTCGATCGTGGGCGGGTCAGGAGCCGCGGGGCGGCTGGGCGAGGTCGGCCAGCGCCGTCACCGTCAGCGTGCCGCCCGGCGGTCTGCCCACCAGCCAGCGGCGACGACTCCTTCGTGGTGCTGGAACGCCCTCAGGGTCGGCATCCCCTCGGGTGCCGGTCGCCGGGCCTTGTCGAAGAACGACCCCGCGACGGCGGCGAGCACGGCGTCGACGTCGTCAGCGGGCACGTCGGCCAGCAGGCGGTGCGAGCGGAGGACGGCCTCGACGTCGACGCGCTCGCCGCGCACGAGCACGTCGAGGAGGTAGAGGACGCCGTCGATCCAGCGGGCGCCGATCGCGGCCCACGGCCAGTCGACGAGCCACGCGGTGCCGTCGGCGTCGACGAGCACGTTGTCGGCGCGGCCGTCCAGGTGCAGCAGGTGGTCGCCCGCGGCGGCCTCGGCGGCCCGCGCGGCCGCCGCACGGAGCTCCGGGAGGTCGCGGCGCACCTCGTCCGGGAGCGCGTCGAGCGCACCGTCCGCCTCGAGCCGGTCCCAGCCGGCCGCCTCGCCGCCGAGTTCGTCGGCGGCCTCGGGCAGGCCCTCGAACGCGATCGACCCCCGGGCCACGGGCAGCGTCGCGAACGCGTCCAGGACGGCGTCGACGTCGGAGCCGTCGCGCGCCTCCCCGGGGTGCCGCCCCTCGACGTCGTCGAGGACGAGCGCGACCCAGTCGTCGGAGACCCACGACCCCAGCAGGGCGGGGGCCCGCACGCTGGCGGGCAGCGCCTCGGCGACGGCCAGCTCTCGTCGGTGCAGGTCGGCCGTCTCGGGGCTGCGGCGCCGGTCGGCCGTCTTGACGAAAGCTCGGCGGCCGTCCGCGGCGACGACGCGGTCGGCGCTGCCCGGTGAGAACCCGGCGACCTGGCTGACGGCGGTCACGACGGGGCTGCCGAGCACCCCGGCGACCGCCTCTCGCAGCTCGACGGGCAGGTCGTCCCAGCGGGCACGTGAGGGCGTGGAGTCCATCGGCCCACGCTAGCGCGCAGCGAGCGGCGGGCCGGCGGGTCAGGAGTCGCGGGGCGGCCGGGCGAGGTCGGCCAGCGCCTCGAGCGCCTCGCGGATCGCGGCGTCGGGTCGTTCGTCGTCGCTCTCGACGGCCCACCACCGGAGGGCCGCGTACGTGGCGGCGCTCAGCGCGTCGGCGAGGACGACGATCCGGACCGTCCCGACGAGGTCGGGCCGGCGCTCGGCGATGAACGCCGCGAGCGTCGTGGAGCGGCTGCCCATCCGCGAGCCCACCTGCGTCAGCAGCTCGGGGTGCGCCGCGATGATGCGCAGCCGGGCCCGCGTCGCGGCGAGGTCGAGCGCCGGCACCGCGAGGCCCGCGACGAACGCGTCGCCGTAGGCCCGGAGGAGGTCGCCGCCGGGCGGGCTCGACCGGAGCCTGCGCTGCATCTCGTCGCCGACTGGCTCGGCGCCGTCCCAGACGAGGTCGGCCTTCGTGGGGAAGTAGCGGAACAGGCTGCGGCGCCCGATGCCGGCCGCCTCGGCGACGTCGGCCATGCTGACCGCGTCGTAGCCGCGCTCCTCGAAGAGGGCGACGGCGGTGCGGGCGAGCGCCGCAGGGTCGATCTCGGCGGGGCGGCCCCGGGTCGGCCGGTCGCCCGCGGAGGCGGGGGCGTCGGCGTCGGCGGTCGGGGGCACGGTCCGAGGGTACCGGCGGTGCGGACGGTCCCGGTGATCAGCTCGCGGAAAGTACTTGCTAAAGTGGAAAGTACTTGCCTAGTGTGGAGGCAGACGGACGGGCACCGAGGCCCGGCCACCACCGAAGGAGCCCCGTCATGAACACCGAGACCCCCGCCTCCGCCCCCAGCCCCGACGAGGCCCGCCGCCTGCTCGCCGAGGCCCGCGCCACCGGCCGGCTCACGACCGCCGCGGCCGGCTGGCCCGCCGTCGCCGTGATGCTCTCGCTCGGCACCGCCGTCTCGATGGGCACCCTCGCGATGGGCCTGACGGCCGGCGCGAACTACCTCGTCGCCCTCGTCGGCCTCCTCGCGTGGGTGCTCGTCGTCGTCGTCTTCCAGCTCGCGGTGATGCGCTCGACCGCCGCCGGCGCCTCCCGCCGCTGGATCGGCTTCATCGTCGCCCTCTTCGTCGTCTACGTGCCGGCGATGATCGTCGTCGCGGGCTCCCAGGGGGAGGCGGTCGTCGCGACGTGCCTGCTGGCCGCGGCCCTCATGGCGATCACCGTGGGCTTCGCGGCCGTCGAGGCCCGGGAGGCCCGGCGATGAGCGATCCGCACCCGCGACTCCGCCTCTCCGAGGTGCTGCACCAGCCGGTGCGCTTCTCGATCACCGCCGCGCTGGCGGCCGCCGACCAGCTCGACTTCGGCGACCTCCGCGACGCCGTGCAGGTGACCGACTCCGCCCTCAGCAAGCAGATCAGCACGCTCGAGACGGCCGGCTTCGTCAGGGTCAAGAAGGGCTTCGTCGGCAAGCGGCCGCGCACGACGCTGTCGCTCACCGCGGCGGGGCGGACGGCGTGGGCCGAGCACCTGGCGACCCTCCGCGAGATCGCCGCCGGCTGAGCCGACCGCCCGAGTCTCGACCGACCGCCCGCGCCTCGACCGCCCGCGGGTGCACGATGGGGCGGCGGCGCCCTCGCCGCCCCGACGGAAGGACCACCCCGTGCAGATCGACCTCACCGGCAAGGCCGCCCTCGTGACGGGCTCGACCCAGGGCATCGGCCGCGCGATCGCGCTCGGCCTCGCCCGCTCGGGCGCGACGGTCGCGGTGAACGGGCGCACCGCCTCCCGCGTGGACGACGCGATCGCGGGGCTCCTCGACGACGCACCGGGCGCCTCCTTCACGGCCGCCCCCGGCGACGTCTCGACGGCGGAGGGCGCGCTCGCGGTGCAGGGCCTCGTGCCCGAGGTCGACGTGCTCGTCAACAACCTCGGCGTCTTCGGCTCGGCCGACCCGCTCTCGATCGACGACGACGAGTGGCGGCGCTACTTCGAGGTGAACGTGCTGTCGGCCGTGCGCCTGACCCGCCTCTACCTGCCCGGCATGACCGGCGCCGGCTGGGGCCGCGTGCTGAACATCGCGAGCGACTCGGCGATCGTGACGCCGGCCGAGATGATCCACTACGGCATGTCGAAGACGTCGCTGCTCGCCGTGTCGCGCGGCTTGGCGAAGGCCGCGGCGGGCACGGGCGTCACCGTCAACTCGGTCATCGCCGGGCCGACCCACACGGACGGCGTCGAGGACTTCGTCTACGAGCTCGTGCCCCGCGACCTGCCGTGGGAGGAGGCGCAGCACCGCTTCATGGTCGAGCACCGGCCGCAGTCGCTGCTGCAGCGGCTGATCGAGCCGGAGGAGATCGCGAACATGGTGGTGTACCTCGCGTCGCCGCTCGCCTCGGCCACGACGGGCGGGGCGCTGCGGGTCGACGGCGGGTACGTCGACTCGATCCTGCCCTGAGGCGGGGCGCGCGGGCGCGGCGTCGAGGTGACGCGTCCCGGGGCCTCGACGAGCGCGAGGGCCCAGGACGAGTCACCTCGACGTCGGGGCGCCGCCGCGGCTCAGTGCACGCGCCGCCCGTCGACCAGGTGCACCACGGCCACATCGCGCCCGCGCAGCGACGCGTCGTGCGTCGCCTCGACGACCGTCGCCCCGCGCGCCAGCTCCACGGCGACCGCCCGCCGGATCGCCGCCGTCGCCGCCGCGTCGACCCCGGCGGTCGGCTCGTCGAGCAGCAGCAGCTCGGCTCGCCGGGCCAGCCCCTGCGCGACCAGCGCGCGCTGGCGCTGACCGCCCGAGAGGCTCGCGAGCGGACGCCCGGCGAGCCCGACTATGTCGAGCGCCTCGAGGCTCTCGTCGACGATCGCGCGGTCGCTCCGGCGCAGCGGGCGCCACGCGCCGCGGTCGGCCCAGCGCCCCATCGACACGGTCTCGCGCACCGTGATCGGCAGCCGGTCGGTGACGGCGCTCCGCTGCACGACGACCGCCGTCGTCCGCCCGCGGGGCCGTACGACGGTGCCCGAGAGGTCGTCGTGCGTCCCGGCCAGCACGCTCAGCAGCGTCGATTTGCCCGAGCCGTTCGGCCCGACGAGCACGGTGAGCCGCCCCCGTGGCACGTCGACCGACACGTCGTCGAGCGCCACCGCCCCGTCGTGGCGGGCCGTCACGCCGACCAGACGAGCCAGGGGAGGGGCGTAGGGGCCTAGGGAGGCGCGGGTCGGGTCGAGGAGGGCGTCGGCGAGATCTGAGGCAGTCACATGAGAATCATAACGAGAATCGTTTTCATGTAGGGTCGCCGGGTGATGTTCCTCCTCGAGCCCTTCTCCACGGCCTTCCTGCTGCGCGCCCTCGTCGGCGGCGTGCTGGTCGCCGCGCTGTGCGGAGTCGTGGGCACCTGGGTCGTCGTCCGCGGCGCGGCCTTCCTCGGCGAGGCCATGGCCCACGGGGTGCTGCCCGGCGTCGCGACCGCCGCCCTGCTCGGCCTGCCGCCGGTGCTCGGCGCCGCCGTCAGCGCGAGCGTCATGACCGCCGGGGTGAGCATCGCCTCCCGCCGCTCGCGGGTCTCGCCCGACACGGCCATCGGCCTGCTCTACGTCGCCCTGCTCAGCCTCGGCGTCGTGATCGTCTCGCGCTCCCGGTCGTTCGCCACCGACCTCACCGCCGTGCTCTTCGGCGACGTGCTCGCGATCGACGCCGGCGACCTGGGCTTCCTGGCCGTCGCCCTCGTCGTCGCGGTCGCGGTCGTCGTCGCCTTCCACCGACCGTTCGTCGCCCTCGCCTTCGACCCCCGGGTGGCGCGCACCTCGGGCCTCCGGCCGCAGCTCGCCCAGGTGGTGCTGATCGGGCTGGTCACGCTCGTCGTGGTGGCGTCGTACCAGGCCGTCGGCAGCCTGCTCGTCGTCGGCCTGCTGCTCGGCCCCGCGGTCGCGGCCGGCCACTGGATGCGCCGCATCCCGACCACGATGCTGCTCGCCGCCGCCCTCGGCGCCGTCGCCGTCGTCGTGGGGCTCCTCGTCTCGTGGCACGCCTCCACGGCGGCCGGCGCGAGCATCGCGTTCGTCGCGGTGGCCCTCACGGCCGTGTCGGCGGCGGTCCGCGCGACGGCCACGCGCCTCCGGCGCCCCTCCTCCACCTCCGACGCGCACGGCGCGTCGACCGCCCTGCCCGCCCCGACCCCGAAGGAGACGGTCCACCCGTGACCTCGCGCCCCGCCCGCACCTCCCGCCGCCCCGCCCGCTCGTCGACCGTCGGTCGCCGTGCCCTCCTCCTGCCCGTGGCCGTCGCGTCCGCGCTCGCGCTCGCCGCGTGCGGCAGCGGCCCGGCGGCCGACACCGCCGACGCCGCCGCCGACCCCGACGCCGCCGCGACCGCCACCTCGGGGGCCGGCCACGGCTTCGTGGAGGGCGCCGACGAGCTCCAGGAGCCGCAGCTCCGCCTCGTGGCCCTCGCCGACGGCGCCCTGACCGCCTTCGACCCGGCCACCGAGCAGAGCGTCACCCTCGCCGAGGGGGTCGACGCGACCCGGCTCGGCACCGACGGCCGGTACGTCCTGGCGTCGACCGACGACGGCGCCGTGACCCTCGTCGACGGCGGGGCGTGGACGGTGCCGCACGGCGACCACTCCCACTACTACCTGGCCGACCCGCGCGTCGTCGCGGAGCCCGGCGAGATCGACGGCGGCGACGGAGCGGGGGAGGCGCGCATCGCCTCGAGCGCCTCGCTCACGGCCGTCGCCTTCGACGGCTCGGGGACGGGCGTCGTGCTCGACGGCGAGGCGCTGGCCGACGGCGAGCTCGACGAGCGGGCGCGGGTCGAGGGACTCGGTGCCGAGGGCGTGCTCGTGCCGCTCGGCGGCCTGCTGGTCGCGAGCACTGCGACGGGCGCCGCCGGCGAGGACGTGGCCGACGCCGTCCGTGTCCGCACGGCCGAGGGCGACGAGGTCGACGGTAGCGTCGCCTCCTGCCCCGACCTCCGTGGCGCCGCCGCGACCCGGGTCGGCGTCGTCGTGGGCTGCTCCGACGGCGCCCTGCTGGTCACCGAGGGCGACGACGGCTCGTCCGCCGTGGTCGAGCGCATCCCGTACCCCGCGGGCACCGCGCCCGCCGACGTCGCGACCGCGTTCGAGCAGCGCCCCGGCCGACCCGCCCTCGCGGCCGTCGCCGGCACCCGCGGTGCCTGGCTGCTCGACGCGCGGGCCCGCGCCTGGACCCTGATCGAGACCCCCGAACCGCTGCTGCGTGCGACCGCGGTCGGCGACCCCGACGACACGGTCGTCGGGGTCGACGCCTCCGGGCGCGTGGTCGTCCTGTCGCCCGACGGGCTCGTGGCGCAGACCGAGCCGCTGCTCGCCGGCGACCTCGTCGACGGTGCCCTGCCCGAGGGCGTCCGGCTCGAGGTCGACGCCTCGCGCAGCTACGTGGCCTCGCCGTCGACCGGCCAGGTGCACGAGATCGACCACGCCGACGCGGCCCGCGTCGCGCGCAGCTTCGCCCTGCCGGCGAGCCTCCTGGTGGAGACGGGCCGATGAGCGCCGCGCGCACCGCCCTCGCCGCCGCCGTCGCGGCGGGTGCCCTGCTCGCCGCCGCCGGCTGCACGGCCGCCGGCCCGGGCACCGCCGGCACCGGCGACCGGCCGCGCGTCGTCGTGACGACGAACATCCTCGGCGACGTCGTCGGCGAGCTCGTCGGCGACCAGGTCGACGTCGTCACCCTGATGCCCCCGGGCGCCGACCCGCACTCCGTCGAGATCTCCGCCCGCGAGGCGGCCGAGATTCTCGACGCCGACCTCGTCGTCTCGAACGGCCTGGGCCTCGAGGAGGGGCTGCAGCAGCACGTCGACGCGGCCGGGGCGGCGGGCGTGCCGGTCGTCGAGGCGGGCGACCTGATCGAGCCGCTCGCCTACGTCGACGGCGACGCGGAGGGCGAGCCCGACCCGCACCTCTGGACCGACACGGGGCGCGTGCTCGACGTCGTCGACGGGCTCGAGCCCGTGCTGGCGACCGAGGTCGACGGGATCGACGTCGACCGCCTGACCGCCGCCACCGCCTCCTACCGGTCCGAGCTCGAGACGCTCGACGCCGAGCTGACCGCGACGTTCGCGGCGATCCCGGCCGAGCGCCGCGCGCTCGTGACGAACCACCACGTCTTCGGCTACCTCGCCGAGCGCTGGGGCTTCCGGGTCGTCGGGGCGGTGCTGCCGAGCGGCACGACCCTGGCGGCGCCGAGCGCCTCTGACCTCGACGACCTCACCGACGCGATCGAGGAGGCGGGGGTCGCCACGATCTTCGCCGACTCGTCCCAGCCCGACCGGCTGGTGCAGGTGCTCGCCGACGAGGCCGACGTCGACGTCGAGGTCGTCGCCCTGCACACCGAGTCGCTCAGCGCCCCCGGCGGGGGCGCCGCCACGTACCTCGAGATGATGCGCTCGAACGAGCAGCTCATCTCGCACGGCCTGTCTCCCTGACCGGCCGCCACCCCGAAGGAAGGACCCCATGACCCAGCGACACCAGCGACACCCGCGACGCCGTCGAGGCCTGGCCGGGCTCGCGCTCACGGCCGGCGCGGCCCTCGCCCTCACCGCCTGCTCGGGAGGCGCGGGCACCGACGCCGAGGCCGGCGCGGGCTCCGAGGCCGGCGGCACCACCGCCTCCGCCGCGCAGCCCCGCGTGGCCCTCACCTACGACGGCGGGCTGCTCGTGCTCGACGCCGACACCCTCGAGCAGCGGGCCGACATCGAGCTGGCCGGCTTCAACCGCGTCAACTCGTCCGGCGACGGGCGCCACGTGCTCGTCTCCACCACCGACGGCTTCCAGGTGCTCGACACGGGCGCCTGGACCACGGCCGACGGCGAGCACCGCGTCGCCGAGCCCGAGCTGACCGACCTCGTCTTCGACGCTCCGACCCCCGGCCACGTCGTGCGCCACGGCGACAAGACGATCCTCTTCTCCGACGGCACGGGCGAGACGACGGTCTTCGACACCGCCGACCTGCTCGACGCCTCGTCGACCGGCGAGCTGCCCGAGACCGAGCAGATCCCGGCGCCCGAGGCCCACCACGGCGTCTCGATCGAACTCGAGGACGGCACCCTTCTGACGACCATCGGCGACAGCGAGGGCCGAACCGGCGTGCGGGCGCTCGACGCCGACCGCGACGAGGTCGCGCGCAGCGAGGAGTGCCCGTCGGTGCACGGCGAGGGCACGACGGCTGACGAGGTGGCCGTGTTCGGCTGCAGCGACGGCGTGCTGGTCTACGACGACGGCACGTTCACCAAGCTGCCCGCCGCGGACGCCTACGGCCGCACGGGCAACGCGTACGTCACCGACTCGTCGCCGGTGATGTTCGGCGACTACAACTCGGACCCCGACTCCGAGGGCTACGAGCTCACGCAGCTGACGATGGTCGACACCGCGGCGAAGTCGTCGAGCGTGGTCGACCTGCCCGAGGGCGTCGCCTACACCTGGAAGGGCGTCGCCCGCACCGCCGACGACGACGTGCTCGTGCTCGGCACCGACGGGGCGCTGCACCGCCTCGACGGCCAGACCGGCGAGGCCACCGACTCGTGGCCGGTCATCGACCCGTGGACGGGCCCGGCCGAGTGGCAGGACTCGCACCCGAGCCTGACCGTGGTCGGCGACTCGGCGTACGTGACCGACGCGTCGACGCGCTCGATCCACCGCGTCGACGCGGCGACCGGCGAGGTGCTGGCCTCGGCCGAGCTGCCGGCCGCGCCGAACGAGATCGCCGTCGTCACGGGCTGACGCCCGAGCGACGAGCCGACGCCCCGGGGAGGCGCGGTGCCGGTGCGACCGGCAGCGCGCCTCCCCGGGGTCCGTCCGTCGTGGAGCGCCCGCGCCTCAGGCCGTCGGCTCGGCGACGACGTGGTGCCGCCCGAGCGGGAGCATCATCGGCGCGCCCGTCGTGGGGTCGGCGACCACACGGCTGTCGAGGCCGAACACGGCTCGGACGCAGTCCTCCGTCAGCACCTCGGCGGGGGCGCCCGCGGCGTGCACCCGGCCCGCCGCGAGGGCGACGAGGTGGTCGGCGTAGCGCGCCGCGAGGTTGAGGTCGTGCAGCACCATGACGATCGTCGTGCCGCGACGGCGGTTGAGGTCGGTCAGCAGGTCGAGCACCTCGACCTGGTGGCTGACGTCGAGGAAGGTCGTCGGCTCGTCGAGCAGCAGCACGTCGGTCTGCTGGGCGAGGGCCATGGCGATCCAGACGCGCTGGCGCTGGCCGCCCGAGAGCTCGTCGACCGACCGGTCGGCGAGGGCGGTCGTCTCGGTGGCCTCGAGCGCCTCGGCGACGGCGCGGTCGTCGTCGCTGCTCCAGCGCGAGAGCAGGCCCTGGTGCGGGTGGCGGCCGCGGCCGACGAGGTCGGCGACCGTGATGCCCTCCGGCGCGACGGGCGACTGCGGCAGCAGGCCGAGGGTGCGGGCGAGCTGGCGCGCCGGGGTGCGGTGCACCTCGCGCCCGTCGAGCACGACCTGGCCCGACCGGGGCTTGAGGAGGCGCGACATCGACCGCAGGAGCGTCGACTTGCCGCAGGCGTTGGCCCCCACGATGGCGGTGATCCGCCCGGGCGGCACGACGAGGCTGAGGTCGTCGACGACGGTGAGCTCGCCGTAGCCGAGGGTGAGGTGCTCGGCGTCGAGCGTGTGGTCGGCGGTCACAGGGAGCCTCCCGATCGGTTGGTGCGGACGATGAGCCAGATCAGGTACGGAGCGCCGAGCACGCCCGTGACGACCCCGACCGGGAAGCGCGTGCCGAGCGCGTACTGCCCGACGACGTCGGCGACGAGCACGAGCAGGGCGCCCACCAGGGCCGACGGCACGAGCAGCGAGCCGCTCGGCCCGACCAGGCGGGCCGCGATCGGCCCGGAGAGGAAGGCCACGAACGCGATCGGCCCGCAGGCGGCCGTCGCGAACGAGATGAGCCCGACCGCGGCGACGATGACCACGAGGCGCGTGCGGTCGACCCGCACGCCGAGCGCCGACGCAGCGTCGTCGCCGAGCTGCGTCGCCGCGAGGTCGCGCGACCGGCTGAGCAGCAGCGGCGTCAGCACGACCAGGGCCACGAGCACGGGCACGACCTGGGGCCAGCTGCTGCCGTTGAGGCTGCCGGTGAGCCAGCGGGTCGCCTCCTGCAGGTCCCACTGCGCCGCGTTCGACAGCACGTACGCCGTCAGGCTGTCGAGCATCGCGGCGACGCCGATGCCGACGAGCACGAGCCGAGTGCCGGCGACCCCGCCGCGCTTCGACAGCAGGTAGACGAGCACCGCGACCGCGAGGCCGGCGGCGATGGCGAAGGCCGAGACCTGGCCGTCGTCGAGCGACAGCGTCACGATGGCGAAGGCGGCGGCGGCGCTGGCCCCCGAGCTGATGCCGATGATGTCGGGGCTCGCGAGCGGGTTGCGGAGCATCGTCTGGAAGGTCACGCCGCCGAGGCCGAAGCAGAGGCCCGCGGCCACGGCGAGCACCGCGCGGGGGAGGCGGAGGCGACCGACCGTGAACGTCGCGCCGGGCACGTCCTGCCCGAGCACCACGCCCAGCACCTCGCCGGGCCCGTAGAAGGTGCGGCCGACCATGAGGCTCAGCACGAAGACGACGACGAGGGCGGCGACGAGCACGCCGACCACGGCGCGGCGTCGGCGGCCCCGCCGGGCACGGCCCGCGGCGACCGAGGCGGCGACGGCGTCGAGGCGGCTCGAGCCGGGGCGGGCGGGCTCGCCGCCGGCGCCGCGGGGCGGCACGGGCGTCGACGCCCGGAGGTCGGTCGGCGCGCTCACAGGGCCTTCACCTTCGAGCGTCGGACGATCCAGATGAACACGGGCGCTCCGATCAGGGCGGTGACGATCCCGACGTCGATCTCGGCCGGGCGGGCCACGACGCGGCCGACGACGTCGGCGCCCGTGAGCAGCACGGCGCCGGCGACGGCCGAGAAGGGCAGCAGCCAGCGGTGGTCGACGCCGGTGAGCAGCCGGCAGGCGTGCGGCACGACGAGGCCGACGAAGCCGATCGGGCCGGTGACGGCGGTGGCCGCCCCGCAGAGCACGACGGCGCCGAGCGCGGCGGCCCCGCGGGCGACGGCGACGCGCTCGCCGAGGCCGGCTGCGAGGTCGTCGCCGAGGGCGAGGGAGTTGAGGGCCTTGGCCGAGAGCAGGCAGACGACGACGCCCACGACGAGGAAGGGCGCGACCTGCTCGAGGCTCGCCCAGGTGCCGCCGCCGACCCCGCCGATCTGCCACGAGCGGATGCTCGACGCGATGTCGCCCCGGGGCAGCGCGATCGCGGTGATGAACGAGGCCAGGGCCGCCGAGGTGGCCGCGCCGGCGAGCGCGAGCTTGAGCGGCGTCGCCCCGCCCCGGCCGAGCGAGCCGATCGCGTAGACGACCAGCGCCGTGGCGCCGGCGCCCGCGACGGCGACCCAGATCGTCGTGGTCGAGGCGCTGAGGCCGAAGAACGCGATGCCCGCGACGACGGCGAGGGAGGCGCCGGTGTTGACCCCGAGGATCCCCGGGTCGGCCAGGGGGTTGCGCGTCACGCCCTGCATCACGGCGCCGGAGACGGCGAGGGCCGCGCCCGCCGCGACGGCGAGGACGGTGCGCGGCACCCGCTTCGCGACCGACGCGCGGTCGAAGCCGTCGGTCGCGCCGCCGAGGGCCGCCCACACGTCGGCGAGCGACACGTCGCGCGAGCCGACCGTCACGCTGAGCAGCACCACGCCGACCAGCACGGCCACCAGCACGAGCAGCCAGACGGCGCGCAGACGCCGCGGGCGTCGCACGACGGCGACGCCCGCGGCGGGCAGCGGGGGGGCTGTGGTCACTACGACTTCGCGGCGGCCTGCGAGAGGAGGTCGACGTAGTCGTCGAGGATCCACGAGATCGACAGCGGCGTCGGGTTGGCGGCCGTGCCGAGCGGGGTGGTGCCGGGCAGGGCGACGATGGCGCCGTTCTTCACCGCGGGCATCTGCGAGAGCACGGGGTCGGCCTCGAGGGCGTCGACGAGGGTCTCGTCGCCGTAGGTGACGATCACGTCGACGTCGTCGAACGCGTCGGCCTGCTCGGCGCTCTGCGTCAGCGAGAACAGCTCGGTCGCGTCGCTGGCCTCGGTGATGCTGCCGGGCTGCTCGAGGCCGAGGTCGTCGAAGAACTGCACGCGGGTGTCGTGCGTCGTGTAGAAGCTGACCTCGCTGAGGTCGCCGGTGTCGACGTGGGTGAGGAACATCGCCGAGGTGCCGGCGAGCTCGGGGTGGGCGTCGGCGGTGTCGCTGATCTCGGACTCGAGGTCGCTGACCAGCTGCTCGCCCTCGTCGGCCATGCCCATGGCCTCGCTGTTGAGCTCGATCATGTCGCGCCAGGCGGTGCCCCACGCGGTCTCGGGGTAGGCGACGACGGGCGCGATCTCGCTGAGGGTGTCGTAGTCCTCCTGCGTCAGGCCCGAGTACGCGGCGAGGATGACGTCGGGGTCGGTGTCGGCCACGGCCTCGAAGTCGATGCCGTCGGTCTCGTCGAAGAGCACGGGGGTCTCGGCGTCGAGCTCGGTGAGCTTCTCCTCGACCCAGGGCAGCAGGCCGTCGCCGTCGTCGTCGCCGAAGTTCGCGGCGGCCATCCCGACGGGCACGACGCCGAGGGCCAGCGGCACCTCGTGGTTCGCCCAGGCGACCGTGGCGACGCGCTCGGGCTTCGTCTCGATCGTCGTCGTGCCGAGGGCGTGCTCGATCGTGATCGGCGTGAACCCGGACGACCCCGAGGAGGCGTCGGTCGAGTCGCCGGCGTCGGCGGA
Source organism: Frigoribacterium sp. Leaf164 (assembly GCF_001423665.1). Lineage (NCBI taxonomy): Bacteria > Bacillati > Actinomycetota > Actinomycetes > Micrococcales > Microbacteriaceae > Frigoribacterium > Frigoribacterium sp. Leaf164. The sequence goes on from NZ_LMOX01000001.1 coordinate 309,886, forward strand.
GCACCCGGCGAGGCCGAGGGCGAGGGCGGATGCTGCGCTGATCGCGAGCAGGCGCGTGGTGCGGGGCATGGGTGTCCTTCCGGGACGGGTGCAGGGGCCCGGCTCGACGCTCCGGGAGGGCGTGCTCGGGAGCACGCCGCGTCGGAGGGGCGCTCGTGATCGGAGCGACCCGTGGTCGGCCTTAGGTGAGCCTTACCTTAGCAGTGGCCCCGCCGCGATCGGCAAGCCGGTCGTTCGGCGTCGAGTGATCGTCACCCTCTGCTGTCGGGGGTGCCGGGTAGACAAGGGGCGATGACTCCCTCGCCGCTGCTCGACGTCCGTCGCATCTACGCCGAGCCCGAGGCTGCGGCCTCGCCCCGAGGGCAGGAGATCATCGGGCGCTGGCCCGAGGCCACGGTCGTGCCGGTCGAGTCGCACTGGCGCATCCCCGAGGTGCACGGCGACGAGGCGAACGTGCGCCGGTGGGTGCGCATCAAGACCGAGGCCCTCGTGCTCGGCGTCAAGAAGAGCGTCGTCACCCGGCCGAACGGGCGCTCGGCCGACTTCATCGCCCCGTCGCTGGCGAACGGCTGCGCGATGGCCTGCGTCTACTGCTACGTGCCGCGGCGCAAGGGCTACAGCAACCCCGTCACGCTCTTCACGAACGTCGAGCAGATCTCGCGGCACCTCGCGCGTCACGTGCAGAAGCAGGGCCCGAAGACCGAGCCGAACCAGTGCGACCCCGAGGCGTGGGTCTACGACATCGGCGAGAACAGCGACTGCTCGGTCGACGCGCTGCTCGCCGAGAACGTGCGCGACGTCTGCGAGCTCTTCCGCATGACGCCGACGGCCAAGGCCTCGTTCGCCACGAAGTACGTCAACCGCGACCTGCTCGACTGGGACCCCCAGGGCCGCTCGCGCATCCGTTTCTCGCTGATGCCGGCGGAGGTCGCCAAGGTCACCGACCTCCGCACGAGCCCGATGAGCGAGCGGATCGCCGCGGTGAACGACTTCGTCGCGGCGGGGTGGGAGGTGCACCTCAACTTCTCGCCGGTGATCATGACGCCGGGGTGGCTCGACGACTGGCGCGAGCTGCTGCGGGAGGTCGACGACGTGCTGTCGCCGGCGGCCAAGGAGCAGGCGGCGGCGGAGATGATCTTCCTGACGCACAACGCCGCCCTGCACGAGGTGAACGAGCGCTGGCACCCGAGGGGCGAGGAGCTGATCTGGCGCCCTGACCTCCAGGAGGCCAAGACCTCCGAGAACGGGGCGGAGAACCTGCGCTACCGGTACGACCTCAAGGCACAGGGGGTCGCCGCCCTCACGGCGCTCGTCGCCGAGGTCGCGCCGTGGTGCCGCATCCGGTACGCCTTCTGACCGGGGAGGTACCCTTGTCGTCGTGTCCGCCTCCCTCAGTTCGTCGTCGTGCCGTCGTGCGCGCGTGCGGGCTCAGGCGTTCCCCAACCGCCTGGTGCTGACGAAGCGCACCTGCGGCACGAACGGCTGGATGAGCCTCTGGGGCAGCAACGCCCACGGCGAGATCGCCGGCTGCCCGCCGCCAGCGGCGTAGACCTGCGGGCCCCGAGCCCGGCAGGTCGCCCCCCGACCCGTCACCGCTCGACTCGACCCCTCTAGGACACCGTGCCCGACTCCGCCACGCCCGCCCCCGCCCCCGCCTCCTCGACGCCGCCCTCGCCCTCGGCCGCGCCCGCCTCCCGGGCCCAGCGCCTCTCGCGCTTCGTCAGCCGTGACACCACGGGCGGCCTGCTGCTGCTCGGGGCGACCGTGCTCGCCCTGGTCATCGCGAACAGCCCGGCCGGCTCGTTCTACGCGCAGGTCCGTGACACCACCTTCGGCCCGGAGGCGCTGCACCTCCACCTCAGCGTCGGCACCTGGGCCGCCGACGGCCTGCTCGCGATCTTCTTCTTCGTCGTCGGCCTCGAGCTCAAGCAGGAGTTCGTCGCCGGCTCGCTGCGCGACCCCCGGGTGGCCACCCTGCCGATCGCCGCGGCCGTGGGCGGCGTCGCCCTGCCGGCGCTGATCTTCACCGCGATCAACATCGGTGCCGGGCCCGACGCGCTGCAGGGCTGGGCCATCCCCGCCGCCACCGACATCGCCTTCGCGGTGGCCGTCGTCGCGGTCGTGGGCAAGAAGCTGCCGCCGGCGCTCCGCACCTTCCTGCTCACCCTGGCCGTGGTGGACGACCTCATCGCCATCACCATCATCGCGATCTTCTACACGGCGGGCATCGCGGTCGTGCCGCTCCTGCTCGCCCTGCTGCCGCTCGCCGCGTTCGCCGTGCTCGTGCGCCGCGGGGTCCGCTCGTGGTGGCTGCTCATCCCGCTCGGCGTCGTCGCGTGGGCCCTGGTGCACGCGTCGGGCATCCACGCCACGATCGCGGGCGTCGCCCTCGGCCTCCTGGTGCCGGCGATCGCCACTCGGCGGGCCAGCGTGACGCACGTCGACGCGGACGGCCACGAGGAGCGCCACGCGCTGACGCACCACTTCGCCGAGCGCTGGAGCCCGATCTCGTCGGGCGTCGCCGTGCCGATCTTCGCGTTCTTCTCGGCGGGCGTCTCGGTGGGCGGCTTCTCGGGCCTCACCGAGTCGCTCCGCGACAGCGTCGCGATCGGCATCGTCGTCGCCCTCGTGGTGGGCAAGTCGGTCGGCATCACCGGGGCCTCGCTGCTGGTGACGCGCCTCCCCGGCATCAAGCTCGACCCGAGCCTCCGCTGGCCCGACGTCGTCGGCCTCTCGCTCGTCGCGGGCATCGGGTTCACCGTCTCGTTGCTCGTCGGCGAGCTCGCCTACGGCACCGGCAGCGAGCAGGACGACGTGGTCAAGGTCGGCGTGCTCGTCGGGTCGCTCATCTCAGCCGTGCTCGGCGGCGTCGTGCTGTCGGCGCGCGGCCGCTGGCACGAGCGCCACCGGACCGAGCAGGGCGTCACCGCCCCGTAGCCTGGCCCGATGAACGAGCGCGACGACGACGTCCGCCGCCGGATGGCGGCCCACGAGCTGTACACCGACGGGGGCCCGGGCCTGGAGGACCTCGCCGAGCGGCGCGTGCGCGGCAAGGAGCTCGCGTACGACTACAACGCGACGCGGCCGCGGGAGACCGAGCGCCGCCGCGAGATCCTCGACGAGATGCTCGGCTCGGTCGGCACCGGGGTCTGGGTCGAGCCCCCGCTGCACGTGGCCTACGGCGACAACGTCGTGCTCGGCGACGAGGTCTACGTGAACTTCGGCCTGACCGTGGTCGACGACGTGGCCGTCGTGGTCGGCGACCGGGTGATGATCGCGCCGAACGTGACCATCAGCACCACCGGGCACCCGGTGCACCCCGAGGTGCGGCGCGACGGCAGCCAGTTCTCGGCGCCGGTCCACCTCGGCGACGACGTCTGGGTCGGCGCGGGCGCGGTCATCCTGCCCGGCGTGACGGTCGGCGCCGGCTCGGTCGTCGCGGCCGGGGCCGTCGTGACGGCCCACGTGCCGCCGATGGTCGTCGTCGGGGGAGTGCCGGCGCGGGTCCTCCGTGAGGTCACCGACGCCGACCGCGACCACCGCTGGCGCGAGCCGCGCTCGCTCTGAGGCCGGCAGCCCGGGGGAGCAGGGCTCCCGAGGAGTCGCGGGTCGGGCCTCAGGCGCCGGCCGGCAGCGGGGCGCGGAACCAGTCGAGCAGCGACCGGACCGACGGCTCGAGGTCCGGGCGCGAGCGCGCGACGTCGAGCGAGGCGCCCGACACGTCGGCGTAGCCCGGGATCTCGTCGACGAGGGTGTCGGTCGTGGCGCGGTAGCCCATCGTCCACGCGCCGAAGCGGCGCTCGTCGATGGTCTCGCGGAGCAGGACGTCGAGGTCGGTGTGGCGGGGGTCGGCGGCGATGAGCGCGTAGCGCTGCTGGACGGCCTCCTCGGGCCCCTCGAGCACCTGGACGAACCGGCCCTGCTTGTGCATGAGGAAGCCGGAGAGACCCAGGCGACGGTTGTTGGCGCGGCTGTTCATCAGCAGGGTGGCGAGGTCGCCGTCCGAGAACGGGGTGCGGGCGGCACTGGTGTAGACGAGCGAGAGCACGGGGTCCTTCCGAGAGAGGTGCTCACCGAGCCTGCCCCATCCCGGCACCCGGTGCCACACCCCGATCTGGGGCGTGCCGGGAGCGCGCCGGAGGCGTGGCGGGGTGCGACCACGTGCGACGAGCGGGAGTCGTGGTCCGGATCCGCTGATCCACTCCGGAGTGGATCAGCCTTCCTGGACCGTCCTGCCCGGGGGCCCAGCCGTCTCGCTCCGCTGCGCCGCGCCGCGCCTCCTCGTAGGCTCCCCGCATGACCTCAGACGTCGAGCACGCGTACTCGCGCCGGGCCGCCGAGTACGCCGAGCACCTCGGGTCGATGTCGTCCGTGCACCCGTCCGACCGCCAGCTGGTGGAGGCGTGGGCCGCCGACGTCGACGGGCCCCTGCTCGACGCCGGGTGCGGGCCCGGGCACTGGACCGCCCACCTCGCCGGGCTCGGCGCCGACGCCCGGGGCGTCGACCAGGTGCCGGCCTTCGTCGAGCACGCCCGCGCCGTCCACCCCTCCGTGCCCTTCACGGTCGCGAGCGTCGACGCCCTGCCCGACGGGGCGGGGACGCTCGGGGGAGTCCTGGCCTGGTACTCGCTGATCCACCACGAGCCCGCGGCGGTCGGTCGCGCGCTCGCCGAGTCCGCCCGGGCCCTCCGCCCCGGCGGGCGGCTGCTCGTCGGCTTCTTCGTCGGCGACCGGCTGGAGCAGTTCGACCACGCCGTCGTGACCGCCTGGCGCTGGCCGGTCGGCTGGCTCGCCGACGAGCTCGGCGCGGCGGGCTTCGAGGTCGCCGAGACGCACACCCGGACGGGCTCGCCGGAGGGTCCGCGCCCCCACGGTGCGGTGCTGGCCCGCTCGCGGGGCTGAGGCGTCAGGCGGGCCCTCGCCGCGCCTTCCTCACGCTCCGACGGCGGCGGCGACGAACTCGATCTCCACCCGTGCTCCGCGGGGCAGGGCTGCGACCCGGTAGAGAGCGCATCCTGGCTGACGGGCCGCCGGGTGCGCCGCGCGCGCCGCGACCGCCCCGCGCCGCGACGACCGCGGCGACCGCCACGGCGGCGCCCGCGATCGTCCACGCCGCGACCGCGACCGCGCCCGCCGGGTGGACCACCGACTGCCCCAGCGACGCCTGCACGGCGAGCAGGACGGTCGCCGCCCCGTAGGCGACCGCCGCCACCAGCACCAGCCGGAGCTGGACGACCGGCGACGCCAGCAGCGGCACACGCCGCCCGAGCGCGCCGAGCAGCAGCGCCGCGAGCGGCAGGGCCTGGAGGGCGTGCATGCCGACGAAGTGGGCGACGCGGTAGTCGCCGCCGACCGTGCTCCACCCGAGCAGGGCCAGCCCCGGCCCGCCGTCGACGACGCCCACGGCGTGGGCCCCGACGATGCCCGTCGGGCTCGCGATCTGGGCCCCGGTCGGCCCGGTCATGAGGAAGGCCACGCCGATCCCTCCGAGGGCGATCAGCGCACCTGCCCGGACGGCGATAGTGAGGGCCGGCGTGGGGAAGCGCAGGCCGACGAGCATCAGCGACGTCATGAAGGTGCAGAGGTACATGACCGTGATCGCGACGGCCATCGTGCCCCAGACGACGACGTGCAGGCCGTCGGAGACGTTGAAGTGGCTCGTCGTGCCGGTGGCGACCGCCCAGACGATGAGCACCTGCTCGACGAGCAGCGTCGCGGCGATGACCGTGCCGAGGCGCCCGGCGAGCACCCGGCGACGCGGCAGGTGCGCGATCAGCCACGCCCAGGTCACCGCGTAGAGGCCGATCGAGAGCGAGAACTTGAGCGGCTTGGCCCACGCGGGCGCGCCGAGGATCGTCCGGGGGTCGACCACGAGGCCGACGACGCAGGCCACGGCGCACACGGCCATCACCGCGGCCAGCGCCATGAGCGGAGGGTGCCAGGCGACGGCCCGGCGCAGCCCGGCGCTCACCGGGCCACCGCTCGGGCGTGCTCGAGCGTGGCGGCGACGCCGACCGACGCCGGGGTCGCGGTGAGGCCGAGCTCGCGGGAGGCGCGGCTCGAGTCGAAGACGTACGGGGCCGTGCTCTGGTACGTGAGCTCGAGCGTCTCGCGCGCGGCCGGCGCGAAGAGCGCGCCCAGGCGGAGCGTCGCCAGGCTCATCACCGACATCCGGTCGGGCGCGACGCCCGCGAGCTCGCCCCACTCCCGCCCGGTCAGGGGCGGTGCCGTCGGCACGTGCCAGGTCCGGCCCCGGGCGCGCTCGTCGGTGCCGAGCACGGCCAGCGCGTCGCCGACGTCGGGCGTGTAGGTCAGCGAGTGCGGCTGGTCGGCGTCGAGCAGCCAGGTGGGCCGCTTCCCCGCCACCACGCGGTCGACCACGAATCCCTGGAACGCGCTGGTGGCGGCGCCGGGGCCGTAGAAGTCCGCGCTGCGGGCGGTCGTCACGGTCAGCCCGCGGCTGCGGAGGGCGTCGAGCTGCCCGAGCGCCTCCGCCCGCACCGCCCCCTTGCGGCTGGTCGGGCGGAGCGGCGTCTCCTCCGTCATCGGGCCGTCGACCGGCCCGTACGCGTAGACGTTGTCGAGGTGGACGAGGTGGACGCCCTCGTCGAGGGCGGCCCGGGCGGCGTGGCGGACGACGGTCGGCCACTGCTCGCGCCAGGTGCGGGTCGAGTACGGCAGGCCCGCGACGAGGTAGGCGACGTCCGCGCCGCGCAGCGCGCGGCGCACGTCGTCGCCGTCGAGGAGGTCGGCGACGACCGAGCTGCCGTCCCCCTCCGTGACGGGGCGTCGGCCGACCGTGACCGGGTCGTGGCCGCGGGCGCGGAGCGCGCGGGCGGTCTCCCGCCCGACGACGCCGTGGCCGCCGAGGAGCACGTGCCGCGACGCGCTCACGAGCGTCGGCCGTCCTGGTCGGCGACCGGGAAGAGGTCGTGCGTGACGTCCTCGTGCGCGAGGCGGCGCAGGCCGGCGAAGAGCGGGTCGCCGAGCACGGTGCCCACGACCATCAGCTCCGCGACGTCGTCGCGGTCGTGCCGGCCGCCCAGCGCCTCCACGTCCGCCCGGGCGGCCGTCGCCGCCGCGGTCAGGTACGCCTGCAGGTAGTCGTCGGTGGGCTCGAAGTCGATCGTGGCCAGCCCGTCGAGGGCGCGGGCGGCGGCGTCGAGCCCGGGGTTCTCGTCGGTCGTCGCCCAGCCGGCGGCGCTCGTCAGCGCGGCCACGCGCTCGCGGGCCGCGGGGCTCGGCGCGGCGTCGTGCGCCCGGGGCGAGCTCATCGCGTGCTGAGCCGCGGCGAACGCCTCGGCCAGCGGGGCGTCGTCGGCGTCGAGGGCGGCGAGGACGTCCTTCGTGGCCGCGACCGAGAGGCCCCCGACCTCGAGCAGGGCCCGGACGAGGCGCACCCGCCGCACGTGCCGGTCGTCGTACGAGGTCTGGTTCGGGGCCGTCTTCTCGCCCGGGGGCAGCAGCCCCTCGCGTTGGTAGTACTTGACCGCCGTGAGCGGTGTGGTCGCCTCCTGGGCGAGTTCGGATATGCGCACTATCGGAGAGTAGCGCTATCCATTCGTGCGGCACAAGGGGTGGCGACCCCCGTCGACGACGAGGAGGCGCGGTGCAGGTCTCCCCGCACCGCGCCTCCCGCAGGCTGCTCGCGCCTACTTCGTCAGCGGACCGTAGAGCGCCGGCGACGTGCGGGCGTGGGTCGCCTGCTCGAACGCGTAGCCGAGGCCGATCAGGGTCGACTCGTCGTAGTCGCGGCCGAGGAACTCGAGGTTGACGCCCGCGCCCGTGACGGTCGCGTCGGCCGCGATCGCCTGGCCCATCGGCACCGTCACGGCCGGCATGCCCGTGTTGGGGCTGAGGCGCATGTTGGTGCTGAACGAGTTGTACGCGACCGCGGAGGGGTAGATCAGCGCGTCGAGGTCGCCCCCGTCGAGCATGGCGGTGACGAGCTGCTGGCCCGCGGCGATCTGCGTCGTGTGCGACCCGGTCGGGCCGGCCCAGGCCTGGTACTGCGCCTCGGTCACCGCGGCGCGCGCCGTGTAGATGCTGGCCCGCGACTGGACGTACCGACCCGACGCCTGGATCTCGGGGATCGTCCGCGCCGTGACCTCGGGGGCGAGGTGGTCGCGCGTGTAGGCGGCGAGGTCGTGCGCGAACTCGTTCGTGCTGCCGCTCGACTCGGAGAGCACCCGGGCGAACCCGGCGGGCGGCGTGACCGCGACGACCGTGGCGCCCTGGGCCCGGAGGGTCGCGAGCGACGCGGCGAAGAGCCGCTGCGTCGTCGCGTCGGTGCTGACCATCGAGGCGACGTAGCCGATCCGGGTGCCCTCGAGCGCCGTCGGGTCGAGCGCGGCCGTGTACGAGGTCGGCACGCGGCCCTGCTGCTCGGCGGTGACGGGGTCGCTCGCGTCGACGCCCGTGACCGCGTCGAGCGCGATCGCGGCGTCGGTGACGCTGCGGGCGAGGGGGCCGCCGGTGTCCTGGCTGAGGGCCAGCGGCACGATGCCGGTGCGGCTGGTGAGCCCCACCGTGGGCCGGACGCCGACGAGCTGGTTGTACGACGACGGGATGCGGATCGAGCCGCCCGTGTCGGTGCCGAAGCCGATGCCCGCGAGGTTCGCGGCGATCGCCGCGCCCGTGCCGCCGCTCGAGCCGCCGGCGGTGCGGCTCGTCACGTACGGGCTGGCGACGATGGTCGTCTGCCCGGCGGGCTGGCCCGCGGTGTACTCCGAGGCGAAGCCGTAGGCGAACTCGTCGAGGCTGGCCTTGGCGAGGATCACGGCGCCGGCGTCGCGGAGCCCCGCGACCATGGTCGCGTCGTCGTCGGTCTGGTTCGCGTCCCAGCAGCCGCAACCGGCCGTGGTCGGCATGTCGAGGGTGTCGTAGTTGTCCTTCACGGCGATCGGCACGCCGAGCAGCATGCTCGTCATGCCCTGTGAGGCGCGCGTGGCGTCCGCCGCGGCGGCCGCGGCGAGGGCCTCGTCGTTCGTCGTGATGATCGAGTGCAGCGGGCGCCCGTCGGCGGCCGGGTCGACCTTCGCGGTGTCGTACGCAGCGATGCGGGCGAGGTAGTCGGTGGTGAGGTCGACCGAGCTGACGACGCCCGCGTTCATCGCGGCCTGCATGTCGACGGCGCTGGCCTCGACGAGCTGGAACTCGCCGTCGTCGTAGATCGCGCGCTGCGACACCGCGGCGACGTCGGCCACGGTGATCACGCCGTCGGCGTCGACGTCGGCCGGGGCGACCGCCTCGAACTCGGCGGAGGGCGACGTGGCCCCGAGGGCGGCGGAGACCAGCTCGAGGTCGGCCGCGGTGACCTGGTCGTCGCCCGTGAGGTCGAGCTCCGTGTAGTACGGCGCGAGGAACGCCGCGACGGGCGCGTCGTCGGCGGCGGCGCCGGGCGCGACGACCAGCCCGCCGACGGCGAGGGCCGAGATGATCGAGGTCGCGGCGACCGTGGCGGTGCGTCGGCGAGGGGTCATGGCGGGCAGTCTCCGGGGTGACGGCGACGAGGGCGTCGCGGGGGCGAGGGGAGCGTGGGAGTCGCGGGCCGGCAGCCCGGCCCGGTCGCGGGCGCTCATCGGGTCGCCGCCGCACGGCGACGGAGGGCGACCGCGGCCACGACGAGCAGGCCCAGCACGAGGAGCCCTGCTCCGCCGGCCACGAGGAGCCAGCTGTCGGAGCCGGTGAACGCGAGGTCGTCGCGGGAGCCGGTGGCGGTCGGGCGGCCGGCGGCCGCGCCCGTGACGGGCGTCGCGGCGGTGGGGCTGGCCGAGGGCGCGGGCGCGCCGGCCGTCGGGCTGGCGGACGGCTGCGGGGCCACCGGCGCGGCCGCGACCGCGACGACGGCGGAGGCCGTCGGCGTGACCACGAGGCTGCTGCCGTCGGCGCCGATCAGCTCGACGGAGTCGAGGGACACCGCGGCGCCGCCCGCGGCGACCGCGGTGAACTGCAGGTCGACGGTGAGGTCGCCGGTCAGGGCCGGGGAGCTGCCGAGCCGCGTGTGCAGGATCGAGAGCGACCCGTCGGCCACCTGGACGTCGTCGAAGCCGCCGCTCGGCGAGGTGGCGCTGTCGGCGACGTAGTCGAGGGCGACGTCGTCGAAGCCGAGCTCGAGGTCGTACGCGTAGACGTCGGCGGTGCCGGTGAGCACGACCGAGACGTCGACGACGTCGCCGACCGTGGCGGTCGCGGGGGCCGTCACGGTGGCCGAGGCCAGGACGGGGGCGGCGGAGGCGGGGGAGGCGCCGAGCGCGACCGCGGCGAGGGCCAGGGCGACGGCCGTCGCGGAGCTGCGGGCGCGCGGGAGGCGCCGACGGAGGGGCTTCATCGGGAGGGAGTCCTTCTCATGGGGAGGAGCGGCGGAGGGTGGTGTGCAGGAGGCTCGAACGGTATCCAGGGCGTGTTTCCGGCTCACGCTCAGCTCCGTTTCGGGTTCGTTACGTCTGGCCGAGGCGCGGGGCGACGGGCGGCGTTGTGCGCCTCTGCCCGGCCTGTCACCATGAGCGCGGGCGGCACGCCCCCCTCAGACAGGAGACGACATGGCCGACGACGGCTTCACCAAGGAGGAGCGCGCCGCGATGAAGCAGCGCGCCGCCGAGCTGCGGGTCGAGGCGAAGCGCCAGAAGCTCGCCGACAAGGCGGCGGCGGAGGAGGCCGACGCGCTCGCCGCGATCGCCGCGATGACCGAGGTCGAGCAGCCGATCGCGCAGATGGTGCACGAGATCGTCGCCGAGCACGCGCCGAGCCTGCGCCCCAAGACCTGGTACGGGTTCCCCGCCTACGCGCGGGAGGACGGCAAGGCCGTCGTCTTCTTCCAGCCCGGCGCCAAGTTCGGCACGCGGTACTCGACCCTCGGGTTCCAGGACGGCGCGCAGCTCGACGACGGGGTGATGTGGCCCACGGCGTACGCCGTCACGGGCGTCGACGACGCGACCCGCGCCTCCCTCGGGGCCCTGGTCCGACGCGCCGCCGGCGACTGACGGGCGCGCACCGGCGGCGGCAGCGCCCCGGCGGTGGCAGGGGCGGACGCCGTCGGGGTCAGACGCTGTCGGGGTCGAGGTTGATCGTGTTGCCGTAGATCAGGTACTGCTGGTCGCCGGTGACGAGCAGGCCGGCGTTGAGGTAGATGAGCGCCGCGGGCGTGATGCCGAAGCGTGCCGCGACGGCGTCGATGGTGTCGCCCGCCGCGACGAGGTAGCCGCGCGGGCCGCCCGCGGGCGTCGACGACACGACGGTGCCGGTCGCGAGGTCGGCGGAGCCCGAGTCGGCGACGACGATGTTCGTCTGGCGGCCGGGCACCGACCACGTGACGGGCGTCACGGCGAGCACCTTCTCGGGGCCGATCTCGACGGGCAGGTCGGCTCCGTCGGTGGCGGCGGAGTAGGTGACCAGCGTGCCGAGGTAGCCGGGCGTGCTCGTGCCGAGCAGGGTCGAGGTGGCGAGGGCGGGCTCCGTCGTGGGGCCGCCGAGCTGGAGGTCGCCCGGGCCGTGCGCCGTGAGGCCGTCGCCGACGCTCGGCGCGATCTCGATCAGGGTCGCGCCGACCGGCACGGGCAGCGTCGAGGTGAAGCCGGAGTACTCCATCGAGAAGGTGTCGTCGCCGTTCGCGGTCGCCCGCCAGTGGTAGGCGACGCTGCCCTTCGGCGAGCGGACGTCGCCCTCGGAGACGACCGTGCCGGCGGCGACGGGCGTGACGAACGGTGCGGGGACGGCGGGGTCGGCCGGCGGCGCCGTCGCGGGGCGCGGGGTCGGCGAGCCGGTGGCGGTCGCGACGGTCGGCGTGGGCGAGGGCGTGCTCGGCGCGAGGGCCTGGGCGGTGCGCGTGGCGGTGCTGACGGGCGTCGGCTCGGCCTCGCCGGGCCAGAGGGCCCAGCCGACCGCGCCGATGGCGATCGTCGCGACCGCGACGACGCCGCCGACGATCGCGATCACGCGGCCTCGGCCGCGCAGCGGTGCCTCGGTGCTCGTGGTGGTGCTGCCCGTGGTGGTGCTGTCGTCCATCTGTCGTTCCCCCTCGGGCCAGCCTAGGGGGGTCCGCGGGCCGGGCGCGAGCAGCGCCGCCCCCTGCACCCGCGCCGCACCGCAGCAGCGCTCGCGCTCGCGCCGGCGCCCGCGTGCGCAAGCCCCCGTCCCACATCGGACGAGGCGGGGCGCACGGCGGAGCGGAGCAATAGAGTTGGGCCCGGTCCGTCACGCGACGGCGCGTCTCCCGCGGGCCGTACCGCTCATCCGCTCCAGGAGGACCACCCGTGACCGAATCCGTTCCCGTCGACCCCACCTCGACCGAGGCGTGGCAGCAGCTCGCCCGCATCGCCGACGGCTTCTCGCCCGACCTCCGCGCCTGGTTCGACGCCGAGGCCGACCGTGCCGAGCGCCTCACCTTCCAGGCCGCCGACCTCACCGTCGACCTCTCCAAGGGCCTCGTCACCGACGAGGTCCTCCAGCACCTCCTCCAGGTCGCCACCGACACCGGCGTCGCCGAGCGCTACCAGGCCATGATCTCGGGCGAGCACATCAACGTCACGGAAGACCGCGCCGTGCTGCACACCGCCCTGCGCCGCCCGAAGGACGGTGCCGAGCTCGTCCCCGCGGCCGGCTTCGTCGTCGACGGCCAGGACGTCGACGCCGACGTCCACGCCACCCTCGACAAGGTCTACGCCTTCGCCGAGAAGGTCCGCTCCGGCGAGTGGGTCGGCGTCACCGGCAAGCGCATCGAGACCGTCGTCAACATCGGCATCGGCGGCTCCGACCTCGGCCCCGTCATGGTCTACGAGGCGCTCAAGCCCTACGTGCAGCAGGGCCTCGAGGTCCGCTTCGTCTCCAACATCGACCCCACCGACGTCTCCGAGAAGACCGTCGGCCTCGACCCCGAGACCACCCTCTTCATCGTCGCGTCGAAGACCTTCGGCACGCTCGAGACCCTCACCAACGCGCGTCTCGCCCGCGACTGGCTCTGGCGCGGCCTCGCCGCCGCCGGCGCCCTCGACGACACGGACGAGGCTCGGAAGGGCGCCGTGGCGAAGCACTTCGTCGCCGTCTCGACCGCCCTCGAGAAGGTCGCCGCGTTCGGCATCGACCCCGAGAACGCGTTCGGCTTCTGGGACTGGGTCGGCGGCCGCTACTCCGTCGACTCCGCCATCGGCACCTCGGTCGTCATCGCGATCGGCCCCGACGCCTGGCGCGAGTTCCTCGCCGGCTTCCACGCCCTCGACGAGCACATGCGCACCGCTCCGCTCGAGCAGAACGTGCCCGTGCTGATGGGCCTGCTCAACGTCTGGTACTCGAACTTCCTCGGCGCGCAGAGCCACGCCGTGCTGCCCTACTCGCAGTACCTGCACCGCTTCCCCGCCTACCTCCAGCAGCTCACGATGGAGTCGAACGGCAAGAGCGTCCGCTGGGACGGCTCGCCCGTCACCACCGACACCGGCGAGGTCTTCTGGGGCGAGCCCGGCACGAACGGCCAGCACGCGTTCTACCAGCTCATCCACCAGGGCACCCGCATCGTGCCCGCCGACTTCATCGCGGTCGCCAACCCGGCGCACCCCCTGAAGGACGAGTCGGGCGACGGCAGCACGGTCGAGCCCGGCCAGGACGTGCACGCGCTCTTCATGGCGAACTTCTTCGCGCAGTCGAAGGCCCTGGCCTTCGGCAAGACGGCCGACGAGGTCCGCGCCGAGGGCACCGCCGAGGCGGTCGTGCCCGCCCGCGTCTTCAGCGGCAACCGCCCGACGACGTCGATCCTCGCCCCGGCGCTGACCCCGAGCGTGCTCGGCCAGCTGATCGCGCTCTACGAGCACATCGTCTTCGTCGAGGGCACGATCTGGGGCATCGACTCGTTCGACCAGTGGGGCGTCGAGCTCGGCAAGCAGCTCGCGCTGCAGATCGCCCCGGCGGTCGACGGCGACGTCGCCGCGCTCGAGGCGCAGGACAGCTCGACCGGCGCGCTGATCGCGAAGTACCTGGAGCTGCGCGACTAGCGAGCGACGAGGTCACCGGGCGAGGGCCCGGGGGAGGCGCGGTGCAGGCTCGACCTGCACCGCGCCTCCTGCGTCCGGGCCGTGTCGTCGGCCCCCGCCGGGCTCAGCCCGCGGGCGGCACGCGCACGGTCAGCGCGTGGTGCGCGACCGTGATGGCGACCTCGCTGACGAGGCCGCGGGGGTCGCCGTCGATCTGGATCTCCTGCGGGGCGGCGAGCTGCACGCGCATCGCCCGCGCCTGGGCGAAGCGCATCGAGCGGGGCCGGGGGCTCCACCGGGTGACGACACGGCCGATGCCGGTGCGGTGCAGCAGGCGGTTGAAGGCGAGCCGGTAGCCGATGTACGTCCACCCCGGACCGCGCCCGGGGCGGAGCACGACGGCGTCGAGCAGCCCGTCGTCGACGACGGCGTCCGGGATCATCAGGATGCCCGCGGTCAGCGTCCCCGAGTTGCCGACGATCACCGTGTGCACGCGGGTCGACACCGGGAGCTCGTCGTCGAGCGCGTACGTCATGTCGAACTGGCGGTTGCCGAAGACGCTCCGCGCGATCGGGTCGGAGTACGCGAGCCAGCCGATCCGGGCCTTGAGCCGGGGGTCGGTGTGCCCGGCCATGTGGGCGTCGACGCCGATGCCGGTCATGACGAGGAAGGCGTGGCCCGTGCTCGTCCCGTCGGGGCGCCCGAGCTCGACGGTGCCGACGTCGACCGGGCGGTCGCGGCCGCCGAACGCGGTCTCGACCGCCGAGCGCAGCGCGTTGAGCGGCAGGCCCAGCTCCCGGGCGAACAGGTTGCCGGTGCCCGCGGGCACGAGCCCGAGCGGGGTGCCTCGCCCGGCGGCGACCTCGGCCACGGCGCGCAGCGTGCCGTCGCCCCCGGCCACCACGAGGAGTCGCGGGTCGGCCGCCAGCGCCGCCTCGGCCGCCGAGCGCCCGTCGTCGCCCGCGCTCGTCTCCCACCAGGTCGCGGGAGCCCAGCCGAGCCGCTCCTCCTGCTCGGCCACGAGCAGCCGGAGCGCGGCGACGTCGACCTTCACCGGGTTGACCACCACGGCGGCCCTGGCGGGTGTCGGAGCGTCGTGCCGGGGTGGTTCCACAGGCGAGACCCTAGTGCAGGGCGCCGGGCCGCCCGCCGGTACACTCCCCAGACGGCAGATCCCCTGCCTCAGCCGCCCGTGGAGGACACCATCGCCGAGTCGTCCCCCCGCCGTGGCGGCCCGTCGGCCGACCGGCCCTCCGCGCACTGGTGGTCCGCCCGCGGCCCGGAGCGGCACCCGCCCGGAGCGCCGGTGTTCGTGCTCGTGCACGGGCTGGGCCTGTCGCACCGTTCGTTCAGCCGGCTCGCGGCCGCGCTCGTCGCCCACGGGCCCGTGCTGGCCCCGGACCTGCCCGGCTTCGGGCGCTCGCCCGGCCCGGGTCGGCGCCTGGCGATCCCGCAGCTCGCCGAGGCCCTGCTGCCGAGGCTCGACGCGCTCGCCTCGGCTCCGCTCGCCGGTCCGGTCGTGCTCGTCGGGCACTCGCTCGGCGCGCAGGTGGTCGTCGAGATGGCCCTGCGTCGCCCCGACGTCGTCGCGGGCGTGGTGCTGGTGGGCCCCGTCGTCGACCGCGTCGCGCCGAGCGTCGTCGGCCAGGGCCGCCGGCTCGCCCTCGACATGCTCGGCGAGCCGCCGCTCACGAGCGCCATGGTGACGCGTGACTACCTGCGCGGCGGCCTGCTGTCGTACGCGGCGGGCACCCGCTCGATGCTCCGTCACCGGATCGACGAGCGCCTCCCCGGGCTGGCGGCGCCGCTGCTCGTGCTGCGGGGCCGCCACGACCCCGTGGCGCCCGCCCGCTGGGCGGACGAGCTCGTCGCGCTCGTCGTCGACGGCGAGGCGCGCGACGTGCCCGCCGCCGTCCACGACGTCGTGCACTCGCGGGCCGCGGAGGTCGGCCGTGAGGTCGTCGACTTCGCCCGGCGGTGCTGCCCAGGGGCCGTGTCGCAGGTCTGACATCGATGTCGTCCACCCCTTGCCTCGGAATGAGCTGTGTGGATACGATCAGCCGGTCGAGCCCCTGGCCCCCGATCACGGGGTCGGTGAGGGCTGACGTCCCCCCTGGTGAGCCACCGCGCACGATGTCGTGCGCACCGGCCCGCCTGCTCGTGATTACAAGGGAGTAGTCGTGACCGTCGTCCCCATCCGCCCACCTCGAGGCCGAGCCGGCAGGGCGACGCGCCGCGTCGCCGTCGGCACGGCCCTCACCGCCGTCTCGGCCCTGCTGCTGTCGGGCCTGCCGGCCCTCGGCGCCGTCGCCGCCGCGGTCGACCTCGCCCGCTTCGGCACCGTCACCGCGTCGGCCTCGCAGTCCGACGCCGACGGCACCTTCCCCGCCGACGCCCTGAACGACGGCGACGCCACGACCCGGTGGGCCAGCGGCAACGGCCCCGACGAGGACGTCCCGTTCACCGCCTCGGTGATCGTCGACCTCGGCGGCGTGGCCCGCGTCGACGCGATCGGCCTCGACTGGGAGGCGTCGTACGCGACGCGCTACACGGTCGACGTGACCACGGGCGACCCGGCGCTGGCCGAGAGCTGGACCACCGCCCAGACGGTCGACGCCGGTGACGGGCAGCGCGACGAGGTCGCCCTGTCGGCGCCCACGGACGCCCGCTACGTGCGCGTGAGCATGCTGCAGCGCTCGGCGGCGACCTGGGACGCCTCGCGGCCTCACTGGTACGGCTACTCCGCCTACGGCCTCCAGGTGTACGGCGAGGCGCAGACCCGCTCCGTCAGCTTCGACCGCGCGACCGCGACCGTCGCCGCCGGGCAGACCCTCACCGCCGGCCTCAGCCTGACCGGCACCAGCGACGAGCCCGTCAGCGTGCGGGTCCGCTCCACCGGCGGCACGGCCGTCGCCGGCACCGACTACCGGGCCGTCGACGAGACCGTGACCTTCGCGCCCGGCGAGACCACCGCCTCCGTCGCGCTCGAGACGATCTCGACCGGGGCGCTCAGCCCCCGCCGCACGGTCGAGCTGACCGCCTCCGACGCCAGTGAGCCGACCGTCGTCGGGTCGCGCGGGTCGCTGGCCGTCACGCTCACCCCGACGGGCGAGCTGCCCAACGTCGGCGAGACCCGGGTGCTCGACGACTTCGAGGCCGGCGTGCCCTCGGGCTACTTCGGCTGGGGCGCCAGCGCCGCGGTGACGCCCGTGCTCTCGACTGTCGCCGCCGAGCGCGAGGGGGCCGCCGGCACCCAGGCCCTCAGCGCCGTCGTCGCCGGGCCCACCGCCCCCGACAGCTGGTACGGCTTCTCGCACGACCAGCCCGCCGCCGACTGGAGCGACGCCGACGGCTTCTCGTTCTGGTTCAAGGGCGCGGCCAGCGGCCAGCAGCTGCGGTACGAGCTGAAGAACGGCGGCGTGCTCTTCGAGACGAGCGTCACCGACGACAGCACCGACTGGAAGCGCGTCAGCGTGCTCTTCGCCGACCTGCGCGTCAAGGGCCAGCCGACCAGCGACACCCGCTTCGACCCGTCCGCCTCGACCGGCTTCGCGGTGACGCTGACGCAGCTCGGCGCCGGCACGTACCTGGTCGACGACGTCGCCGTCTTCGACCGCGCCACGATGATCGAGGACTTCGAGGGCGACGTGCCGCTCAGCACGACCGCCGACCCCGTCGGCTTCTTCACCTGGGGCTCGCCGGCACCGACCGAGCCGACCATCAGCCGCGAGGTCACCGTGCAGGAGCGCGGCGGCGACGCCGAGAACCACGTGCTCTCGGGGCAGTTCTCGATCCCCTCCGGGGGCTACGGCGGGCTGAGCCACAACCTGGCCGACGGCCAGGACTGGTCGAGCTACCAGGGCATCCGCTTCTGGTGGTACGCGTCGCAGTCGAACAACCCGGCCTCGCCCACGGCGGGCGCCGACATCAAGCTCGAGATCAAGGACGGCGACCCGGCCGGTGGCGACACCGCCGAGACCAGCGAGCTGTGGGCCACGACCTTCAAGGACAACTGGGGCAGCAGCACCTCGCGCTGGAAGCTCGTCGAGCTGCCCTTCTCGTCGTTCACGCCGTCGGGCTACCAGCCGGGCGACGCCGCGACGACGAACGGCACCCTCGACCTGACGGCCTCGTTCGGCTACTCGTTCACCTTCACGCCGGGCACTCCGGCACCCGTCGGCTGGGCGATCGACGACACGCAGCTCTACGGCACCCCCGCCTCCGCGGCGTCGGTGACCGTCGACTCCACGCAGGACGTCTGGCTCGTCGACGCCGGCCAGCCGGCCGAGGTCGCGCTGACCGTGACGACCGCCGGTGACGAGCCCCTCGCCTCCGACGTGTCCGTCGACTGGGCCACCGCCGACGGCACCGCCGTGGCCGGCACGGACTACGACGCCGCGTCGGGCACCGTGACCTTCCCGGCCGGGAGCGCCTCGGGTGCTCAGCAGACGGTCACCGTGGCGACCCGCGCCTCCGCGGGGGCCGCCGAGGCCAAGGAGCTCCAGGTGACGCTCGCGTCGACCACGGCGAAGGTCGGCGACGGCCCGCGCGTCGTGCTCGCCGCGCACGACCTGCCGTACCTCGACGCCTCGCTGCCCACCGCCGACCGCGTCGCCGACCTGCTGGGCCGGATGACGCTCGAGGAGAAGGTCGGGCAGATGGCCCAGGCCGAGCGCCTCGGCCTCACGTCGACGAGCGACATCAGCGACCGCGCCCTCGGCTCGCTGCTCAGCGGCGGAGGGTCGGTGCCCGAGGGCAACACCGCCGTCGCCTGGGCCGACATGGTCGACGCGTACCAGCGCGAGGCCCTGTCGACCCGTCTGCAGATCCCGATGATCTACGGCGTCGACGCCGTGCACGGCCACAGCAACGTGGTCGGCGCGACGATCTTCCCGCACAACACGGGGCTCGGCGCCACCCGCGACCCGGCCCTCGTGGAGGAGATCGCCCGCGTCACCGCGCAGGAGGTGCGCGCCACGGGCGTGCCGTGGACCTTCGCCCCCTGCCTCTGCGTCTCGCGCGACGAGCGCTGGGGCCGCAGCTACGAGTCGTTCGGCGAGGACCCTGCGCTGGTCCGCACCTTCGCGGCCCCGTCGGTGCTCGGCCTGCAGGGCGACGACCCGACCGACATCGGCGGCGCCGACGAGGTGCTGGCCACGGCCAAGCACTGGGCCGGCGACGGCGGCACCACGTACGACGAGTCGGTTGCCGGCACGGGCGCCTACCCGATCGACCAGGGCGTCACCGAGGCCGGGTCGCTGGAGGAGTTCACCCGCCTGCACGTCGACCCGTACCTGCCGGCGCTCCAGGCCGGCGTCGGCACGATCATGCCGTCGTACTCGGCGGTCGACCTCGGCGACGGCCCCGTGCGCATGCACGAGAACACCGCCCTGAACACCGACCTGCTGAAGGGCGACCTCGGCTTCGAGGGCTTCCTCATCAGCGACTGGGAGGGCATCGACAAGCTGCCCGGCGGCACCTACGCCGAGAAGGCGGTGCGGTCAGTGAACTCGGGCCTCGACATGGCGATGGCGCCCTACAACTACGGGGCCTTCATCGACAGCATCGTCGCGGCCGTCGGCTCCGGCGCCGTGTCGCAGTCGCGGGTCGACGACGCCGTCCGCCGCATCCTCACCCAGAAGTTCGACCTCAACCTGTTCGAGCAGCCCTTCGCGGACCGCACGAACGTCGACGGGGTCGGCTCCGCCGCGAACCGCGCCGTGGCCCGCCAGGCCGCCGGCGAGTCGCAGGTGCTGCTGACGAACGAGGGAGGCGCGCTGCCGCTCTCGAAGACGGGCTCGCTCTACGTCGCCGGCTCCAGCGCCGACGACCTCGGTCGCCAGATGGGCGGCTGGACGATCAGCTGGCAGGGCGGGTCGGGCGACACGACGACGGGCACGAGCATCGCCGAGGGCATCCGCGAGGTCGCCCCCGACGCCGCCGTGACCGTCAGCCCCGACGCCTCCGCCCCGATCGGCGCCGACCAGACCGGCGTCGTCGTGGTGGGCGAGCGCCCGTACGCGGAGGGCCAGGGCGACGTGCCGAACAACGGCTCGAGCCTCTCGCTGACGCCCGCCGACCAGGCGACGGTGGCGAAGGTCTGCGCCGCGACGGCCACCTGCGTGGTG
This sequence comes from Frigoribacterium sp. Leaf164, assembly GCF_001423665.1. Classification (NCBI taxonomy): domain Bacteria; kingdom Bacillati; phylum Actinomycetota; class Actinomycetes; order Micrococcales; family Microbacteriaceae; genus Frigoribacterium; species Frigoribacterium sp. Leaf164. The sequence goes on from NZ_LMOX01000001.1 coordinate 329,972, forward strand.
CTCGTCGTGTCGGGCCGGCCGCAGCTGCTCGGCGACGTCGTCGGCCAGGCCGACGCCGTGGTCGCCTCGTCGCTGCCCGGCTCCGAGGGCGCCGGCGTCGCCGACGTGCTCTTCGGCGACCGGCCCTTCGCCGGCCGTCTGCCCGTGACCTGGGCGGCCAGCGCCGACCAGGTGCCGATCAACGTCGGCGACGCCGACTACGAGCCGCTCTTCCCCTACGGCTGGGGCCTCCGCACCGACGGTGCGCGTGACCGGGTGGAGGCGCTGGTCGCCGGCCTGCCCGAGGGCGCGGCCCGCGAGGCGGTCCAGGCCCTGCTCGACGCCGACGTCTGGGGCGACGACGGGAGCGTGACCGACCCGGCCGCGGCCCTGCGCCTCCTCCTGGCCGCGGTGGGCCCGTTCAGCGGCACCGACCTCGGGGCGATGACCACGGCCGACGTGCTCGTGTCGCTCGCCCGTGACCTCGCGCAGGCGGCGATGACCGACGGCACGGCCGCGGCCGGCTCGGACGCCCTCACGGCCGACGCCGAGGCCGCGCTGCAGCGCGGACTGCCCGACGTGGCCCTCCAGGGCTTCGCCGCGGTGCTCGGCATCGACCTCGAGGTCGACGAGCCGACGAAGGCGATCGTGCCCGGCACGCTCGACCCCGCGACCGCCCGCCCGGGCGACTCGGTGTCGATCACGGCCACCGGATTCGTCGCCGGAGAGGCCCTCGCCGGCACGGTGTTCTCCGAGCCGCAGTCGATCGGCAGCGCGACCGCGACGGTCTCGGGCGTCGGCGTCCTGCGCTTCACGGTACCGGCCGACCTCGAGCCGGGGGCGCACGTCGTCGAGCTCGAGGGCGCGGGGCAGATCGCCCGCGCGACGCTGACGGTCCTGGCGGCCGACGGCCCCGGCGACCCGGGCACGCCCGGCACGCCCGGTGCGGGCACGCCCGGGACGCCCGGAGCCGGCACGCCCGGCACCGGGGTGCCCGGTGCCGGAGCCGGCGGCTCCGACGGCCCCGGCCGCGTCTCCGCCGCCCGCGGTCCGCTCGCCTTCACCGGCTCGGACGCCTGGGTCGGCATCGGCGCCGCGGCCCTCATGATGATCGTGATGGGCGCCTGGCTGACGCTCCGTCACCGTCGTCGACAGGGCAACGACTGAGCGGTCGCGCCACGTCGCACTGACGACGGAGGCCCCCGTCCCTTCCCGGGGCGGGGGCCTTCGTCGTGCGGTGCGGCGGGGGTCGCTAAGCGGCGACCGGCTTGCGCTGGCCGACCACGGCGCCGGCGTCGGCGGCCTGCGCGGCCTCGACGGTGACGCTCTCGCCCGAGCGGCGGACGAAGCGCTTGAGGCCGACGAGCACCACGGCCGACACCACGGTGCCGGCGAGGATCGCGACGACCCACATGCCGAGGTTCCCGATCGCGAAGAACACGAAGAGGCCGCCGTGCGGGGCCTGCGACGTGACGCCCGCGGCCATCGAGATGGCTCCGGTCACCGCGCCTCCGACCATCGAGGCCGGGATGACGCGCAGCGGGTCGGCCGCGGCGAACGGGATGGCCCCCTCGGAGATGAAGGAGGCGCCCAGCAGCCACGCGGCCGTGCCGTTCGAGCGCTCGACCTGCGAGAAGCCCTTGCGGTACAGCACCGTCGAGGCGAGGGCCATCGCGAGCGGCGGCACCATGCCCGCGCCCATGACGGCGGCCATGATCATCAGCGGCGCGGGGTTGTCGGTGAGCGAGCCCGCCGACAGGCCGGCGACGGCGAACGAGTAGGCCACCTTGTTGACGGGGCCGCCGAGGTCGACGCACATCATCAGGCCGAGCACGACGCCGAGCACGACCGCGCCCGTGCCGTTGAGGCCGTTGAGGAAGTCGGTGAGCGCGACGGTCAGCGCGGCGATCGGGCCGCCGAGCACGAGCACGAGCAGGCCGCTCGCGAAGATCGACGCGAAGAGCGGGATGATCACGACGGGCATCAGGCCGCGCAGCCAGCGCGGCACGGTGGGCCGGCCGATCCAGTACGCGGCGAAGCCGGCGAGCAGGCCGCCGACGAGGCCGCCGATGAAGCCGGCGCCCATGAAGACGGCGACGGCGCCCGCGACGAAGCCGGGCGCGATGCCCGGGCGGTCGGCGATGGCGTACGCGATGTAGCCGGCGAGGGCCGCGACCAGGAAGCCCATCGACAGGTTGCCGATCTGGAAGGCGGCGGCGCCGAGGAAGTACACCAGGCCCTCGGGCGGCAGGTTCGTCAGCGAGTAGTCCGTCAGCACGGTCGCGGCGTTGCCCGCGATCTCGTAGCCGGAGAGCAGGAAGCCCAGGGCGAGCAGCAGGCCGCCGCCGGCGACGAACGGGATCATGTACGAGACGCCGGTCAGCAGCCAGCGCTTCAGCGACGAGCCGAAGCCCTCCTTCGCGCGGGTCTCCTGCGCCGACGCGTCGTCGGCCGAGCCCGCGACGCGGGGAGCGGCGGGGTCGGTGGCCGCGGCCATCGCCTCCTTCACCATCGCGTCGGGGGCGTCGACGCCGCGCTTGACCGGCCCGCGCACGACGGGCTTCCCGGCGAAGCGCGACTGGTCGCGCACGTCGACGTCGACGGCGAAGATGACGGCGTCGGCCGCGGCGATCACGGCGGGGTCGAGCGGGGTCACCTTCGACGAGCCCTGGGTCTCGATCTGCAGGTCGGCGCCGAGGCGGGCGGCGGCCGCGACCAGGGCGTCCGCGGCCATGTAGGTGTGGGCGATGCCGGTGGGGCACGCCGTGACGCCGACCAGCTGGGGGCGACGGGCGCCGTCGGCCGGGGAGGTGCCGGAGGCGCTGGTCGCGCCCGCGGGAGCGGTGCCGGTGGTGCCCCGCGCCTCCGCGACGTCGCCGCTGACCTCCTGGTCGACGAGGGCCACCACGTCGGCGGGGGTGCGGGCGGCCCGGAGCGCCGCGGTGAAGTCGTCGCGGATCAGCGCGCGGGCGAGCGTGGAGAGGACCGTCATGTGGTCGCTGTCGGCGCCCTCGGGCACCGCGATCATGAAGACGATGTCGGCGTCGCCGTCGGGGGCGCCGAAGGGCACCGTGCGCGCGAGGCGCGAGAAGGCGAGCGTCGGCTCGGTGACCGAGGTCGACCGGGCGTGGGGGATGGCGATGCCGCCGGGCACGCCGGTGCCGATCGAGGCCTCGCGGGCGATCGCGTCGTCGGCGAGCGAGTCGGCGGAGCCGGCGCGGCCGGCGGCGGCCACGCGGCCGGCGAGCACCCGGATCACGTCGGACGACGTGGCTCCCAGGTCTTCGTCGAGGCCGACGAGGTCGGTGCTGATGAGTGCGGACATGGTGGGGTGCTCCTTGGGGTCGGGCGTCGTTGCTCAGCGGTGGCCGACGGCCACGGGGGCCATCGGGACGACGTCGATGTCGTCGGGGGAGGTCTGGTCGAGGGAGGGGACGATGCTGCCGGGGAGGGCCGCGGCGGCCGCGCCCGAGGCGACGGCCTGCGCGAGGCGGCCGGCCGGGTCGGCGCCGGCCTGCTCGGCGAGCAGCCAGCCCGAGAGGGAGGAGTCGCCAGCGCCGACCGTGCTCTGCGGCACGATGCGCGGGGCGGCGGCGAACCACGCGCCGGAGTCGTCGACGAGCACGGCGCCCACGCTGCCGAGGGTCAGCAGCACCGCGCCGACGCCGAGCTCGCGGAGGCGCTGGGCGCCCGCCACGGCGGCGTCGAGGTCGCGCTCGTAGGTGTCGGCGTCTCCGCCGACGACCTCGGCGAGCTCCTCCGCGTTCGGCTTGACCAGGTCGACCCGGACGCCGGAGGCGACGAGCGCGGCGAAGGGGGCGCCCGACGAGTCGACGGCGATGCGCGGCGCAGCGTCGCCGTGGGCGGCGCGGACGGCGCCGACGACGTCGGCGAGCCAGGTCACCGGCAGCCCCGGGGGCAGCGACCCCGCGAGCACGAGCCACGACGCCAGGGGGGCGTGCTCGACGACGAGGCCGGTCAGCGCCTCCACGTGGGCTCCGAGGTCGGGGCCGACCTCGTTGATCTTGGTCGTCGTGCCGCCGGGCTCGGTGACGGTGACGTTCGCCCGCAGGCGCTGCTCGATCGGCAGGTTGACGGTGGGCACGCCGCGCTGGCGGAGGGCCGTGAGCACGGGGTCGTCGAGCAGCCCGGGCAGCAGCGCGACGGTCTCGGCGCCCGAGGCCGCGAGGGCCCGCGAGACGTTGACGCCCTTGCCGCCGGGCTCGTCGGTCGTGCGGGCGGCGCGCTGCACCTCGCCACGGCGGAGCTCGTCGGTGAGCTCGATCGTGCGGTCGAGGGAGGGGTTCGGGGTGACGGTGAGGATCATCCGCCGGGCGGGGGCGCCCTCGGCGGGGCCGGTGCCGGTGCCGGTGCCGGTGCCGCTGCCCGCGGGGCTGTGGGCGGTCGGTGCTGTGCTCATCGTCGGACCTCGTCGTCGTCGGGAGCCCGTTCGACTCCGTTCCGGACGATGAAACCACATGATCGGGCAGAGAACAACAAGAACGGGCATCCGATTCGGCCCACATGCCTCGGGATGTGTGACAGACCCGACGTCATCCACCGGTTCCTCTCGAATTTGAGAGTGATCCGTGCCTGTGAGCGTGGTTCTTCTCATATTCGCGAGTGATCTGCTCGGCGGGCTCCGTGCCTCCCCGGCGTCTGGTCGCCGTCGAGCGAAAAGCTCGCGTTCTGCGGCGGGTTGCGGGCTGGGAGTCACGCGATGACGCCGACGGGCCGCGGCCGACGACGGTGAGGTCGACGGCCGCGGCCCGGGGGACGCGCGGTGCGGGTGCCGGAGGCGCGCCGCGGTCAGGCGCGACGGCGGCTGACGAGCACACCTCCCGCTCCGGCGAGGAGCAGCAGCGCCGCGAGGGCCGCGCCGAGGCGAGCGTCGGCGCCGCCCGTGTAGGCGAGCGCGCCCGCACGGGTCGGGGCGCCGGCGACGCGGGTCGGCGTCGTGCCGGCCGGGACGGCACCCGTGCCCGTGCCCGTGCCGGTGCCGGTGCCGGTGCCGGCGCCGGCGCCGGGCGCGCCGGCTCCCGTCCCCGGCACGACCGGCGTCGTCGGGTCGGTCGGCGCCGTCGGCGCCTCGCACGGCAGCGTCCCGGCGCGGAGCGAGAACCCGTCCGTGTCGGCGTCGTCGGCGTAGAACGTCTGGCGCGCCCCGTCGGTGCACGTCGCGGCGTCGGCGACGGCGAAGCCCTCGTTGGCGAGCCCGCGGTCGGCGTTCAGCGGGGCCTCGTAGACGACCTGCTCGGCGAAGGCGCCCGAGGCGTCGACGTCGAAGAGGGCGGTGCGGCCCGAGCAGGCTTCGTCGCAGACGACCCACAGGGCGTCGAGGTCGGCGTCGAACTGCACGTCGGCGACGAGGTCGAACGAGGTGGCGACGGTCGCGACGCGCTCGGCCGAGCCGTCGGTCGCGAGGGCGTAGGCGTAGACGCTCGCGGTGCCCTCGACGCCGACGAAGAACAGGCCCTCGCCGTGGCCGGGGCGGGCGGCGGGGTCGTAGGCGGCGCCGGTCGACTCGTCGACGAAGCCGCGCTCCGTCAGCCACGAGTCGGGCACCCAGGTGACGCCCTCGAGCCCGGCGTTCGCGCCGAGGCCGGGGAAGTCCGCGGCGAGGTTCCACTCCTGCGTCGCGACGAGCGTCGTCGCGCTGCCGGCGGCGGCCACGTCGTAGCGCAGCACCGAGGGGCGGCTGACGCTCGAGGCGGCGTTGTTCCGCTCGGACGAGACGTACACGCCGCCGTCGCTCGAGTCGCCGGTCACGGTGACGCCCTCGGCGTCGACGCGGCCGGTGCCGTCGGGGTAGCGCAGGGCCTTGCCCGCGGACCAGCCGGAGTCGGTGGCCGGGGCCCAGCCCCCCGCGCCGTCCGAGACGATGCGGTAGAGCAGGCCGTCGCCGTTCTGCACGGCCCAGAGGGTGCCGTCGGCCGAGGTGCCGGAGGGCTCGTAGTCGAGGCCGCTGAGGTCGCCGGTGAAGGTCGCCTCGTCGTCGAGCGGCAGCTCGTCCGGGCCGCCCGGCCACGGCTGCGTGAGGACGGTGCCCGCGGCGATGTTCGCCGAGCCCTTGGTGGCCTCGAGCGTGCCCGTGAAGTCGCCGGTGCCGTCGGGGCTGCGGCCCCAGGTCACCGCGGCGTGCTGCGTCCAGGCGTACGAGTCGACGGGGGTGACGCCGTCGCGGGCGAACAGGCGGACGCTGTCCGCGCCTCCCAGTCCGAAGTCGAACCCGGCGGGCGTCATCGCCGTCAGCTCGTCGAGCACGAGGAAGCCCCCGGGCTGGACGACGGAGCCCGTCGGCAGCACGTACCGGTGCGTGTCGTCGCTGTCACGGAGCACGAAGCCGCTGACGTCGACGGGGGTCGCGCCGACGGTGGTCAGCTCGACCCAGTCGCCGGGCGTGCCGCCGCTCGACTCGACCTCGTTGAGGCGCACGGGGGAGGAGCAGTCGTTCGCCGCGCCCTTCGTGCTCGTCGTCGTGGTGGCGAACTCGCCGGTGCCGTCGGGGCAGCGGCCGTAGCTGACGAGGCTGTGCTCGGTCCAGCTGTAGGTGAGCGCCAGGGCGCCGGAGGCGTCGTAGACGCGGGCGGAGTCGGCGCCGCCGAGGCCGAAGTCGAAGCCGGGGCGGACGCCCTGGGCCTGGTCGATGACGAAGAAGCCGCCGGGGGCGACGGTCGAGCCCGCGGGCAGCACGTACTTCGCGTGCGAGTCGTCGCCGTCGAGGAAGGACCAGCCGGAGACGTCGACGGCGGTGCTGCCGACGTTGGTCAGCTCGACCCAGTCGGTGTCGTCGCCGTTCGACTCGACCTCGTTGATGCGCAGCGTCGTCGCGATCGGCGCGGGCGCCGGGGCGGGCGTCGGAGCCGGGGTGGGCGCGGGGGTCGGAGCCGGCGTCGTGCCGGGGTCGGCCGGCGTCGGCGTCGTCGCCGCGGCGTTGGCGGCGCCCTTGCTCGAGGCGGGCGTGACGCCGAAGGCGCCCGTGCGGTCGGGCAGGCGCCCGTACGTCGTGGCGGCGGCGGCCGTCCAGCTGTACGAGTCGAGGAGCGTCGTGCCGTCGGCGTCGAACAGGCGCACCGAGTCGGCCTTGCCGAGGCCGAAGCTGAGACCGAGGGCCGGGTCGGTCGACTCGTCGACGACGAGGAACCCGAGGGCCGGGATGGTCGTGCCCGCCGGCAGGGTGAAGGCGTGGGTGTCGTCGTTGTCCTTCAGCACGAGGCCGGAGACGTCGACCGGGGCCGAGGTGGTGTTGGCGAGCTCGATCCAGTCGCCGGGCGTGCCGCCGTCCGACTCGATCTCGTTGACGACGACCGTGCCGGGGAGCGTCGGGGCTCCCGTGGCGGCCGAGGCGGGGGCGGCGGTGCCGACGAGCCCGACGGCGGCGACGCAGCCGACGAGGGTCGTCGCGCCGAGGCGCCGGAGGAGGGGGTGCATGCGTGATCCGTTCGTGGGGTGACGTGGTCACTCGAACTCTCGTGCCCCGCGACGTGCAGCCGGTGAACCCCCGGTGAACGACAGGTGGTGCGCATCACCGCGTCGACCGGGAGCGCTGCCTCCCGTCGGGCCGGAGGCCTGCCCGGAGGGGGCTCAGGCCTCCTCGTCGTCCTCGTCCTCGTCGCCCTCCGCGTTGCCCGCGGCCTCGACCCAGTCGGTCGCCTCGTCGGAGAGGTAGAACTCGTCGTCGGTGCCCTCGCCGACCCAGGTGTCGTCGTCGCCCGGCTCACCCGTGACGGCGGTGATCTGCTCGAGGATCTCCGGCGGAACGGCATCGCCGGCGTTGTCGATCAGCCACTGCCGGGTGCTCGGGATCAGGTCGGGCCACCACTCGTCGATTCGCATGCGCCGAGCCTGGCACGCCGCGGCGGGCCGTGCCAGCCCTGAGGGGCGTGGTCGGAGCGGGCGTGGTCGGAGCGGGCGTGGCCCGGAAGGGTGCGACAGGGCCGGCCCGGCGCTAGTGTCCCGGCATGACCTGGCCCGTCGTCCACCTCTCCCGCTCGTTCGACCACGACGTCGCCGCGGTGTCCCGCATCGCCGGGGACCCTGCGAACCTGCCCGCGTGGGCGGCGGGCCTCAGCGCGGGCGTCCGCCAGGAGGGCGGACGGTGGTTCGCGGACTCCCCGATGGGCGTCGTCGAGGTGGCCTTCACCGGGCCGGTGGAGCTGGGGGTCCTCGACCACGACGTGACCCTGCCCGACGGGACGACCGTACGGAACCCGTTCCGGGTCGTGGCCAACGACCAGGGCAGCGAGGCCGTGTTCACCCTCTTCCGGCGTGACGGCGTCTCCGAGGCGGCGTTCGAGGCCGACGCCGCTGCCGTACGGAGCGACCTCGACCGGCTCGCGGCGCTGCTCGACGAGCGGCTCCCTCGCACCCGCCGGGGGCCTCAGCCGACCGCGCCCGTCAGCGGGTCGACAGCCAGTCCCTGACCGTGGCCGCGACGACGTCGAGATGCGACTCGAGCAGGAAGTGCCCTCCGTCGACGAGCTCGACCCGGGCCTCGGGAGAGTCCTGCCGGAAGGCCGCGGCGCCCTCGGCGGCGAAGATCTCGTCGTGGCGTCCCCAGATGGCCAGGACGGGGACGCGGGAGTCGCGGAGCCAGTCGTGGACGGCCGGGTAGAGATCCCTGTTGGTGGCGTAGTCGCGGAAGAGCGCCAGCTGCACGTCGTCCTGGCCGGGGCGCGCGAGGAGCGCGAGGTCGTGCTCCCAGGCGTCCGGGTCGACGGTCGAGGGGTCGGGGACGCCGTGGGTGTACTGCCACTCGACGGCGTCACGGCCGAGCGCCGGGCGGAGGGCGTCGCGGGTCTCGGCTGTCCGCTCCGCCGCGTCGGCCCAGATCGGGTCCCAGAAGCTCGGCACGAAGCCCTCCTCGTAGGCGTTGCCGTTCTGTGAGATGACGCCCGTCACGGCCTCGGGGTGGTCCAGGGCCAGCCGCCAGCCGACGGGTGCGCCGTAGTCCTGGACGTAGATCGCGTACTCGTCGACCCCGACGGCGGCGAGGAACCGACCCGTCACCTCGGCGAGGGCGGCGAAGGTGTAGTCGAAGTCGTCGACGGACGGCGCCGACGATCGCCCGAAGCCGACGTGGTCCGGTGCGATGACGCGGTACCGGTCGGCCAGGGCGGGGATGAGGTGCCGGAACATGTGGGAGCTGGTGGGGTACCCGTGCAGGAGCAGGACGGCGGGTGCGTCGGCGGCGCCCGCTTCCCGGTAGAACACGTCGAGGCCGTCGACGGAGACGGTGCGGTGGTGGACGGTGGTCACGACTAACCCCTAACGGCTTGATTACTGGTTAGTCAGGACGCTAGCATGATCCTGTCGGCGTGGCCGCGGAGGAGATCGGAGAGACGTGCTCGAGAACGAAGACCTTCTCCTGGCGCTGCTCAACAGCGCACCGGCGATCGACGGCGTGCCGACGGACGCCCTCGAGGGGGCGGAGGGCCGGGCCCTCGCTCTCCGGTGGGGCGGGACGGGCACCGACCGGGAGTCTGCTCAGCTCGCCGACGTCCGTCGGCTCCTCCAGGCCGTCGTCCGCGGGGGAGGCGCGGGTCCCGTCGACGAGCTCGCCGCGGTGCTCGAGGGCGCGGTCCAGGTGCCCCGCGTGACTCCGGCGGGCGTGCGCTGGGAACTCCGCGCCCCTGACGACGAGAAGCTCGCCGTCCGTGCCGTGCTGGCCTGGTCGGGCGTCGCGGAGGAGCTGCCCGGGCGACTGCGCGCGTGCGCCAACGACGAGTGCAACCTCTTCCTCGTCGACCACAGCCGCCCCGGCACGGCGAAGTGGTGCTCGATGGCCGTCTGCGGCAACCGCATGAAGGCCCGCGCGCACGCGAGCCGCGCCGCGCGCTGACCGCCTCGACGCAGACGTCCCGTACGGCCCGGCTGCTGACCCGGTCAGGCACGTCTCCGCCGCGGCCGTCGGCTACCGCACCCCGCTGCGCACGAAGCCCTGGACGAAGAAGCGCTGGAACGCCAGGAACAGCACCACCATCGGGAGCACCGAGATCACGGCCAGCGCCATGATGCCGTTGTAGTCGGGCGTCGTCTGCCCCTTGAGGTAGAGCAGACCGACGGGCAGCGTGTAGAGGTCGGGGTCCTTCAGGGCGATCAGCGGCCAAGCGAAGTCGTTCCAGCTGCCGAGCAGCGTGAGCAGCACGAGCACCGCGACGAGCGGGCCGCTGAGCGGCAGGACGATCGCGGTGAAGACCCGCACCGGGCCCGCGCCGTCGAGGCGGGCGGCCTCGATGAGCTCCTGCGGGATGCCGAGCATGAACTGCCGCGCGAGGAACACCCCGAACGCGGTGGCTGCCGAGGGCAGGATGACGGCCCAGTAGGTGCCGTAGATCTCGAGCCCGTTCACGAGGCGGAACTGCGCGACCATGGTCGCCTGCACCGGGATCATCAGCGTCGCGAGGAAGACGAGGAAGACCGCCGTGCGCCCCGCGAAGCGCAGCTGCGCGAACGCGTACCCGGCCAGCAGGTTGACGACGACCGTCAGCACGGTGACGAAGACGCCGATGACGACGGAGTTGCCGAACCACTCGGCCACGGGGTACCGGTCGAGCACCCGGCCGAAGTTCTCGAGGGTGAGGGCGCTGGGGAGGAGGCGCAGGCCGCGCCCGAACACCTCGCCCCGCGGCGAGAAGGCCACGACGAGCATCCACAGCAGCGGGAACGCCACCACGACGGAGGCGACGACGGCGACGACGGTGCGGACGACGACGAAGCCGCCGCGCCGGGGAGGACGTCGACGTGGGGCGCGGGCCCCCGCGGCACGGTCGGCGCCGAGGGCGGTGCTGCGGGGCGCGCCGGCCGCAGGCGGGTCGGCGACGGTCTGGGGGATGGTCACAGGCTGGTCCTCGTCATTCGGTGAGGTCGCGGGTGCGGTTCGTGCGCCACTGCACGACGGTGAAGGCCAGCGTCACGACGAGGATCACGACGCCGAGGGCGGCACCGTAGCCCTGCTCGCGGATCTGGAAACCGTTGCGGTAGGCGTAGGTGCCGAGCACCGAGGTGGAGTAGCCGGGGCCGCCGCCGGTGAGGACGAAGACGAGGTCGAACACCTGGAACGACGCGATGACGTTGAGCACCAGCAGGAAGAAGGTCGAGGGCCCGACGAGGGGCACCGTGATCGACCGGAACCGCTGCCAGGCGCCCGCGCCGTCGAGCTCGGCGGCCTCGTACAGCTCGGGGGAGACCGACTGCAGCCCGGCCAGGTAGATGATCATGTTGAGGCCGACGCGCAGCCAGATCATGGTGAGGATCACCGACACCATGGCCAGGGCGCCGTCCGACTGCCACGGCACCGCGCCGAGCCCGATCGCCCGGAGCACCTGGTTGACCAGGCCGTTGGCCTCGGTGAAGAGGATGACGGCGATCATCGCGCTGGCCACCCCCGAGATGACCATCGGGAGCACGAGCATCGTCCGCCAGGCACGGCGACCGGGCAGCACCCCGTCGAGCAGCACGGCGAGGCCGAGGCCGAGGGCCATCTCGACGGGCACGGTGACGACGGTGAAGAGGACGGTGTTGCCGAGGGTCTGCCAAAAGACCGGGTCGGCGGCCATGCGCGCGTAGTTCGCGCCGCCGACCCACTCGGGGTCGCCGAAGCCGCGGGTCTCCTGGAACGACAGCTGCACGGCCCCGAGGATGGGCACGAACAGGAAGACCGACAGCAGGACGAGGTTCGGTCCGATGAAGGCCCAGCCGACGAGGCCCTCCCGGAGGCGCGCGG
>NZ_LMOX01000001.1:341682-375633 GCF_001423665.1 Frigoribacterium sp. Leaf164
TCGTCGATGGCGCTCAGGGTGTCGTCGACCGACTGCCCCTGGGTGAACGCCGCCTCGAGCTGGTCCTGCATCGCGACGGTGATCTCGGCCAGGTAGGGCGACGTCAGCTGCTTCACGTCGGAGGGCTCGATGGTGGTCGCCTGCTCGACGAAGACCGGCATGACGTCCGGCCGCACCGCGAAGTCGATCGACGAGGCGTCGACGTCGGTGCGGGTGGGCAGCTCGTTGGTGGCGGCGCAGAACTCGGTCATCGCGTCGGCCGAGGCCATGAAGTTCAGGAACTCCGTGGCGAGCTCGCCCTGGTCGGTGTCGGCCGTCGCGACGAGGGCGTTGCCGCCGAGGTCGGTGGCTCCGCGCTCGTCGACGGGCAGGGGCACGGCCGTCCAGTCGAAGTCGGTCGACGCGAGCTCGGGCACGAGGAACGAGCCCACGAAGGCCATCGCCGTCGTCTGCTCGCTGAACAGCGTGTCGGCGTACGAGGTCGACTTGACGCTGCTGGTCGGCGGCACCCACTGCTGGTCGAAGAACGACGTCGTGAAGGCGAGCGCCTCGGCCGCCTCGGGCGAGTCGATCTCGCTCGTCGTGCCGTCGTCGCCGAGCAGCGCGCCGCCCGACTGGAAGAGCCAGCTGAGCCAGCGGGGCGTGCCGCCCTGCTGCCAGTTGACGACGAAGGGGTACTGCTCGGCCGGGAGGCTCGTGCGCAGCGCCGCGGCGACCTCGCCGAACTCATCCCACGTCCACGCGTCGGCCTGCGTGGTCGGCAGGTCGGTCACGCCCGCCGCCGCGAGCAGCTCGGTGTTGACGAGCAGCGCCGAGACGTCGGTCTGGTGCGGCACGCCGTAGACGGCGCCGTCGTACGAGACGGCCTCGAGCATGGCGGGCTGGAAGGAGTCTTCGTCGTCGACCTGGCCGGTGAGGTCGAGCAGCTGGCCCTGGCTCGAGTAGACGCCGAGGTTGCCGTAGTCGACGCGGAACACGTCGGGGGCGTCACCGGTGGAGAGCTGCGCGTCGATGTTCGAGAACATCTGGTCGTAGGGCACGACGTTGAGGTCGACCGTCGCGCCGTCGTGCTCGCTCTCGAACTGGGTGACCAGGGCCTCGAACGACTCCTGCTCGGACTCGCTCGCCCAGGTCGTGAAGGTCAGCGCGCCGTCGGCGTCGTCGTCGGAGCCTCCGGTGAAGCCGCTGCAGCCGGAGAGGCCAGCGGCCAGGGCGAGGGTCGCGGCGGCTGCCACGGTCGTGCGTCGGGTCGTCATGTCGGTTCTCCTGGCGTCGGTTCGGTCGGGATCTGTGCGGATGTCGTGGCAGGAGCGGGGAGGCGTTCCTCGACGAGGGACACGAGGCCACGCGGCCCCAGCAGGTCACGGAGACCGGCGTGTACCCCGACCGCATCCGGGTCGTGCTGCGCAGAGTGTGCTCCCTCACGCGTCGTGAAGGCCGCCGTCACGTCTTCCAGGGCCCGGACGCACGCGAATCGGATGAGCCGGCCCTCGTCGAGGGCGGCGTCGCCGTACCCCGCACGGAACGCCGCCCGGTGCTCCGGCTCGACGGGCAGCCCCGGCAGGACCCCGAGCTCGACCAGCACGAGATCGACCTCGCGGGGCGCGACGGTGGCCTCGTCGAGGTCGATCAGCCAGGGCCGACCCCCGTCGTCGACGACGACGTTGCCGAGGTGCGGATCACCGTGGCAGGGCACCCGCGGTGCGGGTCGGCGCTCGGCCTTGAGGCGCAGGGCCGTCGCCTCGAGCTGTCGGAGGCGCCCCCGGTTCGCCCGCCAGAGGTCGGTGAGCTCGGGGTCGGCCGTCGAGGCAGCACCGTCGTCGCCCAGGAGGGCGTCCAGCTCGCGGAGGCGGACGCGTGCCCGCCGCCCCGCGCGCTTGACGCCGCTCCGGAGCGGCGCGATGCCGGCCGGGGGCCGTTGCGAGTGGATCCGTCGCACGACGGCGCCCAGCTCCGACCACTGGCCGAGGTCGAGCCCGCGGCCGTCCTCCGCGGCGTCGTCGCCGAGCACCCAGGGCGACACGGAGACCATCGAGCCCTCGTGCTCGGACCACAGCTCGCCCGCCAGGGTCGGCAGGGGAGCGACGACGCCGGGTGCGCCCCCGAGGGAGGCGGCCAGCGCGAGGCCGAAACGGCAGTCGCGCCGCGTGGCCTTCACCGACCACAGGTCGCCTGAGCCGTCCTCCACCTGCCAGACCGAGGCGTCGGGGTCGAGACCGCCGACGATAGGCACGTCGGCCACAACGACGAGGCCCCACGCGGCGAGGGGCGGAGGCGGCGTGCGCGTCGAGCGCGCGGGAGGCTGCACCGGGCCAGCGTGTCACCCGCCACCGACATCGCGCCTCCGGCCGGGCGACGCGGCCCGGCGATCCGCCTCCGGCCTCGGCGTCCCGCCGGCAGCGTCACGCCCCGGGCGTCGCGAGCTCCCCGGTCGTGTACTGGGCGCGGCCGAAGCCGAACGACCAGTCGGCGGGCGTGTTCTCGACGAACCCGATCACGAGGTCCTCGCCCGCGACTCCCACCCCGGCCAGGGCCTCGGCCAGCGCGCGGAAGAACTCCTGTTTCTCGTCGGTGCTGCGCCCGGCCTGCGTGAAGATCTGGATGACGACGACCTGCTCTGAGCGCTCGATGCCGAGCCCGACGTCGAGGGCGGTCAGGCGGCCGGGTGCGTGCTCCGTGACGATCTGGAAGCGGTCGCGCTCCGGCAGCCCGTAGACGTCGACGAGGGTCTGCATGAGGGCGTCGCCGATCGCGGCGATCTGGTCGTCAGAGCGACCCTCGACGAGGTCGATCCTGATGAGGGGCATGTGTTCTCCTGTCGTGGGGCGGGAGCGGGCGCTCCTGGTCGAGCTGTACTCGGGGGCCTGGGTCACCCCTCGCTCGAGTCCGACCACACGGCCTCCGCGCCCGAGTGGCCGATCCGGACCGTCGTGACGATCCCGCCGATGCTCGTGCCGACGGCCAGCACCATCAGCACGACGCCGACGACCAGTCGTGCGCTGCCGCGGACGGCCGGGCGCTGTCGCTGGGCCTCGGGGGTCAGCACCCAGCGCTGCCAGATCCACTGCGCCACGGCGACGACGAACACCGCGATCGCCCAGGGCAGCAGGGTGTCGCCCAGCTGCGTGTGGGCCTCGAGCAGGGCGCTGCCGCCGACCCGCTCCTCCAGTGCCTCGCCCGACGAGGTCGCGAGCGGCACCGCGATCAGCGAGACCAGGGCGATGAGCGGGGTGATGACGCCCAGCCGCCGCCGCAGCGCCGTCCAGAACGCCCCGACCAGGACGAGCAGCGACGCCGTCGGGAACGCGACGGTGACGAGGTGGACGATGAGCGGGTGCAGGGGGAGGCCGTCGAACTGCCAGTCCATGGACGTGCTTCTCTCTCGAGGGGGTGGAGGAACGGGGGTCAGACGCGGAGGGCGGGCTGAGCCGGTCGCCGTACCGTGAGGACGACGACCAGGGCTGCGATGGCCAGGAGGAACACGACGCTCGTGACCGTCGAGCCGAGGCCGAGCCCGCCGTCGCCCACCGGCTGCGACAGGAAGTCCCCGACGGAGGCGCCGAGCGGGCGGGTGAGGACGTACGCGGCCCAGAAGGCGAGCACCGACCCGACGCCGGCGAACCGGTGCGCCAGGGCGACGACGACGATGGCTGCGGCGAACAGCAGCGCCGAGGGCAGGTAGCCGAGGGCCAGCTGTTCGCCGAGGAGGTCGCCGACCGCGGTGCCGAGCGCGAACGTCATCAGCACGGCTGCCCAGGAGAACGACTCGCGACGGGGCGTCGTCACCTCGTGGATCGACAGGGTGCCCTCGACGCGGTGCCAGACGGCGAACACGACGGCCAGCGCCACCGCGAAGACGGCCGTCGAGACCCAGAGGCTGACGCCGAGCGAGTCGGTCAGCGTGTCGGTGAGGAGGGTGCCCACGACGCTGATCAGCACGACCGCGAGCCAGTAGACGACGGGGACGTAGGCCCGCGTCCGGAACTGCACCACGAGCGCCACGACGAGCAGGGCCGCCATCACGACGCTCGTCACGGTGAGCCCGAGCCCGAGGCCGTCGGCGAGGAAGTCGGCGAACGTCTCGCCGACGGTGGTGCAGAGCACCTTGATCACCCAGAACGCGAGGGTGATCTCGGGGACCTTGCTCAGCAGGGCCCGGCGCTCGAGGGCCGTGGCCCCGCTCGGGACAGCGCGTGTCGTCATGCCACCACGGTCGGGGGTCGCTTCCCAGGAACCCCCCAGAAGCCACCGAGGGCCCGCGTCGAGGAGGCGCGCGGCCGGTCGGCAGGGCGTCTGGGCGGTTCCTGGGACGGTGGCGCGGAGCCTGCGTGCATGACCGTCCTGCACCGCCCGCCCTCGCCGGCGCTCCCCCGCGGCCGCACCGCGCCTCCTCTCTTCCCGGCCGTCCGCGCCGTCATCCACGACCGAACATGGGCCGTGGGGGGCGCGACGGGCATCACCGGCGTCGTCGTCGCCGGGCTGCTGATCACGTCCGGAGCCGGCGGCGTGATCGAGGTCGACCTCGACCTCGTCCAGCACGTGAGCCGCGCGCACCTTCCCGTGCTCGACGAGGCCGCGCTGCTCGTCGACCGGCTGTTCGGGCCCCAGCTCGGGGCCGCCCTCGTGCTGCTGCTGACCGTCGCGGTGTGGGTCGTGAGCCGTCGAGCGGCCGCGGCCCTGACGGTCCTGGGCGTCGCCGTCGGTCCGTGGGCCGCGGCCGAGCTGGTCAAGCTCGTCGTGCAGCGCGATCGGCCCGACCCGGGGCTCCTCGCCGACCCGTTGATCGTCGAGCCGCACTCCTTCTCGTTCCCCAGCGGGCACACGGCCCTCGCGACCGGGCTCGCGCTGGCGATCGTGCTGCTCGCAGCGGGGCAGCGCCGCGCTCTGGTCGTCATCGTGACCGGCGCGGCATCGGCTGCGGTGGCGGTCGTCGGGCTGTCGCGCGTCTGGGTGGGCGTGCACTACCCGAGCGACACCGTCGCGTCGGTCGCGCTCGGCTGCTCGGTCGTCGCGCTGGCCCTCCCGTCGTGGCTGCGCCTTCTCGACCACCTCGACGACCACCGCGGCGCCGCCCCGCCCGTCGGGCCGTCGGCACCGAACTCCCCCACGACCACCGACCCAGGACGGACCCGCGCGTGAGCATCCTCGACCCCCAGACCCTCCTCGCCGGCATGGGCCCCTGGGCCCTCGGCGGCCTGTCGCTGATGATCTTCGTCGAGTCGGGCCTGCTCTTCCCCTTCCTGCCCGGCGACTCCCTGCTGGTCACCGCGGGCCTGCTGCACCCGAGCCTCGGCCTGAGCGTCGCCATCATCGCGCTGTGCGCGTTCCTCGCCGCGGCGGCCGGCGACCAGGTCGGGTTCTTCCTCGGCCACCGCTTCGGGCGCCGCTGGTTCCGCCCCGACGCCCGCGTGCTGAAGACGGCGCACCTCGAGCAGGCCGAGGCGTTCTTCGAGCGCCACGGCGGCGCGGCGCTCGTCCTCGGCCGGTTCGTGCCCGTCGTCCGCACCTTCGTGCCCCTCGCCGCCGGCACCAGCGGGTACCCCTACCGGAGGTTCGTGGTCTGGAACCTCACCGGGGCGTTCCTGTGGGCCGTCGGCATGACGGTGCTCGGATCCCTGCTGGGTGGCCTACCGTTCGTGGCGGACCACATCGACCTGCTCGCCGTCGGGCTGGTCGTCGTGTCGGTGCTGCCGATCGTGGTCACGGCCCTCCGGCGTTCGCACGCCGCCCGGGCCGAGGAGCGAGCCACGGCGACGACGAGAGGCGAGGAGGCGGCGGGTGACCGGTCCTGACGCGCGCCCGCGCCTCTTGCTGGTCGAGGACGACCCGCAGCTCGGCCCCATCGTGGCCGAGGTGCTCGGCGAGGCCTGGCGGGTCGACCTGGTCGCCGACGGCCTGCGGGGCCTCGACGCCGCCCGGGCCGGCGGGCACGCCGTGCTGGTCGTCGACCGCCGCCTCCCGGGGCTCGACGGCACCGCGCTGGTCGCGGCGCTCCGTCGTGAGCACGTGACGACGCCGGTGCTGATGCTGACGGCCCTCGGCACCACGGCCGACCGTGTGGCCGGGCTCGACGGCGGCGCCGACGACTACCTCGTCAAGCCGTTCGAGTTCGACGAGCTCCTCGCCCGGCTGCGCGCCCTGACCCGCTCCTTCGCCGTCGAGGAGCGATGGCTCGACATCGGCGAGGCGCGGCTCTGGCCCGACAGCCGCATCGTCGTCACGCCCTGGGCGAGCCGGGTCGTGCTGAGCGAGCGCGAGTGCGCCCTGCTCGCCGAGCTGGCCCGTCGGCCCGACCACACCTTCGACCGGGCGGACCTGCTCGCCCGGGTGTTCCCGCACGGGGAGCAGCTCGGCACCGTCGACACGTACGTCAGCTACCTGCGGCGCAAGATCGACCGCGACGTCGTGCTCACCGTGCGGGGGAGCGGCTACCGGGTGGGGGCGCTGTGAGCGCGCGACGCCGTGGGGGCGGCACCGCCACCGACGCGGAGTCCGAGGCCCTGCAGGCCGCCGCCCGGTCGATCGGTCGGCAGATCGTGCTCGTCTCCGCGTTCGTCGTCGTGGGGGCCCTCGCGCTCACGATCGCGTGGGTGCTGCACCAGACCGTGCCCCGGGAGCGGCTCGAGCAGGCCGTGGCCGCGGGCCGGGGCGAGATATTCGTCTCCGCCACCGACGTCGTGGCGGGCCTGGTGGTGCTCGGCCTCGGCGGGGTGGTCTTCGCGGGCCTGGTGACGGTGGTGATCGCCAGGCGTGCCGTCCGGCCGCTCGGCGAGGCGCTCCGCCTCCAGCGGCAGTTCGTCGCCGACGCGAGCCACGAGCTGCGAACGCCCCTCGCCGTGCTCGACGCCCGGCTGCAGGCGCTCCAGCGGGCGATCGCCGGAGGCGCGGCGACGGCCGACGAGCGGGTCACGACCGACCTCGCGAGGCTGCGCGACGACTCCCGGGCCCTCGTCGACATCGTCGGCGACCTGCTCGAGGCGGCGGGGCGCGACCCGTCCGAGGCGGCGCTCGCCGAGCCCGTGGTCGTCGACGACGTCGTCGAGGACGTGCTCCGTTCGATGTCCGTGCTGGCGGAGGAGCGCGGCGTCGCCCTGCAGCACGACGGGGCGGCCGCCGCTCGCGTCCCCGTGCCGCCCGCGAGCCTGCGGCGGGCCGTGCTGGCCCTGGTCGACAACGCGCTGAGCCATGCTCCGTCAGGGTCGACGGTCACCGTGTCCACGCGCGTGGACGGAGGCGCGGCGGTGCTGTCGGTCACGGATCGCGGGGCGGGCATCACGGGCATCGACCCGGCTCGCGTCTTCGACCGGTTCGCCCGGGCCGACCCGCCCCCGGCCGCACCGGCTGCTCCGGCCACGGTGGTCGCACCGGCCGCCGGCCCGGGCCGCCGCCCGAGCTTCGGCATCGGCCTCGCGCTCGTCCGCGAGATCGCCCTCCGCCACGGCGGCAGCGTCCGGGTGGCAGCGACAGCCGCGACCGGGACGACGCTCGAGCTGGCCCTGCCCGTCGCGGCGACCTCCGACTAGGCGAGGCACAGACCTCGCGGCCCGGCCCGGGAGGGCGCCGCCTAGAACGGCGCGACGCCCGAGCGGTCGGTGAACGTGCCGGTCGGCCCCTGACCGCCGCGGGTCGCGAGCTCGACCACGGCGTCGGTGCCCTCGGTCACCGTCTGGTGGCCGCTGTTGCCGTTGAGGTCGGTGGCCGTGTAGCCGGGGTCGGCGGCGTTGACGCGGATCTCGGGCAGGGCCTTGGCGTACTGCACCGTCAGCATCGTGACGGCCGCCTTCGACGCCGTGTAGAGCGGCGCGACGACGGTCGACTCGATGCGGTCGGCGTCGTGCACCGCCGTGAACGACCCGAGGCCGCTCGTCACGTTGACGATGGTCGGGGCCGACGAGCGGCGGAGCAGCGGCAGGAAGGCCGTCGTCGTGCGCACGATGCTCGCGACGTTGGTGTCGAGCACCTCGAGGGCGTCGGCCCCGGTGAGCTGGTCGGGCGAGGAGTGCGACCCGGTGATGCCCGCGTTGTTCACGAGGACGTCGAGGCCGCCGGCCGCGCCGATCGTCTCGGCGGCCGCGGCGACCGAGGCGTCGTCGGTGACGTCGAGCTGCACGAAGCGGGCGCCGAGCTCGTCGGCGGTCGCGCGGCCCCTGGCCTCGTCGCGGGCCCCGATCCAGACCGTGTGGCCGGCCTCGAGGAGGCGCCGGGCGGTCTCGCGCCCCAGCCCCTTGTTGCCCCCGGTGACGAGGGTGGTCGTGGTCGCGGCGGTGTCGGCGGAGGTGGTGTCGGGGGAGGGGGCGGTGCCCGTGGCGGGCGTGTCGGTCGTCATGACCCGAGTCTCCGCCCTGACCCCGGTGCCCATCCAGGCCCGCCCCGTCGGGAGGACTCGCAGTACCACCCCGCCGGCCCTCGGCGCTGCGAGACTGACGAGGTGGACACCCCTGCCGGCGACCTCGGCGCCCTGCTGCGCGCGTGGCGCGACCGCCTCTCGCCCGTCGACGTCGGCCTGCCCGCCGGCGACCAGCGCCGGGCCGCGGGCCTGCGGCGGGAGGAGCTCGCCGCGCTCGCGGGCCTCAGCGTCGACTACGTCGTGCGGCTCGAGCAGGGCCGGGCGCAGCACCCGTCGGCACAGGTCGCCGCGGCGCTGGCGCGGGCCCTCCAGCTGAGCGACGCCGAGCGCGACCACCTGTTCGTGCTCGCGGGCCTCGTGCCGCCCTCGCCCGCCACCGTGCCCGAGCACGTGCCGCCGGGGGTGCAGCGGCTGATCGCGCGGCTCGGCGAGACGCCGCTCGCGGTCTTCACCGCCTCCTGGGACCTGCTCAGCTACAGCCCTCTCTGGGGCCGCCTCTTCGGCGAGCCCGTGGGCGAGGGCGGCGAGCGGCCGAACCTGCTGCGGTCGTGGTTCGGCGCCACCGGCGCTATCACGCCGGGCGAGCGCGTCGAGCACGGGCGCGACGGCGGCCTCCGGGCGTTCGAGGCCTCGCTCGTCGCCGACCTACGGCGGGTGCACGGCCGCTACCCGGGCGACCCGCGCGTGCGACGCCTGATCGACGACATGACCGTGGCGAGCGAGACCTTCCGCGAGCTCTGGCGCACCGGGGCCGTCGGTGAGCACGTCTCCGAGCGCAAGGTGATCCGCCACCCGCTCGTGGGCGACGTCGAGCTCGACTGCGACGTGCTCACCGTGGCGGGCACCGACCTGCGCCTCGTCGCCTACACGGCCGCGACCGGCTCGCCCGCGGCCGCCGCCCTCGACTTCCTCCGCGTCTCCGCCGTCACGGCCGACGCCCGCTGAGGCGCCCCCGGCCGCGTCCCGCGCTCCGTGGTGCTGTACCCCGGCGCGCATAGCTCGTCGCCGCCCCGCAGCCGACCGGTCGACGACCGCCCGTGGCCCTGTCCCCCGAACGGGAAACGCGGGCGACTGTCCGATTCACGCAACTAGCTAGACCGTCTAGCTGTTGGGTGTCATGATCGTCCCGTACCGGTTCACGGCGGTACGCGGCCCTGGCGACAGGGCCGACCACCCGGTCACCACGGTCACCGACGGCAGCGCAGGGCTGCCAGAGACGAGCAGCACCATGAGCCTCATCCACGGCAGCAGGAGCCCCTTCTCCGAGATCCGCGACGCGGATCGTCAGATCACGCTCCTCGTCATCGCCACGTCGGCGCTGGCGACCTGCGGCACCGCGATCGCCGGCATGCTCGTCGTCCTCGGCGCCGGCGCGTGACCGCCTCCGTCGCGATGGTCGACCACCTCGACCTCCCGATGACCGAGCCCCTCGACCTGGCGGAGCTCTTCACGAGCGACGCCGCCTGACGCACCCGCGTCGCCCCGGCCCGTACCAGCCGCCCACGTCGTGGGGGGCCGATGAGGGCTACGTGCAGAGCCTCCCCCGGGAGGCTCTCCGCACGTCCGGGGGCGGCCGGGTCAGGCCGCGCCGACCAGCGCCAGGTCGTCGAGGTCCCAGGTGGGCGCCGCGTAGGGGCGCCCCCACCCGTCGCGGAGCCGCGTGACGGCGCGGTCGTACGCGTCGAGGAGATCCATGCGCGGCCGCACCATCGACTGCAGCTGCAGACCCTCGTAGAGGGCGAGCAACTGTTCCGCGCCGCGGGCCGGCGCCATGGTCGCGGGCTCGCGCCCGAGCTCGACGTCCCGGCGCAGGCCCTCGGCGACCATCCGGTGGAACCGGCTCCAGTCGCCCTGCAGCAGCTCGGAGAGCGGGTGCCCGGGAGTCGCGGCCACGTTGACGAGGGAGCTCAGCAACCGCATCAGCGACGGGTCCTCGATGTTCGACTGCACGATCCGGCGCAGGAAGAGCACGGTGCCGTGCGACGCCATGACCGGCAGGAGGGGAGAGGTGCGCTCGGCCGTCCAGCGGTCGACGGCCGCGAGCAGCAGGCCGTTCCAGTCGGGGAAGTGCGCGGTCACCGCCTCCAGGGGCAGCCCTGCGGTCTCGGCCACCGCCTCCAGCGTGGTCTCGTGGAAGGCCCGGTGCCGGAAGGTCTCGATGGCGGCGGCCACGACGCTGCGGCGCAGCTCGACGTGGGCCGACTCGGCGTAGAAGTCGTCGGGGGAGGCGTTCTGGTCGTTCACGACAGCAATGTCACCAGAGCTGCGCGGCCCTGACGAGTCCCCGTTCTGGGGAAGGCCCGGGGAGGCGCGAGGTGCGTCGGTCGGCTGCAGCGCGGGCCGAGGGCGGTCGCCTCAGCCGCGCCGCGCGGTCACCACGAGCAGGTGATCTCCGCGAGGGCGTGGTCGAAGGCCGTCGTCGGCTCGAAGCCGGGGCGCAGCAGCATCTGCAGCTGGAGGCCCTCGAACAGCGCGATGAGGGTCGTCGCGAGCGCCTTGACGTCGACACCGGCGGGCACGACGCCCTCGGTCACGTCGAAGGCGAGCCCCTGCTGCACCATGGTGTGGAAGTCGCAGTACCGGTCGCGGAGGTAGAGCGACGCGAGGTGTCCGGGGTCGGTGCCCTCGACCGCGAGCGACAGCAGCGTGCGGGAGAGCGCGGGGTGCTGGGCGCTGTAGGCGACCAGCCCGCGCATGAAGCCGAGCGTGGCGCCGCCGGCGGTCTCGCGGGCGACCTGCTCGAACCGGTCCTGGTTCCAGCGGTCGAGGGCCGCGAGCACGAGGCCGAGCCACGACGGGAAGTGGCGACGGACGGCGGCGACGCTCGTCTGGGCGGTCTGGGCGACGTCCTCGAAGCTCGTCCCGGCGTACCCGAGGCGCTCGAGCGTCTCGACGGTCGCGACGACGACGTCCTTGCGGTCGGCGACGGCGAGGTCGAAGGCGCTCGGATCAGGGGCGGTCGTCTCGATCGTCACGGTTCTCCTCGAGGGGTGGTGGGGTCCTCGGCCTCAGCTTGTCGGTGTCGGCCGCCGCCTGCCACGCCCCCTTCGGGGGCGGAGGGAGCCGCGCCGTCGGGGGCTCCGGCGTGCCCTGTGGAGAGAGCGCGCCCCGCCTCGTGCCCGCTGCTACGGTGAGGTCGCTCGGTTCCGGGGGGATCCACGACCGGACGAGCAGCTGCCCTGCTCCGTTCCATCGACTCCTCAGGAGAGAACCATGACCACCCCCCAGCCCTACGGCGCCGCTGGTGCCCCCGTCAAGACCGACAAGACCAACGTCCTCGCGATCGTCGGCATCATCCTCGCCTTCTTCGTGCCCCTCGTCGGCGTGATCCTCGGCTTCGTCGCGCGCTCGCAGATCAAGCGCACCGGCGAGAAGGGCAGCGGCCTCGCGCTGGCCGCCATCATCATCGGCCTCGCGCTGATCGTCATCGGCATCATCACGAGCGTCGTGCTCGGCATCGCCGCGGCGAACTCGGGCGTGTCGACCTACTAGGTCGAGCACACCACCTGGCCACGGGCCGGACGGCAGGAGGCGCGGTGAGCGATCACCGCGCCTCCTCGCGTTCCCGGGGCTCGTCAGCCGCGCCGCGCCGCGCCCGGACGCTCAGGAGGCCGGGACGCTCAGGAGGCCCCGAGGGCGACGAGCATGCCGGCCACGAGCATGCCGCAGGCCGACACCGCCGACGTCGCGACGACCAGGAGCGTCGTGCGACGCTCGGCCTCCCGCACCTCCGAGAAGGGCGAGGCCTCGGCGAACGGAGACTGTCGGAGGATGCTCATGGCGGTTCTCGTTCCTGACGGCCCTGCGCCGTCGTCCGTACCGGGCCCCGCGGGGCCGCATCGCCGTGAATCGATGCGCATGCATACTCACACACGGATAGCTAGATCGCCTAGCTACACCAGCTAGAGGTCGCGCTCAGCGGACAGGGCCCGCGACCAGCGGACCGTGACGGTCAGGAGGCCGGGCCGAGCAGCACCGCGAGCATCGTCGCGGCCGAGCCGACGAGGAAGATCGCGGTGCCGAACTGCATCGTCTTCGTCTTGTTGCGGTCGGAGACCGGCACGCTCACCTCGAGGATGGGGCAGCCCGACCAGCCGATCAGGCCGAGGCTCAGCGCCACGGCGCCGGCGCCGACCCAGAACAGCACCTCGCCGGGCGTCGACAGGAGCTCCGGCCGCCAGCCCGAGAGCAGCACCGCCGCGAACGCCACGGCCACGGCCACCACGCCGCCGACGAACCACAGCGTGCCTGTCCACATGATCCGCTGCAGGTTCTCGACCGGGCCCATCAGGTCGCGCCCGCCGGGCAGCGGGGGCTGGCCGACCGTGGGGGCGGAGTCGGGCGAGGAGGCGGGGGTGCGGGGGGTCGGGTCGGTGTCGTTCACCCCCCTACGCTGCCACTGATCGCGCCGGAACGTGCACACGACGCACGTCTCCGTGCGTCAGCGCTGCAGCGTCGCGCTCGGGTACTCGCCGAAGCGCTCGCGGTACGTGCCCGAGAACCGGCCCAGGTGGCCGAAGCCCCACCGGCGGGCCACGTCGGCCACGGTCGCCCGCCGGGGGTCGAGCTCGGCGAGCTCGGCCCGGGCCCGGTCGAGGCGGACGGTGCGGAGGTAGAGCGTCGGCGTGGTGTCGAGGTGGCGGGCGAACGCCGCCTGCAGCCCGCGGCTGCTGAGGCCGACCGCGGCCGCGGCGTCCGCCACGGCGATCGGCTCGTGCGCGTGGTCGCGGAGGTACTCGACGGCGCGGCGGAGGCGCGAGCCGGAGGCCACCAGGGCGAGGGGCGACGACGCCCCCGCCTCGTGGGGGAAGGTGTCGAGCACGGCCAGGGCGAGGTGCCGGTCGGCCTCCGACCGGGTCAGCAGCGGGGTCGCCGCGTCGAGCAGCAGGGGCGTCGTGGCCGCCAGCACGCGGCGCCACCGGGCGAGGGCGTCCCGGCCCGGCTCGGCGGCGTGGTGGAAGAGCAGGCGCCCGGGCTCGACGCCCTCGTGCTCGGCGGCCAGGCCCTCGAGGTAGCCGCCGTCGAGGTGGACGAGGTTCTGCCGGTAGTCGGCGTAGTCGAACTCGTACGCCCGGGTGGGCGCGACGTGCGGCACGTACAGCGTCTGGACCGTCTCGTCGCGCCCCACGTCGGTCACGCCGTGGCCCTCGTGCAGCCACGAGACGATGTACTCGCGCGTCTCCTCCGCGACGCCGTGGGCGGTGCCGCGGAACTCCGACGTGCGGAGCGTGACGACCGCGTCGCCCGTCGAGGTGTAGCGGTACGAGAACGGGCCGTCGCCGTGCTCGAGCCGGAAGCCGTCGCCCGGGTAGGCCGTCTCGTAGAGCAGGCGCGCCTCGTCGAGGTCGCGGCCGTCCGTGGCCGACCTCGTCATCGAGCCGTCTGCGTCATCCATCCCGACCCCGATCCTGGCACGGCCCGGGCCGTCCTCCCATCCGCGTCTGCCACGATCGGTCCGACCGACCCCGACCGGCAGGAGCCGACCCATGGACAACGCCCAGATCGCCACCTTCTTCACCGTGCTCATCAGCGCCGTCACGGTCGCGGGCCTCGGCCTCGTGGTCGCGTCGTTCGTGGCCATGGGCTCCTCGAAGTAGGGCCCCGCGCAGCTGTCGGGCGTCGTGGCTACTCTCGACGCATGAGACCGCTGCAGCAGACCATCATCGCCGAGCTCGCCGTCGCCCCGCAGATCGACCCCGCCACCGAGGTCGAGACGCGCGTGGCCTTCCTCCGTGACTACCTGGAGACCACCGGCGCCGCGGGCTTCGTGCTCGCGGTCAGCGGCGGTCAGGACAGCACGCTCGCCGGTCGTCTCTGCCAGCTCGCCGTCGAGGGCGTGCGCCGCGACGGCGGCGAGGCCGAGCTCGTCACGGTCCGCATGCCCTACAAGGTGCAGGCCGACGAAGACGACGCGCAGCTCGCGCTCGGCTTCATCGACGGCGCCGAGGGCCTGGTCGTGAACATCCAGGGCGGGGTCGACGGCACCGCCGGCGACGTCGCCGCCGCCCTCGGGGCGCCCGTCAGCGACTTCGCGAAGGGCAACGTCAAGGCCCGCACCCGCATGGTGGCCCAGTACGCGATCGCGGGCGAGCGCGGTCTGCTCGTCGTCGGCACCGACCACGCGGCCGAGGCGCTCACCGGCTTCTTCACGAAGTACGGCGACGGCGGGGTCGACCTCACGCCGCTCACCGGGCTCAGCAAGGGCCAGGGCGCCGCCCTCCTCCGGCACCTCGGCGCGCCGGCCCGCCTCTACGAGAAGGCGCCGACGGCCGACCTGCTCGACGAGACGCCCGGCCAGACCGACGAGGCGAACCTCGGCCTCACCTACGCCGACATCGACGCGTACCTCGAGGGGCGAGACGTCGACGACGCGACGGCCGAGCTGATCGAGCAGCGCTACCTCGCCACCGAGCACAAGCGCCGCGTGCCGGCCACCCCGCACGACACCTGGTGGCGCCGGGCCTGAGCCCGCGCCGGCTCCCCTCACCGGCTCCCCGCCCCGCGGGGCGGTCCGGGGAACGCGCCGGTCGGTGCGCTCCCCGGACACCCTCCGGTCGCTCCCAGGGCGCGGGGCCAGTGTCGGGGTCACATCCGACACGACACGAAGGAAGGCAGCCATGCCCACCATCACCGTCCCCTCCGCCACCGGCCCCGAGGTCGAGCTCCACTACGAAGACGCCGGCAGCGGCGCGCCCGTCGTCCTGATCCACGGCTGGCCCCTCAGCGGCCGTTCGTGGGAGGGCCAGGTGCCCGCGCTCGTCGAGGCCGGCCACCGGGTCATCACGTACGACCGCCGGGGCTTCGGCCAGTCGTCGCAGCCGTGGGACGGCTACGACTACGACACCTTCGCGGCCGACCTCGAGGCCGTGCTCGACGCCCTCGACCTGCACGACGTGACGCTGATCGGCTTCTCGATGGGCGGCGGCGAGCTGGCCCGCTACGTGAGCACCTACGGCCAGGGCCGCATCGCGAAGCTCGTCTTCGCCAGCGCCGTGCCGCCGTACCTGTACAAGAGCGACGACAACCCCGAGGGCGGCGTCGACGACGACCTCGCCGCGTGGTTCCACGACGGCATCGTGGGCGACCGCCCCGCCTTCCTGGAGGAGTTCGTCCGCATGTTCTTCACCGCCGGCAAGCCCTCGCTGCTCAACGGCCCGAAGGTCAGCGACGCCCAGATCGCCTACAACGTGGCCATCGCCGAGATGGCGTCGCCCAAGGGCACGCTCGACTGCACCGTGGCGTTCGCGACCACCGACTTCCGCGACGACCTCACGAAGATCACCGTGCCGACGCTCGTCATCCACGGCGACTCCGACAACACGGTGCCGTTCGAGGTCAGCGGCGCGCGCACCCACGCGGCGATCGCGGGCAGCGAGCTCGTCGTGATCGAGGGCGGCCCGCACGGCGTCACCGTCTCGCACAAGGACGAGTGGAACCGCCACGTGCTGGCGTTCCTCGCCAAGTAGGCCCTCCTGCACGACCCGGCCCGCGCCTCCTCGTCACCGGGGAGTCGCGGGCCGCGTCGTGCGCGCCGGCCCGGTCAGCGGGTCGGCGGCTCCGGGTCGGCCGCGAGCTGCGCGCCGCGGACGGCGTCGTGGGCGGACGGGCCCTCGGCGACGCTGTCGCCGCCGCGGCTGCCCCGCTCGCCGCCGAGCAGCAGGTTGAGGGCGATCGCGACGATCGCCCCGGCGCTGATGCCGGAGTCGAAGACGATCGTGAACCACGACGGGAACCGCTCGTAGATCGTCGGCGACACCGTCGGCAGGAGGCCGACGCCGACGGCGAGGGCGACGACGAGCACGTTCCGGTCGGTGAACCGCACCGTCGAGAGGGTGCGCACGCCGCTCGCCGCGACGATGCCGAAGAGCGCGACGCCGGCCCCGCCGAGCACGGCGAGCGGCACGGCCTCGACGACGGCGCCGAGCTTCGGCACGAGCCCCAACGCGATCAGCATCACGCCGGCGCAGGTGGCGACCCAGCGCGACTTGACGCCCGTGATGCTGACCAGCCCCACGTTCTGCGCGAACGCCGTGTACGGGAAGGTGTTGAACACCCCGCCGAGCACGGTGGTGAGCCCGTCGGCGCGGAGCCCGTCGGCCAGGCGGCGGGGCGTCAGCGGCCGGTCGACGATCTCGCTGACGGCGACGATGTCGCCGGTGGTCTCGGTCATGATCACGAGGCCGACGATGAGCATCGAGATGACCGCCGCGGCCGGGAAGGTGGGCAGCCCGAACTGGAACGGCGTCGAGAAGCCGACCCACGGCTGCTCGCCGACGCCGCTGACGTCGACGAGGCCGAGCGGCACGGCGGCGAGCGTGCCCACGACGAGCCCGAGCAGGATCGACAGGCGCCCGAGGGCCGGCGGGGCGAAGCGCTCGATCAGCACGATGACCGCGAGGGTGCCGGCGGCGAGGGCGACGTTGACCGGCGGTGCCCCGTCGGTGGCGCCGTCGATCACCCAGCCGCCGGCCACGCTCATCAGCGAGAGGCCGATGACGAGGATGACCGTGCCGGTCACGAGCGGCGGGAAGAACCGCACGAGCTGCGAGAAGACGGGGGCGATGGCGAACATCATCAGCCCGCACATGATGACCGAGCCGTAGATGGCGCCGACGCCGTGCTCGGTGCCGATGGTGATCATCGGTCCGACCGAGGCGAAGGTGCAGCCCTGCATCAGCGGCAGGCGGGCGCCGACCCGCCAGACCCCGACCGACTGGAGCACCGCGCCGATCCCGGCGACGAAGAGGTCGGCGGTGATCAGGTGCGGCAGGGCGCCGGGGTCGAGCCGCCCGGCCTCGATCAGGGCGGTGCCGATCACGAGCGGCACCGCGACGGCGCCCGCGTACATCGCCAGCACGTGCTGCAGGCCGAGCGGCAGCAGGCGGCGGAGCGGCGGCACCTCGTCGACGGGGTGCCGCGGCCCCTTCGGGCTCGTCGTCGTCGCGCCCACGACGGTGGCGGGGGCGGTCGGGGGGTGGTCGCTCATGCTGCTCCTCGCTGGGCCCCCGGCGGGGCCCCCTGACAGCTTGGCGTGCCCCGGGGGCCGCGCCGCGCCTCCGCCCTGATGTTTCACATGACCGTAACGCGGGAGGCGTGGGTCGCCCCCTACAGGACGATCGCGTCACGCGCCCAGATCACATAGCCCACGTCGTGCTCCAGCACCAGTTCTCGGCGAGACGTAACAGGGAACGCTCAGGCGTGGTTCAGTGGTCGGAGCGGCTGACCCGGCCGCTCTCGCATGTCGCAGACATGACAACATCAAGGAGAACACCATGATCGGCCTCATCATCAGCCTTCTCGTCATCGGGCTCATCGCCGGTGCCGTCGCTCGCCTCGTCGTCCCGGGCAAGCAGAACATCTCGATCCCCATGACCATCCTGCTGGGCGTCATCGGTTCGTTCGTCGGTGGCTTCCTCGCCTACCTGCTCTTCGGCAGCGACAACGCGGACGGCTTCTTCCAGCCCTCCGGCATCATCGGCTCGATCATCGGCGCCATCATCGTCCTCGTGATCTACATCCAGGTCACCGGTCGTCGCAGCCGCCGCTAGGCAGCAGCAGCACGGGCACGGCCCGTCGCGCACCGAAGGGCCCCGGCACTCGCCGGGGCCCTTCGTCGTACCCCGGCGCCGCGGCCGCACCGGGGCGGGGGTGTTGGGTGGCCGCATGATCATCGTCACCGGACACCTGCTCGTCGACCCGGAGCTGCGCGACGACTACCTCGCCAGCCGTGCCCCCGAGATCGAGGCCGCGCGCGTCGCGCCCGGCAACCTCGACTACGCCCTCTCGCCCGACGTCGTCGACCCGGGCCGCGTCAACGTCGCCCAGCGCTGGGTCTCGGAGCAGGCGCTCGACGACTTCCGGGGAGAGGGCACGTCGGAGGAGGACGAGGCCGAGGTGCGCGAGTCGCACGTGCACGACTACGCGCTCACCGGGCCGGAGGAGCCGTCGCTCTCGCCGGACGGCGACCTGGTCTGAGGGGCCGCCCTAGTCGGTGCCGTCGATCCCGCCGAGGCGCTCGAGCACCCCGGTGAGGATCGTGCCGGCGGGGTCGGGCAGCACGTGGTGGTTGAGGTAGATGCCCTCGAGCCACGACAGCACCTCGTCGGCGGGCATGCCCACCGCCGCCCAGTCGACGCCGGGCACGGCCCGGGTGACGGGCTGCTCGGTGCCGGGCCGCAGCCAGGCCTCGGCGATGGGGGAGTCGGGCGTGCCGTCGGCCGCGGCCGTCCAGAGCAGGGCGATCGGGTGCTCGCGGTCGTCGTCGACGCCGTGGTCGAGGGCGCCGTGCGCCGACTCCTCGACGTGGTCGTGCTCGACGTGGCCGGCGCCGAGCCACGGCAGGGTCAGCAGCTCGCCCTCGATGTCGACCTCGATCAGGTCGAGCTGCGTGGGCTCCTCGACCTCGCAGACCCAGAGGGTGAGGCCGGCGTCGTGCCAGGCGGCCGCGTCGTCGACGTCGTCGAGCAGGTCGGGCACGAGCTGGTGGAAGTCGGAGAGGAGCGCCGACGACCAGTGGAGCAGCTGTCGTGTGTCGTCGCCGTTCCAGGGGCTGACGTCGGTGTCGTCGCCGCTGAGGTCGTGGAAGTGGTGCTCGATGCCCGTGGGCGCGGTGTCGAGGTGGATCTGCCCCGTGCCGAAGCCGACGTAGAGCGTGCTCTGCTCCGTCTCGTCGTCCCACTCCGCGAAGAGGTTCGGGGCGCCGAGGGTCGTCGGCAGGGGCAAGCTGGCCGCGCGCCGGGTGCCGAGCGCGAAGACGGCGCGGAACCGCGTCGTCGGAAGCCGGAGGCTCATGTCAGTCACGGGGTGGTGGTCCAATCTCGATCGGCTCCACAGTACGGCCTCCCCGGCGCCGGTCGGCCCGTGCAGCGCCTGCACGTTCCCAGGGGTCTGTCGGCGCGGGCCCCTACCGTTCTCGCTCATGGACGACCCTCCCTCCCACATGCCCTGGCCCTTCCCGGCCCTGACCGCCTCGGCGGCCGCACCACGGGGGGAGGGGCACCATGAATGAGTGGGTGATGCTGGGCATCGGTCTCGTCCTCACCGTCGGCACCGGCCTGTTCGTCGCGTCCGAGTTCTCGCTGGTCAACCTCGACCGCAACGACCTCGAGAAGCGCCAGGAGAGGGGCGAGAAGCGCCTCGGCCCGACCATCGGGGCCCTCCGCATCACGTCGACGCACCTCTCCGGCGCGCAGCTCGGCATCACGCTGACGACGCTCCTGACGGGCTACACGTTCGAGCCGGCGATCAGCTCGCTGCTCGAGGGACCGCTCACCGGCCTCGGCGTGCCCGAGGCGATCGTGCCCGGCATCGGCGCCGTCGTCGGCATCCTCGTGGCCACGCTGTTCTCGATGGTGATCGGCGAGCTCGTGCCGAAGAACTTCGCCCTCGCCCTGCCCCTCGCCACGGCCAAGCTCGTCGTGCCGTTCCAGGCGGCCTTCACGACGGTCTTCAAGCCGGTCATCCTGCTCTTCAACGACACGGCCAACGCGGCCATCCGCCGCATGGGCATCGAGCCGAAGGAGGAGCTCTCGGGCGCCCGCTCGGCCGAGGAGCTCAGCTCGCTCGTCCGCCGCTCCGCGCTCGAGGGCGTCCTCGACGACGACCACGCGACCCTGCTGGGCCGCACCCTGCGCTTCTCCCAGCACGACGCCGTCGACGTGATGACGCCGCGCGTGCGCATGACGACCGTCCGGGCGACCGACACCGCCGCCGCCGTGGTCGAGGCTTCGCTGAGCAGCGGCTTCTCGCGGTTCCCCGTCATCGGCGACGACTCCGACGACATCCTCGGGGTGGTGCACGTCAAGCAGGCGTTCGCCCTGCCCCTCGCCGAGCGCGACGACGTGCTCGTCTCCGCCCTCGTCTCCGAGGCGCGCTTCGTGCCCGAGACGATGGGCACCGACACGCTGCTCGGCCTGCTCCGCCGCGACGGCTTCCAGATCGCCGTGGTCACCGACGAGTTCGGCGGCACCGCCGGCCTCGTCACCCTGGAGGACCTCGTCGAGGAGATCGTGGGCGAGCTGGAGGACGAGCACGACCGTGCGCGCGTCGGCATCGTCCGCTCGGGCGGCACCGTCCTGTTCGACGCCGCGCTCCGGCCCGACGAGCTCCACGACCGGGCCGCGATCCGCGTGCCCGACGACGGCGACTACGAGACGGTCGGCGGCTTCGTCACCGAGCGGCTCGGGCGGCTGCCCGAGGTCGGCGACGAGGTGGAGGTCGCCGGCGGCGCCCTCCGCGTCGAGCGCGTCGTGGGCCAGCGCACCGAGCGGCTGCGCTTCGTGCCGCGGGCGGACGACGACGCGACCGGCCCGGCCGGCACGACCCGCGCCTCCGGCCCCGCCACCCCCGCCGAGAACCGCGACCGCGCCGACCGCGCGGAGCACGACCGCATCGCCACCGCCCTCCGAGAGGACCTGACCCATGAGTGAGTACCTGCCCGGCATCGTCTGGCTGGTGGTGCTGCTCGTCGTCAACGGCTTCTTCGTCGGCGCCGAGTTCGCCGTCATCAGCGCCCGTCGCTCGCAGATCGAGCCGCGCGCCGAGGCGGGCAGCAAGGCCGCCAAGACGACCCTGTGGGCGATGGAGCACGCGACGCTCATGCTCGCGACCAGCCAGCTCGGCATCACGGTCTGCTCGCTGGTGATCCTCAACGTGTCGGAGCCCGCGATCCACCACCTGCTCGAGATCCCGCTCGGGCTGACCACGCTGTCGGCCGAGGCCATCGGCGTCGTGGCGTTCGTCATCGCCCTCGTGCTCGTGACCTTCCTGCACGTGGTGGTCGGCGAGATGATCCCGAAGAACCTCTCGTTCTCGGTGCCCGACCGGGCCGCGCTCATCCTGGCCCCGCCGCTCGTCTTCGTGGCCCGCGTGTTCAAGCCGGTGATCTGGTCGCTCAACGGCATCGCCAACGGCGTGCTGCGGCTCTTCGGCGTGACGCCGAAGGACGAGGCGACCAGCACCTACACGCTCGACGAGGTCGCCGGCATCGTGCAGCAGTCGACGCGCGAGGGCGTGCTCGACGACGCGTCGGGCACCCTCAGCGCCGCGTTCGAGTTCACGACCCGCAAGGTGCGCGACGTCGAGGTGCCGGTGGCCGACATGGTGCGGCTCGCCCCGGCGGCGACCCCCGCGGACGTGCAGCGCGCCGTCTCGGCCCACGGCTACTCGCGGTACGTCCTCACCGACGCCGACGGGCAGCCCACCGGCTACCTGCACCTCAAGGACGTCATGGACCTCACGACGCCGGAGTCGTTCCACGCCCCGGTGCCCGAGAAGCGCATCCGTCGCCTGGGGGCGGTCTCGCACGACGCCGACCTCGAGGACGCCCTCGCGGCCATGCGCCGCAGCGGTGCCCACGTGGCCCGGTCGGTGCGGGCCGACGGCACGACGACCGGCGTGCTCTTCCTGGAGGACATCATCGAGGAGCTCGTCGGCGAGGTCGACGACGCGACGACGGTCTAGGCCCCGACGACGGGCTGGGCCTCGGCGACGGGCTGGGCCGCGACGACGGGCTGGGCCGCGACCGGCCCCGGCCCGCCCCCGCGTGCCGGGGCGGGCCGCTCGCCCGGCAGCTCGTGCAGGGCCTCGGCGGCGAGCTCGGCGGTGATCGGGTCGCCGTCGAGCGTCGCCTGCCGCAGGAGGCGGTACTGCTCCGCCATGCCGGCCCAGTTGAGCACCTGGACGATGTTGGGCAGGCGGAGCTTGTAGGCGAGGCCGTCGGTCACGTCGCGGCAGACCCGCTGCAGCGAGGCGTTGCCGCAGTGGTCGACGTAGGTGGAGAAGAGCGCCACGGTGTGGGCGTTGAGCGCCGGGCCGTCCTCCGCGTCGAGGTCGGCGAGGCAGGCGTCGATGCCGGCCACGATCTGCGCCGTCACGCCCGCCGCCAGCAGGGGGACGGCGAGGCGCACGGCGCCGCCGAACAGGACGCCGAGCGTCTGGACGGCCTCGATGGCCTCCTCGGCCCGGGGGGTCGCGACCCGGGTGTAGCGGTTCGGCGCCATCTCGACGAGGCCGGCGCGCACGAGGTCGCCGAGCGCCTCGCGGATGGGGGTGCGCGACACCTGGAGCCAGGCGATCAGCTCGTCGTCGTGCAGGCGTTCGCCGGGCTCGAGCGTGCCGTCGACGATCGCGTCGCGGATGCGCGAGCGCACCGTGTCGCGCAGCAGCTGACGCTCGGCGGCGGGGGGCGAGGTGGGGATGGGCACGGCGGTCTCCGTTCGGCACGAGGGCGGTACGGCACGACCCTACCGGAGAAGTGTCACATACCAGTCCGTCGTCCGGGGGAGCGAGGGCTGGGGACGGGTGGCCCGGACGCACGAGACCCGCCCGGCCCCGAGGGGGCGGGCGGGTCTCTCCTGGCGTGCGCACCGTGTCGGGTCAGGAACGCGACGCGCACGGGCCGGTGCACCGCGCCTCCCGGGGGCCCTCGCGGGTCAGGAGGCGCGGGTCGTCACTTCGAGGCCGTGGCGGTCTCGCTCGGCACGTGCTGCGAGCCGACCTCGACGCCGTGCGAGGCGCGCAGCGTCTCGATGGTCGCCTCGATCTCGGCGTCGCGCTGCTCGTCGCTCCAGTCGAGGGCGCGGCCCAGGACGTCGGCGATCTCGGTGAGCAGCTCGATCGTCACGCCGCCGACGAACGCGAGGTTCGTGCGGCGCAGCACGACGTCGGCCAGGTGGACGGCGTCCTCGTGCTCGGCGAAGTAGGCGATCTCAGCCTCGGTCAGCTCGGGCTCGCTGGCCAGCGGCTGCGACGGCTGGTCGAGCAGCGTCTCGATCACGCTCTCGGCACGGGTGCCGTAGCGCGTCAGGAGGCGGTCGACCTGGTCGCGGTCGAGGCCGTCGGCGTGCGCCGCGACCCACGTCGTACGGGCTGCGTCGGTGGTCGGGAACCCCTTGCCGCCGCCGATCGCCATGCCCGTCGTGTCGACGGTGCGCTCGACGCCCAGGCGCTTCGTGGCCTCGGTCGAGAGGTGCGCCGAGAGGGCACGGAAGGTGGTCCACTTGCCGCCGACCAGGCTCAGCACGGTCGAGGTCAGGCCGGCGATGGGCGTCTCGACGATGCGGTAGTCGCGCGACACGAAGCCGGGGGCCGTGTCTTCGTGACGGGGCAGCGGGCGGATGCCCGAGTAGCGGTAGACGATGTGGTCACGGCCGAGCTCGATCTGCGGGAAGACGTGCTTGACGAGGTCGAAGAAGTAGTCGACCTCCTCCTCGGTGCAGACCGCGGGCTGCGACGGGTCGGCGTCGATGTCGGTCGTGCCGATCAGCACCCGGCCCTTGAGCGGGTAGATGAGCACGATGCGGCCGTCGTTGTTCTCGAAGAAGATCTCGCGGCCCTTGGTGGCCTCGAGCAGCTCGGCGTTGTCGACGACGATGTGCGAGCCCTTGGTGCCGCCCATGTACGCCGACTCGCCGCCGAACGCCTGGTTCGTGAGGTCGGTCCAGGGGCCGGAGGCGTTGATGACGACGTCGGCCTGGACGACGAACTCGGTGCCGCTGACGACGTCGCGGAGCAGCACGCCGCCGTCGCGCGAGCCGACGGCCTCGACGTAGTTGGCGCTGCGGGCGCCGGTGCCGACCGCGAGGCCGTCCTTGAGCACGTCGAGCGCGAGGCGCTCGGGCTCGTGGACCGACGCGTCGTAGTAGGTGCCGGTGTACTTGACGCCCTTGTTGAGGGCCGGCATGTCGTTCAGCGCGGCCTTGCCGGTGCGGAACACGTGGCGGGGCACGGAGCCGCCGTCGCGCGAGAAGGAGTCGTACAGGGTCATGCCGACCTTGATCAGCAGCGCGCCGCGCTCCTTGGTCGAGCGCTGCTTGTGCGTGAGCATGCGCAGCGGGGCGTTGAGGATGCCCGAGAAGGTCGAGAAGATCGGCATCGTCGTCTGCAGCGGCTTCACGTAGTGCGGGGCGATCTTGAGGAGGCCGTTGCGCTCCTCGACGCTCTCGCGGACGAGGCGGAACTCGCCGTTCTCGAGGTAGCGGATGCCGCCGTGGATCATGTGCGACGAGGCGGCCGAGGCGCCCGAGGCGTAGTCGTTGCGCTCGACGAGGACGACGTCGACGCCCTGGAGGGCGAGGTCGCGGAAGGTCGCGATGCCGTTGATGCCCCCTCCGACGATCAACACCTTCGCGGTCGGGCGGTCGATGATCGCGGCGACGTTCTTGCGGATGCTCTGTGTCTTCTTCGACTCGGTCACGGGGTCTTCTTCCATCTGGGGGTGGTGGCGGGGCGGGTGGACGCACCGTCTCGCCGGTAACCTCATGGTCGACCCCTCGGAGCGAGGGTGCAACGTATCTGCACACATGTGCACGGAGGTGCTCGTGACCGAGCTGACGACGGCGGAGAAGACCCAGGAGGCGCTGCGTGCGGCGCACCTCTACTACATGCAGGACCTCACGATGGAGGCGATCGCCTCGGAGCTGGGGACGTCCCGCTCGTCGGTCTCGCGCCTCCTCAAGTCCGCCCGCGAGTCGGGGCTGGTGGACATCCAGATCAAGTCGCCGCTCGACCAGGCGACCGCCGTCGCCGAGGGGCTGCACCGGCGCTTCGGCGTCGTGGCGCACGTCGTGCCGGTGCCCGACCAGACGAGCGACGTCGACCGGCTCGAACGGGTCGCCCTGTCGGCTGCACGAACGATCACGCCCTACGTCGACTCGAACATGGTGATCGGGGTGGCCTGGGGCTCGACCCTCAGCGCCGTGAGCCGGTCGCTGGTGCCGAAGCCCACGCACAACTCGGTCGTCGTGCAGCTGAACGGCGCCGCGAACACGCGCACGACGGGCATCGAGTACGCGAGCGAGATCCTGCGGCGGTTCGGGCAGGCGTACACGGCGGCGATCCAGCAGTTCCCGGTCCCGGCGTTCTTCGACGACCCGGCGACGAAGCGGGCGCTGTGGCGCGAGCGCAGCACGAAGCGCGTGCTCGAGCTGCAGGCGTCGATGGACCTCGTCGTCTTCGGCGTCGGCTCGCGCGACGCACGCGTGCCCAGCCACGTCTACTCGGGCGGCTACCTCGAGCAGAGCGACCACGACAGCCTCGACGCCGACCACGTCGTCGGCGACGTCGCGACCGTCTTCTACCGCGCCGACGGCTCGTCGACCGACATCGAGCTGAACGCCCGCGGCACGGGGCCCGACCTCGCCACCGTCCGCCGGGCTCCCCGGCGGGTCTGCGTCGTCGCCGGCGAGGCGAAGGTCGCGGGCGTCCGCGGCGCCCTCGCGGCCGGGCTGGCGACCGACCTCATCCTCGACGAGGGCACGGCGCGGGCGCTGCTCGCGAGCTGAGGCGGGCGCGCGCCGACGACCCGGCCCGGAGGGCGGAGGAGCCCCGAGGAGGCGCGCCCGCAGCACCGACGACACGCCGACGTGAGAGACCCTTGCGTCTGGAGCTGTGCGTCCCCCATGATGGGGACGCTCCGGGGCCCACCCCACCTCGGAGTGAGCGCTCACCCGAACCTGCGATGCACGATCGCCGCGCACCCGTCCCGCCCCACGGCCCCCGGCCGCGGTGCATCGGCGCGTGCCCGGGCGGTCGGTCGCCGCGCCTACCCGAAGGCACCCCACCGCCATGCCCGGTCGTCCCGTCACGCCCTCTCCCGACTCCGCCCCCATCGCCCCGTCCCCGCGGGCGCACGGCCGACGTGCCGCCCGCCGCCGCGGCGCCTCCGCCCCCGGTCGCACGCGCGCCCTCGTCGCCCTCGCCGCCGTGGTCGCGCTCGCCGGCGCGGCCCTGCCGATCCAGGCCGCCACGGCCGCGGCCGACACGACGCCGCCGTCCGCGCCGAGCAGCCTGAAGGTCAGCTACAGCGGCGGGGTCGGCAGCTCGCTGAGCTGGGGCAAGGTCTCGGCCGGCGACCTCGCCGGGTACCGCGTGTACCGCTCGAGCACGTCGTCGGTGTCGACCTCGTCGACCCTCATCGCCAGCCCCACGACCCCGTCAGCGGTCGACGCGACGATCACGGGCGGGGCGAAGGCCTCCTACGCCGTGGCCGCGGTCGACCGCTCGGGCAACGTCTCGAAGCTCTCGAGCGTCAAGTCGGTCACGGCGACCGACACGACGAAGCCCTCGTCGCCCGCGAAGCTCAAGGCCACCGTCTCCGCCGCCGGGGTCGCCCTCGACTGGGCCGACGCGACGGAGCCCGACGTCGCCGGCTGGACGGTCACCCGCACCGCCTCCTCCGGCGGCTCCGCCGTCCAGCTCACCAGCTCGCCGGTCACGACGTCGCAGTTCACCGACGCCCAGGCCCCCTCGGGCGTGAAGTCGACCTGGCGCGTGACCGCCGTCGACCACAGCGGCAACGTGTCGTCGGCCACGACCGTCAGCGCCACCCGCCCCGCCGGCCCCGCCGTCGTCCCCGCCGCCCCGGCCGGCCTCGCCGTGAAGCTCAGCAGCGCCGGCGTGCCCACCGTCTCGTGGTCGGCCACGCCGGGCGCCACCGGCTACGTCCTCTCCCGCGGCGCCGCGGCCTCCGGGCCGTGGGTGCGCGTGCCCACCTCGTCCGCCACGGCGACGAGCGCCGTCGACGCCGCCGCCCCCGCCGGGGCGACGTCGTGGTGGTCCGTCGTCGCGACGAACGCCGCGGGGCAGGGCCCGGCGGCCGTCGTCAGCGCCGCCGTCCCCGGCGACACCACGCCGCCCCGCGCTCCGTCGAGCCCGAAGGTCGTCGTGCTGGCGACCGGAGGCGTGACGGTCTCGTGGGCGGGCGGGGGCGAGGCCGACCTGGCCGGCTACACCGTGACGAGGCGGAACGGGGACGAGGTCTACGTGCCCCACCTCCCGGCGAGCGGGCAGGGCGTCCTCGTGGCGTCGACCTTCACCGACCCGACCGTCGCCGAGGGCGACACCGTCTACTACCGCGTGCGCGCCGTCGACCGCTCGGGCAACGCGTCGTCGTACCTCGCCGTCACGGCGAAGTCGCCGAACGTCGCCCCGGGTGCTCCGGGCTCGCTGAAGGTCGCCGCCGGCCCGACCGCCGGCCTCGCGCTCTCCTGGACGGCCCCGAAGGACCTCGACCTCGCCGGCTGGGCCGTGTCGCGCAGCGTCGCGGGGGGCACGTGGACCCTGCTGGCGACCGTCCCGCTCGACGCGTCCGGCGCCTCCCCCCGCTTCGTCGACACCAGCGCGCCCCAGGGAGTCGCGGCCTCGTACCGCGTGACCGCCCAGGACCGCGTCGGCAACGTCTCGAAGGCCAGCGGCGTCGTCACCGCGACCTCGCGCACCGCCGCCGTGCCGCTGCCCGTCGTCCAAACGGTGCTGACCGTCGGGCCGCAGGGCACCTACGCCACCGTGGGCGCGGCGCTCGCGGCGATCCCCCGCGCCTCGCTCGACGCGTACCGCGTCGACGTCGCCCCCGGCACCTACGACGAGTCGTTCGAGATCTCGCGGCCGAACGTCCAGGTGCACGGCACCGGGGCGACCCCCGGCGACGTCGTGATCCGGTCGGCCCGCGCCTCGGGCAGCGCCGACCCCGACGAGCCGGAGTCGACGCTCGGCACCGCCGGCAGCGCCGTCGTGCTCGTCACCGCCGCGAACGTGACCCTGGACCACCTCACCGTGGCCAACACCTTCGACGAGGCCGCGAACCCGCAGATCACCAGCGCCCAGGCCGTCGCCCTGCGCGTCGAGGGCGACCGCTTCGTCGCCGACACCGTTCGCCTGCTCGGCAACCAGGACACCCTGCTGGCCGACACCCCGAAGCCCACCACCCGCATCCGCCAGTACTACGTCGACAGCTACGTCGAGGGCGACGTCGACTACGTCTTCGGCGCCGGCACCGCGGTGTTCCAGCGGGTCACCTTCCGGTCGCTGGACCGGGGCAAGGCGAACAACGGCTACCTCACCGCCGCGAGCACCGACACGGGCAGCAAGTACGGCTTCCTGATCACCGACAGCAAGGTCGTGAGCGACGCCGCCGCCGGCACGGTCAACCTCGGCCGCCCGTGGCACCCGAGCGCCGACCCCGACGCGCTCGGCTCGGTCGTGGTCAAGGACACCTGGCTGCCCCGCGCGATCGACGCGGCGGCCCCCTGGGACGACATGTCGTCGACGGACTCGTCGGGCGTCAAGGTGCCCTTCTCCTGGAAGGACGCCCGCTTCGCCGAGAGCGGCAACACCGGCCCCGGCGCCGGCACGAACGAGAACCGTCCGCAGCTGACGGCCAAGGAGGCCGCGGCGGCGACGCCCGAGAAGTACCTCGCCGGGAAGGACGGCTGGAACCCCGTCCGTGCCGCCTCGACGGCGCTGCCGGCGACCCCGACCGACGTCGTCGCCTCGCCCGACGCCCGCGTCGTGCACCTGAGCTGGAGCGACGACGCCTCCGCCGCCGTCACCGGCTGGCAGGTGCTGCGGGCCGACGAGACCGGCCCCTTCGTGCCGGTCGCCACCGTGGACGCCCCGACCTGGAGCGACACGACCGTCAGCACCGGCTCGACCTACCGCTGGGCCGTCGTGGCGCTCTCGCGCACCGGCGCCGTGTCGGCGCCCTCCGCCGAGGTGACGGCGCTCGTCGCCGCGGCCCCGCTCGTCACGGACGTCGTCGTCGACCCGGCGGCCCCCGCCGACGGCGTGACGCGCTTCACGACGCTCCGCGACGCGCTCGCCGCGGCCCCCGCGGGCACGGCCACCGACCCCACCGTCATCTCGCTCGCCGCGGGCCGCTACGCCGAGTACGCCACGATCAGCAAGCCCCACACGATCGTCGTGGGCGCCACCGGCCAGGCCGGCGACGTCGTCATCACCGGCGACCGCGCCGCGGGCACGCCGACCGGCACCACGACGAACGGGGTCGCCGACACCTACGGCACCTCGGGCAGCGCCACGCTCGTCATCACCGGCAACTCGGTGCAGCTGCGCGACCTCACGGTCGAGAACGCCTACGTCGAGGGCACGTACGCCTCCGGCCAGGCCGTCGCCCTCCGCACCACCGGCGACCGCCTCGTGTACGAGAACGTCCACCTGCTCGGCAACCAGGACACCTGGTACGCCAACAGCCCGTCCGCGGGCGTGCCGGCCCGTTCGTACTTCCACGGCGGGTACGTCGCCGGCGACGTCGACTTCGTCTTCGGGCGCGGCACCGTCGTGATCGACGACTCCACCCTCGCGGCGCTCGACCACGGCACGTCGCCGAACGGCGCCGTCACCGCGGCCAGCACCGACGTCTCGCAGCGCTTCGGCGTGCTGATCACGGGCAGCCGCATCGTCGGCACCGCCCCCGACGGCTCGCAGTCGCTCGGCCGCCCCTGGCAGCCCGGCAAGGCGCAGGCCGACGGCACGAGCGTCGCCGACTCGTCGGCGATCGCCCAGGTCGTCGTCCGCGACACCTGGCTCGGACCGGTGATCAGCTCGACCCAGACCTGGACGAACATGGTCAACAGCGGCGTCACCACCACCTGGCAGAGCGCCCGCTTCGCCGAGCACGGCAACGTCGGGCCCGGCAGCGGCGCCTCCGCCACCCGCCCCCAGCTCACCGACGACGAGGCGCGCGGCTACACGGCCGCGACCTACCTCGCGGGCAGCGACGGCTGGGACCCGGTCGCGGCCCCGCGCCCCGACGTGGCGCCCCTCGCCGTGGCCGGCCTGGTCGCCAGCCCCGACGAACAGCGCGTCGGCCTGTCGTGGACGGAGTCGGTCGAGGCCGACGTGACGGGCTACCGGGTCTACCGGTCGACCGGTGACGAGCCCGTCGCCGTCGACCCGGCCCTGCTCGTCGCCGAGCTCGCGAAGCCGACCTTCGTCGACACGGGCCTCGCGAACGGCACGGCCGTCCACTACCTCGTGGTCGCCGTGGACCGGGCCGGCACGTCGTCCGCCCCGGCCGCCGTCACCGCGGTGCCCGCCCCCGCGCCGCTGGTCGCCGACGTCACCGTCGCCGCCGACGGCTCGGGCGACGTCACGACCCTCCAGCAGGCCCTCGCGGCCGTCCCCGCCGGCACGGCGACGAAGCCCTCCGTGGTCGTCGTCGAGCCCGGCACCTACCGCGGCGTGGTCTCGTCGTCGAAGTCGAACCTCGTCATCGCCGGCAGCACGGGCGACCCCCGCGACGTCGTGCTGACCTTCGACAACGCCAACGGCACGCCCCGCTCCGCCACCACGTGCCCCGCCGTCGTCGCCGCCACCTGCGGCACCGCGGGCAGCGCCACCGTCACCCTGTCGGGCGCCGGCGTCCAGGTGCGCGACCTGACGATCAGCAACACGTTCGACAAGGCGGCGCACCCCGAGATCGGCACCTACAACACGCAGGCCGTCGCCCTCCGCGCGACGGGCGACCGCCAGGTCTACCGCGACGTGCGCCTCCTCGGCGTGCAGGACACCCTCAACGCCGACGCCTCGGGGAACATCACGGCCGACGGCAGCGGCTACCCCCGCCAGTACTACGTCGACAGCTTCATCGAGGGCAACGTCGACTTCGTCTTCGGGCGGGCGACCGCGGTCTTCGACCGGACGACGATCCACGCGACCGCGCACGGCGGGGGCACGATCTTCGCGCCGAGCACCGCCAGCAAGGCGCGCGGCTACCTCGTGGTCGACAGCCGGATCGCCAGCGACGCCGACGACACGTTCGCGCTCGGCCGGCCCTGGCGCTCGTGGAGCGACGGCGCCTACGGCGACGACTCCCGCGGCCAGACCGCGCTGGTCGACACCTGGATCTCGGACGGCGTCTCGACGACGCAACCCTGGGTCGACTTCGCCCCGAACGTCTGGACCGACGGCCGGTTCGCCGAGCACGGCACGACGGGCCCCGGCGCCACGGTCAACGACAAGAGGCCGCAGCTCAGCGACGCCGACGCCGCCGCCGCGACGCCGTCGGCCTGGCTCGCCGGCACCGACGGGTGGGACCCGACGCTCGCCCCGGTCGCCGACGTCGCGCCCACGGCCCCCGTCGGCCTCACCGCCGCGGGCGGCAGCGGCCAGGCCGTCCTCACCTGGGACGAGTCGACCGAGGCCGACGTCGTCGGCTACCGCGTCCAGCGCGACGGGGTCGAGGTCGGCACGACCACGACGCAGGGCTTCACGGCCACGGGCCTGACCAACGGCACCGAGACCTCGTTCACCGTCACGGCGGTCGACGCCTCCGGCGCCGAGTCGACCCGCAGCGCGGCCGTCGCGGTGACGCCGGCGCAGCGCGTCGACGCGGTCGTCCAGGCCGGCGGCCCCTACCCGACGCTCCAGTCGGCGGTCGACGCCGCCACCGGCTCCGGCCCCTGGGTCGTCCGGGTGGAGCCCGGCAGCTACGTCGGCAGCACGACCATCGCGCGGTCG
This sequence comes from Frigoribacterium sp. Leaf164, assembly GCF_001423665.1. Lineage (NCBI taxonomy): Bacteria > Bacillati > Actinomycetota > Actinomycetes > Micrococcales > Microbacteriaceae > Frigoribacterium > Frigoribacterium sp. Leaf164. Next base: position 373,286 of record NZ_LMOX01000001.1, read on the forward strand.
AACGTGACCGTCCTCGGCGGCGGGGCCCGCGCCTCCGACGTGACCCTGACCAGCAGCACGGCCGCGCCCGCCCTGTCGATCACCGGCTCGGGCGTGACGGTGCAGGGGCTGTCGGTCGAGAACACCTCGGGCGCCTCGAACGGCCCGGCCGTCTCGATGACGGGCGACCGGGTGCTCCTCACCGGCGTGGCGCTGAGCGCCGTCGACCGTGCCGTCTGGGCCGACGTGCCCACCGCCGGCGCGACCAGCCGACAGATGATCGAGTCGTCGACGGTCCGCGGAGCGAGCAACGTCCTGCTCGGCCGGGCGTCGCTGGTGGTGCACGACACGACCATCACGCCGACCCGCACCTCGGGCACCGTGCTCATCCCGTCGACCACCGCGGTCGGCGGACGGGGCTTCCTCGTCGTCGGCTCGACGATCGCCCCGGCGGCCGGGGTCACCGACGTGCGCCTCGGCGGCCCGTACGCCCAGGGCACGACGACCGCCGCGAACGCGCCCCAGGCGATCATCCGCGAGACCGTGCTGGGCACCGGCGTCAAGTCGTCGCCCTGGCAGGACTTCAACGGGTACACCTGGACGGCGGCGCGGTTCGCTGAGTTCGGCAACACCGGGCCCGGCGCCGCGACGACCGCCACCGCGTCACGGCCGCAGCTCACCCCCGCCGAGTCGGTCACTGCGACCGTGTCCGCCTGGCTGGGCGCCGCCTCCTGGTACCCCGCCGTGGCCGACCCGGCTGCTCCGGCCGACGCCACCGCCCCGGGCGCGGCCACCGCGCTGACCGCCGTCGCGGGCTCGCGGTCGGCGACCCTGGGCTGGACGGCGCCGGCCGACGCCGACGTCGTCGGCTGGTCCGTCCACCGGGCACCCGGCACGACCGTCACGCCCTCGGCCGCGAACCTCGTCGCCTCGGTCGGGCCGGTCACGAGCTGGAGCGACACCGGCCTCACCGACGGCCAGCCGTACACCTGGGCCGTCGTCGCGGTCGACGCGGCGGGCAACCGCTCCGCGCCGGCCACCGTGACGGCGACGCCCGCCACAGCCGTCACGCCCGTGACCCCGTCGGAGCCGGTCGACCCGGGGGCCGTCGCCCCCGTCGCCCCCACGGCGGTCACGACGACGCTCGGCAAGGGCTCGGTGACCGTCGGCTGGGCCGCGAGCACCGCCTCCGGCGTCACCGGGTACGACGTGGTCCGCAGCTCGGCCTCCGCCGGCTCGGCCGTCGTCGCCTCGCTGGGCGCCGACGCCACGCGCTTCGTCGACCAGTCGGTCGTCGTCGGCACCGCCTACTCGTGGTCGGTCGTCGCGAAGGCCGGAGGCGCGGTGTCGGCCCCCTCGACGGTCGCCTCCGCGACCCCCGTCAAGGTCGACTACGTGGTCGCCGCCGACGGCAGCGGCGACGCCACGACGCTGCAGGGCGTGCTCGGCCAGGTCGACGCGGCCGGCGCCCTGGTCGCGGCCTCGCCGGGCCTCCTGCCGAACAACGCCGACTACACGACCCAGGGCGGCCGCACCGTGCTGGTGCTGCCGGGCGCCTACTCGGGCCCGGTGGTGAGCGGCAACCGCTACGGGGTGACGATCGTCGGCGCGACCGGCGACCCGGCCGACGTCGTGGTCACCGCCCCCGGCGGCGCGGTCGCCGCGATGACGATCTCCGGGCCCCAGTGGACCCTGCGGGCCCTCACGCTGAAGAGCGTGGCGAGCACGCCGGGCGCCCAGGCGACGGCGCTGCAGGTGAAGTCGGGAGACAAGCAGGTCGTCGACCACGTGCGCCTGCTCGGCGACAAGCAGACGCTGCTCGCCTCCACGGCCAACACATCGACCTTCAGCCGCGTCTTCGTCACGGGGTCGTACCTCGAGGGCGGGGCCGACCTGGTGCTCGGCCGGGCCGTCACGGTGATCGACCACAGCACCGTGCACGTGCTCGACCGGCCCGGGGCCTCGCTCACCGACTCCTCGGTCTCCGCGGCGTCGCCGTTCGGGTTCCTGGTCACCGACAGCACGATCGTCACCGACGGCGCCGCCGGGACGATCTACCTCGGCCGGCCGTACTCGACGCAGGGCAAGGCGCAGGTCGTCGTCCGCGACACCGTGCTCGGGTCGGCCGTCGCGGTCGACAAGCCGTGGAACGACTGGGACGCCGTGACGACCTGGACGGCCGGCCGGTTCAGCGAGTACCGGAACACCGGCCCCGGCGCCGTCGTGACGACGCCCGCGACCCGCCCGCAGCTGAGCGACGAGGCGGCGGCCGGCATGACGGCGGCGGCGTACCTCGCCGGGACGGACGGCTGGGACCCGACGCGGCGCTGAGCCCGGCGGCGCGCCGGTGGGCGGCGCCGAGCCCGGCG
>NZ_LMOX01000001.1:375665-375768 GCF_001423665.1 Frigoribacterium sp. Leaf164
CGGGCTCCGGGGGACACCGTCCCGGAGCCCGCGCCCAGTGGCCCGGCGTAGACCGGGAGGGTCATCACACGAGGCCCGCCCGGCGGGCCACCGAGGAGGAACC
>NZ_LMOX01000001.1:375803-391643 GCF_001423665.1 Frigoribacterium sp. Leaf164
CCCATGGCAGACACCGATCTCACCGGTCGCCGCGTTCTCGCGATCGTCACCAACTACGGCGTCGAGCAGGACGAGCTCGTCGTGCCGACCGAGGCCCTGCGCGCGGCCGGCGCCACCGTCGTCGTCGCGGCCCAGTCGACCGGCCCCGTCGAGACCCTCGTCGGCGACAAGGACCCGGGGCAGTCCGTCCGCCCCGACACCACCATCGAGGAGGCCTCCGCGGCCGACTACGACCTGCTGCTCGTGCCCGGCGGCACCATCAACGCCGACACGCTGCGCCAGGACGACGCCGCGGTCGCCCTGGTGAAGGCCTTCGCCTCGGCCGGTGCGCCCGTCGCGGCGATCTGCCACGGGCCGTGGCTCCTCGTCGAGGCCGACCTGCTGAAGGGCAAGGAGCTCACCTCCTTCGCCTCGCTCCGCACCGACGCGACGAACGCCGGCGGCAGCTGGGTCGACCGCTCGGTCGTCACCGACGTCGAGGGCGGCTTCACGCTCGTCACGTCGCGCACGCCCGACGACCTCGACGACTTCGTCGGCGCCGTCCGCGACGCGCTGACGACGGAGCCCGCGGGCGCCTAGCCGTCTCGTCGACGCCCTCGCGTCCGGGCCCCCGAGCCGCCGCCTCCGTGCGGACGGCCGGGGGCCTCGTCGGTCGCTGGCCGCGTCCCGTCACGCAGGAGGAGGAACAGGAGCAGAGGCACCACCGGCACACGGACACGACCGTCGTCTCGACACGCCCGTCTCGTGCCACTGCATCGTCATCAGGTCGAGCTCGAGCAGCCGGTCGGAGAAGCCGAGGGGCAGACCGAGCAGCACCCGAAGTGCCTCCCACGCGGTCATGTTCCCGACCAGGCCGGTGACGGCGGAGATCGTCCCTCCTCGCGGAGTCACGAGGGCGGCCTGCCACGAGGGGTCGTCGTCCGGGCCCGTCGCCGCCGACCGGGCGCACCACCAGCAGGCGGTCGATCCCGGCACGACCGTGAACCCCGGGACGCCGAGGGCACTGCCGTAGGCGCCGCCGACGATGTGGGGGAGGCCGCGAGGCCACGCTGCGTCGGCCACCCACCCGGAGGCAGCGGCTACGCTCGGCTGGTCGGCGCAGCTCACCACCAGGTCGACTCCGTCGAGGAGCGGATCGAGATCTGCCGGGCCCCGGACGTGGAGGGGCACCGGCACGACCCGGACGGCGGGGTCGACGGTCGCGACGCGAGCCGCCGCAGCCACGACCTTGTGGCTGCCCACGTCGTCGGTGTCGAAGAGCGGCTGCCGGTCGAGGTTCGACACCTCGACCACGTCGGCGTCCACGACGACGATCTCCCCGACGCCCGCGCGGGCGAGCGCGGCGACGACCGTCGACCCCGCGCCTCCGACTCCGAGCACGACGACCCTCGACGCGACCAGGGACGCCTGGAGGGAGGCGGCGTCACGCCCGGGGGCCGGGTGCAGCGAGGCGAGCTCGTCGAGGAAGCGCAGCTGGGCCGTCCGTCGAGGGTCGGCACCCGCTGCGTCCGGGCCCGTCGCCAGCAGCCCGTCGCCGCGCAGCACGGCGAGGACGGCGTCCACGACGCCCAGGGAGACGAGGTGTCCCGCCTCCTGCAGGCGACGGTGGACGCCGCCCCGGTCGAGGGTCCCGTCGAGACACGCCAGGAGGTCGACGACGTGGTCGTCGACGGCGTACTCGATCACCTCGCGCGTGGCCATCGACGTGACGCGGAGCGCGCCCGGGGCGTGCTCGACCACGAGGCCCCGGCGGAGGCGCAGGATCGGGGGCGTCGTCACGACGGCGGCAGCGACGGACGGGTCGTTCACGGAGCCTCCCGGAGGGCGAGGACGGTGGGCGACGCTGCCGTCCGGCGAGCGGTCACCCCTGAGGAGGTGAGGATCGCGGTCGCGACGACCACGCAGCAGGCGAGGAGGCCCACGACGGGCACCTGCGGCGCGAGGGCCGTGCCGAGGGCCTCGGCGACGAGCGTCGTCGCCAGCAGGCCCGCCGGGACCCCGCAGGCGAGGCCGCCCGCGACGGCGGCGGCGACGACGAGGGCGGCGTCGAGCACGAGGAGCCGCCCTACGTCGCTGCCCTGGGCTCCGACGGCCCTCCAGGTCGCGAATTCTCGTCGCCGTCGCGACGCCTCGGTCGCCCACGTGCCGGCGGCCGCGAGGGCACCGAAGGCGACGCCGACGCCGACCACCGCGACGAGCGCGCCCGAGGAGGCCCCCAGCTCGGAGACGGCTCGGGCGCGCATCTGGGCCCCTGTCACGACGGAGCTCCCCGGGACGTCGGCGAACACGTCGTCGACGCCGCGGACGACGAGGTCGGGGTCGGCACCGGGCGAGGTCGCGATGTCCCAGGCCGACGCACCCGCGAAGCCGAGCGATCGGGCCGTGCCGACGTCGACGACGATCTGGTCGCCGGTGACCAACGAGGCGAAGGTGCCCACCACCACGAGCGAGGTCGTGCGACCGCCGTGCTGCACGACGACCGGGTCGCCCAGGGTGGTCCCCAGCACGGTGGCCACGGAGACGGGCAGCAGGACGCCCTCCCCTCGCGCCAGGGCATCGCGGGCGTCGTCGTCGTCGCCGTCCACCCACGGCACGGAGGCCACGTCGAACCAGCTCGAGGCGTCGACGCCGACGAGGCCGACGTCGGACGTGCGCACGCCCGCGACGGCCAGGGCCCTGCCCGAGACCGAGGCCGACACCGTCTCCGCCCCGGGCACGCCCCGCACGCGGTCGGTGAGGTCGTCCGGGAGCGCCACGGGGACGCTCGCCTGCACGTCGGCCCCGAACTGGCGCTCGACCTGGTCGAGCGTCGCGGCGGCGACGGTCGACAGGGTGATGGCGGCCGCGGTCGCGAAGCAGGTCACGAGGGCACAGAGCGCGGCCACGGAGGCGGACGCCCCGGACGCCGAGGCCCGGCGGGCGGCCGTCGCGACGCGCCAGCGGCGGGAGTGGCGCAGGAGACGGCCGAGTGCGGCCAGGAGCAGCGGCGTCCCCACGACGCAGAGCACGACCGCGAGTGCGACGGCGACGCCGCGGCCCAGGGGGCCCCCGGTCGTCGCCAGGGCCACACCGACGGCCGTCACGAGGCAGGTCGCGAGACTGCGCGCGATCACGCCCCGCCGCCTCTCCGCCCCGCCCAGCGTGTCGACCGGTCGGCTCCGCGCGACGTCGCGGGCGGCCGCGGCGGCGCCCGCGAGGCCGGCCACCGTCCCCACGCTCACGCCGACGACGCCGAGACCCGCCATGGACGAGAGCGACGGGACGGCGCCGGGGGCGGCGAGCACGCCGCCGACCAGCCCCACGACCACCCCGAGGCTGCTCCCGAGCGCGGAGGCCAGGCTCGCCTCGACGAGCACGGCCGCTGCCGTCCAGCGGCCCGGTGCGCCGAGGGCGCGCAGCGCTCCCCAGGTCGACGCCCGTCGCCGTGTCGACGCCCGGAGGGTGTGCGCGGTGAGCAGGGCGGTCAGTCCGAGCGCCACGGTCGAGCAGGCCGCGAGGACGAGCGACTGCACGGCCAGCACGGGCTCGACGGCCGTCGCGAACGCCGAGGTGTCCTGCACCTCGACCCCGGCGGGGAGGTCTCCGGCGTGGTCCGTGGCCCAGGTCGTCCGGACGGACGGCTGGAGCTCCACGTCGACACGGGTCGCCCCGTCGGGCTCGGAGAACGCCTCGCGCGCCGAGGCGAGGTCGACGAAGACGGTGTCTCCGCCGAAGAGGCCGAGGGCCGCGTCGTCGGCGAGCCCGGAGACGGTGAACTCCCGGCCGCCCGCCGTGCTGCTCACCCCGAGGGTGTCCCCGACGTCGACGCCGAGCTCGTCCGCGAGGTCCCGGGGCAGGACTGCGTCGCCCGACGCCGCCGTCGGCGACGCGCCGGAGACGAGCGCCCGCTCCATGAGGTCGGCGGCGTCGGAGGGGTACCCGGTCACCGTCACCTCGGTCTCGACCGAGACGCCTCCGCCGGACCCGTGCGACGGTGCCGCTGCGACGCTCGAGTGGCTCAACGTCGGCAGGAGACGGGCGACGCCGGGCAGCCCGGCGATCTCGTCGAGCGAGGTGGACGAGATCACGTCCGTCCCCGCCGATGCCACCAGTGCGACGTCGCCGAAGGCGACCAGGGCGTCCAGCCGGTCGTCCGTCGCCCGCTCCGCCGCGTCGCTCGTCAGCAGCGTCGCCACGACGAGGGCCGCACCGACGGCCACCGCAGCCGTGGACAGGGCGTGGTGACGAGCGTCATCGCGCCAGTGACGCCATCCAAGCGTGCACGCGCTCGACCACATCGGCCGCTCCTTCCTGGTCGTGTCGGGCGCGGGCGACGTCGAGCTGCGCCACCACCCGGCCGTCCGCCAGGGCGATCGCCCGATCGGTGCGGCTCGCGGCGACCGCGTCGTGGGTCACCATGAGCGCACAGCCGACGGCGCCTGACTCCACGGCCGACCGCAGCATCGTCAGCACGGTCGCGCCCGTCGAGGAGTCCAGGTCGCCCGTGGGTTCGTCGGCCATCAGGACGTCCGGCGACCCGAACAGGGCGCGCGCGACGGCGACGCGCTGCTGCTGCCCCCCGGAGAGACCCTGCGGCAGCCGCGGTGCGAGGGACGCGAGCCCGAGGTCGTCGAGGAGCCGGGAAGCCTCCGGGGCCCAGTCCTCGCGCCGGCGACCGTCGATGAGCGCCGTCGCTCCGACGTTCTCGAGCACGGTCAGTGTCGGCACCAGGTGGAAGGACTGGAAGACGAAGCCGAGGTGCCGACGCCGGAAGCGCGCGCGGGCTCGTTCGTCGGCCCCGACCAGGTCCGTCCCGGCCACCTCGAGCTCTCCTCCGTCGACGGCGTCGAGCCCGCCCAGCATCTGGAGGAGCGTGGTCTTGCCGCACCCGCTGCGCCCGACGATGGCGACGAACTCACCGTCGCGGACCTCCAGCGAGACCCCGTCGACGACCGGCACCGTCTCGACCCCGCCACGGCTGGGGAACTCCCGACGCAGGCCGACGGCGCGCACGAGCGTGCGCCCCTCGCTCACGTCGGCTCTCCCCGTCGCGGTGACATCAGGTCGAACTCGATCCACATCTCCCAGTCGCCGACCCGGCCGTCGAGGAGCTGTGACTCCACGACCCGCCACAGCGACTCGAGTGCCTGCCGGCCCGTCGTGTCGCCGAGGGGAGGAGGTACGGGGGGCAGGAACCTGAGGGTGAAGTGCCCGCCGCCGTCCGAGTCGAGGACGATCGGCAGCATCGGCACCCGGGCGGCACGGCTGAGGAGGACGGGCCCCTCGGGCGCGAGGACCGTCGTGCCGAGGAACGGGACACGAGCGTGGCGCAGCCCCTGCCCCCTCGGGTCGAACTCAGGGAACATGGCGAAGACCTGACCCGCCCGCAGGGCTTCCAGCCCGCGGCGGAAGGTCACCGCGTCGTCGACGGGGAACGCCTCCACGTCGAGGTCGGGGAACGCGACGTCACGGAGGTCGGCGACGTTCATGCGGTTGTAGACGAACCTCGTCGGCGCCAGGTGCGCGAGGACCAGCGGGACGGCGTACGACGGGCCGAGGTGCAGCGGGAGGGCGAGCACCCCGCCGCGGCGCTGGGCCTCGACGAGGTGCTCCAGGCCGCGGATCTCGACGACGTCCTGGAAGAGCGTCCGGTCGTCGGAGAGCCAGAGCGACAGGAAGGTCGACTCGAGCTGGAGGCGGGGGCCGTACGTGGCGAACCGCCGGGCCGCAGCCGTCGCCGTCTCTTCGTCGAGCGCCGGCGCCAGCTCCATGAAGGCCCGTGTCTGAGCCTCGACATGGGCGGCCGTCTGGTCGGGCTCCGCGCAGGCGTCGTGGAGCGGGCGGTCGAGGGCGGCGAGCTCGGACATGAGGGCCCACGCTCGAACAGGGCCTGCGGCACGGAGGGCCTCCCACAGCTGCCGGTCGCGACGCAGCGTGAAGAGGGTGAAGAGGGGTAGGTGCACGGTGCTCCTCGGTCAGGTCGGCGCGGCGGGGAGACGGGGCTCCCCGCCGCGAGAGGTCACGTGCACATGCAGTTGCCGCGGTCGCATCGCGCCGCAGCTCCCGGCTTCAGCGTCGAGGTGGTCGTCTTCGTCATGGTCACCTCCTCTCGTCGTCGAGTCGACCCTCCTGGACGTGACGTCCGGAGGGTGACATCGAACATACTGGTCGGTCCCGTGGCGTGCAAGGGCGGGCGCGTGACGAGCCGCGCCTCCGGAGGGGCTTTAATCGGGGGTGGACGTCCGACGCGGACGTGGGCGTCCGGATCAGGAGGCAGCGGCATGAGGTGGTCGAGGAACCGCGGTGCCGACGACGGCGTCGACCCGGCCCCGGTCGACCCGGTCGCCCTCGAGCGCGCCGTGGGGGAGGGCCTGCTCATCGCGCGGGCCGCGGCCGTCGTGTCGGTCGCGAACCGCATCGTGGTCAGGGCCCTGCGCGACGACGACGTCTTCGACCGTGACGAGACCGCGGAGGCGGTGGGCCGGACCCTGCACCGGCTCGCCGAGGAGCAGCGCTACCAGAACAAGCGCATCGAGGCCGCCCGCGCGAAGACCAAGGGCAGCCGCGGCCGCTCCCGCCACCAGCACGACTACCGGAGCGCGGACGACGCGACCCTGTGGTTCCGGGAGAACACCTACGTCGCCGTCGCCGACCGGCTCGACGCCCTCCGCAGCGACCGCGACTACGTCGACGGCATCGTCGCCTCCGCCGTCGAGCGCGCCTGGGCCGACGTCGGCTCCGCCGTCGTGACGCGCGTGCGCGCCGCGGGCGCCGTCGACCCCGCCTACGAGGCCGAGCGCGACGAGCGGCTCGCCGGTCTCGGCGACGACCTCGCCGCGCTGGGGGAGGCGCGGCGCAGCCCCGACGACCGGGGGTGACCGGGGGCTCGACCCGCGACTCCCCGCGCCCCCGTCCGGGGGCTTGCCGCCCCGGGCTGCGTGGGCCAGGATCGAACGTCCACGGTCAGGCCCCGCCCCCGCCCGACCCGCCACCCTCTCTCCCGTCACCCGGGGACGGAGCTGCCGCATGTCCCTGATGCACCGAGCCGTCCGAACGGTCGCCCGCGGGCGCTACCGCGTCGTCGACGACCTCCTCACCACGCCCCGCCCCGACGACGCCCCCTCGGCGCACGCGCCGGGCACCGACCCCGACCGCGTGCTCGTGTTCGGCAACGGCCCCGCCGTCGGCTGGGGCGTCCGCAGCCACGACCTCGCGCTGCCGGGGCACCTCGCCCGACGGCTCTCCGCCCTGACCGGGCGCGGCGCCGACGTCGACGCCCTGGCCGACCCGCACGTCACCGTCGCGACCGCCCACGAGCTCGCCGCGTCCCGCCCCCTCCGCGGCTACGACGCCGTCGTCGTCGTGCTCGGCATGAGCGACGCCCTCCAGCTGCTGCCCGGCCACCGCTGGAGCAGCCACCTCTGCGCCCTGCTGTCGCAGCTCGAGCAGGCCACCGACCCGAGCTGCCACCTGCTCGTGGTCGGCATCCAGCCCCCGAGCTCGGTCCAGAAGTTCGGCGCCGCCCGGGGCGGGGCGGCCGACCAGCAGGCCGGCGTGCTCAACCGGCTGTCGGCCGACCTCTGCGCGGGGCGCGAGCGCCTGCACTTCCTGCTGCCGCCGGTGCCGTCGACGGGCTCGGCCGAGCAGGCCCGGTCGGGCTCGGCCGAGCAGGGCCGGGCTGGCTCAGCCGTCGGCGGCACGGGCGACCGCCGCCTGCAGGTGCTGCGCTACGGCGCCTGGGCCGCCGACCAGGCCGCCCTGCTCGCCCCCCTGATCGACCGCGAGCTCGACCGCGGAGCCACGGCCCGGCGCGCCCGGCACGCCCCCCAGGACGCCGATGCCCAGCTCGCCGCCGTGCGCGCCCTCGGCCTGCTCGACACCCCGCCCGAGAAGCGGTTCGACGACATCGTCGAGCGCGCCCGCGTGCTGCTCGGCGGGCAGGGCGCCTCGTTCGCCCTGATCGACGAGGGCCGACAGTGGAACAAGGCCGTCTCGGGCCAGATGCGGGTCGAGCAACCGATCGCCGACTCGTTCTGCGCCCACACGGTGCGCGACGGCCAGGCTCTCGTCGTGCCCGACGCCTGGGCCGACCCGCGCTTCGCCTCGCACCCGTCGGTGCGGTTCTACGCCGGCCACCCGGTCGAGACGGCCGACGGCGTGCGGGTCGGGGCGCTCTGCGTCACCGACGTCGTGCCGCGCAGCGCCGAGAGCGTCGACCTCGTGCTGCTCCGCGAGCTGGCGCTGCAGGTGCAGCGCGAGCTGCAGGACCTCCCGGCGCGGACGCCCGCGGCCTGAGCAGGCCCGGTCCGGGGTACAGCGCGTACCCCGATCCGGGCGGTCGGGCTCCTACGGCCCGGGCTCCCGTCTGGCCACCCCCCTGACGCGACACGTGTCGATCGGTAGCGTCGACCAGGTCCCGGGCACGTGAGGCCTCCGGCCCGGTCGACGGTCGGCACCCGCCGACGGGGCGCGGCCGGGGGGATTCGGGTCCGACCCGGCCGTGCTCCCCTCGCCCTGCCCCGCGCCCTCGCCCCGCGCCTCCTCAGCGGGCGATCGGGTTCGGCAGGGTGCCCGCGTAGATCAGCGACGACGACTGCGCCCCGAGGTCGACCATCTGCCTCGTGTCGCGCAGCTGCAGACGGTTCAGGCACGAGTGGTCGAACCGGGCCGCCCGCAGGTCGACGGCGCCGTGCAGCCCGGGGTGCTCGACCGCGTGCCGGTCGACGCACTCCGCGACGAGCCGCCAGAAGAGCGCCTCCGGCAGCACCCGGTCGACGTCGAGGATCGCCGCGAGGTGTCGCAGCACCCCGTCGAAGACGTCGGTGAAGACGGCCAGCGCCTTCTCCCGGTCGTCGACCGGCGACACGACGCGGCGCAGCTCGGGCGGCAGCTCGTCGGGCGACGACGGCTCGGCGAGCAGGGCGACCTCCTCGCCGATGTCCTTCATCACGACGGCGGTCGGCACGTGGTCGCGCAGCACGGTGAGCACGTTCTCGCCGTGCGGCATGAAGGCGAGGTCGTGGGCGAGCAGGCAGTGCACGACCGGCCGCAGGTAGGCGTGCAGGTACGACCGCAGCCACCGCTCGGCGCCGACACCGGAGGCCCGGATCATCGCCGTCGCCAGCGCGTGCCCGTCGCGGTCGCGGTGCAGCAGCGCCGCCATCGTCGCCAGCCTCTCGCCCGGGGCGAGCAGCGGCACCGGGCTCTCGCGCCAGAGCGCCGCGAGCATCTTCCGCTGCGGGGACGCCGTCGCGGTGCGGTGGTAGACGTCGCCGGTGTACCCCAGGGAGGCGCGCTCCCGGACCACGCGGAACCGCGCCTCCCGCAGGATCGGGTCCGCCGAGACGAGGTCGTGCACCCAGTCGTTGATCGCCGGCGTCGGCCGCATGTACTCGGGGGAGAGGCCGCGGAGGAACCCCATGTTCTGGATCGCCAGGGCGACCTTGACGTAGCTGCGCTCGGGGTGCGTCGGGGTGGAGAACGTGCGGATCGACTGCTGCGCCCGGTGCTCGACGTCGCCCTCGCCGAGCAGGACGAGGTCGCGGCGGGCGACGTCGGCGGCGAAGGTGACGGCGACGCGGTGCTGCCACTGCCACGGGTGCACCGGGAGGAGGTGGAAGTCGTCGGGATCGAGGCCCCGGCCGCGGAGGGTCGCCGCGAAGCGCTCCAGCGTCTCGTCGCCGAGCTCGGCGCGGCGGTGGGCGGCCTCGTCGAGGCCCCGGCCGAGGGCGAGGTGCGCGTGGGCGCGCCGGGCCGCCAGCCAGAGCAGGCGCACGGGCTCGCCGTTCTCCGGGGCGAAGGCCCGCGACTCGTCGAGCCCGAACCCGATCCGGCCCGCGTTCGCGACGAACGAGGGGTGGCCCTCGGTCATCGCCGCCTCGATCGTCGCGTGGTCGGCGGTCGTCAGCTGCTCGCTCGACGGCCCGCCCCGGTGGTGCTTGTGGGCGAGGCCGGCGAGGGTCGCCGAGACCTCCTCGAGGTAGGTGGCGAGGAGGTGCTCGGGCACGGCGAGGAGGGGCTGCAGCTCGACGACCAGCTCGAGGGCGTCGAGCGGGGCGGGGCGCCCGTCGACCGTGCGCGTCACGCTCGCCTCGTCGATCGCCCAGTGCTCGAGGGCGAGCCGCCGGGCGCGGAAGCGGTAGGCGACGGTCGGGGTCGGGGTCGGGGTCGGGGTCGGGGTCGGGGTCGGCGCCGGGGCGACGGCCGGCGCCCCGGCCGGGCCCGCCGCCGCGTCGTGCCGCGGCAGCGCGGCGAGCACCACCTCGTACGCGTCGTCGCCCCGGTAGGCCGGCGCCAGCAGCCGCTCGTGAGAGAACTCGGCGAGGGCCTTCGTCACGAGGTGCCGGTGCGCGACCGCCATCGGCCCGGGCGCGAGGTGCGCCGCGGCACGGTCGTCGCGGGTCAGCACCGACAGGGCCGCACGCTTGTCGGGCAGCTCGAGCTCGCGCAGCACGCGGAAGCCCGCCTCGTCGTTCTTCGCCCTGACCGCCGTGTTGCGCACGTCGGGCTCGACGACCACCCTGGTCGCCCCCAGGCCGTCGAGGACGAAGCTCGTCACGGCGGCCATCACGGCGGAGGTCAGCCCGTGCACGCGTCGCTCGACCGGCGGAGCGACGAGCAGGTGCACGCCCACGTCGCCGGGGCGCACGTCGGGCACGCCCGCCAGCAGCACGCGCGTGGGGTCGTACGTCTCGACGTAGAAGAGCGGCTCGCCGTCGACGCGGCCCAGCCAGGCCCGCTGGTGCGGGTCGGCCTCGATCGCGGCGAGGTGGGCGCGGACCTCGTCGGTGCTGAGGCCCGCCATGCCCCACCACGAGGAGGCGGGGTGCGAGAGCCAGCGCCGCAGCGGCACCGCGTGCGGGTGCGCCTCGAACGGCTCGATCGTGACGAGCCCGCACGAGGCGCGGTGCTCGGCGACCGCGGTCATCGGACCGTCACCCCCTCGGCGGCGGGGGCTCCCGGGGAGCCGACCCGCGACTCCTCGGTCGGCAGCCCGAACGTCTGGAAGGCGACCCGCCGCTCGACCGGGTAGACCTCGCGGCCGGTGATCGACGCGAGGATGCTCGAGCTGCGCCAGGCGCCCATGCCCAGGTCGGGCGCGGTGAGGCCGTGGGTGTGCTCCTCGCCGTTCTGCACGAAGACGCGGCCGCGACCGCCGTCGACGCTGTGGTCGCGGGCGACGGCGAGGCGCCCGCGGGCGTCGCGCTCGACCTGGTCGCCGAGCGGGTCGAGCACCGAGGTCGACCGTGGGGCGTACCCCGTCGCCAGCACGAGGGCGGCGGTCTGCCGCACCGCCGTCGTGCCCAGCTGCGCGTGACGGAGGGCCAGCGTGAAGAGCCCGCGGTCGGCGTCCCAGGTCGCGTCCGTCAGCTCGGTCTCGGTGAGGAGGGTCGTGTCGAGCGGGCCGTCGACGCTGCGGCGGTAGAGCGTCTCGTGGACGTCGTCGACGAGGTCGCCGCTGATGCCCTTGTAGAGGCTGCGCTGCTCGCGGCCGAGCCGGTCGCGCTCGGCGAGGGGCAGGCCGTGGAAGTGGTCGGTGTACTCGGGGCTCGTGAGCTCGAGGGTGAGCTTCGTGTACTCCATGGCGAAGAACCGGGGGGAGCGGGTCACCCAGTCGAGCCGGGCGCCGGAGCCCGCGACGCCCTCGCGCCCGACCCCGTCGAGCAGGTCGCGGTAGATCTCGGCCGCGGACTGCCCGCTGCCGACGATCGTCACGGAGGGCGCGTCACGCAGCCGGTCGCGGGCGTCGAGGTAGTCGGCGCTGTGCACGACCGGGCCGTCGAGGCCGGTCAGGTGCGACGGGACGGCGGGCTCGGTGCCCGTGCTCAGCACCACGTGCCGGGTGCGCCAGGTCTCGTCGCCGGCGTGCACGAGCAGCGTCCCGTCGTCGAGGTCGGTGACGGCCGTCACGCGACGGCCCCAGCGCAGCGTGCCGAGCTGGTCGGCGACCCACCGGCAGTAGGCGTCGTACTCGACGCGGAGCGGGAAGAAGCTCTCGCGGACGTAGAACGGGTAGAGGCGCCCGGTCTGCTTCAACCAGGCGAGGAAGGAGAACCGGGAGGTCGGGTCGGCCATCGTCACGAGGTCGGCCAGGAAGGGGACCTGGACGGTGGCGCCCTCGATCATCATGCCGGGGTGCCAGCGGAACCCGTCGGCCGCGTCGAGGAAGACCGCGTCGAGGTCGTCGACGGGGTCGCTGAGGGCGGCGAGTCCGAGCCCGAAGGGGCCGAGGCCGACGCCGACCAGGTCGTGGACGTGCTCGGGGACGGCGCTCATCGGACGACCGCCGCGCTGGCCACGCCGTCGGTGCTGCCGACGTGCAGGGCGCTCGCCGCCTCGCGGACGAGGTCGAGCACCCCCTCGACGTCGGCCAGGGTCGTGTCGGGGTCGAGCAGCGTGAGCTTCAGGCACGGCCTCCCGTCGATCACCGTCTGCGCGACCGCGGCGCGCCCCGACTCGACCAGGGCGCGTCGGACGAGCGGCACGAGCCGGTCGGCCTCGGCGTCGTCCAGCCCCTCCGGGCTCCAGCGGAACAGGACCGTGCTCAGCTGAGTCTCGCCGATCAGCTCGAGGTCGTCGGAGGCGCGGACGGCCCCGGTCGCGGCCGCGCCCAGCTCGACGACGCGGTCGATCATCGCTCCCAGCCCGTCGGCACCGACGGCCCGCAGGGTCGCCCAGAGCTTGAGGGCGTCGAGCCGCCGGGTCGTCTGCAGCGACTTGTCGACCTGGTTCGGGTCGGCGGCGCCCACCGGGTTGAGGTAGTCGGCGTGCCAGGCGAGCGGCTCGAGGTCGGCCCGGTCTCGCACGACGAGCGCGCTCGACGACACGGGCTGGAAGAAGGTCTTGTGGAAGTCGACGGTGACCGACCGGGCCCGCTCGACGCCCTCGAGGAGGCGCCGCCGCGTCGTCGAGACCAGCAGGCCCCCGCCGTAGGCCGCGTCGACGTGCAGCCAGACGTCGGCGTCGTCGCAGACGTCGGCGATCGCGGCCAGCGGGTCGAGGCAGCCCCGGTCGGTCGTCCCCGCCGTCGCCACGACGGCGACGACGACGTGGCCGGCCTGGACGAGGGCGTCGAGGGTCACCCGGAGCGCGTCGGGCCGCATCCGGCCGAGGTCGTCGGTGGGCACGGCGACGACGCTGTCCGGCCCCAGGCCGAGCACCCGCGCGGCCGTCGAGACGCTGAAGTGGCTCTGGTCGGTGGCGAGCACCACCATCCGCTCGAGGACCTCGTGCAGGGAGCGCGGGCGCCGGTCGGGGCGTCGACCGGGCCCGCTCGTGCTCCGCAGCCGCGCCTCCTCGTCGAGGTCCTGACGTCGGGCCCGCCCGGCGGCGCGCTCGCGGGCCAGCAGCAGGGCGTGCAGGTTCGACTGCGTGCCGCCCGAGGTGAACACCCCGTCGGCGGTGTCGGCGGGGAGGCCGGCGCGCTCGGCCGTCCAGGCGATCAGCCGCCGCTCGACGAGGGTGCCGACGGTCGACTGGTCGTAGGTGTCGACCGAGGGGTTGACCGCGGCGAGCACGGCCTCGGCGGCCACCGCCGGCAGGGCGACCGGGCAGTTGAGGTGCGACTGGTAGGCGGGGTGGTGGAACCAGACGGCGTGCGCGGTGAAGAGCTCGTCCACCTCGCGGAGGGCGGCGTCGGTGCCGGCGCCGGGGCCGTCGAGGTCGACAGCGTCGACGAGGGCCTCGAGGTCGGCGCGGGGCACGCCCGACGACGGCTGGTCGACGAGCCGGAACCGGTCGGCGAGGCGCTCGACGACGGCGGTCGTCGTGCGGGCGTAGGCGTCGGCCGTGGCGGCGGACAGCAGGTGGGTCACGGTGGGCTCCCGGTGGTGCGTGGTCGCGGCAGGCTCTCTGCGGCCTGCCCGAGGTTAGGCAAGGCTCACCTAAATCGCAAGACGCGGCCGCATCATGAAACAGGCTCATGACCAGGGGTTCACCGGATGTCCACCGAAAGGGCGACCCGGAGGTCGTCCGGGGCGACGGGCGCGACACGCCCGGGATGTGGACAGCGACACGCCCGGGCTGTACTGTCACCTCTCGTGCCGATCGTCGGCACGACCCGTCGCCTCGTCGACGTCGAGCACCCCCGAGAGAGAGGCCAGCACCGTGTCGAACCGCACCTTCGCCGACCTGCGTGCACCGCGCCTCCTCGACGGCCGCGGTCGCTCCTGGCACCCCGGGCAGTACGCATCGCCCGAGCAGCAGGAGAAGACCATGCTCGAACTCGACACCCTCTCGTAGGCCGCGCGCGTCACCCGACGCCCCAGCCCACGAGGGCCGGGGCACCTCTCGCATCCACCGACACTGCAGGGTCGGAGTGCGTCCGTCCGCCCCGGACGACGACACCCCCCCCACAGAGGACCGAGAGGACCATGGAGAAGATCACCGCCCGGCTGTTCAGCTGGGCCAGCCTGCTCGAGGAGAAGACCGCGCAGCAGGCCAGGACGACGTCGACGATGCCGTTCATCTACCCGCACCTCGCACTGATGCCCGACGCCCACCTGGGCCTCGGCGCGACCGTCGGGTCGGTGATCCCGACGCTCGGCGCCGTGATGCCGGCCGCCGTCGGCGTCGACATCGGCTGCGGCATGATCGCCGTGCGCACGCAGTTCACGGCGGCCGACCTGCCCGCCGACCGCAGGCCGCTGCGCGAGCAGATCGAGCGGGCCGTGCCGACCTCGGCCGGCGCGTACAACCGCAAGGTCGTCGCCACGGCCGAGCCCCGCGTCGCCGAGCTCGAGGCGCTGGCCGCCGAGGCGGGCTTCGACCCCGCGTCGTACGCCAAGAACTGGCAGTTGCAGCTGGGCACGCTCGGCAGCGGCAACCACTTCATCGAGGTCAGCCTCGACGAGACGGACGCCGTGTGGCTCTTCCTGCACTCGGGGAGCCGGGGCGTGGGCAACAAGATCGCGCAGGCGCACATCAAGGTCGCCCAGGCGGCCATGACGCGCTGGTGGATCACGCTGCCCGACCCCGACCTCGCCTACCTCGTCGAGGGGACGGCCGAGTTCGACCGGTACATCGCCGAGCTCGGCTGGGCCCAGCGCTTCGCCCTGCTGAACCGGGAGGAGATGATGGACCGCGTCGTGCGCCAGTTCGCCGACTGGGTCGGAGCGCCCGTGGAGGAGCAGGAGCGGATCAACTGCCACCACAACTTCACGCAGCGCGAGCGGCACTTCGGCAAGGACGTGTGGCTCAGCCGCAAGGGCGCCATCTCGGCCCGGGCGGGGCAGGCCGGTCTGATCCCCGGCAGCATGGGCACCGCCTCCTACGTGGTCGAGGGCAGGGGGAACCCCGTCGCGCTCGAGTCGTCGCCGCACGGCGCCGGCCGGGCCTACTCGCGGAGCGCCGCCCGCAAGAAGTTCACGCACGACGAGCTGCGCACCGCGATGGAGGGCATCGAGTACCGCGACACCGACGCGTTCCTCGACGAGATCCCCGCGGCGTACAAGCCGATCGACCAGGTGATGGCCGACGCGGCGGAGCTCGTGACGATCCGGCACACGCTGCGCCAGATCGTGAACGTCAAGGGCGACTAGCGGGGGAGGCGCGGGCTGCGGCTCGCGCCTCCTCGCCGCCGACCTGCGTCGACGGTTCAGGAGCCGGCGGCGCGGGCGGCCCGCGCGGGCTCGCTCGCGCGGGTGCCTCCTGACTCGTCGACGAGGCGGGCCGCCCGGCCGCGGGGGCGGTGCGGCGGGGCCGCGGTCGTCGCGGCGCTGCGCGCGGCGGTCGTGTCGACGGTTCNGTCGCTCGCGCGGGTGCCTCCTGAGTCGTCGACGAGGCGGGCCGCTCGGTGGTGGGGGCGGTGCGGCGGGGCCGCGGTCGTCGCGGCGCTGCGCGCGGCGGTCGTGTCGACGGTTC
>NZ_LMOX01000001.1:391695-433907 GCF_001423665.1 Frigoribacterium sp. Leaf164
CTCGCTCGCGCGGGTGCCTCCTGACTCGTCGACGAGGCGGGCCGCCCGGCCGCGCCGCGCGCGCCCCGGGCAGACTGGCCCGGTGACCGACCCGCTCGTGACCCCCGACGGCCGCTACCTCGTCGTGCGCGGCCGGCTGTGGCGGCGCACCGACCCGGCCCTGCCGGAGGAGCGGCGGTCCGAGCTCATCCACGAGCTGATGGACGCCCGCCGCGCGAAGAAGACGGCCCTGGCGGCCGACGACCACGCCGGTGTCGAGGCGGCGAAGGCCCGGGTCGATGCGGCCAAGACGGGCCTCGGCGAGCGGGGGCCGGTGTGGTGGGACGACGACGCCCCCGACGAGACCCGGCGCATGGCCGAGAACACCCGCTACGCGGAGTGGTTCGCCGCTCTCTGACGAACCGGCGGAGCTAGCGCCCCTGGCGCTTCTTGAACGGCTTCGGCTGCCCCTTGACCGCCGGGGTGCGCCCCTTGCCCTTCGACGCCTTGGCCTTGCCGCCCGCCGGCACGGGGGGCGGCGGCGGAGGAGTCGAGGGGCTCGCGAGCTCCTCCTCGGCGACGACGATCGCGGCCTGGCCGGCCTTGGTCAGCCGGTAGGGGCTGGCGTCGCGGTCGAACAGCTTGGTGCCGAACTCGAGCTCGAGCGCCTCGATCGACGACTCGAGCTTCTGGCGCGAGATGCCGAGCTTGTCGGCCGCGACGGGGAAGTGCAGCACCTCGGCCGCGACGAGGAAGTGCCTCAGGTGGCTGGTCTTCACGGTGTCGCCTCTCGCTGGTCGGCCGGGTGCCCGACGCCCCAGACTACCGCCGACGACCGAGCGGCTCAGGCCACCGACACCCCGCCGGCGACCGGCGACGTGTGGCTGACGCCGAGCCCGTCGAGTGCCTTCTGGAAGATCTTCAGCCCGGTCATGCCGGGCAGGTTCGAGATGTTCGAGTCGAGCTTCTCGGCGGCCTTCCGGCCTTCCTCGCCGCTCATCAGCTGGCCGAACACGAAGCGGACGTCGTCGATCTCCATGATCGACGAGCCGACCGGGGCCCAGACCTTCTGCAGCAGGAAGCGGGTCAGCTTCTGCGCCTTCTTGCTCTTGAGCAGCCGCTCGCGGGCCTGCGACACGTAGAAGGCCACGTGGCGCGACTCCTGGCGGGCGATGCGGACGAGCAGCTCGGCCAGCACCGGGTCCTTCTCGAGGGCGGCCATGCGCTTGTAGGCGGCGACGGCCGAGTACTCGTTGGCGGCGCCCCACGACATGTGGACGGCGACGAAGTCCGAGCCGACGAACTTGCCGAGCAGGCCCTGCTTGACCGGGTCGAGCTTGTCGCGCCAGCCGAGCTTCAGGCGGTTCGCGCGCAGCTGGTCGTAGTCGACCTTGACGCCGTGCACCTCGAGGATGGCGGCGAGGGCCTCGCCGTGCCAGAACTCCTCGCGGTTCCACATCGTCATGAAGGTCGAGACGTCGCCCTCCTTGTGCGAGGGCGTCGTCAGCAGGTCACGGGTGTAGCACACGGTGTGGTACTCGACGTCGGCCATGTAGCGCAGGGTGCGGAGCGAGTCCGCGCTGAGCGGGTTCTCCTTGAAGTGGTCGAGGTCGAGGTCGTCCCACGTGATCCGCTCGCTGGTCGCGGCGAACTTGTCGATGTCGAATGCCATGTGGTGTCGGGAGGCGCGGGTCGTCAGACCTGCCCTCCGTCTCCTTTCCGTGTGGTGCTGCCGCCGGTCGTCGCTGTGACCGCGCCCCGGGCCCTGGCCCAGTCGCGGATGCTCCATCTTCTTCGGAGCGCCTCGCGGGCGAGATTGGAGTCGGGGTTGACGGCGGACGGGTTGCCGAGCAGCTCCAACCAGGCGAGGTCGGCGTGGGAGTCACCGTACCCGTACGACCCCGTGAGGTCGATCTCGTTCTCCCGTGCCCACTGCGTCAGCCACGCAGCGCGGGCTTCGTCCACCAACGGCGGCTGGGCGAGGTACCCGGTGAGCACCCCGTCGCGCTCGTGCATGGTGCTGCCGACGACCTCGTCGAACAGGTCGGCGATCGGCCCGGCGAGGGTCGCGATGGAGCCCGTGACCAGCACGGTCCGGTGACCGGCGGCACGGTGCTCCGCGATGCGGGCGAGCGCCTCGGGCAGGGTGTGGCGGCGCACGGCGTCGGCGTAGCCGCCGGAGCGCACCACTCCGCGGAGGCGCGAGACGGGCATGCCGCTGTACCGCCTCAGGAAGCTGCGGATGAACTCGCCGCGATCACGCGACTCCGCCCGGAGGTAGGCCGGCAGGCCGGTCAGCAGCGACGCGACCTCGCCCGGCCAGGCCGCCTTGCGGAACCCGTTCGAGCGCACCCAGAGGTACTGCTCGACGATGTTCGAGTCGAGCACCGTCCCCTCGAGGTCGAACACGGCGACCACGTCGGTGCGGGGCGGCAGCGGCCGGGTGTCGACGACGGCGCCGACCGCGGCGGGGCGCACCGAGAAGGCGCGCGTCATGGCCGTGATCGACGGGAAGTGCACGGTCTGGAAGTACTCCTCCCAGTCGATGTCGGTGACGTCGAAGCCGACGTCGGCGGGGGAGCCCTCGGGCAGCCCGGCGTGCAGCGCCCGGGTGCGGCGGTCGTCGAAGATGATCTCGGACTGCACGTAGTGGCGGTAGAGGTCGGTCAGGCTCTGCAGCGACTCGAGGTCGGCCCGCCGGGTCTGCACGTCGCTCAGCGCGGTGCGCGTGCGCTGGTTCGAGGGCAGGTGCGTCAGCACGCGCTCGCGCCAGTCGTTCGTCCGCTGCTTGAAGCGGATGGCGCCCTCGACCTTGCGCACGCCGGGGAAGTCCCAGTGCGGCACCGGGATGGTCGTGTGCTCGTCGCGCGGCAGCGGGTTCGCCGTGAAGAACGCGTTGAGGTTCTCGAACATGCGCAGGATCGGGAACGGGTTCGCGTTGCCCGACGCCACGTGGAAGTACTGCGCCTCGGGGCCCGCCGGAGTCGCGGTGCGGGTCGCCGGCACCGCCGCGGCCGCGTCGTCGGTCACCGGGCGCGCCGGGGGGTTCGCCGCGACCGCGAGGATGACGTTCACCACGAAGTCGACGGGCACGATGTCGAGCACGCTGTCGGGCACCCCGGGGAACTCCGGCAGGAGCCCACGGGCGTACGACATGATCAGCGGGTCGGCGACCTTGAAGCCGTCGATCCAGCCCGGGTACGGGTGGCGGAGCGCGCTCTCGACGATGGCGGGGCGGACGACCGACAGGCGGTGGCCGTCGGCAGCCCACAGCTCCTCGGCGGCGCGCTCGGCGAAGGCCTTGGTGAGCGTGTAGACATCCGTCCAGCCGAGGGTCTCGGCCCGGGTGCGGCCGTAGTCGACGAGACGGGCGGCGACCCAGGCGACCCGCGCCTCCTCGGCGGCCGTCGCGACGGCCTGGGGCCCGGTCTTGCCGTGGCGGGCACGGCCCTCGGCGAGGAACCGGCGGAGGGTCTCGGGCTGCCGCGACGCGGCCTCGACGCGGGCGCGCGCGTCGCGGGCGGCGGCGTGCTCGGCGCGC
Source organism: Frigoribacterium sp. Leaf164 (assembly GCF_001423665.1). Taxonomy (NCBI): domain Bacteria; kingdom Bacillati; phylum Actinomycetota; class Actinomycetes; order Micrococcales; family Microbacteriaceae; genus Frigoribacterium; species Frigoribacterium sp. Leaf164. The sequence continues at coordinate 395,216 of NZ_LMOX01000001.1, forward strand.
CAGTCGACGGCGTGCGTGAGCGCCGCCTCGGGGAAGACGCCCTTGCGGATGCCGCCGACGTACGCGGTCGACACGTGCACGACGTGCGGGTCTCCGCCCGCGCGGCGCAGGGCCTCGTACAGGCCGACGGCCCCGCCGACGTTGGTGTCGAAGGCCTGGTCGATGGGCGGGTCGAACGAGACGGTCGACGCGCTGTGGATGACGACGTCGAGATCGGCGGGCAGGTCGGGCAGCGAGCCCAGGCTGCTCTCGACGACGCGGAGCCGCTCGGTCAGCGCACGCTCGACCTCGTCGGCGCCGACGCGCTCGCGCCAGCTCGCGAACACCGGCTTCTTGAGCAGGTGCCGCAGCCGACCGAGGGCCGGCGTGCCGGCCTTGGGCCGGATCAGCAGGGTGACCGTCGTGTCGGGGTGGGTCGAGAGCAGGCGCTCGAGGATCGCCTGGCCGACGAATCCGGTGCCGCCCGTGAGCAGCACGTGCGCCGAGCCGAGGCTGGCGACGGTGGAGCCCGGCGTGGCGGAAGGGAGGGGTGCGGTCATGCGGTGAGCTTTCGGGTCACGGTGGAGCCGACGCGGGCGTCGAGCCCCGGCAGGGCGGCGACGCGGTCGCCGACCGAGTCGGCGCGGAGGTGGCCCTCGGCCCCGCCCCAGACGACCGTGTCGAAGAAGGTGCGCTCGGAGTCGGCGCGCTCGATCGCGCCGATCGGCCAGACGGCCTTCGCGAGGGAGGCGCGGGTCTGCTTCACGGCACGCGCCGAGTCGGCGAGGCGCCAGTGGGCCTCGAGGTCGAAGAACCGCTCGTGGCGACGCTTGATCGCGCGGACGCGGTCGAGGACGGCGCTCAGCGCCGGGCTCGCGGCGCGGAGCTCGAGCACGTCGTAGGCCTCGCCCAGCACCCACTCGTCGACGAGCCCGGTGGTCATGTGCTCGGCGACGATCGGCACGCCCTTGTTGATCGCCTCGAGGGCGCGGGTGATCGGGCCGCGGCGCTCGGCGGCCTCGGAGGCGGCGTGGCGGCGGGGGCCCTCCTCGTCGTCACGGAGGCGCGGGCGGCCGTGCGCCTCGAGCACGGCGTCGAGGGCGTCGGCCAGCCAGAACTTCTCGAAGGCCCACGTGACGAGGAAGGCGGTGACGCGGGCGTCCTTGTGCGTCGCGGTGACGAGGAGGTTGCGGAGGTGCTCCATCGTGGCGGCCTCGAGCCGGCCGAGGTGGCGCAGCAGGCGCAGCTCGTCGTCGCCGAGCGGGGAGGCCTCGAAGGGCGTCAGGTCGAGCTCGGGGCGGAGGGTGCCCTGGGCGGTCAGGGTGAACTCGCGCATGTCGAACTCGGTGGTGTCGTAGGGGTCACCGTCGATCGTCATGACCAGTGATCCTCTCGTGACGCGTTCGTGCGGGCGGGCGGGGCACGATGCACGCTGCGAGCCCTCAAGACCGTATCGTAAGCGGCATGGCAACAGCGCTCGTCACCGGGGGCACGTCCGGCATCGGAGCCGAATTCGCCCGCCAACTCGCCGCACGTGGCTGGGACCTCGTCCTGGTCGCGCGTGACGCGACCCGACTCGACGAGACGGCCGCCGCGCTCCGCGCGACGGGCCGCCGGGTCGAGGTCCTCTCCGCCGACCTCGGCGACCGCTCGGACGTCGACCGGGTCGCGGCCCGGTTGGCCGACGAGGCCTCCCCGGTCGAGCTGCTCGTCAACAACGCCGGCTTCGGCGTGCACACGCCGCTGACGTCGGAGGACGTCGCGACGCACGACGCGGCGTTCGAGGTGATGGTCCGCAGCGTGCTGGTGCTGTCCGGGTCCGCGGCACGCGCCATGCGCCTCCGGGGCCGCGGCCGCATCGTCAACGTGTCGAGCACCGCCGGCTTCATGACCATGGGCGGCTACTCGGCCATCAAGGCGTGGGTGACCTCGTTCAGCGAGAGCCTGTCGGTCGAGCTGGCGGGCACGGGCGTCGGCGTCACGGTGCTGCTGCCGGGCTGGGTGAAGACGGAGTTCCATCAGCGCGCCGGCATCCGGTCGTCGAGCATCCCGAACGCATTGTGGCTCGGCGCCGAACCACTGGTCGCCGCGTGCCTGCGCGACGTCGATGACAACAAGGTGGTCTCCATGCCCACGGTTCGGTACCGCGTGCTGTTCTGGTTGGTGCGGCACGCTCCGCGCAGCGTCGTCCGCCGCGTCTCGGGCGCCATCTCGTCGAGCCGTCGGAAGCCCGCGGAGTCGTGAGCGACCCCAGCCGGCCCGGCCACCCGCGCCGCGAGGCCGTCGCCCGCGCCGCGACCGACGTCACCGACCGCTTCAGCTCGCGCGGCCGGGCGATGGCCCGGTACGTCGCCCAGCGCGTCGTCCTCAAGCCGACGATCTGGTCGATCACGAGCGTCACCGTCATCGACCGCGACCGCCTCAAGGGCGTCGAGGGCGGCTTCATCGTGGTGGCGAACCACTCGAGCCACCTCGACGCGCCCCTCATCCTCGGCGCGCTGCCGCGCCGGCTCGCCCGCTACCTCGCCACCGGGGCCGCGGCCGACTACTTCTTCGACGTGCCGTGGCGCCGCCAGCTGACCGAGCTGTTCTTCAACGCCTTCCCCGTGCAGCGCGGCTCCTCGACCTCGACGCCCGCGGGCACGCCCGGCTCGGCGACTCCCCAGGCCCCCGCGGCCGTCGCCGCGGCGGCCGCGGCCGCCGCGCACCCGTCGACCGGGGCGACGCCGACCCAGTCCGCCGCCCGCCGCAAGGCCGCCGCGAGGTCGGCCGCCCGCAAGCGCGCCGGCCAGCCCACGGTCAGCGCCCGGTCGCTGCTCGAGCGCGGCTACCCCGTGCTGGTCTTCCCCGAGGGCACGCGCTCGAAGGACGGCTCGGTCGCCGCGTTCAAGCCCGGCGCCGCGGCGCTGTCGGCCGCGTGCGACGTGCCGATCATCCCCCTCGCCCTGATCGGGGCGCACATCGCCCACCCCCGCGGGTCGGCCTGGCCGAGGCCCGGCCGGCTGCCCGTCGGGGTGGCCTTCGGCGACCCGATGCGGCCCGAGCCCGGCGAGACGCCGGTGCAGTTCTCGGCCCGCCTGCGCGACGAGATCCTGCGTCTGAAGGACGCGAACACCGCCCGTATCCTGGGTCCCGAGACCCCGTCCGAAGGAGCACGACCGTGACCGACGTCCAGAGCAAGCCGGAGACCGAGGTGCGCGACCACGGCGTCGCGCACATGAAGTGGTGGGGCTGGGGCGTCGAGGGCGTCGCCTTCCACCACGACGACAAGCCGGGCTTCGCCCCGTTCGTCAAGAAGATCGTCGGCGTCGAGCTGTCGCAGGGCCAGCACGACACGGGCCTCGACTTCTCGCAGCTCACCGTCCCGGCCTCGCGCGCCTCCTCCGAGGTCGTCGACTCGCTCGTGCAGATCGTCGGCACCGAGCACGTCGACCAGGGCGACCACGACCGCGTCGTCCACACGTACGGCAAGAGCATCCGCGACCTGATCCGCATCCGTGCGGGCGTCCTCGACCGGGTGCCCGACGTCGTCGTCTACCCGGCCGACGAGGCCGAGGTGCAGCAGATCGTCGACCTCGCCGTCGCGAGCGACGTCGTGCTCATCCCCTTCGGCGGCGGCAGCAACATCGTCGGCAGCCTCGAGCCGATGCCCACGGAGGAGCGCACCGTCGTCTCGCTCGACATGGGCCGCCTCTCGAAGGTGCTCCACGTCGACGAAGACAGCGGTCTCGCCCGCATCCAGGCCGGCGGCCAGGGCCCCGACCTGGAGGAGCAGCTCAACGCCCGCGGCTGGACCCTCGGCCACTTCCCCGACAGCTTCACGCACTCGACGATGGGGGGCTGGGTCGCGACCCGCTCCTCCGGCATGCAGAGCGACAAGTACGGCGACATCGCCGACATCACCAAGGGGCTGCGCGTCGTCCGCCCCGGGGGCGTGCTCGTCATCCGGGCCGTGCCCAGCGCCTCCACCGGGCCGTCGCTCCGCGAGATGATCATCGGCTCGGAGGGGCGCCTCGGCGTCATCACCGAGGTCACCGCGCAGGTGCACCGCCTGCCCGAGAAGCGCGAGATCCTCGCCTACCTCTTCCCGTCGTGGCACGACGGGCTCGCGGCGATGCAGGCCATCGCCGAGAGCGACGCCCACCCGTCGGTGACCCGCGTCAGCGACGCCCACGAGACCGCGTTCTCGTTCGCGACCTCGAAGGAGAGCAAGGGCATCTCGAAGGTCGTCAACGACGCCCTGCCGAAGGTGCTGAAGGCCAAGGGCTGGGACGTCGAGGCGATGTGCCTGTCGTTCATCGGCTACGAGGGCAGCCCCGAGCACGTCGCCCAGACGCAGAAGGCCGTCGCCAAGATCGTCAAGGCGAACCGCGGCATGAGCGTCGGCAAGGGCCCGGGCAAGCTCTACGACCAGAAGAAGTTCGACACGCCCTACCTGCGCGACTTCTTCATGGACCACGGAGGCGCGGCCGACGTCAGCGAGACCGCCGCACCGTGGTCGAAGCTGCGCGACGTCTCCGCCCGCGTCTACGCCGCGGCGAACCAGGCGTTCGACCAGATCGGCGTGCAGGGCTGGATCATGGGCCACCTGTCGCACTCGTACCACTCGGGGGCGTGCCTCTACTTCACCTTCGCCTTCGAGCACGGCGCCGACGCCGAGGCCGAGTACGACGTCGTGAAGCACGCGATCCAGCAGGCGTTCATCGACACCGGCGCCACCGTGTCGCACCACCACGGCGTCGGCCTCGAGCACGCCCCGTGGCTCGAGCAGGACGTCTCTACGCAGGGCATCCAGGTGATGCAGGGGCTGTTCGACTCGGCCGACCCGGGCCGCGTCTTCAACCCGGGCAAGATCACCGGCGCGTAGCGACCGGGCAGGAGGCGCGGGTGGGCCCTCGGGGCGACCCGCGCCTCCGGCACGTCCTGCACCTCCGGTCACCGGGAACACGGCCGACCTAGGATGTGTTGATCGCAGGTACCGCTCGCACCCGGCGGGCCCTCACGGAAGAGACGCGCATGACCGGCATCCACGGCGACATCACCTCGGCCTTCGGCGACACCCCCCTCGTGCGGTTGAACGCGCTCGCCGTGCCCGGCGGCGCGGAGGTCGTCGTCAAGCTGGAGTTCTACAACCCCGGCGGCAGCGTCAAGGACCGCCTCGGCGTGGCCATCGTCGACGCGGCCGAGGCGAGCGGCGAGCTCAGGCCCGGCGGCACGATCGTGGAGGGCTCGAGCGGCAACACCGGCATCGCCCTCGCGCTCGTCGGCGCCGCCCGCGGCTACCGCGTCGTCGTCACGATGCCCGAGACGATGAGCGTCGAGCGCCGCACGATCATCGCCGCCTACGGCGCCGAGGTCGTGCTCACCCCCGGCAGCGAGGGCATGCGCGGGGCCGTCGAGCGCGCGAAGCAGATCGTCGACGAGACCGAGGGCGCCGTCTGGGCCCGGCAGTTCGAGACCGAGGCCAACGCGGAGATCCACCGCCGCACGACCGCCCCCGAGATCCTGCGCGACACGGACGGGAAGATCGACTTCTTCGTCGCCGGCGTCGGCACGGGCGGCACCATCACCGGCGTCGGCCAGGTGCTGCACGAGCAGGTGCCCGGCGTGAAGGTCGTGGCCGTCGAGCCCGCCGACTCGCCGCTGCTCAGCGAGGGCAAGGCCGGCCCGCACAAGATCCAGGGCATCGGCGCGAACTTCGTGCCGGAGCTGCTCGACCGGTCGCAGATCGACGAGGTGTTCCCCGTCCAGCTCGACGACGCCCTGCGAGTCGCCCGCGACCTGGCCGCGAAGGAGGGCATCCTCTCCGGCATCTCGTCGGGCGCGATCGTCCACGCCGCGCTCGAGATCGCCGCCCGGCCCGAGAACGCCGGCAAGCGCATCGTGGCCATCGTCTGCGACACGGGCGAGCGCTACCTGTCGACGGTCCTCTTCCAGGGCCTCGCGGGCGCCGGCGCCGGCGCGTAGCGTGCGGGCGGTCGCCCGCCTGGCGGAGGACGTCGCGGCCGTGCGCCGGCGCGACCCCGCCGCCCGGGGGCGTGTCGAGACGGCCCTGGTCTACCCGGGGCTGCACGCCGTGTGGCTGCACCGCGTGGCGAGCCGCCTGTGGCGGGCCGAGGGCCCGACCCGCCGGCTCGGCGGGCGCGTCGCCGCGCGGCTCGTGGCGCACGTCGCCCGGTCCGTGACGGGGGTGGAGATCCACCCCGGGGCCCACCTGGGGCGCCGCTTGTTCATCGACCACGGGATGGGCACGGTCGTCGGCGAGACGGCGGTCGTCGGCGACGACTGCACGCTCTTCCACGGCGTGACGCTCGGCGGCAAGGGCGGGCGGGGCGCAGGGGCACGTCGCCACCCCACGCTCGAGGACGGCGTGACCGTGGGCGCCGGCGCCTCGGTGATCGGTGGGGTCGTGGTCGGGGCGCGGAGCGTCGTGGGCGCGGGCGCCGTCGTCACGAAGGACGTGCCGGCGGACTCGGTCGCGACCGGGGTGCCCGCCGTGAGCCGGCCGCGCGGCGCCTGAGCGGCGGCGCCTGAGCGGCGGCACCTGAGGCTCGGCGCCTGAGGCGAGTCGCGACGCCGCGCCCGCGCGCCCGCTCTGCTCGGCGTGCCCGGGGCCGCCCCGCTCCGCGTCGACGGTTCAGGAGTCACCGGCTCGCCGGGCCCTCCGCGCACCCGTCGTGCCGGGCGCTCCTGAACCGTCGACGCCGCGCGTCCGCCCGAGCCGCAGAGGCCCGCGGCCGGCGGGCGGCGGGCGGCGGCGCCAGCCGTGTGCGCGTCGACGTGCGTCGACGTGCGTCGACGGTTCAGGAGGCGGCGGCGGCCCGTGCGCCTCGCGGGCGCCTCGCGCCGGGCGCTCCTGAACCGTCGACGCGCCCCGTCAGCGCCGCGGCTCCCACCGGAACGACCGCATCGCCGCGACGCCCCCCACCACGGCCCACCCCACGCTCGGCAGCAGCAGCCACGGCAGCAGCCCGAGGTCGCCGCCGTCCCACGCGAGGGTGACGAGCTCCATCAGACCGCCGCCCGGCAGCAGCCGCTTGACGGCGACCAGGTCGTCCGCGCCCGTCAGCTGGAACCAGAACCCCACCCCGAGCGTCAGCAGGAAGAAGGGCATCGTCGTGTACTGGGCGTGCTCCGGCGACGTGGTGACGCCGGCCGTGGCGAGCGCCGCCCCGACGAACATCGCCTCCGCGATCAGCACGGCCACGACGAGCAGCCCCGCGTGCACCGGCGGGCTCTGCACCCCGAGCACCCCCAGCACGACGACGAGCTGCGCCACGCTCACCGCGACCACGGGCAGCACGAGCCCGGCGAGCAGCCCGCGGTCCGACACCGACCCGCCGCGCAGCCGCTTGAGGTACAGCGTCTGCCGTCGGGCGGCGAGCGTCGTCGTCACGGTGACGTAGACGCCCATGCCGACCATGCCGAGGATCTGCACGCCGGCGAGCACACCCGCGCTGTCGGCCCCGTCGAGCACGAGCAGCAGGGCTCCGAAGGCGAGCGGCACGAGCACGGCGCAGGCGGCGACCGTGCGGTTGCGCACCATCATGCGCAGCTCGGCGACGCCGATCGCGAGCACGGCGTTCACGGGCCGCCCGGTCGTCGGGCGGGGAGGGGCGGTGGCGGTCGAGGTGGTCACGAGAGGTCCTTCCGGTGGGGTGTGCAGGAGGCGCGGGTCGGCCCGAGCGGGCCGCTCACGCGTGGCTCAGCGAGCGGAACACGTCGTCGAGCCCCGACTCGTGCGCGCTGAGGCGCTCGAGCTCGTGCCCGGCGTCGGCCGCCCAGGCGAGCAGGGCGGCGACGTCGCGCTGCGGGTCGGCGGTCTCGACGACGACCAGCCCGTTCTCGGTGCGGGCGACGGGCAGCGGCAGGTCGTCGAGCGGCCCCGGGGCGACGAAGCGCACGGTCGTGGTCGACCCCGCGGTGAGGTCGGCGACGGTGCCCTCGCGGCGGAGCGTGCCCCGGTGCATCAGGCCGATGCGGTCGGCGTGCTGCTGGGCCTCCTCGAGGTAGTGGGTGGTCAGGAGGAAGGTGACGCCCGCCTCCCTCAGCTCCGTCACGACGGCCCAGAGCCGGTCGCGGGCCTCCGGGTCGAGGCCGGTCGTGGGCTCGTCGAGGAAGACCAGCTCGGGCGTGCCCCAGATCGCCCCGGCGAAGTCGACGCGGCGCTTCTCGCCGCCCGACAGCTGGAGCACGCGGGCGTCGGCGCGGTGGTCGATGCCCACCCGGGCGAGCACGGCGTCGACGTCGTCGGCCCGGCCCGACACGGCGCCCGACAGGGCGACGCTCTCGCGCACGGTGAGCTCGCCGGCCAGGCCGGAGTCCTGCAGCATCAGGCCGACGCGGGGCCGGGTGCGGGCGCGGTCGGCGGGGTCGCCGCCGAGCACCTCGACGCGGCCCGTGGTGGGTCGCCGGTGCCCCTCGAGCACCTCGAGGGTGGTCGTCTTGCCGGCGCCGTTCGTGCCGAGCAGGGCGTACAGCTCGCCGCGGCGCACGGTGAGGTCGAGGTCGGAGACGGCGACGTGCCCGTCGTAGGAGCAGCCCAGGCCGGAGGCGCGGATCACGTCGTCCGTCGCCGGCGGGGCCGGTCGTGTGGTGTCGGTCATGACCACGACGATCCCCGCTGCGGGCGTCGGTGCCCAGTGTCGCCGGGGCACGAGTCGCCGTGACACTTGTCACGTCGAGTCGTGACGGGAGGCGGGTCCGGCCCGTGGGGGCGGCCGTTACCGTGGGGGGATGGACCTCCCTGGCGTGACCGTCGACCGACCTGCCGAGCCCGTCGGGCCCGTCGCGCGGGGGCCCCTCGGGTCGGGGCGCCCCGGTGACCGGACCACCGCCTCCCCCCTGGCCCGGATGCGGCGGTACACCACCCTCTCGTTCTCGGGCATGGTCGGCGTGCTGACCGGAGTGCTCGTGCTCGTGACGGCGACCGCGACGCGCTCGCCCGCGGCGGTCGCGGCCGCCCTGCTCGTCGGGGCGCTCGTCACCGTGCTGTCGCTGTCGTGGGAGCACGGCCCGCCCCGGTCGCTGGCGATCGTCGCCCTCGTGCTCGCGGAGGCCGCCTGGTGCGTCTCGCTCGCCCTCGGCACGAGCGCGTGGGGAGCGCTGCCCGTCGCCGTCGCCGTGGCCGTCGTCGCCACGACGCCCCGGTCGGGGGCGCCGCGGGGCAGCGCTCCGCGCGGCTGGCCCTGGCTCGTGGGCGGCGTGCTCGCCGTGGCCGCGCCCCCCGTCACGGCCGGGGCCCTGGGCGAGCTGCCCTCCGCCGCGGTCGCTCCGGTGACGACGAGCGCGGTCGTGTTCGTGCTGGCCGCGTGGAGCGCCTACCGCCTCAACCGCTACCAGTTCGCGCTGTACCTCGAGATCGACGCGGCGCGCGCGACGGAGGCCGAGCTCGCCGTGCTGCGCGAGCGCTACCGGTTCTCGACCGACCTGCACGACATCCAGGGGCAGGCCCTGCACGTCGGCCGGCTGCAGCTGCAGCTCGCCGACAAGACGCTCGACCGCGACGTCGAGGCCGCCCGGGGCCACCTGCGGGAGGCCGAGCAGCTGATCGCCCAGACGATCGCCGAGACGCGGCGGCTGGCGTACGGCGAGCGGACGGTGACGCTCGCGGGCGAGGTGGCCAACTCCGCCGAGCTCATCCGGGCCGCGGGCATCGAGCTGCGGGTCGACGGCGCCGTGCCCGGGGCCCAGCCGCTCGACGACCTGCTCGGGCTGGTCGTGCGGGAGGCGACGACGAACCTGCTGCGGCACGCGCAGGCCGAGCACGTGGTGATCGAGCTGGCTCCCGGCGCGGTCTCGGTGGTCAACGACGGCGCCGCGCCGAACGGCCGGGGCCTCAGCGGCCTGGCCCGGCTCGGCGACCGCTTCGCCGCGGCCGGGGGAGTGCTCGAGACGTCGCAGCACGGCGGCACGTTCCGCACCGCGGCGCGGGTCGCGCCGTGATCCGCGTGGTCCTCGCCGACGACGAGACGCTGCTGCGCACCGCGCTCGCCGCGCTGCTCGACCTGAGCGACGAGATCGAGGTCGTCGCCCAGGCCCAGGACGGCCTCGAGGCGGTCGCCCTGGTCGAGCGGCACCGGCCCGACGTGGTGCTGCTCGACCTCGAGATGCCCGGGCTCGACGGCGTCGACGCGGCCACCCGCATCCTCGCCGCGCGCCCCGACCAGGCCGTCGTGCTGCTCACCCGCCACGGCCGGCCGGGGGTGCTGAAGCGGGCGCTGTCGGCGGGGGTGCGGGGGTTCCTGCTCAAGTCGGTCGACCCCGACGAGCTGGTGCGCGTCGTGGTGCACGTGCACGGCGGCCGCCGCTGGATCGACGCCGACATCTCGGCCGCGGCCATGATGGACGACTGCCCGCTGACCGCACGCGAGCTCGACGCGCTGCGCCTCACCGCCGAGGGGTGGTCGGTGCGCGAGATCAGCACGCGACTCCACCTGGCCTCCGGCACGGTCCGCAACTACCTGTCGTCGGCGATGTCGAAGACGGGCAGCAGCTCGCGGCACGCGGCCGCCCGGGTCGCCCGCGAGCGCAGCTGGCTCTGAGGAGTCGCGGCGGGCGCCCCGGCGCGGGGCCGGTCGGCCACCGTGGTCAGCGCTGCGAGCCCTCGACGTCGGCGTGGCCGACGCGCTCGCCGGCGGTGGCCATGTGCGCTCGCATCGCCTCGAGGGCGGCGTCGGGGTCACGGCGCGAGATCGCCTCGAAGACGGCGAGGTGCTCGCGGTAGGCGACCTCGGCCTGGCTGCGCTCGCTGAGGCCGCGCTCGACCCAGAGGCGCAGCAGCGAGCGGGTGCTCTGCAGCAGGTCGCGCAGCACGACGTTGTCGGCGCTCACCGCGATCTGGAGGTGGAACCGCAGGTCGGCCTGGAGGAACGCGTCGAGGTCGTCGAGGCTGTCGCGCATCGTGTCGACGAACCCGCGGAGCGCCTCGACCGCCTCGTCGTCGACGCGCTGGGCGGCGTAGGTCGCGGCCTGGATCTCGAGCCCGCTGCGCACCTCGATCAGCTCGCGGGTGCGCGCGGCGTTGAGCATCATGCCCCAGCTGAGGGTGGTCGGCAGCAGCTCGGACGTGGTGTCGCGCAGGTACGTGCCCGAGCCCGGCCGGACCGAGACGATGCCGAGGATCTCGAGCGCCGCGAGCGCCTCGCGCACCGCCGAGCGCCCGACGCCGAGCTGCTCGGCCAGCTGACGCTCCGGGGGGAGGCGCGACCCTGGGACGAGGTCGCCGACGGTCAGCAGCGCGATCAGCTGCTTCACGACCTCGCCGACGGCGGTGCCCTTCGGCACGAGCTCGAGCTCGAGCCGGAGGCTCGTGGGGTCGTCGTCGGGGTAGGCAGGCACGGCCCCGAGCTTACTGAGCTGCCCGGGACGGCTGCTGGCGACCCTCCCGCGGGTGCCCGTCGGGTGCACCGACTGGTCAACCGGTTGACAAGTTGGCCGTGACGGGGGCAGCATGGACACCACGCCGCCGGGCCCACGGTCGGCCCGAACGATGACGTTGAGCACGAAGGAGTCGATGTGGACACCACCGCCCGAGCGACGGAGGCCATGAGCCCCGTCGAGAAGTCCGCGATCAGGAAGGTCGCGATCCGGCTGGTGCCGTTCGTCGCGTTGATGTTCTTCATCAACTACCTCGACCGCACCGCGATCGGCTTCGCCGCCCCGAACGGCATGGAGAGCGACCTCGCCCTGTCGGCCGCTCAGTTCGGCTTCGCGTCGGGCGTCTTCTTCATCGGCTACATCCTGCTCGAGGTGCCCTCGAACCTCGCCCTGCACAAGTTCGGCGCCCGCAAGTGGCTCGCCCGGATCATGGTCACCTGGGGCGTCGTGGCGCTGCTCTTCACCTGGGTGCAGAACTTCGAGCAGCTCGTCGTACTGCGCTTCCTGCTCGGCGTCATGGAGGCCGGCTTCTTCCCCGGCGCCATCCTCTTCCTCAGCCTGTGGGTGCCCGCGCGGCACCGCAGCAAGATCCTCGCCCTGTTCTACCTGGCGCAGCCCCTGACCACCGTGATCGGGGCCCCGCTCGCCGGCTGGCTGATCAGCCACGACGGCGCGTTCTTCGGCCTCGAGGGCTGGCGCTTCATGTTCCTCGGCGTCTCGGTGCCGGCGATCGTGATCGGCGTCGTGGCGTGGTTCTACCTCAAGGACAAGCCCGCCGACGCGAAGTGGCTCACCCGGGAGGAGCAGGTCTGGCTGACCGGCGCCCTGCAGAAGGAGGCGGCGACCAAGACCGGCTCGACCGCCGGCGGGAAGCACCCCAGCATGTGGAAGGTCTTCGGCAACGGCCGGGTCTGGATGCTGAGCTTCATCTACTTCGGCTTCGTCTACGGGCTCTACGCGCTCGCCTTCTTCCTGCCGACGATCATCGGCGGCTTCCAGGAGCAGTACGGCACCGACTTCAGCATCACCGAGCGCGGCTTCATCACGGCCATCCCGTACGTGCCCGCCGCGATCGCGCTGTACTTCTGGTCGCGTGACGCCACGAAGCGCGGCCTCCGCACCTGGCACATCGCCCTGCCGGCGCTGGTCGGGGCGGTGAGCATCCCGCTCGCGCTGTTCGCCGGCTCGCCCGCCGCCACCATCGCGGTGATCGCCGTCACGGCCATGGCCATCTTCGCGGCGCTGCCCAACTTCTGGACCCTGCCCACACAGTTCCTCACCGGCGTCGCGGCCGCCGCGGGCATCGCCCTGATCAACACGATCGGCAACCTCGCGGGCTTCAGCGCCCCGTACATCACCGGGGCGGTCACCGACTGGACGGGCAACTACGAGGTGCCCATGTTCATCGTCGGCGGCTTCATGCTCCTGTCGGCCGTGCTGATGGTCGTGCTGAGCCGGATGAAGAAGCCCGAGGGCGCCGCGACGCCCGAGGAGGCCCGCGACCTGGCCGCGACGGCCGGCCTCGACTGAGGCCCGGCCGCTGCCGGCGGCCGCTGCCGCCAGCAGCTGCACCCGGCTGCTGCCGCCGGCCGCCGCCCCGGCGCGGCCCCTCGACCGCACGGGCCCGGGCGTCCCCCTCCCCGGGCCCGTGCGCCCCACCCCACCGCCTCGCCGACCGCGCCGCCGCGGCCGCTCGACCCCCGCCTCCCTGGAGCTCCCATGACCCGCCTCTACAACGACCCGAGCGACTTCGCCGACGAGATGACCGACGGCTTCGTCGCGGCGAACCAGCGCTGGGTGCGCCGCGTGCACGGCGGCGTCGTCCGCGCCACGCGGTCGACGCCCGGCACCGTCGCGCTGGTCGTCGGCGGCGGCTCGGGCCACTACCCCGCCTTCGGCGGCCTGGTCGGCCAGGGCCTCGCCCACGGCGCCGCCCTCGGCAACCTCTTCGCCTCGCCCTCGTGGCAGCAGGTGCGCTCCGTGGCCCGCTCCGCCCACAGCGGCGGGGGAGTGCTGCTGAGCTACGGCAACTACGCGGGCGACGTGCTCAACTTCGACGCGGCGCAGGCGAAGCTCGTCGCCGAGGGCATCGAGACCCGCACGGTGCGCGTCACCGACGACATCGCCAGCGCCCCCGCGGCGGAGGCCCACAAGCGCCGCGGCATCGCCGGCGACCTGACCGTCTTCAAGGTCGCCGCCGCCGCGGCCGAGGCGGGCTGGTCGCTCGACGAGGTCGTCCGCGTCGCCGAGGCGGCCAACGCCCGCACCCGGAGCGTCGGCGTCGCCTTCACCGGCTGCTCGCTGCCGGGCGCCGACGAGCCCCTGTTCACCGTGCCCGAGGGGCGCATGGCGGTCGGAATGGGCATCCACGGCGAGCCCGGCATCGGCGAGGTCGACGTGCCGACCGCCGACGGCCTGGCCGCCCTGCTCGTCGAGTCGCTGCTGGCCGACGCCGAGCGGCCCGAGGGCGTCGAGGAGGCGCGGGGCCAGCGGGTCGCCGTGCTCCTGAACGGCCTCGGCTCGGTCAAGTACGAAGAGCTGTTCGTCGTCTACGCGAAGGTCGACGCGCTGCTGCGCGAGGCCGGGGTCGAGATCGTCGAGCCGGAGGTCGGCGAGCTCGTCACGAGCTTCGACATGGCCGGCGCCTCGCTCACGCTGTTCTGGCTCGACGACGAGCTGGAGTCGCTCTGGGCGGCGCCCGCCGACGCCCCGGCGTACAAGAAGGGCTCCGTCGACGTCGCGGCGCGCGCCGACGACGCGGAGCTCGAGGCGCTCGTCGCCGCGCCCGTCCCGCCCGCGACGGCCGCGTCGCGCGAGGCGGCCGAGCTCGTGCTCGCCGCCCTCGAGGCGGTCCAGGCCACCGTCGAGCAGCACGCCGACGAGCTCGGCCGGATCGACGCGGTGGCCGGCGACGGCGACCACGGCATCGGGATGCTCCGCGGCGTGGGAGCCGCGGTCGCCGCGGCCCGCGAGGCACTGCAGGCCGGGGCTGGCGCGGGCACCCTCCTCGACCGGGCCGGTGACGCTTGGTCCGACCGCGCCGGCGGCACCTCCGGCGCCCTGTGGGGCTCCGCGCTGGCGAGCCTCGGCGCGGCCGTCGGCGACGACGAGGCGCCGACGCGCACCTCCGTCGTGGCCGGCGTCGGCGGAGCGACCGAGGCGATCCTCGAGTTCGGCGCCGTCGTCGGCGACAAGACCATGGTCGACGTGCTCGTGCCCTTCGACGAGGCCCTCCGTACCGAGGTCGAGCGGGGCGCCGACCTCGCGACCGCCTGGGCCCGGGCCTCCGGCGTCGCCCTCGCCGCCGCCGCCGCGACGGCCGACCTGCTGCCGCGCATGGGCCGCGCCCGCCCGCACGCCGAGAAGAGCCTCGGCACCCCCGACGCCGGCGCGACCTCGCTCGCGCTGATCACGGAGGCCGTCGGCCTCGTCGTCGCGAGCCGGCAGCGGGCCTGACCCGCGCCTCCTGCACGCCCCTTCCCCGCACCACCCCACGAAAGGCACCACCATGGCTGACCAGCTGCGCATCGTCGTCGGATCGGACGACGCCGGGTTCGACTACAAGGAGGTCCTCAAGGCGGACCTCGCGGCGAACGACGGCGTCGCCAGCGTGGTCGACGTCGGCGTCGGCTCCGACGGGCACACCGCCTACCCCCACGTCGCCGTCGACGCCGCCCGCATGGTGGCCTCGGGCGAGGCCGACCGCGCGATCCTGATCTGCGGCACGGGGCTCGGCGTCGCCATCGCGGCGAACAAGGTGCCCGGCGTCCGCGCCGTCACCGCCCACGACTCGTTCTCGGTCGAGCGGGCCGTCCTCTCGAACGACGCGCAGGTGCTGTGCATGGGCCAGCGGGTCGTCGGCGTCGAGCTGATGCGCCGCCTGGCGCGCGAGTACCTGACTTACCGCTTCGACACGACGAGCGCCTCGGCCGACAAGGTCGCGGCGATCTGCGGCTACGACGGCTCGGCCGAGCCCGTCGGGATCGACGCGCGGTCGTGACGGCCGCCTCGCTGGCCTTCACGATCGGGGTCAGCCTCAAGACGTACCTCAGCCACGCGCGCACCGTCGCGTGGGCGACCGAGCTGGCCGAGGTCGCCCGGCGCCACCCCGCGGTGCGCGACGGGGTCGTCGAGCTGTTCGTCGCGCCCACCTTCCCGTCGCTCGTCCCCGTGCGCGACGTGCTCGCCGGCACCGGCGTGCGGCTCGCCGCGCAGGACCTCTCGGCCACCGGCCCGGGGGCGTCCACCGGCGAGGTCAGCGCGGACGAGCTCGCCGAGATCGGCTGCTCGATCGCCGAGGTCGGGCACGCCGAGCGGCGCGCGCTCTTCCACGAGGACGATGCGGTCGTCGCGGCCAAGACGGCCGCCGCGCTGCGGACGGGCCTCACGCCGCTGATCTGCGTCGGCGAGGACGACCGGGCGCCGGCCGCCGTCGCCGCGCGCGAGGTGCAGCGGCAGGTCGACGCGGCGCTCGCCGCCGTCGAGGACTCAGGACGCGTCGTCGTCGCGTACGAGCCGGTGTGGGCGATCGGTGCGGAGTCTCCTGCGTCGTCGACGCACATCGCCGCCGTGGTCGCCGCGCTCGAGGGTCACCTCGCCGCGCTGCCCGGGCACGCCGACAGCCGCGTCATCTACGGCGGCAGCGCCGGCCCCGGCCTGCTCACCGAGCTCGGGGGGCAGGTGCGCGGCCTCTTCCTGGGGCGTCGCGCGCACGACGTGTCCGCCGTCGAGGGCGTCCTCGACGAGGCGCTGGCGCTGGCGGCGGTCGCGCCGGTGGCGACGGCCGCGGCGGTCGCGGAGGTCGCCTCGTGATCGGCCTGAGCACCTACGCCTACTTCTGGCGCGGTAGCGAGCACGTGCCCGCGCCGATGAGCCTCGCCGACATGCTGCGCGACACCGCGGCGCAGGGCGTCCGGCTCTTCCAGATCTGCGACCACGCCCCGCTGACCGACCACGACGACGAGCAGCTCGCCGCCCTGCGGGCGCTCGCCGACGAGCTCGGGCTCACGCTGCAGCTCGGCACCCGGGGCACCGACCCGGCCGTGCTGCGGAGCTGGCTGCGCCTCGCGGTCGCGCTCCGCGCCTCCCTCGTCCGCACGATGTGGACGGCCGGCGACGACCGTCCCGACGCCGTCGAGACGGAGCGTCGCCTGCGGGCCGTGCTGCCCGAGTACGAGGAGGCGGGGGTCACCCTCGGCCTCGAGACCTACGAGCAGGTCGGATCCGCCGAGCTCGTGGCGGTCGTGCAGGCCGTCGGCAGCCCGCGGCTCGGCATCGTGCTCGACCCCGCGAACACCGTCGCGGCCCTCGAGCACCCCGCCGACGTGACGGCGCGGTGCCTGCCCTTCGTCGTCAACTGGCACGTCAAGGACTTCGCCTTCTCGCGGCAGGACGGCTGGGTCGGGTTCGCGCTCACCAGCACTCCCCTCGGGGAGGGCCGCCTCGACTACGACGGCATCCGTGCCGCGCTCGACGCGCGCGACGGCGGCACCAGCGGCGTCGACGAGGTCGTCGAGCACTGGCTGCCCTGGCAGGGCGACCCCGAGACCACCACGCGGCTCGAAGCCGAGTGGACCACCCACACCATCTCTCAGCTGAGGAGCAAGAACCATGACTGACACCCTCGACACCACCGCCCCCGAGAGCACCGTCACCCACGCCGACGGCCAGGGCTCGCCCGACGTGACGGTCGCCGTCATCGGCGCCGGCGGCAAGATGGGCCAGCGCGTCTCGAACAACCTGGCCAAGAGCGCCTACACCGCCCTCTACAGCGAGGCCTCACCCGCCGGCGTCGAGCTGATCGAGTCGCTCGGCCGCACCGTCACGCCGACCCACGTCGCCGTGGCCGACGCCGACGTGGTCATCCTCGCCGTGCCCGACGTCGTGCTCGGGAAGGTCTCCGAGCAGGTCGTGCCCGCGATGAAGTCGGGCGCGGTCATCCTCACCCTCGACCCCGCCGCCGCCTACGCCGGCCTGCTGGCCGACCGCGACGACATCCACTACGCCGTGGCGCACCCGTGCCACCCGTCGGTGTTCCTCGAGCGCACCACGAAGGAGGAGTGGGCCGACACGTTCGGCGGCGTGGCCGCGCCGCAGGAGGTCATCGCGGCGCTCGAGGGCGTCGACGAGGGCTCGCCCGTGCGCGAGCTGGCCACGCAGGTCATCTCGACGATCTACGCCCCCGTCATCGCGGTGCACTACGTGACCGTGAAGCAGCTCGCCGTCCTCGAGCCCACGCTCGTCGAGACGATCGCGTGCATGGTCGGCGCGTTCCTCAAGGAAGCGCTGGAGGAGACCGTCGACGGCGTCGGAGTGCCCTACGAGGCGGCCCGCGCCATGCTCTACGGCCACACCTGGATCGCGCTGACCAACGGCCTGCGCGGCTCGAACCCCTTCAGCGACGCCTGCCACATCGCCATGGACTACGGCCGCGAGTCGATCGTCAAGGACGACTGGAAGAAGATCTTCGACGACAGCGAGCTCGACTCCGTCATCGCGCGCATGCTGAAGATCGACGCCGTACAGCGCTGAGGGCGACCTGCGCCACGCTGGTGAGCGGGGCGTGGAGGAGGCGGTGGCGGCGTCGGCGACGCGGCCACCGCCTCCTGTCGTCCGTGCCGGGCACCCCTCGCCGGGTGCCCCGTCGCCGGGTGCCCCGCGGCGGGTCGGCTCGGGTCAGCTCGGTCAGCTCGGCATGGTCGGGGCGGCCTGCTCGTCGTCGAGGGCCTCCTCGCCGGCCTCCTCGTCGGCCGCGGCCTGCGGGTCGGTGCCGGTCTCGCCCTGCCGCTCGCGGAGGACGTCGTCCTTCGCCGCGTCGCCCTCGCCGGCGTGGTCGTGCTCGACCTGCTCGGCCAGGCCACGGGTCTTCTCGGCGTCGGTGGCCTCGTCGGCACCGTCCATGATGGGTCGGGTCATCTTCTCGTCGCTCATGGTCGGAGGGTACCTCCCGACGCCGTGCGGGCGGGGGCCCGCGTCCAGGCAGCGTCGGCGGGGCCGGTCGCACCCGGCCGCGGAGCCGTGCGGGCCCGCGCCGATCGGCCTACCGTCGCCCGCATGATCAGGGAACTCTGGCTCCTCCGGCACGGCGAGAGCACCGCCAACGTCGCCGCCACCGCCGCTGAGCAGGCCGGCTCCGAGACCATCGACGTCGAGCAGCGCGACGCCGACGTGCCGCTCAGCGAGCGCGGCGTCGAGCAGGCCCGGGCGCTCGCGGGCTGGCTCGCCGAGCACGGGCTCGACGCCTCCACGGTGCCCGCCGCCCACGCAGGTGACGCGGGCTCGTCCGCCACGTCGTTCTGGTGCTCGCCCTACCTCCGGGCCCGGCAGACCATCGGCACCGCGCTCGACGAGGCCGGGCTCGCCCCGGTGGTGCGGGTCGACGAGCGCCTCCGCGACCGCGAGCTCGGCGTCCTCGACCTGCTCACCCGGCGCGGCGTCGCGGCCCGGCACCCCGACGAGGAGGCGCGGCGCGAGCGGCTGGGCAAGTTCTACCACCGGCCTCCCGGCGGCGAGTCGTGGGCGGACGTCGCCCTGCGGGTCCGGTCGCTGCTGCGCGACCTCGACGAGCTGCCCGGCGACCGGGTCGTCGTGACCGCCCACGACGCCGTCGTCATGCTCTTCCTCTACGTCTGCACCGGCCTGAGCGAGGCCGACCTGCTCGAGTTCGCCCGGTCGAACACCGTCACCAACGCCTCCGTCACGCGGCTGTCCCGCACCGACGGCGACGCGTGGTGGACCCTCGACGCCTTCGCCGACGTCGCCCACCTCGACCGCGGCGACGCCCCGGTCACGACCCACGGAGGAGACCGTGATGTCCAGCCCCGATGAGATCGTCGTCAACCCCGACCTGCTCCGCGGGTGGGAGCTCCCGTCCGCCGGCGCCGGCAAGTACTCGCGCGGCCAGGTCGTCGTGGTCGGCGGAGCGGCGCGGACCCCGGGCGCGGCCATGCTCGGCGCCTGGGCCGCGCTCCGGGTCGGGGCGGGCCGCCTGACCCTCGCCGTCGCCGGGTCCGTCGCCCCGCACGTGGCCGTGGCCCTGCCGGAGGCGGGGGTCGTGCCCCTGGGGGAGACCGACGGCGGCCACGTGGTCGGCTCGTCCCTCGCCCAGGCCTCGAGCGACCTGGAGGGGGCCGACGCCGTGCTGGCCGGGTCGGGGCTCGACGACGCAGACGAGGCGGAGGCCCTGGTGCGACTCCTGCCCGACCTCGTCGGCGACGACGCCGTCGTCGTGCTCGACGCCTTCGCGCTGGGGGTGCTGCCCCGGTGCGGCGACGCTGTCGACCCGCTGCGCGGGCGCCTCGTCCTGACGCCGAACCCGAGCGAGGCCGGCCGGCTGCTCGAGCGCGACGTCGACGACCTGCCGAGCGACCTCCTCGAGATCGCCCGGCGCTGGGGCGCCGTGGTGGCGTGCCAGAGCTTCGTGGCCTCCGACGACGGGCGGCTGTGGCGGTCGGGCGCGGGGCACGCGGGGCTCGGCACGTCGGGCAGCGGCGACGTGCTGGCCGGAGCGGTCGCGGGGCTCGCGGCCCGCGGGGCGACCCCGGCGCAGGCGGCGGTGTGGGCGACCCACGCCCACGCGACGGCGGGCGACCGGCTGTCGGTGGGCGTCGGGCCGATGGGGTTCCTCGCGAGCGAGCTGCTCGACGAGCTGCCGCGCGTGCTGGTGGAGGTGGGGGCGTAGCCGGCGCTCGCGGCAGCGACGGCGTCGGTGGCGGTAGCGCCTAGGCGTCGACGCGCGGGCGCGTCTCGGCGGCGACGGACGTCGCGGGAGCAGCCTCCGCCCGTCCGGACTCCTCACGGGTCGGGGTCGACGACGGCTCGAACCGGTCCTTGAGGCGCAGCGCGGGCTGCTCGACGAAGCGGTGCGACAGCCAGGCGGTCGCCACGGCCGCGGCGATGACGGCCACGGTGCCGAGCGCACCGGGCACGACCGGCTCGATGAGGGCGATGAAGACGACGTGCCAGAGGTAGATCGGGTACGACAGAGCCCGGCCGAACCAGGCGACCGGCCCGAGCGACAGCACCCGTGCCGGCAGGGTCGGGCGGCAGGCGAGACCGCCGATGAGCAGGGCCGAGGCCACCGCGACGCCGGGCAGCATCACCGTGAACGTGGTGACCTGCTGCTGCCAGCCGCTGCCGATGACGGCCAACGAGCCGACGACGCCGACCAGGCCGGCCCAGGTCGCGACCGTGCCGAACCGGCCCTGGAACGCCGCACGGCCGCGGTCGGACCCCAGCACCAGCGCCAGGGCGCAGCCGAGCAGCAACGGGGCCACGTTCAGGACAGGACTGAAGTAGATGTCGGGGGTGGCGCCTCCGGCGGGGGCGTCGAAGAGGACGCCCGAGGCGACCACCGACGCGACCACGAGGGCCGCCAGCACGGCCACGGCGACGCGGCGGGCGGCCTTCAGCGCGAAGAGCAGCATGAGGAGCGGTGGCCAGACGAGGTAGAACTGCTCCTCCATCGAGAGGCTCCACATGGGGGAGAAGACGCCCTGCGACTCGCCGAGGAACGACCGAGCGACGTTGCCCGTGTAGGTGACCGCCACCAGGCCGGCGCCGAGGGCGCTCATCGTCGAGCCCTGGTAGTCGCCGATCAGCCACCAGAGCGCGAGGCCGACCACGACCACCGCGAGCAGGGTCGGGTAGAGGCGGAGGACGCGGCGCAGCCAGAACCGGCCGAGGCGGATGCGGCCGGTGCGGGCCCGCTCGCCGACCAACAGGGTCGTGATCAGGTAGCCGCTGAGCACGAAGAAGACGTTGACCCCGACGAAGCCGCTGCCGAAGCCGGGCACGTGCAGGTGGTAGAGCACCACGAAGGCGATGGCGACCGTCCGCAGACCGTCGAGCGGCAGCACGCGGTCACGGCGCGTCGATGTCGTCGGGGGAGCGAGGGGCATCGGACCAGTGTGGACCGGAAGGCTTGGGAACGCCCGGACGGGGCTCGGTGGGCCTCGCGGGCGCCGTGGCGTCGGGGCGCCGGCCGTTCTCGCGCCTCCCGCGTCGACGGTTCAGGAGGGAGGCGCCGCCTGGGCCGTCTCCGCCCCCGCCGGGCGGCTCGCCCCTGATCCCTCGACGCCGACGGCCCGCCGCCCGGAGAGGACTCCGGTCGGCGGGCCGTCGGCCGGTCGAGCGACCCGCTAGCGCGACCCCGCCGGGCTCTTCTCCGCCCGCTCCGCGCCCGCGCCGGCCGGGGGCCGACCGTGCGACACGCGCCGCGGCAGCGCGAACACGAGCAGGAAGGCGACGACCGCGAACGCCGCGCTGACCCCCATGGCCGCCGCGGCCGCGTCGGTGAAGCCGGTCGCCCGGCCCGCCGCCGTGGCGAGCTCACGCCCGCCGGGCAGCGACCCGAACAGCACGCTGCCGATGATGGCGATGCCCACGGCCGAGCCGATCCGCTGGATGGCCGAGATGACGGCGCTCGCCGAGCCGGCGTCCTGCGGGTCGACGGTCGCGACGATGAACTGCACGTTCGGCGCGATGAAGAACCCGTTGCCGAGCCCCGCGATCAGCAGCGGCGCGAGCAGCAGCCAGTTGGTCAGATCGGCCGCCTCGGTGGTCATCAGCACGAGCCACATCCAGATGAGGCCGATCGCGACGAGCGCCGTGCCCAGCACCAGCACGTTGCGGCCGAGCTTCTGGGCGATCTGGTTGCTCTGCGACGACGAGATGATGCTGCCGACCGCGAACGGGATGGCGACGGCGCCCGAGGCGAGCGCGCTGTTGCCGAGGCCCGACTGCCAGAGCAGCGAGATCGTGAAGAAGATGCTGGTGAAGGCCGCGAAGTACACGAGGGCGAGCACGACGCCGCCGGTGAAGGAGGGGTGCGAGAACAGCTTCGGGGGCACGAGGGGGGTGCGGCCGCGCTTCGTGTACGCGACCTCCCAGGCGCCGAAGGCGGCGAGCAGCAGCACGCCCGCGGCGATGGTCAGGTAGGTCCAGAGCGGCCAGCCCTCGTCCTGGCCCTGGATGAGGGGGACGAGCAGCGCGACGAACGCGGCCGAGACGAGCACCAGGCCGATCCAGTCGAGGCCCTTGTCGGGGCGGGGCAGCGACTCGTCGCGCTTCGGCAGCAGGATGGCTGCGGCGATCAGCGTCGCGACGCCGAAGGGGAGGTTGACGAAGAAGACGAGGCGCCAGCCGTTCTCGTCGCCGAACGCCTGGATGATGAGCCCGCCGATGATCGGCCCCAGGGCCGACGAGACGCCGATGACGGCCCCCATGATGGCGAACGCCTTGCCGCGCGACCGGCCGGAGAAGAGCAGCTGGATGAACGCGGTGACGGCCGGCACGAAGATGCCGCCCGCGAGGCCCTGCACGACGCGGAACACGACGAGCTGGACGTCGCTCGTCGCCACGCCGCAGGCGAGGCTGGCGAGCGTGAACAGCAGCACGCCGGTGAAGTAGACCCACTTGTGGCCGATCCGGTCGCCGATGCGGCCGGCCGGGATGAGCGTGAGCCCGAACGCCAGCGCGTAGCCCGAGATTATCCACGACAGGGTCGACTCCGAGGCGTCGAGCGAGGTGCGGATGGTGGGCAGGGCGACGTTCACGATCGTGGTGTCGAGCAGGGCGATGAACATGCCCAGCAGGAGCGCCACGAGGGCGAACCAGGCGTGACGAGGCACGGCGGGTGCGGCGCCGGGGCGGGCGGGTGCGTCGGTCATGGGGGCCTTCCGTGCCGTGGGGGCGGCGGTGAGTGTGCCCGGCGCGGAGCGCGCAGCGGGCGGAGCAGGGGCGTCGTGGTCGACGGTGAGGGGGAGTCGCGGGTCAGCCCGACGAGGGCCTGCCGGTCAGTGCGTGCCTGGCCCCCGCCTCCTCGTCCGCGACGATGCCGGGCAGGGCCTCGATCAGCGTGTCGTGCCAGCTGATCTCGGCTCGGAGGCGGTGCTCACGGTGCGAGAGGGCGTGCTTCTCGGCGACGGACAGCCAAGGGTCGGCGCGTCGACGGTGGTCGGCGGACTCGGCGAGCAGCCGCTCGAGCTCGGCGCGACGGCGCCGGACGGTGGCGGGGAGCTCGTCGACCCGGTCGGGGTCGACGCGGGTCAGGGCGAGGTCGAAGGGGTCGGGGCGCAGGACGATCTCGTCCTGTGCGTGTCGGCGGGACGCGTCGAGTGCGGCGCGGCCCGCGTCGGTGATGCCGTAGACCTGGCGCTCGGGGAAGGACCCCTCGCGCTCGGTGCGGACCGGGGCGAGCAGCCCCTCGGCGGCCAGCCGCTTGATGGCGCCGTAGAGGCCGCCGACCGAGACGTCCGTCCAGAAGTGCACGTGCTCCTGCTCGGCCTGCAGCCGGAGCTGGTGGCCGTGCATGTCTCCGTGGCGCGCGAACGAGTCGAGCACGAAGAGACGGATGGAGGACACGAGGCGCTACTCTCGCACGACTAGTCGCCCAGGGTCAACTTTTCTGCAGAGACTGCACCGAGTCGCGGTCGACGACCTTGGTCGCGATGCCGCGCACCACGTCGGAGAGCCGCTCGTCGGCGTCGAGGAGCGACCGCGCGGCCTCGGGCGTCAGGCCGGCGAAGCAGTCGCCGATCGTGACGCCGTGGGAGGGGCGCGACACCACGACGATCTGGTCGCCCGCCGCGGCGGGCCCCGACTTCACGACCCGCAGGTAGGCGCCCGGGCGGCCCTCAGCCTGGAAGCGCGCCACCCACCGTGGCTCGCGGAGCCGGCGCTGGAAGGTCGCGCACGGGGTGCGGGGCATGGTGACCTCGAGGAGCAGGCCGTCGCCGACGGCCCAGCGCTCGCCGAGGACGGCCCCCGTCACGTCGAGGCCCGAGGTGCGGAGGTTCTCGCCGAACAGGCCGGGCGTGACCTCGTAGCCGAGCAGGTCGCCGAAGTGGAGCGCGTCCTCGTCGGCGTAGGCGTAGACGGCCTTGTCGGGGCCGCCGTGGTGCTTGCGGCTGGCCTGGACGTCGCCCCAGACGCCGAGCGGTTTGACGGGCACGGGCACGTCGAGTGGGCGCTTGTCGATCGCGGTCACGCCGACGCTGCCGGAGTCGGGCAGGAGGCGGTCGACGCGGCAGACGGCGGTGAGGAGGGGCACGGAGCCATGGTGCCCGAACGCGGCGGAGGCGACAAGCGGTCGGGGCGGAGCGGCCGCCGCGCGCTGGTCGACCGTTCAGGTAGCGGCTGCGTCGCTCGCCCGGGCGACGCCCGAGACGCGAGCGTCACCTGAACGCTCGACGCGACGGTGCCACGACGCGACGACGTGACGATGCGACGGCGCACGCGGGCGGGAGCCCGCGAGCGGCCGTGGGCCTCAGCCCTGGCTGTTGAGCGACCCGGTCGGGATCCGGTCGCGGTCGTACGTGATCTCCGCGAAGCCGTGCGCAGCGGGGGCGCCGTCGGGCCCGATGTTGACGAAGACCATCTTGTCGATCGTCAGGATGCTCTGGCGGGTGACCATGTTGCGCACCTCGGCCCGCATGGTCAGCGACGTCCGGCCGAAGGCGGTCGCGCGGAGGCCCATCTCGACGAGGTCGCCCTGTGCGGCGCTCGACACGAAGTTGATCTCGGAGATGTACTTCGTCACGACGCGACCGTTGCCCAGCTGGAGGATCGCGTAGATCGCGGCCTCCTCGTCGATCCAGCGCAGCAGGCTGCCGCCGAACAGGGTGCCGTTCGCGTTGAGGTCCTCGGGGCGGACCCACTTGCGGGTGCGGAAGTTGATCTCGTCGGTCGTCTCCGTGGGCGACGCGAGGGGGTCGGGCGCGCCGGGGGTGATGGCGTCGGTCACGATGGTCTCCTTCGGGTGGGCCGGTCGGCTCGCCCAGAGAGCCTAGGGCGACGCCGCCGTGCGCGCCCGCACCGGGTGCGTCGCGCCGGGTCGCCCCCGTGCCCCGGGTGCCGGGCTCGGAGCGGGACGCCCTGGGCTCGGTGGCCCTCCCGCGCTCGGCGGCCGACCCCGGTGAGCGGCTGCCAGCGGCGACGGGCGCCGGGGCAGGCGCCACGCCCGGCGCCCGGCTCCCCGTGCCGACGGCGGCACGGGGCGCGAGGCGTCCCGGGGCGGGCGGCGACGTCGACCGCCCCGGCGGTGGAGCGCGACGGCTGCCTCGACGGCGTCCAGCACCTGGCGCCAGTCGTACCGCACGACCGCGTAGCTGAGGTGCATCGGGATCCTGCCCGCGACGTAGCCGCGGAGGTCCTTGACCGCGTCGCGGTCGAAGCGCTGGGCGTGCCACCGACGACCGTCGGTCTCGATGCCGAGGACGCCCTCCACGACGAGGTCGGTGCGCTCGCCGAAGCCGTTCGGCACCTGCGAGGTGACGTGGAAGCCCGCCTGACGCAGGCGGACCCGCACCACGCTCTCGAGGATGCTCTCGCTCGACGCGTCGACCCAGTCGACGACGCCGCGGGCGTCCGCGGGCAGCCGGGCGGCGATGTCGCGGAGATCGCGCGACGTGATGCGCCCTCCGTGCAGCGCCCAGTCCAGGAGCGCCACGGCGATCTCGAAGGACTCCTCGAGCACGGCCCTCACGAGGGCGTCCCGCACGTCGACCATCGCGACTCCACCGCGGCTCCTGACGTCGCCGTCGTCGTAGACCACCCGGCTCGACCTGTGGTGGCGCAGGCGCGAGGCATGGGGAGGGACCGACACCGTGACGAGCGGCGGTCGCTCCCACATCCAGGCCCCCAGCTCGAAGAGGGCGGACCCGCCCGTCAGGCGTCCTCCCACGCTGACCGCCACGACTCGTGCGTCGCCCCGGGGGAGGTTCGTGTACCAGCCGAGCCGGGGGCGGTGCAGGTCACCCGACCTCACCGCCCGCGTGAGGTCGCGGTCGGTCGCGCCGGCTCGGCGCAGCTGCCGACGGGTGGCGAACCCGCCGGCGGCCTCGATCACCTCGACGACGTCTGCTGTGTGCATCCGCCCACCCTGGTCGAGCTGCGCGCGACAGCGGCGGCGGGCACCGGGCGCTGGGGACGATCCGCACGCAGCGACGGCGGGGGAGGGAGCGGCGCGCGCCGTTCGGCACCCGGCGCCCCGCACCCCGGCTCCTCGGCACCCGGCGGCACCCCGCACCGGTCGACGGATCAGGTCGTCGTGGCGCCGGGCGGGCCCCCCGTGCCTCGAGCCGCACGCTCGTCCTGACCGCTCGACGCGTCGCCCCGCCGGCCCTCAGCGGGAGCAGCACGGGTCGTGCGCCCCAGCACCACGGTGGTCGGCAGTTCGTGCACCTCCGGCGGTGCCGTGGTCCGCGGCCCCGTCGCGAGGGCGACCGCCGCCTCCGCCGCGAGCCGAGCCAGCTCGGCGACCGGCTGCGACACGGTCGTCAGCCCGGCGTCCACAGCCCGTCGCTGCCCGTCGAACCCCACGATCGACACGTCGCCGGGCACGTCCACGCCGAGTCGCTCGAGCGACGCCAGCACGCCGAGGGCGAGGTCGTCGTCCTCGGCGAGCATCGCGACCGGCAGCGGACCCGTCAGGAGGCGCGCCGCGGCTTCGTCGCCCAGCCCCGACCCCGCCGCGAGCTCGAGGAGGCTCCGCTCCGACGCGGCGACTCCTGCGGCGTCCAGCTCCGCGGCCCATCCCGCCTCCCGCTCGTGGGCGCTCCAGCGGAAGTCGCGGTCGGGCGCGGCTCGCAGGTAGACGAAGCGCCGGTGGCCGAGGCCGAGCAGCAGCCGTGTGGCCGTCCGGCCGGCGGCGAGGTCGTCGATGCCGACGCTGGGGTGCCCGGCGACGCGCTGGCTGAGGTAGACCACGGGCATGTCGAGGGCGGTCAGCGTCGCCTGTTCGGCGTCCGACAGGGCGAAGGAGGCGACGATCACCGCGTCGGCGTTGCGTCGCGCCGGGAGGGCCGCGAAGAACGCCTCGCGCTCGGTGCGGTCGTGCACCCGGTAGAGGAGGAGGTCGAGGCCCGCGGCGCGGAGCACGTCGTAGATGCCGTCGAGGATGCTGCCGCTGAACCAGTCGGTCAGCGGCGCCCCGATCAGCACGGCGACGCGGCGCACCTTGCCCGTGGCGAGGCTCGAGGCCGTCCGCGAGACGACGAACCCGAGCCGCTCGGCAGCGTCGACCACCGCGCGGCGGGTCTCGCTCCTCACCTTCGGCGACCCCCGCAGGGCGCGCGACACCGTCGCCACCGACACGCCCGCCGCGACGGCCACGTCGTCCATGGTGGGCACCCGCGGGGACTCGGGTGCAGTGCTGCTCGTCTCGTCGGCCATGGTTCCTCCTCGGTTGGTGCAAGCGCTTGCACAGATGATCTCATCTCCGGCGGCAACTGAGGCCCGACCAGGCTCGCTACACCGTCGACTGGATGAAGGTCCGTCTTCTTGCGGGTGGAGCTGCTCGTCTTGACGACGATCCGGGGCCGTTCCTAGGCTGTGCAAGCGCGGTCACCGACGTCCGCGCACGTCGGCGGTCGTGTGCGGCGGCGCGAGCTGCGCGCCGCTCGTCACCCGCCGCCGCGTCGAGCGTTCAGGAGGCACCGGCCGCCGGGCCGCGCACCCCGGGCGGGGTGCCGCCCGCACCTGAGAGCTCGACCCGCACCACCCGCACCACCCACCACGACCACTCCGACCCCCCCGAGGAGCCCCATGACCGACACGGACGCCACCCCCACCGAGGTCCCCGTCGCCGACGCCGACTGGTGGCGCCAGGCCACCGTCTACCAGGTGTACCCGCGCAGCTTCGCCGACTCCGACGGCGACGGCCTCGGCGACATCGCCGGCGTGACCTCGCGCGTGCCGTACCTGGCCCAGCTCGGGGTCGACGCGATCTGGCTGAGCCCGTTCTACCCGTCCGAGCTCGCCGACGGCGGCTACGACGTCGCCGACTACCGCGACGTCGACCCACGGCTCGGCACCCTGGCCGACTTCGACGACATGGTCGCGGCCGCGCACGGAGCCGGCCTCAAGGTCATCGTCGACATCGTGCCGAACCACACGTCCGACCAGCACGTCTGGTTCCGCGAGGCCCTCGCGTCCGAGCCCGGCAGCCCCGCCCGCGCCCGCTACGTCTTCCGCGACGGGCTGGACGGCGGCGCCACCCCGCCGTCGACCTGGCCGTCGAACTTCGGCGGCAGCGCCTGGACGCGGCTCACCCGCCCCGACGGCACCCTCGAGCAGTGGTACCTGCACCTGTTCGCGCCCGAGCAGCCCGACCTCGACTGGAGCAACCCCGAGGTCCGCGACGACTTCAAGGCCACCCTGCGATTCTGGTCCGACCGGGGCGTGGACGGCTTCCGCGTCGACGTCGCGCACGGGCTCGCCAAGGACCTCGTCGAGCCCCTCCGCGACGCCAACCCGAAGGACTTCGGCCTGCCCACCGACGGCAGCGACCCCCTGTACGACCGCGACGAGGTCCACGAGATCTTCCAGGAGTGGCGCGAGGTGCTCGACGAGTACGACCCGCCCCGCACCGCGGTCGCCGAGGCCTGGGTCGCCCGCGAGCGCGTCTCGCTCTACGCGCGGCCGACCGAGCTCGGCCAGGCCTTCAACTTCGAGCTGACCCGGGCCGAGTTCGACCCCGCCGAGTTCCGGACCATCATCGAGTCGAACCTCGAGCTCGCGGCCGAGAGCGGCGCCTCCAGCACCTGGGTCCTGTCGAACCACGACGTGGTGCGCCACGCGACGCGCTACGGCCTGCCGGCGACGACCGACGGCGACGCCTTCCTCCTGTCGGGCGGCACCTCGCCCGAGCTCGACCGCGCCACGGGCCTGCGTCGCGCCCGCGCCGCCTCGATGCTCATGCTGGCCCTGCCCGGCTCGGCCTACGTCTACCAGGGCGAGGAGCTCGGCCTGTTCGAGGTCGCCGACATCCCCGACGACCAGCTGCAGGACCCGGTCTGGATCCGCACCGAGCACGGCCTCAAGGGCCGCGACGGCTGCCGCGTCCCGCTCCCGTGGGACACCTCGTCGCCCGCGTTCGGCTTCGGCACGCACGAGCCGCACCTGCCCCAGCCGGCCTGGTTCGCCGACTCGGCCGTCTCGGTCGAGGAGGGCGACGCCGACTCGACCCTGTCGCTCTACCGTCGTGCNCCTGGCGCTCCGTCACCAGCTGCAGCGCGGCGAGGACCTCACCTGGGTCGACGACGACCCCGCGGTCGTTCACTTCGCGCGCCACGACGGCTGGCACTCGGTGACGAACTTCTCGACGGAGGCGGCGGCCCTGCCCGAGGGCGAGGTCCTGCTGTCGAGCGGTCCGGTCGAGACGCCGGCCGGAGGCGCGGCGCAGCTCCCGGGGGAGACCACGGTCTGGCTCCGCGTCCGCTGAGCACCACGACGGCCCCGACGACAACTGTCGTCGGGGCCGTCGTGCGCCCGGGTCCGTCGCCCTCGCCGGGCGCGTCGGGCGCCACGTGGCGCCCTGCCGNTGGTGAGAGGAGACGCGGATCGCCGTTGACCCGCGCCTCGTGCCGCAGGAGGCGCGGCCCCGTGCGACGACGACACTCTGCCACCGCGGGCACCCCCCGGACGGGGTCGTGACCTGATCGATAGATTGACGCATGACCAGCGTCGCCGTGACCGTCCTGCCCGCCGCCTCGACCGGGGCCGACGCCTGGGGCGCCGAGCCCGCCCGGCGGGCCCTCGAGGAGTCGGGGGCCCGGGAGGTGCCGCTCGGCGACGACACCCGGATGATCGTCGTCGCGGGCTCGATCGACCAGGGCGAGCTGCGCCGGGCGATCGACGAGCACCCCGGCGTCGCCGTCGTGCAGCTGCCGAGCGCGGGGGTGGACGTCCACGTCGAGACGATGCGGGCGACCCGGCGGGAGGGGCTCGTCTTCACGAGCGCCAAGGG
The DNA here is from genome assembly GCF_001423665.1 of Frigoribacterium sp. Leaf164. NCBI lineage: Bacteria > Bacillati > Actinomycetota > Actinomycetes > Micrococcales > Microbacteriaceae > Frigoribacterium > Frigoribacterium sp. Leaf164. Next base: position 425,322 of record NZ_LMOX01000001.1, read on the forward strand.
CGCCTACAGCGCCCCGGTCGCGGAGCACGCGTTGGCCCTGGTGCTGGCGACGCTGCGCTCCCTGCAGATCAGGGCCCGCGCCTCCTCGTGGGAGTCCGAGCAGCGCGGCGTCTCGCTGAACGGGGCGCACGTCGTCATCGTCGGCGCGGGCGGCATCGGCACGGAGCTGCTGCGGCTGCTGCAGCCCTTCGACGTCGGGGTGACGATGGTGGTGCGCACCGCGCGCGAGGTCGACGGAGCGGAGCGCACGGTGACGACCGACCAGCTCGACGAGGTGCTGCCCGACGCGGACGTGGTCGTCGTCGCGGCCGCCCTGACCGAGGCGACGACGCGCCTGGTCGGCCGACGACAGCTCGAGCTGCTGCGCGACACGGCCGTGCTGGTCAACATCGCCCGGGGAGCGCTCGTCGACACCGACGCGCTCGTGGAGGCGCTCGCCGAGGGCCGGATCGGCGGCGCGGGGCTCGACGTGGTCGACCCGGAGCCGCTGCCGGACGGGCACCCGCTGTGGAGCGAGCCGCGGGCGCTGGTCACGCCGCACCAGGCCAACACGGAGGAGATGACCGCCCCGCTGTTCCAGGCGCGGGTGCGGGCGAACGTCGAGGCGCTCGCGAGCGGTGGCGCCCCGGAGGGGGTCGTCGACGTCGACGCCGGGTACTGAGCGGCGAGGCGCGCAGTCGTCGGCCCGGGCGGCTCGCGTCGAGGGATCAGGAGCGAGGGGCTGATCCGGGGGAGGATCGTCGTGGAGGAGCGTGCCGCTCCTGATCGCTCGACACCTCGACGAGCCGGCCGACAGGGAGGACGCCCGTGCCCCACGACCCCGACGTCGATCTGCTGGTCGAGGCGGTCGCGGCCGTGCACCGCGAGCTCGCCGCCCTGCCCGTGGTGCGTGGGCTGCTCGCGACGCGGCTGGTCGACGCCGGCACGTCGCCCGTCAGGGTCGCGGCCCGCGTCGGCGTGCGCCGGGTGGTCGTGCGGTCGTGGCTCGCCGCCTGGGCGGGGTCGACCGAGGGGCAGCGCCGCGACGCGGACGCGTTCCCCGTCGTGCTGACGGCGGGGGAGGAGGTCGAGCAGCTGCGGGAGCTGCAGGGGGCGACGCGACGGCTGACGGCCGAGCGGGCCGGGCTGGCGCTCGCCGCCGTGGAGGACGGCGCGACGGTCGCCGACCTCGCGGGGGCGACGGGCGCGACGGAGGGGCAGGTCGGTCGATGGCTCAGGGGCGAGCCGACGCGCGGGCGCTGAGCCGGGACGGGCCGACGCTGCCTCCTGAACGGTCGACGCCGAGCGGCGGCGCGGCGGCCCGGCGGCGGGGGCCCCGCAGCCCAGCGGCCCGACCCGGACGCTGCCGCACCAGGACGAGGCCGCACGCTCAGCAGTCCGCAGGCGCGGCGGCGTACCGTCGCCGCCATGCCCCGCACAGACGACCGCTTCACCGGCCGCATCGCCGGCATCGGCACGACCTCCGGCACGCGCGTCGTGGTCGGCATGTGGCAGAGCTCCCCGCTCGGGCGCTTCAGCGACGTGATGGTGGAGTCGCCCGACGGCCACCGGACGCTGCTGGCCCCGACCGAGGTGATCGCCGAGTACGTGTCGTCGACGTACACGTTCGACGAGGTGCGGGTGGTGCCCGTCGCCGTCCACCGCGTCGACGGCGGCCTGCGGATCACCGCGGGCGACCTCGACGTGCGTCTCACCGTCGGCGGCGTCTCGGCGCTCGGCATGCTGCTCCGGCTCGTCCCGCGGGGGCTGGCCACGCGGCCGGCGTGGCTCCGCCTCGTCGACCCGGTGGCCCGGCTGCTCGTGCGGGGAGCCCGGACGGCCGGCACCGCGGGCGGGGGCCGCCGCGAGTTCTACGGCGTCACCGTGGCCCGCCACGTGACGGCGGCCGAGGTCCGCGACGGCGACCGCCACCTGGGCACCCTCGCGCCCTTGTCGCCGCCGGTGCGCTTCGGCTTCGGCTCGGCTCCGGCGCAGCCCAGCCTCGTCGACGTGGTCAGCACGATCCGCCACGCCTGACCCCGGCCGCCGACCCGGCCGCTGACCCCGGCCGCCGACCCCGGCGACCCCGGCGACCCGCCGACAACGGCTGCCTCGCCAGCCCGCGGGAATGCCCCCCGCCCCCGCCGGGTAGTACCTCGGTGACGCGTCACCGTCCGCAGCCCCCACCCAAGGAGAACCCATGACCACCGTCCTCGTCCTCGTCGGCAGCCTGCGCTCCGGCTCCACGAACGCCCAGCTCGCCGAGGCCGCCGCGCAGGTCGCGCCCGCCGGTGCGACCCTGACCGTCTTCGACGGCATCGCCCAGCTCCCCTTCTACAACGAGGACGTCGACGTGCCCGGGTCCGTGCCGGAGGCGGCGGTCGCCTTCCGCTCCGCCCTCACCGAGGCGGACGCCCTGCTGGTCGTCACCCCCGAGTACAACGGCACCATCCCCGCGGTGCTGAAGAACGCCATCGACTGGGCCTCGCGCCCCTACGGCGAGAGCGCCCTGGCCGGCAAGCCGACCGCGGTCATCGGCAGCGCGTTCGGTCAGTTCGGCGGCGTCTGGGCCCAGGACGAGGCGCGCAAGTCGCTCGGCATCGCCGGTGCCCGCGTGCTCGACGACGTCACGCTGAGCATCCCCGGCTCGATCGAGCGCTTCGCGGAGGTCCACCCCTCCGACGACGCCGAGGTCGCCCAGCAGCTGACCACGGTCGTCGCCGCGGTCGTCGCCTCGACGGAGTCCGCCGCGGCCTAGCCCCCCCGACGGGCCGGCCCGGGGACGTCCTCGCGGTCGGCTCAGCGTCTCGGCGCCGTCCCCCGGTCGGCCCCGCCGGGGACACCGGCGCTGACGCCGAGGAGCGGACACCGAGGAGGCGCGGGCTCGGGTCCGCGCCAGGGGCCCCGTCCGGGGCGTTGTGGCTCAGGGGGCCATGGGATAGCGTCGGCTCGTCGCTCGACCCGGACGCCGACCCCTCGTCCTGGCCTCGTGACGCACTCTCACCCCGTGCGTCGACGTCGGGCGCGCCCACCCGAACCCCGACAGGACCCGACCCATGCAGGCCCTCCCGCCTGACCGTCACCGGCGCCCCGAACGCCCGACGGCTGCCTCGCCCGTGCCCGAGCACCGGCCCGCGATCGCCGCGCCCGCGATCGCCGAGCCCGCGCCCGCGACCCGCGCGCCCCGAGCGCCGCGCCACCTCGCGACCGAGCCCGCCGGTGCCGTGCCCCCCGCCGCGCCCGTAGCGCCCGTCTCCGTCCCCGTCCCCGTCCCCGTCCCCGTCCCCGTCCCCGCACCCACCTCCCCCGAGCCCCCCGCCGAGTCCCGTCTCTTCGGCCGCGGCCTCCTCTACGTCGTCGTCTGGTCGCTGCAGCTCGTCGCCGGCACCGTCGTGTCGCCGGTGCTCGCGCACCTGCTCGGCGTCTCGGACTTCGGGGCGCTCGCCTCGGCGCAGGCGATCTTCCAGGTCGTCAGCGTGCTGGCCCTGCTCGGCCTCGACCAGGCCCTCGTCCTGCAGCACGCCGAGGACGGCGACGCCCGCGCCGCCCGCGGCCTCGTCGCCGTCGGCCTGGTGGTGTCGTTCGTCGCGACCGGAGCCGCCCTCGTCTCCGTGCCCCTGTGGGCCGGGGCGGCCGGGTTCGGCCCCGACCACGACCTCCTCCTCGTCGTCCTGCTGTGGACGGCGCCGTCCGCCGCCGTCCAGGTCATGCTCGCCCTCCTCCTCGCCGAGGACCGCTTCCGCGCCTTCGCGACGACGAGCATCGTCTCGGCCGTCGGCGGCCAGGTCATCGGCCTGACCCTGCTGCTGACGCTCGGGGGCGGCGCGCTCACCTACGCCTGGGGCAGCGTCGTCAGCCAGACGCTCGCGATGCTGCTCGGCCTCGTCCTGACGCGCCCGCGCCTCCGGGGCCTCGTCGACCGCGGAGTGACCCGGCGTGCGATCGCGTTCGGCGTGCCGCTCGCCCTCGCGAGCCTCGCCTACTTCGTGCTCAACGCCGGCGACCGGATCGTGCTGCAGCGCCTGCTCGGCCCCGACGCCGTCGGTCGGTACCAGGTGGCCTACGTGGTGGGCTCGTCGGTGATCCTGATGCTGTCGTTCACGTCGAACGCCTGGGCGCCGCACTTCGCCCGCATGCGCGACGCGGTCGAGCGGACGGCCCTCGCCGTCCGGTCGCGCGACGAGATCTACCGGCTGCTGAACCCCGTGGTGCTCGCGATCACGCTGGTCACCCCGTTCGCGATGCCGATCCTCGTGCCGGCCAGCTTCGACCCGACGAGCCTCGTCGTGGTCGTCTGGGTGGTGGCCCTGACCGCCTACCCGGCGACGGCCGGCGGAGCCAGCGGCCGCCTCCTCACGATCGAGCGCAAGGCGGGCACGATCGGCGTCATCACGGCTGTGGCGGCGGCGGTCAACGTCGGCTTGAACTTCGTGCTGGTGCCGCTGCTCGGCATCCTCGGCGCGGCGGTCGCGACCGTGATCGCCTACTCGGTGCTGTCGGCGCTGCAGCTCCGCGTGCTGCCCACGCGGGCGAGCTGGCGCGGAGCCCCCGCTCCGCTGCTGTGGTCCGTGCTCGCCACGGTCGTCGTCGCCGGCGCCTCGACCCTGCTGCCCCAGACCCTCGAGTGGAACCTCGGCCGCGTGGTCGTCGCGCTCGCCTGCCTGCCGTGGTTCTTCCGCCGCCTGGCCGCGGCCCGCCGAGGTCCCCAGCCCGAGGGCACCGGGGAGTCGCGGGTCGAGCCCGCCGACGAGGGCCCCGGGGAGTCGCGGGTCGAGCCCGCCGACGAGGGCCCCGGGGAGTCGCGGGTCGAGTCGGCCATCAGCTCCGCCCCCGCGCCGCAGCCCGCCCCGCACCCCGCCCCGCACCCCGCCCCGCACCCCGCCCCGCACCCCGCCCCCGAGGAGACCCCGTGACCCGCGCCCCGCACCCCGCCGACCCGGCGCCCCGGCGGGTGCTGCTCGTCGATCTCTCCCGGCCCCTGCCCGACCTCGTGGCCGACGACCGGCACGCGACCGCCCTCGTGGTGGCGACCTGGCACGGCCGACCCGTGGGGTCGCTCGAGCTCGCGCTCGACGCCGATCCGGAGGCGACGCGGGCACGGCTCGCGCCGCTGCTCGCGCTCGTGCCCGGGGCGCGCGCCGCGGAGCAGGCGCGACCTCCTCGCCTCCCGGACGACCGCCTCCTGAGCGTCACCGTGGTGGTGTCGACCATCGTCGCGCGTCGGGAGGACCTCGAGCTGATGCTCGACGGCTTCGCCCGGGTCGACCACCCCGACGTGGAGTTCCTGATCGTCGACAACCGGCCCGTGCTGCCGGTCGACGACGTGCTGCCCGGCCTCGTCGCCGGGCGCGACCGGGTGCGGGTCGTCCACGAGCCCCGTCGTGGCATCTCGGCCGGGCGCAACGCCGGGGTCGCCGAGGCCCGGGGCGAGATCGTCGTCTTCACCGACGACGACGTGCGGGTCGAGCCCGACTGGCTCCGCGAGCTGACGCGGCCCTACGTCGACGACCCGTCGATCGACGCCGTGACCGGGCTCATCCTGCCCGCCGAGCTCGACACCCCGGCGCAGATCTGGTTCGAGCGCTACTACGGCGGGTTCAGCGGCGAGCGCACCTGGCAGCCGCTCGTGCTCACCCCGGAGCGGGCCGCGGGCGGGCTGCTCACCGGAGCACGCGTCCGCGTCGAGGCCGACGGCGAGCTCGTGCGGCGCTTCGCCGTCTACGGCGTCGGCGCCTTCGGGGCCGGCGCGAACATGTCGTTCCGGCGGAGCGCCCTGCACCGCATCGGCGGCTTCGACCTGGCCCTCGGCACCGGCACGCCGGCCCGCGGCGGCGAGGACCTCGCGGCCCTCGTGGGCGTGCTCTGGACGGGCGGGCGCATCGCCTACGAGCCCGGCGCCGTCGTCCACCACCGGCACCGCCGCGGCACCGACGAGCTGCTGCACCAGCTGCGCGGCAACGGCCTCGGCTTCACGGCGATGCTCACCGGGCTCGTGCTGCGCGACCCTCGGCACCTGCTCGGCCTCGCCTGGCAGCTTCCCCTGGCGGTGCGGTCGATGGCCGTCCAGAGCGTGCGCCGCATCGGGGGAGGCGCGGGGCCGGTCGTCGAGGACGCCCCGGCCGGTGCCCCGGGCGCGGCCCGTGCTGACCTCGCCGACGGTGGCGCCGGTGCCGCCGGTGCCGACGGTGCGGACGGTCCTGACGGTGCCGACGGCGCGGCCGGCGCCGACGGCGCGGCCGGCGACGCTGGCCACGGCTACCCGCGGTCGCTCGTGCTCGCCGAGCTGCGCGGCTACCCGTCCGGGCCCCGCGCCTACCTCGTGAGCCGTCGCGCCGCGCGGCGGAGCTCGTGGGTCGCGCCGGTCGACGAGCCGAGCTGGCCCGTGCGCGGCCGAGCAGGTCGGGCAGACCGCCCCGGCCCGGCCGCGGGCGGCCCGGCGACCGCGCCGGCGACCGTGGGCGGTGCCGGCGACCCGGCCCGCGACTCCCTCGTGCCCCGGCCGTGAGCGAGGGGCGGCCCCTGCGGGTGCTGACGACCGTCGAGACGCTCGCGCCGGTCGGCGGCGTCGAGGTCTGCACCCTGCAGGACGTCACGGGGCTGACGTCCCGCGGGCACGACACGACGGTGCTCTGGCACGTCGACGGCGAGCACCGGGCGGCCTACGAGGCCGTCGGGGCGACGCTGCGCGGGCCGTTCCGGTTCGACGCGGCGCCGCGGAGCGCTCTCCGCGACCTGGCGGCCTTCGGCCCGTCGGTGGCGGAGGCCCGTCGGGCCCGGGCCGACGTGCTGTGGCTGAACCGCCCCGAGCAGATCGTCTGGGCGCAGGTGGCGAGGCGTGCCGCGGGCCTGCCCGTGGTGGCGCACCTGCACCACCTGCCGAACTACGAGCGGACCCGCCTCGTGATGTCCGGGGTCGCCCACTTCGTGGCCGTCTCGCACCACATGGCGGCGGTCTGGGTGGCCGCGGGCCTCGAGCCCGAGCGCGTCACGGTCGTCCACAACGCGGTCGATCCCGGCGATTACCCCCTCGGCGGGCCGGCCGAGGCGGAGACCGCGCGTCGAGCGCTCGGGCTCGACCTCGCGCCCGGCGCCCGCGTCGCGCTCGCCTACGGCCGGCTGACCGTCGGCAAGGGCGTCGACGCGCTCGTGAGGGCGTGGGGGAGGCTCGCGCTCGATCCGCGCCGGGCCGTGCTCGTGCTCGCCGGCCCCGAGCCCGACGCGGCCGTCGCCGAGGCCCTCGACGCGCTGCCGCCGGGCAGCTGGCGGCGGCTCGGGCTGCAGGGCGACGTCGTGCCGCTGCTGCACGCCGCGGACGTCGTCGTGATGCCGTCGGCCGAGCCGGAGGCCTTCGGCCGCGTGCTGGTCGAGGCGATGTCGACCGGGCGACCCGCGGTCGCGACGGCGGTCGGTGCCGCGCCCGAGGTGCTGACCGGCGAGTTCGCGCGCTTCCTCGTGCCGCCGCGCGACGAGGCGGCGCTGGCCGCGACGGTCGGCGCGGCCCTCGGGTGGCGCGAGGTCGACCAGGGGCTGGGCGAGCGGGCGCGCGAGCACGTCGCGACGGCCTTCCCGCACGGTCGGCACCTCGACGAGCTCGAGGCCGTCCTGCGGCGGCACGTCCGCGCGCGCTGAGCAGTGCGGCGGCGCGTGCGGCGGGTGGCTGCGGCTGCGGTGCGGCTGCTCCAACCCAGGATTTCGTCTCGTCGAACATGCCTGACCAGCCCTTTCCGTGCAGTCGAGCCCCCGGGGCCGTGCCAGGATCGTCGAGTTCCGCCGGGCGACGACGCCTCGTGCTCGTCTCCTCGAAAGGTCGTCCGTGAGCGTCTGGGCCCTCCTCCTCATCGCCGTCGGCGTCTCCGCCGACGCCTTCGCCGTCGCCCTCGGCAAGGGCCTCCACCTGCGGGCGCGGGCGCTGCGCAACGCCGTCGTCATCGCCCTGGCCTTCGGGGCCGCCCAGGCCCTGATGCCGCTCATCGGCTGGCTGCTGGGAACGGCGTTCGCCCCGGTGATCTCCGGCGTCGACCACTGGATCGCCTTCGGCCTGCTCGCGCTGGTCGGCGGCAAGATGATCTGGGAGGCCGCGCGGGCCCACCCCGACGACGACGTCGACGCCGACCGGGTGCCGCTGCGCGAGCTCGTCGTGCTGTCGGTGGCGACGAGCATCGACGCGTTGGCGGTGGGCGTGACGCTGGCGTTCCTGCCGGTGTCGATCGGCGCGTCGGTCGCGCTGATCGGCGTCACGACGGCGGTGCTGACGTTCGTCGGCGTGCTCGTCGGGGCGAAGGTGGGTTCGGCGCTGGGCCGCCCGGCCGAGATCGCGGGCGGCGTCGTGCTCGTGCTGATCGGGACGAGCATCCTGCTCGAGCACCTCGGCGTGCTCGCCTAGGGCGCGCCGCGCCGCGCCGCGCGGTCCCGCGTCGAGCGTTCAGGCGCGGGCCGCGCCGCGGGCCCGCTGCCGCCGCGGGCGGCCGCTGCTCCCTGAGTCGTCGACGCGTGTCGGCCGCGGCGCCGCAGCGCGGCCTGACGTCGAGCGTTCAGGGGCGGGCCGCGCCGCGGGGCTGCTGCCGGCCCGGGCGGCCGCTGCTCCCTGAACCGTCGACGCGCGTCTGC
>NZ_LMOX01000001.1:433932-434034 GCF_001423665.1 Frigoribacterium sp. Leaf164
ACGCAGCCCGGCCTGACGTCGAGCGTTCAGGGGCGGGCTGCGCCGCGGGGCTGCTGCCGGCCCGGGCGGCCGCTGCTCCCTGAACCGTCGACGCGCGTCTGC
>NZ_LMOX01000001.1:434056-489301 GCF_001423665.1 Frigoribacterium sp. Leaf164
CCGCAGCGCGGCCTGACGTCGAGCGTTCAGGGGCGGGCCGCGCCGCGGGGCCGCTGTCGGCCCGGGCAGGCGCTGCGCCCTGAACCGTCGACGCGCGCCGCGGCCCGGCTCAGCCGTCGTACCGGTCGATCGTCGCCCAGTCGATCTCGACGTGCCCTGCGCCGTCCGGCGGCGTCTCGCCGGCCGCCTCGACCTGCATCACCCAGTGCATCGACGCCGTGGGCAGCGCCTCGCTCGTGGTCGCCCACACGCGGTCGTCGACGAGGTAGTCGATCCGGTCGGGCCGCCACTCGATCGTGTACGTGTGCCAGCCGTCGAAGGAGATGCCGGTGTCGCCGACGAACGAGTTCACCGACGGGTCGCCCGGCGTGTGGTTGTAGCCGTTGACCGTGCCGTCGAGGCGCCCCTCGGGGAAGTCGACCTCGCCGTCGTCCCAGTCGTTGTCGTCGCTCCAGAGCAGGAAGGCCGCGTAGAACCCGGGCACCGCGTCGGCCCGCATCCGCACGCTGAACCGCCCGTGCACCTGCCCGCCCCACTCGCCGCCGACGAGCGGCACCACGGCGGCGCTCGTGACGGCGCCGTCGCCGGCCGACACCGCGAGGTCGAGCACGCCGTCGCGCACCGACACCGCGTCGGCCCGGTAGTCGCCGATGCCCGACGTGTCGGTGAAGCCGTCGTAGGCGACCCAGCTGTCGTCGTACCGACCGGGGAAGCGCCCGGCCGCGACCGGGTGCGCGAAGTCGTCCGAGAAGGTGCGCGTCCAGCCGGGCCCCGAGCTGGCCGGCATCGCCTGGCCGCTGCCGGTCGGCGCGACCGCGCCGACCCCCGTCCCGTCCGCCCCCGTCGACGGCGCAGGCTCGGCCGCGGCCGAGCTCGTCGGCTCCGGGCTCGGCGTGCTGGAGGGGCGGTCGGTCACGTCGGGGTGCCTCCCGGGCGTCGAGGTCGAGGTCGAGGTGGGGCCGCCCGCGTCGTCCGCCTGCCGCGCCGTGCTCGTCGACACGGTGGCCGCGACGGCCACGGCGACGGCGGCGACGAGCAGCCCGACGGCCGCGACGACGCGCCTCGGGCGCGGGGGTCTGCGGGGCACGTCTCAGCTCTCCGGCCGTCCGCGTCGGGGTCGCCGCGAGCAGCTCGCGGCCGGGAGGGCCGTCGACAGCCTCGCCGCCGGGGGCTCCGTGGTCAAGCCGAGCGGCCGTCCTGCCCGCAGAAACGCCCTGATGCCACCCGTTCGAGGGTCGCGGGGCCTCCGGGGTGCCGGGCTACACTCACAGGACCGGCAGGCTACCCGCGCCCGCCGTACCCGAACGACGCCGGCCTCGACCGTGCGTGCCCGCGACCCCTCCGCCCCGCCCCACCCAGGCTCGGCGGGCGAGCACGTCCCTCCCCGCCGACGGCAACCCCTGGAGATCGCTCGTGCCCCGAGTCGTCCCCGTCACCGTGAGCGCGCGCCCCGACGGCGTGCACCCCGAGCTCCCGCGCGACGGAACCCCCCTGCCCGTCCCGACGATGGGCCCTGTGTCGCGCCTCGCGGCCGCCGCGCTCGTCGCCCTCACCCTGCTCGGCCTCGCGGTCGCGCTGGTCGCCGACCTCGTCGTGCTGCGCCAGGCGACCGCCACGGTCTTCCTGCTGCTCGAGCTCGGCGTCGCGCCGGCGCTCCTCGCGCGCCCGCTGCGCGCCTCCCGCTTCACCCTGGTGGCTCTGGTCGGCGGTCTCGTCGCCGCGGTGCTGACCGGCATCACGATGGCGACCCTGCACGTCTGGGTGCCCGTCCCCGCGGCCGTCGTCGTCGCGACCGCCACCGTCGTGATGCTGGTGGTCGCGGTGCGACGCGACCTCCGGGCACTCCGGGACGGGCGCCTCCCGGAGGCCCCGGCCGTCGAGGTGCCTCGGCCCGGCGACCAGGCCCCGGACCCCCGTGCCCTGGACCGACGGGCACTGGACCCCGAGGCCCCCGCCGAGGCGCGGGCCGCGTCGACCGCCCGCCTCCCGCTGGTGCCCCTCGCCACCGTCGCCGGGGTCGCCCTCGTGGTCGTGGCGTCGCTGCTCGTCCGGGGCGACCCGCCCCCCGGCGGCCTGCTCTCGATCGAGGGCCCGCTGTGGTGGGCCGGCCTCGTGCTGCTCGTGGCGGCCGCGGTCGTCGCCGTCGTGTCGCGACGCAGCCCGGCGCTGCCCCTGATGAGCCTGAGCGGCGCCGCGGTGCTGTCGCAGGCGATCGCCTACGGCACCCCGACGATGGTCTCGGCGGCGCGGCACGTCGGCGTGGTCGAGTCGATCCGGGCGAACGGCGGCACGTCGACCGGCGTCGACATCTTCCAGTCGTGGTCGGGGCTGTTCGCGGCCGTGGCCTGGGCCGCCGACGTCGCGGGCCTCCGCGACGTGATGGTGGTCGCGACCTGGTGGCCGGTGATGATCAGCCCGTTGATCACCCTCGCGGCGACCGTCCTCGCGGCGAGGTTCCTGACCGACGACGGCCGCGCCTGGATCGCCGGCGGGCTGTTCGGCCTGACGCTCACGCTCAACACGCTGTACTTCTCGCCCCAGTCGCTCGGCGTCGTGCTCTCGCTGTCGGTCTTCGCACTGGCCCTCAGCGGTCGCCCGCCGATCTCGGGCGCGCGACGTCGGTCGCGCCCCGCGTCGGTCGCGCCGTGGCGCCTCGCCGCCGTGCTGGTGCTGGGCTGTGCCCTCGCCGTCACGCACCAAATCTCGCCGTACCTCACCACGGCGGCGCTGGTCGTGTTCGTCGCGTTCCGGCTGGTCCGCCCGTGGTGGCTGCCGGCGCTGGTGCTGGTGCCCGCCGTGCTGTGGGCGCTGTCGAACGCGTCGGTGCTCGGGGCCTTCCTGCTGCCGACCGCCTTCGGCGACGTGGTGTCGAACGCCGCGCCGCCCGCGCACTCGGCCGCGACCCTGCCCGTGCCGGTCGTCAAGACCCTCGCCTTCGCGCTGCCCGCGGCCGTGCTCGTGCTGCTCGGCCTCGTCGCGCTCGTGACGGTCGTGCTGCGACGGGGCGACCGCCGTGCCTGGGCGCTCGCCGTCGCGGCGGTCAGCCCGGTCAGCCTGGTGGTCGCCACGAACTACGGCGCCGAGGGCATCTTCCGCGTCACGCTGTTCGCCGCGCCGTGGCTGAGCGTGCTCGCGGCGTCGCTGCCCTGGCACCGGCTGCTGCCGCGGCTGGCCCGGTCCTCCGCCCGTGCCCGCCGGCGGGCCGCGGTGGTCGTGACCTCGGTCGCCCTCGTCGTCGTGGTCGGCGTGAACGTCTTCGGCGCGACCGCCCTCGACTGGAACCGGGTCGCGAGCGCCGACACGACGCGCGTCACCTCCCGCTACGAGGAGACCGCGGCCGCCGGCGCCGCGCTGCTCGTGCCCGGCACCGGCAACGCCACCCCCGGGGCCCGCACCGCCCGCTACGACCAGGTGCAGTACCTCACCCGTGAGGCGCTCGGCGGCTGGCCCGACACGTCGTCGTACGACGCGGCCGCCGACGAGGCGCGCCTCACCTCGGGCCTCGAGGCGTGGGACGCGACCGAGCGGTGGGTCCTCGTCTCCGACGTGGTCGGCGCCTACGACGACCGCTACGGCTTCCAGTCGTACGACGACTACACCGAGCTCGCCGCGGCGTTCGCGGCCGACGACCGCTGGGAGGCCGTCATGACGACGCCCACCGCCACCCTCTACCGACTGAGCACGACAGGAGCCGGCGATGAGTGAGCCGACCAGCACGACGGCCCCGAGCCGGGGGGAGTCGCGGGTCGGCACCCGCAGGACGCCCCGGCGCCCGTCCCCCCGCGCCCTCCGCCTCGTGGCCGTCGCCGTCGCCGCGCTGGCCCTCGCGCCGCTGTTCGTCGGGCCGCTGGCCGCGCCGGCCGAGGCCGCGACCACCGGCACCGCCGCCCTGCCCGCCGCCCCGTCGCTGCGGCAGTCCGGCTGCGCGGCCGGCACCACGCTGTCGGTCGTCGCGCACCAGGACGACGACCTGCTCTTCCAGAGCACGGCCCTCGGCACCGACCTCCGTGCCGGGCGCTGCGTCACCACGGTCTACGTCACCGCGGGCGACGCGGGGCGTGCGTCGACCTACTGGCGCGGCCGCGAGGCCGGGGTCCGGGCGGCCTACGCGCAGACGCTCGGCGTGGCCGACACGTGGTCGTCGACGACCGTCTCGCTCGGCGGCCGAGCCGTCGGGCTCTCCCGCCTCGGCGGGTCGTCGAAGGTCCAGATGGTCTTCCTGCACCTCCCCGACGGCGGCCTCGACGGGAAGGGCTTCGCGGCCACCGGCCGGCAGAGCCTGCCCCAGCTGTGGGCGGGCACGCAGTCGCGCCTCAGCACCGTCGACGGGCTCACGAGCTACTCGCTGGGCGAGCTCCGCGCGCAGCTCGTCACGATCATGAAGGGCGTGGCCCCGACCAACGTCGACACCCTCGACCACGTCGGAGCGATCGACGACGGCGACCACCCCGACCACCACGTCGTCGCCTACCTCACCGACGCGGCGCGGCGGCAGCTCACCACCGCTCCCGGCTTCGCCGGCTGGCGGGGCTACGGCCTCTCTCAGCTCCCGGTGAACCTCACCGACGACCAGGTGCGGGCCAAGTCGCTGGCGTTCTTCCGGTACGCGGCCTCCGACGACGGCACCTGCGCGAGCTGGGACGCCTGCTGGGGCCGCCCGGAGTACTCCTGGCTGTCGCGCGAGCAGACGGTCGGCACGCCGACCACGACCGCCCCGGGCGGAGGGCCCGTCACCACGACGCCCGCCCCGACGACCCCGACGACGCCCGCCCCGACGACGCCGACCCCGACCGACCCGGCGACCGACGTGACCGCCGGCGCGGTCGCGACCGCCAGCTCGGAGAACGGCGCCGACGGCCAGACCGCCGCCGCCGCGATCGACGGCGTCGCCGACGGCTACCCGGGCGTCGCCACCGCCGAGTGGGCGACGGTCGGCGGCCGCGCCGGCTCGTGGCTCCAGCTCACCTGGGCCGCGGCCCGCAGCGTCGACTGCTTGGTGCTGAGCGACCGTCCGAACGCCGACGACCAGGTGACGGGCGCGACCCTGACGTTCTCCGACGGCTCGACCGTCACGGTGCCCGCGCTGGCGAACGGGGGAGGCGCCACCACGGTCTCGTTCCCGGCCCGCTCCGTCTCGTCGGTGCGCGTCACGGTGACGGCCGTGTCGTCGACCACCCGGAACGTCGGCCTGGCCGAGGTGCGGGTGCAGTCGACCGCCGCGGCGACCACGACGCCCGCCCCGGCCCCCGCCCCGACCCGTGTCGACGTCACGGCCGGCGCCGTCGCGACGGCGGCGTGGGACGACCCGTCGACGGGCCAGACCGCCGACAAGGCGATCGACGGCGTGGCCGACGGGTACCCGACCGCGCCGACCGCCGAGTGGGTCGCCCCCTGGGGGCGCACCGGCGTCACCCTGACGCTGACCTGGCCGACGGCGGTGACGACCGACCAGGTCGTGCTGCACGACCGGCCCAACGGCTCCGACCAGGTGACCGCCGGCACCCTGACCTTCTCCGACGGGTCGACCGTCGACGTGCCCGCCCTGGCGGACGACGGCTCGGCCACCACGGTGTCGTTCCCGAGCCGCAGCACCACGTCGGTGCGCTTCACCGTCACCGGGGTCAGCGCCAGCACGGGAAACGTGGGCCTGGCCGAGATCCGGGTGCGGGGCACGCGCTAGCCGAGCCGCGGGCGGCGCGGCGCGGCCGGCCGGCCGCCCGCCCGCCTGCCCGCATTCCTGCCCGCCTGCACGACGAGAGGCGCGGTGCCGACCGGCACCGCGCCTCCTCGCTGCCCCCGTCGACCGACGGGCGCCGCCTAGCGGCGGCCGAGCCGCCGCTCGCCGCCCGTGCCGAGCGTGTAGGGCAGGCTGTAGTAGGCGAACAGCTCCTGCTCGCGCTGGGCCTCGAGCTCGCCGTCGGTCTCGATCGACGGCGCCTCCTTCGCGAGCTTCTTGTCGAACTGCACCTTGAGGTGCTTCGGCGCGACCAGCGCGCCGTCGAGCGGCACGAAGACGAGGCGGGTGCGGCCGAGGATGCCGACCTGGACGGCGGCGAACGACGGCACGTCGCTCGACGTGTCGAAGTAGATGCTCTCGAGCGTGCCGATCTTGTCGCCGGTGGGGTCGACGACCGCGAGGCCGACCCAGTCTCGGAGGTTCTCCGGTTCGAACATGGCGTGACCTCTCTGCCGCCCCGGCGTGGTCCGGGGTCGTGCGCCTCCGACGGTACCGGCCCGGACCGCCGTGCGCCCTGCCGAGCGGCGGGTCGCGTCGAGCTCTCAGGAGACGGCGTGGCGTCGTGCCCCGGGTGGCACGATGGGCGCATGTCGCTCCTGAGCCCTCGACACGACGACGCCCGCCCCGACGAGGCCAGCCCCGCCGACGCCCGCCCCGCCGACGCCCACGGCGCCCGGCGCCTGCTCGTCGTCGACGTGGCCGACGGCGGCCGCGACGACCCCGCGTTCGAGGCCGAGCTGCAGCGGCTCACCGCCTCCGTCGTCGCCGCCGCCGAGGCGCTCGGCCTCGTGGTCGACCGCGTGGCCGCCGCGCAGGCCGGCGACGACGAGCTGGGGCGCCGGCTGGCCGCGGCCGACGCCGTCGTGCTCACCGGCGGCGAGGACGTCGACCCGTCGACCTACGACGGCGACGTCGCCGAGCCGCACGGCGGCCAGACCTTCCCCGACGCCGACCGGGCGCAGATCGCCCTGGTGCGCGCGGCCGTGGCGGCGCGCGTGCCGCTGGTCGGCATCTGCCGCGGCATGCAGCTCGTGAACGTCGCCCTCGGCGGCGACCTCGTGCAGCACCTCGACGGCCACGTCGCGGCCGACGTCGACGACAGCATGGTCGACCACGTCGTCAGCGTCGCCGACGACAGCAGCCTCGCCAGCGTGCTCGGGGCCACGACCCTCGACGTGCGCAGCTCGCACCACCAGGCCGTCGCCCGGCCGGGGCGGGGCCTCCGCGTGGTCGCCTGGGCCGCCGACGGCACGCCCGAGGCGATGGAGCACGAGGAGGCGCCCCTCTGGTGCGTGCAGTGGCACCCGGAGGACGCGGGGTCGCGCGGCACCGTCCTCACCGACCTGCTCGTCGCGGCGCGCGACGCCGCCGGGGCCCGCGTCGACCCGGGGCGCGCGCCGGGGGCCCCGCCGGTGCGTGCGCCCAGGGCGTAGCCCGGCCCGCTCGGGGGCCTTGCGGGCGGGGGAGGGGGCCGTGTCACACTGGACGGACAGCGCCCTCGTCGTGGAGCGGCAACACCCCCACACCCGTCAGACCTGACCCGCGACGAGTGCGCAGCGCCCCGGCCCCGGCCCCGGCGCGTCCCGACGCTCGTCGTCGTGCGCCTCCGTGCGGGAGAACGGAGGCCCTCGTGACCGACACCACCACCCGCCCCGCCGACCGGCCCGAGACCGAGCCCGTCCGCGTGCCCTCGACCTACACGGGCTCGATGCGCGTCAGCGACGTCGGCACCGCCGACCTCGCCGCCGAGGCCGCCGCCGCCCGCGGCACCGTCCACGTGCTGACCCCGTCGGCCGTGGTCGGCATCGCCGTGCTCGGCCTGTCGACCTTCCTCGCCATCACCACCGAGCTCATGCCGGTCGGCCTGCTGTCGACGATGAGCGTCGACCTCGGCGTCTCCGAGTCGCGCATGGGCGTCGTCGTCACGGTCTACGCGCTCGCCGTCGCCCTGCTCGCCCTGCCGCTCACCTGGGCCACGGCCCGCGTGCCGCGCAAGGCCGTGCTCGTGACCACGCTCGTCGGCTACACGGCGTCGAACCTCATCGTGGCGCTGGCTCCCTCCTTCGCCGTGGTGTGCGCCGGCCGGGTCGTCGGCGGCGTCGCGCACGCCCTCTTCTTCTCCGTCGCGTCGGCCTACGCGACGCGCATCGTTCCTCCCCGGCTGGCCGGCCGCGCGATCGCGTTCGTCTACTCGGGCAGCTCGCTCGGCTTCGTCATCGGGGTGCCGCTCGCGACGACGGTCGGCGACCACCTCGGCTGGCGGGCCGCCGTCGGGGCCGTGGCCGCCGCCTCCGCGCTGCTCGCCGTCGTCGCGGTGGCGTTCCTGCCCGCGGTGCGGGGCGAGTCGTACCCGCACGTCGGCTCGGTCCGGTCGTGGGCCCGCACCGGGCTGCTCGCCGTGGTCGTCGCCGACCTGCTGCTCTTCGCCGGGCACTACGTGGTCTACACGTACGTCGGGCCGTACCTGGTGACCGCGGGCCTCGGCGACGACGCGGTCGGCACGGCGCTGCTGGTGCTCGGGGCGACCGGCGTGGTCGGGCTGCTGACGGCGGGCGCCTTCGTCGACCGCGCCCCGCGGCAGACGCTGCTCGTCGCCGTGGCGACGATGGCCGTGGCCCTCGCGGCGCTGCCGCTGGTGCACGGCTCGCTCGTCGGCACCTTCGTCGTCGCGGGCGTGTGGGTCGCCGCGAACGGCACGACCGGCACGCTCTTCATGGCGGCGGCGATCCGCGCGGGCGGCGTCAGCCCCGACATCGCGGGCGCGCTCATCAACGCGGGCTCGAACGTCGGCATCGCCGGCGGCGCGGCGCTCGGCGCGCAGCTGACCGGGGTCACCGGCCTCGGCGCGCTGCCGTTCTCGGCGGCGGTGGTCGTCGCCGCGAGCTTCGTCGTGGTGGCGCTGGCCCGCCGCGGCTTCCCCCGTCACGGCCACGCGCAGGAGCAGCTGTCGACGTCGAGCCTCCGCACCATCACCTCGTCGGTCGCGGCCGTGACGGGGTCGGTGCCGGTGGTGCGCGGCACGGCGACGGGCTCCGGCCCGGCCGTCACGGGCGGCCGCCGCCGCTGAGCCCCGGCCCGACCCGCACCGACCCAGCGCAGGGCGACGCCCGCCCCGCCCCGGCCCCGGCCACCCGCCGCAACGGGCCGCAACGCGGCGCAACGCGCCCCCGGCCGGAGGCGCGGTGTGGCATCGTCGTCGACGTGACCGACACCGAGACCCGCCCCAAGCAGCTCATCCTCAACCTGTTCGAGATGAACTGCGTCGGGCACATCACGCACGGCCTCTGGCGCCTGCCCGGCAACCACCGGCGCGAGTACACCGACATGGCGTACTGGATCGAGCTGGCCCGCCTCGCCGAGAGCGGCGGCTTCGACGCCGTCTTCCTCGCCGACGTGCTGGGCACCTACGACGTGTACGGCGACAGCCCCGCCCCGGCGCTGCTCGAGGGCATCCAGGCGCCGGCGAACGACCCGATGCTGGTCGTGCCCGTCATGGCCGCCGTCACCGAGCACCTCGGCTTCGGCGTCACGGCGTCGACGAGCTACGAGCCGCCGTTCGCGTTCGCCCGCCGCATGTCGACCCTCGACCACCTCACCAAGGGGCGGGTCGGCTGGAACGTCGTCACCTCGTACCTGCCGAGCGCCGCCCGCAACTTCGGCCTCGACGACCAGATCCCCAAGGAAGAGAGGTACGCCCGCGCCGCGGAGTACCTCGAGGTGCTCTACGCCCTGTGGGAGGGCTCGTGGGAGGACGACGCCGTCGTCGCCGACCCCGCGGCCGACGGCCTGGCTCCCGGCTCGGGCGTCTACACCGACCCGTCGAAGGTGCACGCGATCGACCACGTGGGCCGGTTCTTCCGGGTCGCCGGCCCGCACCTCAGCGAGCCGTCGCCGCAGCGGACCCCGGTGCTCTTCCTCGCGACGGCGTCGCCCACCGGCGTCGCGCAGGCCGCCCAGCACGCCGAGGTGGTGTTCACCGGCGGCCGGGCCGTGCGTCAGGTGGCCGAGGCGACGCGCGCCGCGGCCGTCGACGCCGGCCGGTCGGCGGACGACGTGTCTTTCATCGTGCAGGCCGGCGTCATCACGGCCGAGACCGAGGAGGCGGTGGCCGAGAAGCTGGCCCTCTACCGGTCGTTCGCGAGCGAGCAGGGCGCGCTCGTGCACCGCAGCGTCCCGTTCGACGCCCCCTCGCACCCGCGCGACCGCACCGTGCGCGAGGCCCTCGAGGCGGAGGGGCGGCTCGACCACCCCGGGGCGGCGGCCCTGCCGCTCGACATCACCGTCGGCCAGCTGGTCGACAGCGTCGACGAGGCCTGGGGCGGCGCGTTCTTCGTGGCCGGCACCCCGACGGTCGTCGCCGACGAGATCGAGCGCTGGCTCGACGAGGAGGGCATCGACGGCATCAACCTCCGCCAGTACCACTCCTTCGACACGCTGCGCGACTTCGTCGAGCTCGTCGTGCCCGAGCTGCGGCGTCGAGGCAGGGTGCGTGAGGCGTACGTGCCGGGCCAGACCCTGCGTGAGCGGTACACCGGGGGCGGCCCGCGCCTCCCCGACTCCCACCCCGCGGCGTCGCACCGCCGCTGAGGGGGCCGTGCCGGAGGCGGTGGTCGCGCCCCGGGGGAGGGCTCGACCCATCGGGCGGGCGCGACCTAGCGGGCGGGCGTGGCCTAGCGGGCGGTCCCGGCCCGGTACCGCGCCGGGGTCGGCGGCACGCGCAGCCAGGCGGTGCGGGTGACGCCGTCGCGCGAGACCCACTCGACGAAGACGGTGCCGAGGGCGGCCAGCTCGTCGAGCTCGCCGGGCGTGGCGATGCCGACGGAGGCGCCGCGGCGGAGGGACGACGCGGTGCGGACGACGTCGTGCGGCAGCTCGACCGACACGCGGCGCGGCGTCTGGCCGCCGATCGCACGGAGCACGAGGCAGGTGCCGAGGGGCACCGCGGGGTCGCTGCCGTCGTTCGGCGACTGCAGGTACGTGAGGTAGAAGCGGGGGGCGCTGCGGCGGCGGAGGGCGACGACGCGCTCGGGCCGGACGGAGGCGGGGTCGACGCGGGGGCGGGTCCGGCCGCGGGCGCCGAGGCGCGCGCCGGTCGCGGTGACGCCGTCGGCGTCGGAGCTGGTGGTGCTCATGCTGGAGGGTCCCCTGGTCGTGGTGGTGCGGCGCCGTCCTGTCGGCGCATGCCAAGGCAACCGCACGGCCGGTGTCCGCGCAACGGAGGACACGGGCCCAGTTGGGGGGACACCTCGGCCCCAGAGAAGGGGGACCGGTCGCCCCGGGCGGACGGAGTGAGCGCTCACGTAGACTGGCCACCGCCATCCGAGCCGAAGGAGTCTCATGCACAACTGGGCCGCCAACGTCGAGTACTCGACGACCGACCTCCGCCGTCCGGCCACCGTCGACGAGCTGCGCGACGTCGTCGCCTCCAGCCGCCGCGTGAAGGCGCTCGGCTCGCGCCACTCGTTCAGCCGCATCGCCGACACCGACGGCGTGCTCGTCTCGACCGAGGCGCTGGGCGTGCCGATCGAGCTCGACGCCGACCGCGACGTCGTCCGCGTCGGCGCGGCCGCCACGCACGCCGTGCTGGCCCGCGAGCTGCAGCGCCACGGCCGGGCCCTGCCCAACCTGGCCTCGCTGCCGCACATCTCCGTCGCCGGCGCCGTCCAGACCGGCACCCACGGCTCGGGCGTCGGCAACCCCGCCCTCTCGGCCTCGGTCAGCGCGGTCGAGATCGTCCGCGCCGACGGCTCGCTCGACGTCGTCCGCCGCGGCGACGAGGCCTTCGAGGCGACGGTCGTCGGCCTCGGCGCCCTCGGCGTCGTGACGGCCCTCGAGCTCGACACCGTGCCGACGTTCGACGTCGTGCAGACCGTCCACCAGGGGCTGCCCTGGGCCGCCGCGCTCGAGCAGCTCGACGCCGTGCTCGCCCACGCCTACAGCGTCAGCCTGTTCACCCGCTACACCGGCGACGTCGTCGAGCAGGTCTGGAGCAAGGCCCGGGTCGACGGCGTCGGCTCGTCGGGCCTCGACCTCCGCGAGCTCGGCGGCCGTCCGGCCGAGGCCGCGCTGCACATGCTGCCCGACACGGCGGCCGACGCGGTGACGCCCCAGCTCGGCGAGCCCGGGCCGTGGCTCGACCGGCTGCCGCACTTCCGCGCGGAGTTCACGCCGAGCGCGGGGGAGGAGATCCAGAGCGAGTACCTGGTGCCCGCCGAGCACGCGGCCGCGGCCGTCGAGGCGCTCCGGGCGATCGGCGACCGGCTCGCGGATGTCATCTTCGTCAGCGAGATCCGCACGGTCGCGCCCGACGCGGCGTGGCTGAGCCCGAGCGGCGGCCGGCAGAGCGTCGCCTTCCACTTCACGTGGCGGCGTCAAGCGGAGGCGGTGCTGGCGGTGCTGCCGCTGGTCGAGGAGGCGCTGGCCGGCTTCGACGCACGACCGCACTGGGGCAAGGTGGCGACCCTCGACCACGAGACGCTGCGCGCCCGCTACCCTCGCCTCGACGACTTCGCGGCGCACGCCGCCGCCGTCGACCCGGAGGGTCGCTTCCGCAACGCCCACCTCGACACCGTCGCCCTCGGAGGACACCGTGCCTGACGTCACCACGACCACCCCCACCACGACCGGCACCACCTTGACCGGCCCCGCCGGCCCGCTGCCCGTCAGCGGCGCGCCCGTCTCGCTCGAGCACGGCCCGTACCGGGCCGAGCTCGCGGCCGTCGGCGCGACCCTCCGCAGCCTCACGCACGACGGCCGCGACCTGGTCGTCCCGTTCGCGGCCGACGTGGTCCGCCCGCTCTACCGCGGGGCGCTGCTCGCGCCGTGGCCGAACCGCATCGTCGACGGCGCCTACGACGAGGCGGGCGAGACCCTGCAGCTGCCGCTCAACGAGGTCGAGCGGGGGCACGCCCTGCACGGGCTGGTCGGCTGGGCCGAGTGGCGCGTGGAGTCGAGCGAGCCGCACCGCGCCTCCCTCGTGACGGAGCTCGCCCCGAGCGACGGCTACCCCTGGCGGCTGGCGCTCCGTGCGACCTACGAGCTCGGCGACGCCGGCCTCACCACGACCGTCGAGGCCACCAACGTCGGCGACGGCGAGGCGCCCTACGGCGTCGCGCCGCACCCGTACCTCGTCGCCGGCGAGGGCCGGGTCGACGACTGGACCCTCACCCTGCCGGCCGACAGCTACCTCGAGGTGACCGACGACCGCCTCGTGCCGACCGGCGTGCACGGGGTGACCGAGCGCGACGGCTTCGACTTCCGCGAGGGGCGCGTCGTCGGCGAGACCTTCGTCGACCACGCCTTCACCGAGCTGGCGCGCACCGGCGACGACCAGGTCGCGACGGCACGGCTGACGGCGGCCGACGGCGGGGGCGTCGAGATGACCTGGGGCCCCGAGCTGCCCTGGGTGCAGGTGCACACGGCCGACCGTCCGGAGCGCGAGAACGACCGCGTCGGCCTCGCCGTCGAGCCGATGACCTGCCCGCCCGACGCCTTCACGAGCGGCATCGACCTGGTGCGCCTCGCTCCGGGTGAGAGCCACGTCGCGAGCTGGACGATCACCGCGATCTGACGTCGGCGGCGCAGGCGCAGGCGCCCGGGCAGCCGGGCACCTGTGCCCGCCGCCCTAGGCGCTGAGCGCCTCGTGGCCGAGCGGCTCGGACTGCCAGGTGACCGCCGACACCGTCCCGGTCGACAGCCGCAGCAGGGCCGCCTCGAGCGCGCGGCGGGTGCGACGCCCGGCCAGCTCGTCGCGCACCACGACGTCGAAGCGGAGCAGGTCGGGCAGCTCCGTGAGCAGCACCGTGCCGGCGTCGGCGAGCTGCACGAGGTACTGCCCCTCGTCGACGCGGGCGGCCGCGTGCTCGGCCAGCAGGCGGCGTGACAGCCAGAACAGGCCGGCGCTGTCGTGCGCGGTGTGGACGGTGGCGGTCACGGCGAGCATGCAGTCATGGTGCCTCGTCATCCGCTCAGGGTCGTGAACGCCGTGTTGCGAACGTGTGAACCATGCCGGATGCGCGGACGACTTGACATCGGACGGATGCTCATTCAGTATTGCCCCGAACCACCCGATGTGAGCGCTCACATGACAGTGATCGAGCACGACGGTTCACTCCGAGACACGTTCTCTGACGAAGAGGTCACCGTGAACACCAGCACCCCTGACGGCTCGCGCGCCACCCCCGCGTCGACCGTCCGCCCCCGCCGCTCGCCCGCGGCGACCGCGCCCGACGCGTCCGCGTCGCCGACCCGCGGCACGGCTCGCCGCGCCTCCGTCACGGCGCTCGACGCCGTCTGACCCCCGACCCCCGACGGGCGCTCACGCACCCCGTCGGCCCGTCCCCGACGCGGCCCCGCCGCCGACCAGGACGCGCTCCACCGGCCAGCCCGGCACGCCCTCCCGCGTGCCTCCCCGGCCGTCCGCACCACCGAGCACCACGCACGAGCACCACCCTTCAGCACCACCTCCACAGCATCACCATCCGTCATCGACGACGCCGTCGAGATGACACGGACACGAAGGAATCACCGTGAAGAACAAGAAGCTCATCGTCGGCATCGTCGCCGCCGGTCTGGCAGTCTCCCTGGCCGGCTGCTCCGGCGGAGCGGGCGGCCGCGGCGCCGACAGCGGCAGCAGCGGCGGCGACACCTCCGGCGCCCTCGTCGGCGTCGCGATGCCGACCAAGGTCTCCGAGCGCTGGATCAAGGACGGCGACGCTGTCAAGAGCGCCCTCGAGGACAAGGGCTACAAGGTCGACCTCGAGTACGCCGACAACAAGATCCCGCAGCAGGTCCAGCAGGTCAGCAACATGATCACCAAGGGCGCCAAGGTGCTCATCGTCGCCTCGATCGACGGCGGCTCGCTGAGCGACCAGCTCGACTCGGCCGCCAAGGCCGGCATCAAGGTCATCTCGTACGACCGTCTGCTGACCGGCAACGAGAACGTCGACTACTACGTCTCGTTCGACAACTACAAGGTCGGCGTCGACCAGGGCACCAGCCTCCTCACGGGCCTCGGCCTCGCCGACGCCGACGGCAAGAAGGTCGACGGCGCCGAGCCCAAGACCATCGAGGTGTTCGCCGGCAGCTCCGACGACAACAACGCCACGTTCTTCTTCAACGGCGCCATGGACACCCTCAAGCCCTACATCGAGGACGGCTCGCTGACCATCGGCTCCGGCCAGGACCAGTTCACCCAGGCCGCCACGCAGCAGTGGGACCCGGCGACCGCCAAGGCCCGCATGCAGAACCTGATCGCGTCGACCTACTCGGGCGGCACCAAGCTCGACGGCGTGCTCTCGCCCTACGACGGCATCTCGATCGGCATCATCTCGGCCCTCGAGGGCGCCGGCTACAGCGACTCCGACCTGCCGATCGTGACCGGCCAGGACGCCGAGGCCGCCTCGGTCAAGTCGATCATCGCCGGCCAGCAGTACTCGACCATCTACAAGGACACCCGTCAGCTCGCTGACCAGTCCGTCACGATGGCCGACGACCTGCTCAAGGGCGACACGCCCGAGACCAACGACGACAAGACGTACGACAACGGCGAGAAGGTCGTCCCGACCTACCTCTTCCAGCCCGTCACCGTCACCAAGGACAACTACAAGGAAGTCCTCGTCGACAGCGGCTACTACACCGAGGCCGACCTCAAGTAGGTCCCTCACCGGAGCGGGGGAGGCGCGGTGCAGCCGCGCCGTGCCTCCCCCGCTCCACAGCCCTGCCCCACCCCATGCACGAAAGAAGGAACACGTGGCGAACACGATCCTCGAGATGCGCGGCATCACGAAGACGTTCCCCGGCGTCAAGGCGCTGCAGGACGTCACGCTGGAGGTCGAGCGCGGCCAGGTCCACGCGATCTGCGGCGAGAACGGCGCCGGCAAGTCGACGCTGATGAAGGTGCTGTCGGGCGTCTACCCGACGGGCTCCTTCGAGGGCCAGATCCTCCTCGACGGCCAGCCCGTCGAGTTCAAGAACATCAACGACTCCGAGGCCGCGGGCGTCGTCATCATCCACCAGGAGCTCGCCCTGAGCCCCTTCCTGTCGATCGCCGAGAACATCTTCCTCGGCAACGAGCAGTCCAAGGGCGGCTTCATCGACTGGAACAAGACCAACCTCGACGCCGCCGGGCTGCTCGCCCGGGTCGGCCTCCGTGACAACCCCATCACGAAGGTCACCGACATCGGCGTCGGCAAGCAGCAGCTCGTCGAGATCGCGAAGGCCCTCTCGAAGAAGGTCAAGCTGCTCATCCTGGACGAGCCCACGGCCGCCCTCAACGACGACGACTCCGCCCACCTGCTCGACCTCATCAAGAGCCTGCAGGGCCAGGGCATCACGTCGATCATCATCAGCCACAAGCTCAACGAGATCAAGGAGATCGCCGACAAGGTCACGATCATCCGCGACGGCAAGACGATCGAGACCCTCGACATGCACGCCGGCGAGGTCTCGGAGGACCGCATCATCAAGGGCATGGTCGGTCGCGACCTCGAGAGCCGCTACCCGGCGCACGAGTCGTCCATCGGCGAGGAGCTCCTCCGCATCGAGGACTGGACGGTGCACCACCCGCTCGACGCGTCGCGCGAGATCATCCACCAGGCGAACCTGAACGTCCGTGCGGGCGAGATCGTCGGCATCGCCGGCCTCATGGGCGCCGGGCGCACCGAGCTCGCGATGAGCGTCTTCGGCAGGAGCTACGGCACCGGCATCTCCGGCACGGTCTACAAGCGGGGCCAGAAGATCGACACGAGCACCGTGACCAAGGCCATCGCGGCCGGCATCGCCTACGCCACCGAGGACCGCAAGAAGTACGGCCTCAACCTGATCGACGACATCACCCGCAACGTCTCGGGGTCGGCCCTGCGCAAGCTCGCCACCGCCGGCTTCGTGAACAGCTCGGAAGAGAGCACCGTCGCCGAGGGGTACCGCAAGAGCATGAACATCAAGGCGCCGAGCGTGGCCGCCCTGACGGGCAAGCTCTCCGGCGGCAATCAGCAGAAGGTCGTGCTGTCGAAGTGGATGTACACCGACCCCGACGTGCTCATCCTCGACGAGCCCACCCGCGGCATCGACGTCGGTGCGAAGTACGAGATCTACTCGATCATCAACCAGCTCGCCGACTCCGGCAAGGGCGTGATCGTCATCTCGAGCGAGCTGCCCGAGCTGCTCGGCATCTGCGACCGCGTCTACACCCTCTCGGAGGGCCGCATCACGGCCGACGTGCCGATCGCCGAGGCGACCCCCGAGTTCCTCCTGAAGTACATGACCCTCGAACGAGAGAGCCCCGTCCATGAGCGCGCCTAGCCCCACCCAGGCCACCGACCCGAAGCCCACGGGCGGGTCGCCCTCCTCCCGTCAGCCGCAGTCCGGCTCCGGCGGCAACCCCCTCGTCGGTGCGGTCTCGTACCTCGGCGGGCAGCTGCGCCAGATCGGCCTGTTCATCGCGCTGATCGTGATCGTGCTGTTCTTCCAGATCACGACCAACGGCATCACCCTCGCGCCGATCAACGTCTCGAACCTGGTCGTCCAGAACAGCTACATCCTGATCCTCGCCATCGGCATGGTGATGGTGATCATCGCCGGCCACATCGACCTGTCGGTCGGCTCCATCGTCGCCTTCACGGGCGCCATGGCCGGGGTCATGATCACGCAGTGGGGCCTGCCCTGGCCCGTCGCCGTGGTGCTCTGCCTCGTGCTCGGCGCCCTCGTCGGCGCCTGGCAGGGCTTCTGGATCGCCTACTTCGGCATCCCGGCCTTCATCGTCACGCTGGCGGGCATGCTCGCCTTCCGCGGCGCGGCGCAGATCGCCCTGCAGACCAAGCAGATCTCGCCCTTCCCCCAGGGGTTCCGCGACATCGGCTCGGGCTTCCTGCCGGCCTTCGGCACGACGGGCTACGAGCCCCTGACGCTGATCCTCGGCGCCATCGCCGCCGTCGCCCTGATCGGCACGGGCCTCCGCGGTCGTGCCACGCGTCGCAAGTACCAGCTCGAGGACGAGCCCTTCCTGTGGTTCGTCACGAAGATGGTCTTCACCGTCGCCCTCGTCATGTACATCGGGTTCCTCCTCGCCAGCTACTCGGGCACCCCGATCGTGCTGGTCGTGCTCGCCGTCCTGGTCGTCGTCTACTCGACGGTGATGAAGAACTCGGTCTTCGGCCGCCACGTCTACGCCATCGGAGGCAACCTCCACGCCGCCGAGCTGTCGGGCGTCAAGACCAAGCGCGTCACCTTCCTGCTGTTCGTCAACATGGGCGTCATCTCGGCCCTCGCCGGCCTGGTCTTCACGGGCCAGCTCAACCTCGCCAGCGGCAACGCGGGCAACGGGTTCGAGCTCGACGCCATCGCGGCCGTCTTCATCGGCGGCGCGGCGGTCACGGGCGGCATCGGCACGGTCACCGGCGCCATCGTCGGCGGCCTGATCATCGGCATCCTGAACAACGGCATGTCGATCCTCGGCGTCGGCAGCGAGTACCAGTCGCTCATCAAGGGCCTGGTGCTGCTCGCCGCGGTCGCGTTCGACGTCTTCAACAAGCGTCGCGCCGCGTCCTCCCGCAAGTAGGAGGCGAGACGTCGACCGGTCGGTCGGTCGACGACACGAGGAGGCGCGGGTCGAGATCGACCCGCGCCTCCGGCGTCCCCGCAGGGGTCGCCTCCCCGCAGCACGGCCGGGCACCCGCCCGGCTCCCGGCCCTCGTTCCCTAGGATCGTCTCCGTGCCCACCCTCTTCGACGTCGCCAGGGCTGCCGGCGTCTCGCACCAGACGGTGTCCCGTGTCGTCAACGGCGACCCCACCGTCCGCCCGGTCACGAAGGCCAAGGTCGACGCCGCCGTCGAGGCCCTCGGCTACCGCCCGAGCCTCGCCGCCCGGGCCCTCGCCAGCCGCAAGACGCGCTCGATCGGGCTGATCAGCACCGGGTTCCCGTTCTACGGGCCGTCCAGCACGATGCACGGCTTCAACGGCGCCGCGCGGCGCGCCGGCTACCAGGTGTCGATGGCGACGCTCGACAGCGACGACGCCGACGGGGTCCGCCAGGCGGTCGACGCGCTCGTGGGCCAGGCCGTCGCCGCGGTGGTGCTGATCGCCCCCGACGCCGAGGCGCTCGACGTGCTGCGCTCGGCCGACGTGACGGTGCCGCTCGTCACGGCCGACAGCGTCGCCGACGACGGTCATCACCCGGTCTCCATCGACCAGGCGGCCGGCGCCGAGCGGGCGGTCGAGCACCTCGCGTCGCTCGGCCACCGGGCGGTCGCCCACGTCGCCGGCCCCGACGCCTGGATGGACGGCCGCGACCGCGAGCGCGGCTGGCGCGACGCCTGCGCGCGGCTCGGCCTCGACGCCTCGGTGCTGCTCCGCGGCGACTGGACCCCCGCCTCCGGCCACGCCCTGGGGCGCGAGCTCGCCCGGCGCGACGACGTCACCGCGGTGTTCTGCGCCAACGACCAGATGGCGCTCGGCGTCGTGCACGCGCTCACGGAGGCCGGCGTCCGCGTGCCCGGCGACGTGAGCATCGTCGGGTTCGACGACATCCCCGAGGCGGAGCACTTCCTCCCGCCGCTGACCACCGTCCGCCAGGACTTCGAGGCCCTCGGCCGCCGCATCATGGACACGGTCGAGGCCGTGCTCGGCGGCGACGAGACGCCCGTCGCCCCGATGGCCCCCGAGCTCGTCGTGCGGCTCTCGACCGCGCCTCCCCGGCACTAGCCGACCCGCGCCTCCGACCGGGGGCGCGATTGCACGCGTGAGCGCTCACGTGGCACAATGTGAGCGCTCACTTTCACCACCATGACAAGGATGTTCCATGGCAGCGACCCCTGACCACGCCGACTCCCACGTCGTCGGCGTCGACTTCGGCACCCTGAGCGGACGGGCCGTCGTCGTACGGGTCTCCGACGGCGCCGAGCTCGGCAGCGCGACGTTCGAGTACCCCCACGCGGTCGTCGACCGCACCCTGCCCGGCACCGGCGAGCGCCTGCCCGCCGAGTGGGCCCTGCAGGTGCCGAGCGACTACGTCGACGTGCTGAAGAACGCCGTCCCGGAGGCCCTCGCCGCCTCGGGCGTCGACCCGGCCAGCGTCGTCGGCATCGGCACCGACTTCACCGCCTGCACGATGGTGCCGACCACCGCCGACGGCACCCCGCTCAACGAGCTGCCCGAGTTCGCCGGCCGCCCGCACGCCTACGTCAAGCTGTGGCGCCACCACGCCGCGCAGGGCCAGGCCGACCGCATCAACGAGCTCGCCCGCGAGCGCGGCGAGTCGTGGCTGCCCCGCTACGGCGGGCTCATCTCGAGCGAGTGGGAGTTCGCCAAGGGCCTCCAGCTGCTCGAGGAGGACCCGGAGGTCTACGCCGCGACCGAGCACTGGGTGGAGGCCGCCGACTGGATCATCTGGCAGCTCAGCGGGCGCTACGTCCGCAACGCCTGCACCGCCGGCTACAAGGGCATCCTCCAGGACGGCGAGTACCCGAGCCGCGAGTTCCTCGCCGCGCTGAACCCCGACTTCGCCGACTTCGCCGAGTCGAAGGTCGCCCACGAGATCGGGGCGCTCGGCTCCGCGGCCGGCACGCTGACGGCCGAGGCCGCCGGCTGGACGGGCCTGCCCGAGGGCATCGCCGTCGCGGTCGGCAACGTCGACGCGCACGTCACGGCCCCCGCCGCCAAGGCGACGCAGCCCGGCCAGATGGTCGCCATCATGGGCACGAGCACCTGCCACGTCATGAACGGCTCCGAGCTCGCCGAGGTCCCCGGCATGTGCGGCGTCGTGGACGGCGGCATCACCGAGGGCTTCTACGGCTACGAGGCCGGCCAGTCGGGCGTGGGAGACATCTTCGCCTGGTACGTCCGCAACCAGGTGCCGCAGTCGGCCGTGGACGCGGCCGAGGCCGCCGGCAAGAGCGTGCACCAGCACCTCACCGACCTCGCCTACGAGCAGCCCGTCGGGGCGCACGGCCTCGTCGCCCTCGACTGGCACAGCGGCAACCGCTCGGTGCTCGTCGACCACGAGCTCTCCGGCGTCATCGTCGGCCAGACGCTCAGCACCACGCCGGAGGAGGGCTACCGCGCCCTGCTCGAGGCCACGGCCTACGGCACGCGTCGCATCGTCGAGGCGTTCAACGACTCCGGCGTGCCCGTCACCGAGTTCATCGCCGCGGGCGGCCTGCTGAAGAACCGCCACCTGATGCAGACCTACAGCGACGTGCTCCGCCTGCCGATCTCGACCATCCGCAGCGAGCAGGGCCCCGCGCTCGGCTCCGCCATCCACGCCGCCGTCGCGGCCGGGGCCTACCCCGACACGCGCGTCGCCGGCGAGGCCATGGGCAGCGTCGACCGGGCCACCTACACGCCCGACCCCGACGCGGCCGACGCGTACGACGCGCTGTACGCGGAGTACCTGCTGCTGCACGACTGGTTCGGGCGCGGCGGCAACGACGTCATGCACCGTCTCAAGGCGATCCGCCGCGACGCGCTCGGCTCGGGCCGGGCGGCGACCGACGCCGTCGACCCGGCCCGCGCCTCCGGCGAGTCCGAGGCCCCGGCCGTCGAGGGGGCGAGCGCATGACCTTCATCGACCGCGCCACCGAGTCGGCCATCGACGAGACCCGCCGGGCCGTCTGCGACCTGCACGCCGAGCTGACCCGCTACGGCCTCGTCGTCTGGACGGGCGGCAACGTGTCGCAGCGCGTGCCCGGCACGAACCTCTTCGTCATCAAGCCGAGCGGGGTCGACTACGACGACCTCACGCCCGAGAACCAGATCCTCTGCCACCTCGACGGCACCGTCGTCGCCGGCAGCCCGGGCAGCGACCGCAGCCCGTCGAGCGACACCGCGGCGCACGCCTACGTGTACCGCCACATGCCGAAGGTCGGGGGAGTGGTGCACACGCACTCCACCTACGCCACGGCCTGGGCGGCCCGCGGCGAGGCGATCCCGTGCGTCATCACGGCGATGGCCGACGAGTTCGGCGGCGAGATCCCGATCGGGCCGTTCGCGATCATCGGCGACGAGTCGATCGGCGAGGGCATCGTGCAGACGCTCGAGGGCCACCGCAGCCGCGCGGTGCTGATGCAGAACCACGGCGTCTTCACCATCGGCAAGGACGCCCGCGACGCCGTCAAGGCCGCCGTCATGACGGAGGACGTCGCCCGCACCATCCACCTCTCGCGCCAGCTCGGCGCACCCCTGCCCATCCCGGCCGAGAGCATCGACGCTCTCTTCGACCGGTACCAGAACGTGTACGGCCAGAAGCCCTCAGGAGACCTGTCATGACCAGCCCCACCCCGAACACCGTCGACCCCGTCGCCTTCCTCGCCTCGAAGCAGGTCTGGTTCCTCACCGGCAGCCAGGGCCTCTACGGAGAAGACACGCTCCGCCAGGTCGCCGAGCAGTCGAGGGCCATCGCCGACGAGCTCGCCGCCGCCTCCGACGTGCCCGTCGAGCTGGTCTGGAAGCCCGTGCTCACCGACGCCGAGTCGATCAAGCGCACGATGCTCGAGGCCAACCTCGACGACAGCGTCATCGGCGTCACCACCTGGATGCACACCTTCAGCCCGGCCAAGATGTGGATCGGCGGCCTCGACGCCCTCCGCAAGCCGCTGCTGCACCTCCACACGCAGGCGAACGTCGAGCTGCCCTGGGGCGAGATCGACTTCGACTTCATGAACCTCAACCAGGCCGCGCACGGCGACCGCGAGTTCGGCTACGTGCAGACCCGCCTCGGCGTCGCCCGCAAGACCGTGGTCGGCCACGTCAGCGACCCCCGCGTGCAGCACCAGGTGGGCACGTGGATGCGCGCCGCGGCCGGGGCCGCCGCGATGCGCTCGCTCAAGCTGGCGCGCTTCGGCGACAACATGCGCTTCGTCGCCGTCACCGAGGGCGACAAGACCGAGGCCGAGCTGGCGTTCGGCGTGCAGGTCAACACCTGGGGCGTCAACGAGCTGGCCGAGGCCGTCGCGGCCGCCCCGGAGCAGGCCGTCGACGACCTCGTCGCCCTGTACGAGCGCGACTACGACCTCGCCCCCGAGCTGCGCGCCGACGGCGCCCGCCACCAGTCGCTGCGCGACGGCGCCGCCATCGAGCTGGGGCTGCGCTCCTTCCTCGAGGCCGGCGGCTTCAGCGCCTTCACGACCAACTTCGAGGACCTCGGCGCGCTGAAGCAGCTCCCGGGCCTCGCGGTGCAGCGCCTCATGGCCGAGGGCTACGGCTTCGGCGCCGAGGGCGACTGGAAGACCGCGGTGCTCGTGCGCGCCGCCGCCGTGATGGGCGCCGGCCTGCCGGGCGGCGCCTCCCTCATGGAGGACTACACGTACCACCTCGTGCCCGGTGCCGAGAAGATCCTCGGCGCCCACATGCTCGAGGTGAGCCCGACGCTCACCGCGGGCCGCGCCTCCCTCGAGGTGCACGAGCTCGGCATCGGCGGCAAGGACGACCCGGTGCGCCTGGTCTTCACGGCCGACCCGGGCGAGGCCGTCGTCGTCGCCATGAGCGACGTCCGCGACCGGTTCCGCCTGACGGTCAACGTGGTCGACGTGGTCGCCCCCGACGCCGACCTGCCGAACCTGCCCGTCGGCCGCGCCGTGTGGGAGCCCCGCCCGTCGTTCGCCGTGTCGGCCGAGGCCTGGCTCACCGCCGGCGCCGCGCACCACACGGTGATGTCGACGGCCGTCGGCCTGGAGGCGTTCGAGGACCTCGCGCGCATCCTCGAGACCGAGCTGCTGATCATCGACGAGCACACCACGATGCGCGAGTTCAGCCGCGAGGTGCGCTGGAACGCCGCGTACCACCGCCTGGCGCGCGGGCTCTAGGCGCCATCGGGCCGGAGGCGGTCCGCACCTCCCTGAACGGGGTGCGGGCCGCCTCCTCGGCGTCCGGGCGTCGGGAACACGACCCGCGCCTCCGTGGTTGAGCCCACCATGACCGTTCCCCTCTCGATCCTCGACCTCGCTCCGATCGCCCCCGGCGAGACCGCCCGCGA
Organism: Frigoribacterium sp. Leaf164; assembly: GCF_001423665.1. Classification (NCBI taxonomy): domain Bacteria; kingdom Bacillati; phylum Actinomycetota; class Actinomycetes; order Micrococcales; family Microbacteriaceae; genus Frigoribacterium; species Frigoribacterium sp. Leaf164. The sequence continues at coordinate 457,760 of NZ_LMOX01000001.1, forward strand.
CAGCTTCGCCGCCTCGGTCGCCCTCGCCCAGCAGGCCGAGGCGAGCGGGTACCGACGCGTCTGGTACGCCGAGCACCACAACATGTCGTCGATCGCGTCGAGCGCGACGTCCGTCCTGATCGCCCACGTGGCGAGCCAGACCTCGACCATCCGCCTCGGGTCGGGCGGGGTCATGCTGCCGAACCACTCGCCCCTCACCATCGCCGAGCAGTTCGGCACGCTCGAGACCCTGCACCCGGGGCGCATCGACCTCGGGCTCGGCCGGGCCCCCGGCAGCGACCAGGCCACGTTCCGCGCGCTGCGCCGCGACCCCGCGTCGTCCGAGCGCTTCCCCCAGGACGTCCTCGAGCTGCAGGCGTTCCTCGCGGGGGAGTCCCGCGTGCCCGGCGTCAGCGCGACGCCCGGGGCCGGCACGGCGGTGCCGCTCTACATCCTCGGCTCGTCGCTCTTCGGCGCCCAGCTGGCCGCGGCGCTGGGCCTGCCCTACGCGTTCGCGTCGCACTTCGCCCCCGACGCCCTGCACCAGGCGGTCGCGACCTACCGCCGGGAGTTCCAGCCGTCGGACCAGCTCGACCAGCCGTACGTGCTCGCCGGCGTCAACGCCATCGCCTCCGACGACGCCGACGACGCCCAGCGCCAGTTCGCCGAGATGAAGCGGGCCCGCCTGATGATGCTGCTCCGCCAGAGCGGCCAGGTCACCGTCGACCGCACCTTCAGCGACGACGAGCTCGACCACCTGCTCCGCACGCCGGCCGGTGGCCACGTCGCGAGCATGACGACCTACACGGGCGTCGGCACCGGCGACGAGGTGGCCGACTACGTGAGCCGGTTCGCGCACAGCGCCGACGCCGACGAGGTCATCGTGGCGCACGCGTCGCTCCGCACCTCCGACCGGCTGCGGTCGGTGGCGCTGCTCGCCGAGTCGACGGCGCGGGTCCCCGCCTAGACGGTCGCGCCGCGGGGCCCGCTCAGGCGGTCGCCCCGCGCGTGCCCGCCCCGGCGGCGGCGCCGCGGGCGCCCGCCCCGGCGGTCAGGGCGCGACGTACAGCCAGAGCAGCACCGCGGCCACCGGCTGCAGCACGAGGCTGGTGCCGAGCAGGCTGCGGCGCAGCCACGGCCGCTCGCCGATCGCGCGCGTGCCGAGCAGCGGCGTCAGCGGCATCAGCAGGCGGAACAGGCTCTGCTGCGGCAGGAACACCGCGAGCAGGTAGAGGCCGAAGCTCACGACGAAGCCGTGCACCTCGTGGCCGAGCTGTGCCGTCGACCCTCGGCTGAGCCACCAGGCCGCGAGGGCGATGATCAGCAGCACCAGGGCGATGCCGGCGACCCCGAGCCACCGCCCCGCGAGCATGAACCACGGCGTGAGCGGCACGAAGTCGGGGCGCCCGACGTAGTCGACCCACCAGGCCATCTCGGTCTGCAGGTAGGCGTCCGGCTCGCCCGTGGCGAGGTGGGCCACGACCGGCCAGGCGAGCCCGGCCGCGGCGACGACGAGCCCCGCGACGACGATGCGCGTCAGCTCCCGCCGGTCGAGCGACGCGCGCTCGGTGCGCCAGCGCACGACGAGGTGGATCGCGAGGGCGAGCGCGAGCGCGAGCGCCCCCGGCCGGGTGAACGCCGCCACCACGCCGCAGAGCAGCACGAGCTGGTACTGGCGGCGCTGCAGCGCGAGCACGCCGGAGAAGAGCAGGAAGAGCGACAGGCTCTCGGCGTAGCCGACGCTGAGCACGTACGACAGCGGGCCGAAGCAGAAGAGCAGCACGGCCCAGAACGCGCTCCGGTGCCCGACGCGGGGCTCGAGGAGGCGGTGCAGCACGATGACGGCACCGGCGCCGGCGGCCGTGGCGATCAGCACCGAGGCGACCGCGAAGCTCATCCCGGTGGCGACCATCAGCAGGTGGCACAGGGTCGGGAAGACGGGCAGGAACGCCCACTCGTTGGGCAGCACCTCGCCCGCCGCGTCGGTGGGCAGCGTGCCCGGGTAGCCGTGCAGGGCGATGGTGCGGTACCGGTCGCTGTCCCACGAGACGGTGAAGTCCAGGAACGACCGCTCGCTGCCGGGCGTGACGAAGGCCGCCCCGGTCAGGGTCGCGACCTCGTAGACCACGAACAGGATGGTCGTCGAGAAGACGCGCGACACGAGGTACAGGGCCAGCAGCCCGGGCCAGCGGCCGGAGAAGCGGCCCGCCAGGTCGAGGGCCGGCCAGCGGAGCGACCTGCGCCGGAGGTCGACGGAGGGGCCGGAGGCGGTGGTCGCCTCGCCGCTCATCGCGCGTTCCGTCGGGGGGTCATCCCGACGACGCTACCAAGAGGGAGGCGCGACCGCCTGGTCCAGATGTCGTCACGGAGCCCGACGACCGTGCACCATGGGACGATGCCCCTGCCCTCGCTCGCCGCCCTCGGCATCGATGCCGTCACCGCCGACGTCTACGAGTTCGTGCTGTCGAGCGGCGACACGGTCGACGTCGGCACGATCTCGGCCGTCCGCGCGCTCGACGTGGCGACCGTGGTCACGGCCCTCGAGCAGCTGCGCAACCTCGGCCTCGTGCACCGCACGGCCGACGGGACGGTCGCGGCCGACGGCACGAGCACCGCCGGCTACGGGGCCGTCGACCCCCGCGTCGCCGTCTCGGCGCTCGTCGCGGCGCGCGACGAGCAGCTCGCCGACGCCCGCACCGCGGTGACCGACCTCGGGGCGCTCTTCGACGACGGCCGCCGCCAGGCAGACCCGTCGGGCTCGACCACCGTCCTGACCGGGCACGCCGCCGTGGGCGACTGGTACTCGCGCCTCCAGCACCGGGCGCGCCACGAGTTCCTGGCCTTCGACCGCCCGCCCTACGTCGTCGCGACGAACGAGTCCGTCGAGCGGGGCGCCCTCGGCCGCGGCGTCCGCTGGCGGGCCATCTACACGGTGGCCAGCTTCACGGGCGACGGCAGCCTCCAGGGCATCCACCGGCTCGGCGCCCACGGCGAGGAGGCGCGGGTCACCCACGACCTGCCGGTCAAGCTGGCGGTGGCCGACCGGGCCGTCGCCCTCGTCTCCGTGGGCCCCCTCGACGACCCGACCGCGCCTCCCGAGGCCCTCGTCACGGAGTCGCCGGCCCTGATCGCGGCGCTCTGCGACCTGTTCGAGTCGCGCTGGCGCACCGCGCTGCCCGTGCCCGCCCTGCCGACGGCCTCGGTCGACGGCTCGCCCGACTGGGCCGAGGTCGCCGCCCGGCTCGCGGCCGCGACGAGCGGCGACGAGGGCGCGGTGCTCGAGGGCGTCCCGACGGCGTCGCGCCCGCCGACCGTCGACGAGCGCGACCTGCTCGCGCTCGTCGCCGCCGGCGCGACCGACGAGGTCATCGCCGCGCAGCTCAGGGTCTCGCCGCGCACCCTGCGGCGGCGCCTCCGTGACCTCTTCGACGAGCTCGGCGCGAGCAACAGGTTCCACGCCGGCGTCGAGGCGGCGCGGCGCGGCTGGGTCTGACGAGGCTCGGATGGTACGCCCCGCCCCGCCCCGACAGCCCTCGTCCAGCCTCCTCCCCGGGCTCGCCCAGCAGCGTCGCCAGGGGGTCACGAGGCGGACACCGGGCGTACCCCGTCCCGTTGCGCGGAGGTAAACATCGTGGCCGAGTGAGGTCACTGGCCTGCTCCGGCCAGGTCCCCCCGTAGTGGGGTCGGCGCATTCTCAGGTAACTCTTACGGGAGACCGCGGCACGGGCCGCGGCATGCGAAAGGCACCCGTGATCAGATCGTCCGGCCGTCGACGGCCGTTGTACCCCACCGCCCTGCTCGTGACCGGCCTCGTCGCCGCCGGGGCGATCGCGCTCCCGGCGACCGCCGCGTCCGCCGCCGACGGGCCCGTCGTCGTGAGCGACTCGGAGTTCACCGACGGCAGCTACGTCGTCACGCTCCGCGACCCGGCGGTCACCGCCTACGACGGCGGGAAGTCCGGCTTCGCCGCGACCGCGACGCCCGACGAGGGGGTCGACCTCACCGACCCGGCGACGTCGAAGTACGTCGAGCACCTGCAGAGCGAGCAGGAGGCGGTGGCCGGCTCGGTCGGCGTCACCCCCGTCGCGACGTACCAGGTCACCACCAACGGCTTCGCGGCCGACCTCACGGCGGCCCAGGCGAAGCAGCTCGTCGGGTCGTCGAAGGTCGCCGCCGTCGTCAAGAACGAGATCCTGCACACGACGGCCGTTCCGTCGACCGACTACCTCGGCCTCTCCGGCGCCGACGGCGTCTGGGGCACGCAGGGCACCGGCGAGGGCGTCGTCGTCGGCGTCATCGACACCGGCATCGCCCCCGAGAACCCCTCCTTCGCCGGCGACGCGCTGACCGCGACGCCGAGCGACACCGTGCCCTACACGACCGCGGCGGGCATCTCCTACGAGAAGTCCGACGGCGGCACCTTCACCGGCGTCTGCCAGCGCGGTCAGCAGTTCGACGAGACCGACTGCAGCACGAAGATCGTCGGGGCGCGCTACTTCCTCGCCGGCTTCGGCGAGGACCGCATCGAGACCGCCCAGAACGGCGAGTACGTCTCGCCCCGCGACGGCGACAGCCACGGCTCGCACACGGCCAGCACGGCCGCCGGCAACGCCGACGTGCCCGTGACGATCAACGGCCGCGACTTCGGCGACATCTCCGGCGTCGCCCCCGACGCCAAGGTCGCCGCCTACAAGGTCTGCTGGACGGGCAAGGTCTCGGCGGAGGTCGCCGACGGCTGCGCCACGGCCGACCTGCTGAGCGCCATCGACGCGGCCACCGCCGACAACGTCGACGTCATCAACTACTCGATCGGCGGCGGCAGCGCCACGTCGACGAACTCGCTCACGGACCAGGCGTTCTACAACGCGGCCGCGGCGGGCATCTTCGTGGCGGCCTCGGCCGGCAACTCGGGCCCCGGCGCGTCGACCCTCGACAACGCCGCTCCGTGGATCACCACGGTCGCCGCCAGCACCATCCCGAGCTACGACGCCACCGCGTCGGTGACCGGGCCCGACGGCGTGGTCACGAACTACCTCGGCGGCTCGACCTCGCTGTCGACCGACCCGGCCGGCGTGACCGGCCGCTTCGTCGACGCGCTGTCGTCCGGCCTGCCCGGCGTCGACCGGACCGACCTGTCGTACTGCACCGGAGGCACCCTCGACCCGGCGCTCGTCACGGGCACCATCGTGCTCTGCGACCGCGGCGTCACCGACCGCACGGCCAAGTCGGCCGAGGTGCAGCGCGCCGGCGGCATCGGCATGGTCCTGGTCAACAAGACCCCGAGCTCGGTCGACGTCGACGCCCACGTCGTCCCGACCGTGCACGTCGACGCCGGCGCCGGCAACGTGAACTACACCGCGCTGCACGCCGCCGCCGCCCCCGGCACCTCGACCGTCACCCTCCTCGACGGCAACCCGACCGGCCAGCCCGAGCCCGCCACGCCGCAGGTCGCCGGCTTCTCGTCGCGCGGCCCGGTCGAGGCCGACGGCGGCAACGTGCTGAAGCCCGACGTCGCCGCCCCCGGCGTCGCCATCCTCGCCGCCGGCGCGAACGCGGAGGGCGCCGCGGCGACCTACGAGTTCCTCTCCGGCACGTCGATGTCGTCGCCCCACGTGGCCGGCCTCGCGGCGCTCTACCTCTCGGTGACGCCCACCGCGACTCCCATGGAGGTGAAGTCGGCCATGATGACCACCGCCGGCGACACCGTCGACACCACGGGCGCGCCCTCGCAGGACGTCTTCGCCCAGGGCGCCGGCCAGGTGCAGCCCGCCGACATGTTCGACGCCGGCCTGCTCTACCTGAGCGGCGTGGCCGACTGGGACAGCTACATCGCCACCCTCGGCAGCGCCGAGGGCTCGCAGCTCAACCAGGCCTCCATCGCCGTCGGCGCGCTGCTCAACTCCACGACGGTGACCCGCACCGTGACGTCGACCGGGGCAGGCACGTACACCGCCCAGCCCGTGTCGCTGCCCGGTGTGGCCACCACCGTCTCGCCCTCGACCCTGTCGTTCACGGGTGCCGGCCAGACCGCCTCGTACGAGGTGACCTTCTCCCGCACCACCGCCGCGTACGACCAGTACACGACGGGCTACCTGACCTGGACGGACGGAGGCGCCCACACGGTGCGCAGCCCGCTCGCGGTCCGCCCCGTGGCCGTCGACGTGCCGAGCGACATCACCGGCACCGGCGTCACCGGCAGCGCGGAGGCGCCCATCACCTCGGGCGGCGACCAGACCCTGGCCCTGTCGGCCGAGGGCCTGGTGAAGGGCGAGCGGACGAGCGGCAGCGGCACGGTCGGCGACTTCGACTACGTCGACGTCACCATCCCGGCCGACACGCAGTTCGTGCGCTACGAGCTGACGGCCGGCGGAGCGGACGCCCCCGCGGTCGACGAGCCCGTCGACTTCGACCTGACGCTCTACGAGCTCGACGCGACGGGCACCCCCGTGGCGATCACCGCGACCTCCGCGACCTCGGCCGCGGACGAGCAGATCGACATCACGGAGCCCGAGGCCGGCAGCTACCTGCTCGAGGTCGCGTACTACTCGGGCGGTGAGACGATGACCTACGACCTCGACGCCTACACGCTGATCCCGTCGGCGTACACCGGGTCGTTCGCGGTCTCGCCGACCACCCTGACGCTGGCCTCGAACCAGGAGGCCGTCGTCACGGCGTCGTGGACGGGCCTCGAGCCGGAGTCGCAGTACCTCGGCCGCATCGTCTACGGGGCCACCGGTCGCGTCACCTACGTGACGGTCGACTCCGGCCCCGCGGTCACCGCGCCCGTCGACCCGGGCACGCCCGCCCCGGCGCCCGGCGACCCCGGTGCCGGCGCCCCCGGCACGGGTGCTCCCGGCGCCGGCGGAGCGGGCGGCACGGGCGGCGGGAACGCCGCGCCGGCCGCGAGCGACCTGGCCTTCACTGGCCAGGACGTCGCCCCGATGATCGCCGCGGGCGTGGCCCTGCTGCTCGCCGGCCTCGCGGCCGCCGTGATCGGACGACGCCGCCTGCGCAGCGTCGCCGTGACGGAGCGCACGCCGGAGGCGTAGCGGCCCGACGGCCTACGGCCTCACGGCCTGACGGCCAGACGCGACTGGAGGCGGTCCGCAGCTCCCTGGGGGAGGTGCGGGCCGCCTCCGTCGTGTGTCGGGTCGACCACGCTGTCCTCCGCGCGCAGCCTGCACCTGATGGAAACATCGAGGGACTAGGTTCGTCACTCGTGGACGACGAGACCGGCAACACGATGCGCGTGGTGAGCTACAACCTGCGCGAGCACACCGCCAAGCACGAGATCCAGGCCCTCGCGGAGGACCACACGGCCGACGTGCTGTGCCTCCAGGAAGCCGACACGAACGACATCCCCGAGGCGTTCGGCGCGTACACGCTCGCCGCGTCGACGCGCAACAACCGGCTGGGGCTCGCGGCCTACTACCGCGCCGAGCGCTTCGAGCTGCTCGGCACCAACGTCTACGCGCTGAAGAAGTCGATGCACGACCGCGTCATGTCGCCCGCGCACGAGCGCCTGCTGGCCATGCACCTGCACGACCGCCTGTCGGGGCAGGACGTCCTGATCGGCTCGTTCCACGCGGCGCCGCTCACCGCGACGAACGGCCTCCGCAAGAAGCAGGTCGAGTCGGCGCACCAGCTGATGCGCGCGCTCGCCCCCGGCGTGCCGATGCTCATGGTCGGCGACTTCAACTACCCGTGGTTCCACGGGGGGCTGAAGAAGCGCATCGAGCGCGACGGCTTCACGCTGACCCGCAGCAGCACGCCGACGTACCTGGGCTACCGCTACGTGAAGGGCCACTTCGACTTCGCGACGAGCTACGACCTCACGATCGAGGACGTCGTCACGCTGCCGGCCGGGGTCAGCGACCACCGGCCGATCCTCGTGCGCGCGCGGGGGCTGGCGACCGCCTGACCCGCCGCGCCCGCACGCACGACGCCGCCCGCCCCGATCTCGTCGGGGCGGGCGGCGTCGTGTCGGCCGGGGGCCGTGGTCGGTGCCCCCTCGGGGGCGTGACCGGCGTGCGGGAGGCGCGGGGCGACTCCCGCAGGAGCGGCTAGGCCGCCAGCGCGAGCGCGCCGGTGCTCACGGCGTACGCCTGCACGATGGTGCGGCTCGGCTCGCGGCGCCAGCTGCGGCCGGGGATGACCCAGCCCTGGGCGCCCTCGACCGTGACGGCCGAGCCGACGCGGACGGCGTCGGTGACGACGTCGGCCCAGGCGCGGACGACGAACTCGGCGCCGCGGTCGTCGACGACGACGAACTCGACGAGGCGGGGGGTGGACGGGGAGGGCTCGGTGGTGACCGTGCCCGAGACGGTGATGATGTTCTCGTTCATGATGTGTTTCTCTCGGTGCTCTTGCTCTGTGGCACGCAGCGCGGGGCGTGCGTGGTCCGCCGTTCTCGGCGGGTCGGACGGTGCGTCCGCAGGTCGGTGACCTGGTCGGGCCTCGCTCTCGAGCGACGGACCGGTGAGTAGGCGGGCTGGTGAGGCCCGGACCGGTGGTGCTCGTGAGGCTGTTCGATCCGGCCTGCGTGTGGACGACAGGCCGTGGATCGGGGACGATCTGAGAGGATCATCGCCAAGCGACTCATGACTGTACCACGATGCGACCGAGAGAACCAGGGGCGTTGGCCGGGACGCCGTCGGGCGCGAGTGGTTGCCTGGTGTGCATGACCACGATCCCCACCATCACCCTGAACAACGGCGTCGAGATCCCCCAGCTCGGCTTCGGCGTCTACCAGATCGAGCCCGACGAGACGAAGGACGCGACGCTCGCCGCCCTCGAGGTCGGCTACCGCCACATCGACACGGCCGAGATGTACGGCAACGAGGCCGGCGTCGGCGAGGCCCTCCGCGCCTCCGGCCTCGACCGCTCCGAGGTGTTCGTCACCTCCAAGCTCAACAACGGCTTCCACCGCCGCGACGACGCGCTGAAGGCGTTCGACGGCACCCTCGACGCCCTCGGCAGCGACTACGTCGACCTCTTCCTCATCCACTGGCCCCTGCCGACCACCGACGTCGACTACCTCGAGACCTGGAAGGCCCTCGAGGAGATCCACGCGACCGGCCGCGCCAAGGCCATCGGCGTCTCGAACTTCCAGCAGGCCCACCTGCAGCGCCTGCTCGACGAGTCCGACGTCGTGCCGGCCGTCAACCAGATCGAGGTGCACCCGTACCTCACGAACGACTCGCTGCGCCTCTTCGGCGTCGAGCACGGCATCCACACCGAGGCCTGGTCGCCCATCGCCCAGGGCAAGGTGCTCGACGACCCGACCCTCGTCGAGATCGCGGAGCGCGTCGGCAAGTCGACCGCGCAGGTCACCCTGCGCTGGCACGTGCAGCGCGGCGACATCGTCTTCCCGAAGTCGGTCACGCGCAAGCGCGTGGAGGAGAACTTCGCGCTCTTCGACTTCGAGCTGAGCGACGCCGACGTGGCCGCGATCACCGACCTCGACAAGGGCGAGCGCACGGGCCCCGACCCCGACACGTTCGACTACATCCCGTCCTGATCCCGCCCGGGGCCCGCGACCGCGGGCCCCTCGCGGCGTCGATCGCACCAGCGCCGACCGGGCGCGGCACCCGTGCCGCACCCGGTCGGCGCTAGTACGCTCGTCGTCTCCGCCGCTGCCGGACCGGGCCGCGGCAGGTCGCCGAAGGAGAACCGTCGAAGTGCGTCACGTCGTGGGGGGCCTGCGCCTCCTTGCCGCCGCCGTGGGCCTCGTCGCGCTCGTGGGCAACTTCGTCTACGTGCTCGGCTTCTCGACCTTCACGTCGTTCAACTACTTCAGCTACTTCACGCAGCAGAGCAACATGTCGAACGTCGTCGTGCTCGTCGGCTCGGGCGTGGCCGCCCTCCGCGGGCGGTCGGAGTCGCCGCTCTTCGTCTCCGTCCACGCGCTCGTCACGACCTACGTCATCGTGTCGGGCATCGTCTACGGCATCATCGTCGCCGAGTCGCTGGCCAACGGCTACGCGATCGGCGTGCCCTGGTCGAGCCAGGTGCTGCACTTCTGGATCCCCAGCTACGTGCTCGTCGACTGGGTGCTGGCCCCGGGGCGCAGCCGCATCAGCTGGAAGGTGCTCGGCGTCGTCCTCGTCTACCCGGTCGTCTGGGGCGTGGCCACGATCGTCCGCGGCGCCGACGTCGGCTGGTACCCCTACTTCTTCCTCGATCCGGCGCAGGTCTCGTGGCCCGGCGAGTTCCTGATGTACAACGCCATCGCGCTCGGCACGATCGTCGGGGTGCTGACCGGGCTGATCGCGCTCAGCCACCTGCGGCCCCGCGGCCCGCTGGCCGGCACCGCGCCTCCGCCCGGGCACGCCGACCAGCCCGGGGGTGGGCCCGCCTCAAGTGCGGCCGATCCGACCGGGGCCGCCCGAGCTCAGGAGGCGGGGGTCTCGTCGGGCGTCGTGGTCTCGCCCGGCTCGGTGCCGGCGCCGTCGCCGGCCGGGTCGTCGAGCAGGTCGAGGTAGGGCTGCAGGCTCGCCATCGCCTGGGCGACGGCGTCGTCGTCGTCGAGCTCGAGGGTCGCCAGGGCGGCGTCGCCGCCCGTGAGGGCGACGAGCACCGGCTCGCCCGTGACCGGCTCGAGGTTGAGGAAGACGCGCCAGCGGGCCGTGTCGTCGGCGACGACCCAGACGGTGGCCGTGGTCGACCAGAACGCGCGCTCGAAGCGCAGCCAGAGCACCTCCTGGTGGCCGACGCCCAGGGCGTCGATCGCGTCGAGGTGCTGCTGCGGGAGCTCCGGCGAGAACTCGACCGACGCCTCCTTCAGCACCCCCAGCGGGACGGTGACGACGGCGCGGTCGGCGGAGAGCGACTCACCGGTGGCCGTCCGCAGGCCGACGCCCTCGTCGCCGTGGCGGATGCGCACGACGTTGCTGTCGCGCAGCACGTCGAGGCCCCGCAGCTGGGCCGTGACGAACGACGAGAAGCCGCCCGTGACGAGGGCGGCGTCCGCGGGCAGGACGAGCTCGGAGACGCCGGAGGCGCTGCCGGCGTCGAGCTCGCGGGCGGCGAGGGCCGAGGCACCCGCGCCGAAGCGGACCGGCAGCACCTCGTCGACCACGACGGCGAGCCGGTCGGCGTCGGAGACTCCCGAGGCGTCGGGCTCGGCCGACACCTGGTCGGCCCCGGAGCCGGCCAGCGCCTCCGCGAGGGTGGGGGAGCCGGCGCGGCCGACCGCCCACTCGGCGGCCCGGGCGAGGGCGGAGGCGGTCGTCGCGTCGAGCACGGGGCCGTCGGTGACGAGGGCGGCCCCGTCGGCGGCCCGGGCCTCGACGGTGGGCTCGAGCCGGGTCAGGGCCACCCCGCCGAGGGCCAGGGCCGCGCGGAGGGCGACGGCCGCGTCGCCGAGGGGGACGCCGGCGCCGAGCTCGACGGGGAAGGGCCAGTCGTCGCCGTCGACGCTGTGGACGCGGCCCCCGACGCGGTCCCGGGCCTCGATCACGACGACCTCGAAGCCGCGGTCGGCCAGGCTGCGCGCGGCCGTCGCCCCGGCGACGCCGGCGCCGACCACGGCGATGCGCTCGCCCGGCTGCGCGACGTCGGCCACGGCGTCGGCGACCTCGAACCCGCTCGCCCGCGCCCCGGAGACCGTGCCGGGCGACACCGACGCCGTGGCCTCGCCGGCGAGGAAGACGCGGTCGCCGAGGGGCTCGCGGAGCGTCCGCCGGCTGTCGGGGCCGGCGTCGGGGGTGAGGTGGCTCGTGGCGCCGAGGGCGTACGGGTCGCGGGCCCAGTCGCTGCGCCGGAAGGCCACCGGGCCCACGCCCTCGGGCAGCGGGGTCGGCGTGGGCGTCGGGGTCGCCGTGGGGGTGGGGGTCGCCGTCGGCGGCGGGGCGTCGGTCGTGCAGGCGGCCAGCAGGAGCACGGCCCCGGAGACCGAGCCCGTTAGGAACGCGCGACGACTGATGCCCATGGTGCGTCCATCATCGCAGCGACGGGCGGCCGTGTCGCGCTCCACGGGCGCGTCGCGTCCGTCGAGCGCGTCGAGCGTTCAGGAGCGGCCGGTGTGAGCGGCCCGTCGCGGGGCGCCCCGCGCGGCTGCCTCCTGAACCGTCGACGCCGGGGCGGCGCGCTGACGCGCCGGGGCGCTCAGGCGTCGACGGCCTCGAGGAAGGTCCGCAGCAGGTCGGTCACCTGGTCGACCGGCTGCAGCGACGACGCGTGGTCCTGGCCGACGAGCTCGTAGAACGCGGCCTCGGGCATGCGGCGTGCGGCGTCCTGCGACTCGCGGTGCCGCTCGACGTCGCGGGTGCCCGCGAGCAGCAGCGTCGGCACCGTGACCGAGTCGAGCTGCTCGGCCGTGAGGCCGCCGCCCGTCTCGGCGGCGGTGAAGAACGCCGCCAGCGCCTCCGGGTCGTCCTGGCGGAAGGCGAGCCGGGTACCGGGGTCGAGCGGGCGGCCCATCGCGAGCTCCCACCCGGCGATGAACGAGTCCATGCCCCCGGTCGTGAGCCGCTCGTGCCAGTCGGGCGTGAAGGTCGCCCCGATGTTGCCGTTCATCGGCGCCCAGCTGCCCCCGATCGTCGTCAGGGTGCGGAGCAGCTCGGGCTCGTGGGCCGCGATCGACAGCCCGACCCGGGCGCCGAACGAGTAGCCGACGTAGTGCACCGGCGCGAGCCCGGTGGCGTCGAGCACGGCGGCGACGTCGCCGCGGTGGTGGGCCATCGAGTAGGCGGCAGGGTCGTGGGGCCCGCCGCTCCGGCCGTGGCCCCGCAGGTCGAGGGCGACGACCGTGAAGTCGCGCTCGAGGTCGCGGAGGTAGCCGAGCCCGCGCCAGCTGCCCTTCGACAGGCCCGAGCCGTGCACGAGCAGCAGCGGGGCGCCGTCGCCGGCCACCTCGTAGGCGATCGCGGTGCCGTCGACGGGGTTGTGGGCCTCAGAACGCATCCGGCCAGTCTGGCAGGGAGGCGCCTCCGCGTGCCCGGACCGGTCCGTTCGTGCCCGGATCGCCCCGGTCCCGGTCCCGGTCCCGACTCCGGTCGTGCGGAGCGAGCGCGGGAGGCGCGGGGCGGCCACGATGGACGCCATGGTCCACGGATGGTCGGCAGAGCAGGTCAGGGCGGCCGAGGCGCCGCACCTCGAGGCGGGCGAGCCGCTGATGCAGCGCGCGAGCGACGGCCTGGCGGAGGCGGTGCGCGGTCTGCTGCGCGACTCCGGCCGGTGGCCCGCCCCCGTGGTGCTGCTCGTCGGCAGCGGGTCGAACGGGGGCGACGCTCTCTTCGCCGGGGCGGCGCTCGCGGCCGACGGCTGCGCGGTCACCGTGGTGCCGACCGGACCCCGGGTGCACGAGGCCGGCCTCGCGGCGGCCACCGGGGCCGGTGCCGTCACGGACGACCCGGCGGCGTGGGCCACGCCCGAGGCCGCCCGTCGGCGACTGCACGAGACGGGCGCCGCGGTGCTGCTCGACGGCCTCGTCGGCACGGGCACGAGCGCCGATCCCGCGCTGCGCGGCCGGGCGCGCGACGTCGTCGAGGCCCTGCTGCCCTCGCTCCGCGAGCCGGGCGCGCCCACCGTGGTCGCGGTCGACGTGCCCAGCGGCGTCGGCCCCGACGACGGCAGCGTGCCCGATTCCGCCGTGCTCCCGGCGACCCTGACGGTCACCTTCGGCGGCCACAAGGCCGGGCTGCTGCTCGAGCCGGCGGCCGGCCTCGCGGGGGAGGTCGTGCTGGTCGACATCGGCCTGCTGCCCGACCTCGCCCGGATGACGCCGCTCGTCACGCGCTGACGAGCGGCGCCGGCCTCACGACCCGGCCCGGCCTCACGACCGGCCCGGCCTCACGACCGGGGCTTCACCACCGACAGGGGGCTGGTGATCGCCTCGAGCGACTTCCGTTCGGCGGCCACGCCGAAGACGAACGCGATGACGCCGCCGACCAGCATGATGCCCGCGCCGAGGAAGTAGCCGAAGGTCAGCGGCCCCCGGTCGGTGCCGTCGCCGATCAGGGCGCCGTAGAGCGTCGGGGCGACCGCGCCCGCGATCTGGCCGAGCGCGAAGAAGTAGCCGATGACCTGGCCGCGCAGCTCGAGCGGGAAGATCTCGCTCACCGTGAGGTACGCCGAGGAGGCGCCCGCCGACGCGAAGAAGAACGACACGCACCAGAAGACCGTCTGGGTCGTCGCGCTCAGCACGTCCATGTGGAAGAGCACGGCCGACACGGCCAGCACCACGGCCGAGACGCCGTAGGTGAGGAAGATCATCTGCCGGCGGCCCCAGGTGTCGAAGAGGTGGCCGAGCAGCAGCGGGCCGAGCAGGTTGCCGATCGCGAACGGGAAGAAGAAGTACTGCGTCGACGCCGGGTCGGTGCCGTAGAAGTTCTGCAGCACCAGGGCGTAGGTGAAGAAGATCGCGTTGTAGAGGAACGACTGCGTGATCATCATCGTCGCGGCGACGAGGGTGCGCTTCGGGTAGTCCTTCACCAGGGTGCGGAAGATCACGCTGAACGGGATCCGGCCGTCGCCGGCGATCTCGAGCGCCTGGTCGTCGCTGACGGGCTCCAGGTGCCGGCCCTCCGCCTCCACCCGCTTCTCGATGTCGGTGACGGTGGCCTCGGCCTCCTCCTCGCGGCCGTGGGTCATCAGCCAGCGCGGGCTCTCGGGGATGTGCCGGCGCAGGTAGATGATGATCAGCCCGAGCACCGGGCCGATGAAGAAGCCGATGCGCCAGCCGACGTCCTCGGCGAAGTAGTCGGTGTTCAGCAGGAAGAGGTTGGCGGCCGAGCCGAGGGCCGCACCGCCCCAGTACGTGCCGTTGATCGCGATGTCGACGCGGCCGCGGTAGCGCGACGGGATGATCTCGTCGATGGCCGAGTTGATCGCGGCGTACTCGCCGCCGATGCCCATGCCGGCGATGAAGCGGAACACGGCCAGGAAGGCGAAGTTCGGCGAGAGCCCGGCGAGTCCGCTGGCGACGAGGTAGATCGCCAGCGTGAGGATGAAGAGCTTCTTGCGGCCGAGCGTGTCGCTCATGCGCCCGAAGATCAGGGCACCGGCGACCTGGCCGAGCAGGTAGATCGTGCCGAGGTAGCCGACCTGCGCAGCCGTGAGGCCGAGGTCGGCCTGGAAGCCGGCGGAGGCGACGATCTGGATCTCGAGGCCGTCGAGCACCCACGAGAAGCCGAGGCCGACGACGATCGTCCAGTGGAAGCGGGTCCACGGCAGCCGGTCCATCCGGGCCGGGACGAGGCTGCGCCGGGGAGCCCCGGTCGCCCCCTCGGCGGTGGTGGGCGTGTTCGACATGGGTGCCTCCCCGGGTGCTGCGCTCGACGTGCGGAGCGGCCGCGGCGCAGGTGCCGTCGGCCGGTCGGGGAGTGCAGGCGCTGCAGGAGTGCAGCCTCTGCACGGGCCGCGACCGGTCGAAGCTACTCCCCGCCCGGGGCCGGTGACCGGTGCCCCGGAGGGGCTCGCGGCGGAGGCGTCGAGCGTTCAGGGCGACCCGGCTCGGCGGGGCGCCGACGACCCCCCGGACGCCGCTGACGCCTGAACGCTCGACACGGGGTCGGCGCGCAGGCGTCAGGGGGCGGAGCCGGGGAGGCGGCGCCGGCCGGGGGAGGCAGCGGGCCGGGCGTGGCCGCGGGCCGGGGAGGTGCGGTGTCCGCCCCGAGGAGGGTCGGCTAGTGCGCGACCACCTTCTCGGCGCCCTCGACCACCGGCGGCCGGCGGACGAAGAACGAGCCGACCACGGCGAACACCGAGATGACCGCGCCGACGAGGAAGGCCGCCCGCACGCCGCTGCTGGCGGCGGCGACGTCGCCCGCGCCGCCGGAGGCGGCCGTGGTCGCGGCGAGGGTCATCACGGTGACGAACACGGCCGTGCCGGCGGCGCCGGCGACCTGCTGCACCGTGCCGACGACCGCGCTGCCGTGCGAGTACAGACGCCCCGGCAGCGAGCCGAGGCCCGACGTGAAGAGCGGCGTGAACATGAGGGCGAGGCCGATGCTCAGCGCGACGTGCGCCCCGAGCACCATCGGGATCGGCGTCGACTCGGAGACCGTCGACAAGAACCACAGCACGGCGCTGACCAGGGCGGTGCCGGGCACGAGCAGGACGGTCGGGCCGTACTTGTCGAAGAGGCGGCCGACGATCGGCGACAGGAGGCCCTGGACGAGCCCGCCCGGCAGGAGCAGCAGGCCGGTCGCGAGGGGGTCGAGGCCGTGCACGTTCTGGAGGTAGATCGGCAGGACGATCAGCGTGCCGAACAGGGCGATCATGCCGATGCCGAGCACGAGGGTCGACATCGTGAAGGTGCGGGAGGCGAAGGTGCGGAGGTCGAGGAGCGCCGTGTCGGTGCGCTGCAGCGCGCGCTGGCGCAGCACGAACGCGACGAGGGCCACGACGCCGACCGCGAGCGGGACCCACGCCGGCACGGCGGCCTCGGCGCCCTCGCCGAAGGTGCTGAGGCCGTAGACGACGCCGCCGAAGGCGAACGCGGAGAGGATGACCGACAGCACGTCGAGGGGCACCTTGGTGGGCGTCGTCACGTTCTTGACGCGGACGGCCCCGAGGGCGAGCGCCGCGAGGGCGATCGGCAGCACCAGGATGAACATGAAGCGCCACTCGAGGACGCTGAGGATGAGGCCGGAGATGGTCGGGCCGATGGCCGGGGCGACCGAGATGACGATCGAGATGTTCCCCATCGTGCGGCCGCGGGTCGCCGGCGGCACGAGGGTCAGGACGGTCGTCATGAGCAGCGGCATCATGATCGCCGTGCCCGACGCCTGCACCACGCGGCCGATCAGCAGCACGCTGAAGCCGGGCGCGATCGCCGAGATGGCGGTGCCGAGGCTGAACAGGCTCATCGCGGTGATGAAGACGGGGCGTGTGTCGAAGCGCTGGAGCAGGAAGCCCGTGATCGGGATGACGACGGCCATCGTCAGCATGAAGCCGGTGGTCAGCCACTGGCCGGCCGTGACCGTGATGTCGAGGTCGCGCGTGAGGCTGGGCAGCGCGACGCCCATGATCGTCTCGTTGAGGATGACGACGAAGGCCGAGACGAGCAGCAGGCCGATGACCAGCTTGTTGCGGGCGGCGGTCGCCGCGTCGGGGCCGTCGTCGGCGCCGGCCGCGCCGGCGGGGGCGGCGGTCGTGGGGCGGGCGGTGTCGCTCGTCATGGCGGTGCTCCTGGGGAACGAGGGCGGATGGCGGGAGGCGACCTCACCGTCGAGACGCTCCAGGGAGAAGGCCCCGCCCGCCTGGATCATTCCCGCGGATCGCCCCTGGATGTGCCGGGAGCCCGCGAGCCGCCCCGAGGGGCGGCCGGCGGGCTCCGAGGCCGAGCGGTGACGGCGGCGGCGTCAGACGTCGCGGCGCTTCACCGCGGCGACCGCGACGACGAACAGGGCGACGACCCAGCCGGCGAGCACGCCGAGAGCCTGCCACGGCGTCAGCACCACGGCGTCGTCGACCGTCGGCGGGGTCAGCATCGACGACCCCTCGACCTGGTACTCGAAGACCCGGGTCGCGGCCTGGGGCGGGGTGAACTCGTAGAGCGTGTAGATCCACGGCTCGGAGATCACGGCCATGCCGATCGTGAAGATGATCGGCAGCACGAAGACCAGGCCGATCGACGCCGCGATGCCGCCGGCCCCGTTGCGGATGACCGCGCCCAGCCCGAACGAGATCATCGCGATCATCGCGACGCTGGCGGCGGCGCCGACCAGCGACCACCACAGGCCGGTGTCGCCGAGGTCGAGCTCGATGCCCGTCGACGACGAGAGCAGGGGCGTGCAGACGAGCGCGGCGACGACCAGGGCGAGGCCGGAGACGACGAAGGTGCTGACGCCGACGATCAGCACCTTGGCCACGAGCGCGGGCGTTCGCCGGGGCACGGCGGTGAAGGTCGAGCGGATCATGCCCGTGCCGTACTCGCCGGTGATGACGAGGGCGCCGAGCACCGCGGCGACGAGCTGGGCGAAGGCGACGCCGATCGTGATGACCTGCACGCCGAGCGCCTGCTGCTGCTCGGCCGTGGCCTCCATGCCCTCGAAGCCGCTGGCGACGGAGGCGAACAGCGCGCCGAACCCGACGACGATCACGACGATGACGGCGAAGCACCACGCGGTCGAGCGGAGGCTGCGGAGCTTGATCCACTCGGAGGCGACGACGTGGGCGAAGGTCACGCCGGGCCCGACCGAGTGGCCGTGGGCGGAGCGTCGGGTGGGGGCGGCGGCGGTCATCGCGAGGCTCCGGGGGTCGTGGCGGCCTTCTCGGCCGCGGCGGGGGAGGCGGGGGTCGCGGCGGCGGCGCCGCCCGCGTGGTACTCGACGGAGTCCTGGGTGAGCGACATGTAGGCCTCCTCCAGCGAGCGCACCACCGGGGTCAGCTCGTGCAGGACGATGCCGCGCGAGGCGGCGAGCTCGCCGACCCGGGCCGCGGTGACGCCGGGCAGCTCGAGCGAGCCGTCGTCGGCCGTGACCGGCTCGACGCCGTGCTCGGCGCGGACGAGCTCGACGAGCTGGGGCAGGTGCGGGCTGCGCACGCGCACCCCGTCGCCCGAGGCCTGGGCGATCACCTCGCTGACGGGGGCGTCGGCGAGCACGCGGCCGCGGCCGAGCACGATGAGGTGGTCGGCGGTCTGGGCCATCTCGCTCATCAGGTGCGACGAGAGGAAGACCGTGCGCCCCTCGGCGGCGAGGTGGCGGGCCAGGGTGCGGACCCAGACGACCCCCTCGGGGTCGAGGCCGTTGACCGGCTCGTCGAAGATCAGGGTGGCCGGGTCGCCGAGCAGCGCCGCGGCGATGCCGAGACGCTGGCCCATGCCGAGCGAGAAGCCTCCGACGCGCTTCTTCGCGACGGGCTCCAGCCCCGTGAGGGCGATGACCTCCGCGACGCGCGAGCGGCCGATGCCGTGGGTCGCGGCCATCGCGTGGAGGTGCTCGGAGGCGCTGCGCCCGCGGTGCACGGCCTTCGCGTCGAGCAGCACGCCCACCTCGCGGAGGGGAGCCCGGTGCTCGGCGTAGGGGCGGCCGTTCACCGTCACCGAGCCGGAGCTGGGGCGGTCGAGGCCGACCACCATGCGCATCGTCGTCGACTTGCCCGCGCCGTTCGGCCCGAGGAAGCCGGTCACGATGCCCGGCCTCACGGTGAACGACACGTCGTCGAGGGCGACCTTCTGGCCGTACCTCTTGGTCAGGTGCCGAGCTTCGATCATGTGGTGGGTTCCTCCCCGGGGCCGTTCGGCGCCGCAGCGCCGCCCCCGCGCGGTCGCACGGCGGTCCTCGACCGACGATAGGGCCGCGGGCGCCCCGGCGGCATCCGCCGACCGGACGAGGCGGAGCGGGCCCGGCTGCGCTGCGCGGGGGAGGACCGGTCGTGCCCGCCGACCTTGTTACAGTCCTCCGGTGACGACCGACGCGCTCCTCGCCTCCCTGCCCGCCGCCTCCGGGGGGTTCCTCCTCTTCGACCCCGAGGCGCTGCTGCCCGCCCTCGGGCCGTGGGCGCTCGCCGGCATCTCGCTGATGATCTTCATCGAGTCGGGCGTGCTCTTCCCCTTCCTGCCCGGCGACTCCCTCCTGTTCACGGCCGGCCTGCTGCACGAGCCGCTCGGCCTCGAGGTGTGGGTGATCGCGCTCTGCGCGTTCGTCGCGGCCTTCCTGGGCGACCAGGTCGGCTTCTTCCTCGGCCACACCTTCGGGCGCCGGTGGTTCCGCCCCGACGCACGCGTGCTGAAGACCGCGCACCTCGAGAAGGCCGAGGCGTTCTTCGCCAGGTACGGCGGCGTCTCGCTCATCCTCGGCCGGTTCGTGCCGATCGTCCGCACCTACGTGCCCCTGGCCGCCGGCACCGCGGGCTACACCTACCGCAAGTTCGTCGTCTTCAACGTCGTCGGCGCCTTCCTCTGGGCGGTCGGCATGGTCGTGCTCGGCTCGCTGCTCGGCGGGGTGCCGATCATCCGCGACCACGTCGACGTCTGGGCGATCGTCCTCGTGGTCGTGTCGGTGATGCCGATCGTCGTCACCGTGCTGCGCAAGGCCCTGGCCGGCCGACGCGACCGGGCCGCCGCCGCGAAGGGCCTCTGAGGCCGTGACGGCGGGCGCGACGCGGGCGAGCGAGGCCGCGGCCGGCCTCGTCGACCGGCACCGCGCCTCCGGCCGGCGCCGCACCGTCGTCGGGCTGGCGGGCGAGCCCGGCGCGGGCAAGAGCACCCTCGCGGCCCAGCTCGTCGTCGCGCTCGGGGCCGCGGGGCTGAGCGCCGTCGTCGTGCCGATGGACGGCTTCCACCTCGCGAACGTCGAGCTCGACCGCCTCGGGCGTCGCGACCGCAAGGGCGCCCCCGACACGTTCGACGCCGACGGATACGTCGCGCTGCTGCGGCGTCTCGCGGCGCCGGGGCCGCGCCCGGTCTGGGCGCCCGACTTCGATCGCGACCTCGAGGAGGCGGTGGCCGGCTCGATCGCCGTCGCGCCCGAGGTCGAGGTGGTCGTCACCGAGGGCAACTACCTCCTCGTGGACGCCGAGCCGTGGACGGCGGCCCGCGCGGCCCTGCACGAGACGTGGTTCGTCGAGGTCGACCCGGCGGAGCGCCTGCGGCGGCTCGTCGCCCGCCACGTGCGCTTCGGCAAGGACGAGGAGGCAGCGCTCGCGTGGGCGACCGGCCCCGACGAGGGCAACGCCCGGCTGGTGCGCGCCGGGCGGGCCTCTGCCGACCTGGTCGTCGTCGCGGACGCCGGTGCGGGTCCGGGCCCGGGACCGGGGCACGGCCTGCGCCCGGAGCCCGGCGTCGGGGGCCTCTCGTAGGCTGGGCGCATCATGCGACTGCTCCTGATCCGACACGGCCAGACCCCCGACAACGTCATCGGCGCCCTCGGCACCACCGCGCCCGGCGCCCGCCTGACCGACCTGGGCCTGCGCCAGGCGGAGGCCCTGCCGGCCGCGCTCGCGGCGGAGACGATCGGCGCGCTGTTCGTCAGCACGCTCGTGCGCACCCAGCTGACGGCGGCGCCCCTGGCCGCGGCGCGGGGCCTCGAGCGCGTCGTGCTCGACGGCCTCCGCGAGGTCGTCGCGGGCGACCTCGAGATGCGCGCCGACCCCGCTGCGGGTGCCGCCTACATGGGCACGGTCGCCCGGTGGGTCGTCGGCGACCGCGACGCGCGGATGCCCGGGGCCGAGAGCGGCCACGAGTTCCTGGCCCGCTACGACGCGGCGATCGAGCGCGCGACGGCCGACGGCCACGACACGGTGGCCGTGGTGAGCCACGGCGCGGCCGTGCGCGGCTGGGTCGGCTGCCGGGTGGCGGGGGCGGGCGGCACGTTCGTCCGTGACCACGACCTCTCGAACACGGGCGTGGTCGTCGTCGAGGGCAGCACGACCGACGGCTTCCGCCTCGTCTCGTGGGAGGGCACGCCCCTCGGCGGTGCCGACCTCGACGACCCGACGGCCGACGACCCGACGGGCGAGGCCCCGGCCGACGTCGTCGACGCCGCTGCGCGGCCGTAGGGCGGGGGTCGCCTAGGCGACGACCACCTCGTCCTCCTCCGTCACGGGCGCGAGCTCGTCGGCCAGCCGCGTGCGGCGGACGCTGCCGAGGTGCACGAGCCCGGCGACGAGCAGGCCGGCGACCAGCCAGAGGGCGAGCACGAGCACGTCACGGCCGACGCCCTGGTCGGCGAAGTAGACGACGGTCTGCGTCGCGTGCAGCCACGCGGCGCCGTTCCAGAAGCTGCTCAGCGCGGCGAAGAACGGCGGCACCAGGCCGGCGGCGAACACCCCGCCCGAGCTGGTGAAGTTGAGCATCACGAAGAGCATCGTGAGCACGGGCGTGGTCCAGTGCCGGAGCAGCGGGTGCAGGCCGACGCCGATGACGACGATCGTCGAGACGTACAGCCAGCTGAGGAGCCACAGCTGGCCGAGGGCGTGGTCGACGATGCCGTAGACCGGCCCGACGACGAGGGTGCCGATCGCGGCGACGACGGCGGCGGTCGCGACCGCGACGCCGAGGCGCGCGGCCAGGCCCGTGCGGGCCGCTGCGACGACCGCCGAGATCGCGGCCGCGCTCGCGTACCCGCCGACGCTGAGGGCGACGAGCAGGAAGAAGAGGCCCTGCCCGGTGGGGTCGCCCTCGCTCGAGGGCACGACGTCCTCGACCTGCAGCGGCAGCTGCTGCTGGTACGCCACGGGCAGGAAGACCTTCTGCACGACGGACGCCGTCGTGTCGCTCGCGGCGCTCGAGACGAAGAGGGTGGCGTCGTCGGTGGTCGCCTCGTAGGCGGCGACGACCTCCCGGTCGGCGACGAGGCCCCGGGCGGCGCCCTCGTCGGCGACCGTGCGGACGTCGAGGGCGTCGGGCGCCCGGTCGTTGAGGGTCTGGGCGAAGACCTCGGCCTCGGCGCTGGTGCCCACGACGGCGACCGGCAGGTGGTGGGGCGCGGGGTGGCCGAACGCGCCGAGGTACGCCAGCGCCATCCCCGCGGCGAGGAAGAGGGGGATGAGGAGGTGCAGGCCGAGCCCTCGCCAGAACCGGGGGTCGAGCCGCGGGCGGCGGCCGGCCGCCGGGGCGGCGCTCGCCGTCGGAGCGGTCGTGGTCGAGGGGGAGTGTTTGTGTTGCACCATGCAACACACTCTAGCCCTCGAGCGCGCGCGGTGCCAGCTCGTCGTGCCCGGGCTCGCCCTCGTAGGCTCGGGGCGTGCAAGCCGACGACCAGACCACCGGCATCGACGCCGTCTACGCCGAGCTCGAGCGGGTCTCCCGCCGGGCGGTGGCGCGAGCCCGTGCCCGCAGCGCCCCCCTCTCGTTCGTCGAGCACTCGCTCGTGACCTTCATCGCCTCGCACCCGGGCTGTCGGGCGATCGACATCGCCGCCGACTTCTCGCTGAACCGGTCGACCGTCTCGCGTCAGCTCGCGGGCCTGGTCGAGCTCGGGCTCGTGACGACGGTGGGCGAGGAGGCGCCGGCCGGGTCGGCGGAGACGCGCCGCGGCCAGGTGCTCGCGCTCACCCCCCGCGGCGACGAGCTGCTCGCACGCTCCGTCGACGCCAACCGCGCCGCCCTCGCCGAGCGCCTGGACGGCTGGCGGGCGGACGAGGTGGAGCAGCTCGCCGCGTCGCTGCACCGTCTCAACACCGCCTTCGGCGACGGCGCCCCCGGGGGACAAGACGCGGTGCCGGTGTGACTCGTGTGACTCGTGAGGCCCCCTGTGCACCCTCAACTGGGGACAGATCCATCCACAGGCATCGGGCCCGACGGGTTTACCCTCGCCGGTCGCGCACCTAGGGTGGAGGAGTTCCCCGGCCGGGAGGACGCGCCCACGAGGTGCGGAGACCGGCGTCCCTCCTGCAGTTAGGTACCGCCTCCGTGAGCCACGCCGTCTCCGTCCCGTCTGCCCGCAGCGCCCTCGTCGCTGTCACGACGCTCCTGGTGGCCCTCGCCATCGTCGTCGCGGGCGTGGTGGTCGGTGGCTCGCCCGCTCGGGCGGCGTCGTACCCCAGCTGGGACGACGTGACGGCGGCCCGCGCGAACGAGAGCACGAAGCAGGCGCAGATCACCGAGCTCCAGGGCCTGCTGAGCGGGCTCCAGACCGCCGCCGCCGACGCGCAGGCCGAGGCCGACCGCCTCGGCGCCGCCTTCCAGGCCGCGCAGGAGTCCGTCGACGCCGAGGCCGCCAAGCTCGCCGAGCTCGAGGCCCAGGTCGCCGAGAAGAAGGCCGTCGCCGACGAGAGCCAGAAGCGCGCCGGCCAGGTCGCCGCGCAGCTCGCCCGGACGGGCGGCGGAGACGTCTCGACCCAGCTCGCCGCCGACGCCCAGGGCGCCGACGACCTCCTGTACCGCCTCGGCGCCATGAGCAAGATCACCGAGCAGGCCGAGGGCATCCGTGCCCAGGCCGTCGCCGACCGCAACGTCGTCCAGTCGCTGACCGACCAGGCGGGCGTCGCCAAGAAGGCGCTCGACGGCCTGCGCGACGCCGCCGAGACCTCCATGTCGGAGGCCCAGGCCGCGTCCGACGCCGCCGCCGCGGCCGTCACCGCCCAGCAGGAGAACGAGGGTCGCCTCCAGGCCCAGCTCGCCGCGCTCCAGTCGGAGACCGCGGTCACCGAGCAGCAGTACCAGGCCGGGGTGGAGGCCGAGAAGGCCCGCCTGGCCGCCGAGGAGGCCGCACGTCAGGCCGAGGCCGCGCGTCAGGCCGAGGCCCTCCGCCAGCAGCGCGCCGCGGCGGCTGCGGCGGCCGCCGCCGCGGCGGCTGCGAGGCCGGCCCCGGCCCCCGNNNNGCACGTCCGCTCCCGCCCCCGCTCCGTCCCCGTCGGGCGGCGCCTGGGTCCGCCCGAGCGGCGGCGGCATCTCGAGCGGCTACGGCATGCGCGTCAACCCCGTCACCGGCATCTACACGAACCACGACGGCATCGACCTCGCCCCGGGCTGCGGATCGCCGATCTACGCGGCGTCGTCCGGCACCGTCGACTACGCCGGCTCGTACGGCGGCTACGGCAACTACGTGCGCATCGCCCACGGTGGCGGCCTCAGCACGGCGTACGGCCACATCGTCAACGGCGGCATCCGGGTCTCGAAGGGCCAGTCGGTCGTCGCCGGCCAGCTGATCGCCCTCGTCGGCTCGACCGGCAACTCGACCGGCTGCCACCTGCACTTCGAGACGCGCGTCTCGGGCGCCTCGACGAACCCGGTGCCCTTCATGGCGGCGCGGGGCGTCAGCCTCCGCTAGCGGGCCTCGGCTCCGATCGAGGGCCTCGGCACCGGCCTGGGGTGCAGAGCAGACCGCGGGCGCGGAGCAGACCCCGGGCGGAGTGGCAAGATCGACAGGTGTCGAACGCTGCCGCCCTGCCCCCCGTCCACCTCGAGCACGTCGACTGGCACGACCCCCGCGCCGTCGAGCTCCGCGCCCGGATGGACGCCGAGATGTCGGCGGTCTACAGCGCGGGCCGCGAGCCCGACCCCGACGACGTCGTGGCCGCGCGGGACGCCGCTCTCCTCGTGCACCCCGAGAAGGTCCGCGCCACCCTCCTCGTGGTGGACCCCGACGGCACGGCCCTCGGCCACGCCGCCCTCTACGACCGGGGCGGCGAGTGGGAGGTCAAGCGCGTCATCGTCGACCGTGAGCAGCGCGGCCGGGGCATCGGGCGCCTCCTGATGGCCGGCGTCGAGGCCGACGCCCGCGCGGCGGGCGCCCCGCGGATGATCCTGCAGACCGGCGACCGCCAGCCCGACGCGGTGGCGCTGTACGAGAAGACCGGCTGGACGGGCATCCCCACCTACGAGCCCTACGTCACGACCATCCCGCAGTCGATCTGCTTCGAGAAGGTGCTCGTCGGGGCGGAGCAGCACGCCGGTTAGGGTGGGCACCGTGATCACGCGACTCGACGCCGCCCTCCGCCTCGACATCCCGCTCGAGATGGCCGCCCGGCACGGCATCCCCGCCCGCCTCACGGTCGACGAGCTGCTCGAGCTCGAGAAGTCGCCGCCGGGCTGGCTGGTGCAGTCCCGAGCGAACCGCACGGGCAAGCCCGTCTGGGTCGACCTGTCGTGCGTCGTCTGCGGCTACCACGAGGCCGCGCGACCGAAGAAGTGGTGGCCCGAGTGGACGCACCTCAGCTGTGACGACCACCACGCCGACGAGCTGCCGGCCCCGGCCGAGGGCGTCGTCCGCACCGAGGTCGACGGCGTCGGCAGCCGCTTCGTGGCGGTCGTCGACGTCGAGCTGAGCCGCTAGGCGCCGTAGCCGACCGACGCCGGCGGAGCGATGCCCGCGACGACGTGCACGGCCGCCTGCCGGGCGTCGTCGGCGAGGAGCTGTCGCTGCAGGTGCTGGTCGTGCCACCGGGCGAGCTCGCGCGGGGTCACGTCGTCGACGTCGTCGGCGACCGTGTAGCGGAAGGCCGCGACCTCGCCGTCGACGGCGACGGTCCGTCGCTCGCCGAGCTCGGTGCCGTCCGCCGCGTCGACGAAGACCTCACGGCCCGGGTCGTCGGAGGCGGGCAGCACGACGTCGACCCGGGGGTGTGCCGCCCCGGCGGCGGGACCCTCGACCCCCGTGCCGAGCCGCGCCTCGACGAGGCGGGCCGAGTCCCCGACGCGGGCCGACTCCGCGCGGCGCGCCGCCTCCGTGGCGGCGGGGCGGGTCTCGTCGTGCCCCGCGGCGACGTCGTCGACGACCCGTCGCACGTCGTCGTCGATGCGGTCGCCCTGCTGCTCCAGCGCGGCGGCGGCGGCGCGCAGCCAGGCCTCGACGGCGCGGGTCTCGTCGACGGACCAGCCCGTGGGCTCGGCCGAGCTGACGGAGAAGTCCGCCGCGTCGATCGACCACTCCCAGGCGAGCAGCGCCCGCGTGAAGGCGGAGGGGGAGGGCAGCACGGCGAGGGTGCCCCGCCGGAGGCCGGGCGCCCAGTGCAGCTCGGGGTCGGTGAACAGGTGCTGCACGGCGGCGGCCTCGGGCAGGGCCGCCGTAGCGGGCACCGCGAACCAGGCCCGGATCGCCCGCCACGACGACGACCGCCGGGGGAGGGCGTCGTGGTCGCGCGGCACGAGCACGGACAGCGGTCGGCCGCCCTCGTCACGCCCCGCGGGGTCGCGCACGGCGGGGTCGAGGTCAGCGGGGTCGAGGTCGGGCACGGAGGTCGATGATGCCACGCGGGGCCCGGAGGCGCGGGGCGGGTCAGAAGGTCAGCTGATCGACCGAGGTGAGCGGCACCCAGCCGGGGCGCAGCCCCTCCGGTGGCTGGACGGTCGGCACGGTCTGCAGGGAGTCGGCCTCGGCGAGCTGCGCGATCTCGAGCCCCGTGAGGGCGGCGATGTCGCGGACGGGCACCTGGAAGGTGCGGTACTCGCCCAGGGGCGGCGGGTCGCCAGCCTCGTGGGCCCGGGCGAAGGCGGCCTCGAGGTCGACGCCGTCGAGCTCGGGCCCCTGGTCGAGCAGGTAGCCCGCGGTGCGGAGCGCGGCACCGCCCCGGGTCGCCCAGGCCGCGATCTTGAAGAAGCTGCGGGGGATGCGCACCCCGCGGTAGGGCGCGTCGTCGTCGAGCAGCACCGGCCCGGTGAAGACGGTCAGGCGCTGCCGGTGCACCTGGGCGTACTGCAGCACCTGGTCCTCCAGGCCGAGCCAGAGCTCGGCCGACTGGTTGAAGTCGGCGGCCTGGGGCGCGGCGTTCGTGTACGAGAACGTGTCGCGGTTCGCGCGGGAGGCGACGGCGGGCGAGCCCCAGACCGGGTCGCGTCGGCGGACGAGGTGGCCGCGGTCGAGGTCGTTGCGGGCGTAGACCTCGGGGCCGCACTGCTCGTCGGCGGGCACGCGCTCGTCGAGGTGCCAGTCGTCGCCCCGCTCGAGGTCGATCAGCGAGCCCCCGTCGACGTTGACCGCGGTCAGCGCCGCCAGGCGCCGGGCCGGGTCGAGCAGCACGGTGAAGTGCGCGTAGGGCAGCTCGCGGACGACGCGGCCGCCGGTGTCGGGCAGCGGGACGCCCACGCCGAGGAAGTCGGGGTCGTAGCCCGTGGCCGAGGCGGCCTCGGGCCCGTCCGGGTCGAGGCCGGCGAGGTCGGTGTCGACGGGCCCTGCGGCGTCGCGGTTGCCGGTGCCGGTGCCGGTGCCGCCTGCCCCGTCCAGCCCCTCACGTGCGTCCTGGTCGCCTGTGGTCGTCATCCGCGCCTCCTGCCGGTGGGGCCCTCGGCCCCTCGCGGGTCATGGTGCACCCGGCCGCCGACATCCGCCCGGGGGTCGCGGCGCCCGGGCGGACGACGGAGGAGGCGCGGCGCAGCGGCTGCTGCACCGCGCCTCCCCGGGGTGGCGCGTGCCCGGCACCGGCCGGGCCGCTGTCGCTAGTCGGCCAGGATGGCGTACAGGGCGCGACGGGTCTCGTCGAGCTTCGCCGTCGCGGCCGCCCGCTGGGCGTCGGTGACGCCGGTGCGGAACTGCTGGACCGCGCCGAAGAGCTTGCCGAGGCTCTCGCGGAACTCGTCCGAGCCCTCGGCGTCGCCGGCCGTGGCGGCCCAGGCGGCCTCGATGGCGTCGGCCTGCTCCGCGACGTACGCACGGCCGGACTCGGTCAGCGAGTACTCGCCCTTGGCGTCGGTGGCGGTCTCGACGCCGTCGACGATGAAGCCCTCGTCGACGAGCTGCTGCAGGGTCGGGTACACCGAGCCGGGGCTCGGCTTCCAGACGCCGTCGGTGCGCTCGGCGATGGCCTTGATCAGGCCGTAGCCGTTCGACGGGGCGTCGGCCAGGAGCGACAGGATGGCGAGGCGGACGTCGCCGCGGCGGGCGCGCCCCCGGCCGCCGCGGTGCGGGCCGCCGGGGCCGGGGAAGCCCGGACCGCCGAAGCCGGGGAACCCGAAGCCGGGGAAGCCCGGCCCGGGGCGGCCGGAGCGGCCGAAGGGGCGGCCGAAGCGCGCTCCGCCCGCGAGCGGGTCGTGCGAGCGGCGGTCGTGGTCGTGGTGCTGGTCGTGGTCGTGGTGCTGTGCCATGGGGGCACGTCCTTCCGGTCAGGGGTCTCGACCGGGCGGAGGCCGCGGGCGGTGTCGCCGGGCGGCTCGGGGTCGAGTGTCGCGGACCATTCCGCGATGTGTCGAAGATATGTCGCTGACAGTCGTTCGTCAACCCCTGACGACACATCCACAGCCCGGAGGACGAGGGAGGCGCGCCCCCGGTGCGGGGACGCGCCTCCTCGGTGCTGCGCCGGGCTCAGCTCGCGGGGGCGACGCCGAAGGCGGTGGCGAGCTTCTCGATCTTCTGCGCCCGGCCGAGGCGGGGCAGGTCGCTGCCGTCGCGGATGACCCGGCCCCGGCCCTCGAAGTCGGCGAGGAAGTCCTGGGCCCAGGCGACGTCGGAGGGCGTCGGGCTGATGACCTCGTTGATCACGGGGAGCTGCTCGACGTCGAGGCAGAGCTTGCCGGTGAGGCCGAGCGCGACCGCGACGCCCGCCTGCTCGCGGAGCACCGGGTGGCTGCTGCCGACGGTCGGGCCGTCGATCGGGCCGGGCAGGCCGCCGATGCGGCTCGCGACCACGAGGCGCGAGCGCGGGTAGGCCATGGCGAGGTCGTCGGCGCTCGTGCCGGTGTCGCGGCGGTAGTCGCCGCTGCCGAAGGCGAGGCGGAAGGCGCCGCGGGCCTTGGCGATCGACGGGCTCTCCTCGATGCCGAGGGCCGACTCGACCAGTGCGAGCACCCGCACCGCGCCTCCCAGCCGGTCGAAGGTCTCGGTGACGTGCTCGGGCGCCTCCGTCTTGGCGAGCATGACGCCCTGCAGGCCGGGCAGGCCGAGGAGGGCGTCGACGTCGTCCGACCAGAAGTCGGTGGAGCGGTCGTTGATGCGCACCCAGGCCTCGCCGCCGTCGCGGAGCCACGCGACGACGTCGTCGCGGGCGGCCGGCTTGCGGGCCGGGTCGACGGCGTCCTCGATGTCGAGCACCATCTGGTCGGCCCGCGACGCCGCCGCGGGGGTGAAGCGGTCGGGCGCCGTGCCGGGCACGAGCAGCCAGCTGCGGGCGATGTCGGCCGGGGGCTTCGGGCGACGTCGCCCGTCGGGGCGGGAGGACGGTTCGCCGCCGGGGGTCGGTGCTGCGGTCGCGGTGTCTGCGGGCGCGGTGTCTGCGGTCTCGGTCATGGGACGTCCTCGTCTCGGTCGGCGGCCGGTGGTCGCGTCAGGCGGTCGCTCCCACGGTACCGGTCCGCCCCCCGAGGGCGGGGCGTCCCGGCTTCTGGGAGGAGACGGGCGTACCGTTCAGCGAGATCACAGGCGTCCGACGCCCGCACCCCCGCGACGTCGTCGATGCCGGTACCTGAGCACGAGTCCCCGAACACGAGGAGCGCACCATGACCGACGAACGATCCCCCCGGGCCGACGGCACCGACGACCACGCCGAGGGACGCGTCGACGAGGGCCGCCCCGAGGCCGGGGCCCCCGCCGTCGACTTCGGCGGCCCGGCCGAGCCGGCCCGCGACCCCGCCGACGACCAGCGTCGCGAGCAGCACGGCGAGCACGCGTCGGCCCCCGCCGTCGACTTCGGCGGCCCCGCCGAGCCCGCCCGCGACCCCGCCGACCACGAGCACGACGGCTCCGACTCCGCGACGCGGGCCCTGCCGGTCACCGGTGACGAGCCCGGCCGCCACGACGACGGCGTCGAGCCGCGGGGCGAGCTCTTCCCGCCCGCCGCGTCGCTCGCCGACGACCAGGCGACCCCGACGACCGCCGACGGCTCCGTCGCGGCCGCCGAGGTGCCGGGAGGCGACCAGGGTCGCCGCGTCGACGCCGGCGACGGCCGCGGAACGACCATCGACGGCGACGCGAGCGTCGACCCCGAGCGGATCGAGGCCGAGCGCCGTGACGGTGTCGACCGCGACGGCGAGACGGAGGTCATCGCACCGCTGAGCAGCGACGATCGCGACCACGACGCTCGCCACGACGCCGTCGGCGACGCCGACCGCCGCGACGACGCCGACCGCCGCGACGACGCGACCGTCCCCCCGGTCGTGGCCCCCGTCGCCCCCGGCGCGCGCGCCTGGTCGGCCGGGTCGTCCTCCGACGACGACGGCCCGCGTCGTCCGCTCCACGACGACGAGGCTCTCCGTGCCGCCGAGGCCGCCCGTGCCGAGCCGGTCCGCGACTCCTCCGACCGCGACCGCGACCGCGACGCCGACCGCGACCGCGACTCTCGCGACGGCGCCGTGGCCGTCGGTGCCGGAGCCGCCGCCGCGGCGGGCGCCGGTGCCGCCGCCGCCCACGCCCGCTCCGACGACGGCCGGATCGGCGACGCCCGCACGACCCCCGCCCCCGCGGCGGGCCGCACCCCGACCGGAGCGGTCGAGCGCGACCGCACCGGCGGCTACCCGACCACCGACGACGGCGACATCGACCGCGTCGGCCTCCGCCGCGACCTCCTCGCCGAGCAGAAGGAGGAGTTCGGCGGCATGCGCTTCGGCGCGGGCCTGCTGGGCTGGTTCGCCGCGACCGGCCTCGGCGTGGTGCTGTTCTCGATCCTCGCGTCGATCACGGCGGCCGTCGTCGTCGGCTCGTCGCCCAGCGCCTCGCCGCTGGCGCTGCAGCAGACGCTGGCAGACCAGGGCCCGGTGCTCTCGCTCGTCGTCGGCATCGGCGTGCTCGTCATCGTCTTCGTGGGCTACCTCGTCGGCGGATACACGGCCTCTCGCGTGGCCCGCTTCTCGGGTCTCAAGCAGGGGCTCGCGACCTGGCTCTGGGGCCTCGTCATCACGATCGTCACCTCGGTCGTCGTCGGCGTCGTCGCCGTCCAGGCGGGCGACCAGAGCTCTCCGAACTCCATGGTGCCGACGGTCGACGACCTGACCTCGATGTCGGTCGAGAGCCTGATCTTCCTCGGCCTGGTGCTCGTCCTGAGCCTTCTGGGCGCGCTCCTCGGGGGCGTCCTCGGGCAGCGCTGGCACCGCCGCGTCGACCGCTTCATCCCCGAGCACCAGGTCTGACCGACCGGTGCCCCGCACGACCCCACCACAGAGACAAGGAACCACCATGCGCCACCTCGACCGCTCCTCCCTCGTCCGGACGACGCTCGGCGTCGTCGCCGCCGGGGCCCTGGCCTTCACGCTCGTCGCGTGCTCGTCGACCTCCGACTCGGAGAGCAACAACACGGCCCCGACCC
>NZ_LMOX01000001.1:489310-494726 GCF_001423665.1 Frigoribacterium sp. Leaf164
GCCGAGCCTCGCGGGCGGCGTCGACACGCAGGTCGCCGTCGACGCGTCGTTCGTCGACGCGCTCGGCACGCTGGGCCTCACGCCCGGCGTCGTCGGCACGGCGACCTTCACCGGCGGCACGTTCTCGTTCCCGATCACGGGCGGCAACGTCGACTACTACGGCCCCGACAGCGAGGTGCGCCCGTACGTGCAGGGCTTCATCGAGCACGACGGCTCGGGCCTCAGCCTCACCGCGGCCGACGGCACCGTCGTCGAGCTGACGGACTTCGACATCGACCCCGGCGAGTCGAAGCTCTACGGCGACGTGACGGTCGACGGCACGGTCGCGGCCGAGCACGCGTACCTGTTCAACCTCTGGGGCGGCACGCTCGAGCCGCTCCGCACCGAGGGCTCGAACGCCGTGCTCGAGGGCACGACGGTGCACGTCAGCCCGGCCGCCGCCTCGCTGCTCAACGAGACCTTCGGCACCGAGGCCGTCGAGGACGAGATGCTCGTCGGCGTCGCCACGATCACGGTCGCCACGCAGTAGCACCGACCTGGTCGCCCCGAGACCGCTCGTCCCGTCACGGGGCGGGCGGTCTCGTCGTCGGTGCCCACAGCACGCTGCCTCGCTCCGGCGCAAGCCCCTGAACAAAGAAGTTCGGCGTGCCGAAACCTGTGTAGGGTCGAGCGCATGCCGACGATCGACGCCCGCCGCCGTGACGACGACGCCCCCGGGGAGGCGCGGGTCGACCAGCCCCCCGCGGTCGCGCTCCCGAGGCCCTGCGGAACCCTGCTCGGCCCCGCGTTCGTCGCGGCCATCGCCTACGTCGACCCCGGCAACGTCGCCGCCAACCTCACCGCCGGCGCGCAGTACCAGTATCTGCTGCTCTGGGTGCTCGTCGCGGCGAACGCCATCGCCGTGCTCGTGCAGTACCTGTCGGCGAAGCTCGGCATCGTCACCGGCCGGTCGCTGCCCGAGGTGCTCGGCGACCGGCTCGGCCGGAAGCGACGGCTCGCCTTCTGGGGCCAGGCCGAGATCGTCGCGGCGGCGACCGACGTCGCCGAGATCATCGGCGGGGCGCTGGCCCTGCAGCTGCTCTTCGGCGTGCCGCTCGTCGTCGGCGGCCTGATCACCGGGGCCGTGTCGCTCGGCCTCCTGATGCTGACGCGCTACCGCCGCGGCCACGTCTTCCAGACGATCGTCATCGCGCTCCTGGCCGTCCTCACGATCGGGTTCTGCGCCGGCCTGCTCTTCTCGCCCCCGTCGGCGGGCGACATGCTCGCCGGCCTCGTGCCGCGGTTCGTGGGCAGCCAGTCGGTGCTGCTCGCCGCGTCGATGCTCGGGGCGACGGTGATGCCGCACGCGGTGTACCTGCACTCCGCGCTCGTGCGCGACCACCACGGCACGGTGACCGAGGGCGCCGACCGCCGTCGCGTGCTCCGGGCCACCCGGTGGGACGTCATCTTCGCCCTCGTCATCGCCGGCGGCGTGAACATCGCCATGCTCGTGCTGGCCGCGTCGACCCTGCCCGGCCGCACCGGCACCGACACCATCCCCGGCGCCCACGACGCGATCGCCGACGCCCTCGGGCCGGTCGTCGGCGTCCTGTTCGCCGTCGGCCTGCTGGCCTCGGGCCTCGCGTCGACGTCGATCGGCGCGATGGCGGGCGCCGAGATCATGCGCGGCCTGCTGCACGTGCGCATGCCGCTGTTCGTCCGCCGGGTGGTCACGCTGGTGCCGGCGCTCGTGCTGCTCGCCACGGGCATCAGCCCGACCTGGCTGCTCGTGCTCAGCCAGGTCGTGCTGAGCTTCGGCATCGCATTCGCGCTGGTCCCGCTCGTGATCGCCACGAGCGACGCCCGCCTCATGGGCACGGGCGTCAACGCGAGGGCCACGCGCGTCGCGGCCTGGGCCTGTGCGGTCGTCGTCGTGGCCCTCAACGTCGCGCTCATCTGGCTGACGGTCACGGGCTCGTAGGAGTCGCCCCGCGCCTCCCGCAGGCCGGTCAGCCCCGCTCGGTGCGGCCCTGCTGCGCGTCCCCGTCGTGCTCGGTGCTCCGGGGGTCGGCGCCCGCGTCGCCGTCCCCGTCGTGCTCGGCGCCCGAGTCGTGGTCGTGGTCGTGCCGGCGGTCGTGGTCGCGCTCGGCCCGGTCGAAGGCGGCCTGCATCGCCTCGGCGTGGTCGGTCTTCGCCTCGGCGATGCCCGCGTCGTCGCCCCGGGCGATCGCGAGGCCCTCGCGGAGGCTCGCGCTGGCCGCGGCCAGCGACTCGCCGAGGGTGGGCCGAAAGTCACGGCGCTCGTCGCCGTCGCCCGCGTCGACGTACTCGTGCAGGACGCGGCCCTCGTCGCGGTGCACGGGCTTCTCGGCGTGCTCGACGCAGAGGCGCGCGACCTCCTGGGCGTGGGCGTGCATCACGGAGTGCGCGGCCCCCGGCATCTCCCAGAGGCGCGACGAGGGCAGCAGCTCGCCGACGCGCTCCACCCACGCGCGCGGCGCGACGGCGTCGTGCTCGCCGCGGATCACGAGGGTGTCGGCCTGCACGCGGGGCAGGACGTCCTCGATCGGGTAGGTCATCATCTTCGGCAGCACCTGCGAGAACCAGTGCACGCCGCAGGCGAGGTAGGCGCGCAGGGCGAGCACCTTGACCCGGCCGGGCTCGTGCCACGCGGCCTGGACGAAGCGCCGGCCCGCCGTCAGCACACGGCGCTCGGCGGGGTTGATCACCGGGCCGATCAGCACGAGGGTCGACAGCTCGGGGCGCCGCGCCGCGAGGTCGGTGACGATCTGCGTGCCCATCGAGTGCCCGACGACGATCGGGTCGGTCAGGCCGAGGTCGTCGATGACGGCGCCGACGAGGTCGGCGAACTGCGAGATCTCGAGGGCCCGGCCCGGGTGGGCGACGCCGGCGAACCCGGGCAGGTCGAGCGCGTGCACCGGGCCGAAGCGGTTGAGGTCGGGCGCGAGGCGCTCGAAGTAGTCCGACGAGACGCCGATGCCGGGCACGAGCACGAACGGCCGCTCGCCCGTCGTGCCGATGGTGCTGACGCGGACGTAGAGGTCGCCGCGCTCGACGCGCTGCACGGTGACGTGCGTGCTCGACTCGTCACGGTCGCGCTCCTGGGTGCGGGCCACGCGCCTCCTCGGGGTCGTCACCGCGCCGAGGGCCGACGCGGAGGGACCAGTCTCGCACCGCCCCCGATGACGCCGCTGGGCGTGCTCCGGTCAGCGTGCTCCGGTCAGTCGACGAGCGTGTAGAGGCTGAGGTGGTTGCCGTCGGGGTCGGGGAAGTCGACCACGTCGAGCACGCCGGGCACGTGGACGACCTCGGGCAGCTCGAGTCCGAGCTCGACCAGCCGTGCGCGCTCGGCGTGGACGTCGTCGACGCCGAGCCGCAGCACCGCCGTCGCGGAGCCGGTCGGGGCCTCCTCGCCGAGCTGCAGCCAGCAGCCGCCGAGGTCGTACTCGACGATGCCCTCGACCGGGTCGAGCTGGGGGCCGTCGACGTCGAGCACCGACTCGTACCAGCACCGGGCCGCGACGAGGTCGCTGACCGAGAGTCCGACGGTGACGCTGCTGATGCGCATGCGGCGAGTCTGGCAGGGGCGGCGGCCGGGGCGCGACGCCACGCCAGGCGCGTCCCGTCAGGGGCGTCGCGTCGGGGGCGTCAGGCCGCGAGCACCGGGTCGAGCGCGCGCAGGTTGCGGTGCAGCACCGTGCCGAGCGCCAGCCTCGCGGCCGGCCCGGCCGCGCGCATGAACCAGGCCGCCGGGCGCCAGACGACCCGGATGTCGAGGGTGACGCGCCCGTCGTGGTGCTGGTGCACGAGGTAGCTCTCCCAGCCGCGCTGCGGGTGGCCGACGAGCGCCGCGTGGCCGAAGCCGGCGGTGCGCTCGTCGTCGACGACGGCGAAGACGCGGCACGCCACCCGCGACCGCAGCGGGCCGACCGGGATCGCCCAGACGTTCACGTCGCCGACCCTGGCGCGCTCGGGCACCTGCTCGGGCAGGAAGCCCGAGCCGCGGTGCACCTCGAACCGCAGCACCGCGTCGGCCGCCCGTCGGAAGTCGTCGTCGCCGTGGCCGATCACGCGGCTCGCCGTCGTGAGGCGGAACCCGGGAGGCGCGTGCCGGGTGAGCGTGGGCCGCCCGGTGAACGCGTGGTCGGGTCCGAAGCCGTGCGGGGCGGTCGATGACGTCATGCGACGAGCCTGGCACGCCCGCCTGCACGGTCGGGCAGGATCGTGGCGTGACCGCACCCTCGAGCTACCTCGTCCTGCACGGCTGGCAGAACCGGCGACCGGCCGACCACTGGCAGCACCGGCTCGCCGACGAGCTCGAGGGGCGGGGCCTCGTCGTCCGCTACCCGCAGCTGCCCGACACCGACGAGCCGCGGCTGGCCGAGTGGGAGGCGGTGGTGCGGGCCGAGCTCGCCGCCCTGCCGGAGGGACCGGTGACGGTGGTCTGCCACAGCCTCGCCTGCCTGACCTGGCTGCAGCTGCAGGCCGGCGACGCGCCTCCCCGGGTCGACCGCGTGGCGCTGGTGGCGCCTCCGTCGCCCGAGCTGATCGCGGGGCAGGAGGCCGTCCGGGAGTTCGCCGGGGGAGCCACGTTCGGCGGGCGGCGCCTCTCGCTCGGCGCCCGCGGCCGGCCGGGCTCGGCGCCCGCGGACGACGCCGTGGTCGTGGCGGGCGACGACGACCCGTGGCTGCCCCTCGGCCTGGTCGACACGTGGGAGTCGCGGGTCGAGGCCGCCCTCCACGTCGTGCCCCGAGGCGGTCACCTCACCCCCGACTCCGGCTACGGCGACTGGCCCGCCGTGCTCGACTGGGCCCTCGGCGCGGGCGGCGCCGCCTTCGCAGGACGCTCTGCCGTCACGAGCGGCGGCTGAGGGAGCTGCCGATGAGCAGTGCGAGCAGGGCGACCCCGGAGCAGCAGAGGGTGAGGGGGTTCAGGACCACGGCCGTCCCGGTGCCGAGGCCCGACTCGGCCGCGGACAGGAGCGGGACGGCCGACACGGTGATGACAGCGACGGCGCCGAGTGTTCCGAGGCCCCAGATGAGGACTGCCTCGCACGCCGCGATCGCCCAGAGGGTCGTCGGAGTCGCCCCGGCCGCCAGCAGTGTCCGCCCGGTGTCCTGACGGACCGGGGCGGAGAGTCCGAAGAGCAGGGCGCCCGTGATCGCGGCGAGGACCGCGGGGGCCGTGGCGAGACCGATCACGGCAGGCCAGTTGACGGTGGCTCCGGACGGGGTCAGGGACCCGGCGGCGCGCAACGCCTCGTCCCCGGCGAGGAACACGGAGGTGAGTCCTCCAGGCACGGCGACGCCCACCATCGGCACGGAGATGCCCGCACCGTCTCGGCGGAGGGCGACCGCGACCGCGGTCAGCGCCAGGCGTGGAACGGTCCATCGTCCGGCACTCGTCGCGCGAACG
>NZ_LMOX01000001.1:494739-526965 GCF_001423665.1 Frigoribacterium sp. Leaf164
CGAGGACGAGCAGTGACCACGGAACGAGCTCGCCGATCTCGTCGTCCCCGGTCGGACCGGACGGCATCAGGGCGAGGACCAGCGCGACGCCCGACGCCGGGACGGCGGTCGTGACGGCGCGGGTGATGGTCGAACGTCGGGGGCGCGTCGGGAAGCGTCGGGTCGCGTCCATCAACGCGGGACCCGTGGCGAGGGCGACGACGACGGGTGTGCCGATGGTGACGAGCGGGCCCGTCGTGAGGACGAGAGCCCCCCAAGGCGTCGGGAGCGGGCTCCCGATCGCGGCCGCCAGGATCACCGCACCGAGCCCGGCACCGGTGGCCACGGCGGCGACAGCACCAGCCTCAGCCACGATGAGGGCGCGGCCCTGCCACGGGAGGACGCCGAGGCCCACCCAGGCGCGGCGCGTCGGATCGAACTGCGACTGGGTCAGCCGGGACACCGCGGAGAGGCAGGTCGAGCCAGCGACCACCGACATGAGGGCGGCAGGAGTCGTCCACGATCGGACGATGCCGCCGAGCGGAGCGGGCGCGACACCTGCCGACTCGACACCGGTCAAGGACAGCGCCGCGACGACGGCCGTG
The DNA here is from genome assembly GCF_001423665.1 of Frigoribacterium sp. Leaf164. Classification (NCBI taxonomy): domain Bacteria; kingdom Bacillati; phylum Actinomycetota; class Actinomycetes; order Micrococcales; family Microbacteriaceae; genus Frigoribacterium; species Frigoribacterium sp. Leaf164. The sequence goes on from NZ_LMOX01000001.1 coordinate 495,324, forward strand.
GCCAGGACGACGGCACCGTAGGCGTACCAGGCCCGCCGACCGGACCCGAGCGCGCGCGAGGAGGCCAGGGCGAGGTGCAGGACGCCGATCACCGGACGCCGTCGATCCGGTGGCTGATCTCGGCGGCCGTCGTCGGGCCCGGACGGGTAGTCACGTGCCCCCTGGTGATCGCCGCGACGGCGTCGAAGCTCGCGGCCAGCTCGAGATCGTGCGTGACCACCACCGTGCCGCAGCCGGCGGCCGAGAGCGCGCGGATGCCGTCGACGACATCGGCTCGGCTGTCGGCGTCGAGACTCGAGGTCGGTTCGTCCAGCACCGCGAACGGCGCTGCCTGGGCCAGCACCCGAGCGAAAGCGACTCTCTGGCGCTCACCGCCGGAGAGCTGATCGGGTCGTCGGTCGGCGAGACGGGCGAGGCCGAGATGGTCGAGGGTCGATCGAGCCGTGGCTCGCGACCTCGGGATGCGGCGGAGATCGAGGGCGACCTGCACGTTGTCGAGGGCGGACAGCGACGGAACGAGGCCGCCGTCCTGCAGGACGATGCCGAAGAGGTCGCGTCGGCGGCGGGCGAGCCGGGAAGGCGACAACGACGTGAGATCGAGGTCGTCGACGAGGACCCGACCCGAGGAGGGGCGCTGGAGGCCCGACAGGCAGCGGAGCAGCGAGCTCTTCCCGCTTCCCGAGGCGCCGACGAGGGCCGTCGTCGACGACCGGGTGACCTCGAGCGAGGGGGCGACCACCACGAGTCGACGTCCGTACCTGATCTCGACGTCCGCCAGCCTCAGCTGATCCACCTGTGTCATGTTCCGTAGGCTACATTCACAGCGAGAGATTCTGATATTCCGAGAAAGGGGACGCGGTGGAGATCTTGCCATTCTGCTCACCAAACAGCCCTTTCTATGCAGAGCCGACCGCCTATCGTCCCGATCGCGACCTCGATGTCCCGCTTCCTGTCGATTGGTTAGTCGATGAGGGGACTCACTGGCGGTCTCTTTTTCCAATCGGGTTACCTCCACGGACCCACGGTTGGAAGATCCATCTCAGCTCGACGATCCAGGGTTATCCGAGCGTCCTCGGCGCTGCCGTCCGCATCTGCGTTGACAGCCGGACCCCGTTCAAGTACGTGTCCCGTTGGGATGAAGTACGAGGGGCGCTGTCGAAGAACGCGCAAAGGTCCTCGGCGGGCAAGCTCGTTGTCATCTACCCGCCTGACGACCGCTTGCTCAACCACATCGCCGAAGGGCTCGACGCTGCCCTGAATGGTTTTTCGTCGCCCTACGTCCTAGGTGACGTGCGATTCCGTTCTGGGCCCGTGTACTTCCGGTACGGCGGATTCATGCCGCTCGTCATCCCCGATGCAGACGGGGGAATCTTGGCTCATCCTGACGAATCGAGCACTCTCGTTCCCGACGTCAGGAGCCCTGTCTTCCGTCAGCCTGTCGGTCGCCATCCACCCGTGGTCGAGGAAGCTGTCTCTGCACTGGCAGTCGCAGACGGTCTAGGACCCCTCAACAGGTACGCGTCCATCGAGCCGATCCAGTTCTCAAACGCGGGAGGCGTCTACCTCGCAACCAGTCACGACGGGCTCAAATCCATCCTGAAGGAGGCGAGACCTCATGCGGGACTCGACGCCTCGGGCCTCCTCGCGCCGTCGCGTCTGCGTCAAGAGCACACGAATCTCCTTCGACTACAGAATTCCGGGATCGTACCTGGGGTCCTTGACTTCTTTCAGGTCTCGGGGCACGACTTTCTCGAGATGCAGTACGTCGAGGGTGTGTCTCTCCTCGAGCGGACTTCGCGACTCTGCCCCGGACTAGATCCGACGGGCAGCGCGGACGCTCGGATCTCCTATGCCGTTGAGACTCTCCATCTGCTGCGGCAACTCGTAGATTGCGTGGAGCATCTGCATTCCATGGGTGTCGTCTTCGGAGATCTTCATCCTGGAAATGTCATCGTCACGTCTGGGAACGACGTAGTCCTCATTGATCTCGAGGACGGAAGAGCGCCTGAATCTCGCACGCTGGGGCTGTTCAACGCGATCGGGTACGCCCCACCGGCGGGCTTCACGGCCGCTGAATCGGATTGGTTCTCTCTTTCCCGAGTGGCCATGTCAGCCTTCGAGCCGGCATTCGCGAGAGAGATCTTGTCGCCAGATGTCTGGCCTCAATTGATCGAGCGAGTGGCCGACCTGTACGGGCCAGACGTGGAGGCGTTCATTTCCGAACTCGAAAGCAGGTTTCGCGACCATTCGGCTGTGAGACTGCTTCGTCCTGAGTCACCTCCGAATCTTGCCCAAATCGACGCCACAACAACAGACCGCACGATCGCCCGTGTGATGGCCCGGAGCTTGGCCAGCTTGTCCCGAGAGCACTGCCTCGGCGATCCCCTCGACACGTCGACTCTCCGACGGTTTTCCTACGTCAACGGGACAGCGGGCCTGGCGACAGCTTTGCATCGCTCCCAGGTGGGCGTTCCCGCAGACATGGTCTCTGGTTTGACGACGGCGTACCTTACGTCGGGTGCGGAGCTCGGACTGTTCGACGGACTGGCTGGCATCGCGGCAACTCTGTCCGAGCTCGGACAGCACGAAGCGGCGGACCTGACATGCAAGACCGTCCAGCGCGCCGCGGGACGGGTGCGTTCGGTTGGTCTTGCCCGAGGTCTTGCAGGGATCGCCGTTCAACAAATCGACTACGACCTCGACTTCGCCGTCTACACAGCGCATCGTGCCACGAGACGAAGCCACACAGACCTCGCCCAGGACAGCCTTGGACGAGCTCCGGGCTTGTGGCGCGGTTCGGCCGGACTCGCCTTCGCCCAGGCCCTGGTAGGAAAGGCGGCAGAAGACGCTTACCTCATGGACTCCGCGCTCGAGTCGTTGGCGATGGACCGGCGCCGTCGGCGTGATTCTCGTCCAGGGGTCGCGGGGCTCGGGGAGTGTGATGGTCGGCGCACTTTTCCCTACCTCGAGAACGGCTCCGCGGGATACCTGATCGCCTATTCCGCGCTGCGGCTACACGATCTCATCGACGGTTCATCGGCGTACGAGGACGATGTAGAGGCCTTCATGACGGCTTGCACGTCAGATCTCTACGCTTTCGATGGCCTTCTCCGGGGTAGGGCCGGGATCTTGGCTGGATTACAGAGCGTGAGCCCATGGTTCGATGTGGCCACCTCCATGCGCGAGCAGGCCTCCCACCTGCGTCGAAGCCTCGTGAGCTGGAACGGCGGCACCTTCAGCGTCGGGGATCAGCTCCTCCGTCTTTCGACCGACGTCGGTACGGGCTCAGCTGGGGTCCTGCTGATGTTGCTTTCTCTTGATGAGGGAACCCCCTTGTGGCTTCCCGGCTTGATCAACAGCCGGGTACGACCCCGATGTGAGGGGAGGTGAACTAAATGACATCGATCCTCGAATTGCAAGGCCTCGCCGAGCGCACCTCGAACGACACTCTGTCGAGCTCAGCGAGCTTCTTCGGATGTGCCGGGGGGCACCCCAGCAGCAGCATCAGTCTCTGGGCCTGCGCCTAGCGGACGAGCCGGTGGGCCCGGTGGCCCACCGGCTTCACCACGGGGACTGCAGGTCGACCCACGCTCGAGAGGGCGATCAAGCCGTTGAGAACTCTGGGGCACCGACGTGCCGTCCTCGGGGCTAGGCCGCGGCGACCGGGGCGAGGAAGGCCGCCGCGGCGCGGGCGAGGTAGCCCGGGTCGTCGACGCCGCACAGCTCACGGGCGGAGTGCATGCTCAGCAGCGGCACGCCCACGTCGATGGTGCGGACGCCGAGGCGGGTCGCGGTGATCGGCCCGATGGTGGAGCCGCAGGGCACCGCGTTGTTCGAGACGAACTCCTGATAGGGCACGCCGGCCTGCTCGCACGAGCGCGCCCACTCGGCCGCGCCGGGCCCGTCGGTGGCGTAGCGCTGCTTCGCGTTGATCTTCAGCAGGGGGCCGCGGTTGACCACGGGCTGGTTCACGGGGTCGTGGCGCTCGGGGTAGTTCGGGTGCACGGCGTGGCCCGCGTCGGCGGAGAGGCACCACGAGCCGGCGAGGGCGCGGAGCCGGTCGACCTCGGTGCCGCCGAGCCCGGCCGTGACGCGGGTCACGACGTCGGAGAGCATCGGGCCGGCCGCGCCCGAGGGCGTCTCGGAGCCCACCTCCTCGTGGTCGAACGCCGCGAACACGGCGACGTCGGCGAGCTCGACGCCCGACGCCGCGACGTCGAGCAGCGCGACGAGGCCGGCGTGCGTCGAGGTGAGGTTGTCCATGCGGCCCGCGGCGAAGAGGTCGCCCGTGAGGCCGATGACGGCGGGAGGCGCGGTGTCGGCCACCGAGATGTCGTACCCGGCGACGTCGTCGCCGGTCAGCCCGGCGAGCCCCGCGAGGTGACCGAGCACGTCGGCGTCGGCGAGGGGGCCGACCCCGACCACGGGGTCGAGGTGACGCTGCGGGTCGAGCGTGAGGCCGTCGTTGACGCCGCGGTCGAGGTGGACGGCCAGCTGCGGGAAGCGCAGCACCGGCCCGGTGCGGACGAGGTGCACCTCGCCGGTGCGCGTCACGAGCCGGCCCGCGAACTCGAGGTCGCGGTCGAGCCACGAGTTGTAGAGCGGTCCGCCGTAGACCTCCACGCCGGCCTGCAGCCAGCCGCGGGTGCCGGTCGTGCTCCTCGGCTTCAGCTTGAAGCCGGGGGAGTCGGTGTGCGCGCCCACGATCCGGTACGGGGTGGTCGCGGTGGCGCCCTCGGGCTGGATCCAGGCGATCACGGCGCCGTCGCGGAGGACGTAGCGGCTGCCCGGCCCCGTCGGCCACTCGGCCCGCTCGTCGAGCCGGTCGAAGCCCGCCGCGTCGAGCCGACGGGCTGCCTCGGCCGCGGCGTGGAAGGAGGAGGGCGAGGCCTGGATGAAGGAGGCGAGGTCGTCGAGGTGCGCGCGCGAGGAGGTCATCCCCACCAGCATGCCACCCGCTCTCGCCCGACGGGGTCAGCGCCCGGCGGGGGGCAGTGCCCGGCGGGGTCAGCGCCCCGCGCTGCCTCCGACCTGGGCGCCGGGCTCGGGGCCGCTCTCGCCGCGGCCGTCCTCGTCCTCGGCGACGAGGCCCGCGGTCGCCTCCCCCGAGTAGCCGGCGGGGTCGACGGCGACGTAGTCCTCCTCGCCGGAGGTGGTGCCGCCGAGGGGCGAGACGAGGTCGTCGTCGGCCGTCGTGTCGTCGCCGCTCGCGGGGGAGCCCTGCGGGTCGTCCCGGAACGTCGCGAGGGCCGCCGCCTCGACGGCCTCCTGGTCGTGGTCGCTCTGGTCGCTCATGGGGCGTCCTCTCGTGGTCGTGACCCCCGACCCTAGGCGCGGCCCGCTCCGCCCGCCCGCCTCCCTCGGCGCCCCGCCCCCGTCGACGAGTCAGGAGGGACACGCGCCGCGGGCCGCGACCGACGCCTGCGGCGCGTCCTCCCCCTGAGTCCTCGACGGCGCGAGGCTGCCCGCGCGCCGGCCGACACCTGTCGTCACGAGCTGTTGACACCGGCTCACGCTCGTGTACAGTCTCGAACACCTAGTGCAGCTAGGTTTTGACTCGAGGAGGCGTCAATGGCCCTGTCCGGCCCGCGCGGTGAGACCGTGCTCACCCAACCCGTCAGCACGATCCGAGTGGGCAGGGGCTACCTGGCCGCCCTCGGCTTCGCCCAGTTCGGCCTGTTCGTGGCCCTGCTCTCGCCGGTCTTCGTGAGCATGCAGCTCAAGGCCCAGCAGCTCGCGCCCGACAGCCCCGAGACCCTCGTCGGCCAGGTGCTGCCGATCGGCGCCCTCGGCGCCCTGATCGCCAACCCGCTGATCGGTGCCCTGAGCGACCGCACCCGCACCCGCTGGGGCCGTCGTCGCCCCTACCTGGTCGGCGGCGTGGTGCTGCTCACCGTCGCCCTCGGCCTCGTGGCGGCGGCGCCCGACCAGCTCACGCTGACCCTCGCCTGGCTGCTCGCGCAGATCGCCGCCAACGCCGTGCTCGCCACCCTCATCGCGAGCTTCGCCGACAACGTGCCCGAGGTGCAGCGCGGCCGGGCGTCGAGCATCATCGCCCTGGCGCAGAACGTCGCCATCCTCGCCGGCCTCTACCTGGCCGTGTACCTCGTCGGCAACCTCCCGGTGCTGTTCGTCCTGCCGGGCGTGCTGGCCGTCGTCCTGGTGCTCGTCTACGCCGTGGTGGCCCGCGACGAGCTGCCCGCCTACGAGCTCAAGAAGTTCACGGTCGTGAACCTGGTCAGCTCGTTCTGGACCAACCCGATCAAGAACCCCGACTTCGGCCTCGCCTGGTGGTCACGCTTCCTGATCACGCTCGGCACGTTCATGTTCACGACGTACCGCCTGCTCTACATGGAGCGCCACCTCGGCATCGAGGACGTCGCCGAGGCCACGGCCGCCGTCGCCTTCGGCGTGCTGCTCTACACGATCGCCCTGCTCGTCAGCGCGGCGGTCTCGGGCTGGCTGAGCGACCGCACCGGTCGTCGCAAGGTCTTCGTCGCCGGCTCGACCCTCGTCTTCGCGGTCGGCCTCGTGATGCTCGCGCACGCCGAGACGGTCACCGGGTTCTACGTCGCCGAGGTCGTGATGGGCTTCGCCTTCGGCATCTACGCCGCCGTCGACACCGCGCTGATCGTCGACGTGCTGCCGAACGCCGACCGCCCCGGCAAGGACCTCGGCGTCATCAACATCGCCAACGCCCTGCCGCAGTCGCTCGCCCCGGCCCTCGCCCTGGCCCTGCTCGGCATCGGCAGCGCCACGAACGACAACTACGTCGTCATGCTCTGGGGCGCCGGCATCGTGACCGTGATCGGCGCGCTCGTCATCATCCCGATCCGCCGCGTGCGCTGACGCCGCACCCGGCCAGAGCCGCGAGGAGGCGGTGGTCGCCCCGTCAGGCCGGCGCGGCCACCGTCGCGGTGCGGAGGGCCAGCTCCCAGACGAGCCGCACGTGCTCGGCCATGTCGGTGCGGGGGTCGAGCATCCACTGCAGCTGCATGCCGTCGCTGACGGCGACCAGCACCCCGGCGAGCGTCACGGCGTCGACGTCGGGGGCGATCTGCCCGTCGACCTGTCGTCGCTCGATCGCCGTCGTGAAGTCGACGCGCAGCCGGGCGTACCGCTCGACGAAGTAGTCGCGGGCGGCGTGCCCGGGGTCGCTCGTCGCGGCCGTCGACAGGCTCGCGAAGAGCTGCACGAGCCCCGGGGTCTCGGAGTTGTGCCGGATCACCGCGAGCAGCAGGTCGACGATGTCGTCGAGCTCGGCCCAGCGGGCCGAGTCGGCCTCGTCGCGGGCGCGGAGGATGGCGGTGAAGAGCCCCTCCTTGCTGTCGAAGTAGTGCAGCAGGCCGGCCTGGGTGAGCCCGACCGCGTCGGCCAGCTCCTTCACCGAGGTGGCACGGAACCCGTTGCGGGCCACCACCTCGAGCGCGGCCCGCAGGATCTCCTCGCGCTTCGCGATCCCCTTCGCGTACGAACCCCGTTGTGCCATGTGCGCCAGGCTACCCACCCCCCGGCGGCTCGGCCGCCACCGACGCCACGAAAACCCACCGCTGTTCGGTTTTGTCGAGTAGCGTTCCCTCCACGCGGTGCTGCGCCGGCCGCGACCGATCTCCGACCACCACCGGAAGGCCCCTCGTGACCCCCTCCTCCGCCGGCGACGCCGCCGTCACTGCCCGCCTCACCGAGCTGCTCGGGCAGCTGTCGCTCGAGCAGGAGGTCCAGCTGCTCACCGGCCGCGACTTCTGGACGAGCTGGCCGATCGAGCAGATCGGCCTCCGCCGCATGCTGTTCTCCGACGGCCCCTCCGGGGTGCGCGGCGAGTTCTGGGACGAGCGCGACCCGTCGCTGAACCTCCCGAGCGGAACGGCGCTCGCCGCCACCTGGGATCTCGAGGTTGCTCGCCGCTACGGCCACGCCTCCGCCGTCGAGGCCCGCCGCAAGGGCGTCGACGTCGTGCTCGGCCCGACCATCAACCTGCACCGCTCCCCGCTCGGCGGCCGTCACTTCGAGGCCTTCAGCGAAGACCCCGTGCTGACCGCCGACCTCGCGGCCGCCTACGTGACGGGCGTCCAGGAGAACGGCGTCGGGGCCACCCCCAAGCACTACGTCGCCAACGACTTCGAGACCGAGCGCTTCACCGCCGACGTCGTCGTCGGCGACCGGGCCCTCCGCGAGCTGTACCTGCTCGCCTTCGAGAAGAGCGTCGTGGAGGCGCGGGCCTGGGTGGTCATGAGCGCCTACAACTCGGTCAACGGCACCACCGCCACCGAGAACGACCTCCTCGAGACGCCGCTCAACAGCGAGTGGGGCTTCGACGGCGTCGTCATCAGCGACTGGACGGCGGTGCGCTCCGTCGACAGCGCCCGCGCCTCCCAGGACCTCGTCATGCCCGGCCCGGTCGGGCCCTGGGGCGACGCGCTGGTCGCCGCCGTGCGTGACGGCTCGGTCGACCGAGCCGACGTCGACCGCAAGGTGCTCCGCCTGCTCCGTCTCGCCGCCCGCGTCGGCGCCCTCGAGGGGTTCGAGGGCACCGACCCCGTGCACGTCGAGGACGGCGTCGCCTTCGCCCGCGAGGCCGAGGCCGCCGGCGCCGTGCTCGTGGCCAACGACGGGCTGCTGCCCGTCGCCCCCGGCAGCGTGCGCCGCATCGCGGTGATCGGCGACAACGCCGACCGGGCCCGCACCCAGGGCGGCGGCAGCGCGACCGTGGTGCCCGAGAGCGTGGTCAGCCCGGTCGAGGGCGTCCGGGCCGCCTTCCCCGACGCGGAGGTGACCTGGTCGGTCGGCGCGGTCGTGCAGGAGGGCGTCGCCGAGCTGCCGCTCGCCGAGCTGACGAACCCGGCGACGGGCGAGCCCGGCGTGCACGTGCGCTTCCTCGACGAGGCCGGCGACGAGATCTTCGCGGAGGAGCGACGGGCCACCGCGCTGGTCTACCTCGGCGGCGACGCACCCGTCGAGCGCCTGCACGAGCTGGAGGTCAGCACCACCTGGACCCCCGCCTCCTCGGGCCGGGTCCGGCTCGGCTTCGCCTCGATCGGCGAGGCCACCTTCGTGGTCGACGGCGAGGAGCTCTTCACCGCCCGCACCGAGGCCGACGGCGACGAGCTGGGCGCGGCGCTGCTCGCCCCGCCGAGCGAGTCGCACCCGCTCGACGTCGAGGCGGGCCGCCCGGTCGAGCTGGTCATCCGCTACCGCCGAGCCGAGACGAGCGGCGAGGCCTTCGCCGGCACCATGATGTTCACCGCCGGGCTCGACGCCGACGACACCGACCCGCAGCAGCTGATCGACGAGGCGGCCGCCGCGGCCGCCGACGCCGACCTCGTCGTGCTCGTCGTGGGCACCAACAGCAAGGTCGAGTCGGAGGGCTTCGACCGCTCGACGCTCGCGCTGCCCGGCCGCCAGGACGACCTGGCCCGCGCCGTGCTCGCCGCGAACCCGCGCACCGTCGCCGTCGTCAACGCCGGCTCGCCGGTCGAGCTGCCCTGGCGCGACGAGGCCGCCGCGGTGCTGCTCACCTGGTTCGGCGGGCAGGAGTACGGCCACGCCCTCGGCGACCTCCTGGTCGGCGACGCCGAGCCCGGCGGCCGCCTGCCCACGACCTGGCCCGCGGCCACGGCCGACGTGCCGGTGCTCGACGTCACGCCGGTCGACGGCACCGTCCGCTACGACGAGGGCATCCACGTCGGCTACCGGGCCTGGCTCCGCGCCGGCGTCGAGCCGGCCTGGCCGTTCGGCCACGGCCTCGGCTACACGAGCTGGCGCCAGTCGGGCCTCGAGGTCTCCGACGCGGTGGCCGAGGGAGGCGCGGTGACCGTCACCGTCCAGGTCGAGAACACGGGCGCCCGCGCGGGCAAGCACGTGGTGCAGGTCTACGCGTCGCGCCGCGACTCGGTCGTGGAGCGCCCCGCGCTCTGGCTCGTGGGCTTCCGGCCCGTCGAGCTCGCGGCGGGCGGGTCGGCCGCGGTGACGGTCGAGGTGCCGGCGCGGGCCTTCGCCGACTGGCGCGACGGCGGGTGGGCGCACGAGCCCGGCGAGTTCACGCTGCACGTCGGCACGTCGGTGGCCGAGCTGCCCCTGACGGCCACGACGGTGCTCACCGCCTGACGCCCGGCGCCCGACGGGGCGCTGCGGCGCTCCCGGGTGCTGCCGGCCCCGCTCAGGGCGCGGTCGGCAGCACCGCGGCCCAGAGGTGGAACAGGGCGTAGGCGCGGAAGGGCGACCACGGGGCCGAGGCCGCCTCCGCCTCCTTCGTGGTCGCCCCGCCGAGCACCCGCCGCAGCACGAGGTCGCCGGCCGGCCACGCGTCGCGGTCGGCGAGGGCGCGCACGGCGAGGTACTCGACCGTCCACGGCCCGATGCCCGGCACGGCGAGCAGCCGTCGTCGGGCGTCGGCGAGGTCGACGTCGGGCGAGATCACGAGGCCGTCGGCGACGACCGTCGCCAGGGCCGAGAGCGTGCGCGCCCGGGCGTTGGTCACGCCGACCGCGGCGCGCAGCTCGTCGACGTCGACGGCGGCCAGCGCCTCCGCGCGCGGGAAGCGCCGGAGGCCCGTGCCGGGCACGTCGACGCCGTGCGCGGCGACGAGCCGACCGGTGAAGGTCCGGGCCGCGGCGAGCGAGACCTGCTGCCCGAGCACGGTCATCACCGCCGTCTCGAAGCCGTCGGGGCTGCCCGTGACGCGGATGCCCGGCCGGGCGCGCACGAGCGGGCCGAGCACCGGGTCGGCGCCGAGCGCGGCCTGCACCGCGCCCGTGTCGCCGTCGAGGTCGAGCCAGCGCCGGGCCAGCGCCGCGGCTCGGTCGAGGTCGGCCGGGCCGAGGTCGACGCCGTCGGCGGGCACGACGTCGACCTCGACGACGTCGGGGCCGAAGTGCACGTCGAGCCGACAGAGTCGAGCGGCCCGACCGACCCCGGCCCCGCCGAGGTCGACGACCCGGGAGTGGGTCGAGGCCGTCACGTCGGTCAGCTCGGCCCCCGGCACGCTGTGCGCGGCGAGCAGGCCGACGGCGTGGGCCGGGTCGTAGTCGCCCTCGACGGCGAGCGACAGGCGGCGGGCGCGGGAGTCGCGGGTCGGCTCGCCCGCGGAGCCCCCCGGGGCCGTGCCCCCGGCCCTCACGGCGTCGCCGCCCACACCCCGGACGACCCGCGCCGGTGGCTGTCGACGAGGTGGGTGTCGACGATGCCCGTCGCCTCCATCAGGGCGTGCATGGTGGTCGGGCCCACGAACCGGAAGCCCACGGACTTCAGGGCGCGCGAGAGGGCGACGCTCTCCGGCGAGGTCGTCGGCACCTCGGCCGCCGTGGCCGGGCGGGGCGTCTCGGCGGGCCGGAACGACCAGACGAAGTCCACGAGCCCGCCTGCGTCGCGCAGGGCGACGGTGGCGCGGGCGTTGGCGACGGTCGCGTCGACCTTGAGCCGGTTGCGGACGATGCCCGCGTCGGCCAGCAGCCGTGCCCGGTCGTCGTCGTCGAACGCGGCCACGACGTCGGGGTCGAAGTCGCGGAACGCCGCCCGGAAGGCGGGCCGCTTGCGCAGGATGGTCGCCCACGACAGCCCCGACTGGAACGCCTCGAGGCTCAGCCGCTCGAAGAGCCCCTGCTCGTCGCGGACGGGCATGCCCCACTCGGTGTCGTAGTACTCCCGCATCAGGGGGTCGACGGCCGCCCAGGCGGGGCGGGCGAGCCCGTCGTCGCCGATCACCACGTCGCTCACGGTGTCGCCTCCAGGTCGATCAGCAGGGCCTTGGCCTCGGGGCCGCCGCGGTAGCGGCCGGCCGTGCCGTCGCTCCGCACCACGCGGTGGCACGGCACGACGAGCGGCAGCGGGTTGGTCGCGCAGGCCGTGCCGACGGCCCGCACGGCGCGGGGGCTGCCCGCCGCCGCGGCGACGGCGGCGTAGCTCGCCGTCCGACCGTAGGGGATCTCGGGCAGGTGCTCGAGCACGGCGAGCTGGAACGCCCGCGAGAGCCGCCGGTCGAGCGGCAGGTCGAAGGCGCGACGGCGGCCGGCGAAGTACTCGTCGAGCTGGCGAGCGGCCGCGTCGAGCCGGGCCGGGGCCCGCAGCACGCGCGGGCTGACCGTCGTGGCGAGTCGGTCGAGCACGGCGTCGTGCCCCTCGACCTCGAAGGCGACCCGCACGAGGCCGACCTCCGTCGCGGCGAGCAGGAGGCGACCGACGGGGGAGTCGAGGGTGCTCCAGGCCACGTCGAGCACGCCGGCGTCGGCCGCGCCGGCGGCGAGCCGGGCCCGCAGCACGGCGAGGTCGACCTGCTCGGCGGTGGTCGGGTCGGTCACGAGGGTCCTCCGGGTCGACGACGGCGGGGTGCGGGCGGGAGCGCCCGGTGCGGGTCCGAGGGCGGCGCCGGGGGCGGGGGCGGGGGCACCAGCGCCGTCCGCAGCGCGGCGACCCCGTCGCTCGCCGCCCGGCGGGCGGCGTCGTGGCTGACCCCGGTGGCCTCCGCGACCTCGCGGTGGCTGAGCCCGGCGAGGTGGTGGCCGACGACGGCGACGCGCTGGCGGTGCGGCAGCCCGCGGACGGCGTCGAGCAGCTCGTCGTCACGGGCGAGCACCTCGTCGAAGGGCCGGGGCGCGGGCGGCTCGGGCAGCGTCTCGACCGGGAGCGCTCGGCGGGCCTGCCCGCGCAGCACGTCGAGGGCCTTGCGGCGCGCGACGGTCACGAGCCAGGCCTCGACGTTCGTCCCCGGCGGCAGCCCGGGCCAGGCGACGAGCGCGGCGAGGAAGGTCTCCGACCAGGCGTCGTCGGCGTCGGCCGGCGGCAGCAGGGCACGGCAGACGCGCAGCACGGTGACCCCGTGCTGCTCGACGGCGCGGTCGAACGGGCCCACGTCAGAACAGCCGGCTCTCGCGCCGCTCGGCGGGCTCCTCGAGGGCCAGCAGGAACCTCTTGCGCTCCAGCCCGCCCGCGTAGCCGGTGAGGGCCCCGCCGGCGCCGACCACCCGGTGGCACGGCACGACGATGCTCAGCGGGTTCAGCGCGTTCGCGGCGCCGACGGCCCGGGCCAGCCCGACCCCGCCGAGGCTCGCGGCGAGCTGGCCGTAGGTGCGGGTCTCGCCGTGGGGGATCGTGCGGAGGGCCGCCCAGACCCGCTGGCGGAAGTCGTCGCCGCGCGGCGCGAGCGGCAGGTCGAAGGCCGTCCGCTCGCCGGCGAAGTACTGCCCGAGCTGCCGGGCCACCTCGCCGAAGTCGCTCGCGCCGGTGCCGACGTCGGAGCGCGGGCCCAGGGAGTCGCGGGTCGGCCCGCGCCGGTGGCCCTCGAACCACAGGCCCACGAGCCCGTCGACGCCCCCCGCGACGGTCAGCAGGCCCACGGGCGTGCTCGTGGTGGTGTGCACGACCGCCGCGTCGGGGGCCGTGGTCGGGGCTGGGTCGTCCGTGCCCCAGCCCGTGCCCGTGGTGCCCGCTCCGCGCGCGCTGCCGGTCTCCGTCACGGTCGTCTCCTCGCCTCTGCCGATGCTACCCACGCTGCAGACGCGCGAGAGGGGGCGGATGTGAGGTGGCCGTCGCGAGTTCGTCCCCCGACCGGTGGGCGAGCGCACCGACCGACCTGGTAGACAAGCTGGTACACCCTCGGGTGCAGCCCGGTCCGGGGACTCCACGCTGTCGGGTGCGTGCGAGCTCCCGGGCCGGGTCCCGGCACGCGGGCCCTCGCCGACGGTGCCGCCCGCCGCCCGCCGCTCGCCGCTCGCCGACGCTGCCGCTGCCGTTCAGTGCCGCGTCTCGAAGCCGCCCTCGCCGAGCGGCGACAGCTCGCTCACGTCGACCCCGTCGACGCGGGAGCCCTGCGGGCCCTCCGTGAGCCACTCCAGCAGCTGGCCGACCGCCTCCGGCGTGCCCTCGGCCTCCGTCTCGACGGTGCCGTCGGGCAGGTTGCGCACGAACCCGGCGACGCCGAGGCGGTCGGCCTCGCCCTCGGTCGAGAAGCGGAAGCCCACGCCCTGCACCAGGCCGCGGACCACCGCGCGCCGTCTGATCACGTCGTCCATGCTGCGACCGTACCCGCGCCTCCCGCGCTCGGGCCCGCCCAGCCCGGTCGCCCTGCCCCGGCCGCCCTGCCCCGTCACGACGACGGGCGGGTGCGACCCGGGCGGTCCGTCGTCGACGCCCGCCCGGCTCGCACCCGCCCGNNGTCCGCGCTAGCGGTCGACCGTCGACATGTCGGCGTACCGGTCGCCCTGGGGCGCCGCGACCGCGTCGAGCTGCTCGACCTGCGCGGCCGTGAGCACGACGTCGTCGGCGGCCACGTTCTCGTCGAGGTACGTGCGGCGCTTCGTGCCGGGGATCGGCACGACGCCCTCGCCCTTGGCGAGCAGCCAGGCCAGCGCGACCTGGCCGGGCGTGGCCCCGACCTCGCGGGCCACGGCGTCGACCTGCTCGACGATGCGGATGTTCGCCTGCAAGGCGTCCCCCCTGAACCGCGGCGCGAAGCGGCGGAAGTCGTCGTCGGCGAGCTCGTCGACCGAGCGCAGGGCACCGGTGAGGAACCCGCGGCCGAGCGGCGAGTACGGCACGAAGCCGATGCCGAGCTCGCGCACGAGCGGCACGATCTCGGCCTCGGGATCGCGGCTCCAGAGCGACCACTCGGTCTGCAGGGCGGTGATCGGGTGGGTGGCGTGGGCCCGGCGGATCGTCTCGGGAGCCGCCTCGGACAGGCCGAGGTGGCGGACCTTGCCCGCCGTGACGAGCTCGGCCATGGCGCCGACCGTCTCCTCGATCGGCACCTGCGGGTCGACGCGGTGCTGGTAGTAGAGGTCGACGTGGTCGAGCCCGAGCCGCTGCAGCGAGCCGTCGATCGAGCGGCGCACGTACTCGGGCCGACCGTCGACCGCGCGCTCCCCCCGCGCCTCGGGGTCGGTGACGTTGCCGAACTTGGTCGCGACGACGACGCCGTCGCGTCGGCCGCGCAGGGCGCGCCCCAGCAGCTGCTCGTTCGTGTGCGGGCCGTACATGTCGGCGGTGTCGAGCAGGGTCACGCCGTGGTCGAGCGCGGCGTGGATCACCCGCACCGACTCGTCGTCGTCGGTGCCGCTGCCGGTGTAGAACGCGGACATGCCCATCAGGCCGAGGCCGAGGCGGCCCACGTCGAGTCCGCCGTCGACGCTGCCGAGTGTCGTGTGCTTCATGCAGACCACGCAACACCCGCTGTCGGGGTGCCCGCTGGGAGGGGGACACCCCGCGCCGACGGGTCTTGACACGGCTGCCGGCGCCTCGCCATCATGCGGGTGACGACCGGCGGCGACGGGCCGCCGGCGCCCCGCAGAGAGGCGGCGCACCGATGCCCACCATGATCTTCGTCAACTTGGCCGTCGACGACGTCGCCCGGTCGCGCACCTTCTTCGAGGTCCTGGGGTACTCGATCAACGAGGGGTTCAGCGACGAGAACGCCGTCAGCGTCGTGATCAGCGACACGATCACCGCGATGCTGCTCACGAGGGCGTTCTTCGCGGAGTTCACCCGCAAGACGATCATCGACGCCACCACCTCGACCGAGGTGCAGCTCGCCCTCAGCGCCGAGAGCAAGGAGGAGGTCGACGCGGTGCACGCCGCCGCCCTCGCCGCGGGGGCGACGCCGGCCGGCGAGCAGGACCATGGCTTCATGTACTCGAAGAGCTTCGACGACCTCGACGGCCACCACTGGGACTTCGTCTGGATGGACCCGGCCGCGGCGGCGGGCGGGGCCCCGGAGCTCAGCGTCGACGAGATGCGCGCGGGCACGACGGTCGCCTGACCACCCGGGGGAGGCGCGGTGCCGGCCCCGCCCGCACCGCGCCTCCCGCAGGCCCCGCGTCGCGGCCCGGCTACGAGCCCGTCGTCAGCTCGACCTTGAGCCACCCCGGCTCGCGCCGGTCGAACGCCTCGTACGCCGCGATCGCGTCGGTCACCGGCTCGCGCTCGGTGATCAGCGCGGTCGGGTCGAACAGCCCCGCGGCGACGCGCTCGATGAGCGGCGGCGTGACGGAGTGGTGGTCGCAGTTGCCCATCCGCACCGTGAGGTTCTTGAGCATCGCGGCACCGATCGGGTACGTCTCGACCGTGGGCGCGTAGACGCCGATGATGCCGATGCGGCCGTACTTGGCGACCATCTCGACGGCCCAGCGGGCAGCCTGCGACGGCGCGTTGCCCGGCACCCACTGGTCGCCCTGCGGGGCGGCGTCGGGCGCGACCTGCGCGACCTCCGCCTCGAAGGCGGCGGCCTGCTCGGCGTCGGGGGCGGCCGGGCCGTGCGCGGCGTGCTGCGCGTCGACGCCGACCGCGTCGATGACGGCGTCGACGCCGATGCCGTTCGTGAGCTCCTTGACGACCGCGACCGGGTCCTCCCGGCTGAAGTCGACGACCTCCGCGTTCTGGGCGAGGGCCTGGGCGAGGCGGTCCTCGAGGTGGTCGACCGCGATCACGCGGGCGGCGCCCTGCTGGAACGCCGACGCGATCGCGAACTGGCCGACGACGCCGGCGCCGAGCACGGCCACGGTGTCGCCGCGGCGGACGCCGGCGAGCTCGGCTCCGAACCAGCCGGTGGGGTAGATGTCGCTGAGCAGGATCGCCTGGTCGTCGCTGACCGTGTCGGGCAGCGGGTGCAGGGTGTTGCGCGCCCACGGCACCCGCACGTACTCGGCCTGCAGCCCGTCCACCGGGCCGGTCGAGGCGGGCCCGCCGAAGAAGCTCGTGCCCGCGTCGGGGCCGTTCGGGTTCGCGACGTCGCACTGGGCGGTGTGGCCCTCGCGGCAGTACCGGCAGGCGCCGCACGAGACCGTGCTGTCGATGATCACCCGGTCGCCCGGGCTGAAGCCGCGCACGGCATCGCCGACCTCGGTGACGACGCCGACGGCCTCGTGGCCGAGGATCGTTCCCTCGACCATCGGCGCCATCGTGCCGCGCACGAAGTGCAGGTCGGTGCCGCAGATCGCGCTGCGGGTGACGCGCACGATGGCGTCGTTCGGGTCGGTGATGGTGGGCTGCTCGACGTCGTCGAGACGGATGTCTCCGACGCCGTGCCAGACGACTGCCTTCACGGGGTTCCTCCTGGTGTCTGCGGTTCTGCGGGTCCGCGGGCGGGCTGGCCCGCGGGCGCGCACGGCCGAGCCGCGCGCCCGCCCGACGGTAGGCCGGGCGTCGCCCCGCCACCCGCCGAGTCCGCTCCGTGAACGGGGTACGGCCCGGTCAGCGCGGCGGCCCGGTCAGCACGGCGGCCCGGTCAGCACGGCGGCCCCGTCGCCGGTCGGGTGACCGGCGGCGGGGCCGAGGGGCGCAGGAGGCGCGGTCTCAGTCCTCCGACCCGCTCACGACGGCCTGCTGCCGGCGCCGCAGCACGGCTCGGCCCGTCACGAGGCCGAGGCCCGCGACCAGCAGCGCGGCCCCGAGGCCGAGCGGCCACGCCGCGTCGGCACCGGTGAAGGCGAGGCCGCCGGGCCGCCCGGCGGGACGGACCGTCGGGGTCGTGCCCGGGGCCACGGGCGCCGCGCTCGCCGTCGGTGCCGGTCCGGCCGGGGGGCCGGGGGAGGGCTCGGGCGACGGGCCGGGCGTGGGGCCGGGCGTCGGGTCGGGCACGACGACGGTCACGGCGACCGTGCCGAGCCCGGCGTCCGCGAACCCGGTCGTGAAGGGCACCGCTCCGGCGACGTCGCCGTCGACGACGAGGCGGTAGTCGGTGCCGGGGTCGAGGTCGTCGAGCACGAAGCGCCCGTCGGCGTCGGTCGTGGTCTCGGCCACCGGGGCGTCGCCGGTGGCGGGCAGCACCGCGACCGGCGCGTCGGCGACGGGCTCGCCGTCCTGGTCGACGACCGTGCCGTCGACGCTGACCGACTCGGGCGCGGGCACCTCGAGCACGAGCGGCGTCGCGGGGGCGCCGGCGGCCGGGGTCGTGAACGGGACCGCCGCCTCCGCCTGCTCGTCGACGACGATGACGTAGTCGGTCTCGGGCAGCAGCCCGTCGACCTCGAAGCCGCCCGCGGCGTCGGTCTCGACGGTCGCGACCGTCTCGGTGGGCTCGCCGCCGTCGGCCGGCACGAGCACCACGTCGAGCGTCGCGCCCGCGGCGGGCGCTCCGTCGGGGCCGGCGATCGTGCCGCTCACGTCGACGGTGGGCTCGGGGGCCGGCGCGGGCACCGGCCGGAAGAAGTCGACCGGCAGCACGCCGCCGCTGTTGGGCACGAGCGTGCCGAGCGACTCGCCCGTGTCGGCGCGGAAGAGCTCGTACGACGTCGTCGGGGCGAGGTCGGCGACGGTCGCCGTGCCGTCGTCGGCCGTGGTCACCTCGGCCACCGTGGCGCCCGAGGCGCGCTCGACGAGCCTCAGCGGCAGGTCGGGCACGGGCGTTCCCTCGGTGTCGACGATCGTGGCGGTGACCGCGACCGATGTCGGCGCGGGCGCGGGCGCGGTCGGGAAGGCGACGTCGGCGACCCCGTCGGCGGCCGTCAGGTCGACGACGACGTCCTCCGCGGCGGGGGTCCCCGCCGGCGGCTCGACGGTGACGCGCCAGCCCGGCGCGGCGGTGAGGGCCGGCACGACGTACTCGCCGCGGGCGTTCGTGGTGGTCTCCGCGACGACGGTGCCGGAGGCGTCGCGGACGGTGACGGCCGCTGCCGGGAAGGCCGCGCCTCCCTCGGTCACGGTGCCGGTCAGCGACTGGGTGCGCGTCGCGAACCAGGTCTGGAAGACCGGGAAGCCCGAGCGCTGCTGGAAGGTCAGCGTGAGGGAGCCGAGCGGCACGGTCGGGCTGAACCAGGCCGCGGCGCCCTCGGTGTCGAGGGCGTCGGCGTTGCCGAGCAGCACCCCGGTCGAGGAGTCCCAGCGGGGCACGTCGCCGAGGCCGGCCGCGTCGCACGAGGGGCCGCCGGCGACGCGGCAGTAGTTGTAGGCCGAGCCGAAGCCCAGGGCCGAGGCGGGCACGGCCGCTCCGGCCGGGTCGGTCGCGGTCACGGTGACCTGGTCGGCGTCGACGTCGCCGAGCACGAACGACCAGCCGGCCGACGGGGTGGCGGAGCCGAACGTGTAGGTGGTGACCGAGGCGGCGGAGGCGACGGGCCGGTCGAGCTGCGGCCGCAGGTTGAGGTAGGGCAGGCCCCGGCTCGACCCGTAGCGCTCGCCGGGCGCGGTGGAGGCGGCCTGCCAGGTGCTCGAGCCGCTCGGCACCGTGGCCTGGCGCGAGGTCGAGGTGAAGGTCGTCTCGGGGAAGCCGCCGGGCAGCGACATCGTGCCGGACCACTCGCGAGCGCTCCCGCTGAGCGTGAAGCTGCCCCAGGCGCCGGCCTGGGCGGCGGAGGCGGTGGTCGCCCCCGCGAGGGCGAGCCCCAGCGCGACGACGGCGACGGTGCCGGCCGCGGCGCCGCGGCGGAGCGCGGCCCTCACGCGGCGGCCGCGGTGGTCGGAGCGGGCGCCGTGGTCGCCGCGGCCGAGGCGGCCGGGACGGGCCGCGGGCCGGGCCCGGGCTTCGGGGCGGGCGTGGGAGCGGGCGTGGCGTCGGACGTGGTCATGGTGGTCCCCTCGACCGGGCCCCCTGGTGGGCCCGTCCCCCGAGGCTAGCCACGAGCTGAGCGTCTGTCACCGACGGAGGGGCGACCGGGGACGAGAACGGCACCGCCGCCTCCCGGGGTGACGGGGGCTGACGGTGCCGTGACGCTGCCGCTGCCGCTGACGCGGCGCTCGGAGGGAGCTAGCGCTTCTTGACGTTCGAGACGGCGTCCTCCGAGTGGGAGGCGGTGCCGCGCTTGTCCTTCTTGTCGGCCCGCTTCTCCTTGAGCGACCGCGTCGCGGTCGTCTTGGTGGACTTCTTCGCCGATTTCTCTGCCATGGTGGTGCCTCCGTCGCCCGTCCACGATGGACCGGTGCGCCGGAGCCTACGGTGCGGCGCCCCGAGACTCGCTACCCTCGTCGATGTTCACGGCTGGCGCACGGCAGGGCGTGTCGGGGACGCCCCACCCGACAGCGCCCGAGAGGCACCATGACCGACGACGTCGCCACGCAGGCACCGCCCACGCGCACCGAGCGCCTGGACGAGCTGCCCTTCACCCGCAAGCACGGCCGGCTGCTCGTCGGCAGCGGCGTCGGCTGGGCCCTCGACGCCCTCGACGTCGGCCTCGTCTCGTTCGTGATCGCCCAGCTGGCCGTCGTCTGGAGCTCCGACCGCGGGGCCCTGGCGTTCGTCGCCTCGGCCGGCTTCGCCGGCATGGCGATCGGCGCGGCCCTCGGCGGCACGCTGTCCGACCGCCTCGGGCGCAAGACCGTCTTCGCCCTCACCCTCCTCGTCTACGGCCTGGCGACCGGCGTCTCCGCGCTCAGCTGGTCGGTCGGGGCGCTGCTCGTGCTGCGCTTCGTCGTGGGGCTGGGCCTCGGCTCCGAGCTGCCGGTGGCCTCGACGCTCGTCTCCGAGTTCTCGCCGCGTCGCATCCGCGGCCGCGTCGTCGTGCTGCTCGAGGCGTTCTGGGCGGTCGGCTCGATCGCGGCGGCGCTGGTCGGCTACCTGGTGGTGCCGACCAGCGACGACGGCTGGCGCTGGGCGCTGCTGATCGGGGCCCTCCCGGCGGCGTACGCCGTGTTCGTGCGGCTGCGCATGCCCGAGTCGGTGCGGTACCTCGAGTCGCGGGGGCGGCACGACGAGGCCGAGCGCACCGTCCGGGCCTTCGAGCGGGCCGCCGGGGTGCCCGCCCCCGACCCGGCCGACGTCGCGGCCGCGGCGGCCAGGGCGACGGCCCTCGAGGAGGCGCGGGTCGCGTCGGGCGCTCGCCGCGCCTCCCTCTCCGCCCTCCTGCGCGACGGGCTCCGCCGGCGGACGGTCGCCCTGTGGCTCGTCTGGGCGGCGACGAACTTCTCGTACTACGGCGCCTTCGTCTGGCTGCCGACCCTGCTCGTCGAGGCGGGCTTCCCGCTCGTCAAGTCGTTCGAGTACACGCTGCTCATCACGCTGGCGCAGCTGCCCGGCTACGCCGTCTCGGCCTGGCTGATCGAGCGCTGGGGCCGTCGGGCCACCCTGGCGGCCTTCCTGCTCGGCTCCGCGGTGGCCGCCGCCGCCTTCGGGGCGGGCGTCGTCAGCGGGAGCGCGACGCACATCGTGGTCTCGGGCGCGGCCCTGTCGTTCGCGAACCTCGGGGCGTGGGGCGCCCTGTACGCGGTCACCCCCGAGCTCTACCCGACGCGGCTGCGCGGCACGGGGTCGGGCTGGGCCGCCGGGGTCGGGCGCATCGCCTCGATCGTCGCGCCCCTGTCGGTGCCGCCGCTGCTCGTGCTGGGCGGCGCGCCCCTGCTCTTCGTCGTCTTCGGCGCGGTGTTCCTCGTCGCGGCCGCCGCGGCCCTCGCCCTGCCCGAGCTGCGCGGCACGAGGCTCGCCGAGTGAGCGGCGGTCGCGCGCGGGGCCGCCGTCGTCGGTCGTCGCTGCTCGGCGTCGTGGTCGTCGTCGTGGCCGCCGTGGTCGTGGTGGCGTTCCCGCAGCTCCTCGACGGCTCGCGCGACGGGTCGGGC
Source organism: Frigoribacterium sp. Leaf164 (assembly GCF_001423665.1). NCBI lineage: Bacteria > Bacillati > Actinomycetota > Actinomycetes > Micrococcales > Microbacteriaceae > Frigoribacterium > Frigoribacterium sp. Leaf164. The sequence goes on from NZ_LMOX01000001.1 coordinate 516,792, forward strand.
CCGGGCGCTGGCTCGGCCCCGGGTGCCGGCTCGGCCCCCTCGGTCGCGGTGCCCGCCGCCGTCCCCGAGGGCGCCGCCCAGGCCACCGTCGAGCGCGTGGTCGACGGCGACACCGTGATCGTCGTGCTCGCCGACGGCGGTGCCCGGGAGCGGGTCCGCCTCATCGGCGTCGACACCCCCGAAACCGTGCAGCCCGACGCCCCGGTCGACTGCTTCGGCCCCGAGGCGAGCGCCTTCACGACCACGAGCCTGCCGGCGGGGTCGGCCGTCTGGCTCGAGGCCGACCCCTCGCAGGGCGACGCCGACCGGTACGACCGCCTGCTGCGCTACGTCTGGACGCCCGCCGGGGTCATGCTCAACCACGACCTCGTCGCCCAGGGGTACGGCCGCGAGGACACCTACGACGACCCGTACCGCTACCGCGACGCCTTCGTCGCCGCCGAGGCCACGGCCGAGGGCTCGGGCGTCGGCCTCTGGTCCGCCTGCGGCTGACCGCGGCGCTGGCTCGGCCACCAGAACGCGTCGCCGGTGAGGAAGACCAGGGCCGGCACCAGCACGGTCCGCACGACGAGGGTGTCGAGCAGCACGCCGATGCAGACGACGACGCCGACCTGCGTGAGGGCGACGACCGGCAGCACGCCGAGCACGGCGAACACGGCCGCGAGCAGCACGCCGGCGCTGGTGATGACGGCGCCCGTCGAGGCCAACGCGCGCACCATGCCCTCGCGGGTGCCGTGCCGCTCCCGTTCCTCCCTCGCCCGGGTGGTGAGGAAGATGTTGTAGTCCACCCCGAGCGCCACGAGGAAGAGGAAGGCGTACAGGGTCACCGCCGTGTCGAGGGCCGGGAACCCGAGCACGTGCTGGAACAGCCAGGTCGACGCGCCCAGGCTCGCCGCGAAGGTGGCGAGCACCGACGCGATGAGCAGCACCGGGGCGACCAGCGACCGGAGCAGCAGCGCCAGGACGGCGAAGACGACCGCGAGGATGATCGGGGCGATCAGGCGGAGGTCGGCCTGCGCGGCGGTGCGCTCGTCGTAGGCCGTCGCGTCACTGCCGCCGACGAGGGCGTCCGACACCGCGCCTCCGGCCCCGGCGTAGGCGTCGCGGAGCGCCTGGACGACGACGAACGCGTCGTCGCTCTCCGGCTCGGCCGCGAGCTGGACGTCGACGCGGGTCAGCCCGGAGGCCGCCTCGCCGACGGTCGCGGAGTCGACGCCGTCGACGCCCTCGGCCACGGCCGCGGCGTCGGCGGCCGCCGCGGACGGCACGAGCACCGTCGTCTGGCTGGTGAGTCCGGCCGAGAACGAGTCGTCGACGATGCGCTGGGCGGTGACCGAGTCGGGGTCGCCGAGCAGCTGGTCGGTCTGCGAGAGCCCGACCGCGTAGCCGCCGAGGCCCAGGCAGAGCACTCCGAGCCCGGCGACCGCGGCGACGCTCACGACCACCGGTCGGCGCTGCACGCCCCGGCCGAGGCGCTCCCAGGCGCCCTGCTTCCGTGCCGCGTGGTGGTGGGGCTCGTCGGCGCCGGGGGAGCCGGGGGCGGAGGCGCGGGGCACGAAGGGCCAGAACAGCCCGCGACCGCAGACCACGAGGGCGGCCGGCAGCACGACGAGGGCGAAGACGACCGCGACCACGACGCCCAGGGCACAGGCCACGCCGAGGGCGCGGTTGCCCGCGAGGGAGGCGAGCACGAGGGTGGCGAGGCTGAGCGCGACCGTGCCGCCGCTCGCCGCGATCGCGGGCCCGGCGCTCGTCACGGCGGTGCGCATCGCCCGGTGCCGGTCGTCGTCGCGCAGCAGCTCCTCGCGGTAGCGGGCGACCAGCAGGAGCGCGTAGTTCGTGCCCGCGCCGAAGACGAGCACCGAGAGGATCCCCGAGATCGAGGCGTCGACGGTCACCCCGAGCGGCTCGGCCAGGGCCGCCACGACCCGACCCGCGAGGCCGTCGGCGACGCCGACGACGGCGAGCGGCACGATCCACAGCACGGGGCTGCGGTAGGTGACGATCAGCAGCACGGCGACGACGACCACGGTGACGAGCAGGAGGCGGAAATCCGCCCCCGCGAACGAGTTCGAGACGTCGTCCTGGAAGCCGACGGGCCCGGTCAGGTACGCCGAGAGGTCGTCGGGCAGCCCCTCCGAGGCGGCGGCGCGCAGCTCTCCGGCCACGCCCGACAGGTCGGCGTCGACGTCGTCGGCGGCGAGCGGCACGGCGACGAGCGCCGCGGCGCCGTCGTCGCTGACCTGCGGGCGGACGGCCTGCGGGGTGGTCGACAGGGCCGCGAGGGCCTCGGCGCGGGCGGAGACCGACGCGACGTCCGCGTCGGAGAGGGCGGCGCCTCCTCGGCTCCAGACCACGATGCCGACGGTCGTGTCGGACGACGGGAACTCGTCGAGCAGGGCGGTCACCTCCGCCGCCTGGCTGTCGTCGGGGAGCCCGGAGGGCGGGAACGCGTCGTCGCCGCCGGAGGGCAGGAACGCGAAGAGCAGGGCGACGGCGACGAGGGTGCCGCCGAGGACGGCCCAGGCCGACCGGTGGCCGCTGACGAGGCGGGCGAGTGCGCGCACGAGTGTCCTTCAGTTGGTGGAAGTCTTAGTTGCTGAGAGTATTGCACGGCGGCGACCCGACGTCGGCGAGAATCAGTGCACAGGAGGCGCGATGACCGACCCAGACCCGGCTCACCCCGACGTGCGAGACGCGCCGGGCGCGCCCGCCCGCGCCGGGGCCCGCCGCGACGTCGTCACGGCCATGCAGCGGCTCACCACCGAGTCGCAGCGGGTCGCCCAGGCGTTCGCGGCGCAGCAGGGGCTCGGCCACATCGACCTGGAGGCGCTGCTGCACGTCATGCAGGCGGAGCAGCGGGGCGACCCCGTCACGTCGGGCCGCCTCGGCGACGTCCTCGGCGTGACGTCCGGCGCCGCCACGGGCGTCATCGACCGCCTCGAGCGCGCGGGCCACGTGCACCGCACGCGCGACGAGGTCGACCGGCGCCGGGTCATCGTGCGCTACGACGAGGCGGCCCGCGCCGTCGCCGGCCGTTTCTTCGGGCCCCTCGGCGCGCTGAGCGACCGCGTGATGGCGGGCTACGACGACGCCGAGCTGCAGACCGTCCGGAGGTTCCTCGGCGAGATGGCGGCGGCGATGGGCGAGCACGCCCGCACCGTCGGGCGTCCCGACCCCGATCCGACCTCGAGCCCCGCCCCGGAGGCACCATGACCGACCACGTCTCGGCCCTCGACCTGTTCTCGGTCGGCATCGGGCCCTCCAGCTCGCACACCGTCGGGCCGATGCGGGCCGCCCGCCTCTTCCTCGACGGGGTCGACGCCGCGGGCCTGCTCGACGACGTCGCCCGGGTGGAGGTCGTCCTCTACGGCTCGCTCGCCGCGACCGGCCTCGGGCACGGCACCCCCTCGGCGGTGCTCGCGGGCCTCGCGGGCATGGAGCCCGAGACCTGCGACCCGCTGGTGGTCTCGTCGATGCAGCGCTCCGTCGAGCAGGGAGGCGGCCTCCGGCTGCTCGGCCGGCACCAGGTCGCCTTCGCGCCGAACGACCTCCGCATGGCGCCCCTGACCCGCATGCCGCGGCACCCCAACGCGATGAGCCTCGAGGCCCGCGACGCCGACGGCGCGACCCTCGCGCGGGAGGTCTGGTTCTCGACCGGCGGCGGGTTCGTCGTCCGCGACGGCGACGACGAGCACGTCGTGCCCGCCGCCGAGGCCCCGTTCGCCTTCGTCGACGCCGACGACCTGCTCCGGCTCTGCGACGCCGAGGGCGTCGGCATCGCCGAGCTGGCCTGGCGCAACGAGGTCGCGGTGCACGGCGAGGCCGCGGCCGCCGCGGGCCTCGCCGCCCGTTGGGCCGCGATGGAGGCCTGCGTCGACGCCGGCCTCGCCGCCTCCGGGGTGCTGCCCGGCTGGATGAAGGTGCCGCGACGGGCCCGCCAGATCGCCGAGATGCTGCGGGCGCAGGAGGAGCGGGCGACCGCCTTCGCGATCGGGGGCTCCGCGGTCGACCAGGGCCGCGCCTCCTCGTTGCTCACCTCCGACCTGCCGGCGCAGTGGCTGCAGGCCTACGCGATGGCCGTGAACGAGGAGAACGCCGGGGGCGGCCGCGTCGTCACCGCGCCGACCAACGGGGCTGCGGGCATCATCCCCGCCGTCGGGTACTACGCGATGCGGTTCCACGGGGTGACGCGCGACGAGCTCGAGCGCGGCTACCTGCTCACGGCCGCCGCGATCGGGTCGCTCTACAAGCGCAACGCCTCGATCTCCGGCGCCGAGGCCGGCTGCCAGGGCGAGGTCGGCTCGGCCGCCTCGATGGCGGCGGGGGCGCTCACCGCCGTGCTCGGCGGAACGCCCCGTCAGGTCGAGAACGCGGCCGAGATCGCGATGGAGCACCACCTCGGCCTCACCTGCGACCCCGTGGGGGGCTTCGTGCAGGTGCCGTGCATCGAGCGCAACGCCATCGCGGCGGGCACGGCGGTCGCCGCGACGCGGATGGCGCTGCTCGGTGACGGCAGCCACGTCGTCAGCCTCGACACCGTGATCGAGACGATGCGCCAGACCGGGCGCGACATGGCCGACAGCTACAAGGAGACCAGCCGCGCCGGGCTCGCCGTCAACGTCGTCGAGTGCTGAGCGGTCGGGCAGGCCGCCGGGCGCGGCCGGGCGGGCACGGAGCCCGTCCGGCCGACCCGCCCGCCCCGCCGGTCAGCGCACCCGCAGCGTGACGCCCGCCGAGGTGCTGCCGAGCACGTCGGGCGTGCCCGAGTAGCGCACCGAGACCACCGGGCTGCCGGCCGTGGCGTACCGCGGCAGCGTCACCGTCGCGGTGCCCTGGCCGGTCGAGGTCAGGGCGACCGTCTGCACGGCGCGTCCGTCCGAGAGCACGGTGACCGAGCCGGCCGGCGAGGCGACGCCGGCGACGCGCACGGTGACGGTGGCCGTCGTGGCGGTGTTCCGTGCGGGGCTCGTCGTGGCGGGCGTGATCGCCACCGTCGAGCTCGCGGGCACGACCGTGACCGTCTGGGGCGCGCTGACCGACTTCACGAGCGACGTCGACGAGGGCGCGAACGAGGCCGTGAACGACCACCGGCCGGCCGACGTGCTCGCGGGCACGACCCACGACGCGGTGCCCGAGGCCAGCGGCACGACGGCCACCGGCACGCCGGAGCGCGTGAAGGTCACGGTGCCGGCGGGCCAGCTGCCGGCCACCTGCGGCACGGTCGCGGTGAGGGTCGTCGTCGTCGACCCGAAGGTCTGCTGCGGGCCGCTGAACCGGAGCGACGTGGTCGTCGCGCCGGCCGTGACCGCGAGCGTCTGCGGTGCCGAGCCCGACGCCGTGACGGCGGGGTCGGAGGGCGTGAAGGAGGCGCGCAGCGCGTGGCTCCCCGCGGCCAGCGTCGTCGGCACGGCGATCGCCGTGCGACCGCTCGTGCCCACGGGCACGGTCGCCAGCACGGTCGAGCCGTCGACGAGGCTCACTGTGCCCGCGGGCGCCGTGCCGTCGGCGCGGGTCACGACGGCGGTCGCCGTCGCTCCGGCTCCGCCGTAGGTCTGCGAGGCGGTGGAGAGGGTCAGCGCGGTGGAGGTCGACACGGCGCCGCGGGGCCCGCGGAGGGAGACGTCGAGCACGGCTCCGCCCTGGGGTGAGAGGCTCGCGACGGCGACGGTGAAGCCGCCGCCGGCGCTCGTGAACGACTCGCCGGCGTCGAGGTGGGTGTCGCGGCGGGCGGGGTCGGCCGCTGCGTCGGTGCCGACCGCGAGGGCCACCGTCGTGGCGAAGCCGCCGGGCTGGGGGAGGGCGCGCAGCACGCGCACGCTGCCCGTGGCGGCCGAGCTGTCGAGCGCGCACTTCGTGAAGCCGGTCGCGACGACCGTGCAGCGGGGCGCACCGCCGGCGAACTCGGCGCTCGACCGGTCGCGGCCCGTGGCCGTGCGGTACTCCAGCACGTAGTGCTGGCCGCTGACGGGGTCGGTGACGTCGACGGCGCGGCCGGCGGCCGCGGTGTCGAGCGAGGGCAGCACGACGCGCTTCGTGGTCGCCGGGGTGCTCAGCGCGACGGTGCTCGGCAGCCAGCCGAGACGCATCCGCTGCGGGGACGACAGGTGCGGGCGGGCGCCCGACACCGAGTAGCCCATGATGTCGAGGTGGTCGCCGTACTCCTCGGTGGGGCAGGCGGCGTCGGCCGTGCTGCGGAAGTCGCCGGGGGCGCCGTCGAACGAGGTCGTGCTGCGGCAGAGCGCCGAGCCGGCGTGGCCGAGCCCGAGGTTGTGGCCGAACTCGTGCAGCAGCACGGGCACGCCGAGCTGCTGGCCGAGGCCGTACGAGCTGACGATCTCGCCGCCGTCGCCGCCGATGGTGCCGAACGCCTGCGTGCCGCACGCCTCGCGGGGCAGCACGAGCAGGTGCTTCTCGGTGCCGGCCCAGCCGTACGAGGCGAAGGAGCCGCCGAAGGCCGAGGCCTTGACCTTGCTCAGCGTCGTGGACGCGTCGCAGCTCGTGCCGCCGAGGGAGCGCTCCTCGACGCCGCCGAGGCGGACGTCGACACGGCCGCCCGACTCCTCCCACCAGTAGTCGTGCAGCGCGGTGACGGCGGCGTCGATCGACGCGCGGTCGAGCGAGGTGACCGTGTCGTCGGTCGTGGCGGCGGTGGCCGACACGGTGCTCACCCAGAGGGTGTGGACGACCGGGCCGGTCGTGGGCGCGTCGTCGAGGGCGTCGGCCCGGGCGAGCGCCGAGGGCGGCACGACGAGCTGGTCCTTCGGCAGGGAGGCGGTGGTCGGGGCGGGCGCCGGCGCGGCGCTCGCGGGCGCGGCGGGCGCGGCGACCAGGCCGGCGAGCAGCAGGCCGGTCGCGAGGAGGCCGGCGGCGAAGGCCGACGGCAGACGGGCAGGGAGGGATGACGGCACGGGGGTTCTCCGGTCGGGGCGGGGGAGGGGCGCGGCCCGACCGTCGGGTGGTCAGGGCAGCGGCGCGCAGCGTTCATGCATGCGCATGGAACTGATCGTGCCCCCCTCCTGCCGGGGCGGCACTCCCCAGAACGAGTCCGTCCGGTGTCGGCGGCCATCGGTAGCCTCGTCCGCATGGCCGCTCCCCGTCGTTCCTCCTCCCGCGCCGGGCGCTCGGGCGCCGCCCCGGGCGGCGGCACCGACGCGCCCCGCATCGACCACGTCGACCCGACCGGCCTCGTCGACGTGACGGGCGACTCCCTCGCCCCGCACGACGACCGCGAGCGGGAGCGCCTCGTCGACGCCGACCTCGCCGACCGCGACCTCGAGGGCGTCGTCCTCCGCGAGTGCGTGCTCGAGGCGCCCCGGCTCGGCAGGGCTCGCCTGCGGGGCGCCCGGTTGGTCGAGACGGTCGTCGCCGACTCGTTCGCCCCCGAGCTCGCCGCCGGGCGCAGCACCTGGCACGACGTCCGCGTCGAGCGCCCGCGCTGGGGCTCGGCCGAGCTGTTCGACGCCGACTGGCGCTCCGTCCGTGTCGTCGGCGGCAAGATCGACTACCTGAACCTGCGGGGGGCCCGCCTCACCGACGTCGTCCTCGAGGGCTGCAGCGTCGGTGAGCTCGACCTCGGCGGCGCGGAGGCCCTGCGGGTGGCCCTCGTCGACTGCCGCGTCGGCACGCTCGACGTGACCCGCGCCTCCCTCGCCCACGTCGACCTGCGCACGACCTCGTTCGAGCGCGTCGACGGGCTCGACGGGCTCCGGGGGGCGACCGTCGACGCCGTGCAGCTGCAGGTGCTGGCCCCTGCGCTCGCGGCGCACCTGGGGCTCGTCGTCGACTGAGCCTCGTCGCTGCGCCGCGCCGCGCCGTGTCGCGGGTCGGCGGCGGCGTAGCCTCGACCGCATGATCGACGTCGACTGGAGCACCGGCAGCTGGACGACTGCGCCCGCGCGCGTGGAGGTGGGCGACGACGGGATGCGCGTGACCGCCGTCGAGGGCAGCGACGCCTGGCGCGTCACCTCGTACGGGTTCGTGCACGACACGGAGCACGCCCTCCTCGCGCCGTTCGAGCAGGGCACCGCGGTCGAGGTCTCGTTCCGTCTCGACTTCTCGGCCCAGTTCGACCAGGCCGGCGTCTTCGTGAGGGTCGACGACGAGACGTGGACGAAGGCGGGCGTCGAGCGCAGCGACGGCGAGGACGGCCTCGGCGCCGTCGTCACGCGGGGCGTCTCGGACTGGTCGCTCGCCCCCGTCCCCGGCTGGCGCGACCGCGAGGTCACCGTCCGGGCCAGCCGCTCCGGCGACGCCCTGACGGTCCGTGCCCGCGTGGACGACGAGCCGTGGCGCCTGGTCCGGGTGTCTCCGCTCGACGCGGACGCGGCGGTGACGGCGGGGCCGATGTGCTGCGCCCCCTCGCGCGACGGCCTCACCGTGCACTTCACGGCCTGGCGGACCGGGCCGGCCGACGAGGGCCTCCACCCTCCGACCTGACCCGGCGGGGCGACGTGACGGGGCGTGACGGCGGCCGAGGCCGCTGTCGGGGCCCGGTGCTATCGTCGCCGGTGAGCAACGCGCTCCGGGGTCAGCGAAAATCTGAACCGGCGGTCACAGTCCGCGACCCGGTGCGGCCCCCAGACGGTGGTCGCCCCGGTTGAACCGGTGGAACTCCGGTACCGACGGTCACAGTCCGGAAGGGAGGCAGCGCGGGCCAGGGCTCGTCGACGACGGCGCCCGGGCTGGCCGCGACCTCGCGTCGTCCCCGGAGAGCCCCAGCAGGCTCACCGACGGAGACATGATGACCACCACCCTCGCCCCGCGGCGCCGGCCGACGCCGGTGCCCGCCCTCCCGTTTCTCCTGCCGACGGCGGTGATCTGACGTGTTCACGGGTCTCGTCGAGGAGAAGGGCCGTGTCGTGCGGCTCGCCGACGTGGGCGACAGCGTCCGCCTCACCGTGCACGGGCCGCTCGCGGTCGACGGCGCCGAGCACGGCGACTCCATCTCGGTCAGCGGCGTCTGCCTCACCGTGGTCGAGCGCGACGGGGAGTCGTTCACGGCCGACGTCATGAAGCAGACGCTGGTCATGAGCACCCTGGGCGACCTCGAGCCCGGCCTGCCCGTCAACCTCGAGCGGGCGGCCCGCGTGGGCGACCGCCTCGGCGGCCACATCGTGCAGGGCCACGTCGACGGCACGGCGTCCGTGCTCGAGACGGAGGAGGGCGACGCCTGGCGGCGCGTGCGCCTGAGCCTCGCCGACGACCTCTCCCCCCTCCTCGTCGACAAGGGCTCCGTCACGCTCGACGGCGTGAGCCTCACCGTCAGCGGCATCAGCGAGCCGGGGGTCGACGAGGGGTGGTTCGAGGTCAGCCTGATCCCCGAGACCCTCGCCGCCACGACGCTCGGCGACAAGGCCCCGGGCGACCGGGTCAACGTCGAGACCGACGTCCTGGCGCGTCACGTGCGCCGCATGCTCGCCCTCGACGCCACCGCCGGCGCGCACCGCTCCGGCCGGGCGTCGTGACCGAGGCGTCGGGCACCCGCGCGGGTGCCCCCGAGGTGCCTCGGCGCACCGGCGCCGAGCCCCTCGACGACGTCGCGACCGTCCTGGAGCACCTCCGCCGCGGGCGGCCGGTCATCGTCGTCGACGACGAGTCGCGCGAGAACGAGGGCGACGTGGTGCTGAGCGCCGAGCTGGCGAGCCAGGAGTGGCTGGCCTGGACGGTGCGGGTCTCGTCCGGGTTCGTCTGCGCCCCGATGTCGGCCGAGATCGCCGACCTCCTCGACCTGCCGCCCATGGTCGCCCGCAACGAGGACGCCCGCGGCACCGCGTACACGGTCAGCGTCGACGCGGCCGAGGGCGTGACCACGGGCATCAGCGCCTCCGACCGCGCTCGCACCCTGCGGGTCCTGGCCGATCCCGCCTCCGTCCGCGACGACCTGCACCGCCCCGGCCACGTCATCCCGCTCCGGGCCCGGCCCGGCGGGGTGCTCGAGCGCGACGGCCACACCGAGGCGGCCGTCGACCTGATGGTGGCCGCCGGCCTCCGCCCCGTCGCGGCGATCAGCGAGATCGTCGCCGACGACGGCGAGATGATGCGGCTGCCCGGCCTCATCGAGCTGGGGCGCCGCGAGGGCGTCCCCGTCGTGACCATCGCCCAGGTCGTCGCCCACCGCCTCGCGGCCGGGCCGGCCGCCCCCACCACCCCCGGCGACCTCCCCGGTCGCCCC
>NZ_LMOX01000001.1:526974-630537 GCF_001423665.1 Frigoribacterium sp. Leaf164
ACCGAGCAGGAGCCCGTCGACGGCCGCGGCCTGCGCGTCACCGTCGTCGCCGGCACCTGGCACACCGCGATCAGCGACGGCCTGCTCGCCGGCGCGCTCGCCACGATCGCCGAGCTCGGCGCCGAGGCGACCGTCGTCCGCGTGCCCGGCAGCTTCGAGCTGCCCGTCGTGGCGAAGGCCGCCCTCGAGGCCGGTGCCGACGCCGTGGTGGCGCTCGGCGTGATCATCCGCGGCGGCACCCCGCACTTCGAGTACGTCTCCGACGCCGCGACGTCGGGCCTGCTCCGCGTGACGCTCGACACCGGCAAGCCGGTCGGCTTCGGCGTGCTCACCCTCGACGACGAGCAGCAGGGCCTCGACCGGGCCGGGCTGCCCGGCTCGAAGGAGGACAAGGGGCGGGAGGCCGCCCACGCGGCCGTCTCGACCGCCGTCCAGCTGCGCGACCTCGCGCGCCGCGCCTCCTCGGGGCGTGTCGTCGGGTTCTGACCCCTCCGGCGTCCTGACTACCGAGACGACGACGGCCGGCCCCCGAGGGGGCCGGCCGTCGTCACGGAGGGGGCTAGTGCTCGCCGAGGACCTCGTCGAGGAAGCCGCGCATCTGCAGCCACGAGCGGCGGTTCGCCGTCTCCTGGAACTGCGCACCGTGCTCGGGGCTGTCCGTGCCCGGCACCGCGAAGGCGTGCATCGCCCCGCTGTAGCTGACGACCTGCCAGTCGCGGACCTCGGCGTCTCGCAGCTCGTCCTCGAAGCCGACGACCGCGTCGTCCGGCACGACCGGGTCGGCCGCGCCCGTCAGCACGAGCAGGGGAGCCTTGACGGCTCCCTTCTCGGCGGGCGCCCCGGTGCCGAGGCCGCCGTGGAACGACACGACCCCCGCCACGTCGGCGCCCGAGCGGGCGAGCTCGAGGGCCCCGGAGCCGCCGAAGCAGTAGCCCATCACGGCGATGCGCTCGGGGTCTACGCCGGGCTCGGAGCGGAGGCGCTCCAGATTGGCGGTGAGGCGGGCGCGGAACGCTGCGACGTCGCCGTACCAGGCGCCGGCCTCGGCCGCCGCCTCGCCGGGGCCGGGGCGGACGCCCTGGCCGTAGACGTCGCCGGCCAGCGCCACGTAGCCGAGGCGCGCCAGCATCTGGGCGCGCACCTTGACGTGGTCGACGACGCCGAACCAGTCGTGCAGCACGAGCACCGCGGGTCGGAGGGCGCCGTCGGCGTCGCCGGGCGTGGCGAGGAAGCCCTCGAGGGGCGTGCCGTCGTGGTCGTAGACCACGTCGCCCGCCTCGACGGTGCCGGTGTCGGGCACGCTGTCGAGCAGGTCGCGGAGGTCGGGGGAGAGGTCGGGGGCAGGGGTCGTCGTGGTCACCCCGTGACGGTACTCCCGCTCAGCCGACGAGTCGCCGGACCGCCTGCTCGACGACGTCGCACCGCCGCTGGTGCGGGCCCTGGTGCAGGTTCGTCGCGGTCGGCGTGACGAACCAGGCCAGCACGCTGCCGAACACCATCGTCAGCAGCTCGTCGGCGTCCCAGTCGGAGGGGATGTCGCCCGAGGCCTGCGCCGCCCGGACCGCCTCGCGGCGCCGGTCGAGCTGCTCGTGGTCGACGACCCCGGGGCTCGGCAGCGTGACGCCCTCGATCTGGCCCCAGAGCAGCAGGCGTGCGTCGTCGGCGTGCGTCGCCAGGTGGTCGTAGAGCCTGCTCGCCCACTGCGGCAGGTCGTGCGCGTCGAACGGGACGGCCTCCAGCCAGCGGTCGATGCTCTCGCCCAGGGCGGCGTCGAACAGGTCGCGCTTCGTCGAGAAGTGGGCGTAGAGCCGCTCCTTGCTCGCCTCGGCCTCGCGGGCGATGGAGTCGACGCGGGCACCGGCGAGGCCGCGGGCGGCGAACTCGGCGTGCGCCGCCTCGAGGATGCGGTCCCGCGGGGGGGTGGCTCGACGTGGCATGGCCCGAGCTTAGGGCGCGGGCGGACCGGACGGAACGGTCCGGGCGGCCCCCGTCCAGGTCCGGCCAGGACGGGGGACAGGGGCCGGGCGTGGGCGGGGCGTGGGCGGCGGGCGGGGCGGCCCAGCGGGAGGCGCTGGTCAGGCGGCCGGGACGACCCGCGACATCGGCACGTGCGGGATGCCGTCCTCCAGGAAGGGCTCGCCGTCCACGACGAAGCCGAAGCGCGCGTACCAGCCCTCGAGGTGCGCCTGGGCGTCGAGCCGCACGAGGCGGCCGGCGCAGTCGGCGAGGGCCCGCTCCATCAGCTGGGCGGCGAGCCCGCGGCCGCGGGCCGACGCGGCGGTCGCGACGCGGCCGATCCGCCGGTCGTCGCCGTCGCAGAGCAGCCGCACCGTGGCCAGCACCTCGCCGTCCTCCTCGATCCACAGCATGCGCGCGTCGGGCTCGACGTCGCGCCCGTCGAGCTCGGGGTACGGGCACTCCTGTTCGACCACGAAGACGTCGACCCGCAGCTTCAGCAGCCCGTAGAGCGCGAGGGGGTCGATGTCGCGGACGGCGGAGTCGCGGTGCAGGAGGGTCACGGAGCCACGGTAGCGTCCGGTCGCCCCGAGCACGTCACCCGCGCCCGCCCCGGCGCCGCGTCGGCGCCGCTCACATGGGCTCCCCGAGCGGGTGGTCGACGAAGCTGCCGCCGATCGGCGTCGAGCCCCCCACCGGCGGCTCGTCGACCTCGTCGGCGTACGCCTCGGCGTCGTCGACCGGGTGGTAGCCGACGGCCTCGCCGGCCGCGAGGGAGACCGGTCGACGCGTGTTGCGCGAGACGCCCCAGACGACGTGGTGGCCGGTGGCCGTGGTGGTCAGGGCGGCCTCGACGAGGCGGGCCGCGTCGCCGGCCGACAGCCAGGTGCCGAGGCTCCGGGCGTCGAAGGGCCGCTCGACCGCCGTCATGATCCGGGCCGAGACGACGAGCTGGCCCGCGCGGTCGGCGTAGAGGCTGCCCATGGCCTCGAGCACGACCTTGCTCAGGCCGTAGAACGTGTCGGGCCGCGCGGCCGGCACCGCGTGCTCGGCCGCGGAGTCCCAGGGCAGGTAGCCCGCGGCGTGCACCGAGCTCGCGGCGAGGACGCGCCGCACGCCGGCCCGCACGGCGGCCTCGTGCACCGCGTGTGCCCCCTCGACGTTGACGTCGCGGATGTCCTCCCACGACCGCTCGTCGGCGTGCGCGGCGAGGTGCACGACGAGGTCGGCGCCGCGGAGCGCCTCCGTCAGGGCCTCGAGGTCGGTCACCCCGACGACCGCGGCGGACTCGGTCGGCGCGAGCGGGCCGGCCGGGGCGACCAGGTCGAGCAGGCGCACCTCGTGTCCCGCGGCGGCGAGGTGCGGCCGGATCATGGCCGCGACCTTGCCGGCGCCCCCGGTGACGGCGATGACCGACACGGCGTCAGCGCCCGGTGTCGGCGCGCACCGACAGGGTCTGCACGCGGGGAGGGTCCTCCGGGGTCAGCCGGACCTCGAGCCGCAGGGCCCCGCGTCGCCCGGGCAGCCACCACACGCGGTGCGACGGGGTCGCCGACTCGGCGGCGGGCACCTCGCCCGCGCCCTCGTCGTCGTGGTCGAGCAGTCCGCCGACCGCCTCGAGCTCGCGGGCCCACAGGGCTCGGCGGCGCACGAGCGGCACGTCGAGCTCGACGTTCTCGCTGAGGAGGCCCGCCGGCACCTCGCGCCCGCGCACGACGGCCTCGACCAGGGGCATCGCGGCGAGGGTCTCGGGCCACGGAGCGACGACGACCCGCGCCTCCGCCGTGTCGGCCATCATGCCGTCGAGGGCCCGGCTGACGGGCACGGCGACCTGGGCGTAGGTGGCGTTCTCGAGGCCCACGGCGCCGAGGCCGGTCGCGGTCTGCCAGCGCATGTGGGCGGAGAAGCCGGGGTAGCCGCCGGAGTGCGACACGACGGTGCCGACGTCGGGGTACTCCTCGACGAAGAGGCCTAAGCCGTAGCCCGAGGGGTGCGCACCCCGGCCGGGCACGAGCCGGTGGAGCTGCTGCATCTCGCGGCGGGAGGCGCGGCTCACCACCCCGTCGACGTCGCCGCGGCCCTCGGGGTCGAACGCCGACGACAGCCACCGGGCCCAGCGGGCGAGGTCGGTCGTGGTGCTGAACAGCCCCCCGATGGGCGAGAACGCGCCGGGGCCCGAGAAGGGCAGGGGCTCCCACCCGTCGTCGACCGGCCGGTGCCCGACGGCGACGCCGCCGGTGGCGGGCACGTCGGCCTCGAAGCCGGTCGACGGCAGCCCGAGGGGGCCGAGGAGCGTCTGCTCGACGACCTCGCGGTAGGGCCGGCCGGCCGCGCTCGCGACGACGCGCCCGAGCAGGGCCCAGCCCAGGTTCGAGTACGCGAAGGTCGTGCCGGGCACGGTGTCGAAGCGCAGACCGCGCCGCAGCAGGGCGTCGAGCTCGTCGTCGGTGATCGACTCCTGGCGGTCGCCCCAGGGGTCGTCGGTCGGCAGGCCGCCCGACATCGTCATCAGCATCCGCACCGTCGGCACGGGCGAGTCGCTGGTGGGCAGCGCGACGTCGGCGAAGGCGGGCACGAAGTCGGTGACGGGCGCGTCGAGCACGAGCTGCCCCGCGTCGCGGAGCGCCAGCAGCGCCGCAGCGGTGAAGCTCTTCGTGCAGGAGGCGATCCGGTAGGCGGTGTGCGGCCCCGGCAGGGCGCCCGCGACCTCGCCGCGGGCGCCGTGGTGCGTGACGCCGTCGTGGTCGAAGGTGGCGAACACGACGCTGGGCGCTCGACGTTCGGCCTGGCGCGCGTCGAAGACGGCGTCGATGCCGGAGGGGCGGGCGGAGTCGGTCATGGTGCCTCTCGGTGCTCGGTGCTCGGTGCTCGGTGCTCGGGCGGTGCGGCGGTCAGGGCGACGCGGGGGAGGCGCGGCGCATCGTCTCGTAGGCGTCGAGGGCGCGGCGCCGCGACTCCTTCAGGTCGACCATCGGCTCGGGGTAGTCGTCGGTGTCGATCTCGGGCACCCATGCCCGGACGTAGTTGCGCTCCTTGTCGAACTTCTCGCCCTGCAGCACGGGGTTGAAGACCCGGAAGTAGGGGGCGGCATCGGCGCCGGAGCCCGCCGTCCACTGCCAGTTGGCGGGGTTGTTCGCCTCGTCGGCGTCGACGAGGGTGTCCCAGAACCACTGCTCGCCGACCCGCCAGTCGACCAGGAGGTTCTTGATCAGGAAGCTCGCCGTCACCATCCGCACCCGGTTGTGCATCCACCCGGTGGTCCAGAGCTGGCGCATGCCGGCGTCGACGAGCGGCACGCCCGTGCGGCCCTGACGCCAGGCGTCGATCTCGGACTCGGGGACGTCGGCCCACGGGAAGGCCTCGAACTCGGGGCGGTAGCTGACCGTCGCCAGGTCGGGCGACGAGAAGAGGATGGTGTGGTTGAACTCGCGCCAGACCACCTCGCGGAGGAACGACTGCGCCCGCTCCCGCGAGGCGGGCGGGAGGTCGCCCCGCATGCGGTGCCAGATCTGGAACGGGCTGACCTCGCCGAAGCGCAGCCGGGGCGACATGCGGCTCGTCGCCTCCTGGGCGGGGAAGTCGCGCTCGCCGTAGTCGGCCAGGTGGCCGGTGGCGAACTCCTCGAGGGCGTCCAGCGCGGCGGCCTCGCCCGGGGTCCAGGTCTCGCGCAGCCCGGCGGCCCAGTCGGGCTGCGTCGGCAGCAGCTGCCACGAGTCGAGGTCGTCGCTGGCCGGGGCGGTCTCGGGAGGGCGCAGGGAGTCGGGAGCCTCGAGCGGGTGCCGGGGCTCGGGCCGGTCGAGGCAGGCCCGCCAGAACGGCGTGAAGACCTTGAACGGCTGGCCCTGGCCGGTCTGCACCGTCCACGGCTCGAAGAGGAGGTTCGCGGCGAAGCTCTCGGCCACGAGGCCCTCGTCGCGGAGCGCGGTCTTCAGGGCCGCGTCGGTGTCGCGGGGCACCTTGCCGTAGCGGCGGTTCCAGTAGACGGCGCCGGCGCCGACCTCGGCCACGACGGCCGGGAGCACCTCGGCGGCGGGGCCGCGGCGGAGCGTCAGGCCGGCCCCGAGCTCGCGGAGCGCGCCGTCGAGCGCCACCAGGCTGTGGTGGAGCCACCAGCGCGCGGCCCCGCCGAGAGGGCGGATGCCCGGGGTCTCGTCGTCGAGCACGACGAGCACGACCACGGGCTCGCCGCGGTCGACCGCGGCGACGAGGGCGGGGTTGTCGGCGACGCGGAGGTCGTCGCGCAGCCAGACGACGGAGGGGGACGAGGTCACGAGGCGGCACCGACCTCGGCGTCGGCCCTGGTCGTCGCGCCCGGGTCGCCGGGGCTGCCCGTCGTCTGGCCCAGGCGGAGGCGCGTGCAGAGGTCGGTCAGCGCGACGAGCTCGTCGTGGTCGAGGCTGCCGCCCACGCGGCGCCTGATGGCGGCCGCGTGGTCGACGGCGGTGCGTCGGTAGAGGTCGTAGCCGTGGTCGGTGAGGGCGACGATGATGCCGCGCCCGTCGCCGGGGTCGGTCTGCTTCTCGACGATGCCCTTGCTCGCCAGGCGGTCGACGAGGCGGCTGATGCTCGGCTGGGTGAGCAGCAGGTGCCGGGTGAGGTCGCGGATGCGGGCCCGCCGCGCAGGCTGGCTCGACAGGTTGAACAGCACGTCGTACTCGTTGAACGAGATGTCGTCGGTGGGGAAGGCGGCGTTCAGCTCGCGCATGATGCTCACCTGTGCTCGGAACAGGGCCTCCCAGGCCCCGACGGCCACGGCTGTCTCGCTCATGTCGCCACCTCGTCTCGTGTCGACGTCGAGTCTACGAAGAACGGCCGACAGGGGGACGCCGTGCGGCGGTCACGAGACAGGCGAGCCGGCCCACGCGCCGGCGAGCGAGCGTCGGGGGCGAGTCGGGCCCGGACGTGACAGAGGGCCGGTCGCGAGGCGACCGGCCCTCTTCCCTTGCACCAAGAGTGTCCTGCAATCACATTCCGTGTCGGCTGCCACAGCAAACAACCTCAACGCGGTCAATCTATAACGGTGCGGTAACGGAGGTCTAGTTACCGAACCGTTATCTTGCTGGGAACTTCCCCTGAGGGGGACCCCCGGCCCTCAGAAGACGTCGGGCGACGGGGTCGACGCGTGGCGGATCGACACGTCAGCGTGGCGGTCGAAGCGGTATCCGACCCCGCGCACGGTGCGCACGATGTCCTCGAAGGCCCCGAGCTTCGACCGCAGCCGACGCACGTGCACGTCGATCGTGCGCTCGTTGGGGGCCTCGCCGTCGTCGTCCGACCAGAGGCCGGAGATCAGCTCGGCGCGCTCGATCGTGCGGCCCTCGCGCAGCACGAGGTACTGCAGCAGCTCGAACTCCTTGTAGGTCAGGGGGGCGGTCTCGCCGTCGAGCAGGAGGCGCTTCCGCGAGATGTCGACGACGACGCCCCCGCGGGCGCCGGGCTCCTCGTCCTCCACGGTCGGCCGGCGGGCCGCCAGGGCGGAGGGGTCGTGCAGGGCGAGCCGGACGACGTCGACGTCGCGGCCGCCGGCGCCGGTCGGGGCGAGCGCCACGGCGGCGTGGGTCTCGGCGCCGGGGGCGATCCGTGCGACGAGGGCCTTGATCTGCGCGACGATCTCGCCGAGGTCGGTGTCGGCCTCCGCGGCCTTGAGCTCGTCGATGCCGACGTAGAGGGCGAAGCCGCGGGCCTCGGTGCCCTCGGGCACCGTGCGGGGCCGGGGGGCGGCGGGCCGGGCGGGGGCGCTCGCCTCGGGAGCCGGAGCGATGACCGGGGCGGCGCTCAGGGGGCGGCCGCTCGGCGCGACGCCGACGGGGGCGGCGCCGACGGGGCTGGTGACGACGGGGCTGGTGGCGACGGCGGGGGCGGTGACGGGGCGGTCGAGGATGAGGGACATGGGTACGCGGGGTCCTTGCGTGAGGTGAGTCGCGCCCCCGGGCGTCGTCGGCCGGGGGAGTGCTCGGTGTGTGTCGGTGCCCGGGGCCTCGATGACGAGGCCTCTGCCGGGGGGCAGCGGTGCCGGGGCGGACGGCCCGTCGAGCGGGAGCTCAGGGCCGAGGGGATGCGCGTCGGAGGTGGTGACGCGTGTGCATCCGGGAGTCGCGGTTCAGCAGCAGGGTCGTGCGGCGAACTCGGCAGCGCGCTCGGCGCGGCACGGCGACTCGGCGAGGTGCGACCTGATCAGGCACACATTCGACACAGGACGACGGCGCTCGGCATCATCATGCCGGTGCTCCCGGAGGCCTCGGGGGAGGTCGGGATGAACACGCTGTCAGTCATGGGGTCGATCTTCTGTCACTCGTGCACGGCCTGTCAAGGCAGCACGACGAAGCGCCCGATCCGTGCGCCACGTCGGGTGACGTGGCCGGATCGGGCGCTGCGGGGAGGGAGCGGGGGAGGCGCCGGTGCGGCGCGGGGTCAGGCCAGGCCGTAGAGGCGGTCGCCCGCGTCGCCCAGCCCGGGCACGATGTAGCCGTTCTCGTCGAGCTTCTCGTCGACGGCGCCGAGCACGATGCTGACGTCGCGGCCCTGCATCGCGGCCTCGACGGCGGCGAGGCCCTCGGGGGCCGCGATCAGGCAGACCGCCGTCACGTCGACGGCGCCGCGCTCGAGCAGGTAGTCGATGGCGGCGATCAGCGAGCCGCCGGTCGCCAGCATCGGGTCGAGCACGAAGCACTGGCGGTTCGACAGGTCGTCGGGCAGGCGCTCGGCGTACGTCGTCGGCTGCAGGGTCTCCTCGTCGCGGACCATGCCGAGGAACCCGACCTCGGCGGTCGGCACCAGCGTCGTCATGCCCTCGAGCATGCCGAGGCCGGCGCGGAGGATGGGGACGACGAGCGGCCGCGGCTGGCTGATGGCCAGCCCGGTGGTCGGGCCGACGGGGGTCTGGATCTCGATCGGGGTGGTGCGGACCCCGCGGGTGGCCTCGTAGGCCAGCAGCGTCACGAGCTCTTCGGTGAGGGCCCGGAAGGTCGGTGACGGCGTGCTCGCGTCGCGGAGCACGGTCAGCTTGTGGGTGATCAGGGGATGGTCCGCTACGTGCACTCGCATAGGCTCCACGGTAGCGGAGTCGTCCGCCCCCGACGCCCGTCGACCCGAGGAGCCCCGTGACCGCCGTGCCCCCCGAGCTCGCCCGGTGGATGGGGGCCGCGCTCGCCGAGGCGGAGGGCTGCGCCGTCTCCGGCGACGTGCCCGTCGGGGCCGTGGTGCTCGACGCCGACGGCGTCGTGATCGCGACCGGGCGCAACGAGCGCGAGCTCTCGCAGGACCCGACGGCCCACGCCGAGGTCCTGGCGCTCCGGGCCGCCGCCCGCCACACGGGTGACTGGCACCTCACGGGCACGACCCTCGTCGTCACCCTCGAGCCGTGCCCCATGTGCGCGGGCGCCATCCTCGCGGCGCGGGTGCCGCGGGTGGTCTTCGGGGCCTGGGACGAGAAGGCGGGAGGCGCGGGCAGCGTCTACGACATCCTCCGCGACCGCCGGCTGCCGCACCGCGCCGAGGTCGTGGCGGGCGTCCGCGAGCCCGAGTGCCGGGCCCAGCTGGACGACTTCTTCGCCGCCCGCCGTGCCGACGACGGCACCGGCACCGGCACGACGGCCGCAGCCGGGGCCGGGGTCGACGGCTAGTCGGCCGCGCGGATCACGATCGCGTCGGTCGCCGGCGCCACGTGGCCCGGCTCCACCCACACGTCGGGCTCGACGTAGATCACGCGGGCGATCGGCACGGCCTCCCGCACGCGCGACTCGACCGTGTTGATCGCGGCGGCGACGTCGCTGAGCAGCGTGCGGCCGGGCATGGCCACCTTCGCGGCGACGAGCAGCTCCTCCGGGCCGAGGTACAGGGTCTTCATGTGGATGATCGACTCGACCTCCGGGCCGTCGGTCACGGCGGCGCGGATGGCGGCGACGTCGGCGGCCGAGGCGCCCTCGCCGACCAGCAGGCTCTTCGTCTCGATGCCGAGCACGACCGCCACCGCGACGAGCAGCACGCCGATGAGGAGCGTCCCGATCGCGTCGAAGACCCCGTCGCCCGTGATCCAGGTCAGCACGACGCCGACCATGGCGAAGGTGAGGCCCAGGAGGGCCGCGGCGTCCTCCAGCAGCACGACCGGCAGCTCGGGGGCCTTGGCGCGGCGGATGAACGAGACCCAGCTCTGGCTGCCCTTCGACGGCCGTGCCTCGCGGATCGCGGTGCGGAGCGAGAAGCCCTCGAGGCCCAGCGAGATCGCGAGCACGAGCACGGGCAGCCAGGGCACCTCGAGCGGGTGCGGCTCGCGGAGCTTCTCGACGCCCTCGTAGAGCGAGAAGACCCCGCCCACGCTGAACAGGATGATCGAGACGACGAAGGCGAAGACGAAGCGCTCGCGCCCGTAGCCGAAGGGGTGCTCCTCGTCGGCGGCCTTCTTCGCGCGTCGCCCGCCGAGCAGCAGGAGCAGCTGGTTGCCGGAGTCGGCCAGCGAGTGCACGCCCTCGGCGAGCATCGACGACGACCCGGAGAAGGCCCAGGCGATGAACTTGGTCACCGCGATGCCGAGGTTCGCGGCCAGTGCCGCGAAGATCGCCTTGTTGCCGCCGGAAGTGCTCATGGTGTCCGATCCCCTCGTGGTGCTCAGCTCGATCTTAGGATGGCCTGATGGTCACCACTCTCCCCACCACGGCGATCCTCGGCGCCGGCTCGATGGGCGGCGCGATCCTCGCGGGTCTGCTCTCGCCCGACGTCGTCGTCGAGGGCGGCGTCCGCGTCACGAACCGCACCGAGGCCAAGGCCGTCGCGCTCCGCCGCGGCCCGGTCACCTCGCTCGCCACCGAGACCGACCCGACCGCCAACGCCTCGGCGGTCGTCGGGGCGTCGGTCGTGCTGATCGGCGTCAAGCCCGGGATGGTCGTCGACCTCCTCCGCGAGATCGGCCCGGCCCTCGAGCCCGGCACGGTCGTCGTCAGCCTCGCCGCGGGCGTCACGACGGCCACGATGGAGGCGGCGCTGCCCGAGCACGTGCCCGTGCTCCGGTCGATGCCGAACACGCCCGCCGTGGTCGGCCTCGCCGTCACGGGCCTGGCCGCCGGCTCCCGCTCCTCCGAGTCCGACCTCGCGCTGGCGCGGCGCGTCTTCGAGGTGGTCGGCGACGTCGTCGTCGTGCCCGAGGAGCAGATCGACGCCCTCAGCACGATCTCCGGCTCCGGCCCGGCCTACGTCTTCTACCTGATCGAGCAGCTGCAGGAGGCGGCGGTCGCGCTGGGCTTCACGCCCGCGCAGGCGGCCACGCTCGTCCAGGGCACGTTCCGCGGGGCGAGCGAGCTGCTCGCCGCGAGCGACCTGCTGCCGGCCGACGAGGCCCCGGCGGAGCTGCGTCGTCGCGTGACGAGCCCGGGTGGCACGACCGAGCGGGCCGTCGCCGAGCTCGCCGAGGGCGGCCTCCGCGAGCTGTTCGAGCGTGCGACGCAGGCCGCGCTGGCCCGCAACCGGGAGATCGCGGCCGGCAGCTGAGTCCGGCCGTCACCTAGGCCCGGCCAGCCCCTCGGCGGGGGCGGCGTCGAGCCGCCCCGATCGCCCTCCGCGACCGCCTCAGCTGTCGAGGGCCGCGAACCGCTCGATCGCCCGGCTGTCGCCGGAGACGATGATGAGGTCGTGGTCGCTGATGACCGTCTCGGGCGTCGCCTCCTCGAACGCGCCTCCCGGGCTCTTCACGCCGACGATGGTGATGCCGTACTTCTTGCGGATGTTCGAGCTCGCGAGCGAGGCTCCCCGCACCGGCTTCGGCGGGTACATCTTGACGATCGCGAAGGCGTCGTCGAACTCGATGTAGTCGAGCATGCGGCCCGAGACGAGGTGCGCGACGCGCTCGCCGGCCTCGCGCTCCGGGTAGATGACGTGGTTGGCGCCGATGCGGGCCAGGATCTTGCCGTGCGACTGGCTGATCGCCTTCGCCCAGATCTGCGGCACCTTCAGGTCGACGAGGTTCGCGGTGATCAGCACGCTCGCCTCGATCGACGAGCCGACGGCGACGACCGCGATCGAGAAGTCCTGGGCGCCGATCTGCTTGAGCGCGTCGATGCTGCGGGCGTCGGCCTGCACCGCGTGGGTGACCCGGTCGGCCCACTTCTGCACGAGGCCCGCGTCGGTGTCGACGGCGAGCACGTCCCTGTCTTGTCGCTCGAGCTGGCCGGCGGTGGCGGCGCCGAACCGGCCGAGGCCGATGACGAGCACCGGGGCGTCGTGCTTGATCTTGTCAACCAACGATCGGTCGCTCCTCGGCTCGCGTGAACAGCTGGCGTCGCTGGCTGGCGGCCAGGGCGACGGAGAGTGTCACTGTACCAACGCGGCCCATCCACATCGTGACCGCGAGGATGTACTTGCCGGAGTCGGGGAGGCGGTCGGTCAGCCCCGTCGACAGGCCCGAGGTGGCGAAGGCCGAGATCGACTCGAACAGCACGTGGTCGAGGGGCTCCTTGGTGATGTGCATGATCAGGATGCTCGACACGGCGACGATCGTCGCGCCCCAGAGCACCACGCTGACCGACAGGCGGAGGACGTCGCTCGGGATCCGGCGGCCGAACGCCTCCATCGAGCGGTTGCCCCGGGCCTCGGCGAACGCGGCGAGGAAGAGGACGGCCAGGGTCGTCACCTTGATGCCGCCGGCCGTCGACGCCGACCCGCCGCCGATGAACATGAGCATGTCGGTGACCAGCAGCGACGACCCGTTGAGCTCGGAGATGTCGATGGTCGCGAACCCGCCCGACCTCGTCATCGTGCTGAGGAAGAGCGACTGGAAGATCGTCGGGCCCGCCGCGATGTCGCCGAAGGTCTCGGGGTTGTCGAACTCGAGCACGATGTAGAGGACGGTGCCCGCCAGGAGCAGGACTCCGCTGGTGACCAGCGTGAGCTTGACGTGGACCGACCAGCGTCGCGGGTTGCGGGGGTTGCGGGCCAGCGCGTAGATGACGGGGAACCCGATGCTGCCGAGGAAGACGCCGACCATGATCAGCGACAAGAACCAGTAGTCGTCGGCGAACGGGGCGAGCCCGTCGGCGTTCGGCGTGAAGCCCGTGTTCGTGAAGGCCATCGCCGAGTAGTAGAAGCTGTCGAGCACCGCGTCGCCGAGGGGGATGCCGTCGAGCAGCACGCGCGGGATGAGCAGCAGCGCGATGACGGTCTGGATCACGGCCGAGCTGAGCGCCACGGTGGCGAGCAGCCCGCCCACCTCGCCGAGCCGCACGGCCTGGCCCTCGGGCACCGGGCCCGCGTGCACGCGGAGCGGGTTGCTGTCGGAGGCGGCCATCAGCCGGGCGCGGAGGCCCAGCTTCCGCGAGACCACCAGCCCCATGATCGACGCGAGCGTCAGCACGCCGATGGCGCCGATCTGCACCCCGACGAAGATGACGACGTGCCCGAACAGCGACCAGTGCGTGGCCATGTCGACGGTCGCGAGCCCGGTGACGCAGATGACCGAGACGGCGGTGAAGAGGGAGTCGGCCAACGGCGTCCTGCTGCCCTCGGCCGACGAGACCGGCAGCGAGAAGACGAGCGTGAAGACCACGATGAGGCCGGTGAAGATCATGATGGCGAACCGCGCCGGCGAGTGCCGCCCGATGTCGTCGATCCACTCGGAGAGCCGCGCGAAGGGGCTGCGGGGGTCTCGACGGGGCAGGCGCCGATCGGCGACGGAGGGGCGCGACACGGTCGTCATGGTACTCGGGGGCCGTGGTCGTTACTGTGGCTGCATGCCCGACATCTTCAGCGTGATCGCCGACGGGACGCGCCGCGACCTCCTGAAGGTGCTGCTCGACGCGCACGTCTCGGCCGACTCGGCCACCGGCGACGTCAGCGTCGGCGAGATGGTCACGGCCCTCGGCCTCAGCCAGCCGACGGTGTCGAAGCACCTCCGCGTGCTCCGCGACGCCGGGCTCGTGCACGTCCGCGAGGTCGGCCAGCACCGCTACTACGGCATCGAGACCGTCCCGCTCGAGACCGTCGAGGACTGGCTCATCCCCTTCCTCGGTGCGGGCGCCGCAGACGAGCTCGACGGCGTCGCCTCCGGCGCGTTCGCCGCGTGGGCGGGGGTGGCCATGCCGGCGCCCATCCGCCGGGCGGCCGAGAACCTCCCCGACGCGGGCGACGTCGGGAGCACGCTGGGCCGTGCCGTCGCGGACGCGCAGCACCGCGCCTCCTCGGCCCTGCACGACGCCCAGAGCGCCCTCGACGAGCGGGTCATCGAGCCGGTGCGCAAGCGCCTCGGCCGCTGACGACCGATCCGTTGCACGGGGTCGGCCACGCCCCTAGAGTGGCCACGACCCGGGAGCTGCCGCTGCCGGTGCCCGACGACGAAGGTGGACCCGTGGCGCACGACCTGTCAGACGTGAGGTTCCTCACGGTGGCCGAGGTGGCCGACATGATGCGCGTGTCGCGGATGACCGTGTACCGCATGGTGCACTCCGGCGAGCTGCCCGCGATCCGCTTCGGCCGCTCGTTCCGGGTGCCCGAGTCGGCCGTCGCGGCCGTCCTGCAGATCGGCGTCGCCGACGTCGGCTGACGCCACTTCGACATTCGGGTCCGGCCCTTGTAGACTGCCCCGAGGTATTTTTCCGCGGTTCTGTTTCGGACCCGGTTGTTCCGATCCAGTCCAATCAGCGAGGTCCACATGGGTTCTGTCATCAAGAAGCGTCGCAAGCGCATGGCGAAGAAGAAGCACCGCAAGCTGCTCCGCAAGACGCGCCACCAGCGTCGCAACAAGAAGTAGCCGCAACTGTTCGCGTGCCCCTGGCCCTTCGGGCCAGGGGCCGCTTTCTTTTCACGACCTACTTCCGTGCCCATGGCGCCCTGCCGGGCGCGGCGCCCTGCCGGGCGCGGCCCTGCGGGCCAGTCGCCGACGCCGTAGCTTCCTGCTTCCCTGCTGCTGCTGCGGCTTCGTCGTTGGTGACAGCAAATGCCGACCGATCTGCAGCTTGGACTCGTCCAGGGCGTGGATTTTCCCGTATCAGGAGGCCGTGAGTCGGCAATTGCGACAGAGGGGAGAGGAAGCGGGGAGCAGGGGAGCTGGGGATCGGTGGCACATCACGCCGCAGGATGCGCGGAGGCGGGGGCCGGTAGGGTCGGGGCGTGAGTGCTCCCCGCCTGTCCCTGCTGACGAAGCCCGGCTGCCACCTGTGCGACGACGCCCGGACAGCCCTCGACGCCGTGCTCGCTGAGCCGGAGTTCGCGGCCCACGACCTCGGCTACGTCGAGACGAACATCCTCGACGACGCCGCCCTCCGCGACGAGTACGCGGAGGAGATCCCCGTCGTCCTCATCGACGACCGGGTGCACACCATCTGGCGCGTCGAGCCCGACCGACTCCGCACCGCGCTGCGCAAGGCCGTCCTCTGAGGGGCTGATGCCCCGGCGCTCCGCCGCTGCTGTCCCGGCCGCACCGCACCGCACCGCTCGGCGACCCCCTACCACGACGGGCCCGACGAGATCGCTCTCGTCGGGCCCGTCGCGGCGTCGCGCTCCGCCCCGCGGGGCGGTGTCGACTACGGCGTGAGGCGCGTCGGCCCGCGGAACAGGTACGTCACCTCGCGGAGGTTCGGCTGGTGCAGCATCAGCATCAGCACGCGGGCCAGGCCCATGCCGAAGCCGCCGTGCGACGGGGCGCCGTAGCGGAAGAAGTCGAGGTAGCCGCCGAGCTCCTCCGGCTTCATGCCCTTCTCGCGGATCTGCGCCTCGAGCACCTCGACGCGGTGCTCGCGCTGGGCGCCGGTGGTGATCTCCGTGCCGTTGTAGATGAGGTCGTAGCTCTTCGTGAGCTGCGGGTCGTCGTCGTGGCGCATGTGGTAGAACGGCCGGATCGACGCGTCGTAGTCCGTGAGGAAGACGAAGTCGTGGTCGAACGTCTCCTTCACGTAGGCGGCGATCTGGCGCTCGCCCTCCGGGTCCATGTCGGCGTCGGCGCGGGGCACGACGTAGCCGCGGTCGGCGACGATCTGCTTCGCCTCGGCCAGGGGGATGCGCGGGAAGGGCGTCGTGGGCACGGTCACCTCGACGTCGAAGAGCTCCGTGATCTCGGCGCCGTGCTTCTCGACGACGGCCGTGAACGCGGCGACCAGGAGCTCCTCCTGCATCTGCATGACGTCCTCGTGGGAGTCGACGTAGCTGATCTCGGCGTCGACGCTGGTGTACTCGGTCGCGTGCCGCGAGGTGAACGACGGGTCGGCACGGAAGACCGGGGCGATCTCGAAGATCTTGCCGAAGCCCGCCGACTGCGCCATCTGCTTGAAGAACTGGGGGCTCTGCGCGAGGAACGCGCTGCCCTCGAAGTAGTCGACCTTGAAGAGCTCGGCGTTCGACTCGCTGGCCGACGCCATGATCTTGGGGGTGTGGATCTCGATGTAGCCGCGCTCGACCCAGTAGGTGCGCATGGCGTGCTCGAAGGTCGTCTGCACGCGGAAGATGAGGGCGTTCCGCGGCACGCGCAGGTCGAGGAAGCGCCAGTCCATGCGCTTGTCGATGCCGCTGTCGGCGGCGATCGGGGTCTCGGGGTCGGCGAGGCTGTCGACGACGAGGGTGTCGATCTTCACCTCGATGCCGCCGAGCTTGACCCGCTCGTCGTGCTTGAGCTGGCCCGTCACGGTGACGAAGCTGCCCTGCGAGAGGCCGGAGATCGCGTCGGCGACCTCGTCGGTCTCGCCCGCCTCGGCGAGGACGTCGGCCGCGGTGCGCGGGCGGACGAGCTGGACGGCGCCGGACTCGTCGCGGAGGACGACGAACTGCACCTTCTTCTGGTCACGGACCGTGTCGACCCAGCCCGCCACCGTGACGGTGCCGTCGGGGAGGGGAGCGAGGTCGTTGATGAGGGTGCGTTCGATCACGAGGCCCGAGTTTACCGTGCGCGGGCGTCCCTGCGGGCCCCGCACCGCGCCTCCTGTGGGTCTCCCCGGTGGGAGGTGTGCGCCGGGCCCCGACCTAGACTGGGGCGCATGCCCGCCCAGCAGATCCACCTCGTGCGCCACGGTGAGGTGCAGAACCCCGACCACGTCCTCTACGGCCGACTCGAGGGCTTCGGGCTCAGCGAGCTCGGCCACCGCATGGCGGCCTCGTCGGCCGCGATGCTGCAGGCGCAGGGCGCCCCGGTCGCCGCGATCGTCGCCAGCCCGCTGCAGCGCACGCGCGAGAGCGCGGCTCCGTGGGCCGAGGCCTTCGAGCTGCCGGTGCAGGTCGACGAGCGCCTCATCGAGCCGACCAACAAGTACGAGGGGCGCCGCAGCGACTTCACGGTCGCGAAGCAGCTGGCCGTGCCCGCCGAGTGGCCGTGGATCGTCAACCCGCTCAAGCCGAGCTGGGGCGAGGCCTACGTCAGCATCGCCGCCCGCATGCTCGCCGCGGTCGACGAGGCCTGGTCGAGCGTCGACGGCGGCGACGTCGTCCTCGTCAGCCACCAGCTGCCCATCTGGATGGTGCACCGCAGCGTCACCGGCGCGCGCCTCTTCCACGACCCGCGTCGCCGCCGCTGCTCGCTGTCGAGCGTGACGACCCTCGAGCGCCGCGGCGACCGCTTCGTCGAGGTGGGCTATCAGGATCCCGCGGCAGACTTGCTTGCGAACGCCGTCGACCTGGGAGCAGTGTGACCACCCGAGCACCGTCCGACGGGGCCTCCGCGGCCCCGTCCACCACCCGTCCGACCCTGCGTCGGCGCACCGTCCGCGGCCTCGCCGCCGCGGCCGTGCTCGCCCTCGCCCTCGCCGGCTGCACGTCGGCGAACGACGGCCTCGCGCAGCAGTACGCCGACGGCGGCACCGAGAACTACATCTCCGGCGAGGGCACCGTGACGGAGGTCCCCGTCGACGAGCGACGCGACCCGGTCGAGTTCACGGCGACGACCGACGCGGGCGACGAGGTCTCGCGCTCCGACCTCGACGGCCAGGTCGTCGTTCTCAACTTCTGGTACGCCAGCTGCCCGCCCTGTCGGCAGGAGGCGCCCGACCTGCAGCAGCTCAGCGAGGCCCACGAGGGCGACGGCGTGCAGTTCCTCGGCGTGAACGTGCGCGACCAGGCGAAGACGTCCCTCGCCTTCGCCGAGAAGTTCGGCGTCACCTACCCCTCGGTCGTCGACACCAACGACGGCACCGTGCAGCTCGCGCTGGCGGGCACCATCGCCCCGAACTCCGTGCCGACGACGATCGTGCTCGACAAGCAGGGCCGCATCGCCGCGCGCATCCTGGGCGGGCTGCAGGGCCCCAGCATCCTCGACCAGCTGATCAAAGACGCCGTCGCCGAGCAGGCCTAGGTGTACCAGGGCAACCCCTTCTTCGACGCGGTCGCCGGCGGGCAGCTGGCCGTCGCGCTGCCCGTGGCGGTGCTGGCGGGCCTGATCTCGTTCCTGTCGCCCTGCGTCCTCCCGCTCGTGCCCGGCTACCTCGGCTACGTCGGCGGCCTGACCGGCGGCGCCCGTGACGACGCCGGCCGCGCCCGCGACCGTCGCCGGGTGGTCATCGGCGTGCTCCTCTTCATCGCCGGCTTCTCGGTCGTGTTCGTCGGGGCGAACCTCGCCTTCGGCGCCGTCGGCTTCTGGCTGATCCAGTGGCGCGAGCTGATCGTGCGCGTGATGGGGCTCGTCGTGATCGCGCTCGGCCTCGTCTTCATCGGCCAGTTCACGGTGCTGCAGCGCACCCTCAAGCCGGGCTTCACCCCGGCGACCGGCCTCGCCGGCGCCCCGCTGCTCGGCATCGTCTTCGGCCTCGGCTGGACCCCGTGCGTCGGGCCGACGCTCGCCGCGATCACGGCGATGTCGCTGAACACCGGGTCGGTCGGCCAGAGCGTGCTGCTCGGCGTGGCCTACTGCGTCGGCCTCGGCGTGCCCTTCCTGCTCGTCGCCCTCGGCCTCGGCTGGGCGTCGCGCTCCATCTCGTTCGTCAAGCGGCACATCCGCGTCGTCAACATCGTCGGAGGTTCCGTCCTGGTGGTCATCGGTCTTCTCATGGTCACCGGGCTCTGGTCCGCGCTGATGTCCGAGGTCGGGGCGGTGATCGCGGGCTATGGCACGATCGTCTGACCGAGCGCCCGGCGCGACCGGCACCCCCGACGCCGTCGACAGCACCGAGGTCACCGACGGCTCCGACGCCGTCGGCGACCCGCTGAGGCCGAGCGACCACTACGACTCGGTCGCCCCCGCCGAGCCCGCCGCCGGCGACGCGGCCGCGTCCGCCGGTGGCGACCGCGACGGCGGGGTCACGAACCCGCGCCTCGGCCTGGTCGGCTACCTGCGCTTCTTCTGGCGCCAGCTGACGAGCATGAAGACGGCGCTCTTCCTCCTCATGCTGCTCGCGGTGGCGGCGATCCCCGGCTCGCTCGTGCCGCAGCGCACCTCCGACCCGAACGGCGTGGTCCAGTACCGGGCCGACCACCCCGACCTCTTCCCCGTGCTCGACAAGCTGGGCGTCTTCGACACCTACTCGTCGCCGTGGTTCTCCGCCGTCTACCTGCTGCTCTTCATCTCGCTGATCGGCTGCATCATCCCGCGCACGAAGCACCACTTCGAGGCGCTCCGGGCCCGCCCGCCGAGGACGCCCGCGCGGCTCTCCCGCCTGGCCGGCTACCGCTCGGTCACGCTGGAGGCCGGTGAGGGAGGCGCGTCGGGCGTCGACCTCGACCCCGCCGCCGCCGTCACGGCGGCCCGCGCCCAGCTGAAGCGCGCCGGCTACCGCACCGAGGTCTTCGGCGACTCGGTCAGCGCCGAGCGCGGCTACCTCCGCGAGACCGGCAACCTCGTCTTCCACTCGGCGCTCGTCGGGGTGCTGCTCACCGTCGGCGTCGGCGGGGGGTTCGGCTACACCGGCCAGCGCGTGATCGTCGAGGGCCAGACCTTCACGAACGCGCTCGTGTCGTACGACTCGTTCAACCCCGGCCGGTGGTTCAGCGACTCGCAGCTGTCGCCGTACAACATCACGCTCGACAAGTTCCGCACGACGTACGAGGAGACCAACACCGACGCGCTGGGGCAGCCGACCGACTACACGGCCGACGTCACGACCCGGACGCAGGGCGGCGACCCGCGGTCGACGCAGATCAAGGTCAACAGCCCGCTCGCCATCGGCGGCTCGACCGTGTACCTGCTCGGCAACGGCTACGCGGTCGACGTGACCGTCACCGCGCCCGACGGCAGCGAGCCGTTCACCGACACGATCCCCTTCCTCCCGCAGGACGCGAACCTCACGTCGCAGGGGGTCGTCAAGGTGCCCGACGGGCTCTCCGAGCAGGTCGGCATGATCGGCTTCTTCTACCCGTCGGCGGTCGAGACCGGGGACGGCTCGGGGATCCTCGCCTCCAGCTACCCCGACCTCCTCAACCCGGTGCTGAGCCTCAACGTCTACGACGGCGACCTCGCGCTCGACGACGGCGTGCCGCAGTCGGTCTACTCGCTGAAGACCGACGACATGACCGAGATCGCCGGCGCGGGGGCGGAGAACGGCCAGAAGGCCCTCCAGCTCAGCCCGGGCGAGACGGTCGACCTGCCGAACGGCCTCGGCACGATCACGTTCAACGACGTGAAGCGCTTCGCGTCGCTCGACGTGCACCACGACCCCTCGCAGGTGTGGGTGCTGCTCTTCGCCGTGCTCACCTTCGGCGGCCTGCTCACGGCCCTCTTCGTGCCCCGTCGCCGCGTCTGGGTCAAGGCCACGGCCACCGGCACCGGCCTCCGGCTCGAGTACGCCGGCCTCGCGCGCGGGGAGGACCCGACGCTCGACCGGGCCGTCGGCGAGGTCGCCCGCACGCACCTCACGACCCTCGGCGTGCCCGCCGAGGCGGCGAAGGCGGCGTCGCGCCCCGGCTCGACGTCGAACGACACGGGGCCCTCCGCGTCGCGCGGCGGACGTAGGATCACTCCGTGACCGCCGACCTCGCCTACTACTCGCTCGTCGCCGTCTACTCGGCGATGGCGATCTACACGATCTCCTTCGTGACCTTCGCCCTCGACCTGGCGAAGCGCTCCGGCGACGCCCAGCAGGCCGCCTCGGCCGTCGCCGTCCCGGCCGCCCCGGTGGGGTCGTCGGGCGGCACGCTCCGCAAGGGCGCCGGCGGGGGCAGCACCATCGTGCTCGACCGTGCCGACACCGTCACCGGCGGGGGCGACGTGCCCGGCGCCTCCGGCGGTCGTCGCGCCTCGAAGTTCGAGCGCGTCGCCACGTCGCTGCTCGTGCTCGGCCTGCTCGTGCACGTCGCCTCGGTCGTCATGCGCGGGATCGCCGCGGGCCGTGTGCCGTGGGCCAACATGTTCGAGTTCTCGCTGACCGGCACGGCGATCATCGTCGGCGTCTACCTCGTGGTGAAGCTCTTCGTCGACATCTCGTACCTCGGCGCCTACGTCACCGGGCTCAACCTCATCCTGCTGGCGATCGGCACGGTCAACTACTACGTCGCCGTCTCGCCGCTGCAGCCTGCGCTGCAGTCGGCCTGGCTGGTCATCCACGTGCTCGTGGCCATCCTCGGCACCGGGTTCTTCGCGATCGCGGCCGGCCTCTCCGTCGCGCAGCTGATCCAGACCAAGCGCGAGCAGGCGAAGCTGGCGAACCTCCGCTTCATGGACACCCTGCCCGCGGCCGACCGCCTGGAGGACCTGGCGTACCGCGTGGCCCTCGTCGGCTTCGTGCTCTGGACCTTCACCCTCATCGCCGGCGCCGTCTGGGCTGAGCGCGCCTGGGGCCGCTACTGGGGCTGGGACACCAAGGAGGTCTGGACCTTCATCATCTGGGTGCTCTACGCCGGCTACATCCACGCCCGCGCGACGCGCGGCTGGCGCGGCGCCCGCTCGTCGTGGCTGTCGATCATCGGCTTCGCGGCCGTCATGTTCAACTTCTCGATCGTCAACGTGTTCTTCAAGGGCCTGCACGCCTACTCGGGCCTCTGATCCGACCGCCGGCCCGTGCGGGCCGGTGCCCGGGACCCTCAGGAGTCGCGGGTCGCGGAGAGCACGTCGTGGCAGGCCCGCAGCCGGTCACGCCACCAGCGCACCCTCTCGTCGGGGGCGGCGTGCTCGCGCAGCAGGTCGTGGTCCACCTCGACCCGGCGCACGTCGATCGCCCCGTCGACCGGGAGCAGCGGCTGCCGGGTGACGTCCGCCGCCAGCAGCGCGGCCGTGCCGAGCCCGCAGTCGTGCTCGAGGCCGGGCAGCGCCGCCGCGAGGTGGGCGCCCGTGCTGAGGCCGACGGAGGTGTCGAGGGCGCTCGAGACGACGACGGGCAGGCCCGCCGCCTCGACGACCTCGAGCGCTGCACGGATCCCGCCGAGCGGCTGGGCCTTGATCACGAGCAGGTCGGCGGCGCCCGCCCGGGCGACCGCCAGGGGGTCGTCGGCTCGACGCACGCTCTCGTCGGCCGCCACCAGGACCCCGAGGCCGGCCGTGCGGCGTCGCAGCTCGGCGAGCTCGGGCACCGTGGCGCACGGCTGCTCCGCGTACTCCAGGGCGTACGGGGCCAGCGCGAGCAGCGCCTCCTCGGCCTCGTCGACCGACCAGCCGCCGTTGGCGTCGACCCGGACGCGGCCCTCGGGGCCGACGTGTCGGCGGGCGGCGGCGACGCGGGCGACGTCGTCGGCGAGCGTCTGGGTGCGGTCGGCGACCTTGACCTTCACGGTGCGGCAGCCGGGGAAACGTGCGAGGACGCCGGGGACCTCGGCAGGGCCGACGGCGGGCAGGGTCGCGTTCACGCGCACGGTGTCGGCCCGGACGACGTGCGGGGCGCCCCAGCCGAAGTCGACGGAGGCGGCGAGCCAGGTGGCGGCCTCGGCCGGGAGGTACTCGACGAACGGGCTGAACTCGGTCCAGCCCCGCGGCCCCTCGACCAGCAGGGCCTCGCGCACGACGATGCCGCGGAACCGCGTGCGCAGCGGGAGGGCCACGACGTGGGCGCCGTCGAGCAGCTCGCCGACGGGCGGGAGGACGGCAGGTACGACGCTCGGCACGTCTCCAGTCTGTCACCGGGTCGGCCGCTAGGGTCGGTCACCATGGCCGTTCCCGAGACCGACCCGACCGAGCCCCGTGACGCCCGGCAGCGCTCCGGGCAGCCCGGCTCCGCCGCCGACGACGGCCTCACCGTCTTCGACGAGGCCACCCACGACGAGGCCGCCCAGCCGGCCCGCAGCCGGCGGCTCGGCGTCGTGACCCTCGGCCTCGGCCTCCTCCTCCTCGCGCTCGACGGCCTGGCCGTCGGCCTCCTCGCCGCCGACCTCGTCGCTGCGGCCGCCTCGATCGCGCTCGTCACGATGCTCGCCTCGGTCGTCGTCGGGGTCGTCGCGCTGGTCGCCGTGGCCCTCCGCCGCGGCCGCTGGCAGGGCGTCGCCGCCGTGCTGGTCTGCGTGCTGGCGAACCCGTTCGTCTTCGTCTACCTGCTGGGCCGCGCGCTGCCGCAGTTCTAGGCCCGTCGAGCCGGGGACGCGGCCGTCGCGGAGGGCCCGCTCCCGGCCGGGCCCTGCTCCGAGCGCAGGCCCCGCGCGAGGCCCCGTCCCCGCCGCCGGTCGTAGGCTGGCGGGCATGCGCGACACCGTCTCCGACCTTTTCGACCCGACCGAGTGGCGCGAGGTGCCCGGCTTCGCCGACCTCACCGACGTCACGTACCACCTCGACGTCGAGGGCCGCGTGGCGCGCGTCGCCATCGACCGCCCCGAGGTCCGCAACGCCTTCCGGCCGCGCACGGTCGACGAGCTCTACCGCACGCTCGACCACGCCCGGCAGCAGAGCCGGGTCGGCGTCGTGCTGCTGACCGGCAACGGCCCCAGCGCGAAGGACGGCGGCTGGGCCTTCTGCAGCGGCGGCGACCAGCGCATCCGCGGCCGCGACGGCTACAAGGCCGAGGGCGACGAGGCGAACGTGGCCGACCCCGCCTCGGCCGGCCGCCTCCACATCCTCGAGGTGCAGCGGCTGATCCGCTTCATGCCCAAGGTCGTCGTCGCCGTGGTGCCCGGGTGGGCCGCGGGCGGCGGCCACTCGCTGCACGTCGTGTGCGACCTCACGATCGCCAGCCGCGAGCACGGCAGGTTCAAGCAGACCGACGCCGACGTCGGCTCGTTCGACGCCGGGTACGGCAGCGCCTACTTCGCGAAGCAGATCGGCCAGAAGCTCGCCCGCGAGGTCTTCTTCCTCGCCGAGGAGTACAGCGCTGACCGTGCCCACGAGATGGGCGCGGTCAACCGCGTCGTGCCCCACGCCGACCTGGAGAAGGAGGCGCTGGCGATGGCGCGCGTCGTGCTCACGAAGTCGCCCACCGCGATCCGCATGCTCAAGTTCGCGTTCAACGCGACCGACGACGGCATCGTGGGCCAGCAGGTCTTCGCGGGCGAAGCGACGCGCCTGGCGTACGGCACCGACGAGGCCGTCGAGGGCCGGGACTCCTTCCTCGAGAAGCGCGAGCCCGACTGGTCGCCGTTCCCGTGGCAGTACTGAGGGCGGCGGGGCCGGGGAGGCGCGGGGCATGACCCGGCCCCTGGTCGCGGTCGACGCCCGCTCGCCCGAGCGCGTGCTGCTCGCGCTCCGGGCAGCGCTCGCGGGCGGCCCCGCCGTCGCCCCGCGGACGGACGACGTCGTGCCGGCCGACCTGCCGACGACCGTGCCGCTGCCGGTCGCCCTCGTGATCGAGACGAGCGGCTCGAGCGGCCGGCCCAAGCGGGTCGCGCTCGGCACCGACGCGCTCCTGGCCGGCGCGGCCGCCGCCGACGGGGCGCTGGGCGGGCCGGGGCAGTGGCTCCTCGCCCTGCCCGCGCACTACGTGGCCGGCACGAACGTGCTCGTGCGCTCGATCGCCGCCGGCACCGAGCCGGAGCTGCTCGCGCCCGGCCACTTCGACGCCGCGGCGTTCGCGCGGGCGGCCGCCCGCCTCACGCACCCGGTGCGGTACACCTCGCTCGTCCCGGCGCAGCTGGTGACCGCCCTCGACGCCGCCGAGCACGACGAGGGCGTCGCCGCGGCGCTCCGCGGCTTCACGGCCGTGCTGGTGGGCGGGCAGGCGACGCCGGCCTCCGTCGTCGACCGGGCCCGCGCCTCCGGCGTCCCCCTGGTGCGCACCTACGGGTCGAGCGAGACGGGCGGCGGCTGCGTGTACGACGGCCGTCCGGTCGGGCAGGCCCGGGTGGCCGTGGTGGGCGGCCAGGTCGAGCTCTCCGGCCCGTCGCTCGCCGAGGGCTACCTCGACGACGAGGCCCGGACGGCCGCCGCGTTCGTCGAGCGGGACGGGCGGCGTTGGTACCGCACGGGCGACGCGGGCACGGTGAGCGACGAGGGCCTCCTCACGGTGACCGGGCGCCTCGACGACGTCGTGGTCTCGGGCGGCGAGAAGGTGTCGCTCGGCGCCGTCGAGCGGGTCGTCCGCGAGCTGCCGGGCTGGGCCGGGGCCGTCGTCGTCCGGTCGACGCACGAGCGCTGGGGTGAGGTCCCCGTCGTCGTGCGCGCGGGGGAGGGCCCGGACGGCGGGACGCTGGCCGAGCTCCGCGCCGCCGTGGTGGCCGAGGCGGGCCGTGCCGCCGCGCCCGACCGGGTGGTGGTCGTCGAGCGGCTGCCCCTGCTGCCGAGCGGCAAGCCCGACCGGCTCGCGCTGGAGCGCCTCGTCGCGCCCTGACCGCGATCGGGGCGGGAACTACACTCGTCGGGTGGCCAAGACGACGACATCCAGGACGAAGCGCAGCGGACGACCGGGCGGCCGCCCGGGGAAGCAGCCCGCACGTCGGGTCACGGCCCGCGACTGGATCGGCGGGGCCCGGCTCCGCACCCTGCCGCTCGCCGTCGCGCCCGTCGCCCTCGGCACCGGGGTCGCCCGGGCGAACGGCGACTGGGACCTGCTGCTCGCCCTGCTCTGCCTCGCCGTCGCGGTGTTCCTGCAGGTCGGCGTCAACTACTCGAACGACTACTCCGACGGCATCCGGGGCACCGACGAGTTCCGGGTCGGGCCGGCCCGCCTGACGGGCTCGGGCGCCGTCCGGCCCCGGACGGTGCTGCGCGTCGCCCTCGTCTCGTTCGCCGTGGCCGCCGTCGCCGGCGTCGCGGTCGTCGTGCTCACGCAGCAGTGGTGGATGCTGGCGGTCGGCGCCGCCGCCGTGGTCGCGGCCTGGTTCTACACCGGGGGCAAGCGGCCCTACGGCTACAACGCGCTCGGCGAGGTCTTCGTCTTCGTCTTCTTCGGCCTCGTGGCGACGGTCGGCACGACCTTCGTGCAGCTCGGGCGCTTCCCCGCCGACGCCTGGGTCGCGGGCGTCTCGGCCGGGCTGTTCGCCTGCGCGGTGCTGATGGTCAACAACATCCGCGACATCCCCCAGGACCGCGCGGCCGGCAAGCGCACCCTGGCGGTCGTCGTCGGCGACCCGGTGGCCCGCGCGCTCTACGCGTCGTTCCTGCTGCTGCCGTTCCTCATCCTCGTGTACTTCGGCTTCCTGTACTTCCACGCGCCGTACGTGTACTTCACGCTGCTGACGGCCGTGCCCGCGGCCGTCATCGGCGTCACGGGCAAGACCCCGAAGGAGCTGATCCTCGCCCTGCAGCTGGCGTCGCTCACGGCGCTCCTGTACGGGCTCGCCCTCGCCGCCGTGCTGTTCGCCTAGGCGCCGCGGGCGGGGCCCTCGGGACGGTCGTCGGCGGGGCGCGACCCGGCGTCGTCCGGGGCAGCGGGGGCGGCGGGGGCGGCGTCGGCCTCGGCCAGACGAGCGTCCTGCTCGGCGAGGTCGTCGTCCTCCGCCAGCGTGTCGCGGTCGAGCGGCTCGGGCCGCGAGCGACGGTCGGCCAGCTCGAGCGCGACCTCGCGCCGCAGGCCGGCGAAGAAGATGTACGAGACGCAGAACGCCACCACCGCGGCGAGCAGGGTCGCGAGGTAGGGGTTCGGCAGCAGCAGCACGAACAGGACCAGCGCCACGAGGAAGATGCCGAGGCGCAGGACCGTGTACTTGACCCAGGGTTTCACGCGCTGATCCTAGCCGCGGCCGCCGGTGTGCCCGCCGTGGGCCGCTCTCCGGCACCGGGCGTCGCGTGCCCAGCCGACCCCCGGGAGCGACGCCTATGATCGTCGCCATGGTCAAGTTCTGGGTGGTGGCGGTCGTCGCGGCGTCGGCGTTCGTGATCTACGCCCTCGTCGACTGCCTCTTCGCGGAGTCGAGCCGGTTCCGGGCGCTGAACAAGCCCCTCTGGGCCGCGATCATCGTCCTGCTGCCCGTCGTCGGCGCCGTGCTGTGGTTCCTGCTCGGCCGCGCCCGCAAGGCGGGCCGCGGTCCGCAGCGCCGCTTCATCGCCCCCGACGACGACCCCGACTTCTCCGGCCGCTCGGCTGCGACGGTGACCGACCTCGACCGCGAGACCACCGACGAGCGGATCCGGCGCCTCGAGCAGGAGCTCTCCGAGCTCGACAACGACGACAAGACCGGCACGGCCTGAGGCCGTGAGCACCGACTCCTCGGGCTCCGCGCTGCCCGACGACCACGACGCCGTCCAGGGTGAGGCCGAGGCCGACACCGACGGGGTCGCCGCTGGTCCCGTCGACACCGGCACCGCTCACGGCCTCCCGGCGGAGCGCTCCGGCAGCGTCGCCACCGACTACGCCGTCGCGCTGCTCGCCGCGCTCGTCGACGCGGGCGTGCACGAGCTCGTCCTCAGCCCCGGATCGCGGTCGCAGGCCCTGGCGCTCGCCGCCGCCGAGTTCGAGCGGGCGGGCCGGCTCCGGCTCCGCGTGCGCATCGACGAGCGGAGCGCCGGCTTCACGGCCCTGGGCCTCGCCGTCGAGACCGGCCGGCCGACCGCGGTCGTGACGACCTCCGGCACGGCCGTGGCGAACCTCCACCCGGCCGTCCTGGAGGCCCACCACTCCGGCGTGCCGCTCGTCCTCCTCACGGCCGACCGGCCTGTCGAGCTGCGGGGCGTCGGCA
Organism: Frigoribacterium sp. Leaf164; assembly: GCF_001423665.1. NCBI lineage: Bacteria > Bacillati > Actinomycetota > Actinomycetes > Micrococcales > Microbacteriaceae > Frigoribacterium > Frigoribacterium sp. Leaf164. The sequence continues at coordinate 554,785 of NZ_LMOX01000001.1, forward strand.
GCAACCAGACGACCGTGCAGCCCGGTCTCTTCGGCCCGGCCGTGCCGTGGGTGCGCGACGTCGAGGCCCCCTCCGAGGGCGACGTCGACGTCGAGGCCGTCCGTCGGCTCGCCCGGGCAGCGGTCGCGGCCTCGCTCGGCGCCGGCGGCGACGACGGCCGTGACACTCCCGGCCCGGTCCAGCTCAACGTCGCCCTGCGCGAGCCGCTCTCGGCGGCCGTGACGACGCTGCCCGCGGCCCGCCCGGGCGAGGTGACCCGCCCCTCCGCGGGGCCCGCCCACCTGCTCTCCGTCGACGACGACCCGGCCACGCTGGTCGTGGCGGGCCACGACGCCGGTCCCGACGCCGAGCGCCTCTCCCGCGAGCTCGGCGCCCCCCTCGTGGCCGAGGTCTCGAGCGGCGCGCACTTCGGGCCGAACCTCGCCCTCGGCTGGCGCACGCTGCTCGCCGACGCGGAGTTCGGCGGGCTCGTCCGCCGCGTGGTGGTCGTCGGCCACCCGACCCTGACCCGCCAGGTGCCCGCCCTGCTGGCGCGCCCCGACGTCGAGGTCGTCGTCGTCCGCGGGCGCACCGCCGACGCCTACGACCCGAGCCGCCGCGCGACCGTGGTCGCCGCCGTCCAGGTCGCCCCCGGTGGGGGAGGCGCCCCCGACGACCGCGCCCACCGGTCCTGGGTGGGCCGCTGGGTCCACGCCGGCCGCGCGCTCGTCGGCGACCCTGAGCAGGCGCCCGACCTCGACGCCGCGACGAGCGACGACGCCTCGGTGCGGGCGGAGTTCCTCCGCGGCGAGGTGCAGCTGCTGCGCCGCGGGGTCACGCGGCGCGCCCTGGCCGAGACGCTCTGGCGCGTCACCTGGCCGCACGACCGGCTCGTGCTCGGCGCCTCGCGGCTGATCCGCGAGGTCGACGAGGTGGTGCCCGGCAAGAAGGTGCCCGTGCACGCGAACCGCGGCCTCGCCGGCATCGACGGCACGGTCGCGACCGCGACCGGCATCGCCCTCGCCAGCCAGCTCGACGAGGCGCGCCCGGGCGTGACGCGCGTGCTGCTCGGCGACCTCACCCTGCTGCACGACGTCGGCTCGCTGCTCCTCGGCGACGGCGAGGTGCGGCCCCGGCTGCAGGTCGTCGTCGGCAACGACGGCGGCGGCACGATCTTCGACGGCCTCGAGGTGGCCGCGACGGCCCCCGCCGACGCGATGACCCGGGTCCAGTTCACCCCGCAGAGCGTCGAGCTCGCCCCCCTGGCCGCCGCCTACGGCTGGCACCACGTGCGGGCCGCGACGCGGGCCGAGCTCGACCAGGCCCTCGCCCGCCGCTGGGACGGCCCGGTGCTGATCGAGGTCCCGCTCGCGCGCTGACGCCCCGCGGCCGACGGGCGTGCCCGGACTCGGCGGCCGCACCGCGACTCCGCCCGGCCCCTGCCCGTCCGCCGCACGTAGGCTCGGCCGCATGGCCACCACCTGGACGTCCGAGCCCGCCGAGATCCTCCGTGCGGGCACCGACTTCGCCCTCGCCGACGTCGACCCCCGGTCGACGCCGGGCTTCGCCGGCGACAAGGGCTACGCGCGGCAGGTGCTCGAGTCCGGCCGGGAGGCGCTGAGCGACCTCCAGGAGCGGCTCTTCGCCAGCAGCCGGACGGGCGGCGACCAGGGCTCCGTCCTCCTCGTGCTGCAGGGCACCGACACCTCGGGCAAGGGCGGCGTCGTCCGTCACGTCGTGGGGTCCGTCGACCCGCAGGGCGTCGCCCACCACGCGTTCAAGCAGCCCACCGAGGAGGAGCTCGCGCACGACTTCCTCTGGCGCGTGCGCCGCGAGCTGCCCGGCCCCGGCATGATCGGCGTCTTCGACCGCTCGCACTACGAGGACGTGCTGATCGGCAAGGTGCGCCGCCTCGCGTCGCCCGAGGAGGTCGAGCAGCGCTACGACGACATCGTCGCCTTCGAGCGCGAGCTGGCGGAGTCGGGCACGACCATCGTCAAGGTCATGCTGCACGTCTCGCGCGACGAGCAGGGCGAGCGTCTGCGCGCCCGTCTCGACGACCCGGAGAAGCACTGGAAGTACGTGCCCGGCGACCTCGACGACCGCCTGCTCTGGTCGGACTACCAGGAGGCGTACGAGACGGCGGTCCGCCGCACGAGCACGGAGGCGGCGCCGTGGTTCGTCGTGCCCGCCGACCGCAAGTGGTACGCCCGCGTCGCCGTGCAGCGCCTTCTGACGGCCGCGCTGAGGGCGCGGGACCCGCAGTGGCCGGCCGCGCCGTACGACGTCGAGCTGGAGAAGGTCCGGCTCGCCTCCACCTGATCCGTCGGCGGAGCGCCCTCGGGGGGCACTCCGTCAGGAGGCGCGGCTCCGGAGGGCGTCGCCGGTGCCCCGCGGCAGACGGAGGCCCTCCGGCAGGCTGAGCAGGGCGAGCGCCGCGAGCACGACGAGCGCCAACTGGTAGCCGGTCGCCGGGTCGGAGCCGCCGTCGGCGGAGGCCGCCAGGTCGGCGAGGCGGACGGCGAGGGCCGTCACGGCGACCCCGAGGCCCACGGCGAGCTGGCTCGTGATCGACGCGATGGCGTTCGCCGGGCCGATCATCGGCGCGGGCACGTCGGCGAACTGCAGGGTGTTGTAGGCCGTGAAGCCCACCGAGCGGAACACGCCGCTCAGCAGCAGCACCGCCGCGACCAGCACCGGTGAGTCGTCGGGCCGCACGAGCGCCGTCGCGACGAAGGTCGCGGCGAGCCCGACGGTCGCGACGACGATGATCGGCACGACCCGGAAGCGGTGCAGCAGGGGCGTCGTGAGCGGCTTGACCGCCAGGTTGCCGACGAAGACCCACATCAGCATCACGCCGGCCTCGACCGGCGACCAGCCGAAGCCGTCCTGCAGCAGCAGGGGGACGACGAACGGCACGCCGTTGACGACCGCGCGGTAGAGCGAGCCGCTGAGGTTCGTCACGCGGAACGAGCCGATGCGGAACGCCGCGAGGTCGAGCAGCGGGTGACGCGCACGTCGGAACCACCGCACGGCCGCGACGCCGGAGACCAGCGCGACGGCCACGAGGGCCACGCCGACGGCGACCGTCGACGGGGCGCCGAGCAGGTCGAAGGCGACCACCAGCGAGACGATCGACGTCACGACGAGCAGCAGGCCGACGACGTCGAGAGGCTGGGGGTCGCCCGGCTCCGGGCTCGGCACGACCCGCCACGCGACGACGAGGAGGGCGACGCCGACCGGCACGTTGACGAGGAAGACCCACTGCCAGCCGAGGTGCTCCGTCAGCAGCCCGCCGATCAGCGGTGCGACGACCGGGGCGACGAGCGCCGGCCAGGTCAGGTAGGCGATGGCGCGGATGAGCTCGGACTTCTCCGTGCTGCGGAGCACGATCAGCCGCCCGATCGGCACCATCATGCTGCCGGCGAGGCCCTGCACCACCCGCGACGCCGTCAGCGAGACGAGGTCGCCGCTCAGCGCGCAGGCCACCGACGCGAGCGTGAAGAGCACCACGGCGGCGAGGAACACGCGTCGGGCGCCCCACCGCTCCGCGAGCCACGCGCCGAGCGGGATGAACGCGGCGACGGCGACGAGGTAGCCGGTGACGGCGATGCCGAGCTGTGCGGGCTGCACCCGGAAGTCGGCCGCGACGGAGGCGGTGGCCGTCGACAGGATCGTGGCGTCGAGGTTCTCCATGAAGAAGGCCGCGGCGACCACGAGCGCGACCGGTCGCGACACGCCCTGGCCGGCCCTCGCCTCCCCGGCTCCGGCCCCCTGCGGAGCGTCCTGCCCCGCGCCCCCTCGTGCCCCCGGCGACGTCACTGCGAGAACGCCTGCACGACGGGCTGGAACTTCATGGTGGTCTCGGCGACCTCGCGCTCGGGGACGGACTCGGCCACGACGCCGGCGCCGGCGAACGCGCGCACCTCGCCCTCGGGCGAGACCTGGGCGCAGCGCAGGGCGATCGCCCACTCGCCGTCGCCGTCGGCGCCGACCCAGCCGACCGGCCCGGCGTAGCGTCCGCGGTCGAACGGCTCGAGCTCGCGGATCAGCGCGAGCGCCTCGCGGGTCGGCGTGCCGGCCACGGCGGCCGTGGGGTGCAGCGAGTCGATCAGGTCGAGCGAGCTCGACCCGTCGGTCAGGCGCCCGCGCACGTCGCTCGCCAGGTGCCAGAGGTTGGGCAGCTTGAGGGTGAAGGGCTGCTCGCCCGTCACGACGTCGGTGGCGTGCGGGCCGAGCGAGAGCAGCAGGCTGCGGAGCGCGAAGGCGTGCTCGTCGAGGTCCTTCGGCGAGGTGGCCAGGGCGTGGGCGGCGCGCTCGTCGCTCACGGCGTCGACGCCCCGGGCGGCGCTGCCCGCGAGCACGCGCGCGGAGACCTCGCCGCGCTCGGAGCGCACGAGGGTCTCGGGGCTCGCGCCGATCAGCCCGTCGACCGCGAACGCGTAGCAGTCCGGGTAGGCGGTGAGCAGCGTCGCCGCGACGAGGCGCAGGTCGGCCTCGGGCGGCAGCTGGCCGACGAGGTCGCGGGCGAGCACCACCTTGCTGACCTCGCCGACGCCGATGGCGTCGACGGCCCGGGCGACGGCGTCGGCGTAGCCCGCGGCCGACAGCTCGCCCTCCCGGAGGCGGAGGCGCACCGAGGCCCCCACGGGCGTGCCCGCGGGCAGCTCGGCCCCGTCGACGCGGGTGATCCACGCCACGCCGTCGCGGCGGCCGATGACGATGCTCGGCACGATCAGCACGCTCGTGTCGGCGGACTCGTCGTCGAAGGCGAACGAGCCGAAGGCGATCAGGCCCGTGCCCGGCACGCGGACCTCGTCGTCGACGGTCGCCCGGCCGGCCAGCTCGCGCCAGGCGGCCGCCGCGTCGCGCATGCGCGAGGGGCCGGAGAACTCGAGCCGGACGGCCTCGCCGATGCCGGCCATGCCGGCGCCGCCGCGCACGAAGACGAGCGGGGAACTGCGGTCGACGACGTCGAGCAGGGGGCTGATGTGGTCGATCCGGGTGGTGCGGACGGAGAGGGAAGGGACGCGCGGCGACGGGAGATCCACCGCGTCAGCCTACTCGGGCAGCGCCCAGTGCATGCCGGTAGGATCGACCATCGTGACCAAGGCCGATATGAACAAGCAGCCCAGCGAGGTCGCGTCCATGTTCGACGGCGTCGCCCAGCACTACGACCGCACGAACGACGTGCTCTCCGCGGGCAACGCCGTCCTGTGGCGCGTCGCGACCGTGAAGGCCATCGGCGCGGGCCCGGCCGACAAGGTCCTCGACATCGCCGCCGGCACCGGCACGAGCTCCGTCGCCATCGCGCGCCGCGGGGCCGAGGTGATCGCGCTCGACTTCTCGCACGGCATGGTCGAGGTCGGCCGCCAGCGCCACCCCGAGATCGAGTTCGTCGAGGGCGACGCCGAGTCGCTGCCCTTCGACGACGACACCTTCGACGCCGTCACCATCTCGTTCGGCCTCCGCAACGTCAACCGTCCGAAGGTCGCGCTCGCCGAGATGCACCGCGTGCTCAAGCCCGGCGGCCGCCTCGTCGTGTGCGAGTTCTCCACGCCGCCGTTCGGCCTGCTCCGCGCGGCGTACCACGCGTACCTCCGCGTCGGGCTGCCCCTGATCTCCAAGGTCACCAGCAGCAACAGCCCCGCCTACTCCTACCTCGCCGAGTCGATCGAGAAGTGGCCCGAGCAACAGGTGCTCAGCCAGTGGCTGCGCGGCGCCGGCTTCACCCGGGTGGCGCACCGGAACCTGAGCGCGGGCATCGTGGCCCTGCACCGGGGTCGCAAGCCCTCCTCGACGCCCTCGCGCGCCTCCTCGTCCTCGACGGCGAAGTAACCGACCCACGCCGGTCCTCCCGACCAGACGACAAGGTGACCCCATGAACCCGAGCGTGCCGCTGACCCGCAACTCCCTGAGCGCGAGCCTGGGCCTCGGCGAGAAGCTCTTCGCCTCGCCCGCCGAGCGCCGCTTCGTCGCGGCCGTCGACGACGGCCTCGAGCTGGTCGAGGCCGGCCTGCTGCGCGAGATCGCCTTCGCCGACGAGATCGCCGACGCGACGACCCGGTACCTGCTCGCCGCCGGCGGCAAGCGCGTGCGGCCGACGCTGACGCTGCTCATCGCCCAGCTCGGCGAGGGGGCGACCCCCGGCATCGTCGCCTCGGCGCAGGCGACCGAGATCACCCACCTGGCATCGCTGTACCACGACGACGTCATGGACGAGGCGCAGATGCGCCGGGGCGTGCCGAGCGCGCAGACGGTCTGGGGCAACAACGTCGCCATCCTCAGCGGCGACCTGCTCTTCGCCCGCGCCAGCACGATCGTCTCGGGCCTCGGCCAGGAGGCGATCCTGCTGCAGGCCGAGACGTTCGAGCGCCTCTGCCTCGGCCAGCTGCACGAGACGATCGGGCCCAAGGCCGACGACGACCCGATCGCGCACTACATCGACGTCCTGGCCGACAAGACCGGCTCGCTCATCTCGACGGCCGCCCGCGCCGGCGTGATGTTCTCCGGCGCTCCCCGCGAGTACCTCGAGCCCGTCGCGACGTTCGGCGAGAAGATCGGCATCGCGTTCCAGCTGATCGACGACGTCATCGACCTCTCCGACCCCGCCGACCACACCGGCAAGGCCGCCGGCACCGACCTCCGGGCCGGCGTCGTCACCCTGCCGCTCCTGTACCTCCGCAAGGAGGCGCAGACCGACATGGAGGCCGCGGCCCTGCTCGGCCTCATCGAGCGCGTCGTCGAGGTCACCCAGGCCGACGACGACGAGGCGCCCCGCGTCGACGAGGAGGCGTTCGCCGACATCGTGCGCCAGCTCCGCGAGCACGAGGTCACCGAGCGCACCCGGCTCGAGGCGCACCGCTGGGCCAACGAGGCCCTCGAGGCGCTGGCGCCCCTGCCGTCCGGGCCGGTCAAGAAGGCACTGACCCGGTTCGCCGACCGGGTGGTCGAGCGCTCCGCCTGACCGGCACCGCGCCTCCCGGGGCCTCGGCTCCGAACCACGACAGCACCACCACGACCTGCGGTGCCTCGCACCGACCACCGGCCGGCACCCCCGCGCCACCCACCAGAGGGAGAACCCCCGTGACCACCTTGCGTCTGGCCATCGTCGGCGCCGGCCCCGCCGGCATCTACGCCGCCGACATCCTGCTCAAGGCCGAGAAGGCCTTCGACGTGTCGATCGACCTCTTCGAGCAGCTGCCCGCGCCCTACGGCCTCGTCCGCTACGGAGTCGCCCCCGACCACCCGCGCATCAAGGGCATCGTCAACGCGCTGCGCGACGTGCTCGACAGCGGCGACATCCGCGTCTTCGGCAACGTCCGCTACGGCGTCGACATCACCCTCGACGACCTGAAGGCGCACTACAACGCCGTGATCTTCTCGACCGGCGCCATCAAGGACGCCGACCTCGACGTGCCCGGCATCGACCTCGAGGGCAGCTACGGCGCCGCCGACTTCGTGAGCTGGTTCGACGGCCACCCCGACTTCCCGCGCACGTGGCCGCTCGACGCGCAGTCGGTCGCCGTGGTGGGCGTCGGCAACGTCGCGCTCGACGTGTCGCGCATCCTCGCGAAGCACGCCGACGACCTGCTGCCGACCGAGATCCCCGACAACGTCTACGAGGGGCTCAAGCAGTCGTCGATCACCGACGTGCACGTCTTCGGGCGCCGCGGGCCCGCGCAGGTGAAGTTCACCCCGCTCGAGCTCCGTGAGCTCGGCGAGGTGCGCGACGTCGACATGATCGTCCACGACGAGGACTTCGACCACGACGAGGCGTCGAAGACCGCCATCGCGACGAACAAGCAGGTCTTCGTCATCGACAAGGTGCTCAACCAGTGGCGCCAGCGCGAGGTCGGCACGGCGTCGCGCCGCCTGCACCTGCACTTCTACGCCAAGCCCGTCGAGGTCGTCGGCGACGAGCAGGGCCGTGTGGCCGCCTTCCGGTACGAGCGCACCCGGCCCGACGGCCAGGGCGGTGTCGAGGGCACCGGCGAGATCCGCGACGTGCCCGTGCAGGCGATCTACCGCGCCGTCGGCTACTTCGGCTCGCCGCTCGACGGCATCCCGTTCGACGAGCGTCGCGGCGTGATCCCGAACCACGAGGGCCAGGTGATGGACGACGAGAACCAGATCGTGCCCGGCGTCTACGCCACCGGCTGGATCAAGCGCGGGCCGGTCGGCCTCATCGGGCACACGAAGTCCGACGCGATGGAGACCGTCGCGCACGTCATCAACGACCAGGCGAGCTGGTGGCAGCCCGCCGACCCGTCGGAGGACGCGATGCCGGCCCTGCTCGCGCAGCGCGGCGTGGCCTACACCGACCTCGAGGGCTGGCACCGCCTCGACGAGCACGAGCAGGCGCTCGGGTCGGCGCACGAGCACGAGCGGGCGCGCGTCAAGGTCGTCGAGCGCGACGAGATGGTCCGCGTCTCGCGGGCCGTGGAGTCCGCCGACGCGTAGGCGACCCGCCCTGTCGACCTCGACCGCGCCTCCGGCGTCCTCCCCTCGCGGGGCGGGCCGGGGGCGCGTCGTCGTGGTGGGGGAGGCGCGTGGCGGCCGCCGCGGTCGACGTCCCGACCGCGGCGGGCCGTGACCGCCCGTCGCCGCTAAGCTGGCCGGCATGGCAGACAGCTCCTTCGACGTGGTCAGCAAGGTCGACAAGATGGAGGCGGACAACGCCCTCCACCAGGCACAGAAGGAGATCGAGCAGCGCTACGACTTCAAGAACGTCGGCGCCTCGGTCGACTGGAGCGGTGAGAAGCTCCTGCTCAAGGCCTCGACGGAGGAGCGCGTCAAGGCCGTGCTCGACGTCCTCGAGTCGAAGTTCATCAAGCGCAGCATCAGCCTCAAGCACCTCGACGTGGGCGAGCCCTTCGCGAGCGGCAAGGAGTACCGCATCGAGGCCGCCCTCAAGGAGGGCATCGAGCAGGAGCACGCGAAGAAGATCGGCAAGATCATCCGCGACGAGGCCCCCAAGAGCGTCAAGAGCCAGATCCAGGGCGACGAGCTGCGCGTCACGTCGAAGAGCCGTGACGACCTCCAGGCCACGATGGCGTTGCTGAAGAAGGCCGACCTCGACGTCGACCTGCAGTTCGTCAACTTCCGCTAGCCCTCCGTGACCGAGCCCGCGTGGCTGCCCGCCACCATCGCGGTGCTCGGTGTCGTCTTCGACATCGCCATCCGCGTCTTCGCGATCGTCTACGTGCCGATCAACCGTCGGCCCACGACCGCGACGGCCTGGCTGCTCGCGATCTTCCTCATCCCGTACGTGGGGTTCCTGCTCTTCCTGCTCTTCGGCAGCACGAAGCTGCCGCGCCGCCGGCGCGAGAAGCAGCAGGAGATCAACACCTACATCGTCGAGACGACCGAGGGCATGGAGCGCGTCACCCGCGACCACCCCTGGCCCCTGTGGCTCGACTCGGTGATCGCGCTGAACCGCACGCTCGGCGCCATGCCCCTCGTGGGCGGCAACACGGCCGAGCTGCACTCCGACTACGCGAGGTCGATGGAGGCGATGGTCGAGGCCGTCGACGGAGCCCACCGCTGGGTGCACGCCGAGTTCTACATCACCAGCCTCGACGCGACGACGGAGCCGTTCTTCGTCGCCCTCGAGAACGCCCGGCGCCGTGGCGTCACGGTGCGGGTGCTGATGGACCACATCGCGAGCCGGGGCTACCCCGGCTACCGGCGGACGCGTCGCCGCCTCACGCGCATGGGCGTCGAGTGGCAGCTCATGCTGCCGGTCCAGCCGCTGCGGGGGCGCTACCAGCGGCCCGACCTGCGCAACCACCGCAAGCTGCTGGTGATCGACGGGCAGGTCGCCTTCACCGGCTCGCAGAACATGATCGAGCGGGGCTACCAGCGGCGCGGCAACCACCGGCGCGGGCTGCAGTGGAAGGACTTCATGGTCCGCTTCGAGGGGCCGATCGTCGCGGGCGTCAACGCGCTCTTCGTCACGGACTGGTACTCGGAGACCGACGAGCTGCTGCTCCGCGAGGCCGACCCCGTGGTCGTCGCCGACGACGCGCCGACGGTCGACTGCCAGGTCGTGCCCAGCGGGCCGGGCTTCGACGGCGAGAACAACCTGCGGCTCTTCAACACGCTCCTCTACAACGCGCAGGAGCGCATCATCATCACGAGCCCGTACTTCGTGCCCGACGAGTCGATGCTCTACGCGGTCACGACCGCGGCGCAGCGGGGCATCGAGGTGCAGCTCTTCGTCAGCGAGATCGGTGACCAGGCCGTCGTCTACCACGCGCAACGCTCGTACTACGAGGCGCTGCTGCGGGCCGGCGTGCGCATCTTCCTGTACCGGTCGCCCACGGTGCTGCACGCGAAGCACCTCACCGTCGACGACGAGGTCGCCGTCATCGGCTCGAGCAACATGGACATGCGGTCGTTCAGCCTCAACCTCGAGATCTCGGTCATGATCCGCGGCCGGAGCTTCGTGCGGCAGCTGCGCGAGGTCGAGCAGTCGTACCGCGACGCCAGCCGCGAGCTGCTGCTCGACGAGTGGCTCGTCCGCCCCTTCCGCTCGAAGGTGCTCGACAACGTCGCCCGGCTCACCTCCGCGGTGCAGTAGCCGGGCGCCGGCGGCTGCCCGCCTCCGCCCGCCCCGCGCCTCCGCCCGCCCCGCGCCTCCGCCGGCCCCGCGCCTCCGCCGGCCCCGCGCCTCCGGCCGCCTGCCTGCACCGCGCCTCCGCCCGCCCGCCCGCCCCGAGCCTCCGCCCGCCCTCGAGGGCAGCAAATGCCGACCTTTGGCCAGATCGAGGTCGCGCAATACCTGGATATCCGGTGACCAGGGAGGCGTCGGTCGGGTTCTGCAGGCCTGGCGACGCCGGCGGATGGCATCCCCGGGTGCCCACGGTCCTCACCGGGGCATCCGCCGGGGACGAGCAGTGGCGAGGAGGTGTCGAACGGCAGCGAGGACCGTCTCCCACTCCTCGAACACCTGCCGGTAGGTCACCTCGAGGACCACGTAGCCCGCGGTCGTGAGGGCGACCGTTCGCCGTCTGTCGTCGGCGTACTGCTGGGGCGAAGCGTGGAACTCCCAGCTCGTGCACTCGATGACGAGCCAGCCGTCGACCAGGAGGTCCACCCGGTACCTGCCGGAGACCCACACCTGGACGTCAGCGCGGACCCCCGCCTCCCGGAGCCGGACACGGACGACGGATTCGGTGCCCGACTCCGCTCGAGCGTCGACCAGACGGAGGAGTTCGCGGGCCCGGCCCGGTCGGAGGAGGCGGGCGACGTCAGTGAGTCGCGGACGGTCCTCGGGGCGAAGCCGTAGCGCGGAGTCGACGACGGCGATCGAGAGCGCGAGATCCCCGGGCGGGTGCAGGAGGGACTGGGCCGCCGCCGTGGACGGGGTCACCATCACGCGGTCGCACCCGCCCAGACGGCTCCGGTCACGGAGCACCTGGACGTCGGGGTGGTCATCGCCCAGGCGTCGGCCGGCGTCGTCCGGGTCACGGAGGTCCCGGGCGTTGTGGTCGACCGACACGACGAGGGGCTGTCGTGGTGCTCGCCACGCGCCTCGGGCCACCAGTGCCGACGACCCCGCCAGCACGCCCCCGACCCTCGCTGCTCGCACGACGGGCTCAGGGAGATCTGGTCGGCCGTAGAGGCCGTGCCGGATGCGCTGGAGCGTTCCGCTCCGCCAGGCGTCGTCGACGTCGTGCCTCGAGCAGCCCGCTGCGAGCAGCTCCCGACGATGGACGACGCCGCCGAGACGATCCGTGGTCACGTGCAGCAGCTCGTTCATGGCATGACTCTGGCGCGGACGAGAGCGCTGCAGCCGCTCGCCGTCGCCCTGCCGGTGGACGGATGACTGTTCGTTCAACAGTGGAGGGGATGAGGGGCGCCCTAGCTGTGGACAGCACGCCTGCTCTTGCCCTTCTAGGGCAAATGCCGACTCGTCTCCTCCGAGGCGCGGACTGATAGAGGGAAATCCCGGTATTGCATCGGATCCGGTCGGCATTTGCCACGAAGGGGGGCGGGGGAGGCGGGGTGGTCGTGAGGGGGCTCCGGAGGCTGTATATTTGTCTGGCGCCTCCGGTCGGTGAACACATGGGCCGGGCGTGCATGGCAAGTTACCCAAGTGGCCAAAGGGATCTGACTGTAAATCAGCCGGCGTAGCCTTCGGGGGTTCGAATCCCTCACTTGCCACCCCCGCTCGACGTGATCACCCACGTCGGCACCACGGAACGGACTCGAGACCTCGGGTCCGTTCCGTCGTTCCGGGCACGTCCCGGGCCGGGTCCGGCACCGACCGACGGAGCACCATGACCGACCAGCCCGCGACCCCGCCCGCCGACGCCACCGCCGTCGCCGCGACCACGCCCGCCGCCCTCCTCGACGTGGCCCGCACGGTCGCCGTCGAGGCGGCGGCGCTCGCCGCCCGCCGCCGCTCCGAGGGCGTCGCCGTCGCCGCGACGAAGAGCAGCCTCGTCGACGTCGTCACCCACACCGACCGCGAGGTCGAGGAGCACCTCCGTGCCCGCCTGGCCGAGCTGCGCCCCGGCGACGGCTTCCTCGGCGAGGAGGGGGCCGAGCACGGCTCGACGACGGGCCTCACCTGGGTCGTCGACCCCATCGACGGCACCGTCAACTTCCTCTACGGCATCCCGCAGTGGGCCGTCAGCGTCGCCGTCGTCGAGGGCGACCCGGTGCCGGGCGCCTGGCGGGCGCTCGCCGGCTGCGTCGTGAACCCGCTGTCGGGCGAGACCTGGACGGCGTCCCGAGGGGGAGGCGCGTGGCTGGGCGACCAGCGCCTCCGTCCGTCCTCCCCGGCCACGCTGGCGGAGTCGCTCGTGGCGACGGGCTTCTCGTACGAGGCCGAGCGCCGCGTCGAGCAGGTCGCCGCCGTGGGACGGCTGATCGGGAGGGTCCGGGACATCCGGCGCCAGGGGGCCGCCTCGCTCGACCTCTGCGCGGTCGCGACCGGACGGCTCGACGCGTACGTCGAGCGCGGGCTCAAGCCGTGGGACCACGCCGCAGGAGCCCTCGTCGCGGAGGAGGCGGGCGCCGTCGTCCGCGCGTCGGACGATTCCGCCGAGGGCGGACGACTGACCTCCGCCGCCGCTCCGAGCATCGCCGACGAGCTCTGGCGGGCGGTGGCCGAGGCCCGGATCTGAGCCGATCGGGCGGGGTCGACGACCCTGGTCGCCGTCGTCGGGACACGGGATCTGACATGCCACGGTGGCCGTGACCACCTGACTCGGGTAGCCATCCGTGGCCTGAGCGGCTACCCTTGACTGGTTCGTTACTTTTCCGTGACCTGAGTCACCGGTGTAGCGGCCGAGAAGAAGAGGGTGCATCCGCCTCTCCGTCCCGACGACCCCGAGGACCATCACGACGTGTCGAACCCCCAGACCTTCGCCGAGCACGACCGCGACGAGACTCCGTCGCCCCGAGCCGACGATGCTCTGACGACACCCACCGCCGAGGCCGCCTCGCCCGTCTTCCTCACCCGCCGCGAAGCCCGCGAGGCCGAGCGCCGCGCCGCAGCAGCAGCAGCTCCCCGTGCCGTCGCCGCCCCCGTGGCAGCCGCCCCCGAGGCAGCAGCCACCCTGGCCGCGGAGCCCGTGGTCGTCGAGACCGGGGTCCCGACCATCGCGGCCCCCGAGGTCGCCACGGCGCAGGCACTGCCGACCCGCGCCTCCCTGCGTGCCGCCGAGGCCGCCTCCCGTCGCGGCCGCACCGCTCCCCAGCGTCCCGCGACCTCGCCCCGCACGGCGTCCGCCGCGCGCCCCGCCGCGGCCGCGCGTCCCGCCGCCGGCCCTCGCCGCACCCGGTCCGCGAGCCCCGTCGTCGCGACCACCGCCTCCGCCCGGTCGACCCCGGCGGCCCGCACGGCTCCCTCCGCGTTCCAGCGCACCTCGAAGCGCGTGACCGTCGTCGGCGCCATGATGTTCGCCGGCGCGATGCTCGTGGCGACCTCGGTGCCCGCCAACGCCTTCTTCGTCGACACCCCCGAGGCCACCGTCGCCAAGAAGAGCGCCGCGGCCGCGCAGAGCTTCGTCGCCGGCGGAGCGACCGACGACGACGTGAGCCGAGACGGCTACTCGGTCACCGAGATGAAGGTCGCCTCCGAGTACGCCTCCACCAGCTCGAGCACGTTCTCGAACGACATGGCCGGCACCGTCCAGTGGCCCTTCCAGACCGGCGTGCCGATCAGCAGCGGCTTCGGTGCCCGTCAGGTCTCGAACTGCAGCTTCTGCTCCACCTTCCACGAGGGCCTCGACTTCGTGCCCGGCGCGGGCTCGCCCATCCAGGCCATCGCCGACGGCACCGTCAGCGTCGTCACCGGCCCGTCGGGCGCCTTCGGCAACCACGTCGAGATCGAGCACGTCATCGACGGCCAGAAGGTCACGTCGACCTACTCGCACATGCAGACCGGCTCGGTCGAGGTGAAGGTGGGCGACACGGTCACCGTCGGGCAGCTCGTCGGCAAGGTCGGCAGCACCGGCAACAGCACCGGCGCGCACCTGCACTTCGAGATCCACCTCGCCGGCGTCCCCGTCGACCCGTACCCGTGGCTCCAGGCCAACACGAACTGACGCACCTCGTGCACGACGAAGCCCCCCGACACCGGCCGGGGGGCTTCGTCGTCGGCGGGCGGCGTCAGTCGGTGACGCCCTCCGCCCGCAGCCAGACGGCGGCGTTGGCGGGCAGCGCCGGGCCGTCGAGCGCCATCGTCGAGAGCAGCACGTCGGCGACGGGCAGCTCGACCGGCACCTCGCCGGTGTTCGCGAGCACCACGACGTCGCCGCTGCGGAAGGCCACCACGTCGTCCGACCAGCCGCTCAGCCACTCGAGACGCCCCGAGCCGAGCTCGTGCTCCGAGCGGAGGGCCAGGGCCGAGCGGTAGAGCTCGAGGGTCGACCCGGGCACCCCGCGCTGCTCGTCGCGCGCGTAGGTGCTCCAGTCGTCGGGCTGCGGCAGCCAGGAGGCGCCGGTCTCGCTGAACCCGAAGGCGGGCGACCCCGACTCCCAGGGCAGCGGAACACGGCAGCCGTCGCGGCCGTAGCGCTCGCCGTCCGTGCGGAACCACGTCGGGTCCTGACGCGCCTCGTCGGGCAGGTCCACCGCCTCCGGCAGCCCCAGCTCCTCGCCCTGGTAGAGGTAGGCGCTCCCGGGGAGGGCGAGCATGACGGCCGTCGCGGCACGGGCCCGTGCCAGGCCGAGCTCGGGGATCGGCAGGCCGGGGCTGCGCGGGCCGATGCCGTGACCCTGCGGGTTCTCGGCGGTGAGGGCGAGCCGGCTCGCGTGGCGCACGACGTCGTGGTTGCTCAGCACCCAGGTGCTCGGGGCTCCGACGCTCGCGAAGACCTCGATCGACGCGTCCACCACGCGGCGGATCTCGGCGGCCGACCAGCCCGTCTCGAGGTACGCGAAGTTGAAGGCCTGGTGCATCTCGTCGGGGCGCACCCAGTTCGCCAGCTTCGAGAGCGGCTCGACCCAGGCCTCGGCGACGAGCACGCGGTCGCCCTCGTACTCGTCGAGCACGCGACGCCACTCGCGCCAGATCTCGTGCACGCCGTCCTGGCCCCAGTAGGGCGGGGTGCGGTCCTCGCCGAGGCCGCCGCCCATGCTGCCCGCGTCGGCGGGCGGGGTGTAGTCGGGCAGGCCCTCGGCCTTGACCAGGCCGTGGGCGACGTCGACCCGGAACCCGTCGACGCCGCGGTCGAGCCAGAAGCGGAGCACGTCGAGGAAGGCGGAGCGCACCCACGGGTTCGTCCAGTCGAGGTCGGGCTGCGACGAGTCGAAGAGGTGCAGGTACCACTGGCCGGGGCTGCCGTCGGCCTCGGTGACCCGGCTCCACGCCGGGCCGCCGAAGATCGACTCCCAGTTGTTCGGCGGCAGCTCGCCCGCGGCCCCGCGGCCCTCGCGGAACATGTAGCGGGCACGCTCGGGCGACCCGGGCGACGCCGCCAGGGCCTCGCGGAACCACACGTGGGCCGACGACGAGTGGTTGGGCACGAGGTCGACGATGAGGCGCAGGCCGAGCTCGGTCGCGCGGGCACGGAGGGCGTCGAAGTCGGCCAGCGTGCCGAAGAGCGGGTCGACGTCGGTGTAGTCGGCGACGTCGTAGCCGGCGTCGGCCTGGGGCGACGTGTAGAAGGGCGACAGCCAGACGGCGTCGACGCCGAGCTCGACGAGCGCGTCGAGCCGGGCCGTGATGCCGGGCAGGTCGCCGACGCCGTCGCCGTCGCCGTCGGCGAAGGAGCGCGGGTAGACCTGGTAGATGACGGCGGTGCGCCACCACTCGAGGTCGTCGGCGGACGTGGCGAGGCCTTCCGTCTCGGGATCGGCGGGTGCCTGGACGTCGGTCTCGGAGGGGGAGTCGAGCGTGTCGCCCGTGGTCTCGGTAGAGGACATGCGCCCACGATACGGCAGGCTCGGAGGCCCCCATCCAGTACCGTTGACCACACCTCACGACCCCGAACGGAGCGCTCCTGGACGCCTCGACCACCCCCGTCGCCGACGCCGTGTTCCCCGACGGCGACGGCTTCCCCCTCGCCCTCGGCACCAACGTGTTCGGCTGGACGGTCGGGGCCCCCACCGCGCTCGAGGTGCTCGACGTCTTCGCGGGCGACGGCGGGCGCGTGATCGACACGGCCGACGTCTACTCGGCCTGGCTGCCCGGCAACTCCGGCGGCGAGTCGGAGGCCATCATCGGCCGCTGGCTGGCGCGCCCCGGCAACCGCGAGAAGGTCGTCATCAGCACCAAGTGCGGCCAGCACCCCGACGCTCCCGGGCTCGGCCGGGCGAGCATCCGCCGGGCCGTCGAGGCGTCGCTCCTCCGGCTGCGCACGGACCACATCGACCTCTACGCGACGCACTTCGACGACGACGAGACCCCCCTGGAGGAGACCGTCGGGGCGCTCAGCGAGCTCGTCGACGAGGGCAAGATCCGCTGGCCCGCCGCCTCGAACTACACCGGCGCCCGGCTGCGCCAGGCGCTCGCCATCGCCGACCGCGACGGGCTCCACCCGTTCGTCGCCGTCCAGGCCGCCTACAACCTCGTCCGCCGCGGCGACTACGAGTCTGATGTTGCCCCGATCGTCGACCACTTCGGCCTGGCCGTCCTGCCGCACTCGTCGCTCGCGAGCGGGTTCCTCACCGGCAAGTACCGCGGCGACGCGGGCCGCGGCGACTCGCCCCGGGGCGGCCGGGCGATGAGCTACGTCACCCCGCAGAACCAGGGCACCGTCGAGGTGCTCGTCGAGATCGCCGAGCGCCAGGGCGTCCAGCCCGGAGCCGTGGCCATCGCGTGGCTCGCCAGCCGCCAGAACGTCATCGGCGCGCTCGCCAGCGCCCGCACGGTGATCCAGCTGGAGGGCCTGCTCGAGTCCGCCGACGTCGAGCTCACGGCCGACGACCTCGCGAGCCTCGAGCTCGTCTCCACCCCGCTCGACTAGCGGGCGGGGCCCAGCGCGACCACGGCCCTGCGGTCGCTGTCCCAGCGGCGCATCGCGGCCAGCCAGGTCGTCGAGGAGTCGCGGGCGGGGTCGCCGCCGACCCGCGCCTCCTCGACGGTGGCCGTCTCGCGTGCCGACGCAGCGTCGGCCAGCGCCTCCAGCGCGGTCGCCACCCCGGCCGGGGTGAGGCGTCGGGCCAGGGCGACGTGCGGCGTCCACGCGTCGGGCCGCGTGTGCTCGACGGTCTCGTCGCTGCCCCGGCCGCGCCCCACCAGGTCGTGGACGGCGCGGTGCAGCCCGAGGAGGCGGTCGGTCGGCACGACGGACCGCACCAGGACGAGCCCCCGCCGCCCGGTGCCGAAGACCAGGGGAGCGCCCAGCTCGACGGGCAGCGGGAGGGTCGCGGCCGCCAGCTCGCGGAGCGCGGCGTCGGCCTCGTCGTCGAGGGCGGGCCGGGCGAGCAGCGTCACGTGCGGGGCGTTGGTCTCGCCCGTGTGCTCGCCGAGCGACGGCAGTCCCGCCGCGGAGAGCAGGGCCCACTCGGCGCGCACGGCGTCGTCGGCGGCGGGATCGAGCAGGACCTCGAGGCTGTGCATGACCCGATCCTGGCCTCGACCTCCGACACCCGGACGGTGTCGTCACGGTGTGCGCGAGAGCTCCCGTGTTCTGCTAAAGTCGTCAGGTGCCGATCGGCAGCAGCTCGTCTGCGGCCCGGTCTCACGCCCCGATAGCTCAGTGGTAGAGCACTTCCATGGTAAGGAAGGGGTCGTCAGTTCAAACCTGACTCGGGGCTCCAGCTGGTCACGCCCACCGTGGCGACAGCTTGCGGCGGGGTAGCTCAGTTGGTTAGAGCACACGGCTCATAATCGTGGTGTCGCGGGTTCGAGTCCCGCCCTCGCTACCGCAGTTCTTCTCGAGAGGTCATCCTCCGCCGCCCCACCTCGGCGGCGTCTCCTCGTGTCGGCAAGTGCCGCGAGCTCCGTCGGCCCTCTGCACAGTCGCGCCTCCGACGGCAAGCCCTGCGCCCGCCCGGGCCGACGCTCGGGGCCCCGGGCATACCATGACGCATGCCCGTGAGCATCCGAAGCATCGGAACAGCCCTGCCCCCGACCGTCATCGACCAGCCCCACATCCGCGACGTCTTCCGGTCGCAGCCCGACCTCGGCAGGCTCGCTCCGCGGCTCATCGGG
Organism: Frigoribacterium sp. Leaf164; assembly: GCF_001423665.1. Classification (NCBI taxonomy): domain Bacteria; kingdom Bacillati; phylum Actinomycetota; class Actinomycetes; order Micrococcales; family Microbacteriaceae; genus Frigoribacterium; species Frigoribacterium sp. Leaf164. The sequence goes on from NZ_LMOX01000001.1 coordinate 573,383, forward strand.
GCCGTCTTCGACGGTGCCGCCATCGACACCCGGCACACCGTCATCGCCGAGCTCGGCGCCGAGCCCACCGGCGTGGGCGGGGCGCCCGACGCCGCCCCGCTCTCGGCCGACGGCGGTCCCGACGACGACGCCGCGACTCCCACGTTCTACGACCGGGCCGAGGGCCGCATCCTCCGCCCGACGACGGGAACGCGCAACGACGTGTACGTGGCCGAGAGCCCCGACCTCTTCGCCCGGGCCGCCGAGGAGGCGCTGGCCGGCGCCGCGGGGATCACCGCGGCCGACGTCACCCACGTCGTGACCGTCTCGTGCACCGGCTTCTTCGCGCCCGGGCCCGACTACCTGCTGGTGCGCCGCCTCGGCCTGCCGGCGACGACGCGGCGGCTGCACATCGGCTTCATGGGCTGCTACGGAGCGTTCCCGGCCCTGCGGTCGGCCCGCGACACGTGCCTCGCCGACCCGGACGCCGTCGTCCTCGTCGTCTGCGCCGAGCTCTGCACCCTCCACCTCCGCAGCAGCGACGACCCCGACGCGATCATCGCCTCCTCCGTCTTCGCCGACGGCGCCGCGGCCGCGGTGGTCACGGCGCGCCCGGCTCCGGCCGGCGAGACGGTCCTCGACCTCGACGTGCTCGAGACGGTGCTGACGCCGGTGGGGGAGGACGACATGGCCTGGAGCATCGGCGACCAGGGCTTCGACATGGTGCTCAGCAGCTACGTGCCGCACATCGTCGAGGAGAACATCGACGACGCGCTCGTGCCGTTGCTCGCCGCGGAGGGCGTCGGCGTCGGCGACGTGACGCGCTGGGCGGTGCACCCGGGCGGGCGGAGCATCCTCGACCGCGTGCAGCAGCGGCTCGGCCTCAGCGACCCGCAGATGGCGCCGTCGCGCGAGGTGCTGCGCACGCGGGGCAACATGTCGAGCGCGACGGTGCTGTTCATCCTGCGCGAGCACCTGGTGCCCGACGCCGTGCCCGTCGCCGCTGCCGTCGACGTGGGCCTCGCCGGGGGCGCTGCCGCTCCGACCGGCGCTGCGGACGTCGCGCCTGCCCGGGAGCGTGTCTGCGCCATGGCCTTCGGCCCCGGCCTCACCGTCGAGACGAGCCTGCTCACGCGTCGGGTCGCGGCGTGACGTCGCTCCTGCCCGACCTGCGCGGGCGGGCGGAGCACCTCGCCGAGCTGATGGACGACCCCGACTGCGACCCCGCGGCCCTGCGGCGCACCTACGCGGTCTTCCCTCTCGTCAACGGGCTCGTGGCCGGCTGGCGGCGGGCCTGGACGGAGCGCCTCCGGCCCCTCGTGGCCTCGTCCGACGCCCCGACCACCCTCCTCGACCTCGGCTCGGGCGGCGGCGACCTCGCGAGGGCGCTGGCGCGGTGGGCCGAGCGTGACGGGCTCGCGCTGCACGTCACGGCGGTCGACCCCGACGAGCGGGCCCACGACTTCGCGTCGGCCCGGCCCCGACGCGGGGTCGACTACCGACGGGCCTCGAGCGCCGACCTGGTGGCGGCGGACGAGACCTTCGACGTCGTCGTGTCGAACCACGTCCTGCACCACCTCGACGACGCCGCCCGCACGGCCGTCCTCTCCGACAGCGAGCGGCTGGCCCGGCGGCTCGCCCTGCACAGCGACATCCGACGCTCTCGGGCGGCCTACGCCGCCTACGCGGTCGGGACCCTGCCGCTGGCGGGGTCGTCGTTCGTCCGGGTCGACGGCCTCCGCTCGATCCGCCGCAGCTGGCGCGTCGACGAGCTCCGCGCCGTGGCGCCGCCGCGGTGGCGCGTGCTGGCCCGGCCGCCGATGCGGGTCTGGCTGACCTGGGAGCCGCTCCGCGCCTCCTCGGAGCCGGGGGGAGTCGCGGGTCGGGCGGCCGCGGAGGTCGCCTCGTGATCACGCACGACGTCGTGGTCGTCGGCGGCGGGCCCGTCGGGGTGCACGCCGCGGCCCTCTTCGCGCACCTCGGCCTCGACGTCGCCGTCTGGGAGCGCCGCACCGACGAGCCGCAGCGCTCGCGCGCTATCGGCGTGCACCCGCCGTCGCTCGACGCCCTGGCCGCCGTCGGCGCCGCCGAGGAGCTCGTGGAGTCGGCCGTGCGCATCCGCCGTGGCGTCGCCCGGAGCGCCGGCCGCACGCTCGGCACCGTCGACTTCGACCGCAGGCCGGGAGCGCGCTGGCCCTTCGTCGCCGCCGTGCCCCAGCACCGCACCGAGGCCGTGCTGCGCGCCCGTCTCGAGGCGCTGGCCCCCGCGGCGCTGCGCCGGGGCGTGAGCCTCACCGGCCTCGTCGAGGAGGGCGAACGGGTCGTGCTGACCGGCGAGGGCCCGTCGGGGCCGGTCGAGCTCGCCGCGCGCTTCGTCGTCGCCGCCGACGGCTCGCGGAGCGGCGTCCGTGACCTGCTGCACGTCGACGCGCCCGTCCGCCGCTACCGCGACCGCTTCGTGATGGGCGACTTCGCCGACGAGACCGGCGACGGTGCCGACGCCGTCGTGAACGTCGAGGGCGACGGAGTGGTCGAGTCGTTCCCGCTGCCGGGGGGCGTGCGCCGCTTCGTGGTGTCGCTGCCCGAGGGCGGGCCCGCCGGCCCCGACGTCGACGAGGTCGCCGACCTCGTCCGGCGCCGCACGGGCCTCCGCGTCGACGCCGCCTCGTCGACCATGCTCAGCGCGTTCTCGGTGCAGCGGCGGCTGGCCGCGCGCACCGCGGTCGGGCGCGTCCTGCTGATCGGCGACGCCGCCCACGAGATCAGCCCCATCGGCGGGCAGGGCATGAACCTCGGCTGGCTCGACGCCGTGGCCTGGGCCCCCGTGCTCTCGCGGGCGCTCCGGACCGCGGGCGGTCGTCGACACGACCCGGGCGCGTTCGGCGCCGTCGAGGCGTCCCGGCGACGCGCCGCCCTCCGGGCCGCCCGCCAGGCCGAGCTCAACATGGCGCTCGGCCGACCGGCGGGCCCCGCCGCCCTGGCCGTGCGTCGCGCGGGCCTGACGGTCGCCCTCCGGTCGCCGGCCTCGCGCCTCCTCGCCGACACCTACGCCATGCGCTTCGCCTGATCGGTCACGGGCGCCCGTCCGGCGCCGGAGGCCGGGCCGGGGGCCGTGGCCGTGGCCGTGACCGTGCCGGTTCCGGGTCGGGGGCCGGACCTGCGGCGCGGCTCAGGCGACGATCGCCGCGCCGCTCAGGGCGAGCTGCCCGACGAGCACGAGGGCGGCCACGATGATCAGCCGGAAGAGCAGGCGCGTGTCGCCGCCCCGCACGACGACGACCGTGCCCGCGGCGGCGATGCCGAGCACGACGACGAAGCCCAGCACGGCCACGACGGGGCCGGCGGCCGTGGCCCCGCTGTCGAGCTGGCCCGCGAGGGTGAGGCAGGCCGCGACCGCGAGGGCGGCGAAGGCGACCACCCCGGCGGGCAGGCGGCCGAGGTGGTGCGGCAGGCCGGCCACCCCGGTGGCTGCGTCGTCGCCGAGGTCGGGCAGCACGTTGGTGAAGTGGATGGCGACGCCGAAGACGGCCCCGACCCCGAGGGCCCAGGCCGCCGGAGGCGCGGGAGGCGTGAGCGCGAGGGTCACCACCGCGGGCAGCAGCCCGAAGCTCACCACGAACGGGACGACGGAGGCGGCGGTGCGCTTCAGCCCGAGGTTGTAGGCCCAGCCGGAGGCGACGAGCACGAGGTGGGCGAGGCCCGCGGGCACCGAGAGGAGGAACGGGGCGGCGACGCCGACGACGAGTGACGCGACCGCGGCCGCGCCGACCACGCCGGGGGAGACCTGGCCCAGGGCGACGGGCTTGTCGGCCCGGCCGACGCTGCGGTCACGGTCGAGGTCGACGAGGTCGTTCGAGAGCCCGATCGAGACCTGGCCCGCGAGCACGGCGACGGTGACCACGACGAGGGGAGCCGCCTCGAGCGAGACGGCCAAGCCGAGCACGAGGCTGAGGAGCGCGACGGTCGCCGTGGGGCCGGGGTGGGTGCTGCGCACCAGCGCGGAGACTGTCGACATCGGACCCAGCCTGGCAGAGGTCGGGCCGGTCGGCCCGACGGGCGGGGCCGGGGGCCCCGATGGCGGAACGAGGTGACCCCTGGCCCCACGGGCCCGGGGTCACCCGGTGGGGATCAGGCCCCGCGACCGGTCTTCTGCTGCAGGCGATCGATGTTCTCGCTGGCCTCGGCCTTGGTCATGTCGGCAGGGAGCTCCTCGCCGGCCTCGCGGGCCAGCGTGTCGAGGTAGCTCGCCTGCGGGCCGGTGATCGGCTCGTCGCCGGTCACCCACTGCTCAGGGTCCTTCGAGGCGGTGTTGGAGGAGTCGGGGCGCTCGCCGCCCAGGGTGGCGCCGGCGGGCGGGGTGCCCTGCGACTGGTCGGAGCCCTCGGCGGGGCCGGGGGCAGCGTTCTCGTCGGCCTCGGGGGCCGCGGGATCGACGGGCGTGATGTCGGGATCGATGTTGGCGTCGCTCATGGGGAGAACGTACGCCGCCCCTCCGACAAAAGACCTGCGCCCTCCTGGGACGAAAGGCCTCCGCCCTCCCTGGACGAAGGGCCTCCGCCCGTCCCCGACGTCGCCCCTGGCTAGACTCGACGGGTGCCAGTGAACCCCGAGCTCCGAGGGCGGGTCTTCCCGTCCGCTCCGCCGTACCTCGTCGGCCGCGAGAAGGTGCGCGAGTTCGCGCGTGCCACCGCGTCCACGAGCCCGCTCTCGCTCGACGTCGAGGCGGCCCGCGCCGCCGGGCACGCCGACCTCGTGGCCCCGCCGACCTTCCCCGTCGTCGTGCAGGAGGCCACGCTCGCGCAGCTGCTGGCCGAGCCGGGCGCCGGCATCGACTTCTCCCGCGTGGTGCACGGCGAGCAGCGCTTCAGCTACTCGCGTCCGGTCGTCGCCGGCGACGAGCTCACGGCCACCCTCACGGTGACCGGCGTGAAGACCCTCGGCGGCAACGCGATGGTCACGGCCTCCTCCGAGATGGTCGACCAGACGGGCGCGCACGTCGTGACCGCCGTCTCCACCCTCGTCGTGCGCGGGGACGACGCGTGAGCGCCCTCGAGGTCGGCCTCGTCGTCGCCGAGAAGTCCTACGCGGTCTCGCGCGACTCCCTCGTCCGCTACGCCGGCGCCTCCGGCGACTTCAACCCCATCCACTACCGCGACGACGTCGCGGAGTCGGTCGGGCTGCCGGGCGTGCTCGCCCACGGCATGCTGACGATGGGCACCGCCGTCCAGCCCGTCGTCGAGTGGCTCGACGGCGCGGGCGACGACGCCGGCGTGCTGGGCTGGGTCAGCGACTACCAGGTGCGCTTCACGCGACCCGTCGTCGTCGACCCCGCCGACGGGGCGGAGATCACCGTCACGGCCACGGTCGGCGCGCTGGACGCCGAGGCCGGCACCGCGCGCATCGACCTCCGGGTGTCGTCCGCGGGCCAGACCGTGCTCGGCAAGGCCCAGGTCGTGGTGACGCTGGCGTGACCGCCCTCGCCGACCTGACCACGATGCGCGTCGGCGGCGAGCCGACCCGGCTCGTCGAGGCCGCCACGACCGACGAGCTGGTCGAGCTCGCCCGGGAGGTCACGGCCGACGGCGACGACTGGTTCGTGCTCGGCGGCGGCTCGAACACCCTGGCCGCCGACGGGGGCTTCGACGGCACCGTGCTCCGGGTCGCCACCCGAGGAGTCGAGCGCCTCGACGACGTCGACGGCCGCGTGCGCCTCCGCGTCGCGGCGGGCGAGCCGTGGGAGGACCTCGTCGCCCACACCGTCGACCAGGGCTGGTCGGGCTTCGAGGCCCTCAGCGGCATCCCGGGCTCGACGGGCGCCTCGCCGATCCAGAACATCGGGGCCTACGGCCAGGAGGTCGCCCAGACGCTCGTCTCGGTCGACTTCCTCGACGCCGAGACGGGCGAGTTCGTCCGCGTCCCGGCCGCGAACCTGGGGCTCGGCTACCGCACGAGCGTGTTCAAGCGCGGCCGACGCGGCGTCGTGACCGCGGTCGAGTTCGCCCTCGTCGACGACGGCGGCACCAGCGCCCAGGTCTCGTACCCGCAGCTGGCGACCGCGCTCGGCGTGGGGCTGGGCGACCGGGTGCCGGTCGCCGACGTGCGGGCGAGCGTGCTGGCCCTCCGCGCCTCCAAGGGTATGGTGCTCGACCCCGCCGACGCCGACGCGACCTCGTGCGGGTCGTTCTTCACGAACCCGATCGTTCCGCGTCAGGTCGCCGCGGCGCTGCCGTCGGCGGCGCCGCGCTGGCCCGTCGACCCGGAGCCGGAGGCGCGGGTCGTCCCCCTGGGCGACGCGCCCGCACCGCCGCCCCCTCCGTCGTCGGGCCTGGTGAAGCTCAGCGCCGCCTGGCTGATCGAGCAGGCCGGGATCGGCCGGGGGTTCCGGCTGCCGGGCTCCGGCGCGGCGATCTCGTCGAAGCACACGCTCGCCCTGACGAACCGGGGGAGCGCCAGCGCGGCGGACGTCGCCGAGCTGGCGCGCTTCGTGCAGCAGCGCGTCTCGGCCGAGTTCGGGGTCGTGCTGCACCCCGAGCCCGTGCTGCTCGGCCTCTCGCTCTAGGTCGGCCCGGCCGAGACCTGCCCGGAGCAGGCCGACCCGGTGGGCCCCGGCCCCGGCCGACCTAGGAGAACAGGCGCTGGAGGCGCTGGACGCCCTCGAGGAGCTGGTCGTCGCCGAGGGCGTACGACAGGCGGAGGTAGCCGCTCGGGCCGAAGGCCTCGCCGGGCACCGTGGCCACGTCGGCGTGCTCGAGGATGAGGTCGGCGAGCTCGAGCGACGTCGTCGGGGTGCTGCCGGCCCACTCGCGGCCGAGGAGGCCCCGCACGTCGGGGTAGACGTAGAAGGCGCCCTGCGGCGTCGGGGTGACGATGCCGTCGACGACGTTCAGCTCGCGGACGATCACGGCCCGGCGGGCGTCGAAGGCGAGGCGCATGGCCTCGACGTCGTCCTGCGGGCCCGTCAGGGCCGCGAGGGCAGCGCGCTGGGAGACGTTGGAGACGTTGGAGGTCAGGTGCGACTGGAGGTTCGACGCTCCGGCGACCACGTCGGCGGGCCCGACCATCCAGCCCACCCGCCAGCCGGTCATGGCGTAGGTCTTCGCGACGCCGTTGACGAGGATCGTCTGGTCGGCGACCTCGGGCACGGCGGCGGTGATCGAGACGGCCTCGACGCCGTCGTAGGTGAGGTCCTGGTAGATCTCGTCGCTGATGACCCAGACGCCGGCCTCGACGGCCCAGCGGCCGATGGCGGCCACCTCGTCGGGCGTGTACACCGACCCGGTGGGGTTGGAGGGGGAGCAGAACAGCAGGACCTTCGTCCGGCTCGTCCGCGCGGCCTCGAGCTGGTCGACCGTGACCTTGTACTGCTGGTCGGCGCCCGCGAAGACCTCGACGGTGACGCCGCCCGCGAGCTTCACGGCCTCGGGGTACGTCGTCCAGTACGGCGAGGGGAGGAGGACCTCGTCGCCCTCGTCGAGGAGCGCGGCGAAGGCCTGGTAGACGGCCTGCTTGCCGCCGTTGGTGACGACGACCTGGCTCGCCGTGACCGCCGTGCCGCTGTCGCGGAGGGTCTTCTCGACGATCGCCTCACGAAGCTCGGGGAGGCCGGCCCCGGCGGTGTAGCGGTGGTTGCGCGGGTCACGGGCGGCCGCGACCGCCGCCTCGACGATGTGGTCGGGGGTCGGGAAGTTGGGCTCGCCCGGGCCGTAGCTGATGATCGGCCGGCCCTCGGCCAGCAGGGCCTTGGCCTTGGCGTCGACCGCGAGCGTCGCGGACGGGGCGATGGAGGCGATGCGGGACGAGAGGCGGCGCGCTGGCGTGGTCACGGGGGCCAGCCTAGCTGCGGCGGCCCCGGAGGCGGCAGGGCCTCCGCCCGTCGGCTTTGCACCGCGGTCGGGGTTCGCCTACACTTGCCGAGGCGCCGACGAGCGCGGAGTTCCTGCGCGCCTCACGGTGTCGCCGGGCCCTGATCGTCAGCCCGAAGGGCGGTGGCTCAATTGGTAGAGCAGCGGTCTCCAAAACCGCAGGTTGCAGGTTCGAGTCCTGTCCGCCCTGCAGCCCGGCCGGGTCGTCGCGACCGACACTAGTCAGAGCGGCGGCCCGGGACACCGGACGACCGTCCGGTCCCCGGACGACTGTCCGTCCATCGGACACCAGGCCCCGCGGGCCGAGCTCGGAAGGTACCCAGACAGTGGCGAGAAAAGACCTCGACGTCCCCAGTGAGGACGTCGTCGAGAAGGCGAAGAACGACGTCGCCGTCCGGCGCAGCCCCTTCGCGCGCATCGCGCTGTTCATCCGTCAGGTGATCGGTGAGCTGAAGAAGGTCGTCACCCCGACCCGCAGAGAACTCCTGAGCTACACGGGCGTCGTGCTCGTCTTCGTCGTCATCATGATGGCCCTGGTCACCGGCCTGGACTCCCTCTTCGGCCTCGCCGTCGGGTACGTCTTCGGCAACGGCCCGACCGGCAGCTGACACGACACCGCGCGGTCCCCTCGACCGCGCCGCGCGGCCGCCGCGGCGGTCGCCAGCCCGACACCCCACGAACGGAAGAAGAACCCTTGCCTGAGAACGAGCGCGACGACATCGACCTGGCCCCCGCCGCCGAGCAGTCCTCGGAGGTCGGCGAGACCCAGGAGGGCGACGTCCTCGACGTCGACACCGACGGCGACGCGGGCTCGGCCGAGGAGAGCGCGATCTCGATCGTCGACGAGGGCGACGAGGGCACCGACGACTCGGGCGACCTCGACGAGCTGCTCGACACCCTGGCCGAGGCGTCCGACCCCGAGGCCGACGCCGTCGTCGACGACGCGCTCGACATCGACGACGCCGCCGAGGCGGAGGCCGCCGTCGAGGCGACCGACGACGAGGCCGACAGCGAGGCGGAGGAGCTGGCCGCCGAGGGCGACGCCAGCGGCGCGGACGCCGTCATCGCCGAGGCCGAGCAGTCCGTCCAGGACGCCGACGCCGAGGCCGCCTTCGACGACGTCGCCGTCGACGTCGAGTCGGAGGAGGTCGACGACGAGGCCGAGGTCGACCCGTACGAGGCGTTCCGCTACGACCTTCGCGGCAAGCCCGGCAAGTGGTACGTCATCCACAGCTACGCGGGCTTCGAGCGCCGCGTGAAGCAGAACATCGAGAACCGCATGGTCTCCATGACCATGGAGGACTACATCTACCAGGTCGAGGTCCCGATGGAGGACGTCGTCGAGATCAAGAACGGGCAGCGCAAGCTGGTCACCCGCGTGCGGATCCCCGGCTACGTGCTCGTCCGCATGGACCTCAACGAGGACTCCTGGTCGGTCGTCCGCCACACCCCCGGCGTCACCGGCTTCGTGGGCAACGCCCACAACCCGACGCCCCTCCGCTTCGAGGAGGCCTTCAACATGCTGAAGAGCCTCGTCCAGGTGCAGGAGGCGGCCCCGACCGCGAAGGGCGGCGCCAAGGGCAAGCAGACCCAGCGCGTCATCCCCGCCGAGGTCGACTTCGAGATCGGCGAGACGATCACGATCAAGGAGGGCTCGTTCGCGGGTCTCCCCGGCACGATCAACGAGATCAAGCCCGAGAGCGGCAAGCTCACCGTGCTCGTCTCGCTCTTCGAGCGCGAGACCCCGGTCGAGCTCAGCTTCGACCAGGTCACCAAGCTCTAGCACCGCGTCGCCCGTCGGGGGTGTGATCCACGCCCTCGTCCAGTACGCTGTGTCGAGTGCCGGCCTCGTCCGCACCTCCCCCCAGTCTTGACACCTCACCGGAGCCCGTCCCCACGGGCCACCGGGAGAGCCAGCGGCAGCCGCCGTCGGCTCGAACCCCAGAAGAAGGAAAAGAACAATGGCACCGAAAAAGAAGGTCACGGGTCTGATCAAGCTTCAGATCAACGCCGGCGCCGCGAACCCCGCCCCGCCCATCGGCCCGGCCCTGGGTCAGCACGGCGTGAACATCATGGAGTTCTGCAAGGCCTACAACGCCGCGACCGAGTCGCAGCGCGGCAACGTCGTGCCGGTCGAGATCACGGTCTACGAAGACCGCTCGTTCACGTTCGTCCTGAAGACCCCGCCCGCCGCCGAGCTCATCAAGAAGGCTGCCGGCGTCGCCAAGGGCTCCTCGACCCCGCACACCGCCAAGGTCGGCACGCTGACCATGGAGCAGGTCCGCGAGATCGCCACGACGAAGCAGGCCGACCTGAACGCCAACGACATCGACGCCGCGGCGAAGATCATCGCCGGCACCGCCCGCTCCATGGGCATCACGGTCGACGCCTAAGCAGCACCCCTCCGTTCAGGCGACCCGCCTGCACGACCCAGACACCAGTGGGAGAGCCGGCCAGGCTCGCTACCACGTCCCCAGTACGAAGAGGTCCAACATGGCTCAGAAGTCCAAGGCGTACCGCGCCGCTGCCGAGAAGATCGAGGCAGGCAAGTTCTACAGCACCAGCGAGGCCGTCGCGGTCGCCCGCGAGACCGGCTCGAAGAAGTTCGACTCGACCGTCGAGGTCGCGCTCAAGCTCGGCGTCGACCCCCGCAAGGCGGACCAGATGGTGCGCGGCACCGTCATCCTCCCGCACGGCACGGGCAAGACCGCCCGCGTCATCGTCTTCGCGACGGGTGCCGCCGCTGAGGCCGCCATCGCGGCCGGTGCCGACGAGGTCGGCGGCGACGAGCTCATCGAGAAGGTCGCCGGCGGCTACACGTCGTTCGACTCGGCCGTCTCGACGCCCGAGCTCATGGGCAAGGTCGGCCGTCTCGGAAAGGTGCTCGGCCCCCGCGGCCTCATGCCCAACCCGAAGACCGGCACCGTGACCCCGAACGTCGCTCAGGCCGTCAACGACATCAAGGGCGGAAAGATCGAGTTCCGTGTCGACAAGCACAGCAACGTGCACTTCGTCATCGGCAAGGCCGGCTTCTCGGAAGAGCAGCTGAACACCAACCTCGACGCCGCCCTCGAAGAGGTCGTCCGTCTGAAGCCGTCCTCCTCCAAGGGCCGCTACATCACCAAGGGCACGCTGTCGACGACCTTCGGTCCCGGCATCCCCCTCGACATCAACGTCTTCTAGGTCTCACCGACCCAGAGCGCAGCGTCGCCCGAAGGCCGTCCCACTCTCGAGTGGGGCGGTCTTCGTCGTGCCCGTCGACATGTGCTGGGGCATGCCTGGTCAGGGCAGGAGGCGCGGGTGCGGCACCATGGGCAGATGACCGTCATCGTCCGCCCCGCCATGCCCGCCGACTCCGCCCTTCTCGCCGAGGTGGCGGCGGTGACCTTCCCCCTGGCCTGCCCGCCCGGCTCGTCGTTGACGGACATTGCGCGCGTCGTGACGACGACCCTGTCGGAGGACGCCTTCTCGCGGTACCTCGCGGACGACTCCCGGACGGTGCTGCTGGCCGTGGACCCGGCCACGACGGGCGCCCTGGGCTACAGCATGCTCGTGGCCGGCGACCCCGCCGACGCCGACGTCGCCGCCGCCGTGTCGTCCCGGCCGACGGTGGAGCTGAGCAAGTTCTACGTCATGCCCCAGGGGCACGGGACGGGCGCGGCGTCGACCCTGATGGCCGCGACCCTCGACGCGGCCGGCGCGACGGGCGCCTCCTCGGTGTGGCTCGGCGTCAACCAGCAGAACGACCGTGCACTGCGCTTCTACGCCAAGCACGGCCTGGAGCGCGTCGGCACCCGCACCTTCGCCCTCGGCGACGACCCGCAGGCCGACTTCGTGCTCGAGCGTCGCCTCTAGGCTCCCGCGCATCGGCCCCGCCTGACGAGACGTCACTCGTCGGCGACGCGGAGCACGAGCTTGCCGCGCGTGTGGCAGCGCTCCAGCCGGGTGTGGGCGTCGGCCGCCTCGTCGAGGTCGTAGACATCGTCGACGTAGACGCGCAGGTCGCCCGAGTCGAGCAGCCGGGCGATGACCGAGAGGGTCGCGGCGTCGGGGCTCACGGCGAAGCCGGTGGTCCGGACGCCGGCGGCCTCGGCCGCGACGGAGGCCCCGGCGAAGGAGGCGGTGGGGGCGTGCACGACGACGCCGCCGGGCCGCAGCACGCGCAGGCTGGCCTCGGCCACCGCGACGTCGTCCACGAGGGTGACCACGACGTCGACGTCGCGCACCGTCCGCTCGAGGTCGACGGCGTCGTAGTCGACGACCTCGGCGGCCCCGAGCTCGCGGAGCCAGCCCGCGTTCCGCTGCGAGCCGGTCGCGACGACGTGCGCCCCGAAGTAGGCGGCGATCTGGACGGCGAAGTGGCCCACGCCCCCGGCCCCCGCGTGCACGAGGATGCGCTGGCCCTCGTGGGCCTTGGCGACGTCGACCACCATGCCCCAGGCGGTGAGGGCGGCCAGCGGCACGCCCGCGGCCTCGACGTGCGAGAGCGTCGCGGGCTTCCGCGCGACGGACGACGACGGCACGCTGACGTACTCGGCGTAGCTCCCGCCGGCGCGGGGGAAGGGCGCCATGCCGTAGACGGCGTCGCCCACGTGGAGCGCGTGCGCCGCGTACGGCACCTCGACGACGACGCCGCTGAAGTCGTGCCCGAGCACGGCCGGGAACACCGGGACGCCGGCGCTGTCGCCCAGGCCGGCCCGCGCCTCCGCGTCCACCCGGTTGACCCCGGCGGCGAGCACCCGCACCAGCACCTCCGAGCCGACCCGCGTCGGCACGGGCACCTCCGCCGCGACGAGCTGCTCAGGCCCGCCCGTCCGCTCGATGACCATGGCCCGCATCGTCGTGTGCGTCATCGCACCCTCCCTGTCGTCGCGGAGCGCTCGGTGACGAGCAGGCTCCCTGCACGACCCATCAGACAGGGCGGATGGGTCGGTCGTGTTTCGGCCGCGTCACGGGGGCGGAAAACCTCGCCGCGGTCGAGGGGGAGGGCAGCGGGTCAGCGCGAGCGGGTCAGCGCGAGCGGATCAGCGCAGCGGGTCGTAGGGCGGCGGCTCGTAGGCCCGCACGCCCGGGGCGAACGGGTCGACGGGCGCCTGGCGCGCCAGGGTGTCGAGCACGGTGTCGGCGAGGCCCACGAGGCGGTGGATCTCGTCGTCGTCACGGTCGACCCACCGGCACATCGGCACGGCGTCGAGCGGCACGAAGTCGACGTGCTGCTCCCAGACGACGAGCGTGCGCTCCGCCCCGAGCACGTACTGCTGCCAGAACACCTGGCGGAGGTACGAGCGGGGGATGCTCGTCCACGCCTTCTTCGTCGTCTTGATCTCGCAGAGCTCCACCGCGCCGTCGGCCCGGACGGCCACGCCGTCGGGGGTGGCGAGGTGGCGCGGCCGGTCGGCGGCGTGGAAGAGCTTCGAGCTCGGGGCGATGCGGTGCTCCGCGAGCACCCAGCGCGCGATCTCGGGCTCGCGAGCCCGGCCGTGGTCGGTGTAGGCGTTGCCGCCGAAGCCGTTGCCGTAGAGCTTGTCGAGCACCACGGCCTGCACGGCCCGCGGGCTCGAGAGCCGCGCGACGTCGGTCGCGGTGATGCCGCGGCTGCGGGCCCGGAGCCACGCGATGCGGTCGCTCGAGTCGGCGAGCACGCGCTGCTCGTGGGCGGGGCGTGCCGGAGGCGCGGGCGGGGTCGGTTCGTCGTCCCACAGGGAGAGCATGGGCTGGACGATCGACATGCCTCCATGCTCTCACCGGACCGGCGGCGGGCGCGACACCGCGCCTCCTCGTGTCTCGACGTCGTGCGACGACGGCGGGGCGACCGGCCTAGACGGCGGCGGCCAGCTCGTCGATGGCGGCGGGGGAGAGCGCGTGGTGGATGGCGAGCATGCTCGCCCCGATGATCGCGGCGCGGTCGCCGGCCCGCGACTGCACGATGCTGAGGTGCTCGGTGGCGAGGGGCATCGAGCGCGAGTAGACGACCTCGCGGACCCCGGCGATGAGGTGCTCGCCGGCCTGGGCCATCGAGCCGCCGATGGCGATCACCGACGGGTTGATGAGGTTGACGCACGCCGTCAGCACCTCGCCGAGGTCGCGCCCGGCCTGGCGGACGGCCATGATCGCGTCGAGGTCGCCGGCGCGCACGAGGTCGATGACCTCCTTGCCGCCCGGCACGTCGCGGCCGGTGCGGCGCAGCGAGGCGGCGATGGCGGGGCCGGAGGCGACGGCCTCCAGGCAGCCGACGTTTCCGCAGTGGCAGGGGATGCCCGCGCCCCGGGGGATCTGCACGTGGCCGATGTCGCCGGCGATGCCCTGGGCGCCCCGCTGCAGGCGCCCGCTCGAGATGATGCCCGAGCCGATGCCCGTGGCGACCTTGACGAAGAGGAAGTGGTCGGTGCCGGTGAAGGCGTGGCTCCGCTCGCCGAGGGCCATGATGTTGACGTCGTTGTCGACGAGCACGGGCACGTCGAGGTGGCGTCGCACCCAGCCGGGCACGTCGAACCCGTCCCAGCCGGGCATGATCGGCGGGTTGACCGGGCGGCCCGTGCTGAACTGCACGGGGCCGGGCAGGCCGATGCCGACGCCGATCAGGTCGTCGCGGCTCCGGCCGAGGTCGGCGAGCAGGGCGTCCGCCTCGGCGACCATCGTCGTCAGCACGGCCTCCGGCCCGTCGGCGATGGCGAGCTCGACGTGGCGGCTGAGCAGCACCTCGCCCATCAGGTCGGTGAGGGCCGTCGTGAGGTGCCCGGCGCCGAAGTCGGCGCCCAGCACGACGCGGGCCGACGGGATCATCGCGACGCGCGACGGCGGGCGACCGCCGGTCGAGACGGCGTCGGCGAAGGGGCCGACGAGACCGAGGGCGCTCAGCGCGTCGAGCCGGAGCCCGACCGTCGACCGGGCGAGACCGGTCATGGCCGCGAGCTCGGCCCGGGTGCGAGGCCTGCCGTCGCGCAGCAGCTGGAAGAGCTCGCTGGCTCCCGTGCTGCCGAGGGCGGACGGCCGCGTCGTGTCGGACATGAAGGCAGTAAAGCACAGGCCCCGACGACGTTCGAGACAAGGGTGGCGATGATTCGTCGACTTTTGCTTGCGCTCCGACAGAAGTGGTCCTATCGTCGGTCTCGATCAGCGGTGATCGACCCCCGTCGGGGGGTGGACCACCCGCATCCACCTACTCGAAGAGGAGTCTCCCAGGTGACATCACCGATCTCGGTCCAGCTCTACACGGTGCGGGACGCCATCGCGGCCGACCTGCCCGGCACCCTCCGCCGCCTCGCCGACATCGGCTTCACGCAGGTCGAGCCCTGGGGCTTCGTCGAGCGCGTCGACGAGTACGCCGAGGCGCTGCCGGCGGCCGGGCTGACCGCGCCGAGCGCCCACGCCAAGCTCGTCGGCCAGGACCTCGAGCCGATCTTCGCCGCGGCCGTGCGCCTCGGCGTCGGCACGGTCATCGACCCGCACATCGACGAGACCCGGTGGATCACCCGCGAGGACGTCGAGTCGGTCGCCGCCGACCTGGGGCGCATCGCCGAGCAGGCCGCCGAGCACGGGCTCACGGTCGGCTACCACAACCACGCCTTCGAGCTGGAGAACACCATCGACGGCACCCCCGCCCTCGAGGTCCTCGCCGCGGCCCTGCCCCCGACCGTCGTGCTCGAGATCGACACCTACTGGGTCGAGGTCGGTGGCGTCGGCGCGGCCGAGCTCCTCGTCCGCCTGGGCGACCAGGTCCAGTTCCTCCACGTGAAGGACGGCCCCCTGACGAAGGACGACTCCGAGCAGGTCGCCGTCGGCCGCGGCAGCATGCCCGTCCGCGACATCCTGCGCGCGGCGCCGCAGGCCCTCGCCGTCGTCGAGCTCGACGACCACGCGGGCGACGTCTTCACCGCCCTCACCGACAGCTTCGAGTACCTCCAGGGAGTCCGCGCATGACCGACACCACCACGGCCGACCGGGCCACCGCCTCCTCGTCCGGAGCCCCGCGCACGGGGCCGGTCGGCGTCGGCGTCGTCGGCGCCGGCGTGATCAGCGACCAGTACCTCGGCAACCTCACGCAGTTCCCCGACCTCCGCGTGCTGTTCATCGCCGACATCGACGAGGAGCGCGCCGCGGCCCAGGCCGAGAAGTGGGGCGTGCCCGGCAGCGGCTCGGTCGCCGAGCTGCTCGCCCACGACGACGTCGAGATCGTCGTCAACCTGACCATCCCGGCCGCCCACGTCGAGGTCGCCCTCGCCGCGGTCGCCGCCGGCAAGCACGTCTGGGGCGAGAAGCCCTACGCGCTCGACCGCGAGAGCGGGCAGCGACTGCTCGCGGCCGCGCAGGAGGCGGGGGTCCGGGTGGCCGTCGCCCCCGACACCTTCCTCGGCGCGGGCCTGCAGACGGCGCTCCGCGTCGTGCGCCAGGGCGACATCGGCGCCCCGCTGACCGGCCTCGCGCTCTTCCAGGTGCCCGGCCCCGAGTCGTGGCACCCGAGCCCGGAGTTCCTCTTCGCGCACGGCGCCGGCCCGATGTTCGACGTCGGCCCGTACTACCTCACGACCCTCGTGCAGGTCTTCGGCCCCGTGGCGAAGGTCACCGCGACGTCGTCGAAGGCCCGCGAGACCCGCGTCATCGGCTCGGGCCCGAAGGCCGGGACGGAGTTCCCGGTGGAGGTGCCGACGCACGTCAGCGCCCTGCTCCAGTTCGAGAGCGGCGCCAGCGCGCAGGCCGTCTTCAGCTTCGACTCGAAGCTCGCCCGCGCCGGCTTCGTCGAGATCGCCGGGACGGAGGGCACCGCGGTGTTCCCCGACCCGAACATGTTCGACGGCGACACGCTGGTGCACACGGGCGGCGACGAGCCGACCGTCGTGCCGGCGTCGGGGTCGACCTTCACCCGGGGCACCGGCGTCGCCGAGCTCGCCCAGGCCATCCGCGGCGGCCGTCGCGAGCGGGTGCCCGGCGAGCTCGCGTTCCACGTGCTCGACGTCATGGTCTCGCTCGCCGAGTCGGCGGAGCGCGACGAGAGCGTCGTCGTGGCGTCGTCGCTCGAGCCGACGCCCGAGCTGCCCGAGGACTGGGACCCGTCGGTCGCCACCCTCAGCTAGTCGTCGACGGGCCGGCGTCGACGACGAGGCCGGCCCGTCGCGGGGGCACCCGCCCCCACCCCTCACCAGCCCACCACCGAGACAGCACCACCCGCAGCACAGCACCACCGCAGCACCCCGAACACAGCACTTCCCCCACTCGATGAAGAGACCTCTCGAAGAAGAGACACCAGGAGAAGACATGAACACGAAGAAGTTCCGCTGGGTCGCCGCCCTCGCCGTCGGCGTCGTGGCAGCCGGGTCGATGACCGCCTGCTCCGCCGACGGCGGCAGCGACGGCGGCGACGAGACCATCACGTACTGGGCCAGCAACCAGGCACCGACCGTCGAGCGCGACGCCGAGGTGCTTCAGGAGTCGATCGACCGGTACACGGAGGAGACCGGGGTGAAGGTCGACCTCGAGGTCATCCCGTGGTCCGACCTCTACAACCGCATCCTCACCGCCGTCTCGAGCGGCGAGGGCCCCGACGTGCTCAACATCGGCAACACCTGGGCGGTGTCGCTGCAGTCCAGCGGCGCGTTCGTGCCCTGGGAGGGCGACGCCCTCGAGGCCATCGGCGGCCAGGACCGCTTCGTGCAGTCCAGCTTCGCGACCGGCGGTGCCGAGGGCCAGGCCCCGACCTCCGTGCCGCTCTACGGCCTCGCGTACTCGCTGTACTACAACACGGCCATGTTCGAGGCCGCCGGCATCACCGAGCCGCCCGCCACCTGGGACGAGTTCGTGGAGGACGCCAAGAAGCTGACGATCGACACCGACGGCGACGGGCAGATCGACCAGTGGGGCGTCACGATGGCGGGCTCGAGCATCTCGAACAACGCCCACCAGGCGTTCGTCCGCGGCCTGCAGAACGGCGGCGAGCTCTACAACGAGGACGGCGAGCCCGACTTCGGCAACGACGGCGTCGTCGCCGGCGTCAAGGAGTGGGTCGACCTGATGGCCGTCGACAAGGTCGTCTCGCCCTCCGACGCGGAGAGCGTCAACGGCTCCGACATGGCGGCGACCTTCGCCGACGGCCAGGCCGCGATGTTCTTCGACCAGGCCCCGACCGACAACCTCAAGAGCCGTGACTTCACCGACTACGCGGCCGCTCCGGTGCCGATGGAGTCCGCCGACGCCACCGGCCTCGAGGGCACGCAGAGCCACGTCGCCGGCATCAACATCAGCGTCTTCGAGAACAGCGGCAACAAGGACGCCGCGATCGACTTCGTGAAGCACCTGACGAGCGACGACGAGCAGAAGTACCTCAACGAGTCGTTCGGCGCGCTGCCCGTCGTCACGGCGGCGTACGACGACCCGGCGTTCCAGTCGGAGGCCATCAAGCTGAAGCAGGTCACGCTCGCCGACCACGCCCAGCCGATGCCCCTCTACCCCTCTGAAGGACAGATGGAGACCCTCGTCGGCACGGCGATCAAGGACCTCCTCGCGTCCGCAGCCCAGGGCGAGTCGGTCAGCGAGGACGACGTCAAGTCGGCCCTCGAGGACGCGGCCAGCCAGATGAGCTCGGGTCAGTAGCCCGTCCCACCGCCGCGCGCCGGGGCGGCCGGTCACCACGACCGGCCGCCCCGGCACCCGCACCCGAGAGGACCCTCATGACCGTCAACCTGCTGCCGCCCGCCCCCGCCGAGGAGGCGACCCCGCCCGACCGACACCAGGCGGCGCCCCTCCAGCCCGCCCAGAAGCGCAAGGCGCACCGCTCGCCGCTCGCGTACTTCCTGGTCGCGCCCGCCGCCCTCGCCGAGCTGCTCGTCCACATCATCCCGATGGTGCTGGGCGTCTGGATCGCGTTCATCACGCTCAACCAGCTCAGCATCGCCAACTGGGTCAACGCGCCCTTCGTCGGCCTCCGCAACTTCGTCACGGCCCTCGACCCGAGCTCGCCGATCGCCGGCCAGCTCTACGGGGCCCTCGGCCGCACCCTGCTCTTCACCGTCATCGTCGTGGCCATCGCCTGGAGCATGGGCATGCTGGGAGCAGTGCTGCTCACCAGCTCGTTCAAGGGCCGCGGGATCCTCCGCACGCTCTTCCTCGTGCCCTACGCCCTGCCGTCCTACGTCGGGACGATCGCGTGGGCCTTCATGTTCAACCAGCGCGACGGGGCCATCAACCGGTTCCTGGTCGACGACCTGGGCATCCTCCAGGACCGCCCCTTCTGGCTGCTCGGCGGCAACTCGTTCTGGGCGATCGTCATCGTCACGGCCTGGCAGTTCTGGCCGTTCGCCTTCCTGATGCTCCTCGCCGCGCTGCAGAACATCCCGGGCGACGTCTACGAGGCCGCGAGCCTCGACGGCGCGAGCCTCTGGAAGCAGTTCACGCAGATCACGCTGCCCATGGTGAAGCCGGCCAACGCCGTGCTGCTGCTCATCATGAGCCTCTGGATCTTCAACCAGTTCAACGTGCCCTACGTGCTCTTCGGCCCGGCGTCGCCCGAGCAGGCGACGCTCATCTCGCCGCTGATCTACCAGCAGAGCTTCAACAACTGGAACTTCGGCCTCGGCGGCGCCATGAGCGTGATGCTCCTGATCGTCCTGCTGATCGCGTCGGCGTTCTACATCCGCATGGTTCTCCCGAAGGGACAGCACGATGATTGAGACCCGTGGCTTCAAGATCTTCCGGTTCTTCGGGCTGGCCTTCCTGTCGCTCGTCGTGGTCGTGCCGCTGTACGTGGTGCTGACGACGTCGATCAAGCCGCTCGCCGACGTCCAGGGGCTCTTCACCTGGATCCCGACGCGGGTCACGCTCGAGCCGTACGTGCAGATCTGGCAGACCGTGCCGCTGGCGTCGTACTTCAAGAACAGCCTCATCGTCACGGTCTCGGCGACGGTGCTCTCGGTGGCCATGGCGGTGCTGGCGGCCTACTCGCTGGCCCGCCTGCGCTTCCGCGGGCAGCGGAGCTTCAGCCTCGTGGTGCTGTCGACCCAGATGTTCCCCGGCATCCTGTTCCTGCTGCCGCTCTTCCTCATCTTCGTGCAGATCCAGCGCACGGTCGGGGTGCAGCTCACGGGCAGCTACCTCGGGCTGATCATCACCTACATGACGTTCAGCCTGCCGTTCTCGATCTGGATGCTCACGGGCTACTTCGCCTCCATCCCGAAGGAGCTCGAGGAGGCGTCGATGATCGACGGGACGGGCCGCCTCGGCGCGCTCTTCCGCGTCATCATCCCCGTCGCGAAGCCCGGCATCATCGCCGTCGCGGTCTACGCCTTCATCACGGCGTGGGGCGAGGTCCTCTTCGCCTCAGTGCTGACCAGCAAGGACACGCGGACCCTGTCGATCGGCCTCCGGGCGTACGCGTCGCAGCAGGACGTCTACTGGAACCAGCTGATGGCCGCGTCGGTGGTCGTCTCGCTGCCCGTGCTGATCGGCTTCATGCTCGTGCAGAAGCACCTGATCACGGGGCTCTCCTCGGGCGCGGTCAAGTGACCCGGCCGGGAGGCGCCGCCCCGGTCGTCACGGTCGGGGCGGCCCGCCCCGCCCCCGCCGTGGAGGCCGGAGGCGCCTCCCGGCCCGGGCACGTCCGCGTCGGCATCGTGGGCGGCGGCTTCATGGCGCGCGTCCACGCCGCCGCCGCCCGCACCGCCGGCGCCGAGGTCGTGGCCCTCGCGTCGTCGACCCCGGAGAGCGCCGCCCGCGCGGCGGCCTCGCTCCGCGTCGCCCGGGCGCACGCGTCGGTCGCCGAACTCGTCGACGACCCCGCCGTCGACGTCGTGCACGTCTGCTCGCCGAACGCCAGCCACGCCCCGGTCGCGCTCGCCGCGCTCCGGGCCGGCAAGCACGTCGTCTGCGAGAAGCCCCTCGCGACGACGAGCCAGGAGGGGGAGGCGCTGGTCGCCGCCGCCTCCGCCGCGGGTCGCGTCGCCGCGGTGCCCTTCGTCTACCGCTACCACCCGATGGTCCGGGAGGCGCGGGCCCGCATCGCCCGGGGAGACACCGGCCGGGTGCTGAGCGTCCGGGGGAGCTACCTGCAGGACTGGCTGCTCGAGAGCGACGACGTCGACTGGCGCGTCGACTCGGCCGCCGGGGGCCCGTCTCGGGCCTTCGCCGACATCGGCAGCCACCTCGTCGACCTCCTCGAGTTCGTGCTCGGCGACGCCGGCCGCCTCGTGCGCCTGTCGTCGACGACCACGACCGTGCACCGCGAACGCGGCGGTCGGCCCGTCGACACCGAGGACGAGGCCGCCGTCGTCTTCGAGACCGTCGGGGGAGCGATCGGCACCCTCTTCGTGTCGCAGGTCGCGCCGGGGCGCAAGAACCGCCTCCTCATCGACGTCGCGGGCACGGTCGAGAGCCTCGAGTTCTCGCAGGAGGAGCCCGAGACGCTGTGGGTCGGCCGGCGGCGCGGCACCGAGGTGCTGGCCCGCGACGCGGCGGCCCTGTCGCCCGACGCCGCGCGCCTGTCGATCGTGCCGGCGGGCCACCCGCTCGGCTACGTGGACGCCTTCGCGGCGTTCGTCGCCGACGTCTACGACGCGGTCGACGGCGGCGCGCCCGAGGGGCTCCCGACCTTCGACGACGGCCTCCGGGCGATCCGCGTCACCGAGGGCGTCCTGGCCGCCGCGGCCGGGCGTCGCTGGGTCGACGTGCCCTGACGGGGCCCCGCCCCCTGCCATGCTGGCGGGGACGCCGGGTCGGCACCCCCGCCTCCGCCCGCCCTGCACGACCCCGCCTCCGCACCGTCCGCACCACCCGCACCGCCGCACCGCCCGCCCCGCCCGGAGAGGACCCCATGAGCGAGAGCTCCCGCCCCGTCACCCTGTTCACCGGCCAGTGGGCCGACCTGCCCCTCGAGGAGGTCGCGGCGCTCGCCGCGGGCTGGGGCTACGACGGCCTCGAGATCGCGGCCTCGGGCGACCACCTCGACCTCGAGCGGGCCGACCAGGACGACGCCTACCTCCGCTCGCGCCTCGACGTGCTCGACCGCCACGGCCTGCGCGTGTGGGCGATCTCGAACCACCTCACGGGCCAGGCGGTCTGCGACGACCCGATCGACTTCCGCCACCAGGCGATCCTGCGGCCGTCGACCTGGGGCGACGGCGACCCGGAGGGCGTGCGGCAGCGCGCCGCGGAGGACATGAAGCGGGCGGCCCGCGTCGCCCGCAAGATGGGCGTCGACACCGTCGTCGGCTTCACCGGGTCGGCGATCTGGCCGTACGTCGCGATGTTCCCGCCCGTGCCCGCCAGCGTCATCGACGCCGGCTACGAGGACTTCGCCACGCGCTGGAACCCCATCCTCGACGTGTTCGACGCCGAGGGGGTGCGGTTCGCGCACGAGGTGCACCCGAGCGAGATCGCCTACGACCACTGGACGAGCGTGCGCACGCTCGAGGCCATCGAGCACCGCGAGGCGTTCGGCTTCAACTGGGACCCGTCGCACATGCTCTGGCAGGGCGTCGACGTCGTCGGCTTCATCACCGACTTCGCGTCGCGGATCTACCACGTCGACTGCAAGGACACGCGCGTGCGCCCCGCGTCGGGCCGCTCGGGCGTGCTCGGCTCCCACCTGCCGTGGGGCGACCCGCGCCGCGGCTGGGACTTCGTGTCGACCGGGCACGGCGACGTGCACTGGGAGGACGCCTTCCGCGCCCTCGACGCCGTCGGCTACGACGGCCCCATCTCGATCGAGTGGGAGGACGCCGGCATGGACCGCCTGCACGGCGCCCCGGAGGCCCTGGCCCACGTGCGCTCGCTGCTCTGGCCACGGCCCGCCGCCTCCTTCGACTCCGCGTTCTCGAACCAGTAGCAGGGAGACCGACCCGTGCCCCGACTCCTCCTCCCCGGTCAGACCAGCCGCCTCCTCGTCGTCGACGCCGTCACCGGCGAGGCCGAGGTCGCCTTCCGCAGCGGGCGCGTGCTCGTCGAGGCCCCGAACTGGAGCCCCGACGGCCGCTGGCTCGTCGTCAACGGCGACGGCCTGCTCTGGCGCCTGCCGGCCGACGCCCGCGACGCCGACGAGACCGACCTCGTGCCCGTGCCGCTCGGCGACGTGCCCGAGATCAACAACGACCACGTGATCGCGCCCGACCAGCGGACCGTCGTGGTGAGCGCGCGCGACGGGCACCTGTACGAGGTGCCGTGGCGCGGGGTGCAGCCGGGCGGGAGCGCCCGCCGGGTGACGCGCGACCACCCTCCGGGCAGGAACCACAAGAACTACCTGCACGGCGTCTCGCCCGACGGCACCCAGCTCAGCGTGGTCGTCGGCGCCCTGCCGGCGCCGGTCGACGACCCGGACGGCGAGGAGGCGCGGGCCGGCTGGCGGACGGACGTGGCGCTGGTCTCCGTGGCCGACGGCACCGCGACCGCCGTCACCGCCGACGAGCACCCCGACGACGGCCCCGAGTTCTCGCCCGACGGCCGGTGGCTGTGGTGGAACTCGGAGCGCGCCTCCGGCGGCGTCGCCGGGCACGCCCAGCTGTTCCGGGCCGCGCCCGACGGCGGCGACCTCGTGCAGGTGACCCACGACGAGCGGGTGAACTGGTTCCCCCACCCCTCGCCGGACGGCCGCACGCTGCTCTGGCTGGCGTACGAGCCGGGCACCACCGGGCACCCGGCCGACCGCGACGTGGAGCTGCGGACGATGCCGCTCGGCGACGACGGGCTGCCGGTGCCGGGTGCCGAGCCGCGCACCCTGCGGGCACTGCAGGGCGGCCAGGGCACGGTCAACGTGCCGTGCTGGGCGCCCGACTCGCGGCGCTTCGCCTGCGCGGACTACCCGCGGGGCTGAGCGGAGGGGCGGCGACCGTGGGCCGCGCGTCGGTGCCTCCCGGACGCGACCCCGGTGAGACCCCGGTGCGCCGCCGATGAGGCCCCTGTGACCAGTGCACGGCTCACGCATGGCGCCACCACAGCCGCCTCATAGGAATCCCTCGATACTGGGGAAGGTGACCACTTCGACCCCCGCCACCGCAGCCGCCCCGAGACTCACCCGGGCCGACGGATCGCCCCTCCGCGTCCTCGTCGTCGACGACGAGGCCAGCCTCACCGACCTGCTCTCGATGGCGCTCCGCTACGAGGGGTACGACGTGAAGGCGGCCGCCGACGGCCAGGGCGCGCTCGCCCTCGCCCGCGAGTTCCAGCCCGACGCCATCGTGCTCGACTGGATGCTGCCCGACATCGACGGCATCCAGGTGCTCGGCCGGCTCCGTCAGGGCGGCGACGACACCCCCATCCTCTTCCTCACGGCGAAGGACAGCGTCGAGGACCGCGTCTCGGGGCTCACCGCGGGCGGCGACGACTACGTCACGAAGCCCTTCTCCCTCGAGGAGGTCGTCGCCCGGCTGCGCGGCCTCATCCGCCGATCCGCCTCCGCGATCAGCGAGCACGGCGACTCGCGGATCGTCGTGGGCGACCTCGTCCTCGACGAGGAGAGCTACGAGGTGTCGCGCGCCGGCCGCGAGGTCGAGCTGACCGCCACCGAGTTCGAGCTGCTGCGCTTCCTCATGCGCAACCCGCGTCGCGTGCTGAGCAAGGCGCAGATCCTCGACCGGGTCTGGAGCTACGACTTCGGCGGCAAGTCGAGCGTCGTCGAGATCTACATCTCGTACCTGCGCAAGAAGATCGACGCGGGCGAGGAGCCCATGATCCACACCGTGCGCGGCGTCGGCTACGTCATCAAGCCCACGTCGTGAGCGACGCGCTGCCCGCCCGGGTCGGCGGGCGGCTACGGGGGGCCCTCGGCCGGGTCCCCGCCCCCGGGGCCCCGCTGACGCTCCGCAACCGGCTGATCCTGAGCATCGTCGCCCTCGTCGTGCTGCTCACGGTCGTGATCGGCGCGGTGAGCGTGGTGGCGCTGCGCGGGTCGCTGATGAACCAGCTCGACGCCGACCTGTCGCAGGCCGTGCAGCGCGCGGTCGCCGGGTCGGGCCCGGGCACGGGCGGCCGGCCGACGGTCTCGCCCGACTACGAGGACCTCAGCGGGCCCCGTCAGGCTCCCGGCACCTTCACCGCCCTCCTCCAGGGCGACAGCGTCGTGCAGGTGCACATCGACGACGACGGCCAGGTCACGACGCAGACGAGCACCTCCGACGACACGGCGGTGCAGCGGGTGGCGCAGTCGGCCGTGCCGGTCACCGCCGACCTCGGCGGCGACCTCGGCAGCTACCGCCTGCAGGCCGTGCCCGTGCAGATCCGGACGAGCTCCGCCTCCGTCAGCACGGTCGTCGCGGCGACGCTGGTGGTGGGCCTGCCGACCGACACCGTGTCGCGCACGGTCACCAGCCTCGTCACGATCATCGCCCTGGTCACGCTCGTCGGGCTCGCCCTCGCGGTCGTCATCGCCTACGGCGTCGTCCGGTACGCCCTCCGCCCGCTCGAGCGGATGACCGACACGGCCCTCCGCGTCGCGGAGCTGCCGCTCGACCGCGGCGAGGTCGCCCTCGCCGAGCGCGTCGCCGAGCCCGACGCCGACGTCCGCACCGAGGTCGGGCGCGTCGGCGCGGCCTTCAACCGCATGCTCGGCCACGTGGCCGGAGCGCTGGAGGCGCGTCAGCAGAGCGAGAACAAGGTGCGGCAGTTCGTCGCCGACGCCTCGCACGAGCTCCGCACCCCGCTCGCGTCGGTGCGCGGCTACGCCGAGCTCACCCGGCGCATGGGCACCGACCTGCCGCCGGACGTCGTCTACGCGATGGGCCGGATCGAGTCGGAGGCCGTCCGCATGACCTCGCTCGTCGAGGACCTCCTCCTGCTCGCACGCCTCGACGAGGGCCGCGACCTGGTGGTCGGCGACGTCGACCTGACCCGCGTCGTGCTCGACGCCGTCAACGACGCCCACGTCGCCAGCGACTCGCACCCCGTCGACGTCGACCTGCCCGACCGGCCGGTCGTCGTGCCGGGCGACGCCATGCGCCTCCACCAGATCGTCGCGAACCTGCTGACCAACGCCCGCACCCACACCCCCGACGGCACGAGGGTGCACGTCGCGCTCGGCGTCGACCCGTCGGGCAGCCAAGCGCTCGTCACGGTGGCCGACGAGGGCCCCGGCATCGAGCCGAGCGTGCTGCCGGTGCTCTTCGAGCGGTTCGCGCGCGCCGACAGCTCGCGGTCGCGCACGGCCGGGTCGACCGGGCTCGGCCTCGCCATCGTCGAGGCGGTCGTGCACGCCCACGGCGGGCACGTCTCGGTCGAGAGCAGCCCCGCGGGTGCCGTCTTCACGGTGCGCCTGCCGCTCGAGGGGCCGGCGGAGCCCGACGCGGCGGCGACGTCGCGGGCGACGGGGCCGATGACCGGGTCCGCGCCGGGGCAGGGGCAGGGGCAGGGCGAGGAGGCCCGACTTGCGCGAGCGTGAGTCGTGCGTCTACTCTGTACCCAGCCCAAGACCGCCGGTTGTCATCGCCTGCGCTCAGCCTCGCTGAGACAGACGGAGACCGAAGGTTCTCGAGAGAGAGCGACCAGCGCAGGTGTGTGAAGTCGTTCCTCTTCTCGAAGAGACTCAGCTCCGTGCGCCCGCGCCGGAGCTTTTTTCTTTGCCCCGGCACCGATCTCGGTGTCGTGGGCCTCGAGGTCCCGGGGGCTGCCGGCACACCCACGTTTAGGAGAGCCATGGCGAACAAGGAAGCATCGGTCGCCGAGCTCACGGAGAACTTCCGTGACTCGACCGCCGTCCTGCTCACCGAGTACCGCGGTCTCACTGTCGCTGAGCTCAAGGAGCTCCGCAAGTCCATCAGTGCAGACGCGACGTACGCCGTGGTGAAGAACACGCTCAGCAAGATCGCGGCCAACAACGCCGGAATCAGCTCGTTCGACGACGAACTCGTCGGGCCTTCTGCGATCGCCTTCGTGCACGGTGACCCTGTCACCGTCGCCAAGAGCCTGCGTGACTTCGCCAAGGCACACCCCGCTCTGATCGTGAAGAACGGTTACTTCGACGGTAACCCTCTCTCGGCAGACGAGGTCAACAAGCTCGCCGATCTCGAGTCGCGGGAGGTGCTGCTGGGCAAGCTGGCCGGCGCCTTCAAGGCTTCGCTCTTCGGTGCTGCTTACCTGTTCCAGGCTCCGCTCTCGCAGGCCGTCCGCACGGTCGAGGCGCTGCGCGCGAAGCAGGACGCCGACAGCTAACAGCTGTCGTCGCAACCACCACCACTTCAAGAACACAACAAGGAGAACACCATGGCGAAGCTCACGCAGGACGAACTGATCGAGGCCTTCAAGGAGCTCACGCTCATCGAGCTCAGCGAGTTCGTGAAGAAGTTCGAAGAGGTCTTCGAGGTCACCGCTGCGGCCCCCGTCGCCGCCGCCGGTGCCGCCGGCCCCGCCGCCGCTGCCGAAGAGGTCGAGGAGAAGGACTCCTTCGACGTCGTCCTCGACTCGGTCGGCGACAAGAAGATCCAGGTCATCAAGGAGGTCCGCGCGCTCACGAGCCTCGGCCTCGGCGAGGCCAAGGCCGTCGTCGACGGTGCGCCCAGCACCGTCCTCGAGGGCGCCAACAAGGAGACCGCCGAGAAGGCGAAGGCTCAGCTCGAGGCTGCCGGCGCCACCGTCACCCTCAAGTAGTCGGCGGGGCCCACGGCCCCACCGCTCCTGCACCACAGCAGAAGGCGTCGCCCCTCGGGGCGGCGCCTTCCGCCGTTCCCGGGGGCACTGCGGCGGCACCCGGGGCCGTCTCGCGGTCCGGGCAGCCGGGAGGCCCCGGGCAGCCGGGAAGCCCCGCGAAGCCGGGAGGCCCCGCGAAGCCGGACGGGCTAGGAGGCGCGGCCCACGACGGAGTGCCGACGCCCGTACCCGAGGTACACCGCGGTGCCCACGACCATCCAGAGCGCGAAGGCCACCCAGGTGACCCAGCCGAGCGTCACCATGAGCAGCACGCACGCGGCGAACCCGAGCACCGGCACGACCGGGTAGAGCGGCACGCGGAACGTGCGGTCGAGCTCGGGCCGGTTGCGCCGCAGCCAGATGACCGACACGTTGACCAGCGCGAACGCGAAGAGCGTGCCGATGCTCGTGGCGTCGGCCAGCGCGCCGAGCGGCACGAGGGCCGCGGTGAGGGCGACCGCCCCGCCGACGATCAGCGTGCCCGCCACGGGCGTGCGCGTGCGCGGCGAGACGCGGCCCAGCACGCGCGGCACGAGTCCGTCACGGGCCATGGCCACGAAGATGCGGGTCTGGCCGTAGAGCACCGTCAGCACGACGCTGGCGATGGCGGCCACGGCCGTCACGGCGAACAGGAAGGCCACCCACGGCTGGCCCGTGATGTCGGCCACGATCGTCACGAGGGTCGCCTCGCCGTCGGTGAACTCCGTCCACGGCCGCGCGCCGATCGCCGCGACCGCCACGAGCACGTAGAGCACGGTGATGATCACGATCGAGGCGATGATGGCCCGGGGCAGGTCGCGCCGGGCGTCACGGGCCTCCTCGCCCGCCGTCGAGGCCGCGTCGAAGCCGATGTAGGAGAAGAACAGGCGGGAGGCGGCGGCCGAGACCCCCGCCGCGCCCATCGGGGCCAGGGGCTCGAAGTTGCCCGAGCGGAACGCCGAGAAGGCCACGACGACGAAGAAGACCAGCAGCCCGACCTTGACGACGACGAGGACGGTGTTGACCCAGGCCCCCTCGCGGGCGCCGGGCAGCAGCACGACGGTGGCGAGCAGCACGAGCACGGCCGCGGGCAGGTTGAGCAGGCCGCCGGCCCCGGGCGGGTCGGCGAGGGCGGCCGGCAGGGCGAGGCCGACCACGTCGAGCGCCTCGTTCACGTACTGGCCGGCCCCGACGGCCACCGCGGCGACCGACACCGCGTACTCGAGCACGAGGCACCAGCCGCAGACCCAGGCCAGGCCCTCACCGAGCGTCGCGTAGGCGTAGCTGTAGCTCGACCCGGAGACGGGCACGCTGCCGGCCATCTCGGCGTACGAGAGGGCGCTGAGCAGCGCCGCGACGCCGGCGAGCACGAAGGCCATCCAGACGGCGGGGCCGGCCAGGGGCACGGCGGTGCCGAGCACCACGAGGATCCCCGTGCCGAGCGTCGCGCCGATGCTGATCGCGGTCAGGTGCCAGACGCCGAGGGTGCGTCGGAGCGCCGGCTGGCCCGAGGCCTCCTGGTCGTCGGCGAACGACTCCAGGGGCTTGCGGCGGCGCAGCTGGACGCCCAGCGAGGGGCGGACGGAGGGCGCGGGGGAGGAGGGGGCGACGTCGTCAGGCACCCGCGAGAGGTTACCGCACGGCCGGCCCGCGACTCCCGCGCCCGGTCACGGCCCGGCCGGTCCCGCTCGGGCCGATCCGCGCCTCCCGCGGTCAGTCCGCCTCGACGTCCAGCCCGAGCTGTCGGACCCGCGCCATCGCCTCCCGGCGCGACGTGGCCTGCAGCTTGCGGTAGATGCTCCGCACGTGGCTCTTCACCGTGTTGACGGAGATGTAGAGCTGGTTGCCGATCTGGCCGAGGGTCTGGCCGGTGGCCAGGTGCCGGACGATCACGAGCTCGCGGTCGCTGAGCGGCTCAGCCAGCTCGTCGACCGCGTCGCCCGTGGCGCCGCGCAGGCGGTCGAGGGCCCCCTGGATGACGTCGGGCTGGTCGCGCTGCGCCGCCCGCGACGCGAGGTGGTCGAGCGTCTGCACGGGCAGGGTCGCGAACGGCCAGAGCGAGCCCATGCGCGCGACGGAGAGCAGGGCGCGGTCGAAGGCGATGTCGGCCCGGCCGCCGTCGCCGGTCAGCGCGTGCGCCGCCGCGGCGATGGCGTGCACGTGGCCCATCGTCCGCTCGGTGTGCAGGTCGCCGAGGGCGAGACAGCCCTCGAGGGCGTCGAGCGCCGCCTCGGGTTCGCCGGCCTGGAGGTGCACGAGGGCCAGCACGCGGCTCGGGCAGAGCACGTGGCGGTCGCTCGGCGCGAGCGGGGCGGCGAGGCGACGGGCCTCCTGCGGCTGGCCGAGCGCGCGCATCGTCTCGGCGCGCAGGGCGGCCACGGACGACGGCACGACGGGGTGGCCCGTGAAGCCCTGGGTCAGTCGCGTGATCCGCCCGAGGTGGTCGAGCAGCTCGATGTACCGCTGCTCGACGAGGCAGACGTGGGCCTCGGCGAGCCAGCCCAGCGCCTCCCAGTCGCTCCCGCGCGACGACTCGCGCACGGCGGCGACGATCTGCTCGACCTCCGCGAGGGGCCGGTCGCGCTCGAGGGCCACGTGCAGCCGGGTGATCTGCGCGAGCGCGCCGAACGAGCTGACCAGGAGGTCGGTCCCGGCGGCGAGCTGCTCCGCGTGGGCGACGTGCTCGTCGGCGACGGCGAAGTCGCCGAGCAGCATCGCGACGTAGGCGAGGGCGGAGAGGCACTCGACGCGCTCGGCGGTGCTCAGGTGCTCCTCGCCGAGGCCGGCGGCGAGGCCCAGGGCGAAGAGGGCCTGGTCGTACTCGCCGTAGTGGACGCGGATCAGCCCGAGCTGGAGGCTGAACGAGGCGCTGAGGCCGATGCGGGCGCTGATCGCCTGCGCGAGGTCGGTCTCGATCATCGTGCGGGCGATCTCGAGGTGCTCGTGCGCGACGACGAAGTTGCCGAGGGTGCGCAGCGTGGCCGCGAGGTGGACGTGGTAGCCCGCCCGGACGTCGAGGCCCAGGGTCGGGTCGGCGTCGATGGCCTTGGCCACGCCGCGGAACCACGGCAGCGCGGCGCTGGCCGAGCGCGAGCCGACGGAGCGGTGGCTGGCCGCGAGGGCGAGCAGGATGCGGGGCCGGGAGCGCCACTCCTCCTCGGGGAAGGAGCGCACGGCCTCGCGGAGGCGGGCGCCCTGCACGGGCGCGATGCGGCTCCAGCCGTCCTCGATGGCGTCGAGGGACGCCCGGTGGTCGGTGAGCTGCAGCTCAGCGCTCGGGGGTGCGACGGACGTGTCGTCAGGCGTGTTCACGGGTCCTACCTCTGCCACATCGGGTAGTTCTCCGTCGGGTACGGAGAATGCGGCCACGGGGTGCGGTGAACCACCCCGGAGCCCATCCTAAACTGAGTGTTCTTCCTGGTCACTGCGAAAACGTCGGCCGACCCGAACTGGGGTGGGCAGAAAGGTCGTTCGTCGGCGTGGCGAGGCCCCGGGAGGCGGTGGTCCGGCGGTGTCGTCGGCACGGCGTACCGTGACGGCATGAGCAGGACGAACTCGGTCGCCGCGGGCGGCGTCCGCGGCGGCGGCCGCATCTCGAGCGGCGACGCGCAGGCGCAGAAGGCCGCGAACGCCGCGGCGCCGCGCATCCCCGACCTCTTCCGGCGCATCCGGGGCCTGTTCGACCCGTACCGCCGGGCCCTCGTCGTCACGGTCGTCCTCGTGCTCATCGGGGCCGCGATCAGCGTGCTGCCCCCGCTCTTGACGAAGCAGGCGTTCGACCTCGGGCTCTTCCCCGCGGGCGGCCCCGACGTCCCCGTGCTGCTGGAGCTCGTGGGCGCCATGGTGCTGCTCTGGGTGCTGAGCGCCGGCATCGGCGTGTGGCAGACCTGGCTCACCGCGACGGTCGGCAACCAGGTGATGGGAGCCCTCCGCATCCGGCTCTTCGGGCACCTTCAGCGGATGGAGCTGGCGTTCTTCACGCGCACGAAGACGGGCGTCATCCAGTCCCGGCTGCAGAACGACGTCGGCGGCGTGGCCAACGTCCTCAGCAACACGATCTCGAGCGTGCTCGGCAACACCGTCACGGTGATCGCGGCGTTCGTCTCGATGCTCGTGCTGAGCTGGCAGATGACGGTCGTGACCGTCATCCTCCTGCCGCTCCTCGTCGTCGCCCAGCGTCGGGTGGGCCAGGTGCGCGCGCGGATCGCCACGAAGACGCAGGAGTCCCTCTCCGACATGACCGCCATCACGCAGGAGGCGCTCAGCGTCAGCGGCATCCTGCTCGCGAAGAGCTTCAACCAGCAGCAGGCCGAGGTCGAGCGCTACTCGGCCGAGAACCGCACCCAGATCGGCCTCCAGGTGCGGCAGCAGATGAGTGGCCAGTGGTTCTTCGCCGTGGTCCAGATCTTCCTGTCGGTCATCCCCGCGCTGATCTACCTGGTGGCAGCCTGGCTCATCCTCCGCGACGTGCCCGTGACCGCCGGCACGATCGTCGCCTTCACCACCGTGCAGGCGCGCCTGACCTTCCCGCTGATGGGGCTGCTCCGCGTGGCCCTCGACCTCCAGACCTCGGGGGCGCTCTTCGCCCGCATCTTCGAGTACCTCGACCTGCAGCCGGCCATCACCGAGACGGGCACGCCGCGGCGCGTCGACCGCTCGGCCCTCGGCCGCGTCGAGTTCGACGACGTCGTGTTCAGCTACCCCGACGCCGAGCCGGGCCAGAAGACCCTCCGCGGGGTCAGCTTCGACATCGAGCCGGGGCAGTTCGCGGCCTTCGTCGGGCCGAGCGGGGCGGGCAAGACGACGGTGTCGTACCTCATCCCGCGGTTCTACGAGGCGTCGTCGGGGGCGGTGCGCTTCGCGGGCACCGACGTGCGCGAGCTCGACCAGGAGGACCTCGTGGCGAACATCGGCATCGTCAGCCAGGAGACGTACCTCTTCCACGCGACGATCGGCGACAACCTCCGCTACGCCCGCCCCGACGCCACCGACGAGCAGCTCGTCGCGGCCGCGCGGCAGGCGAACATCCACGAGACGATCGTGTCGTTCCCCGAGGGCTACGACACGGTCGTGGGCGAGCGCGGCTACCGCCTCTCCGGCGGCGAGAAGCAGCGCATCGCCATCGCGCGCGTCCTCCTCAAGGACCCGGCCGTGCTGGTGCTCGACGAGGCGACGAGCGCGCTCGACACGGTGAGCGAGCGCGTGGTGCAGCAGGCGCTCGACGCCGCCGCCCGGGGTCGCACGACGATCGCCATCGCCCACCGGCTCTCCACCGTGCGCGCGGCGGACGTCATCTTCGTCGTGGCGGCCGGCGAGGTCGTCGAGCGCGGCACGCACGACGAGCTGGTGCAGCGAGGCGGGGTCTACGCCGACCTCTACGGCCAGCAGGTCGCCTCGGTCGAGGCAGGGGCGGGCTCCGTCCCCGCCGGCGCAGCCGGGGGCGCGGCGGCGGGGGAGGCCTAGGCGCGCGCTGCGAGCATCTGCTCCATCGCGTCGATGTCGCTCTCCTGGGTCATGATCATGCCCCGGGCGAAGTCGCCGACCTGACGGTCGTCGCTCCGGGCCAGCACGGCCTCGGCCATCTCGATGCCGCCCCGGTGGTGGGCGATCATCAGGGTCAGGAAGAGGCGCTCGGCGTCGACGCCGTCGGCCGCGCGCAGCTCGGCCATCTGCTCGGGGGTCGCGAGGCCGGGCATGGGGTCGCCCGGGGTGTGCGACGGCGCCGACGACCCGTCGGTCGGCGCTGCGCCGGCCGTGTGGTCGTGGTCGCCGTAGCTGCCGTCGAGGGTGGGCCGGGTCATCCACGTCATCGTGGGCTCCGTCGGCGCCTGCGAGTCGCCCCAGAGCTCGAGCCACGCGTACATCTGCCCGGCCTGCTGCGACTGCGCGGTCGCGATGTCGTAGGCGATGGTCCGCACGTCGTCCGCGTCGCTCCGGTCACGGACGGCCATGGCCATCTCGACCGCCTGCTCGTGGTGCACCTGCATGTCGCGCGAGAAGCCCGCCTCCACGCTGCGCTCGCCGGGCACGACCGGCGCCGGGGCGCTCAGGCGGCCGACGGCGACGCCGGCCACGAGCACGATCGCGAGGGCGAGCACCGCCGCGACCACGAGACGGAGCCGACGGGCCCCGGAGTCGCGGGGCGCGCCTCCCTGACCGGTCGCGTCGGAGCGCGTGGTGCCTTCGCCCGCGTCGGTCACGAGACCCGGCCGGGCCCGTCGACGCCTCCGCTGCACGCGGCACCGGGCTCGGGGGCGGCGCTGGACTTCCAGTACTTGGTGACGAAGTCGGCGACGGCCGGGTCGGCCGGGTCGTCGAAGGCGAGCTGGGCGCCCCAGGCGCTCACGTACATCGGGCTGTCCATGCCCTCGTACGGCGAGACCACGGAGTAGGTCGAGGGCGCCAGGTCGGTGACGGCGGCGATCTGGTCGTCCGTCACCTGTGCCGGGTCGTAGGTGAACCAGATCGCGCCGTGCTCCAGGTCGTGCACCGCGTTCTCGTTCGGCACCTGCTCGGTGTAGACGCCGCAGTTCATCCAGACGCCCGCGTGGTCGCCGCCGGCCGGCGGGGTCATCTCGTAGTCGACGGAGCCCGTGACGTGGTTCGCCGTCAGGTCGTCCCAGGTCTGCACGCCGGCGACGGTGATGTCGTCCGGGTCTTGCCGGGGCTGGCCGCTCGTCACGACGAAGGTGACGAGCAGGGCGACGGCCGCGGCGCCCGCGACGGCCGCGATCGAGATGCCCACGACCCGGTTGCGCTTCTGGACGGCCTGCTGGCGCTTCAGCGCCGCGACCTTCTCCTGGCGGCGGGCGTCGCGCTGCTGCTTGACGCTGGGCTTGTTCTTGTCGGTGCTGGCCACGGTGCTGGTCCTCTGCGATGGGGGATCGGTGGTCGGGTGTGGTCGTCGTCGTGCGACGCCGGACGAGCTCGCCGCTCCGGCGCACGCTCGTCTCCGCGAGACCAGTCTGCGTGACGGAGGCCGGGAGCACGAGGGCCCCGGCGCGGCCGGGGCCGCGGACGGTCGTGGATGCGTCACCGACATTCTCCCCAGGCCCGTCTGGGAAGAGCGTCCACAGGGCGCGTGTCGGCGAGGCCCGTCCCCGCCGCCCGTCGTCCACCGTCACACGTCGGAGGGCCGCCGGTAGACTCGGGGGGCGGGTGAACCTCCCGCCCCCGACCCTCACCACAGGCCCCGCCCCGTGCGGCGGCCACCGATCCGCGAGCCCCACGACGGCGGCGGAGAACCCGGAGACGCCGTGAAGTACGCCGAGACCGTCCTCGACCTGGTGGGCGACACCCCGCTCGTCAAGCTGAACAAGGTGACCGAGGGCATCACGGCCACGGTGCTGGTCAAGGTCGAGTACCTCAACCCGGGCGGCTCCTCGAAGGACAGGATCGCGACGCGCATCGTCGACGCCGCCGAGCGCGACGGCCTGCTCAAGCCCGGCGGCACGATCGTCGAGCCGACGAGCGGCAACACCGGCGTCGGCCTCGCCCTCGTGGCGCAGCAGCGCGGCTACCGCTGCGTGTTCGTGCTGCCCGACAAGGTCGGCGACGACAAGCGCAACGTGCTCAAGGCCTACGGCGCCGAGATCGTCGTGACGCCGACGGCCGTCGAGCCCAGCAGCCCCGAGTCGTACTACAGCGTCTCCGACCGGCTCGTCCGCGAGATCCCCGGTGCCTTCAAGCCGAACCAGTACGCCAACCCGGCCGGGCCGCAGAGCCACTACGAGACGACGGGCCCCGAGATCTGGCGCGACACCGAGGGGCGCGTGACCCACTTCGTCGCCGGCGTGGGCACGGGCGGCACCATCAGCGGAACCGGCCGGTACCTGAAAGAGGTCAGCGGCGGCGCCGTCCAGATCATCGGCGCCGACCCTGAGGGCAGCGTCTACAGCGGCGGGACGGGCCGGCCGTACCTCGTGGAGGGCGTCGGCGAGGACTTCTGGCCCTCGGCCTACGACCCCAGCGTCGTCGACCGGATCATCGCCGCCTCCGACGCCCGCTCGTTCGAGCTCACGCGTCGGCTGGCCCGCGAGGAGGGCCTGCTCGTCGGCGGTTCGTCGGGCCTCGCCGTGGCGGCGGCCCTCGACGTCGCCCGCGACCTCGGGCCCGACGACGTCGTCGTCGTGCTGCTGCCCGACGGCGGCCGCGGCTACCTCGGCAAGATCTTCAACGACTCCTGGATGCGCGCCTACGGCTTCAGCGAGAGCGTCGACGGGCGCACCGTGCGCGACGTCCTCGCCGCGAAGGAGAGCGAGCTGCCCGAGCTGGTGCACGCGCACCCCACCGACACCGTCCGCGACGTGGTCGGCATCATGTCGCGCTGGGGCGTCTCGCAGATGCCCGTCCTCACGGCCGAGCCTCCCGTCGTCATCGGCGAGGTCGTGGGCGCCGTCGAGGAGAAGGCGCTGCTCGAGCACGTCTTCACCGGGGCGGTCAGCATGGACGACACGCTCGACGGCGTCGTCGGGGCCGCCCTGCCGCTGATCGGCGTCAA
The DNA here is from genome assembly GCF_001423665.1 of Frigoribacterium sp. Leaf164. NCBI lineage: Bacteria > Bacillati > Actinomycetota > Actinomycetes > Micrococcales > Microbacteriaceae > Frigoribacterium > Frigoribacterium sp. Leaf164. The sequence continues at coordinate 609,296 of NZ_LMOX01000001.1, forward strand.
CGAGTCGCTGGCCGGGCTCCGGGCGTCGCTCGAGACCGCCGACGCCCTGCTCGTCACCGACGACGGCGCCCCCGTGGGCGTCGTCACCCGCCACGACGTGCTGGCCTTCCTCTCCGCCTAGGCCGCCGGCCCGGCCCGCCCCGGGCTCCGGCACCCCGCTCCCTCACCGACCTCCTGCTCACCCCGAAAGGCGCCCCATGAGCGACACCAGCTACGACCTCGGCTCCGCCGGCTTCTCCACCCGGGCGATCCACGCCGGCCAGCCCTTCGACCCCAGCACCGGCGCGGTCGTGCCGCCCATCTACCAGTCGTCGACCTTCGTGCAGGACGGCATCGGCGGGTTCCGCGGCGGCTACGAGTACGCGCGGTCGGCGAACCCGACCCGCGACTCCCTGCAGGAGCTCCTGGCCGCCCTCGAGGGCGGCACCGCGGCCTTCAGCTTCGCCTCCGGCCTGGCGGCCGAGGACGCGCTGCTCCGGTCGGTGCTGAAGCCCGGGTCGCGCATCGTGATGGGCAACGACGTCTACGGCGGGACCCACCGCCTGGTGAACCGGGTCTGGACCCCGTGGGGCGTCACGCTCGAGACGGCCGAGATGACCGACCTCGACGCCGTGCGCGCCGCCGTCCGCCCCGGCGAGACGGCCGTGCTCTGGGTCGAGACCCCCAGCAACCCGCTGATGAAGATCAGCGACATCGCGGCGCTCGCCGAGATCGGCCACGCGGCCGGCGCGCTCGTGGTGGTCGACAACACTTTCGCCTCGCCCTACCTCCAGCAGCCCCTCGCGCTGGGCGCCGACGTGGTCGTGCACTCGACGACGAAGTACATCGGCGGGCACTCCGACGTCGTCGGCGGTGCGCTCGTCGTGAAGGACGAGGCCCTGGCCGAGGCGATCGGCTTCATCCAGTTCGGGGCCGGCGCGGTCTCGGCGCCGATGGAGGCGTGGCTCACGGTGCGCGGCATCAAGACCCTCGGCGTGCGCGTCGACCGGCACTCGTCGAACGGGCTGGCCCTCGCCCGGGCCCTCGAGGCGCACCCGGCGATCGACCGTGTCTACTACCCGGGCCTCGAGTCGCACCCCGGCCACGAGCTGGCGGCCCGCCAGATGAGGGCCTTCGGCGGCATGATCTCGGTGTCGCTCGCCGCGGGCCCCGCGGCGGCCCGTCGCTTCGCGGAGTCGACGGAGCTCTTCCAGCTCGCCGAGTCGCTCGGCGGCGTCGAGTCGCTCATCGGCTACCCGACCGAGATGACCCACGCCTCCGTGCGCGGCACCGAGCTCGAGGTCCCCGACACCGTGGTGCGCCTCTCGGTCGGCATCGAGGACGTCGCCGACCTGCTCGCCGACGTCGAGCAGGCGCTCGACCGCAGCGCCTCCTGAGCACCGCGGCACCGGCCTAGGCTGGCCGCATGAGCACCGTCGCCCCCTCCGCCGAGCGCGAGGGCGGCGTCCTCTCGCGGCGGTACCTGCTGGCGACCCTCGGCATGGTGGCGCTGATCGGCATCGCGGCCTTCGAGTCGCTGGCGGTCACGACGGTGATGCCGGTCATCGCCCGCGAGCTCGACGGCGAGCAGCTGTACTCGCTCGCCTTCGCCGCCCCGTTGGCGACGGGAGTGGTCGGCATGGTGGTGGCCGGCAACTGGGCCGACCGCAGCGGGCCCCGGGTGGTGATCGTCGCCTCCGTGCTGGCCTTCGGGGTCGGCCTGGCGATCGTCGGCACGGCGCCCGGCATGGTCGTGCTGCTCGCCGGGCGGCTCGTCCAGGGGCTGGGCTCGGGCGCCGTCATCGTCGGCCTCTACGTGATGGTCTCGCGGCTCTACCCGCCGGCGCTCCACCCGTCGATCTTCGCGGGGTTCGCCGCGGCCTGGGTCGTGCCCGGGCTCGTCGGGCCGGTCGTCGCGGGCACCGTGGCGGAGACCGTCGGCTGGCACTGGGTGTTCCTCGGCGCGCTCGTGCTCGCGGTGCCCGCCTTCCTCATGATCCTGCCGAGCCTCCGTCGGGTCGGCCCGCCGGTCGTCGCCCCGGGAGAGCCCCGCGTCGCGTGGAGCGTCGGCCGCATCGCGTGGTCGGGGGGAGCGGCGCTCGCCGTGCTGGCGCTCAACCTCCTCAGCGAGCTGACCCTGGGGGCGGCCGCCGCGGTGGTCGTCGTGGCGGTCGTCGTGCTCGGCGTCGCGCTGCGGCCGCTGCTGCCCCGGGGAACGCTCCGGGCGGCCCCGGGCGTCCCCACCCTCGTGCTCCTCCGCGGCCTCGTGGGCGCCGCCTTCCTCGGCAGCGACGTCTACCTGCCCTACATGCTCTCGTCCGAGTACGGCTTCTCCGCCTCCGCGTCGGGCATCACCCTGACGCTCGGCGCCGTGGCCTGGGCCGGCGCGAGCTGGGCGCAGGGGCGCCTGGGCGCCCGGGTGCCGCAGCTGCTCGGCATCCGGATCGGCGTCGCGTTGGTCGTGGTCGGGGTGCTCTCGGCCGTGGCCTCGCCGCTCCTGCACCTGACGCCCGCCGTGGTCATCGTCGGGTGGTCGCTCGCGGGGGCGGGCATGGGGTTCATGTACCCCCGCTTCTCGGTCCTCGTGCTGCGGGGCTCGGGCGACGACGAGAAGGGCTTCAACAGCTCGGCGCTCACGATCGCCGACTCGTCGGGCTCCGCCGTGGCGCTCGCCGTCACCGGGGCGGCGTTCGTGCAGCTCGGCGGGGCCGCCGATCCGATCGCGTTCGTGGCGTGCTTCGCCGTCGCGCTCGCGGTGGCCCTGCTCGCCTTCGCGGTGACCGGGCGGGCCGTGCCGCGCGACGTGACCTGACCGGCCGCGGGCACCGCGCCTCCCCGGCCCGCGGTCGTCGTCGTCGGAGCAGCGCTGCATAATGGTCTCCGCGCGATGTGTACGGTCACATCGCCATCAGCGATGGAGCGACGTGAAACCTGAGGTCGACAAGGTGCGCGCTCCCAACATCCGCGACGTCGCGGCACTGGCGGGGGTCTCGTACCAGACCGTCTCGAGGGTGCTGAACGACAGCCCGAGCATCCGGCCGGCCACGCGGCAGCGCGTCCTCGACGTCATCGAGCAGATCGGCTACCGCCCGAACCAGGCGGCCAGGGCCCTCGTCACGAGCCGCTCCCGGGCGATCGGCGTGCTCACGCTGCAGAACGTCCACTTCGGCCCGCAGACCATGGTGAACGCCATCGAGCTCGAGGCGCGCGCGGCCGGCTACCGGCTCAGCATCGCGAGCACGACGCGCGCCGACGACGACGTCCGGGCCAGCGTCGACCTGCTGACCAACCAGGCGGTGGAAGCGATCATCGTCATCGCCCCCCAGCGCAAGTTCTTCGACGTGCTCGACCAGCTCGACCTCGGCGTGCCGATCGTCGCCCTGGACAGCACGCGCCGCACCACGGCCCACAGCCTCTCGGTCGACCAGCACGCCGGGGCCCGCCTGGCCACCCGGCACCTCATCGACCTCGGCCACAAGCACATCGTCCACGTCGCCGGCCCGCAGGACTGGATCGAGGCCGACGAGCGCATGCAGGGGTTCCTCTACGAGATGGGCGAGGCCGAGCTCTCGATCGAGCCGCCCATCCTCGGTGACCTCACCGCCGACTTCGGCTACCTCGCGGGCAAGGAGCTGCTGCGCCGCCGCGACTTCACGGCGGTCTTCTCCGCGAACGACCTCATGGCCGTCGGGCTGCTGCACGCGTTCCGCGAGGCCAGCGTCGACGTGCCGCGGGAGGTCAGCGTCGTCGGCTTCGACGACTCCCCGACGGCGGCGCACCTCTGGCCGCCGCTGACGACCGTGCGGCAGGACTTCGAGCTGATCGGGCGACGGGCCGTCGAGCTCGTCGTCTCCGAGCTCGAGGGCGGCACGGTCGTCGACCGCACGCTGGTCGCGCCCGAGCTGATCGTGCGCGGCTCCTCGGCCCGCCCGTGGTTCCTCTGAGGGCACCGCGTCGACGCTCCGCCCCGACCGCCGACGTCGCCCGCCCGCGGCGGTCGTGACACCGTTGTCGGCCGACGGTGACGGACCGGGGGGAGTCGCGCCCCGCCTCCCTCGGACCGGCGCGGATAACGGAACGGCAACGGCATTTGACAGCGGCCATGAGCGGGTCTAGCTTTGCTCCAGTCGCGGTGTGAACGGTCACATCCGGTGTCACAGGAGCCAGGTCGTCCGACCTGGCCGCCAGGCCCGGACAGCGACGAGTCAGGACGAGCCCGCCGCACCCGAGAGGGGCGGTCGGCCGACGAAGAGGTCGAACGTGGAGGTCAGTGTGCCCAGTGCACCGAACACGATGAGCGGGATCCCCGGGGGTGCCGGCCGTGGCCGTTGACTCTCCCGTCATCCTCGAGATGCGCTCCATCACCAAGGAGTTCCCGGGCGTCAAGGCGCTCGACGACGTGTCGATGCAGGTGCGTGCCGGTGAGGTCCACGCGATCTGCGGCGAGAACGGCGCCGGCAAGTCGACGCTGATGAAGGTGCTGTCGGGCGTCTACCCGTACGGCAGCTACAGCGGCGACATCGTCTACCAGGGCGACGTCATGCGTTTCCGTGACATCCGCTCCAGCGAGTCGCAGGGCATCGTCATCATCCACCAGGAGCTGGCGCTCATCCCCGAGCTCTCGATCACCGAGAACATCTTCCTCGGCAACGAGCCGACGAAGTTCGGCGGAGCCATCGACTGGCGCGCGGCGAAGACCCGTGCCGTCGACCTGCTGGCCCGCGTGGGCCTCGGCGACGACCCCGACACGGCGATCAAGAACCTCGGCGTCGGCAAGCAGCAGCTCGTCGAGATCGCCAAGGCGCTGAACAAGAACGTGAAGCTGCTCATCCTCGACGAGCCCACCGCGGCGCTCAACGAGGCCGACTCGCAGCACCTGCTCGACCTGATCCGCGGGCTCAAGGGCCGCGGCATCTCGTCGATCATGATCAGCCACAAGCTCAACGAGATCGAGGCGATCGCCGACTCGATCACGATCATCCGCGACGGCAAGACGATCGAGACGCTCGACGTCAAGGCCGACGGCGTCAACGAGGACCGCATCATCCGCGGCATGGTCGGCCGCAACCTCGCGAGCCGCTTCCCCGACCGCACCCCGAAGATCGGCGAGGTCTTCTTCGAGGTCAAGGACTGGTGGGTCCGCCACCCGCAGACCGCCGAGCGCTTCGTGTGCAAGGGCTCGAACATCTCCGTCCGCCGCGGCGAGATCGTCGGCCTGGCGGGCCTGATGGGCGCTGGCCGCACCGAGCTCGCGATGAGCATCTTCGGCCGCTCGTACGGCCAGTTCGTCTCCGGCCAGATCATCAAGGACGGCGAGACCGTCCAGATCAAGAACGTCTCCGACGCCATCGACAACGGCCTCGCCTACGTCTCGGAGGACCGCAAGGTGCTCGGGCTGAACCTGCTCGACGACATCAAGCGCTCCACGGTCGCCGCGAAGCTCTCCAAGATCTCGAAGGCCTCCGTCGTCAACACGTACGAGGAGCACTCGATCGCGGAGGAGTACCGCAAGAGCCTGCGCGTCAAGACGCCCACGGTCGACGAGGGCGTGGCCAAGCTCTCCGGCGGCAACCAGCAGAAGGTCGTGCTGGCGAAGTGGATGTTCACCGACCCCGACCTGCTCATCCTCGACGAGCCGACCCGCGGCATCGACGTGGGCGCGAAGTTCGAGATCTACAACATCATCAACCAGCTCGCGGCACAGGGGAAGGGCGTCATCGTCATCTCCTCCGAGCTGCCCGAGCTGCTGGGGCTCTCCGACCGGATCTACACGATCTTCGAGGGCACCGTCACCAACGAGATGGACGCGTCCGAGGCCGATGCCGAGACGCTCATGAGAAGCATGACTTCGAAGAAGAGGGAGAACGCCGCATGAGTGGCATCAAAGACCTGAAGAAGGTGTTCGGCGGCAACCAGTCGAACGCTCGCCAGTTCGGCATGATCGCGACGCTCGTCGTGGCCATCCTGATCTTCCAGTTCCTCACCGGCGGGCTCACGCTCGACCCGACCAACCTGATCGCCCTGGTCAGCCAGTACTCGTACATCCTCATCCTCGCCATCGGCATGGTGATGGTCATCGTGGCCGGCCACATCGACCTCTCGGTCGGCTCGGTCGCCGCCTTCAGCGGCATCATGGTCGCCACGTCGATGACGAGCTGGAACTTCCCGTGGCCCGTCGCCATCGTGTTCGGCCTCGTCGTCGGTGCCGTGATCGGCGCCTGGCAGGGGTTCTGGGTCGCCTACGTCGGGGTGCCCGCGTTCATCGTGACCCTGGCCGGCATGCTCCTCTTCCGCGGTGCGAACCAGTTCGTCGGCAACGCCGACACGCTGCCCGTGCCCGAGGGCTTCACGGTCATCGGCGCAGGGTACCTGCCCGAGTTCGGCCCGAACACGGGCTACAACAACGCCACGCTGCTGCTCGGCCTGGTGCTCGCGCTCGTCGTGGTCTACCGCGAGTTCCGCCTCCGCCGCGTCCAGCGCGCCATGGGCTCCGAGATGGCGCCCCTCTGGGTCAGCGTCCTCAAGCTCGTCGTGCTCGTCGGCATCATCGCCTACGCCGCGACCCTCTTCGGCGGCGGCCGCGTCGGCACCTCCTTCCCGATCTCGGGCATCATCCTCGGCGTGCTCGTCCTGGTCTACGGCTTCGTGACGCAGAACACGATCTTCGGCCGCCACATCTACGCGGTCGGCGGCAACTCGCACGCCGCCGAGCTCTCCGGCGTCAAGGCGAAGCGCATCAACTTCTTCGTCATGATGAACATGTCGGTGCTCGCCTCGCTGGCCGGCATGATCTACGTCGCCCGGGCCGGTGCCTCCGGCCCCCAGGACGGCCTGAACTGGGAGCTCGACGCGATCGCTTCGGTCTTCATCGGCGGCGCCGCCGTCGCCGGCGGCATCGGCACCGTGACCGGCTCGATCGTCGGTGGCTTCGTCATCGCCGTCCTGAACAACGGCCTCCAGCTCATGGGCGTCGGCTCCGACAAGGTGCAGATGATCAAGGGCCTCGTGCTGCTGATCGCCGTGGCCGTCGACGTCTACAACAAGAGCCAGGGCCGCCCGTCGATCACGGGCTTCCTCACCCGGGGCCTCCGCCGCGACAAGAACGGCGTCGCCGCTCCCGCCGACGGCGCCCTGGCGAGCAACCAGTCCGGCGTCGGCACGAGCCCGGAGAGCACCACGCCGGCCCTGCAGCCGAACGGCGACCTGAGCGACGTGCAGCGCCCGAAGGCCTCGACCCCCAACTAGACCCACCCGCGGACCGACCACCGACGGTCGGCTCCGCCTCCCCGGGCGGTCGTCACCACGACCGCCCCCCGCACCACCACGTGATCCCTACGAGAAAGTAGACACAGCATGCGCAAAATCGCGCTGGCGACCATGGCGGTCGCCGCAGCAACGACGCTGATCCTGAGCGGCTGCTCCAACTCCGCCCGCACCGACGCCGGTTCCGGCGACGCGGCGTCCGGCTTCGAGCAGGGCTCGACCATCGGCGTGGCGCTGCCCGCGAAGACCAGCGAGAACTGGGTCCTCGCCGGCGACCTCTTCACCGAGGGCCTCACCGAGGCGGGCTTCAAGCCCGACGTGCAGTACGCGGCCGCCTCCGGCACCGTCGCGAACCAGCAGGAGGAGATCCAGTCCATGGTCACCAAGGGCGCGAAGGTGATCATCATCGGCGCGGCCGACGGTGCCCAGCTCGGCACCCAGGTCAAGGCCGCCCACGACGCCGGCGCCGTGGTCATCGCCTACGACCGCCTCATCCTCAACACGGAAGACGTCGACTACTACGTCGCGTACGACAACTTCAAGGTCGGCGAGCTCCAGGGCCAGGCCCTGCTCGACGGCATGGCCGCCAAGAAGGCGGAGGGCCCGTACAACGTCGAGCTCTTCTCCGGCTCGTCCGACGACGCCAACTCGAAGGTCTTCTACGACGGCGCCATGAGCGTCCTGCAGCCGAAGATCGACGACGGCACCGTCGTCGTCGCCTCGGGCCAGACCGACATCAAGCAGACCGCGACCGACGGCTGGAAGGCCGAGAACGCCCAGCGTCGCATGGACTCGCTGCTCACCAGCACCTACGGCTCCACCGAGCTCGACGGCGTCCTGAGCCCCAACGACACCCTCGCCCGCGCCATCATCACCTCGGTGAAGCAGGCCGGCAAGACGGTCCCCGTCGTCACGGGTCAGGACTCCGAGGTCGAGTCGGTCAAGTCGATCATGGCCGGCGAGCAGTACAGCACCATCAACAAGGACACGCGCAACCTGGTCAAGCAGGCCATCGCGATGGTCTCCTCGCTGTCCGAGGGCGACACCGCCGAGACGAACGACGACGAGTCGTACGACAACGGCAGCAAGATCGTCCCGGCCTACCTCCTGCCCCCGCAGATCGTCACGAAGGACAACGCGGCCGAGGCCTACGCCAACGACCCGACCCTCGAGCCGCTGACGAAGTAGTCCCACCCGCAGCACAGCACCACAGCACCACAGCAGCGAGAGCCGATCGCCCCTCCGGGCGGTCGGCTCTCGTCGTCCCGGCCCCGGTACGGTGGTGCCGTGACCGGAGGCGCAGGGCAGGGCGGAGGCCCCGAGGAGGCGCGGGGCGGCCAGGCCGGCCCGCCCCGGTCGGTGCCCGTCACGGTCGAGCTGCTGCTCGCCTCGCCCCGCTCCCGCTACGTGGGGCGGCCCGCCGACGGCGCGGAGCCCGCCCTCGGGCCGGAGACGCCGAGCTCCGTCGAGGTCCGGGCCGGGCTGGGCATCGTCGGCGACCGCTACTTCGGCCGGGCCGCCCACCGCGGCGCTCAGGTGACCGTGTTCGCGGCGGAGTCCCTCGAGACGGTGGCGCGCCTCCTCGGGGTCGACGGGCCGCTCGACGCGGCGGCCACCCGGCGGAACGTCGTGCTGCGCGGCCTCGACGTCGACGCGCTGCGCGGCACGACGTTCAGCGTCGACTCGGGGGAGGGGCCGGTGCTGCTGCGCGCGACCCGCGCGGCGAACCCGTGCGCGTGGATGGACCACGAGCTCGCGCCGGGCGCCTTCCGCGCGATGCGGGGCCGCGGGGGCGTGCGCTGCGAGCCGCTCAGCGACGGCGTGCTGCGGCTCGGCCCGGCCGTCGTGCAGCTCGGGCTCGCCGACGACACGGGTCGGTGACGGCCCGGCTCAGCGACGGTGCGGCTCAGCGACGCCGGGCTCCGCGCTGACCCGCAGCGACGGAGCGTCGGTCAGCTCGGGGTCACTGCCACCAGCTGGGCACCATGGCGACGATGGTGTCGAGCAGGGTCTTGCGGCTGGTGCGCTTGCCGCCGAGCCAGGCCTCGACCGCGCCGACCAGGGCGTGGGCGAAGAACCCTGCCGCGATGTGCACCGAGAGGCCCTCGGGCAGGGCGCCCTCGGGCAGGCGCGAGATGTGCTGCAGCGACGAGGTCTCGAAGTGGCCGGCGAGGGCCTGGTGGATCGACGCGTCGAGGGGGTCGGGCAGCGCGAGGCGGTACATCTCGCGGTAGCGCACGACGTGGTCGACGACCTTCTCGACCCCGCGGCGGGTGATCTCCGCGCCGTCGGCGTCGGGCGCGGCGTCGCGGGCCGCGGCGTCGGCCGCCCGGATCGCGTCGAGCTCGGGGGTGATCACCGCGGTCAGCAGCGCGCCGGGGGAGGTGGCGTGGCTGTAGAACGTCGCCCGGTTGATGCCGGCGGCGCGGGTGACGTCGGCCACGGTGATGGTCGACACGGGCTGCTTCGACGCGAGGTCGACGATGGCCGTGTGCAGGGCCTTCGTGGTCTGCACGATGCGGGCGTCCACCATGGTGACCTCCAGTCGGTACGGGTGCTGGGGCCGAGCTTAGGGGGTCGCCGACGGTCGTCGCGCTAGCCGACATCGGGTGTCGGTCGGGGCTGTCGGAGCCCGCCCGCTCGCCGGTAGTCTCGACGAGGCGGCCCCGCGTCGACGGGCCGACCGCCGCCTCCCCCTCCCTCCTCACCGCCGGGAGCCCACGCCGTCCGCTCGAAACGATTCGAGCCCGGCGGGCCCGGCCGCCCGTCCCCTCCCTCCTCGACCACGAAGGCACCGCGTGACCACCGTCCTCCACCCCGGCGACGCCCTGACCCGCCGTCAGCGTCTCGTCTACGTGATCGTGCTCGGCGCGCTGACCGCGCTCGGCCCGTTCACCATCGACCTCTACCTGCCGGCGTTCCCGGCGCTCGAGGACGACCTGGGGGTGTCGACCGGGCTCGTCCAGCTCACGCTGACCGCGACGACGATCGGCTTCGGCGTCGGGCAGCTGCTCGTCGGCCCGTGGAGCGACAAGGTGGGCCGGCGGGCGCCGCTCATCGCCGCGACCGCCCTGCACGTGCTGGCGAGCATCGGCGCCGCCGCCGCGCCCGACATCGTCTGGCTCGGCGTCTTCCGGGTGCTGCAGGGCATGGGCGCCGCGGCCGGCGGCGTCGTCGCCCTGGCCATGGTGCGCGACCTGTTCGGCGGCCTGCCGCTCGTCCGGATGCTCTCGCGCCTCGCGCTCGTCAACGGCCTCGCGCCCATCCTGGCGCCGGTCATCGGCTCGCAGCTGCTCGCCTTCACGAGCTGGCGCGGCGTCTTCGTCTTCCTCGTCGCGTACGGCGCCCTCGTCATCGTCGCGGCGATGTTCCTCATCGTCGAGACCCTGCCGAAGGAGCGCCGCCACGAGCCCGGGCACTCGAGCCTCGGCCAGCGCTACCGGGTGCTCTTCGGCGACCGGGTCTTCGTCGGCGTCGCCCTGATCGGCGCGATGGTCTTCTCCGGGCTCTTCACCTACCTCTCGGCGTCGTCGTTCCTCTTCCAGGAGGTCTACGGCCTCGACGCGCAGCAGTACGGCTACCTCTTCGCCGTGAACTCGCTCGGCATCGTGGCGGGCGTGCAGATCAGCTCGCGCCTGGCACGGCGGTACGGTCCGCAGTGGATCCTCGCGGCGGCCACCGCCGTCCTGCTCGTCAGCGCGACCACCATCGTCGTGCTCGACTCGTTGCAGGTGGGCCTCCTCGGCATCCTCGTGCCGCTCTGGTTCTTCATCGCAGCCTGCGGGTTCACCTTCCCCCAGGTGCAGGTGCTCGGCCTGGCGAACCACGGCAAGGAGGCCGGCACGGCCGCTTCCCTCCTCGGCGCCCTCAACTTCGGCCTCGCGGGGCTCATCTCCCCGGTCGTCGGGTTCCTCGGCATCGGCTCCGCCGTGCCGATGGGCAGCGTGATGATCTGCACCTCCGTGGTGGCGATCGCCGCGCTGTGGCTGCTGGTGCGCCCTCGGACGGTGCCGGCCCTCGGGCACTGACCCGCGACTCCCCGGTACGTTCTGGGGATGACGACCGACCCGCTCTCGCCGAAGCCGCCGACCCCCGCCGAGGAACGGGTCGCCCGCCGCGTGCAGCGCCGGTGGTGGGTGGTGAGCGCCCTCGGCGCCATCGGGGTCGTGCTGCTGCTCGGCGTCGTCATCACGGCCCGGGCCGGCAGCCTCGGCATCGACGAGGAGTTCATGGGCGAGCTCGTCGAGCACCGCAGCCCGTTCTGGCAGGCGCCGGCGCTCGTCTTCAACGTGATCGGCGCGGGCGTGATCGGCGTCTTCGTCGTGCCGCTCGGGGTGGCGGCCGTGCTGCTGCTCCGGCGCCGGCCGTGGGCGGCCCTGTACTGGATCGCGTCGTGCGCCCTCAGCGCGGGCGTCGTGCAGGTGATCAAGCACACCTTCGGGCGGGCGCGGCCGGAGGAGATCCTCGTGGTGAGCGACTACGGCTCGTTCCCGTCGGGGCACACCGCCAACGCCGCGACGCTCGCCGTGGTGCTCGGGGTGATCCTGCGCCGCGCGTGGGTCTGGATCGCCGGCGTCGTCTACACCGTGGCGATGCTGCTGAGCCGCACGTACCTCGGGGCGCACTGGCTCACCGACACGGTCGGCGGCCTGCTGATCGGTGCAGGCGTGGCGGTCGTGCTCTGGGCGCCGGTGGCGCATCGGCTGCTCGCCGAGCAGGAGCGTGTGCGGGGCCGCGGCTGGGCCTGGCAGCACCGCGACCGTGCGGCGGTGACCTCGTGAGCGACGAGCTGGCCCGGGCCCGCGCGGAGGCCGAGGCCGCGGAGGCCGTCGCCGCCGCCGCCCGCGCCGCGGCGGACGCTGCCGTGGCCCGCGCCCGCGTGCTGGCGCTCGAGGCGGAGGCGGCCGGCAGCGCGGGGTCCGACGGCCCGCCCGCCCCGGCCAGCCCGGACAGCCCGGCCGTCCCGCCCGCCCCGCCCGCCGACGTGCCGGCCCCGGCGGCGGGCCCGCTCAGCGAGGCCGCCGTCGACGAGGTCCGCCGCGGCTACGCGTCGACCGGCCCCGTGCTCGAGATCGGCGCCCTCGTCAACGGCGAGGCCCGGCCCGACGTGCCCGTGCGGGTGCCCGTCGGCATGCTGACGCGGCACGGCCTCGTGGCCGGAGCCACCGGCACCGGCAAGACGCGCACGCTGCAGGTGCTCGCCGAGCAGCTCTCGGCCGCGGGCGTCCCGGTGTTCGCCGCCGACGTGAAGGGCGACCTCTCCGGCATCGCCCGCCCCGGCGCCCCGAGCGACGCGCTCCTCGACCGGACGCGGGGCATCGGGCAGGACTGGTCGCCCGAGGCCGCCCCGACCGAGTTCTTCGCGCTCGGCGGCGTCGGCACGGGCGTGCCCGTGCGGGCCACCGTCAGCGGCTTCGGGCCCCTCCTGCTCAGCAAGGTGCTCGGCCTCAACGACACGCAGGAGTCGAGCCTCGGCCTCGTCTTCCACTGGGCCGCCCGCGCCGGGCTGCCCCTCGTCGACCTCGCCGACCTGCGGAGCGTGCTCACCCACCTGGCCAGCCCCGCGGGCAAGGCCGAGCTGGCCGACCTCGGCGGCCTCAGCACCGCGACCGTCGGCGTCGTGCTCCGCGAGCTCGTCGCGTTCGCCGACCAGGGCGCCGACCGGTTCTTCGGCGAGCCCGAGATCGACACGGCGGAGTTCCTCCGCGTCGCCGCCGACGGCCGCGGCGTGGTCAGCCTGCTCGAGGTGCCCGGCGTGCAGGACCGTCCGGTGCTCTACTCCACCTTCCTCATGTGGCTGCTCGCCGACCTCTACAACGACCTGCCCGAGGTGGGCGACGTCGCGCTGCCGAAGCTCGTCTTCTTCTTCGACGAGGCCCACCTGCTGTTCCGCGACGCGTCGCGGGACTTCCTCGCGCAGGTGACGCAGACGGTACGGCTGATCCGCTCGAAGGGCGTCGGGATCGTCTTCGTCACGCAGACCCCGAAGGACGTGCCCGGCGACGTCCTCGCGCAGCTCGGCTCGCGCATCCAGCACCAGCTGCGCGCCTTCACGCCCGACGACGCCAAGGCCCTCCGCGCGACCGTCTCGACGTACCCGACGAGCGACTACGACCTCGCCGAGGTGCTGACCAGCCTCGCCACGGGGGAGGCGGTCGTGACGGTGATGAGCGAGCGCGGCGCCCCCAGCCCGGTCGCCTGGACCCGCCTGCGCGCCCCGCGCGGCTCGATGGCGCCGACCCCCGCCGACGAGATGGCGGCCGACGTCGCGGCCTCGCCGCTGAGCGCCGTCTACGGCACCGCGGTCGACCGGGACTCCGCCCGGGAGATGCTCGCGCGGAAGCTCGACGCGGCGGCCGCGGCCGACCGCTTCCGCGAGGAGCGCGAGGCCGAGCAGGCGGCGACGCAGGCCGAGTACGACCGTCAGCAACGCGAGTTCGAGCGGGCGGAGGCGACCGCGTCGCGGCGGGAGCGGCGCACGGGCTCGACCCGCGCCTCCGGCGGCTCCCGCACCTCGCGCTCCCGGAGCGACGACGGCGGGCTGCTCGACGATGTGCTCGGCTCGTCGGCCGGCCGCGCGGTCGTCCGCGAGGTGGTGAAGGGGATCTTCGGCACCCTCCGGCGCCGCTGACGCGCCCGGCCGCCGGTCAGGAGCCGGAGAGCACGCCCCACAGCACCGTGAGGCCGCCGGCCGCGAGGGCGAAGACGACCACGACGGCGAGGGCGGCGAGCACGGGCCGGCCCTCGTACCACGAGCGGCTGCCCGGGTACTGGCGGTACAGCTCGCTGAACGAGAGCGGCTTCGGCACCGTCGTGGTGGGCGAGCCGAGGGTCTCGGCGACGAGCGCGATGGCCTCCTCCGACCAGTACGTGCCGCGCATGCGGAAGAGCGGGGCGCCGCCGGCGTCGGTCGCGAAGAGCTGGGGCACCGTGTCGGCCGAGTCGGAGCGGTAGGTGCGCACCACGACCACCGCCGCGATCCGCTCGCGGCGCAGCCGGACGAACCCGGGCAGCCAGCCGCGCTTGATGAACTCGTCGGCCGTGACCCCGACGAACGAGACGCTGTACCGCCAGTAGCAGACCAGCCCGACGACGACCGCGACGTCGGCCGCCCAGATCACCGCCGGCCAGTGGGCCGTGCCGCGGGTCAGCCAGAGCAGGGCGAGCACGACGGGCACGAGCCCGAAGACGGCCGTGAGCACGGCCGTGCGGGCGACGGAGGCGCGCGGCAGCGCGTACGCCTCGAAGTCGTCGCGTGCGACGCCAGCCCTCATCCCGTCCCCCTGTGCGGCACGACGACGCCCCCGCCCGCGGAGGAGGACCGCCACCCCTGACAGTCCTTCGTGCAGCTCCGAGCCTACGGGATCGGCCCCCTCTCGACCGCACCGGGCGGTGCGGTCACGGCACCCCAGACCGGGCAGCCCGCGAACGGGGGGAGTCGCGGGTCGAGCCCCCGCAGCACCCGCCCCGGGCCCCGGCTCAGCGGTCGCGGAGGCGCTCCAGCTCGCGCCGCTCGCGCTTCGTCGGCCGTCCGGCCCCGCGCTCGCGCACCGGCACCGCGGCGACCTCCTCGCGCGGCGGGGGAGGCGGCGTGAGGTCGGTGACGGCCAGGGCCGCGACCGGTGCGCCGACCCGCTTCACGAGGCACTGGCGGACGACGAGGATCCGCTCGAGCCCCGCGAGGCGCACCCGCACCTCGTCGCCCGGCCGGACGGCCTGCGCGGCCTTGACCCGCTCGCCGTTGACCCGCACGTGCCCCGCCCGGCACGCGGTCGTCGCGGCCGACCGGGTCTTGACCACGCGCACGGCCCACAGCCAGGCGTCGACGCGGCAGGAGGCGGGGGAGTCCATCCGACGATGCTACGCGCGGACGGCGCCGAGGTCGTCCGCAGCACCCCTCCGCGTCCGCTACCATTGACGAGGTCGTGCGCCGGTCTCACCGTGCTCACCTCAGGAGGATTCGCCTAGTGGCCTATGGCGCACGCTTGGAAAGCGTGTTGGGTGCAAGCCCTCAGGGGTTCGAATCCCCTATCCTCCGCGACTGAATGGCCTTCCCGTACGGGAGGGCCATTCGTCGCTCTGTGCTGGTCTGGCGCCTCTCGGCGCTGGTGCGGGCGGCTTCGCCGCCGCACCGGAGGGCGCTGGGCGGCTTCGCCGCCGCACCCGAGGGGCGCTGGGCGGCTTCGCCGCCTCCGCTGGGGGGCGGCGCTGGGCGGGTTCGCCGCCTCCGCATCGGTCGGGGGATGGACGGGTCAGGGGGCGGGGTCGGCGGGGGCGTCGTCGAGGCGGAGGGTCATGTAGCGGAGGTCGAGCCAGCGGCCGAACTTCGTGCCGACCTCGCGCAGCAGGCCCGCGTCCTCGAAGCCGAGCGAGCGGTGCAGCCGCGCCGAGCCCTCGTTGCCCGCCTCCACCAGGGCGACCATCACGTGGTGGCCGGCCTCCCTCGACGACGCGATCAGCGACTCCATCAGGGCCCGCCCGGTGCCCCGGCCCTGGTGGCCCTCCCGCACGTACACGCTGTTCTCGACGGTGTGGCGGTAGCCCGGCTTCGCGTGGAACGGCCCGACGCTGCCGTAGCCGACGACGAGGTCGCCCTCGACCGCGACGATCGCGCTGCGCCCGGGCTCGCTGTGCGCCGCCAGCCAGTCGCGCCGGCCCTGCAGGTCGGGCGGCACCTCCGTGAAGATGGCGGTCGAGCGGGCCACGGCGTGGGCGTGGATCTCGAGCACGCCCGGCAGGTCGGCCTCGGTCGCGGTGCGGATCAGCATGCGACGAGCTTAGGAGGCGCGGTGCGGCCGGTCACGTCACCCGCGTCACGCGTAGGTTCGGCTCATGAGCGACGACACCTACACCGCATCCTTCATCGGCGAAGACGGCGCCGAGGTCTCCTCCGAGCAGCTCGCCTACATCGACGGCCTCCCGCAGAAGAGCGTCATGCGGCCCGGCGCCGACGACGGCGAGGACCTCAACTGGGAGCTCGACACCGACACCACCAGCGACGACGGCTTCGTCTACCGCTCGATGGGCGTCGCGCAGCACGACTACTCCTGAGCCCCCGGGCTCGGTAGGGTCGGTCGCGGGGCGGCACCCCGCTCCACAGGACCGACCGCGCACGACGGCGTGCGCGCAGGAGGAGATCGCCATGGCCCCGAAGGACGCGTCACGGTCCGTGCTCCGCAAGAAGCCCGTGCTCGAGATCGAGGACGAGACGAGCGGCACGGGCCTCTTCAAGAGCCTCGGGCTCTGGCAGCTGACCGCGATCGGCGTCGGCGGCATCATCGGGGTCGGCGTCTTCTCGCTCGCCGGCCTCGTGGCCCACGGCGACGACGCGAACCCCGGCGTCGGGCCGGCCGTGTTGTTCTCGTTCCTCATCGCGGGCCTGGCCAGCGCGGCCGCCGCCCTGTCGTACGCCGAGTTCGCCGGCATGGTGCCCCGCGCCGGCTCGGCCTACACGTACGGCTACGTCGCCCTCGGCGAGATCGTCGGCTGGTTCATCGGGTGGGACCTCCTGCTCGAGTACGTCGCCATCGTCGCGGTCGTGGCGATCGGCATCTCCGGCTACTTCGACGCCTTCCTCTCCGGTCTCGGGCTCGACCTCCCGGCGTCGATCGCCTCGACGCCCGACGCGGGGGAGGGCGGCGTCGTCAACCTCCCCGCCATCGTCGTCTGCCTGCTCGTCACGTTCATCCTCAGCCGGGGCTCGAAGGCCTTCGGCCGGTTCGAGATCGTCGCCGTCGGCATCAAGGTGCTGCTCGTGCTCTTCATCATCGGGCTCGGACTCTTCCACCTGAACGCCGAGAACTTCTCCCCGTTCGTGCCCAACGGGTTCGGCCCCGTCTTCACCGGTGCCGCCACCGTGTTCTTCGCGGTCTTCGGCTACGACGCGATGAGCACCGCCGCGGAGGAGAGCGTCGACGGCAAGAAGCACATGCCGAAGGCCATCGTGCTCTCGCTGATCATCGCGATGATCCTCTACGTCGCCGCGACGCTCGTGCTCACCGGCATGCAGGACTGGCGCGAGATCGACCCCGAGGCCGGCTTCGCCTCGGCCTTCACGAGCGTCGGCCTGCCCGTGGTCGCCACGATCATCTCCGTCTTCGCCGTGATCTCGATCCTCACCGTGATGCTCACCTTCCTGCTCGGCGTGACGCGCGTCTGGTTCTCGATGAGCCGGGACGGCCTCCTGCCCGGCTGGTTCGCGCGCACCGACCGCAAGGGCGTGCCGCAGCGGGTCACCTGGATCGCCGGCGTCGCCTCAGCCCTGCTCGCCGGCGTCTTCCCGATCCGGGCCGTCGCCGACCTCACGAACATCGGCATCCTCGCCGCGTTCGTCGTCGTCTGCGTCGCCGTCATCGTCTTCCGGTACCGCAAGCCGGAGGCGCCCCGCACCTTCCGTCTCCCGCTCATGCCGTTCGTGCCCGCGTTCGGCGTGCTCGCCAGCGGCTTCCTCATCGCCCAGCTGCACTGGGAGACCTGGCTGCGCTTCGGCGTCTGGCTCGTCGTCGGCCTCGTCGTCTACTTCGGCTACGGCCGCCGCCACTCGCTGCTGAACCCCGACAGCCCCCGCCTGCCCCGCTGAGCGTCCCCGGTGTCCGCCTCCGCTCCGTGCCGACCCCCGCCTCACCGGCGCCTCGGAGCCGGCCGGTCGTAGGCTGAGGGCCGTGTCGACCCGCATCTACATCACGTCCGCAGAAGGCCACACCGGCAAGTCGACGATCGCGCTCGGCGTGCTCGACACGCTCGGTCACGAGGTGGGCCGGGTGGGGGTGTTCCGCCCCGTCGCGCGCTCTACTGACGAACGCGACTACGTGCTCGAGCTGCTGCTCGCCCACGACAGCGTCGACCTCGCCTACGACGAGTGCGTCGGCGTCACCTACGACGACGTGCACCGTGACCCCGACGCCGCGCTCGCGACCATCGTCAGCCGCTTCGCCGCGGTCGAGCGCCAGTGCGACGCCGTCGTGGTGATCGGCTCCGACTACACCGACGTCGGCAGCCCCACCGAGCTCTCGTTCAACGCGCGGGTCGCGGCCAACCTCGGCGCTCCGGTGCTGCTCGTGCTCGGCGGCCGCACCGCCGACGGCACCGCGGCCCGCACCGGCATCGACATGCGCCAGGTCGCCGAGGTCACCACCGCCGAGCTCCGCAGCGAGCACGCCAGCCTCCTCGCCGTGGTCGCGAACCGGGTCGACCCCGAGCGCCTCGACGAGGTCGTCGGAGGCATCGGCTCGGCCCTCGAGACCGCACCCGGCGGCCGGGTGCCCGTCTGGGCGCTGCCGGAGGACCGCCTCCTCGTGGCTCCGACCGTCCGCGCCGTCCTGGCGGCCACCGGCGCGACGCTCGTCCGCGGCGACGACGCCCTGCTCGACCGCGAGGCGGTCGGCGTGGTCGTGGCGGCCATGTCGATGGAGAACGTCCTGCCGCGCCTCACCGAGGGCGCCGTCGTGGTCGTGCCGGGCGACCGGTCCGACGTGCTCGTCGCCACGGTGCTCGCCCACGCGTCGGAGACCTTCCCCTCGCTCGCCGGGATCGTGCTCAACGGCGGCTTCGACCTCGCCCCGCAGGTCGACCTGCTGCTCGAGGGCCTCGGCAGCTCGCTCCCGGTCGCCCGCAACGAGCTGGGCACCTACGACACCGCGCTCGCGATCACGCAGACTCGCGGCCGCCTCGCCGCCGACTCGCCGCGCAAGTACGACCTCGCCCTCGCCCTCTTCGAGCGACACGTCGACGCTGCCGAGCTGCTCCGCCTGCTCCAGGTGAGCCCGTCGGGCGTCGTCACGCCGCTGATGTTCGAGTACCAGCTGCTCGAGCGTGCCCGCGGCGCCGCGAAGCACATCGTGCTGCCCGAGGGCGACGACGACCGCATCCTCCGCGCCGCGTCGTCGCTGCTGCAGCGGAACGTCGCGAAGCTGACGCTGCTCGGCGACGAGACCGCGATCCGCGCCCGGGGGGCCGAGCTCGGCCTCGACCTCGCCGAGGCGCGGGTGCTCGACCCGTTCGACCCGAGCCTCCAGGTGCAGTTCGCGACGGAGTACGCGCGGCTGCGCGCCCACAAGGGCATCTCGGCCGCGATGGCGATGGACACCGTCACCGACGTCTCCTACTTCGGCACGATGATGGTCAAGCTAGGGCTCGCCGACGGCATGGTCTCCGGCGCGGCGCACACCACCGCCCACACCATCCGCCCGGCCTTCGAGGTCATCAAGACGCTGCCCGACGTCGGCGTCGTGTCGAGCGTCTTCCTCATGGCGCTCGCCGACCGCGTGCTCGTCTACGGCGACTGCGCCGTCATCCCCGACCCGACGGCCGAGCAGCTCGCCGACATCGCGATCTCGTCGGCGCAGACGGCCGAGCAGTTCGGCATCGAGCCGCGCGTAGCGATGCTCAGCTACAGCACCGGCGACAGCGGCTCGGGCGCCGACGTCGAGAAGGTCCGCGCCGCGACCGCCCTCGTGCGCGAGCGCCGCCCCGACCTCCTCGTCGAGGGCCCGATCCAGTACGACGCGGCCGCCGACCCGACGGTCGCCGCCGCGAAGATGCCCGACTCCGACGTCGCGGGCCGGGCGACGGTGTTCATCTTCCCCGACCTCAACACGGGCAACAACACCTACAAGGCGGTGCAGCGGAGCGCCGGAGCGGTCGCGATCGGCCCGATCCTCCAGGGGCTCCGCAAGCCGATCAACGACCTGTCGCGCGGCGCCCTCGTCAGCGACATCGTCAACACGGTCGCGATCACCGCCATCCAGGCCGGGACCCCCGCCGCGGAGGCGCGGGTCACCGCCGACCCCGCGGTCGCGGCCCTGCCCGCCCCCGTCACCACCGCCTCCACCCCCGCCCCCGCAGAAGGGAACACCCCGTGAGCGCAGTCCTCGTCGTCAACTCCGGATCGTCGTCGTTCAAGTACCAGCTGATCGAGCTCGACGGCGAGGCCACCCTCGCGAGCGGCCTGGTCGAGCGCATCGGCGAGGCCACCGGGTCGACGAAGCACCGCAACCACCTGACGGGGGAGGAGACCAGCAGCGACTCCGCCCCCGTCGCCGACCACGCCGCCGGCTTCGCCGCGATGCTCGACGCCTTCCGCGACCACGGCCCGTCGTTCGACGAGCACCCGCCCGTGGCGGTCGGCCACCGCGTGGTGCACGGCGGCGAGGAGTTCGACCGGGCCACCGTCGTCACCGACGAGGTCGAGGCTGCGATCGACCGCCTCTCGGCGCTCGCGCCCCTCCACAACCCCGCGAACCTGCAGGGCATCCGCGCCGCGAAGGAGGCCTTCGCCGACGTGCCGCACGTCGCCGTCTTCGACACCGCCTTCCACCAGACCCTCGCGCCCGCCGCGTACACCTACGCGATCGACGCCGAGCTGGCGTCGAAGCACCACGTGCGCCGCTACGGCTTCCACGGCACGTCGCACAAGTACGTCTCCGAGGCGACGGCGGCCTTCCTCGGGCGCCCGCTCGCCGAGCTCAAGATCATCGTGCTGCACCTCGGCAACGGGGCGTCGGTCGCGGCGATCGACGGGGGCCGCTCGGTCGAGACGAGCATGGGCATGACCCCCCTCGAGGGCCTCGTGATGGGCACCCGCTCGGGCGACATCGACCCGGCCGCGGTCTTCCACCTGCACCGCGAGGCCGGCCTCGGCTTCGACGAGCTCGAGACCCTGCTCAACAAGCAGAGCGGCCTGCTGGGCCTCACCGGCAGCGGCGACATGCGCGACGTGCAGGACAGCGCGTCGCGCGGCGACGCCGTCTCCGAGGCGGCGCTCGCCGTCTACCGCCACCGGATCCGGCACTACGTCGGCGCGTACGTCGCCCAGCTGGGCGGCCTCGACGCCGTCGTCTTCACCGCGGGGGTCGGCGAGAACAACGCGCTGCTCCGCCGTCGCACCCTGGCGGGCCTCGACTTCTTCGGCATCCGCGTCGACGACGACCGCAACGAGCTCTCCTCTCGCGAGGCACGGCTCATCTCGCCGGAGGGCGCGGCCGTCTCGGTGCTCGTCGTGC
>NZ_LMOX01000001.1:630556-630724 GCF_001423665.1 Frigoribacterium sp. Leaf164
CGACGAACGAGGAGCTCGAGATCGCACGTCAGGCCGCGGCGCTCAGCTGACCGACCCGACGACGAGAGGGACCAGGGAGGCGCGGGTCGCGCCTCCCTGGTCCCTCTCGTCGTGCAGGGGGCTGACCTCCCGTCGTGGGGGAGGCGTGGGCCGGTTCAGTACTTGATC
>NZ_LMOX01000001.1:630747-992640 GCF_001423665.1 Frigoribacterium sp. Leaf164
GTGGCGAGCGCGTCGGAGACGGGCGTCTCGCCGGAGACGAGCTCGAACTGCGTCTTCACCGCCGTGCCCTCGAGGATCGCGGTGGCGATGACCTCGGCGACGTCGGCCCGGGGCACGGTGCCGCGCTCGACCGTCGTACCGACCGTGACCTGGCCGGTGCCGGCGTCGTCGGTGAGGCCGCCGGGGCGCACGATGGTCCAGTCGAGGCCGTCACGGGCGCGGAGGTCGGCGTCGGCCTCGCTCTTCGCGCGCATGTACACCTGGTACACGGCGTCGTCGTCCTCGGCGGGCAGCTGGGCCTTCTCCGGGTCGAAGTCGTCGGTGCCGATGGCCGAGACCATCACGTAGCGCGAGACGCCCGCGGCCTCGGCGGCGTCGGCCAGCAGGACGGCCCCGTCACGGTCGATGGTGAGCTTGCGCTCGGCCCCGCTCCCGCCTCCGCCGCCCGCGGCGAACACGACGGCGTCGGTCCCGTCGAGGTGACCGGCGAGGGTCTGCACGTCGGTCTGCTCGAGGTCGAGCACGAGGGCACGGGCCCCCGCCGCCTCGAGGTCGGCCGTGTGGTCGGGGTTGCGGACGATGCCGACGGGGTCGTGCCCGGCGTCGGCGAGGCGGCGTTCGAGGAGCTGGGCGATCTTGCCGTGCCCTCCGGCGATGACGATTCTCATGCCCCCATCGAACGCCCCGTGTCGCCGGAGCCGCTCAGGAGCCGCTAAACTTCTCGAGGCTCCCCACGTGGCGTCATCCAGGCCAACTCCCCCAGGGCGGAAACGCAGCAAGGGCAACCTGGCTCTGGCGGGTGCGTGGGGAGTCCTTGCTTTTTCACGCGCCGCCGCCCCTGCGGCGCGACGGGGCGCGGTGCGGGGGCGCGACGGGATCAGCGGGTCGCGAACCTGAGGGGGGCGTCGCCGCCCCTGCGGCGCGGCGCGGGGGACATTGCGGGGTGTGCAAAGAGCGCGGAGGGCCGGACGTGGTGGGGCAGACCGCTCGGTCGGGGGACACCTGGCCCCCGGGATGGGGGCAACGGAGGGATGTTCAGCTTCGCGCCGTCTGCATAGGATGACGTCACGACGAGACCCACCACCTCGTCGGCACGGCTCACCACCGTGCCGGTCCGCCCCTCACCAGGGCGGTCCGCCGACCGTGCGGCACCGCAGCCGCCCGACCGTCAGGATCAGGACGATGAGCCCCTCACCACGGCACGTCAGCAGCACCCGCAGGCGAACGACCCCGCGCACCCCGCGCTAGGCCGCTCGCCTCTTCGTCGTGCCCGCAGGGGCTCATCGGCGACGGCCCGGACACCCGAACACCCGAACCACAACTGAACACACGCACCCCTCCCGTCTCACCAGCGGGGGGTCCGGATCAGGCGGCGGGTCAGTCCCGCCAGGAAGAGGCACGCACATGCGACGTCATGTGGCGGAGCGCAGCACCCGCGAGCGCACCCTCAGCAAGGCCCTCGGGCTCAGGATCGCGGCGACCGCGGCCATCGCGGCCGTCGTCGGCGCCCTCGCGGTCGTCCCGGCGCAGGCCGCGACGACCGACGTCAGCGAGGCCGAGGCCTCGCTGCTGAGCGGCTCGGGCATCGTCGGCCTCGACAGCATCGTGCAGCTCCAGGGCGCCTACTCCGCCACCGGTGCGGCCGGCTCGGGCGGGGTGGTGAACAGGGGCCTCTCGGTCGAGGCGCTCAACGCCCTCCAGGTGGGCCTCGGCCCGGTCGACCTCCTCGGGCCGAACGGCATCCTCAAGCTCGGCGTCGCCGGGCAGTACGCGAGCACGACGCCGACCGGCGCCTACGCGAGCGCCGGGGCCGTCGGCGCGAACGGGGCCATCGCCGTCGGCAGCGGCGCTCCCGGCACCGGGGCGTCGCTGAACCTCACGCCCCTGCTCGGTCGCGTGCCGGCCGCGAGCGGCGTCGTCAGCGACGTCACCCTCGGCCTCGGCGCGCTCTCCTCGTCGATCACCGAGACGCGCACCGCCGCCGGCTCCGACGTCAGCACCGCGTACCAGGTCGCGGGCGCCCGCTACACGATGACGAGCCCCGCGGTCTCCGCGCTCACCGGGCAGCTGCAGGCCAGCCTCCGCGGCGTCAGCACGGGCATCAACGGAGCCACGAGCGGCACCGGGCTGGCCGGTGCGACCACCGGTGTGGTGGCCCCGTTGACCTCGGCCCTCAGCACCCTCGGGCTCGGGGGAGCTGTCAGCCTCGACGGCACGGCCGTGACCGCCACCGCGACCGTCGACCTCGACTCCACCGTCGCCGCCGAGCTCGCGAAGCCGCTGACCTCCGGCCCCGTGACGATCACCCCGAGCACCGGCCAGGTGGTCATCGACGTGGGTGCGCTGAACGACCTCGGTCCGAACAGCGAGCTGCTGACGACCCAGCGGGTCACGGCCATCACGAACGGCATCGCCGACATCCTGGACGTCCAGCTGCCGACCAACCTCACGGCGGCCGTCGACCGGGCCGTCAAGGCCACCGCCGTCCGCGTCGGCCTGACCACCGACGTCCTGCTGAAGACCGGGATCCTGCCCCCCGTGCGCGTCGCGGGCCTGACCGCGACCGTCGACACGACCATCGGCCAGCTCCTCGCCGGCACGACCCCCGCCTCCGCGGTCTCGGTCACGGGCACCGGCGCCCTCGACACCGTCCTCGTCCGGCCCCTCCTCCGCGGGGTCGTCGTGCCCGTCGTGACCGGCACGCTGCTGCCCGCCGTCGGCGCGGTCTACTCGCCCCTCGTCACCGGCGCGGGGCTCACGGCCACGACCTCGGCGATCACCACGGTGACCAGCGCGACGCTGCTCGCCCTGTCGCCCCTGACGGCCGTGCTCGGCCAGCTCGCCGGCGTCACGATCAACGCGCAGGACGCCCCCGGCTTCCGCGACCCCCGCGGCACCGACGCCGGCTCGCGCAGCGTCCACGCCGTCCGCCTCACCGTCCTGCCCGCGCTCGCGGGCGGGCTCCGCGTCGACCTCGCGACGTCGACGGCCCGTGCCGCCGCGTTCGTCGGCCTCACCGTGCAGACCCCCGCCCCCGGCCAGCAGTTCGTCGTCGCGGCGACGCCCGGGGCCACCCGCACCGTGACGCTCACCGGCACCGGCGAGCCCGGCGCGACCGTGCGCGTCAGCGTGCCCGCCCTCGTCGCGGGCGCCCCGGCCCTCACCGGCACCGCGCCCGTGGCGGGCGACGGCACCTGGAGCGTGCCCGTCGCCGCCGTGCCCGCCGGCCAGCACCAGGCGACGGTCACCCAGACCGTCGGCGGCACCGTGACCGGCACGCAGACGCGCGCCTTCGTGGTCGTCGCGCAGCAGCCCCTCGTCGTCACCAGCCCGACCGCCGGCCGGGTCTACACGGTGCTCGACGGCGCGTCGACGACGCCCGTCGTCGTGGCGGGCACCGGCACCCCCGGCGCCGCGGTCGCGATCGACCTCGGCGGCGGGCGCACCGCGACCGCCACCGTCGGCCCCGACGGCAGCTGGACGACCACCGTCGACGGCGTCCCCGTCGGCTCGTACACCACCTCCGTCACGCAGTCGCTCGGCGGCGACACCTCCGCCGTCGTCACCCGTGCGTTCAGCGTGCAGGCGGGCACCGCGCTCGCCCTGACCGCCCCGACGCCCGGCACCGTCCTGCGCGTGCCCGGTGCCGACTCCACCCGTGACGTCACCGTGAGCGGCACGGGCCAGCCCGGCGCGACCGTGACGGTCACCCTGCCCGGCGACCGGACGCAGGCCGCGACCGTCGCGGCCGGCGGCACCTGGTCGACGGTCTTCACCGCCCTGCCCGTCGGGGCCTACCCGGTCTCCGCCACGCAGACGGTGGGAGGCGCCACCAGCGCCCCGCTGACCACGGACGTCACGATCGAGGCCGCCGAGGGCGTCGCGATCACCTCGCCCGACGACGGCGCCGTGATCACCCTCGCCGACGCCGGCTCCGTCACCCCGGTGACCGTGACCGGCACCGCCGAGCCCGGCGCCCCCGTCCGCGTCGACCTCGGCGACGGACACCTCGCGACCACGACCGCGGACGCCGACGGCGACTGGACCGTGACGATCCAGAGCGTGCCCGTCGGGCCGCAGCGCACCGTCAGCGTGACGCAGACCGTCGCGGGCGTCGTCTCGAGCCCCGTCACCCGGGCGCTCACCGTCACGGCGGGCGCGCCCCTCGTGGTCGACGCCCCCACGCCCGGCCAGGCGTACCGGGTGCCCGCCGCGGGCTCGGTCACCACCGTGCCCGTCTCCGGCACCGCCGCGGTCGGCGCCACCGTCTCGCTGTCGCTCGGCACCGGACTGCCGACGCAGACCGTCGTCGCCGTCGACGGCACCTGGGCGACCACCTTCGAGGCCGTCCCCGTCGGCGGCCGCACCCTGACGGCGACCCAGTCGATCGGCGGCACGACGTCGCCGGCGCAGACCCGGCCGATCTCCGTGGTCGCGGGCGCCCCGCTCCTGATCGACTCGCCGACCCCCGGCACGGTCGTCGCCGTGGCCGAGGCGGGCGACGTCGCGGACGTCGTCGTCACCGGCCGCGCCGACCCCGGCGCCGCGGTGCAGGTCGGCCTGGGCGCCCTCCTCGCCTCCACCGTCGCCGACCCGACCACGGGAGCGTGGACGGCGACGATCACCGGCGTGCCCGAGGGCACGTACACGCTCGGCGCGACGCAGGTCGTGGGCGGCGTGACGTCGCCCCGCGTGACCCAGCCGCTCACCGTCGAGGTCGGCGAGCCGATCGAGATCACCGGCCCCGCCGACCAGACCGTCTACTACGTGCCGGGCGCCACCGGCACGGCGACCGTCCCGGTCACCGGCACGGCCGAGCCCGGGGCCGCCGTGCTCGTCGACCTCGGCGGCGGACGCACCGCGCCGGTCACCGCCACCGCGGTCGGCACCTGGAGCGTCGACCTGGCCGGCGTGCCGATCGGCAGCTACGAGGTCGCGGCCACGCAGACGGTGAACGGCAGCACGTCGTCGGCGACGACGCGAGTGATCGTGGTGGAGCAGGGCGGCTTCGTCGTCATCACCGCCCCCGCGACCGGCAGCCGCCTCACCGTGGCCGACGCGGCCGGCAGCACCTCGGTCGTCGTCCGCGGCACCGGCGTCGCCGGCGTCCCCGTCACCGTCACGGTGTCGGGCGGGGTCGTCGGGCCCGTCACCCGGGACGGTGCGCTGTGGGAGGCGACCGTCACGGGCCTGGCCGTCGGCACGCACACGGTCGAGGCCCGGCAGGTGCAGGGCGGTCAGACGCTCTCGGCGGCCCCCACCACGTTCCAGGTGGTCGCGGCGGAGCCCCTCGTCGTCGTCTCGCCCGCCGACGGCGACGACCCCGTGCGGATCGTCGGCCCGGGCACCGCGTCGGTGCCCGTCACGGGCACGGCGGCGCCCGGCGCTGTGGTCGCCCTCTCCGTCACCGACGCCGACGGCGAGCCCGTCGGCGACGCCCCCGCCCCGGTCACCGCCGACGGCGCCGGCGCGTGGAGCGCCGTGCTCACCGGGCTGCCGGTGGGGCCGCTCACCGTCAGCGCGACCCAGACCGTCGGCGGCTCGACGTCGACCACCCCGGAGACCGTCGTCGTGCGCATCGAGCGCGCGGACGACCTCGTGATCGACACGCCCCTCGGCGACCCCGACTACGTCGTGCTCGACGCCGCGGGGGTGTCCGACGTCCTCGTGCAGGGCCGCGCCGCGGCCGGGGCGACGGTCGAGGTCAGCCTCGACGGCGCCCTCGTCGGGCGGACCGTCGCGGACGGCGTCGGCGCGTGGAGCCAGCTCCTGCAGGCCGTGCCGGTCGGCGACCACGAGGTCACCGCCACCCAGCTGCTCGGCGGCACGAGCCAGGGCGCCGGCCCGGCGACCTTCTCGGTCGTCGCGTCGCCCCTCGCCGTGACGACGCCCGACGTCGTGACCCTGGCCGACGAGCTCGCCACGACCGACGTCACCGTCCGCGGCACCGCCGCCCCTGGGGCGTCGGTGGCGGTCAGCCTCGACGGCGTCACCGTGACGGTGACCGCCGCCGGCGGAGCCTGGTCGGCCGACTTCGACGACGTGCCCGTGGGCACGCACCAGATCACGGCCGTCCAGTCCCTCGGCGGCCGCACCTCCCTGCCGCAGACGGCGCAGCTGACCGTGCAGGCCGGCGCGCCCGTCACCGTCGACGCGCCCGTCGCCGGCTCCGTGGTCGAGGCGTTCGGCTCGCAGCTGCCGGCCACCGTCACGGTCACCGGCCGGGCCGAGCCCGGCGCGACGGTCGACGTCGCCCTCGGCGGCGTCGTCCGCCAGGTGGTCGCCGACGACGGCACCTGGTCGACGACCTTCCCCGTCGGGGCGGGCAGCGCCACCGTCACCGCCGTGCAGACGGTCGGCGGCACCACGTCGACCGTCCCCGCGACGACGACGTTCCAGGTCGTGGCCCTGGCCGACCTCGACGTCGTCGAGCCCGGCGGCGACCCGATCGTGGTCGTCGACGACGAGGCGACGGTGAGCGTGCCCGTCTCGGGCGCCGCGGCGCCCGGCGCGACCGTCACCGTCGTGCTCGACGGGACGGCCACCGCGACCGTCCAGGCCGACCCCGCGTCGGGCGACTGGTCGACCGTGCTCGAGGGCGTCCGCACCGGAGTCCACGAGGTCGTCGTGACCCAGTCGCTCCGCGACCTGGTCTCGGCCCCCGAGACCGTCGAGTTCACCGTCGAGGCCGGAGCTCCGCTCGTCGTCCTCGACCCGCAGCGCGACGCGACGGTCACCGTCCCCGACGCCGCCGCCCGCGCGGTCGTCACCGTGACCGGCACCGCCCAGCCCGGAGCCCGCGTCCGGGTCGACCTCGGCGACGACCGGGTCGTCTCGACCGACGCCGACGACGCGACCGGCGCCTGGTCGGTCGACGTGGCCGGCGTCCCGGTCGGGGTGCACGTGGTCAGCGTCACCCAGACGGTCGGCGGCACGACCTCCGCCGCCGACGAGCGCACCCTCACGGTCGCGGCCGCCCCGCCCGTCACCATCGCCACCCCGCAGGCCGGCGTCCCCGTCGTCCTGGCCGAGGCCGGCTCGGTGACCGACGTCACCCTCAGCGGCACCTCGGCGCCGGGCGTCGACGTCGTCGTGCAGCTGGGCGACCTGCCCGCCCGCACGGTCACCGCCACCGGCACCGAGGGCGGCCCCGGCACCGGCACCTGGACGCTCCTCGTCGAGGACGTCACCGTGGGCGACCGCGAGATCAGCGTCGTCCAGGTCGTCGGCGGAGCCACGTCGACCCCGGTCACGCAGCTGCTGCAGATCGTGGCCGGGGCCCCCGTCGTCGTCGCCGAGCCCACGGGCGCGGACGACGTCGTCGTGATCGACGCCGACGCCACCGCCTCGGTGGTCGTCTCGGGCACGGCCCAGCCGCAGGCCGTGGTCACGGTGACCCTGGCCGGCACCACGGTGCCGACCCGGGCCGACGGCGAGGGCCGCTGGTCGGTCACCGTGCCGGGCGTGCCCGTCGGCGACCAGGTCGTCAGCGTCGTCCAGACGGTCGGCGGCACGACCTCGACGCCCGTGACCGTCGACCTCACCGTCCGCGCCGCGGGCGACCTGGTCGTCGAGCGGCCGGCCGACGAGCTCGTCGCCACCCTCGTCGACCCCGCCGGCGTCGTCGACGTGCCCGTCTCGGGCACGGCCGAGCGCCTCGCCACGGTGCGGGTCAGCCTCGGGGGCGACCGCGTCGTCGAGGTGCAGGCCGACGACCAGGGCGCGTGGAGCACGGTCGTGCCCGGCGTCCCCGCCGGCCGCTACGAGCTCGTCGTCACGCAGACGGTGGGAGGCGCGACCTCGGCCCCCGAGACCCGCCCCGTCCTCGTCGCGGTCGCCGACGCCCTCGTCCTCGACGAGCCGGTCGACGGCACCGTCGTGCCGCTGATCGCGGCCGGGGACACCACCGACGTCACCGTCTCGGGCTCCGCGGACCCGGGGGCGACGGTCACCGTCGACCTCGGCGTGGCAGGCACCCGGACGGTCGTCGCCGACGACGTCGACGGCTCCTGGTCGACGACCTTCCCGGGCGTCGGCGTCGGCGAGTACGCCGCCACCGTCACCCAGACGGTCGACGGCCGCGTCTCCGCCGCCCTCACCGCCGACGTCTCCGTCGTCGTGGCCGCCCCCGTCGTGGTCACGGTGCCCGACGTCGACGCCTCGTACACCGTCCCGGCGGCCGGCGGCACCGCCGACGTCGTCGTGGTCGGCACCGCCCAGCCCGGCGCCTCGGTCGAGGTCGTCGTGGTCGACGACGACGGCACGAGCCACACCGGCACCGGCACGGTCGGCGTCGACGGCGGCTTCACCGTCACCGTCCCCGGGGTCCCCGTCGGGGAGCACACCGCGAGCGTCGTCCAGACGGTGCCCGCGGGCAGCTCCGACCCCGTGACCCGCGACTTCTCCGTCGTCGTCGCCGACGGCGTCGTCCTGACCGCGCCCGAGGCCGGCACGCCGTTCGTCGTCATCGACGCCGCGGCCACGACCGACGTCGTCGTCAGCGGCACCGCCGAGGGCGACGCCGAGGTCACGGTGACCGTCGGCGGCCTCCCGCCGGTCGTCGTCACCGCCGACGCCGAGGGGGCGTGGACGGCCACCGTGCCCGACGTGCCCGTCGGCACGACCACCATCTCGGTCGTGCAGCGGTTCGGCGGGGTCGTCACGACGCCCGTCACCCAGCCGCTCGTCGTCGCCGCGGCCGCCCCGGTCGTCGTGGCCGCGCCGGCCCCCGCCGAGCAGGTGGCGGTCCTGACCGCCGCCGACCTGGCCGACGTGACGGTGAGCGGCAGCGCTCAGCCGGGCACCGTCGTCCGGGTCGACCTCGGGGGCGGCCGCGTGCTGACCGCCGACCTCGGCCAGTCGACCACCTGGTCGGTCCGGTTCGCGGACCTGCCGGTGGGCGCCTACCGGGCCTCGGTCACGCAGTCGCTCGACGGGGCCGTCTCGGCGCCCGTCACCCGCGACTTCTCCGTGGTGCCCGCAGCGGCCCTCCTGGTCGAGTCGCCGGCCGACGGGGAGGTCGTCACCGTGCCCACGGTCGACGGCACCGCCGACGTGACCGTCTCGGGCCGTGCGCAGGCCGGGGCGACCGTCCGCGTCGACCTCGGCGACGGGCTCGTCCGCACCGTGCGGGCGTCCGGCGACGGCACCTGGTCGGCGATCGTGGCCGGCGTCCCCGCCGGCGACCGCACCGTCTCGGTGACCCAGACGGTCGGCGACCGGACCTCGGCGCCCGACCGGCGACTCCTCAGGGTCGTCGCCCTCGCCCCGGTCGTGGTCTCGGCCCCGGCCGCCGGCGCGGTCGTCACCACCGCCGACCCGTCGGGCACCGCCGACGTCGTGGTGAGCGGGACGGCGGCGCCCGGCGCGACCGTCACCGTCGACCTCGGCGACGGCCTGGCCGAGGTCGTCACGGCCGACCCGACGACGGGCGCGTGGAGCGTCACCGTCGCCGACGTCCCGGCCGGCGACCGCACCGTGACCGTCAGCCAGGTCCGTGACGGGGTCACGAACGCCCCCGTCGCGCAGGCCCTCACCGTGGCGCTCGCCGAGCCCGTCTCGGTCGACCAGCCCGTCGACGGCGACACCGTCGTCGTGCTCGCCCCCGGCGACACGGCACCGGTGACCGTCCGCGGCGAGGCCCAGCCCGGGGCGACGGTCACCGTCGACCTCGGCGACGGCCGCAGGGTCGACCTCCTGGTCGGCGCCGACGGCAGCTGGACCACCGGGCCCGTCGACCTCCCCGTCGGCGGCACGACGGTCACGGTCACGCAGACGATCGACGGCTCGACCTCCGCTCCCGTGGTGGTCGACCTGACGGTCGCCGTCGCGGCGCCGGTCGTCATCGCGACGCCGCCCGCGGGCACGGTCGTGACGGTGCCCACCGCGGGCGCGACCACCACGGTCGTCGTCGCCGGCTCCGCCCAGCCGGGCGCGTCGGTCACGGTCGACCTCGGCGACGGCCTCGTCGGCACGGGGACGGTCGGCGTCGACGGCTCCTTCTCGGTGCCCGTGGCCGGCGTGCCCGTCGGCGACCGCGTGGTCAGCGTCACGCAGACCGTGCCGGCCGGCACGACGGCGCCCGTCGAGCAGCCGCTCACGGTCGTCGTCGCCGCCGCCGTCGTGGTCGAGACGCCGCGGGCCGACCGGCCCGTCGTGGTCGTCGACGACGCCGCGACCACCGACGTGCTGGTCTCCGGCACCGCCGAGCCGGGCGCGAGCGTCGTGGTCGGTCTCGACGGCGACCGGAGCCAGACGGTCTCGGCCGACTCGACGACCGGTCGGTGGGCGACCACCTTCCTCGCGGTCGGCGTCGGCACGCACGTCTTCTCGGTCTCCGAGCGGCTCGACGGGGTGCTCACCGCACCCGTGACCCGCACGCTGGTCGTGCAGGCCGCGACGCCCGTCACGGTGACGGCGCCCCTCGACGGCAGCATCACGACAGTAGCGACGGCCGCCTCCACCGCCGACCTGACCGCCGGAGGCGCGGCGCAGCCGGGTGCACCGGTGCGCGTCTCGCTCGACGGCGGCGACCCCGTCACCGTGACGGCCGGGGCGGACGGCCGGTGGGCCCTCGCCCTCCCGGGCCTCGCGGTCGGGCCCCACGAGCTGACGGTCGTCCAGACCGTCGGCGGGGTCGACTCGCAGCCGGCGACCTCGCAGTTCGAGGTCGTGGTCGCGGCGGTCGTGGTCATCACGTCGCCGACCACCGACGAGCGCTTCGTCGTCGACGGGGCCGGCACGGCGGCCGTGGTCGTGCGCGGCCAGGCCGAGCCGGGCGCGCCCGTGTCGGTCTCGCTCGACGGCGACGACCCGGTGACGGTCACCGCCGACGCGCGCGGCGCCTGGCAGGTGAGCGTCGAGGTCCGCCCCGGCGTGCACGTCGCCTCGGCCAGCCAGGTCGTCGCGGGCGGGGCCACGGCCCCGGTCGAGGTCCGCTTCGTGGTCGACCCGGCGCCCACCGTGCCGGTCGCGCCCCTGGTCGTCACCTCGCCGGCCGCCGGCCAGCTCGTGGTCGACGCCGACGGCGACGGCACCGTCGACCTCGCGGTCACGGGCACCGGCCAGCCGGGCGCGGTCGTGACCGTCGACCTCGGCGCCGGCGTCGGGGCGACCGGCCAGGTGAGCCCGGAGGGCGACTTCACCGTCGTCGTCCCGGGCGTCCCGGTCGGGTCGCAGGTGATCACGGTCGAGCAGTCCGAGGGCGGCGTCGTCGTCGGCAGCGTCACCGTGCCCGTCACGGTGGCCCCGGCCGCCACGGTCGCGCCGCTGCGGATCGGCTCGCCCGCCCAGGGCGACGTCGTGCCGGGAGGCACCGACGGCGTCGCGGACGTGGTCGTCCGGGGCACCGGTCAGCCCGGCGCGGCCCTCTCGCTGGTGCTCGACGGCGGCGACCCCGTCGCCCTCGAGGTCTCCGAGGGCGGCACCTGGGAGCTGCCCCTCGTCGGGCTGGCCTCGGGCCAGCACGCCGTCGCGGTGACCCAGACCGTGGGAGGCGCGACCTCGGCCCCCGAGACCGTCTCGTTCTCGGTGGCCCCGGCCGCCGCGGTCGGCACCCTGACCATCACGGCCCCGGCCCCCGACGAGCTGATCCGCGACGCGGACGGCGACGGGCTCGAGGACGTCGTGGTCTCGGGCACGGGCCAGCCGGGCGCCGTGGTCGTCGTGGAGGTCGCCGGCCGCGACCAGAGCGTCGTGGTCGACGAGGCCGGCCGGTGGACGCTGCCCTTCCGGGCGGTGCCCGTCGGGGCGACCCGGGTGATCGCCACCCAGGTGGTCGACGGGGCGACGAGCGTCGTCTCGCAGGGCCTCGTCATCGCGGCGGTCGCGCCGGTCGTCATCGACGACCCGGCGGCGGGAGCGCAGCTCCCGGCCGGCGCCGCGGGCACCGCCCCGGTGACGGTGTCGGGCTCGGCCGAGCCGGGCGCGCTCGTCACGGTCGTCCTCGACGACGACCGGACGGCGACCGTGACGGCCGACCCGGCCACCGGAGCCTGGACCGTCGCGTTCGCGGACGTGCCGGTCGGCGACCACGTGGTCGCGGCGGCGCAGACCGTCGACGGCGCCACGGGCGACCCCGTGACGACCGGCTTCAGCGTCGTCGCGGCGGACGAGCCGGCACAGCCGGGCACGCCGGGCCAGCCCGGTCAGCCCGGCACGCCGGGGCAGCCCGGGTTCCCGGGCCTGCCCGGGCAGCCGGGCACGCCGGGCACGCCGGGTCAGCCCGGGGCCCCGGGGCAGCCGGGCACGCCCGGCCAGCCCGGCGCCTCGCCCGCGCCGACCGTGGCGGGGTCGTCCGGCCTCGCCTACACCGGACAGGACGCCCTCGGGTGGGCGTCCGCGGGTGCCGGCCTCCTCCTGCTCGGCCTGGGGCTGCTCACCGCAGCCCGGGTGCGCCGGGCCGTCCGGTCGAGGAGGGCGTAGCACCCCGCGTGCCCCGTCCCGTTCGGGTCGGGACGGGGCACGCCCCGACGGCCCCCGTGCAGCCCGCACGGGGGCCGTCGCCGTGCCCGGCGGGCGGTCGCCCGGCCGGGTCGCCCTGTCGGTGGCGGCGGCTACTCTTGGGGGGTGGTCACCGCCCTGTATCGCCGTTACCGGCCAGAGAACTTCGCCGAGCTGATCGGGCAGTCGCAGGTGACGGACCCGCTCCGCACGGCGCTCCGCACCGACCGCGTCAACCACGCGTACCTGTTCAGCGGCCCGCGCGGCTGCGGCAAGACGACGTCCGCCCGCATCCTCGCCCGCTGCCTCAACTGCGCCGAGGGCCCCACCGACACCCCGTGCGGCGTCTGCCCCTCCTGCGTCGAGCTCGCGCGCGACGGCGGCGGATCGCTCGACGTGATCGAGATCGACGCGGCGAGCCACAACGGCGTCGACGACGCCCGCGACATCCGTGACCGCGCCGTCTTCGCTCCGGCCCGCGACCGCTTCAAGATCTTCATCCTCGACGAGGCGCACATGGTGACCCCGCAGGGGTTCAACGCGCTGCTCAAGGTCGTCGAGGAGCCGCCGGAGCACGTCAAGTTCATCTTCGCGACGACGGAGCCCGACAAGGTCATCGGCACGATCCGCTCGCGCACGCACCACTACCCCTTCCGCCTCGTGCCCCCGGCGCAGATGCTCGAGTACGTCCAGGAGCTCAGCGCGAGCGAGCAGGTCGCCGCCGCCCCCGGCGTGCTGCCCCTCGTGGTCCGGGCCGGGGGAGGCTCGGTGCGCGACACCCTGTCGCTGCTCGACCAGCTGATGGCGGGCAGCGACGACGGCGGCATCGACTACGAGCGCGCCGTGGCGCTGCTCGGATACACCCACGCCTCCCTGCTCGACGACGTCGTCGAGGCCCTCGGCGCCCGTGACGGCGCGGCGGCCTTCGCCGCCGTCGACCGGGTCGTGCAGACCGGCCAGGACCCCCGTCGCTTCGTCGAGGACCTCCTCGAGCGCCTCCGCGACCTCATCGTGGTCGGCGCGACCGTCGAGGGGGCCGCCGCCGTGCTGCGCGGAGTCACGCCGGAGGAGCTCGACCGGCTGACGGCCCAGTCGCACGCGTTCGGCGCCGCGGAGCTCTCGCGCTCGGCCGACGTGGTGAACCGCGCCCTCACCGACATGACCGGGGCGACCTCGCCCCGCCTGCACCTCGAGCTGATGATCGCGCGCGTGCTCGTGCCGGAGTCCGACGAGACCACCCGCGGCGCCCTCGCCCGGGTCGAGCGGCTGGAGCGCCGGGTCGGCGTCGACGGGGGAGCGGAGGCCCCGCGGGCCGCGGCGCCCGCGTCGTCGCAGCCCACCGCCCGCGGCACGGCCTCGGCAGCGCCGCGAGCGTCCGCGCCCGGCCAGGTCGAGTCGGCGCCCGCCGCGTCGTCCTCGGCGTCGACGTCCTCGGCGTCGTCGCCCGCCTCGGCGGCCGAGGCCTGGTCGTCGGTGGCACCCGCGGCCGCACCCGCCGCGCGGGAGGGCGCCGGCGCCGCGGCGAGCGAGCCGGCACCGCCGAGCGCTCCGCACTCCGCGGCCTGGGCCCAGGCCCCCGCCGTCGAGAACGCGGTGCCGCCGGAGCCCGAGCGCGCCTCGTCGCCGGTCGGGCCGGTCAGCCTCCAGCAGCTGCGCGACGCCTGGCCGGAGATCGTCGAGGTCGTCGAGAAGTCGAAGCGGACGGCGTGGATGGTCGTCGTCACGGCCACCGTGCAGGCCTTCGCCGACGACGTGCTGACGCTGACCTTCCCGAGCGCGCACGACGTCGAGAGCTTCAAGAAGCCCCAGGGCGCCGGCGACGGCGTGAGCGAGCACCTGCGACGCGCCATCCAGCACGTGCTCGGCGTCAAGGTGAAGTACATCGCCCGGGTCGAGGGCCCGACCGACGCCCCGGGCGCCCCCACGGGTGCGTCGGCGACGCCCGTGGCGTCCGCGCCCGTCGACGCGCCTGCTCCCGCTCCTGCTGCCGCCGCTCCTGCTGCCGCCGCTCCCGCCCCCGCCGCTCCGGTCGAACCTCCGGCTCGCCGCCAGGCGCCCGTCGCCGCGCCCGCGCCGACCCGCTCCGCGGAGCCCGTCGAGGCGCCCGCCGCCCCGGCACCGACGGCTCCGACGGCCGCGGCGGCGCCGCCCCGCCGCCCCGCCGCGGCTCCGACGCGGGCGACGTCGTCCGACCCGGTCACCGGCTGGGACGTCGCCCCGATCCCGCAGTCGGCTCCGCCGGAGCCCGACGAGCCCGAGCACATCACCGAGGAGCCCCCGGGAGGCGTGCCCACCGTCGACGCCGCGCCCCCGCCCGCCGAGGCCGCCGCTGCGCGCACGGCGCCGGCCGCCTCGGGCACCGGGCCGGTCCCCGAGGGCCGACCCGCGACTCCCGCCGGTCCGCCCGCGGCCGCCCGCCGCGCCGCCGCCGGCGACCCGCGCCGCGGCATCCCGAACGGCTCGCGCTACGGCGAGGCCGTCGTGCGCGAGATCCTCGGGGCCCAGTTCATCGAAGAAGAGACGGTCGCCCCCCGCGTCACGCCTCAGAGAAGCGAGTAGCCCGTGTACGAGGGAATCGTCCAGGAGCTGATCGACGAGTTCGGCCGCCTCCCGGGCATCGGGCCGAAGTCGGCCCAGCGCATCGCCTTCCACATCCTGCAGAGCGAGTCGTTCGACACGACGCGGCTCTCCGAGCTGCTGGTGGACGTCAAGACGAAGGTGCGGTTCTGCGAGGTCTGCGGCAACGTGACCGAGCAGGAGACCTGCGTGATCTGCCGCGATCCGCGTCGGTCGCCCGCGACGATCTGCGTCGTCGAGGAGGCGAAGGACGTCCAGGCGATCGAGCGCACCCGCGAGTTCCGCGGGCTGTACCACGTGCTCGGCGGGGCGATCAGCCCCATCGACGGCGTCGGGCCCGACGACCTGCGCATCCGGCAGCTGGTGCAGCGCCTCGCCGACGACACCGTCCAGGAAGTCATCATCGCGACCGACCCGAACCTCGAGGGCGAGGCCACCGCGACGTACCTCTCGCGGATGCTCGCCCCGTTCGGGCTCCGCGTCACCCGGCTCGCCTCGGGCCTGCCCGTGGGCGGCGACCTCGAGTACGCCGACGAGGTCACCCTCGGTCGTGCCTTCGAGGGGCGCCGGGTCGTCGGCGAGTAGCCGGCGGCCGATCGCGCCCGGCGATCAGAGCCGGGCGCGGCGGGCCCGGACGAAGCTGTAGAGGCCGAACGCCACGAGCCCGACCGCGACGGCCGTGAGCACGACCGTGCCGAACGGCAGCTCGGCCAGCGACCGCAGGGCCCCGTCGAGCCCGCTGGCCTCCTCGGGGTCGGAGGTGATCGCCGCCACGGCGAAGAGCACGCCGACGACGGCCAGGGCGACGCCCTTCGCGACGTAGCCGGCCACGCCGAGCCCGACGGTCGCCCGCCCGGCGCTGCCCGACGGCACGACGAGGTCCTGGCGGAACTTCTGCTTGACCCCCTTGACCACGAAGTAGACGCCGACGGCGACGATCGCCAGGGCGAGCACGACGAGGAGCACGACGCCGCCGGGCGTCGCGATCAGGCGTGCGCTCAGCGACTCGGTCTGGTCGGAGCTGTCGGAGGAGCCGCCCCGGGCGAAGGTGAACGCGGTTGCGCCGACGGCCAGGTACGCGACGCCCTTGCCGCCCTCCTTGGCCCGCGCGCCCCACGCCTCCCCGTCCGTCCCGCGCACCAGCGCGGCCTCGAGCAGCTGGAACAGGCCGAGGGCCCAGAGGCCGACGACGATCACCCAGAGCACGACGGCCCCGGCGGGCTGAGCGGCGAGCTGGCCGAGGGCGCCGCCCTGGTCGGCCTCGCCCCCGCCGCCGAAGGCGATGCCCACGGCGATGCCGCCGATGAGCACGTGCAGGACGCCGTTCATGGCGAAGCCCACGCGGGCGAGGGTCTGGAGGGCGCGGCTGTCCTGGACCCGCGAGGCGGCTCCGCGGGCGTCGTCGGTGTCGGGCATGCCCCCACCGTACGGGGAGCGCGGCGTCGCGGGCCGCGCGACGTCACACGGCGCCCGCGCCGTTAGGATCGGACCACGCCCGCGCGGGCCCCGCCCGCCGCGAGCGGCCCCTCGTACCCGTCCCTGGAGTCCCCGTGAGCTTGATCGTGCAGAAATTCGGCGGGTCGTCCGTCGCCGACGCCGAGAGCATCAAGCGCGTGGCCAAGCGCATCGTCGAGACCCGCAAGGCGGGCAACGACGTCGTCGTGGCCGTCAGCGCCATGGGCGACACGACCGACGAGCTGCTCGACCTCGCGCACGAGGTCACGCCGATCCCCGGGGGCCGCGAGCTCGACATGCTGCTCACCGCGGGCGAGCGCATCAGCATGGCCCTGCTCGCCATGGCCATCCGCAGCCTCGGCGTCGAGGCCCGCTCGTACACCGGCAGCCAGGCCGGCATGCTCACCGACGCGCAGCACGGCAAGGCCCGCATCGTCGACGTGACGCCCGGCCGCATCCGCGACGCGCTCGACGCCGGGTCGGTCGCGATCGTCGCGGGCTTCCAGGGCTTCAACCGCACGACCGGCGACATCACCACCCTCGGCCGGGGCGGCAGCGACACGACGGCCGTGGCGCTCGCCGCGGCGCTCGACGCCGACGTCTGCGAGATCTACACCGACGTGGACGGCATCTTCACCGCCGACCCCCGCGTCGTGCCCAAGGCCCGCAAGCTCGACCGCATCACCAGCGAGGAGATGCTCGAGCTCGCCGCCGCGGGGTCGAAGGTGCTGTACATCCGGGCCGTCGAGTACGCCCGGCGGCACGGCGTCACCCTGCACGTGCGCTCGTCGTTCCACAACGGCGAGGGCACGCTGGTCGTCAACCCGAAAGAGGGAGAGAACGTGGAAGAGCCCATCATCAGCGGCGTCGCCGGAGACCTCAGCGAGGGCAAGATCACGGTCGTCGGCGTGCCCGACGTGCCCGGCAAGGCCGCGCAGATCTTCCGCACCGTCGCCAAGACCGGCGCCAACATCGACATGATCGTGCAGAACATCTCGGCGGCGTCGACCAGCCGGACCGACATCTCGTTCACGCTGCCGAAGTCCGAGGGCGCGACCGTCCTCCAGGCGCTCGAGTCCGACCGGGCCGAGATCGGCTTCGAGTCGCTGCAGTACGACGACCAGATCGGCAAGCTCGCGCTCGTCGGCGCGGGCATGCGGACGAACGCCGGCGTCTCGGCCCGTCTCTTCACGGCCCTCTTCGAGGCCGGCATCAACATCGAGATGATCTCGACCAGCGAGATCCGCATCTCGGTCGTCACCCGGGCCGACACGCTCGCCGACGCCCTCCGCGTCGTCCACACCGCGTTCGAGCTCGACGGCGACGTCGAGGCCGTCGTCTGGGCCGGCACCGGTCGCTGACCGCGCCGCCCGGCCCAGCCCACGCCTCCGCCCCGCCCCCGTCCCCGCACCACCCGTCACGAAGGAGCACGACATGTCCGACACCCTGAGCGAGCGGGGGCTGCGCGTCGGCGTGGTCGGTGCCACCGGCCAGGTCGGCAAGGTCATGCGGACGCTGCTCGACGAGCGGGACTTCCCGCTCCGTGAGATCCGCTTCTTCGCGACGGCGCGCTCCGCCGGCACGACGCTGTCGTTCCGCGGCGTCGACGTCGTCGTCGAGGACGTCGAGACCGCCGACCCGACGGGCCTCGACATCGCGCTCTTCTCCGCCGGCGCCACCGGCAGCCGGGCGCACGCCCCGCGCTTCGCCGCCGCGGGCGTGCTCGTCATCGACAACTCGAGCGCCTTCCGGATGGACCCGGAGGTGCCGCTCGTCGTCAGCGAGGTGAACCCGCACGCGATCGACCAGGCCGTCAAGGGCATCATCGCCAACCCGAACTGCACGACGATGGCCGCGATGCCCGTCCTCAAGGTCCTCGACGCGGAGGCGACCCTCGAGCGCCTGATCGTCAGCACCTACCAGGCGGTCAGCGGCAGCGGCCTCGCCGGCGCCGACGAGCTGCTCGGCCAGGTGCGCGCCGCCCTCGAGGGCGACACGGCCGGCCTCGTCCACGACGGAGGCGCGGTGCAGATGCCGGAGCCCGCCGTCTACGTGCGCCCCATCGCCTTCGACGTCATCCCGCTCGCCGGCTCGATCGTCGACGACGGCCTCGACGAGACCGACGAGGAGAAGAAGCTGCGCAACGAGAGCCGCAAGATCCTCGAGCGCCCCGACCTCCGCGTCAGCGGCACCTGCGTGCGCGTGCCGGTCTTCACGGGCCACTCGCTGTCGATCAACGCCGAGTTCGCCGACGCCCTCACGGCGGCCCGCGCAAAGGAGCTCCTCGCCGACGCCCCCGGCGTCGTCCTGACCGACGTGCCGACGCCGCTCCAGGCGGCGGGCTCCGACCCGTCGTACGTGGGCCGCATCCGGCAAGACGAAGGGGTGCCCGGCGACCGCGGCATCGCCCTCTTCATCAGCAACGACAACCTCCGCAAGGGCGCGGCCCTGAACGCGGTGCAGATCGCGGAGATCGTCGCGGCCCGTCGCCTCGCCGCCGCCTGAGCCCGGCAGGGGAGCGCGGGAGGCGCGGGGCACCGAACCCGCGCCTCCTGCGCTCCGAACAGCGAGCGTGACCCGTCTCGCCCGCTCCCTCGTCGCCGTCGCGGCGTCCCTCCTCGTCCTCACCGGCTGCGCGCCCGACCCCGCGGCGCCGTCGGCCGGCGACGGCCGGGCCGGCGTCCCGGAGGGAGACGGGCCGGTCGTCTCCTTCTACGGCGACTCGTACACCCTGGGCACCGGCGCGAGCGATCCGTCGAAGCGGTGGTCGACCGTCGTCAGCGCCGAGCGCGGCTGGCGGGAGCACAACGAGAGCGTGAACGGCCTGGGCTTCGTCAACAACCGGACGTCGTTCGAGGGCGGCGACCTGCCGGGCCAGGTGATCGCGGCCGACCCCGACATCGTGATCGTCACCATGGGGCTCAACGACGCCTTCTCGTACGACAGGAGCGCCGACGAGATCCACGAGCAGATCGGCGTCGACCTGCACCGCCTCGACGACGCCCTGCCCGAGGCGCGCATCGTCGTCGTCGAGCCGTTCTGGTACACCGACGAGCGGCCGGAGAGCGTCGACGTCATCGCCGGGTGGGTGCGGGAGGCAGCCGACGAGATCGACGCCGACCAGGTGCCCGGAGCCTCGCGGTGGCTGACCGGCCACCCGGAGTGGATGGCAGCCGACGGGCTGCACCCGAACGATGACGGCTACGCCGAGCTGGCGCGGCGCATGGACGAGGCGCTGACCGGGCTCGGGCTCTGACCGGGCTCGGGCACCGACCGGCGGGGTCGTCGGCGGTCGTTCGACGTCGAGAGGCCTGCGCTGGCTCCCCGGGGCCGCTCGCCCCGCCGTGCGCGCGTCGGCCTAGACTGACGCCGTGACCGATGCACCGAAGCCAGTCGACGTCGCCCTGATCGGGGCGGGCATCATGAGCGCCACCCTCGGCGCGATGATCAAGCAGCTCGAGCCGACGTGGACGATCCAGATCTACGAGGCCCTCGGCGAGGTGGCCCAGGAGTCGAGCAACCCCTGGAACAACGCGGGCACCGGCCACTCCGCACTCTGCGAGCTGAACTACACGCCCGAGCGCTCCGACGGCACGATCGACATCAGCAGTGCCGTCAAGGTCAACGAGCAGTTCCAGGTCTCGCGGCAGTTCTGGTCGCACCTCGTCGCCGAGGGCGCCCTGCCCGACCCGTCCGCGTTCATCTCGTCGACGCCCCACATGAGCTTCGTCTGGGGCGAGAAGAACGTCGAGTACCTGCGCAAGCGCCACGAGGCCCTGCGCGACCACCCGCTCTTCCGCGGTCTCGAGTTCAGCACCGACGCCTCCGTCATCCGGTCGTGGGCCCCCGTGCTCATCCCCGGCCGCTCGAAGGGGCAGCCGATCGCCGCGACCCGCATCGAGGCCGGCACCGACGTCGACTTCGGGGCGCTGACCCGGCTGCTCATCGAGCACCTCGAGGCGAACGACGCCCGCCTCGAGCTCGACCACCGCGTGACGGGCCTGAAGAAGCTCGGCGACGGCACCTGGCGCATCAAGATGCGCAAGCAGGTCGGCGGCACGCCCACGACGGTCGACGCCCGCTTCGTCTTCGTGGGGGCCGGGGGAGGCGCGCTGCACCTCCTGCAGAAGTCGGGCATCGACGAGATCAAGGGCTTCGGCGGCTTCCCGGTCAGCGGCGAGTTCCTCCGCACCGACGACCCCGAGGTCGTCGCGAAGCACCGGGCGAAGGTCTACGGCAAGGCCGCCGTCGGGTCGCCGCCCATGTCGGTGCCGCACCTCGACACCCGCATCGTCGACGGCGAGGCGAGCCTCATGTTCGGGCCCTACGCCGGCTTCAGCCCGAAGTTCCTCAAGAACGGCTCCGTGCTCGACCTCGTGATGTCGATCCGGCCGCACAACCTCTACCCGATGATCCGGGCGGGCCTCGCCAACCTCGGCCTCGTGAAGTACCTCGTCGGCCAGCTGGCCGCGAGCAAGGAGACCAAGTTCGAGGCGCTGCGCGAGTTCATGCCCGACGCCGACCCGGCCGACTGGTACCGCATCACCGCGGGCCAGCGCGTCCAGGTGATCAAGCGCGACGCACAGAAGGGCGGGGTGCTGCAGTTCGGCACCGAGGTCGTCGCCGCGGCGGACGGCAGCATCGCCGGCCTCCTCGGTGCCTCGCCGGGCGCCTCGACGGCCGTGCCGATCATGCTCGACGTGCTGGAGCGCTGCTTCCCCGACCGCATCGCGGGCTGGACCCCGGTGCTCCGGCGGCTCGTGCCGACCTACGGGGAGTCCGTCGCGACGGACGAGCAGCGGGCCGCCGCCACCCTCGGCGCGACCGCGGAGGCGCTGCGCATCCACGCCTGACCCCGTCGCCGGCGTCCCGGCCCGATCGAACGTGTGTTCTAATGGACGCATGCGGTGGAGCGGGCAGGCGATGGCGACGGAGAGCGACTCGGCCCTGCCCGGGCTCGCCAAGCTGTCGAACCTCGTGGCCTCGGTCACGACGCCGGAGTTCGCGGGCGTCACCTTCCACGAGATCCACGCCAAGAGCGCGCTGAACCGCGTGCCCGGCGGAGACAGCGCCCTGCCCTTCGGCTGGACGGTCAACCCGTACCGGGGCTGCAGCCACGCCTGCGTCTACTGCTTCGCGCGGCCGACCCACGAGTACCTCGACCTCGACGGCGGCGACGACTTCGACCGCCAGATCGTGGTCAAGATCAACGTGGCCGAGGTCCTGGCCCGTGAGCTCGCCCGGCCGTCCTGGCAGCGCCACCCGGTCGCGCTCGGCACGAACACCGACCCGTACCAGCGGGCCGAGGGGCGCTACCGCCTCATGCCGGGCATCATCGCGGCGCTCGCCGACTCGGGCACGCCGTTCAGCATCCTCACGAAGGGCACCCTCCTCCGCCGCGACCTGCCGCTGCTGGCGGAGGCGGCGGAGCACGTGCCGGTCGACATCGCGATGTCCGTCGCCGTCCACGACGACGAGCTGCAGCAGTCGATCGAGCCGGGCACGCCCACGACCGCGGCGCGCCTCGCCACCGTCCGGGCGGCGACCGACGCGGGCCTCCGCTGCTCCGTCTTCATGATGCCGGTGCTGCCGTACCTCACCGACACGCGCGAACACCTCGCCACGGCGCTCGAGGCCGTCCGCGACTCCGGGGCCACCACGGTGCTCTACAGCGCGCTGCACCTCAAGCCCGGGGTCAAGGAGTGGTTCTTCGCCTGGCTCGAGCGCGAGCACCCGGAGCTGCTGAGCAAGTACCGCGAGCTCTACGCGCACGGCACCTACGCGCCCACGGGGTACCGCCGCTGGCTCGCGGGGCGGATGCGGCCCCTGCTGGCCCAGCACGGGCTGCAGCGCGGCGAGGCCGACCCCTCGACCGGCACGACCCGGTCGCGGGCGCTCGACGACGCGGAGCAGTCGCTGCGGCTGATGAACCTCACCCCGACGTCGGCTCCCCGGTCGCTCCTGGCCGAGGAGCTCCCCGGCGGGGCACGCTCCGCGCATCCCCGGCTCTTCTGAGCGACCGGGGCACAGATCACGACCCTCCTCCGAGTCGATCCGGGGGTGGCCCCAGATAACGGGGTACATGAGCTGGTCCGTGTTCTGGCATGATCATCAGGCCAGCCACGGAGCGAAGGAGGCACGGTGCTGCTCGGACTGCCCGCCCACCTCGCTCCCCAGAGCACCGGTCGCGCGCTCGCGCGCTCCTGTCACGTGATCGCGTGCGTCGTCCTCGCCGGCGCGGCCCTCCTGCTGGTGAGCAACCAGGTGGGCATGCCGTCGCTCATCCTGTGGCCCGCCCTGGTCGCGGTCGTGACGATGGCGGCGCTC
Organism: Frigoribacterium sp. Leaf164; assembly: GCF_001423665.1. NCBI lineage: Bacteria > Bacillati > Actinomycetota > Actinomycetes > Micrococcales > Microbacteriaceae > Frigoribacterium > Frigoribacterium sp. Leaf164. The sequence goes on from NZ_LMOX01000001.1 coordinate 653,548, forward strand.
GTGCTCGTCGTCGCCACCTACCGCAGCGCCACGAGCTACGCCGCCTACCTTGTCCTCGGCTCGGCCTGCCTCTACTGGTACGCGCTCACCCTCTTCGCCCAGGTCCCGTCGATCCAGGCCTCCGACGCCTTCTCGCTCTCGCTCCCCAAGATCGCCCTGGTCATGGTGGGGGCGAGCGGGGTGCGCCCGCGTCACAGCATCGCCTGGGCGACGGGCGGCCTCGTGCTCGGCGAGGTGGCCACCCAGCTCGCGACCTGGCAGACCGGGTCCGCCCCGAAGGTCGACGTGACGACGGTGGTGGCCTGGGCCGTCGTGGTCGCCACCCTCGGCTACGCCCTCGTCGCCCGCGACCGGGCTCGGCGGGCCCAGCCGAGCATCCACCGCGCCGCCGTCGACCAGCAGCTCCAGAGCATCCGTCACGACATGGAGCAGCAGGCCGCGGCGCTCGTCCACGACACCGTCCTCAACCACCTCGCCGCCGTCGCGACCGCGGGCCCCGGCAGGCTCGACCCGTCGCTCGCCTCGTCGATGGCGGCGGACCTCGAGACGCTCGTCGGCCAGGAGTGGCTGCGTGACCCCGCCCCGCCCGGGGTCGACGCCGCGACGGCCGAGTGGGACGACAGCCAGCTCGCCCGCGCTGTCGAGCAGGGGCGCGCCCGGGGGCTGGAGATCGGCGTCACGGGCGACGTCGCGGCCGTGGCCCGCCTGGCGCCCGTGGTGGGCCAGGCGCTCGGCCTGGCCGTGACCCAGTGCCTGACGAACGTCGAGAAGCACAGCGGGGTGCGCCGCGCGGAGGTCGTCGTCTACGGCGACGGCGGCGAGCTCTCGGTCATGGTCATCGACGACGGTGCGGGCTTCGACCAGGACGCGGTGCCCCGTGACCGGCTCGGCCTCAGCAACTCGGTCCGGGCGCGCATGGAGCGCGTCGGGGGCTCGGCGCAGGTCTGGTCGTCGCCCGGCAGCGGCACCTCCGTCGTCATCCGCGTCCCGGCCACCGGCCCCGACGAGCCGGGCGACACGGTCCCGGTGCCCGGCGCCGAGGGCGCGTCGGACGTCGCGCGCTCGGACGACCGGACGGGCGACGCCGCATGAGCGACCGCGAGCGGACCCCGCAGCAGGTCGACCCCGTGGGGGCCCTGGCCTCCCGTCCCGTGTCGCTGATCACCGTCGTCGCGGCGCTCGCCGTGGCCGTGTCGGCGACCCTGAGCGGTCGTGACGAGATCGTCGACCCGGCCGCGTCCGTGGGCGCGGTCGCGGCCCTGGCGGCGGCCGGCCTCGTGCTCGTGCTCTCCGCCAGCCCGCTCCGGGCGCCGTTCCGGCGTCGCTCCCTGGTGGCCGTGGTCGTGCTCTCCTGTGCCGCCGTCGCCCTCGAGGCGCTCGGTCTCCTCGGGCAGAACGAGCTCGTGCGCGACGACTGGTCGTCGCTCGCGGTCGGCGTCCTGCTGCTCGGCGTCGCCCCCTACCGACCCGCCGCCGAGATCCTCGTCGCCGGCCTCGTCGTCGCGGTCGTCGTGGCCGTGGTCGTGCTGCTCGAACGGCCCTGGTTCGTGACGGCCGTGCCGACCACGACGTTCGTCGTCGTCGCCGTCGTGCCGGTCGTGGCGCTCTCCGCGGCCGCCGCCTCCTTCTCCCGCACCTTCACGCTGCTGGTCGAGCGGTGGATCGACCGCGCGACGACCTTCCGGCGCGCCAGCGCCGACGAGCTGCGGGCGAGCATCGCCCGGTCGGTGCAGCAGGACCGCGTCACCATCCTCAACAGGGACGTCGTGCCGTTCTTCTCGTCGCTCGTCGACCGGGGGGCGGTGACGGCCGCCGATGCGCAGCGGGCCCGTGACATCGCCGACCAGCTCCGGGTGTCGATGGTGGCGGAGGCCGACCGGTCGTGGCTCGAGCACCTCTTCGTCAGCCCGACGAGCGGGGTCTCGGGCATCGTCGTCGACCCCGACTTCGTCGCCTCCGCGATGACCCCGGACCACAGGACGTCGCTGCGCGCCCTGCTCGTCGCCTTCGGCGAGCGGGACGGCGTCCAGGCCGACGACGTGCGGGTCGACCTCCGACGGGTCGACGAGCGCGTCGAGGCCCTCGTGAGCGTCCCGACCACGGTGGGGGAGTTCGTCGTCCGCCGCCGCTTCGCACCGTGGTTCGCCGTGCTCCGCATCGTCTTCGGCGACCTGCAGGTCGACGCCACCTCCCCCCTCCTGACACTAAGGTTTTCTTATGACCAGCACTGAGTCGAGCGGCCGCTCGTCCCTCCGCCCGGGCTTCGGCAGGCCCGCCGCCGCCCCGTCGTGGAGCACGGTCGGCCCCGGCGACGAGACGCCCGCCACCCGCCGGGTGCGCCTCGCCATCCTCGACGACCACGAGGTCCTCCTGGACAGCCTCTCGAGCTGGATCAACGTCAACGCGTACGACTTCGACCTCGTGCTCACGGCGCACACCTGGCTGCAGCTGGTGCACAGCGACAACTTCCCGACCGACCTCGTCTTCCTCGACTTCCAGCTCAAGGAGCCCGTCTCGATCGAGGCCCGGGTCCGCACCTGCCGGGCCGCCGGCGCCAAGGTCGTCGTGCTGTCGAGCCTCGACACGCGGGAGTCGCGGGAGCGCGCCCTCGACGCCGGGGCCAGCGCGTTCCTGTCGAAGTCGCTGCCCATGCGTGAGGTCATGGACGCCGCGCGCCAGGTGATGGGCGTCGCCCGCGACTCGTCGCCGCAGCGGGACTGGCGGCCGCTGCCGGTCGGCGCGACCAACCAGAGCCGACCCAAGCTGAGCGCCGGCGAGGCCGAGGCCTTCCGGCTCTACGTCTCGGGCTTCAGCACCAACGAGGTCGCCGCCCAGATGAACGTCCAGTACGAGACGGCGAAGACCTACCTGCGCCGGGTGCGCGAGAAGTACGCCAAGGCCAACCGACCGGCGAGCAAGAAGAGCGAGCTGATCCGTCGGGCGGCGGAGGACGGCTACCTCCAGTAGTGGCGAAGCTCTACTTCCGCTACGGGGCCATGAACAGCGGCAAGAGCACGGCCCTGCTCCAGGCGGCCTTCAACTACGAGGAGCGCGGCCAGCGCGTGCTGCTGGCGAAGCCCCGGGTCGACACGAAGGGCGACGACGCGGTCGTGTCACGGCTCGGCGTCACCCGGACCGTCGACGTCACCTTCGCGCCGGGCGACGACGTGCTGTCGGTGTTCTGTGCCGAGCGGGCGCGCGTGCGCGACGAGACCGGCTCCGACCTCGCCTGCCTGCTCGTCGACGAGGTGCAGTTCCTGTCGCCGGGGCAGGTCGACGACCTGCTCCGCATCGCCGTGCTGGAGGACGTGCCCGTGCTGGCCTACGGCATCCGCACCGACTTCCGCACGCTGGCGTTCCCGGGCAGCCGGCGCCTGATGGAGGTCTCGCACAGCCTCGAGGAGCTCAAGACGATCTGCCGCTGCGGACGGAAGGCCGTCTTCAACGCGCGCAAGGTCGGTGACCGGTTCGTCTTCGACGGGGACCAGGTCGCGATCGACGGCGAGCAGGTCACGTACGAGTCGCTCTGCGGCGCCTGCTACCTGGCCGAGAGCAGCGGCCGCCTCGCCTGACCCGGCCCCCGCCTCCCGCTGCCCGTGGAGGGGCACGGCACGCCCGGAGGCTGGACCCGTAGGGCCCAGCCTCCCCTTCAGCGTCGTGAAGAAAGCACAGAACGACAGGAAGGCTGGACCCGTAGGCCCCCGCCTGCCCTTCAGCGTCGTGAAGAAAGCACAGAACGACAAAAAAGCTGGACCCTAGGGTCCAGCTTTTTTGTCGTGTCGGGGTAGCGGGATTCGAACCCACGACCTCCTCGTCCCGAACGAGGCGCGCTACCAAGCTGCGCCACACCCCGTCATCTCGATCGGCATCTCTGCCGGTCGAAGCAACGTGTACAAGGATAGCGGATGAATCGGGCTCCGCGTGCCACCGCGGGGCGGTGGGCACCGAGGGGGAGCGAGTCAGGCGGTCAACGTCACGACGACCGCCTCGGGGCGGCAGTCGAACCGCACGGGGGCGTAGATCGACGTGCCGAGCCCTGCGGAGATCTCGAGGTGCGCGGTGCGCCGTGCGTGGCTCCAGGTCGTCAGCCCGCTCACCTTGCTGCGGGGGATGTCGCAGTTGGTCACGAGTGCGCCGTAGCCGGGCACCCGCACCTGACCGCCGTGCGTGTGGCCGCCGAAGATGACGTCGGCGCCGTTCGTGACGAACGAGTTGAGCACGCGCTGGTAGGGCGCGTGCGTGACGCCGATGCCGATGGGGTCCGGCCCGCCCCGGTCGTCCTGCCAGCCGACGTTCTCGCGGAGGTCGTCGAGGGCACCGGGGAGGCGGTCGAGGCGGTCCCAGCCCCGGTGGGCGTCGTTCACCCCGAAGAGCTCGAGCCGGTTGCCCCGGAGCTCCAGGGCGCGTGCGGTGTTGTTCAGGTCGAGCCAGCCCAGGTCGGCGAAGAAGGCCTCCATGCGGTCGACGTCGAGCGGTGCCGGGGCCCGGTGCGGCCTGCTCGGCCCGGCGAAGTACTGGAGCGGGCTCTTGGGGACGGGACCGTAGTAGTCGTTGGACCCGTTGACCCAGACGCCCGGCACGCCGCGGAAGGGCTCGAGGGTGTACTCGAGCGCGGTGTGGGCGTCGGCGTGCCCCAGGTTGTCGCCCGTGTTCACGATGAGGTCCGGCTCGTACACCGACAGCCCGCGGACCCACTCCTGCTTCTCCGACTGCCACGGGGCGAGGTGGAGGTCGGACAGGTGGAGGACGGTGAGCGAGCGCGACCCCGCCTCGAGGATCGGGAGCACCTCGTGACGCACGGTGAAGCGGTTGCGCTCGACGAGCGCGCCCCACGCGAACGCTCCCAGGCCGACGGCCGCGCCCGCCGCAGCGGTCGCGGCCGTCAGGCGTCCGGCAGAGAGGGGGCTCACGAGCACCCTCCGGGGTCGTTGCCGTCCTTGCCGCCGTAGAGCACGACGGAGACGGCGGTGTCCTTCGCGACGGACGTCCCCGCGGCGGGGTCGCTGCTCGCGACCCGGCACTGGTTCTTGCCGTCCCCGGCGGTGAAGCCTGAGACGCCGAGCGCGGTGGTGAAGCCGGCTCCGGCCACGGTCGCCCCGGCGCCCTTGAGGTCCTGGCCCACGAGGTCGGGGACGGTGGTGGCCAGCGAGCCGTCGGAGGTGAAGACGCGCACCGTGGAACCCTTGGCGACGAGCGTGCCGCCGGCGGGGTCCGACCCGCTGACCTGGCCGGCCGGGAGGGTCGACGCCTGCACACCGCCGTCCTCGTACTTCAGGCCGGTGCTGCGGAGGAGCGTCTGGGCGGCGGCGGGCGTGCTGCCGGCGAGGTCGGGCACGCTGACCCCGGTGCCCCGGAGGACGGCGTTCGAGGGGGCCACGAAGGCGCCGCCCGGGTACGCGGCGTTGTTGACCGTCTGGACCTCACGGAAGAAGGCCGACCGTGCGTTCGCGTAGCTGCCGTTGCGGGGCTGCACGGGCGACGAGTAGGCACGCAGGCTCTTCTTGCCGCCGGTGAAGTCGTAGTTGCCCTGCCAGATGGCCGTGGCGACGCGGGTGGACGCGCCGATGATCCAGATCTGGTCCTTGTCGTCGGTGGTGCCGGTCTTGCCGATCTCGGGGATGCCGTCGCGAGGCAGGCCGCCGACGGCCGTGCCCGACGTCCAGAGGCCCGACATCGCCTTGGCGGCGCCGGCGGCGACGTCAGGGTCCAGCGCCTGGGTGCAGGCCTGGGGCTGACCGCCGATGTCGGCACCCGAGGAGTCCTTGATGTTGTCCACGATGATCGACTCGCAGTACTTGCCGCCGGCCGCGATCGCGGCGTAGGCCGTGGCCATCGTGAGCGGGGCGACCTCGTTCGAGCCGAGGATCGACGACGGGTTCTCGTAGGCCAGCGGGTTCCCGTCGGCGCGGTGCACGCCGAGCTTCTCGGCGACCCCGGCGATGTCGGCGAGGTCGAGCTGGGAGGCCATCGCCGCGTACGCCGTGTTCATCGACTGCGCGGTGGCCGCGGCGACCGTCATGCTCCCGGGCTTCTCGCCCGCGTCGTTCTTCGGCGTCCAGCGCACGGTCGGACGGCCGTCCGCCGTGAGCTGGAAGGTGCGGGGAGTCGCGTTGACGGACTGGTTCACGCCGTTGCCCTGCTCGAGCCAGTCGATCAGGGTGAAGGGCTTGTAGGTCGAGCCGGGCTGGAAGCCGCCCGAGCCGCCGTACTGCTGGTCGGTGCTGAAGTTCACGGAGGTCTGGGTGCGGTCCTCGGACGCCACCTCGGAGAACGTCGTGTTCTGCGCCATGACGAGCACACGGCCCGTGCCGGCCTCCACGGTGTTCACGACCGAGCCGAGCTGGAGCCGGGTCTCGCTCGCCGGGGCGTAGCGGTCGACCTTCTCCTTGGCGCTGGCGGTGAGGTCGAGGTCGAGGGTCGTGTAGACGTTGTAGCCGCCGGTTGCCCAGTTCTTCTCGCGCTCCTCGGGCGAGGAGCCCAGGACGGCGAGGTTCTTGATGTTCTTCTTCACGTAGTCGCAGAAGTACTGGGCTCCGGCTGCCGTGACGGCCGCACAGCCCTGCGTCGGCGTCGTCAGGTGCACGTAGCTCGCGATGTCCGCGGCCAGGGCCGCCTGCATCGTCGGCTCATCGATGAAGCCCTCGGCCTTCATCGACTTGATGATGACGTCGCGTCGAGCCTTGTTGCCCTCGTACTTCTCCGGAGTGGAGAGGTTGCGGGTGTCGGGGTACTGGACGATGGCGATGAGGCTCGCGGCCTCCTCGACGGTCAGGTCGAGCGCCGACTTGTTGTAGTAGTGCTGGGCGGCGGCCTGCACGCCGTAGGTCTGGTCGCCGAAGTACGCGATGTTGAGGTACGCGAGCAGGATGTCGTCCTTGGAGTACTTCTTCTCCAGCCCGATGGCGAACTTCATCTCCTCGAGCTTGCGGTCGAGCGTGGTCGTCGTCGCCTCCTTGTAGGCGGCGTCGCGCTCCTCCTGCGTGTCGAGCTGCTGCGACTGAGCGATGCGGATGTTGCGCACCAGCTGCATGGTCAACGTCGACCCGCCGCCGCTGGCCCCCAGCTCGCCGCCCCCGAGCGACCCCGCCGCGGCGCGCACGAGCGACGTGACGTCCACCCCGCCGTGGTCGTAGAAGCGGCGGTCCTCACCGGCGAGGACGGCGTTCTTCAGGTTGCCCGAGACCTGGTCCCACTTGAGCTCGACGCGGTTCTCGCTGTAGAGGGTCGCGAAGGGGACGTCCTGCCCGCCCTGCTTGGCGTAGAGCGTGTTGCGCTGGGACAGCTTGCCGATCTCGATGTACTCGGGGATCGACTCGAAGACCCCGATCGAGCTCGAGGCGGTCATGCCCGCCACGGCGATCGCCGGCGTCACGCCGATGGTGACGAGGAGGCCGGCCAGCACGCTGAAGCCGACGAATCCGAAGAGCGCCCCGACGACGGACGTGGGCTTCGATTTTTGGGCAGACATAAGATCAGGGTAAGTGACACCGACGACATCCGAGCTGATAGGAACCACAAATGGTCCTTTGGGAGTACATGACCACGCCGCTCATGGTGCACAACAGCACCGCGATCCTGAACAACTGGGGGAGCGAGGGCTGGGAGCTCGTGCAGGTCACGCAGGGGCCGGAGGGCGGCCCCGTCGCCTGGTTCAAGCGCGAGAAGCCGCAGGGCGCCTGATGGCCGACGTCGCCGCTCGCCTCGCCGAGCTCGGCCTCGAGCTCCCCGCCGTGGCCGCCCCCGCGGGCGACTACCTCCCCGCCGTCCGCAGCGGCCAGCTGGTGTTCACGGCCGGCCAGCTCCCGTTCGTCGACGGCGCCCTCCCGGCGACCGGCGTCGTGGGCGAGGCCCCCGGGCTGGTGACGCCGGAGGCCGCCCGTGACCTCGCAGCACGGTCCGCGCTCAACGCCCTGGCCGCCGCGGCGACCGTGCTCGGTTCGCTCGACGAGGTCGTCCGGGTGGTGAAGGTGACGGGCTTCGTCGCGTCAGACCCGGCGTTCACCGGGCAGCCCGGTGTGATCAACGGCGCCTCCGAGCTGCTGGGCCGGGTGTTCGGCGAGGCCGGCCGCCACGCTCGCAGCGCCGTCGGCGTCGCCGCGCTACCGCTCGGCAGCCCGGTCGAGGTCGAGCTCGTGCTCGAGGTCGCCTGACCCCGCCCGGCCGCAGGGCTCCCGACCGGGAGCCCTGCCCGGTGGGCATCAGCGCAGGCCGGCGCTGATCGCGCTCATCACGGTCGCGTCGGCGAGCGTGGTCGTGTCCCCGACCTCCCGGCCCTCCGCGACGTCACGGAGCAGGCGCCGCATGATCTTCCCCGAGCGGGTCTTGGGCAGCTCGTCGACCAGCACGACGGTGCGCGGTCGGGCGATGCTGCCGATCTGGCGCGCGACGTGCTCCCGCAGGGCGACCACCGCCTCCTCGGGGGCCTGGGCGCCGCGGGCGCCGTCGCGCAGCACCACGAAGGCGACGACGGCCTGCCCGGTCGCCTCGTCCGCCGCCCCGACGACGGCCGACTCGGCGACCGAGGGGTGGGCGACGAGCGACGACTCGATCTCGGCGGTCGAGAGCCGGTGCCCCGACACGTTCATCACGTCGTCGACGCGCCCGAGCAGCCAGATGTCGCCGTCGTCGTCGCGACGAGCGCCGTCGCCGGCGAAGTACCGGTCGCCGAAGCGCCCCCAGTAGGTCTCGACGTAGCGCTCGTGGTCGCCCCAGATGCCGCGCAGCATCGACGGCCACGGCTCGGTGACCACGAGCAGCCCGCTGCCGCCGGGGCCGACGGGTGCCCCGTCGTCGTCGACCACGTCGACCACCACGCCCGGCACCGGCGTCTGCGCGGCCCCGGGCTTGGTCGCCGTGACGCCGGGCAGCGGCGAGACCATGATCGCGCCGGTCTCGGTCTGCCACCACGTGTCGACGACGGGGGTCCGGCCCGAGCCGACCACCTCGCGGTACCAGAGCCAGGCCTCGGGGTTGATGGGCTCGCCGACGGAGCCCAGCAGACGCAGCGACGAGAGGTCGCGGGCGAGGGGCAGCTGCCGCCCGGCCTTCATCGCGGCACGGATGGCCGTCGGGGCCGTGTAGAAGAGGGTCACCCCGTACTTCTCGACGATGTCCCACCAGCGCCCGGGAGCGGGGGAGTCGGGGGTCCCCTCGTAGAGGACCTGCGTCGCGCCGTTCGCGAGGGGCCCGTAGACGACGTAGCTGTGGCCGGTGATCCAGCCGACGTCGGCGGTGCACCACCAGACGTCGGTGGCCGGGCGGAGGTCGAAGACCGTCGCGTGGGTCGTCGCGACCTGGGTCAGGTAGCCGCCGGAGGTGTGCAGGATGCCCTTCGGTCGGCCCGTGGTGCCGCTCGTGTAGAGGATGAACAGCGGGTGCTCGGCCGGGAAGGGCTGCGCGACGTGCTCGTCGCCGACGCCGTCGAGGGCCTCGTGCCACCAGAGGTCGCGGCCCTCGACCCAGTCGACGGCCTGGCCGCCGCGGCGCACGACGAGCACAGTCTGGACGGTCGACGGCCCGCCCGTGGCGAGCGCGGCGTCGACGGCGGGCTTCAGGGGCCACACCGTTCCCCGTCGCCAGCCGCCGTCGGCGGTGACGACGACGGTCGCCCCGGCGTCGTCGATGCGGGCACGGAGGCTCTCGGCGCTGAACCCGCCGAAGACGACGGAGTGCACGGCGCCGAGGCGGGCGACGGCGAGCATGACCACCACCGCCTCCGGGATCTGGGGCAGGTAGACGACGACGCGGTCGCCCGCCCCGACGCCGAGCGACGCGAGCAGGTTCGCGGCGCGCTTGACCTCCCGGGTCAGCTCGTCGTAGGTGACGGCACGGCTGTCGCCGGGCTCGCCCTCCCACAGCAGGGCGACGCGGTCGCCGTGGCCGGCCTCGACGTGCCGGTCGAGGCAGTTGTAGGCCACGTTGAGGGTTCCGTCGGCGAACCAGCGGGCGACGGGCGCGTCCGTCCAGTCGAGCGCCTCGGCGGGAGGGCGGTGCCAGGTGAGGCGCTCGTGGGCCTGTCGCAGCCAGAAGCCCTCCCGGTCCGCGGCGGCCGCCGCGGCCAGCTCCGGGCCCGCCGCGGCCTCCTCGACGAACTGCGCGGAGGGCGGGATGACCAGGCCGGGGGAGGCGGCCGCCCCGTGGTCGTCACCGGTGGGGGTGGAGGGGGCGGTGCCGTCGGTCATGTCGGTCCTCTCGCGTCGTCGCGGTGCGGCGGCCGGGGCCGTCGCGCCGACCCTACTCCGGCGGCCGGACGCCGCAGGCGCGCCCGGCACCTCGACCGGCGCTGCGACACACCGAGACGGATCGGCCTCACCCGTGGCGTCCGAGCGGGTAGCTGGGGTACAGTGATGCACGTCGGGATTCGTCCTGGCAGGCAGTGCGAGCGATTCCCCCCGATCCAGCACTGCCGTGGCGGCACCCGTTCCCCCCGACTGGTGCCGCCCCTCTCGTTTAACCCGGTCGTCGCCCCCGGGTGGCCGGGGCGTCGTCCCTCCCCAGGACGCTCCGAACGAAGTCGTTCCGGGGTCGGCGTGCACTGATCTGTCTGGGTGGCCGCCGCTGGCTAGCGTCGGCGGATGGACGAGACCGATCGTGGAGCAGCCCGGAGTCACCCCGACCTCACCCGCGGGTGGCCGCCGGGGCGGTACGTCCCCGACGTGCCCGGGAAGCGGGGTCGTGATCGGGGTACGTCGGGCCGTTCCGGGGTACAGGTCGAGGCCGCCCGGGGAGCCTCCGCGCACCGCGAGGCAGACGTAAGCGCGGTCGGCCACGACCTGGGGCCGCTCAGCGCGCTGCTCGACGACGACGTCACCGACGTGTTCGTGAACGGAGGCGCGGGCACCTGGGTCGACCGGGGCGCGGGGGCCCGCCCCGACCCTCGCGTGCACCTCTCCGAGGGGGACGTGCGCTCACTGGCCGCCCGGCTCGTCGCCCGGGGCGGGCGGCACGTCGACGAGGCGACGCCCTGCGTCGACGTGCGGCTGCCGGGGGGCGTGCGCGTGCACGCCGTGCTGCCGCCCGTCTCGACGACGGGCACCCTCCTCTCCGTCCGGCTGCCTCGCCCCGAGCCGCTCGGCCTCGACGAGCTCGCGGCCGCCGGCTTCTTCGCACCGGGCGACCACGCCGTCGTGCGGGGGCTGGTGGAGACGCGCGCGAACGTCCTCGTGACCGGCGCGGGAGGGGCGGGCAAGACCACCTTCCTGGCGGCCTTCCTCTCTGCGGCCGACCCGGGCGACCGCGTCGTCCTGATCGAGGACCTCGCGGAGCTGCGCCTCCGGCACCCGCACGTGGTCTCGCTCGAGGCCCGACAGCCCAACCTGGAGGGCGTGGGCGGCATCGACACCGCGCGCCTGCTGCGGGAGGCCCTCCGGATGCGTCCCGACCGGCTCGTGGTGGGGGAGTGCCGGGGCGTGGAGGTGCGCGACCTCCTGTCGGCCCTCAACACCGGGCACGACGGCGGAGCCGGGACGCTGCACGCCAACGGGCTCGCCGACGTCCCCGCCCGGCTCGAGGCCCTCGGCGCCGTCGCCGGCCTGGCCCCGTCGGCCCTCGCCCGGCAGGCGGTCAGCGCCGTCGACGCCGTGCTGCACGTCGAGCGCCGGGACGGTGGTCGGCGGCTCGCGCAGATCGGCTCGCTGGCCCTGGGCCCGTCGGGCGAGCTCGTCGCCCGGGCGGGCCTCCGCGCGGCGGGGGAGCCGTGAGGCGGAGGCGGCCCCTGAGGCGGCACGACGGGGCGGTCGCCGTCGAGCCGGGTCGACCGGTGCGGAGGGCACCGCCCACGGCGGTCGCCGTCGTCCTGGAGCGCACCGCCGTGCTGCTCGGGGCGGGAGTGGCCCCCGCGTCGGCCTGGCGGCACCTCGCCGGGTCAGAGCGCCACGCCGTGGTGGCTGCCGTCGCGCAGCGCGTCGGCACGCAGGCAGCCCGCGGCTCACCGGTCTCCGTCGCCCTCCTCGACGCCCTCCGCAGCAGGCCCTTCGCCCGCGTCCCGGACGGGCTCCGCGCGGACAGGGAGTGGCGTCAGGTCGCGTGCGCCTGGCGTGTGGCCGAGCAGAGCGGAGCGCCCCTGGCGGACTGCCTCCGGTCGTTCGCCCGCGCCCTGCGCCAGTCCGAGGAGGTGCGCCACGAGGTGGAGGTGGCGCTCGCCGGCCCCCGCGCCGCCGCGCGGATCGTGCTCGGGCTCCCCGTGGTCGGCCTCCTCTTCTCCCTCGGCTCCGGCGTCGACGCGGGGGCCGTGCTGGTCTCGCCCCTCGGCGGAGCGTGCCTGGCGGGCGGCGGGGCCCTGGTCGCCGCCGCCCGGGCCTGGAACGCCCGTCTCGTCCGCGGAGCGACGCCGCCGGGCGACGTGCCCGGCCTGCGGCTGGAGCTGCTGGCCGTCGCGCTCGCGGGAGGCGGCTCGTGGCAGGGGGCGGTGGCGCTCGTGGCCCGAGCCGTGGAGGAGTGCCTCGTCGACGGGCCGTCCGGCGACGACGACGGCGCCGCCGTCCTGGAGCTGTCCCGGCGGGCGGGCGCGCCGGCGGCCGAGCTCCTCCGGGCCGCCGCCGTGGAGGAGCGGCTGGAGGCCGCCACCACGGCGCGCTCGGCGGCGGCGCGGCTCGGGTCGACCCTGATGCTCCCCCTGGGGGCCTGTGTCCTCCCGGCCTTCCTGCTGGTGGGGGTCGTCCCGCTCGTCGCGGCACTCGTCTCCTCCACCGCCGGCGTCCTGTGATCCCTCTCCCCAGGCCGGCGTCCCCGCCCGAGGGCCGGGCCCGGGGAGGCCGCACACTCGCACCAGGTCGCCGCGGCGGCCCGCCGACCCGGCCGGGTCGGCGAACGACGAGAAGAAGAGGACCTCATGACCACTGCCCAGACATCCGTCACCCGCTGCTCGGCGCCCGGCCGCTGCTCGGCGCCCGCGGGCGGGTCCGCGCCCGCCAGGTCGTCCGCCGCGCTCCGACCGGGCGGGCCTGACGTTCCCCGGGCCGCACCGCGGCTCCGGCGACTCGTCGCGCACCTGCGCTCGGAGGTCGGCGCCGCGACGGCGGAGTACGCCATCGTCATCATGGCCGCGGTCGGCTTCGCCGGCGTGCTGCTCGCCGTGATGCGCAGCGACGAGGTGCGGGCCGTGCTCAGCGACCTCGTGCGGTCGGCCCTGTCGGTGGGCTGACGGGTGCCCCGCGGGCTCCGCGACGACGCGGGGAGCGTGACCGTCGAGTTCGCGGTCGTGCTGCCCGCCGTCCTGCTCCTCCTCGCGCTGGTCGTCGGGGCGTCGGCCGCCGCCGCGCAGTCGATCCGCCTCGCCGACGCGGCGGCGGTCACCGCCCGGCAGACGGCCCGCGGCGACGGCGGGCGGGCCGCGGCGGTGCTCGGGCAGCTCGCGCCCGGCGCCGCGGTGCAGTCGACCGAGGGCGAGGGGCTCGTCTGCGTGGTCCTCCGCCGACCGGTCGACGCGGGCCCGCTCACGGGCGTCGTCGTCCTGACCTCCCGCAGCTGCGCCCCGGCGCTCGGGGGCTGACGTGGGAGGGAGGGCGCCGGGCCCCGTGCCCGGCGACGAGGGGGCCGCCTCCGTCCTGGTCGTGGCCGTCCTCGTGGGGGTCGTCGTGCTCGCCGTCGCCGTCGTGGGCGGCGGGCGCGCCCTGGCGGAGCGCAGCCGGGTCAGCGGAGCCGCCGACGCCGCGGCGCTGGCGGCGGCCGACGTCGCCGCCGGTCTGGTCGCGGGGTCGCCCTGCGACCGGGCCGGGGCCCTCGCGACGGCCAACGGCGTCGTCCTCACGAGCTGCCGCGTCGACGAGCTGGTCGTCACCGTGAGGGTGACGACGAGCCTCGCCGGGGTGGTCGTGGGGGCCTCCGCGACGGCGGGTCCGCCGCCGACCGGCACCGTGCCTCCCGGGCTCCCGCCGTGAGGTGGCCGCCCGCCGCGTGTGTGTATGGTGTGCCTGTCGGCGGCACACGTCAGCGCCGTCGCGCTGGTCGGGGTGCGACGCGAGTCGCCCGCCGCCGACCGTCTGACCGGCCTCCCGGGGCTGGTCCCGTCGTTCCCCCCAATGCAAGGAGTCCCGTGCCAGGCACGAAGAAACTGGTCATCGTCGAGTCGCCCGCGAAGGCCAAGACGATCGCCCAGTACCTCGGCAGCGGCTACGAGGTGCTCGCCTCGGTCGGCCACATCCGCGACCTCGTCGAGCCGAAGAACCTGCCGGCCGAGCTGAAGAAGGGCTCGCTGGGCAAGTTCTCCGTCGACGTCGAGAACGGCTTCGAGCCCTACTACGTCGTCTCCGACGCCAAGAAGAAGACGGTCTCCGACCTCAAGCGCGCCCTCAAGGGCGCCGACGAGCTCTACCTCGCCACTGATGAGGACCGCGAGGGCGAGGCCATCGCGTGGCACCTCCTCCAGGAGCTCAAGCCGAAGGTCCCCGTGAAGCGGATGGTCTTCCACGAGATCACGAAGGACGCCATCCAGCAGGCGCAGGAGAACACGCGCGAGCTCGACACCGCGCTCGTCGACGCCCAGGAGACCCGGCGCATCCTCGACCGGCTGTACGGCTACGAGGTCTCGCCGGTCCTCTGGCGCAAGGTCGGCCCCGGCCTCTCCGCCGGTCGGGTTCAGTCCGCCGCCACGCGGCTCGTCGTCGACCGGGAGCGCGAGCGGCTCGCCTTCGTCTCGGCCTCCTACTGGGACCTCACCGCGACCTTCGAGCCCGACGGGGAGGCGCTGCCCTTCTCCTCGAGGCTCGTCCGGGTGAACGGCTCGCGCGTCGCCAGCGGCCGTGACTTCGACGACCGCGGCCGGCTCAAGGGCGAGGCCGTCTCGCTCGACGAGCAGTCGGCCACGGCGCTGACGCGGGCCCTCGAGGCCGAGGGCGTCGACGTCGTCGTCTCGTCGGTCGAGTCGAAGCCCTACACGCGGCGCCCCGCCGCGCCCTTCACCACGTCGACCCTGCAGCAGGAGGCGGCGCGCAAGCTCCGCTTCTCCGCCCGCCAGACGATGAGCGTCGCGCAGTCCCTGTACGAGAACGGGCACATCACCTACATGCGCACCGACTCGCCGTCGCTGTCGCAGCAGGCCACGAACGCCGCCCGGAAGCAGGCGGCCTCCCTCTACGGCGCCGAGACGGTGCCCGAGAAGCCCCGCACGTACGCCGGCAAGAGCAAGAACGCGCAGGAGGCGCACGAGGCGATCCGCCCCTCGGGCGACACGTTCCGCACGCCGAGCGAGATGCAGGGCGCGCTCCGCGGCAACGACTGGAAGCTCTACGACCTCATCTGGAAGCGCACCGTCGCCTCGCAGATGGCCGACGCCAAGGGCTCGACGGCCTCGGTCGTCGTCTCGGCGACGACGCCCGACGACGTCGCGGGCATCACGCCCCGCACCGCCGCCGGGACCCTGGCGGAGTTCGTCGCGACCGGCACCGTCATCACCTTCCGCGGCTTCCTCGCCGCCTACGAGGAGGGTCGGGACGAGGACCGCCACGGCGCCGCCGAGACCGCCGACGCGAAGCTGCCCGTGCTGGCCGAGGGCCAGCACCTCGTCCTCGACGACGTCGAGGCCAAGGGCCACGACACCAGCGCGCCGCCCCGCTACACGGAGGCGAGCCTGGTCAAGACCCTCGAGGAGCTCGGCATCGGGCGGCCGTCGACGTACGCCGCCATCATGTCGACGATCGTCGACCGCGGCTACGTGACCCCGCGCGGCACCGCCCTCGTGCCGAACTGGATCGCCTTCTCGGTCGTCCGGCTGCTCGAGGAGTACTTCGGCGACCTCGTCGAGTACGACTTCACGGCCAGCATGGAGGACGACCTCGACCAGATCGCCGGCGGCGACGCCGACCGGGTCGACTGGCTGAACGGGTTCTACTTCGGCAACGAGACCCACCGCGGCCTGCGCAAGGTCATCGACAACCTCGGCGAGATCGACGCCCGCGACATCAACTCCATCCCGCTGGGCGAGGGCATCACGCTCCGCATCGGCCGCTACGGTCCGTACCTCGAGGCGCCCGGCGACGACCCGGAGACCCCGCGGCGCGTCAACGTGCCCGAGGACCTCGCCCCCGACGAGCTCACGCCCGCCAAGGCGCGCGAGCTGATCGAGGCGCCCGTCGTGGGCGACCGCGTGGTCGGGACGAACCCGGAGTCGGGCAAGGAGGTCGTCGCGAAGGACGGCCGATTCGGCCCGTACGTCACCGAGCGCACGCCGGAGGAGGTCGAGGCCGACCCGGCGACCGGTGAGGTCGTCGAGGCTCCCGCCGCGGCGCCCGCGACCGGGGCCGCGGCCCCGGCCAAGAAGCCCGCCGCGAAGAAGGCCGCCCCGAAGGAGCGCACGGCGTCGCTCTTCAAGAGCATGAGCGTCGACACGATCGACCTGCAGACCGCCCTCGCGCTGCTCGACCTGCCCCGCACCGTCGGCCTCGACCCCGAGAGCGGCGACGAGATCCAGGCCCAGAACGGCCGCTACGGCCCGTACCTGAAGAAGGGGACGGACACCCGGTCGCTCACCTCGGAGGACCAGATCTTCGAGATCGACCTCGCCGGCGCCCTCGAGGCGTTCGCGCAGCCCAAGTACGGCGCCCGCCGAGCCAGCAGCGCGCTCGCCGAGTTCGCGGCCGACCCGGTCAGCGGCAAGCCCATCAAGGTCAAGGACGGCCGCTTCGGGCCCTACGTGACCGACGGCGAGACGAACGCCACCATCCCCCGCGGAGAGACGGTGGAGGAGGTCGACTTCGACCGCGCCGTCGAGCTGCTCGCCGACAAGCGCGCCAAGGGCCCGGCGAAGCCGAAGGCCAAGGCCCCCGCCAAGAAGGCACCGGCCAAGAAGGCCCCCGCCAAGAAGGCGCCCGTGAAGAAGGCCGCGACGACGAAGGCCGCCACGACCGGGGCCGCGACCGCGAAGGCCGCGACCACGAAGGCCGCCACGACGAAGGCCGCGACCGCGAAGGCCGCGACCGCGAAGGCCGCGGCCGCGAAGGCGGCGGCGACCGAGGCCGCGTCGTCGACGACCGACTCGACTGGCGAGTAGTGGCGGGCCTCTTCGTCACGTTCGAGGGCGGCGACGGCTCGGGCAAGACCACGCAGGCGGGCCTGCTCGAGTCGTGGCTGACCGAGCAGGGTCGTCGGGTCGTGCGCACCCGAGAGCCGGGCGGCACCGACCTGGGGCTGGAGCTGCGCGAGATCGTGCTGCACCGCCGTGGCCACATCGCCCCGCGCGCCGAGGCGCTCCTCTACGCGGCCGACCGGGCCCAGCACGTCGACACCCTCGTCCGCCCCGCGCTGGAGCACGGCGACGTCGTCGTGCAGGACCGCTACATCGACTCCTCGGTCGCCTACCAGGGCGCCGGTCGCGTGCTGGGCGGCGACGAGGTGCGCGACCTCTCGCGCTGGGCCGTGGAGGGCCTCGCCCCCGACCTGACCGTCCTGCTAGACCTCGACGAGGCCGCGGCCCGGTCGCGCCTCGACGCGTCGCGCACCACCTACGACCGCCTCGAGGCCGAGGCCCAGGACTTCCACGCGAGGGTCAGGGCCGCCTTCCTCGCGATCGCCGACGCCGAGCCCGAGCGCTTCCTCGTCGTCGACGCGACCCTGCCCGTCGACGCGATCGCCGCCTCCGTCCGGTCCCGCGTCGAGACCCTCCTCGACCGCCCGTGACGTTCTGGGACGACCTCACCGGCCAGGCCGACGCCATCGACTCCCTGAAGGCGGCGGCCTCGGCCGACCCGGCGAACTCGTCGATGACGCACTCCTGGCTGATCACCGGCCCGCCCGGCTCGGGCCGCTCGAACCTGGCCTACGCTTTCGCCGGGGCGCTGCTCGCCCGGGGCGACGACGACGAGGCGACCGCGCGCCAGGTGGCGGCACGGTCGCACCCCGACCTCGCGGTGCTGAGCACGGAGCGCATCATCATCACCATCGACGAGGTCCGGTCGCTCGTCGCGGCCTCGCAGTTCTCGCCCTCCGTCGGGCGGTACCGCGTCGTCGTCATCGAGGACGCCGACCGGATGACCGAGCGGACCTCCAACCTGCTGCTCAAGGCCCTCGAGGAGCCGCCGCCCCGCACGGTGTGGATCCTCTGCGCGCCGAGCGAGGCCGACCTCATCCCGACGATCCGGTCCC
Source organism: Frigoribacterium sp. Leaf164 (assembly GCF_001423665.1). NCBI lineage: Bacteria > Bacillati > Actinomycetota > Actinomycetes > Micrococcales > Microbacteriaceae > Frigoribacterium > Frigoribacterium sp. Leaf164. The sequence goes on from NZ_LMOX01000001.1 coordinate 671,623, forward strand.
GCGTGCGGAGCGTGCGCCTCCGCGTCCCGTCCGTGCACGACGTCGCCGCCCTGCTCGAGCGCCGGGGGGTCGAGCCCGCCACCGCCCTGGTCGCCGCCCGCGAGGCGCAGAGCCACATCGGGATGGCCCAGCGGCTCGCGACCAACCCCGAGGCGCGCGCCCGACGGCGGACGACCCTCGAGACCGCCCTCGGCATCCGCTCGGTCTCCGACGCGGTGATCGCTGCCTCCACCATGCTCGCCGTGGCGGGGGACGACGCCAAGGCCATCACCGAGGAGCGCGACGCGGAGGAGCGCGCGAGCGCCCTGCGCTCCCTGGGCGTCGAGCCCGGCGGCACCGTCCCGCCCGCGCTGCGGAGCCAGCTGCGCGCCCTCGACGACGACCAGAAGCGCCGCGCGACGCGCAGCCTCCGCGACGGCATCGACCGCATCATGGTCGACCTGCTGTCGCTCTACCGGGACGTCCTCCTGCTGCACCTCGGCGTCGGCGACGACCTCGTCAACGAGAGCATCCGGCCGCAGCTCGAGCAGGCGGTGACGGCCTCGACGCCGGCCACCACCCTCGCCGTGATGGACGCGGTCAGCGTGGCCCGGCGGCGCATCGAGTCGAACGTCGCCCCCGCCCTCGCGCTGGAGGCGATGCTGGTCGCCGTCAGCAGGCACGCGGTCCGGTGAGGCAGGATGTGCCCATGACCGACCCCACAGCGACAGCCCCTCCCGGACTGCGTGAGCGCAAGAGGCTGGCCACCCGACGAGCGATCCAGGTCGCCGTCCTCGACCTCATCGCCGAGAACGGCTTCGACGCCGTCACCGTCGAGATGATCAGTCGCCGCGCCGACGTCTCGCCCCGCACCTTCTTCAACTACTTCACGTCGAAGGAGGAGGCCGTCGTCGGCGACCCGCCCGAGCTGCCCGACGGCGCCGCCATCGACCAGTTCGTGGACGGGCACGACGAGCCCATCCTCGACGGCCTCGTCGCCCTCCTCGACCAGGCCGTCGTGACGGCCACGGTCGACCGTGAGCTCGTGCAGCGCCGTCGCATCGTGCTGCGCGCCCACCCCGACCTGTTCGCGAAGCGGATCGCGTCGATGCGCGACTTCGAGGAGCGCCTCTCCGAGATCGTCGCGCGTCGCTTCACCGCCGACCCGCGCCTGTCCGCCGCCGTCTCCGACGGGGGAGGGCGTGCGCTGCTCGAGAGCCGCGCGCACCTCGTCACGCTCGTCGTCATCGCGGCGCTCCGGCACGCCTGGGCCGAGTGGATCGACGACGACGACGCCGACCACGCGGCCGACCACCGCTTCAGCCTGCGGGCCCGCATGGAGGACTCGTTCGCCGACCTCCGCCGGGTCGTGACGCGAGAGCTCTGAGAATCCGCTACAGTTGGTGATCGTGCCGAGAGGCACGGGTTCTCGATCTGATCGAGATCCGCCGCTTTAGCTCAGTCGGTAGAGCGTCTCACTCGTAATGAGAAGGTCTGGAGTTCGATTCTCCAAAGCGGCTCCCCCAGAGGCCCGGATCCCCACGGATCCGGGCCTCTCCTCGTCTCGGCCGGGCGGCCGGGTCCCGCCGGCGGAGGCGTCCGACCGCCGTGGTGCCTGGTAGACAGGTCGCATGACGACTCGATGGGGCATCCTCGGCGCCGGCGGCATCGCCGACGCGTTCACGGCCGACCTGCTCGGCGCCGGGCTGACGGTCACGGCCGTGGGCTCGCGCCGGCTCGACAAGGCGCGGGAGTTCGCCGACCGCCACGGCGTGGCCGGTGCGCACGGCAGCTACGAGGAGCTCGTCGCCGACCCCGAGGTCGACGCGGTCTACGTCGCCACGCCCCACCCCTTCCACCGCGACGCGGCCCTGCTCGCGATCCGCGCGGGGAAGCACGTCCTCGTCGAGAAGCCGTTCACGGTGAACCAGGCCGAGGCCGCCGAGGTGCTCGACGCGGCCCGTGAGGCCGACGTGGTGGCGCTCGAGGCGATGTGGACGCGCTTCCTGCCGCAGCAGGTGCGGCTCCGCGAGGTGGTGCGGGCCGGGGTCGTCGGCGAACCGCGACTCCTCACGGCCCACCACCTCCAGGCGCTGCCGACCGACCCGCGTCACCGCATCAACGACCCCGCCCTCGGCGGCGGCGCGCTGCTCGACCTCGGCGTCTACCCGGTCTCGTTCGCCGCCGACCTGCTCGGGCCGGTCGAGACGGTCGCCGCCACCGGCGTGCTCAGCGACCAGGGCGTCGACCGGCGCATCGGCGCGTCGCTGCTGCACGCCTCCGGCGCCACCTCGACGGTCTTCGCCGCCCTCGACACGGCCGGCGCGAACACCGCCGTCCTGTACGGCAGCGAGGGTCGCATCGAGGTCGACGCCACCTTCTACGCCCCGGGCGGCTTCACCGTCCTCGACGCGGAGGGCGCCGTGGTCGAGCGCTACGACGCCGTCGACGACGGGCTGCGCGGCATGCACCACCAGGCGGTCGAGCTCGAGCGCCTCGTCGCCGCCGGCGAGCGGGAGAGCCCCGCCCTGACCCACGCCGACATGCTCGAGGTGATGCGCGTGATGGACGAGATGCGTCGCCAGGTGGGCGTCCGCTACCCCGGAGAGGCCGGAGGCGCGGTCCGCGTTCCGTAGGATGACCCCGATGAACGATCAGGGCGACCTCACCGACCACCCCGACGTGCCCGCCGACGGCCAGGCCCCGACGGGCGCCCCGTCGACGAGCACCGGGTCGACGGGCACCGCGTCGACGACCGCCCCGCCCGCCCGTGCGGGCCTCGGGCGCCTCGTCCGCGAGCACCCGCGCGCCGCCCTGGTGACGGCCGCCGTGACCGCCTTCGCCCTCCTCGGCGGCGGGGCCGTGGCCGCCGGCGCCGCGACCGCTCCGTCGTCTCGCGGCACCGCGTCGTCCGCGTCGCCTTCGTCGAGCGATCCGGCCGCCGCCGTGACCGTGACGCCGACGCCGACCGCCGAGGCCGACCCCGTCCGGTCCGTCCCGGGGGAGATCCCGGCCCCCACGCGCCTCCGCACCTGCTCGGTCTCCGGCCCGGCCGCCGACTCCCGCCTGGCCCAGTTCGAGGGCACCGTCGTGAACGCCGCGACCGGCGAGGTCCTGCTCGACCGGGACGGCTCGACGCCCGCCCGCACGGGGAGCGTGCTCAAGACGCTGACGAGCGCGGTCGCCCTCTCGGTGCTGGGGGCCGACCACCGCCTCCGCACGCAGGTCACCGGCGACCCCGGCACGGGCTCGATCGCCCTCGTCGGCGGCGGCGACGCGACGCTCAGCGCGACGGGCCGCAGCGTCTACTCGGGTGCTCCCACGCTCGCCGACCTCGCCGGCCAGGTCAAGGCCTCGCTCGGCGACCAGCCCGTGAGCCAGATCACGCTCGACGCGACCTGGTGGAGCGCCGCCGACAAGTGGGACCCGTCGTGGAAGCGCACCGAGCAGACGATCGGCTACCACAGCGAGGTGACGGCGCTCATGGTCGACGGCGACCGCGCCGACCCCGCCGCCCAGACCAGCCCGCGCAGCACAGACCCGGTCGCCCGTGCCGGCGACGCCTTCCGCGCCGCCCTCGTCGCGGCCGGCGTGGCCGGTGCCGACAGCGCGACCATGGCCCCGGGCTCGGCGACGAGCGCCACCGTGCTCGGCACCGTGTCGTCGCAGCCCGTCTCGACGCTCATCTCGCAGATGCTCCCCGTCTCCGACAACACCCTCGCCGAGATGCTGGCCCGCGCGTCGTCGAAGGAGTCGGGGGCCGACGGCTCTGCGGCCTCGCTCACGACGCTCTACCGCTCGGTGCTGACCAGCGCGTACGGGCTCGACGCGTCGACGGTGACCATCGTCGACGGCTCCGGGCTGAGCGAGGGGAACGCCGTGCCCTCGACCTTCGTGGCGCGCCTCATGGTGAAGGTGCTCGACCGCGAGGGCGGCCTCGGCGTGGTCTACGACGCCCTCCCGATCTCGGGCCGCACGGGCACGCTGGCCTCGCGCTTCACGGGCTCCAACGCCGTCGCCCGCGGTGCGGTGCACGCCAAGACCGGCTGGATCGACACGGCCTACACGCTCGCCGGCACCGTCGCGGCGGCCGACGGCACCCCTCTCGCCTTCGCCTTCTACGCGATCGGCGACGTCCGCGACGACGCTCGGGTCGCCCTCGACACGCTCACGGCGGCCGTCTACAGCTGCGGGGACTCGCTCTCCAACACGTGACCCGACGCGCCGCCGTCCCCGGGCGCCGCCGCCCGGCGTGCGCCTCGCGGCCCGGCGCGCGAAGATGGTGCCATGAGCAGAGCCCTGATCGTCGTCGACGTCCAGAACGACTTCACCGAGGGAGGCGCGTTGGCCGTCACCGGCGGCGCCCGCGTCGCCGAGGCGGTCACCGAGCACCTCCGCCACTCCCGCGGTCGGTACGACCTCGTGGTCGCGAGCCGGGACTGGCACGCCGCCCACGGCGACAACGGCGGCCACTTCAGCGCCGAGCCCGACTGGGTCGACTCGTGGCCGGAGCACTGCGTGGCGGGCACGCTCGGGGCCGACTACCACCCCGCCCTCGACGCGACGCTCGTCGACGTGCACGTGACCAAGGGCGCCGGGTCGCCGGCGTACTCGGTGTTCGAGGGCGTGACGGGCGACGGGTCCTCCGCGGCGGAGGTCCTCGCGTCGCGAGGCGTCGACGAGGTCGACGTGGTGGGCCTGGCCACGGACCACTGCGTGCGGGCCTCGGCGCTCGACGCGGCCCGGGCGGGCCTCCGGGTCCGCGTGCTGACCGACCTCGTCGCGGGGGTCGGGGCGGAGTCGTCGGCGGCCGCGCTCGACGAGCTGCGCGCCGCCGGGGTCGAGACCGTCCCGTCGACCGAGGTCGCCGCGTGACCGGGCCCGGCCCGGAGCGGGGCGACGAGCGCGCCCCGCTCCGCGTCGGCGTCGTGGGCTACGGCCTCGCCGGCCGCGTCTTCCACGCCTCCCTCCTCGCGGTCGACCCGGCCTACGACCTCGTCGCCGTCGTGACGCGCGACCCGGCCAAGGCCGACGCGGCCCGGGCCGCCCACCCGGGCGTGGAGGTGGTCGACGCCGTCGACGGCCTCTGGCCGCTCGCGCTGGACCTCGTCGTCGTCGCGACCCCCAACGACACCCACGTCGAGGTGGCCGCGGAGGCCCTGCGGCGCGGGGCGGCGGTCGTCGTCGACAAGCCGCTGGCCACCAGCGCCGAGGAGGCCCGCGCGCTCGTGGAGCTCGCGGAGTCGCTCGGGCGGCCCCTGACCGTCTACCAGAACCGCCGGTGGGACGGCGACTTCCTGACCGCGTCGCGCCTCGTGCGCGACGGCGCCCTCGGGGAGGCCCACACCCTCGAGTCGCGCTTCGAGCCCTGGAAGACAGCCAACCGTGCGGGCTGGAAGGCCTCGGCCACGGCCGAGCAGGGCGGGGGGATCCTCCTCGACCTCGGCCCCCACCTCGTCGACCAGGCACTCAGGCTCTTCGGCCCCGCCGAGGAGGTCCACGCCGAGATCGCCGTCCGTCGACCGGGCGCGGTCGCGGACGACGACGTCGTCGTGTCGCTCCGCCACGCGGGCGGCGTCCGCTCGCGGCTCTGGATGAGCCACGTGGCCGCCCAGCCCGGTCCGCGCTTCAGGGTCCTGGGCTCGCAGGGGGCGTACGTCGTGCACGGGCTCGACCCGCAGGAGGCGCAGCTCGCGGCGGGCGTCTCGCCCGCCGACCCGGGGTACGGGCTCTCGGACCCGGCCCGGCCCGGCCTCCTGGGCATCGGCGCCGACGCCCGGCCCGAGCCGACCGACCGCGGAGACTACCCCGCGTTCTACGCCCAGCTCGCCGTGGCGCTGCGGGGGGAGGGGCCGCTGCCCGTCGACCCCCGTGACGCGGTCGCCGCCCTCGAGGTCGTCGAGCGGGCACGCCGGTCGGCCGAGCCCCGGCAGGGCTGACCAGGGCGCTGACCGGCGGCGTCGACGGCAGTGCCGCCGGCGACGGCAGTGCCGCCGGCGACGCCCGCTCAGACCAGGAGCTGGTGCTTCGCGAGGTCGCGGTAGAGCGGCGTGCTGACGACGAGCTCGGAGTGGGTGCCCACGCCGACGACGCGGCCGGCCTCCACGACGACGATCTGGTCGCTGTCGACCACGGTCGACAGCCGGTGCGCGATGACGATGAGCGTCCTGTTCTCGGCCACCGCGTCGATGGCCTCGCGGAGGCGCTGCTCGTTGAGGCCGTCGAGGCTCGAGGTCGACTCGTCGAGGAGCAGCACGGGGGGAGCGTTGAGCAGGGTCCGGGCGATGGCGAGGCGCTGACGCTCGCCGCCGGAGAGCATCACGCCGTCCTCGCCGACCTGGGCGTCGAGGCCCTGCTCGCCGCGCTCGAGCACGCCCGTCAGGTTGACCGCCTCGAGCACGCGGCGGCAGTCGTCGTCCGACGCATCGGGCGACCCCAGGGTCAGGTTGTCGCGGAGGGTGCCGGCCAGCACCGGGGCGTCCTGCTCGACGTACCCGATCTGGGCCCGCAGCTCGGCGCGGTCGAGGGCCCGCACGTCGACGCCGCCGAGGCGCACGACCCCGGCGGTCGGGTCGTAGAAGCGCTCGATGAGCGCGAGGATCGTGCTCTTGCCGGCGCCCGAGGGGCCCACGAGGGCCGTCCGCCGGCCGACGGGCACGGAGAACGAGACTCCGTGGAGGACGGTGAGGTCGTCGGCGGCGGGCCCCTCGCCCTGCGGGTCTCCCGCGGCGGCCGCGGCGACTGCGCCGGGGGAGGTGGCCGATCCCGTGGCGACGGGGGAGTCGGGGTAGCGGAAGTGCACGTCCTCGAAGGTCACGGCGTCGCCGGTCTCGACGCGGGCGTCGGGGCCGAGCGCCCGCGCCGTCTCGGCGTCGTGCTCGGTCTCGCCGGGCAGGTCGAGGATCTCCTGGATCCGGCCCAGGGCGCCCAGCGCCTGGTTGACGCTGAGCACGGCGCCGAGGGCCTGGCCGAGCGGCATGATCATCAGGAACAGGAAGAGGATGAACGAGACGAGCGACGCGATGGTGATCGAGCCGCTCGCGACCCGGTAGCCGCCCACGCCGAGCACGACGAGGAACGACGTCTGCATCGCGACCGAGGCGATGGGCACGACGAGGGCCGAGATGCGCGCCACCTGGAGGCCGCGCTGGTACGCGCCCACGGCGTCCTCCTCGACGCCGGCGATCTCGCGCTCGGTCGCGCCCGAGGCCCGGATGGTGCGGACCGAGCTGATCGCGCGCTCGACCGACGAGGTCAGGTCGCCGACCTTCTCCTGCGCCTGGCGGCTGGCCACGCGGATGCGGCCGCTGAGCAGCACGACGACGGCGACCGAGACGGCCACGACGAGCACGGTGAGCCCGAGCAGCACCGGGTCGATGAGGAACATGCCCACCAGGGCCCCGACGAAGGTGAGCGAGCCGCCGATGGCCTCGACCAGCCCCTGGGTCAGGACGGCGCGGAGGAGCGTCGTGTCGGAGCCCACGCGGCTCACCAGGTCGCCCGTGCGCCGCACGTCGAACTGGCTGATGGGCAGGTTGAGCATGCGGCCGACGAGGCGGCGTCGGCTCGAGAGCACCACGCCCTCGCCGGTGCGCTGCAGCAGGTAGTGCTGGAACCCGCTGATCAGGCCCGCGACGACGACCAGCGCGACGAGCAGCCAGACGAGGCGGCCGAGGGGGTCGCCCGCCTGGACGACCGAGATGACGCGGCTGACCAGCAGGGGCTGGGCGAGCGAGGCGGCGGCGCCCAGCACGCTGAGCACGATGATGAACACCATCACCTTCCGGTGCTCGAACAGGTACGGCACGAGCTGGCGGAAGGTCGCGCGCGGACCCTCCGGCCGGGGGCGTCGACCCAGGCCCCTGCGGGCCGGGGGCGGCGTCGGCGAGCCGACCCGCGCCTCCTCGGCCTGGGTGGCGGCGCGCTTGCGGGTGCTCGTGTCGGAGCTCATGGTGCCTCTCGTGCTCGGTCGTCGCGGCGACGGGTCGCGACCGGTGGGCGCGACGCGACCGGGGTCACGGGCACCGAGTCGAGGGTACTGCCGTGCGGCCGCGAGCCGCCTGTCGGGGGACGCCGACGGCCCGCCCCCCGAGGGGAGCGGGCCGGGGTGGTGCAGGAGGCGCGGTGCGGCCCGTCAGCTCGAGGTCTCGTACTGAACGTCGCGGGTCTCCGAGCTCAGCAGCAGAGCGATCAGCGTCAGCACCGCCATCGACGACAGGTACAGCCCCACCAGCCAGGTGCTGCCCCCGGCGGCCTGCCACAGCGCCACGGCGATGAACGGCGCGACGGCCGCGCCGAGGATGCTGGCGACGTTGTAGCTGATGGCCGAGCCGGTGTAGCGGACGCTGGTCGGGAACAGCTCGGGCAGCACCGCGCCCATCGGCCCGAACGTCAGCCCCATGAGCACGAAGCCGATGATGAGCAGCGCCTGGGCGCCGAGCGCTCCTGCCGCGAAGAGCGGGGCGAAGAGGAAGCCGAAGACGAGGATGCCCGCGGTGACGCAGATCAGCAGGGCGCGCCGGCCGTACTTCTCCGCCAGCGGGCCGGAGACGAGAGTGAACACGCCGAAGAACACGACGCCGAGGATGAGCATCCAGAGGAACTGGTTGCGCGCGATGCCGAGGCCCGGCGCCGCGCCCTCGGCCGGGGCGGTGCCGTAGGTCAGCGTGAACGTCGTCATCAGGTAGAAGAGCGTGTAGGTCGCCAGCATGATGAACGTGCCGAGGATGAGCGGGCGCCAGCTCGTCGAGAACACGCGCGCGAGCGGCAGGGTCGCGACGTTGCCCGAGTCGACGACCTTCTGGAAGGCCGGCGTCTCGATGAGCTTGAAGCGCACGTAGAGCCCGATCACGACGAGCACGGCGCTGGCGAGGAAGGGCAGGCGCCAGCCCCAGCTCAGGAACTGCTCCTCGGTGAGCGTGCTGTTGAGCACGACGAACAGCAGGTTGGCGATGATGAAGCCGATCGGGGCGCCGAGCTGCGGGAAGGTGCCGTAGATCGCCCGGCGCTTCGCGGGGGCGTTCTCGGTCGCCAGCAGGGCGGCGCCGCTCCACTCGCCGCCGAGGCCGAGGCCCTGGCAGAAGCGCAGCACGACGAGGCAGGCCGGGCCGGCGACGGCCCAGCCGGGCGTGGTGCCGGCGGGGATGCAGCCGATCAGCACCGTCGCGACCCCCATCGTGAGCAGGGAGGCGACGAGCGTGCCCTTGCGGCCGATGCGGTCGCCGAAGTGGCCGAAGATCACCGAGCCGACCGGGCGGGCGATGAAGGCGACGCCGAAGACCGCGAAGGAGGCGAGGCGCGCGACGGCGGGGTCGTCGTTCGCGAAGAAGACGGTCGGGAAGACGAGCACGGCGGCCGTCGCGTAGACGTAGAAGTCGTAGAACTCGATGGAGGTGCCGACGAGGCTCGCGACGATGACGCGCGAGCGCTTGTTGGCGGGAGGGGCGGGGGGCGTCGACGAGGCGACGGTGCTGGCAGACATGGAGGCTCCGGAGCGGCAGGCAGGGCGGCGGGTGCGGACGGGCGACGGCCTCGACGACGCCCGGCGCGAGGTGTGCGCTGCAGGTGTCGGAGGCGGCTGGTGCGGTGCTCGGTGGGCGCACGTCGCCGGTGGTGCGGGGCGCTGCTCGTGACAGCGTCCTCCCAGCTTACCTCCGCGACGGCGTCGTGGCGGACGCTGGGCGACGACCGTCGTCGACGCCGGGCTCAGGCTCCGGCGAGGTCGTCCGGCAGCTCGTGGCCCATGCGGTCGCGCTTGGTGTCGAGGTAGCCGGCGTTGAACGTGCCGACGCCGACGACGAGCGGCACCGTCTCGCTGACGGCGATCCCGTGCGCCGCCAGCTGACGGCGCTTCTCCGGGTTGTTGCTCAGCAGCCGGATCGAGGTGACGCCCAGGTCGCGCAGCATGTCGGCCGCCGCTCCGTAGTCGCGGGAGTCGGCCGGGAGCCCCAGGGCGAGGTTGGCGTCGAGGGTGTCGAGGCCGTCCTCCTGGAGCCGGTAGGCACGGAGCTTGGCGACGAGGCCGATGCCCCTGCCTTCGTGGCCGCGCAGGTAGACGACGACGCCGCCGTGGGCGTGGATCGTGTCGAGGGCGGCGTCGAGCTGCGGTCCGCACTCGCACTTCAGCGAGCCGAACGCCTCGCCCGTCAGGCACTCGCTGTGCACGCGCACGAGGGCGCCGTCGCGCGGCGGCGAGCCGTCGGGGGCGGACGCCACGATCGCGATGTGGTCGGCCCCGGTGAGGGTGTCGGCGTAGGCGCGCATGCGGAAGGTGCCGTGGCTGGTCGGGACGGTCGTCTCGACCTCGAACCGCACCTGCGACGAGACGGCGGGGGCGGTCGCGGGCCCTGAGGTGGGGGCGTCGGCGGCGGGGGTATCGGTCACGGGGTCCTCCGGTGCGGGGCGCGGGCCACGACGAGGAGGTCGTCGCCCAGCGCGGCGGTGCTCACGACGGTCAGCCGGCGTTGGTCGTCGATGGTGTCGACGCCGAGGTCGTCGAGCGCCGTCCGGGGCCCGCCGAGCAGCGTCGGGGCGAGGTAGACGAGGTACTCGTCGACGAGCCCGCGCCGGACGAGCTCGCTCGCCACGGTCGGCCCGCCCTCGACGAGGACGCTCCGGACGTCACGCCGCCAGAGGTCGTCGAGCACGGCGGCGAGGTCGTGGGTCGCCGCCCGGACGAGCCCACGCGGGTGCGCGTGCAGGGCCGCCCCGGCCGGCAGCTCGCGGTCGCCGACGACGACGGGCAGGGGCTGCTCGGGCAGCAGTCCGCCGTCGGCGTCGCGGGCGGTGAGCGACGGGTCGTCGGTGAGGGCGGTGCCCGTGCCGACCAGGATCGCGTCGTGCTCGGCCCGTCGGGCGTGGACGTCGAGGCGGGCGGCGTCGCCGGTGACCCAGCGGCTGGAGCCGTCCGCCGCGGCCACGCGGCCGTCGAGGCTCGAGGCCCACTTCAGCGTGACGAAGGGGCGGCGCAGCTCGACGGCCGTGAGCCAGCGGTGCAGGAACTCGCGGCCCTCGGCCTCGAGCACCCCCGGGACGACGTCAACGCCGGAGGCGCGGAGCCGGTCGGCCCCTCCCGAGGAGTCCCGGCCGGGGTCACCGACGGCGTACACGACGCGCTCGACGCCGGCCGCCAGCAGGGCCTCGCTGCAGGGCCCCGTCCGGCCGGTGTGGTCGCAGGGCTCGAGGGTGACGATCGCGGTCGTGCCCCGGGCTTCGCCGGGCGCCAGCTGCGAGAGCGCGTCGACCTCGGCGTGCGCCGTCCCGGCGCCGCGGTGCCAGCCCTCGGCGGCGACGGTGCCGTCCGGTCGGAGCAGCACGCAGCCCACCCGCGGGTTCACGCCGAGGAGCGTGCCGCGGGCCGCCAGCTCGAGGGCGCGGCGCATGGCCGTCTCGAGCACGGCGGGGGCGAGGGTCACGGGGTCTCCGGGGGAGCGGTCGGTGGGGCGGGAGGGGGCGTCGGTGCCGGGGCAGGGGTCGCGACGTGAGGGCGGTCGCCAGGCCCGACGGGAGCGTCGGCCCTCGACCCAACGCTCGCGGCACCGGGGAATTCCCCGGTGAGGGGCGCGGGCCAGCCCGGCGCCGGCTCGCGGTCGTCGTCGGGGCCGAGCCGAGCCGTCCAGCACAGGGGGTGCTCGCCGTCGCGCCCCGGGTGCAGGCCCGGGGCCGCCCCGAGGTACCGGAAGCCCACCCGGCGGGCGACCGCGGCCGACGCGACGTTGCCGACGTGCGCCTCCCAGCGCACCTCGGGCAGGCCGCCCTCGCCGAGGGCCCAGTCGACGACGAGCTGCACGGCCTCGGTCATGAGGCCGCGGCCGCGGGCCGTCGGCGCCGTCCAGAAGCCGACGTCGCGGCCCGCCGTCCGCACGCTGACCACGCCGACGAGCTCGGACGACCCCGGGGCCCGGAGGCCCCAGGTCATCTCGCGGCCCGTGGCCCAGCCGTGGTCGACGATCCGGTCGAGGAAGAACTCGGCGTCGGAGCGGTCGTAGGGCGTGGGCACGGTCGTCCAGCGGACGGTCTCGGGGTCGTGGCAGGCCGCCACGATCGCCTCGACGTCGCTCGTGTCGGGCGCTCGCAGCTCGACGAGCGGCGAGCGGAGCGTGAACGCGCGCACCGTCACGCCCTCGCGAGGAACCCGATGCGCTCGTACACGGTGGCGAGGGTCGCCTCGGCGATCTCGCCGGCCCGGTCGGCGGCGCCGGCCAGCACGCGGTCCAGCTCGGCGGGGTCGTCGAGCAGCTCGAGCGCCCGCGCGCGGATCGGGGTGAACGTCTCCACCACCGCCTCCGCGACGTCCTTCTTGAGGTCGCCGTAGCCGCGGCCCGCGTACTGCTCCTCCAGCGAGGCCACGGGGGTCTCGGTGAAGGCGGAGAGGATGGTCAGCAGGTTCGAGACCCCGGGCTTCGCGCCGCGGTCGAAGCGGATCTCGCGCTCGGCGTCGGTCACGGCCGACTTGATCTTCTTCGCGGTGCGGCTGGGCTCGTCGAGCATCCAGACCACGCCGGCCTCGGTGGCCGCAGACTTGCTCATCTTCGACTCGGGCGACTGCAGGTCGTAGACCCGGGCGCCCTCCGCCTGGACGACCGCCTCGGGCACGACGAGCGTCGGGCCGAAGCGCGAGTTGAAGCGGTTCGCGAGGTCGCGCGTCAGCTCGACGTGCTGGCGCTGGTCGTCGCCGACCGGGACCTCGTGGGCGCCGTAGAGGAGGATGTCGGCGGCCATGAGGGTCGGGTAGGCGAAGAGGCCGAGCGAGGCCGTGTCGGCGCCCTGCTTCGCCGCCTTGTCCTTGAACTGGGTCATGCGGCTGGCCTCGCCGAAGCCGGTGAGGGTGTTCAGCACCCACGCGAGCTGGGCGTGCGCCGGCACGTGCGACTGGATGAAGAGCGTCGAGCGCTCGGGGTCGATGCCGGCCGCGATGTACTGCGCCGCGGTGCGACGCGTCGACTCGCGGAGCGTCGCGGGCTCCTGCGCCACGGTGATGGCGTGCATGTCGACGACGCAGAAGAGCGCCTCGTGCGTCGACTGCATCTCGCGCCACTGCAGCAGGGCGCCCACGTAGTTGCCGATGTGCAGCGAGTCGGCCGACGGCTGCATGCCCGAGAAGAGGCGGGGCTTCTGCCCGGGCGTCGTGGTCGGGGCGGGGGAGGGGGGGAGCGTGGTCATGGTGTCCTCGTGGGGGCGGTGCGGGTCAGATGTCGTAGTCGACGACGACGGGGGCGTGGTCGGACCAGCGCTTGTCGTACGACGCGGCGCGGTCGATCGTGTAGCCCGAGGCGCGCTCGGCGAGGGCCGGGGTCGCCACGTGGTAGTCGATGCGCCAGCCCGTGTCGTTGTCGAAGGCCTGGCCGCGCCACGACCACCACGAGTAGGGCCCCTCGACCTCGCCCGAGAGGCGGCGCCCGACGTCGACCCAGCCGAGGCCGGTGCCGCCGCTGCCGTCGACGGTCTCGACGGGCTGGCCGGCCTCGCCGAAGAAGCGGTCGAAGTAGGCGCGCTCGCGGGGCAGGAAGCCGGCGCGCTTGACGTTGCCCTTCCAGTTCTTGATGTCGAGCTCGCGGTGGCCGACGTTGAGGTCGCCCGTCACGACGGCGAGCTCGGAGTGCGCCGCGAGCTGCGGGAGCCTCTCCGACATCGCGTCGAGGAACCGCCACTTCTCGTCCTGCTTCTCGGTGCCGACCTCGCCCGAGTGCACGTAGGTGCTCACGACGGTGACGATCGTGCCGTCGACGTCGTAGTCGGCCTCGATCCAGCGGCCGGCGCTGTCGAAGTCGTCCGGCCCGAGCTCCACGCGGTGGATCACCGCGGCGCCGCGGGACGCGATGGCGACGCCGGCGCGGCCCTTCGCGGTGGCGGGGTGGTGGATGACGTTCCACTCGGGGCCGAGCAGGCCCTCGAGGTCGTCGGTGGTGGCCCGCACCTCCTGCAGGGTCAGCACGTCGACGTCGCGGTCGGCCAGCCACTCGCCCATGCCCTTGCGGTACGCGGCGCGGATGCCGTTGACGTTGACGGACGCGAGTCGGAGGCGTTGTGACATGCCGACGAGACTACCGGCGGCCGCCGACGTCGCCGCCTCGGCGCCGCACCGACCCGGCGGCCCGGGCGACGTGGGCGGCGAGGCCCCGCACCCGCGACGCCGCGCGCCGGGGGGCGGAGACGACCCGCGCCTCCTGGGCGAGCCGTTCCTCCTCGAGGCGGCGCAGCCGCTCGGCCTCCTCGCGGGGGTCGGCCCGCACGCCGATGTCGTCAAGCCCGACCGCGATCCAGGCGGCGGCGAGCAGCAGCACCTGGCAGAGCAGGTTGATGACGAGCAGCAGGCCGACGATCGCGGCGAAGGAGGCGAGGAGGGGGTTCGACCCCGCGGCCCGCAGCAGCGTGCCGCCGACGAAGGTGATGAGCACGAAGCCGGCCGCGCCGAGCGCCGACCCCGCGAGGAGTCGCCGGCCGGGGATGTGCAGGCCGGCCAGCACCCGGAAGAGCGCGACGAGCACCGCGGTGTCGAACGCGAACACGAGGACGAGCGCCACGACCCGGAGCAGCACGACGGACGCCGGGGAGGCCGTGGAGAGCCCGACGAGGTGCAGGCCCCAGGTGACCGCCGTGGTGCTCAGCAGGGAGATCGACGCCGAGACGAGGACGGCCACGCCGAAGGCCACGGCGAGGGCCAGGTCGCGCAGCACGAGGACGATCAGCGACGGGGCCGGCGTCGGGGCCCGGAAGACCGTGCGGACGGAGTCGCGCATGCTGCCGAACAGGCGGACGGACCCGAACAGCAGGCCGACGAGCGCGACGGTGCCCGTCCAGCCGAACACCGAGGCGTTCATCAGGGCGCCCGGCTCCACGACGCCGGCTCCCGAGTCGTCCTTGATGACGCCGGGCACGGCCGACTGGATGAAGACGACGAGCTCGTCGCGGAGGACGACGTCGCCGGCCACGACGAAGCCCGCCACGCTGAAGCCGACCCAGAGGGCCGAGAAGAGGGCGAAGAGCGCCTGGTAGGTGAGGCCGGCCGCGAGCAGCGGCCCCTTCGAGGCGACGTGTCGCCCGACCACGCGGACGAGGCGCGACCCGAGCAGGCGGGCCGCCGCCGAGGGCCCCGCGGGCGTCGCCGGTGCGGGGGCCGAGGGCGGGGGCGGGGTCGCTTCGTCGTCGGGTCGGCGGCGCATGCCCCCAGCGTAGGTGCCCGCGCGCCGGGGGGCCGCGGACGGACAGGCCCGCTCGCGTACGATGTGGACGACCGTGCGGCGCCGCCCCTCCCGTGTGCGCCGTCCACTCCCGAGCATGAAGAGGTACGACCGTGGCACTACAGGGCGTTGGCGTCGGACGTGGAGTGGCCGTCGGCCCCGTCCTGAGGATGCCCGAGCCGCTGCCGGAACCCGGCACCGAGGCGCGCACCGCCGACGCGTCCGCCGAGCTGGCCCGCGTGCGCGAGTCGCTCGAGGCCGTCGCGGCCGACCTGACCGCCCGCGGCGAGAAGGCCGGCGGCGAGGCGAAGGACGTCCTCGACGCCCAGGCGCTCATGGCCCAGGACCCGACCCTCGTCGACGACGTCGAGCAGCGCATCGACGGCGGCGTCACCGGCGAGCGGGCGGTCTTCGAGGCCTTCGGCGCCTTCCAGGAGATGCTCGTCGGCATGGGCGGCTACATGGCCGAGCGCGCGACCGACCTCGGCGACGTGGCCCAGCGCGTGATCGCGGCCCTCCGCGGCGTGCCCGCCCCGGGCGTGCCCGAGAGCGACACGCCCTTCGTGCTGGTGGCTCCCGACCTGGCCCCGGCCGACACGGCGCTGCTCGACCTCGACAAGGTGCTCGCGCTCGTCACCCGTGACGGCGGCCCCACCTCCCACACCGCGATCCTCGCCCGCTCCAAGTCGATCCCCGCCATCGTCGGCGTGACCGGTGCCCTCGACCTGGTCGACGGCACCGTCGTCGTCGCCGACGCCGTCTCCGGGGTGGTCACCGTCGACCCCTCCGCCGACGAGGTGGCGGCCGCCGAGCAGCGCATCGCCGACCGCCGGGCCGCCGCGGCCGCCCCGCTCACCGACGGCGCGCTCGCCGACGGCCACGCGGTGCCGCTGCTCGCGAACCTCGGCTCGCCCGACGAGGCCGCGGGCGCCGTCGCCCTCGGCGCCGAGGGCGTGGGCCTGTTCCGCACGGAGTTCCTGTTCCTCGGCGCGAGCCAGGCCCCGACGGTCGAGAGCCAGACCGCCAGCTACACGGCCCTCCTCGAGGCCTTCCCCGGCCGCAAGGTCGTCGTCCGTGCCCTCGACGCCGGGGCCGACAAGCCCCTCGCCTTCCTCAACGACGCCCACGAGGAGAACCCCGCCCTCGGCCTCCGCGGCCTGCGGGCGCTGCGGGTCAAGGAGCAGATCCTCCGCGACCAGCTGACGGCGCTCGCCGCGGCCCAGGCCGCCACGACCGCGGACCTCTGGGTCATGGCGCCCATGGTCAGCGACGCGGAGGAGACCGAGTACTTCGTCACCCTCGGCCGTGAGCTCGGCCTCCGCACGGTCGGCGTCATGGCCGAGGTGCCCTCCCTGGCCGTCCTCGCCGACCAGGTGATGCAGACCGCCGACTTCGTGAGCATCGGCACGAACGACCTCACGCAGTACACGCTGGCCGCCGACCGGATGCTCGGCTCGGTCGCCAGCTACCAGGACCCGTGGCACCCGGCGGTGCTCCGCCTGGTCTCGACCCTCGGCGAGGCCGGCCGAGCCGCCGCGAAGCCGGTCGGCATCTGCGGCGAGGCGGCGGCCGACCCGCTGCTCGCCGTCGTGCTCGTCGGGCTCGGGGCGACCACCCTGTCGATGACGCCGGCCGCCCTGGCCGACGTCCGGCTCGAGCTGTCGAAGCACACGCTCGAGCAGGCGAAGGCCCTCGCGGCCGCCGCGGTCGCCGCGACCACGGCCACCGGTGCCCGTCAGGCCGCCGAGGCGCTCGCCGGCTAGTCCCGACGGGCCGGCCCGGCCAGGCCGGCCGGGTCCGGCTCGGACCGGGTCCGGTCCGCCCGGGCTCAGCCCTCGACGGCCTGCTGCAGGTGCGCGGCGACGACCGCGTCGACCACCTGGCCGACGGCGGCCTCGACGGCCGCGACGAGCTCCGGAGCCGCGACCCGCGCCTCCTCGAGCGACAGGTCGCCGTCGACGGCCTCGGCGCCCTCGACGCCGGGCAGCAGCCCGGCCGCGACGGCCTCGTCGTGCAGGCGCAGCAAGGTCGCGACACGGTGCGGGGCGATCACGTCGGCGACGACGGCCTCGCGCACGAGGGGGGCCAGCTGGTCGACGGTGAGCACGGGGGAGTCGGTCGCCGTTCCGCCCCCCTCCTCTCCTGCCGTCGTCGCCCCGGCCACCGACGACACCGGTGCCGTCGCCGTCTGCTGCGCGACGCTCTCGAGCACGCCCGGCCAGCCCCAGCGGCCCTCGAGGGCCGTGAGGGCGCCAGGCAGGGCGACGGAGGCGGTGGTCGCGGAGGCCGTGCCGCCCGTTCCCGCGGTGGTCGGCAGCCACTCGGGCCGGTAGCGCTCCGCGCGCGGGAACCGATCGAGGTCGGCGGCGTAGTCGGCGTCCGAGGGCAGCACCCCGGCGTCGCCGGGCTCGAAGGGCGAGCCCGGGTTCACCCAGACGCGTCGGTCGAGGTTGAAGCGGGCGGTGAACGACCCGTCGCGCGAGACGGTGAGCGAGAGGGAGAACCAGGCGCCCTTCTCCGGGTCGGCCATCACCTCGCGGAGCTGCCCGCCGAGGGCGACGACGTCGGGCACGGTGCCGACGGTGCGGCTGCTGCCCGCGGCGTCGACGGCGTCGACCCAGAGGCGCGAGACCGAGCCCACCTCGAGCAGCTGGAGCGTGGCCGCCGCCCAGTCGGTGCCCTCGAGGCTGGCGGCGAAGCGCTCGGCGATGTCGTTCTGGAGCTGCTGCTGGCGGGGGACGTCCATGTCGGCGCGGCCTCTCGGTCGTGGTCGGTGATCGGGGGCGGTGCCGACGACGGGGCGGTGCCCGGCAGGACGGCACGAGAAGCATATGCGCCCGGGCGGGGCCGTGCCCTGATCCGGAGGACGCCGGGCTCGTTCCGGTCAGCGCGCAGGGGCGTGGAGCAGACTGTCCCCGTGGGCACCCCTATCCGACACCCGATGGTCGACGCGGTCACCGCGCAGGTCGTCCGGGTCGACAGCCGGGCCCGGGTCGTGCGGCTGAGCGCGCCCTTCGCCGACCTCCTCTCGCGTCGCCGCAGCCGACGACGCGTCGTGCTCGTCACGAGCGACCGGTCGCGGCTGACCGTCGGCGTGCGCGCCGCGCTCGTCGACGCCGGCGGCACCTGGGCCGTCCACGACGACGCCGGGGCCCTGCGCGACGGGCTGACCGGCCTGCCCTACGCCGACGTCGACGCGGCCGGCCGGCCCCAGGAGGACCCCCTCGCGCCGGTCGTCCCGGTCGACGTGCCGGCTGCGGTCGGCACCACCGCCCAGCTCAGCGTCGACCTCACGGTGCTGCACCGCGCCTCCCACGACACCAGCCTGGGAGGCGCGCTCGAGGCCCTCGGGACGGCCGTCTCCGGCACCGGCCCCGCGTCCTGGGGCAGCTCCGAGCCCCTCCTCCACGACTGGGACCGCTGGGTCCTCACGCAGCACGCTCGGCACGCCGCCCCCGAGACCGTCCGGGTCGTCGTCGAGGGCCCTCGCCTCTCGGGCACCGTGACCGCCCGGGTGACCGAGCACGGCATCGAGGAGACCACCGCCGTCACCATCGACGTGCCCGTCGTCGAGACCGCCGCCGGGGGCTCCGAGGGGGCCGAGGCGGACGCCCGACGCGCCCTCGACGCCGCGATCTCGCGCCTCACCGAGGCGCTCTCCGACATCGCCGGGTCGTCGCTGCCCACCTTCGCGCTCGTCGTGGCGCGGGAGGGCGACGTCGACCGCTGCGTGCGGGCGAAGACCTACCCGCCGCCGAACCCGGTCGCGCTGCTCATCGGCGCGCCCTCCGTGAAGCGGCTGGGCCTCGAGCTGTCCGCCCTCCCCTCGACACGGCCGGTGGTCGTCGTCGGTCGGCCGCGGCTGCCCGCCTACGTCGTCCCGCTCGGCGACGCGAGCACCTCCGGCTGGGACGCCCTCCACGACACCCTCGACGCCGTCGGGCCCGAGCGTCTCGCCACCATGGTCGCCACCCCCCTGCTGCAGGCGTGGGAGGAGGACCTCGCCGAGGCCGACCTCCTGCACGAGAGCGCCGTCGACGGCGCCGTCGGCGTCGCGGGGGCCGGCCGCCCCCGCGAGGGCGAGGTCGACGACGACGACGAGCAGCACGACGACGACGACGAGGAGACGCCCCCCGGTGCCCCGTGACATCACGATCCTGAGCCCCACCGTCCCCGACGCCCTCGACCTCGCCACGGCCGCGCGGGCCGTCGACGAGTCGTACGGCGTGCGCGAGATCGACGAGGGCGACGCCCTGCAGGTCTTCGCGGAGGGCGGCGAGCCCCTCCTCACCGTGTGGGGCGCGCGGGAGCTCACGACGGCGGGGGAGATCGAGCGGCTGCTGCCGCACCCTCCCGAGGTGCGCCTCCCGGTCTTCTGGGTCGACGCCGTGGCGCCCCTGGCCGACGCCGGCGAGGCCGGGGTCTCCGTGGCCCTGCGCCTGGCGCTCGGGCTCGACGCGACGTGCATCGTCGAGGACGACTGAGCCGCGCCGTCACCCTGCCCCTGGCGATCGACGGTCGCCCGGCGCGACGAGAGGCCCGGACCCCCTGGGGGAGTCCGGGCCTCTCGTCGTCGGAGGGCGGTGCCGGCGGAGGCTAGGCCCGCCCGCGCAGGACGGCCTGCTTGACCTCGGCGATCGCCTGGGTCACCTGGATGCCGCGGGGGCACGCCTCGGTGCAGTTGAAGGTGGTGCGGCAGCGCCACACCCCCTCCTTGTCGTTGAGGATGTCCAGGCGCACCTGGGCGCCCTCGTCGCGCGAGTCGAAGATGAAACGGTGCGCGTTGACGATCGCGGCGGGGCCGAAGTACTGGCCGTCCGTCCAGAAGACGGGGCAGCTCGAGGTGCACGCGGCACAGAGGATGCACTTGGTCGTGTCGTCGAACCGTTCGCGCTGCGTGGCGCTCTGGATCCGCTCCTTCTCCGGCTTCGACGAGGCCATCAGGAACGGCTGGATCTCGCGGTACGACTGGAAGAAGGGCTCCATGTCGACGACGAGGTCCTTCTCGAGCGGCAGCCCCTTGATCGCCTCGACGTAGATCGGCTGGGTGATGTCGAGGTCCTTGATCAGGGTCTTGCAGGCGAGCCGGTTGCGACCGTTGATGCGCATCGCGTCGGAGCCGCAGACCCCGTGGGCGCACGAGCGGCGGAAGGTCAGCGAGCCGTCCTGCTCCCACTTGATCTGGTGCAGGGCGTCGAGGACGCGGTCGGTGGGCAGCACCTCGACGTCGAAGTCCTGCCAGCGCGGCTCCGTGTCGACGTCCGGGTCGAACCGTCGGATGATCAGGGTGGCGGTGAAGGTGGGGATCGCGTCGGCGCCGGTGGGGGCGTTCTCGAGGACAGCGGTGCTCATGCTCAGTACTTCCGTTCCATCGGCTGGTAGTTCGTGATCACGACGGGCTTGGTGTCGAGGCGGATGTGGTCGCCCGCCAGCGACGAGTGGGCGTCGCCGGTGAGGTAGGCCATCGTGTGCACCAGCCAGTTCTCGTCGTCGCGCGTCGGGTAGTCCTCGCGGAAGTGCCCGCCGCGGCTCTCCTGGCGGGAGCGGGCCGAGTAGACGACGACCTCGGCGAGGTCGAGCAGGAAGCCCAGCTCGATCGCCTCGAGCAGGTCGGTGTTGAACCGCTTGCCCTTGTCCTGCACGGAGATGTTCTTGAAGCGGTCGCGCAGGTCGGCGATCACGTGGGTGACCTCGTCGAGGGTCTCCTCCGTGCGGAACACCTGGGCGTTGCGGTCCATGCTGTCCTGCAGCTCCTTGCGGAGGGTCGCGATGCGCTCGGTGCCGGTGGCGGCCCGCACGTCGTCGACGAGGCCCCGCACGAAGCCCGCCGGGTCGTCCGGCAGCGGCACGAACTCGGCCGTCCTGACGAACTCGACGGCGTTGTTGCCGGCGCGCTTGCCGAAGACGTTGATGTCGAGCAGCGAGTTGGTGCCGAGCCGGTTCGAGCCGTGCACGCTGACGCAGGCGCACTCGCCCGCGGCGTAGAGCCCGGGCACCACGGTCGTGTTGTCGCGCAGCACCTCGGCGTGGACGTTGGTGGGGATGCCGCCCATGGCGTAGTGCGCCGTGGGCAGGACGGGCACGGGCTCGGTGTAGGGCTCGACGCCGAGGTAGGTGCGGGCGAACTCGGTGATGTCGGGCAGCTTCGCGTCGATCACGGCCGGGTCGAGGTGCGTGATGTCGAGGTAGACGTAGTCCTTGTGCGGCCCGCCGCCCCGGCCCTCGCGGATCTCCGTGGCCATGCAGCGCGCCACGATGTCGCGCGGCGCGAGGTCCTTGATGGTGGGCGCGTAGCGCTCCATGAAGCGCTCGCCCTCGCTGTTGCGCAGGATGGCGCCCTCGCCGCGGGCGGCCTCGGAGAGGAGGATGCCGAGCCCGGCCAGGCCGGTCGGGTGGAACTGGAAGAACTCCATGTCCTCCAGCGGCAGGCCCTTGCGCCAGATGATGCCCACGCCGTCGCCCGTCAGCGTGTGCGCGTTCGAGGTCGTCTTGTAGATCTTGCCGAAGCCGCCGGTCGCGAAGATCACGGCCTTGCCCTGGAAGACGTGGAGCTCACCGGTCGACAGCTCGTAGGCGACGACCCCGGCGGGCCGCTCGACCCCGTCGACCTCGCCCATGATCAGGTCGAGGACGTAGAACTCGTTGAAGAACTCGATGCCGTGCTTGACGCAGTTCTGGTACAGCGTCTGCAGGATCATGTGGCCGGTGCGGTCGGCCGCGTAGCAGGCGCGACGGACGGGGCTCTTGCCGTGCTCGGCCGTGTGCCCGCCGAAGCGCCGCTGGTCGATCTTGCCCTCGGGCGTCCGGTTGAAGGGCAGGCCCATGTTCTCGAGGTCGAGGACGGCGTCGATCGCCTCCTTCGCGAGGATCTCGGCGGCGTCCTGGTCGACGAGGTAGTCGCCGCCCTTGACCGTGTCGAAGGTGTGCCACTCCCAGTTGTCGTCCTCGACGTTAGCGAGGGCGGCGGCCATGCCGCCCTGGGCGGCGCCGGTGTGCGAGCGCGTGGGGTAGAGCTTCGAGATGACCGCCGTGCTGGCGTTCGGCCCGGCCTCGATGGCCGCGCGCATCCCCGCCCCGCCGGCGCCGACGATGACGATGTCGTGCTGGTGGTAGTGGATGCCGTCGACGACGGAGCTCTGGGCGGAGGGTGCAGGTGTGGTCACGGTGCTTCCAGGTGGGACGTGGTGCAGGTGGACGGGGTGGTCGGTCGTGGGGCGTCGGCGCGGCGCCCGCCGACGGTCAGCGAGAGCAGATCGACGGGAGGAGGTCGGCCGGGGCGCCCGCGGGGCAGGGGTCGAAGGTCCAGATGACGAGCGAGCCGAGCAGCAGCAGCACGCCGCTGGAGACGACCAGGGCGCCGAGGAAGACCTTGCGGGTGGTCGGGCGGCCCACGTAGTCGTTGACGATCGTGCGCATGCCGTTCGAGCCGTGGATCAGCGCCAGCCAGAGGAGGAGCGTGTCGTAGACCTGCCAGAACGGGTCGGCCCACTTGCCCGCCACGAACGCGAAGTCGATGGCCTTGACGCCGCCCTCGCCCGCGAGCAGGTTGATGAAGAGATGGCCGAAGATCAGCACGACGAGCACGAGCCCGCTCGCGCGCATGTAGATCCAGCCCCACTTCTCCCAGTTGGTGCTGCGCTGGGCGGTGCGGGCCGACCGGGGGGCCTCGATGGTCTCAGTGGTCATCGCTCTACTCCGAGAAGACGTTCATGAGGTGGCGGGGGGCGAAGCCGAGCATCAGCACGGCCCAGAGGCCGATCACGACCCAGAACATGACGCGCTGGTGCTTGGTGCCGGCGCTCCAGAAGTCGATGAGGATGATGCGCAGGCCGTTGAGGGCGTGGAAGAGGATGGCGGCGACCAGGCCGGTCTCGCCGAGCCCCATCACCGGGTTCTTGTACGTGCCGATGACCGCGTCGTAGGCCTCGGGGCTGATGCGCACCAGCGCCGTGTCGAGGATGTGCACGAGGAGGAAGAAGTAGATGCTGACGCCGGTGATCCGGTGCAGGACCCACGACCACATGCCCTCACGGCCGCGGTAGAGCGTGCCCTGGAAGCGCTTGGCGCGCTGCGGCTCGCTGATGGTGGGTGCACCCGGTCGCCCCGAGGGCGTGCCCGGTGACGCCAGTGTTCCCGTCGACTGCTCGGCCATGAGCTGCCCTCCTCGCGGCTGGGGCGGTCGGCTGTGGTCAGGGAGGACAGCCGTGTCCACCGTGTGTTCTCAGAACACCCCGAGCATACGGAACGCGCGGTGGGCACCGCTGCCGAGGCTGCCCTAACTAGTTCGATGTCGAGAGACGGTCAGCTCGTCGCCGACAGCTGCCGGGCCCGGGCGGAGGCGCGGGTCGGCACCGCCGGAGCCGCCACCGCGTCGGCGTAGTGCCCGAGCAGCTCGTCCCCGAGGCGCTCCCAGGTGCGCCCGACGACGGCGCGGCGCCCCGCCTCCCCGAACCGTGCCCGGAGGGCCGGGTCGTCGACCAGGAGCCGGACGGCCCGGCGGAGCGAGTGGTCGTGCAGGGGGTCGACCAGGAACCCGTCGACGCCGTGCCGGACGAGGTCGAGGGGCCCGCCCGCGGCGGGGGCCACGACCGGCGTCCCGCTCGCGTGCGCCTCCTGGACCGTCTGCCCGAAGGTCTCCGTGACGCCGGTGTGCACGAAGACGTCCAGCGCCGCGTAGGCGTCCGCCAGCTCGTCGCCGTGGAGCGCCCCGGTGAACACGGGGTCGAGGTGGCGGAGCCGCCGCCGCAGCGACGGCAGCGCCGGGCCGTCGCCGACCACGACGAAGCGGGTGCCGGGCGTGCGGTGCAGGGCCGCGAGCCGCTCGACCTGCTTCTCGGGGGCGAGGCGTCCCACGTAGCCGACCAGCGCCTCCCCGGGGGCCGCGCCGACCGCCGCGCGGAAGGCGGCGGACCCGCCCGTGCCGCGCCGGTTCGGGTGGTAGCGCACCGAGTCGACGCCGCGGCCCCAGGTCGCGAGCCGGTCGACCCCGGCGCGGCGCAGGTCGCGCAGCGAGGCCGACGACGGCACCAGGGTGACGGTGGCCTGCTCGTGCAGTCGACGGACCAGGCGCCAGGCGACCGCGGCGGTGACGGGGCCGAGGCCGCTCGTGCTCGCGTAGCGGGCGACGTCGGTCTGGAAGACCGCGACGCTCGGCAGCCCGAGGCGGGCCGCCGCCGCGATCGCGTGACCGCCGAGGAGGAAGGGGGAGGCGACGTGGACGACGTCGGGGCAGAAGTCCGCGAGGGCGCCCGCGACGACCGGCGAGGGCAGCCCGACGGGGAACTGCCGGTACGCCACGCTGGGCACGCGGTGCACCCTGGCGGGGCCGTAGGAGTCGTGGCCCCGGCCCGCGGGAGCGATGACGATGGCCTCGTGGCCGCGTCGCTCCAGGTGGTCGAGCACCCGCAGCACGCTCGTCGTCACCCCGTTGACGGTGGGCAGGAAGCTCTCGGTCACGATGGCGACCCTCATGGGGACCTCCTCGGCTCGGCGTCCTCCCAGGCTCCGCGGGCGGCGTGGCCGGACCGCGGCCGCGCCGTGGCCCCGCGGTGGCGGTCGCGTGAACGCAGGGAGTCGCGGCCGGGGCCCTCGCTAAGGTGGCGGACATGACACAGCCCGAGAGCGTCGAGCGCTTCTACAGCATCATCCCCGCCGGCGGCATCGGGTCGAGGCTGTGGCCGCTCAGCCGGGCCGACGCCCCGAAGTTCCTCCACGACCTCACGGGCAGCGGGTCGACCCTCCTCCGCGCCACCTGGGACCGCCTCGCGCCCCTCGCCGGGGAGCAGCGCATCATGGTGGTCACCGGGCGGGCTCACCGGGCGGCGGTCGAGGCGCAGCTGCCCGCCCTCGCCGACCACAACGTCGTCCTCGAGAGCGAGCCGAAGGACAGCACGGCGGCCATCGGCCTCGCCGCGGCCGTCCTCCGCCGCCGGGAGCCCGACGTGATCGTGGGCTCGTTCGCCGCCGACCACGTCATCTCCGACATCCGGGGGTTCCAGCGTGCCGTCGGCGAGGCCATCGTGGCCGCCGACGCGGGCTGGATCACCACGATCGGGATCACCCCGACCGAGCCGGCCATCGGCTTCGGGTACATCCACGCCGGCGCCGCGCTGGCCGTCGACGGGGCGCCGAGCGCCCTCCGCGTCGAGTCGTTCGTCGAGAAGCCGGACCTCGAGACGGCGGAGGGGTACGTCGCGGGGGGCGACTACCTCTGGAACGGCGGCATGTTCATCTCCCGGGCCGACCGCCTCCTGGAGCAGCTCGGCGAGACGCGGCCGGAGCTCCTGGCGGGCCTGGAGGAGCTCGCCGAGGCCTGGGACACCCCTCGTCGAGGAGCCGCCGTCGACAGGATCTGGCCCGGCCTGGAGAAGATCGCGATCGACTACACCGTCGCGGAGCCCGCCGCCGCGGCCGGCCGCCTCGCGGTCATCCCGGGGACCTTCGACTGGGACGACGTCGGCGACTTCGCGTCCATCGCGAAGCTGCACTCCGGCGGGCGCAAGAGCGACCTCGCCATCCTCGGCGAGAACGCCCGGGTGCTCTCGGACGCCTCCAGCGGCATCGTCGTGGGCCACAGCGGCCGGCTCATCTCGCTGATCGGGGTGAACGACATCATCGTGGTCGACACCCCGGACGCCCTCCTGGTCACCACGACGGCGAACGCGCAGCGCGTCAAGTCGGTCGTCGACGCCCTCAAGCTGAGCGGCCGCAGCGACGTCCTCTGACGGCCCGACCGGGCTGTCCTGTTACGGGCCCGTTACGCGACGGTCGCGGTCGTGTAACGCCTCGGTCTCACTCTCCCGGAGCGGTCGGAGGGGCTCCGCGCAGTAGGTAACCTGTCGCCATACGTGCCCGGCGTCTCGTGCCGGGCAGCACCTTGGAGGACAACTTGACTACAACTGCGCGCAGGGCCGTCTTCGGCGGCCTCGCCCTGGCGAGCACCGTCGCCATCCTGGCCGGCTGTGCCTCGGCTCCCGAGAGCGACGACGCCGCGGGCGGCAGCTCCAGCGACTTCGTGCCCTGCATGGTGTCCGACGCCGGCGGCTTCGACGACAAGTCGTTCAACCAGCTGGGCTACGAGGGTCTGACCGAGGCCGCGGAGACCGCGGGCGCCGAGGCCAAGACCGTCGAGTCCGCCGACGAGACCGTCTACGACGCCAACCTCTCGAACCTCGCCGACCAGGGCTGCGGCCTGATCGTCACGGTCGGCTTCGCCCTCGCCGACGCCACGAAGACGGCGGCCGAGGCCAACGCCGGCGTGAACTACGCCACCATCGACGACGCGTCGATCACCGCCGACAACGTCAAGCCGATCACGTTCAACACGTCGGAGGCGGCCTTCCTCGCCGGCTACGCCGCGGCGAGCTACTCGAAGAGCGGCACCGTCGGCACCTTCGGCGGCATGCAGTTCCCGACCGTCACCATCTTCATGGACGGCTTCGCCGACGGCGTCGAGTACTACAACGAGCAGAAGAGCGCCGACGTCAAGGTCGTCGGCTGGGACGTCGCGTCGCAGACCGGCACCTTCACCGGCGGCTTCGAGGCCGGCACCACGGCCAAGCAGAGCGCCCAGACCCTGATCGACCAGGGTGCGGACGTCATCCTGCCCGTCGGCGGACCGATCTACCAGAGCGCCGCCGAGGCCATCCGCGACTCCGGCTCGGACGTCGTCCTGGTCGGCGCCGACTCCGACACCTACGAGACCGACAGCGCCAACAGCGACCTGTTCCTGACCTCGGTGCTCAAGGGCATCAAGCAGGCCACGAACGACGTCGTGACCCAGTCGGCCGACGGCTCGTTCTCGAACGAGCCCTACGTGGGCACCCTCGAGAACGACGGCGTGGGCATCGCTCCGTTCCACGACTACGAGGACAAGGTCGACGCCGGGCTCCAGGACGAGCTCGACACGATCAAGGCCGGCATCATCGACGGCTCGATCGAGGTCGAGTCGCCCTCGGCCCTCAGCTGAGCCGAGCCAGCACCCCCTCAGGCATCGTCTAGCATTGCCTGATCGAGGGCCCGGTCCGGACGGTCTCCACCGTTCGGCCGGGCCCTTCCCACGCCTACACCCGAGGTAGATTGACGAGATGAAGCTCGAGCTCCAGGGCATCACCAAGCGATTCGGCGCACTGACCGCCAACGACCACATCAGCCTCACCGTCGAGCCGGGCGAGATCCACGCCCTCCTCGGTGAGAACGGCGCCGGCAAGTCCACGCTCATGAACGTGCTCTACGGCCTGTACCAGGCCGACGAGGGCGAGATCCTGCTCGACGACGTCGTCCAGCGGTTCTCCGGCCCCGGCGACGCCATGGCGGCGGGCATCGGCATGGTCCACCAGCACTTCATGCTCGTCCCCGTGTTCACGGTGGCGGAGAACGTGATGCTCGGCCACGAGGAGACCCGCCCCGGCGGGCGGCTCGACCTGCAGG
The DNA here is from genome assembly GCF_001423665.1 of Frigoribacterium sp. Leaf164. Taxonomy (NCBI): domain Bacteria; kingdom Bacillati; phylum Actinomycetota; class Actinomycetes; order Micrococcales; family Microbacteriaceae; genus Frigoribacterium; species Frigoribacterium sp. Leaf164. The sequence continues at coordinate 699,210 of NZ_LMOX01000001.1, forward strand.
CCGCCCGTGCGAAGGTGCGCGAGATCTCCCGGCGCTTCGGCTTCGACATCGACCCCGACGCCGTCGTCGAGGAGCTCCCGGTCGGCGTGCAGCAGCGCGTCGAGATCGTCAAGGCGCTCTCGCGCGACGCCGAGGTCCTCGTCTTCGACGAGCCGACCGCCGTGCTGACCCCTCAAGAGACCGACGAGCTCATGGTCATCATGCGCCAGCTCCGCGACGCCGGCGCGGGCATCGTCTTCATCACCCACAAGCTCCGCGAGGTGCGCGAGGTCGCCGACCGCATCACGGTGATCCGCCTCGGCAAGGTGGTCGGCGAGGCCGAGCCCACGGCGACCAACGCCGAGCTGGCGTCGCTCATGGTCGGCCGCGCGGTGGAGCTCACCGTCCAGAAGGCCCCCGCCGTCCCGGGCGAGGCCGCCCTGGTCGTGGAGGGGCTCCGGGTGCTCGACCCCATCGGCCAGGTCGTCGTCGACGACGTCTCGTTCGAGGTGCGCCGCGGCGAGGTGCTCGCGATCGCGGGCGTCCAGGGCAACGGCCAGACCGAGCTCACCGAGGCGATCCTCGGCCTCCAGGGCCGGGTCGAGGGCCGCGTCACGCTCGACGGGCGCGACATCACGGGGCTGAGCGTCCGCCGCGTGCTCGACGCCGGGGTCGGCTTCGTCCCCGAGGACCGCAACGAGGACGGCCTCGTCGGCGAGTTCACCGTCGCCGAGAACCTCATGCTCGACCGCTCGCAGTCCGGGCCGTTCGTCAAGCGCGGCTCGCTGCGCCTCGCCGAGCTCGCCGCCTTCGCGGTCGAGAAGGTGCGGGAGTTCGACATCCGCACCCAGGGCATCACCACGCCCGCCGGGCGCCTGTCGGGCGGCAACCAGCAGAAGGTCGTGCTCGCGCGCGAGCTGAGCCGCGACCTGCGCCTCTTCGTGGCGGCCCAGCCCACCCGCGGCATCGACGTCGGGTCGATCGAGTTCGTCCACAAGCGCATCGTCGAGACGCGCGACCAGGGCGTGCCCGTCATCGTCGTCTCGACCGAGCTCGACGAGGTCGTGGCCCTGGCCGACCGCATCGCCGTGATGTACCGCGGCTCGATCATCGGCATCGTCCCCGCCGACACCCCCCGCGACGTGCTGGGGCTCATGATGGCCGGCGAGACGCCGCACGGAACGGAGCAGGCAGCGTGAGCGACGCCACCACCACGACCACCCCGACCCCGGCAGGCGGCCCGGCCGCCCCGGAGACGCGACCGGACGACTCGCGCGGGTCGCGCCTCCTGCGGGAGATCACGACCGGCAACGCGGCCATCTCGGTCCTCGCCGTGGTGCTCGCCCTCGTCGTCTCGGGCCTGCTGATCGGCTTCACCGACCCCACGGTCCAGTCGACCCTCGGGTACTTCGCGTCGCGGCCGACCGACTTCTTCCAGGCCTTCGGCCGGACGGTGGGCGGGGCGTACTCGTCGCTCTTCCAGGGCGCGGTCTACAACTTCCGGGTCGACGGCTTCGCCGCCGGGATCCGCCCGCTCACCGAGACGCTCAACTACTCGGTGCCGCTCATCGCGGCCGGTCTCGGCGTCGCCCTCGCCTTCCGGGTCGGCCTCTTCAACATCGGTGCCCGCGGCCAGATGCTCGTCGCGGCCGGAGCGGCGGGGTGGGTCGGCTTCTCGTTCGACCTGCCGCTCGCGGTCCACCTGCCCCTCGCGCTCCTGGCCGGCATCGCCGGCGGAGCCGTGTGGGGCGGGCTCGTCGGCCTGCTGAAGGCCAGGACGGGCGCGCACGAGGTGATCCTCACGATCATGCTCAACTACATCGCCTTCTACCTGATCTCGTTCGCCCTGCGCACGCCGGGCCTCCTGCAGGCCCCGGGCAGCCCGAACCCGAAGTCGCCCGCCACGCTCCCGAGCGCCGTGCTGCCCGACCTCTTCGGGGCCCGCTACAACCTCAACTGGGGCTTCATCCTGGTGATCGTCGTGACCGCCGTCGTCTGGTGGCTGATCAACCGGTCGACGCTCGGGTTCCGGTTCCGCGCGGTGGGCGAGAACCCCCACGCTGCCCGCACGGCCGGCATGGACGTCAAGAACATCTACCTGTACGCCATGCTCATCTCCGGCGCGCTGGCGGGCGTCGCGGGCTCGACGCAGGTGCTCGGCACGCTGACCACGGGCTTCACCGCGGGCATCGACGCCGGCATCGGCTTCGACGCCATCACGGTCGCTCTGCTCGGTCGCTCGCGCCCGTGGGGCGTCTTCGGCGCCGGCGTGCTCTTCGGCGCCCTCAAGGCCGGCGGCTACTCGATGCAGGCGGCCAACGGCGTGCCGATCGACATCGTGCTCGTCGTGCAGTCCCTGATCGTGCTGTTCGTCGCGGCCCCGCCGCTCGTCCGCAGCATCTTCCGTCTGCCCGCGCCGGGTGCCCGCAGGGCCCCCCGCGCCTCGAAGAAGGAGGCGGTGGTCACCAAGTGAGCACCCTCACCCCCGACGTCGCGGCTCCCGCCGCGCCCACGCCCGGCCTCGCCCGCGCCGTCACGCGCAGCTTCAAGGCCCCGATCGCGTTCGCGGTCTTCTCGGTCATCGCCGTCGTGCTCTTCGTCGGCCTGCAGCGGGAGGGCCGGAGCACCTTCCGCCTCTCGACGCCCACCGACTTCTTCGCCCTGCCCGACGCGGTGCTGCCGTCCGCCGCGACGGGCGTCGTCCTCACCGTCGTGCTGGTGCTGCTGACCGTCGGCGCGTTCCTCCTGGCCGTCCGCGCCGCGCGCGTGCCGATCTGGCTGGTCAGCGTGTTCGGCGTGGTCTTCCTCGTCGCCTTCCTCACCTGGACGAGCGCCGACGCGACGATCCCCGTGCCGGGCCTCCTGCTCGGGGCCCTCGCGCTCAGCACGCCGCTCATCTTCGGCGCCCTGGGCGGCGTCATCTCGGAGCGGGTCGGCGTCGTGAACGTCGCGATCGAGGGGCAGCTGCTGGCCGGCGCCTTCGTCTCGGCCGTGGTGGCCTCGGCCACCGGGTCGGCCGTCGTCGGCCTCGCCTCGGCCATGGTCGCGGGCGTGCTCGTCTCGATGGTCCTCGCGGTGTTCAGCATCCGCTACATCGTCGACCAGGTGATCGTCGGCGTCGTGCTCAACGTGCTCGTCACGGGCCTCACGAGCTTCCTGTACTCACAGGTGCTCACGAAGTCGGAGGCGCTCAACGAGGGCGTCCGCTTCCCGCAGCTGCCGATCCCCGGCCTGAGCCAGATCCCGATCATCGGGCCGGTGTTCTTCCGCCAGACGATCATCGTCTACCTGATGTACGTCGCGATCGCCGTCGTCTTCTACGGGCTCTTCCGCACCCGGTGGGGGCTGCGCCTCCGCGCCGTCGGCGAGCACCCGCAGGCCGCCGACACCGTGGGCATCAAGGTCAACGCGACCCGGTTCTGGAACGTCTCCCTCGCCGGTGCCATCGCCGGCCTGGGCGGGGCGTACTTCACCCTCGGCTCGCTGGGCAACTTCCAGAAGGAGATGACGGCGGGGGCGGGCTTCATCGCCCTGGCCGCCGTGATCTTCGGCCGGTGGGACCCGATCAAGGCCACGCTCGCGGCGCTGCTGTTCGGCTTCGCCTCGAACCTCCAGAACGTGCTCGGGGCCATCGGCTCCCCGGTGCCGAGCGAGTTCATGCTGATGCTGCCCTACGTCGTGACGATCTTCGCCGTCGCGGGGCTCGTCGGCCAGTCCCGCGGCCCGGCCGCCTCCGGCAAGGCCTACGTGAAGTCGTGAGCGTCGTCGAGTCCACCGACTGGGAGGCCCTCCGGGCCGCGGCCCGGGCGGCCATGTCCAAGGCGTACGTCCCCTACTCGAAGTTCCCCGTGGGGGCGGCCGCGCTGACGACCGACGGCCGGCTCGTCTCGGGCTGCAACATCGAGAACGCGTCGTACGGCATCACGCTCTGCGCCGAGTGCTCCCTCGTCTCCGACCTCGTCATGGGCGGCGGGGGGCGACTCGTCGCCTTCGCCTGCGTCGACGGCAACGGCGACGTCCTGATGCCATGCGGCCGCTGCCGGCAGCTGCTCTACGAGCACTCCGACGCCTCCATGGTGCTCGACACCGTCTCGGGCTTCCGCACGATCGACGAGGTCATCCCCGACGCGTTCGGGCCGCGCCAGCTCGAGGAGTTCCGCGCCTCGCAGGCGTAGGCGCCCCTCGGGGCGTGCACCGCGCCTCCTCGCCCCCGCCCTCCGTCCGGCGTCGTTCCGGGGCCGGCGAGACACCTCCGGAACGACGCCGCCACCGCTGAGGAGACCCCATGACCACCACCGTCGAGCCCTTCGACACCGTCGACCTGATCCGCGTCAAGCGCGGCTCTGGCGCCCTCAGCACCGCGCAGATCGACTGGCTGATCGACGCCTACACCCGCGGGTACGTGGCGGACGAGCAGATGTCGGCGCTGACGATGGCGATCTTCCTCAACGGCATGGAGCGCCGCGAGATCCGCGACATGACCCTGGCCATGATCCGCAGCGGCGAGACGATGGACTTCGCCGGCCTCGGCAAGACCACCGTCGACAAGCACTCGACCGGGGGAGTGGGCGACAAGATCACGCTGCCGCTCGCCCCGCTCGTGGCCTCGTTCGGCGTCGCCGTGCCGCAGCTCTCGGGCCGCGGCCTCGGCCACACGGGCGGCACGCTCGACAAGCTCGAGTCGATCCCCGGCTGGCAGGCGTCGATCTCGAACGAGCGGATGCGCGAGATCATGGCCGACACCGGCGCGGTCGTCTGCGCGGCCGGCTCGGGCCTCGCCCCGGCCGACGGCAAGCTGTACGCGCTCCGCGACATCACCGGCACCGTGGAGTGCATCCCCCTCATCGCGTCGTCGATCATGAGCAAGAAGATCGCGGAGGGCACGGCGGCCCTGGTGCTCGACGTCAAGTTCGGCTCGGGCGCCTTCATCCAGGACATCGAGCAGTCGCGCCTGCTCGCCCGCACGATGGTCGACCTCGGCACCGACGCCGGGGTCGCGACGACCGCCCTGCTCACCGACATGAACGTGCCGCTCGGCCTGACGATCGGCAACGCCCTCGAGGTGCGCGAGTCCGTCGAGACCCTCGCCGGCGGCGGCCCGGCCGACATCCGGGAGCTCACGGTCGCGCTGGCGCGCGAGATGCTGACCCTCGCCGGCCAGCCCGACGCCGACGTGGAGGCCGCGCTCGACGACGGCCGCGCGATGGACGCCTGGAAGGCCATGATCCGCGCCCAGGGCGGCGACCCGGACGCGGCGCTCCCGACCGCGCGCGAGACGCACGTCGTCACGGCAGAGCGCAGCGGGTACCTCACCGAGCAGCGGGCGCTGCCCTTCGGCGTGGGCGCCTGGCGCCTGGGCGCGGGCCGTGCCCGCAAGCAGGACCCCGTCCAGGCCGCGGCCGGCATCGAGCTGCACGCGAAGCCGGGCGACGCGGTGACGGCGGGCCAGCCCCTGTTCACGCTGCACACCGACGAGCCCGCGCGCTTCGAGCGCGCGCTCGAGGCGGTGCAGGGCGCCTGGAGCATCGGCGACGAGCGGACGACCCGCGGCCCGATCGTGGCCGAGCGCGTCTCCTGACGCCCGTCCCGGCGGCGTCCAGCCGGTGTGCCGGGCGTGCCCGACGAGCGCCCGGCTGGCTCGCCGTGGTCGTCCAGGGTCGGGGGCCCGCGCACGGGTAGGTTGGTCCCCATGAGCGCTCCGGACAAGGACTACCGACTGCCTGACGGCGGCCCCAGCATCGTCTCCCTCCCCAAGGTGTCGTTGCACGACCACCTCGACGGCGGGCTCCGCCCCTCGACGATCATCGAGCTGGCCGACGAGATCGGCTACGACCTGCCGGTCGGGGGCGACGCGGAGGCGCTCGAGCGCTGGTTCGTCGAGAGCGCGGACTCCGGCAACCTGCCCGACTACCTCGCCACCTTCGACGTGACGACGGCGGTCATGCAGACCGAGGCGGGCCTGCACCGCGTGGCCCGTGAGTTCGTCCTCGACCTGGCAGCCGACGGCGTCGTGCACGGCGAGGTCCGCTGGGCCCCCGAGCAGCACCTCACCGCCGGCCTGTCGCTCGACGCGACGGTGGAGGCCGTCCAGGCGGGCATCGACCAGGCCGTGGAGGAGCTCTCCGGCCAGGGCCACGACATCTCCGTCGGCCAGCTGATCACGGCCATGCGCCACGCCGACCGCGGTCTCGAGATCGCCCAGCTCGCGGTGCGCCACCGGGAGAACGGCGTCGTCGGGTTCGACATCGCCGGCGCCGAGGCGGGCTTCCCCGCCAGCGCCCACCGTCCCGCCTTCGACCTCCTCGCGCGCGAGTTCTTCCCGGTCACCGTGCACGCCGGCGAGGCCGACGGCCTCGACAGCATCCGCAGCGCCCTCCTCGACGGCCGCGCCCTGCGCCTCGGCCACGGCGTCCGCCTCGCGGAGGACATCCGTGTCGTCGAGGCCCGTGGCGGCCAGACCACGGTCGAGCTCGGCCCGATCGCGTCGTGGGTCCGCGACCGCGAGATCGCCCTCGAGCTCTCCCCGCAGTCGAACCTCCAGACCGGGGCGATCTCGGCCTGGGGCACCGACCTCGACGACCACCCCTTCGACCTGCTCTACCAGCTCGGCTACCGGGTCACGGTCAACACCGACAACCGCCTGATGAGCGACACGAGCCTCAGCAAGGAGCTCGCGCTGCTGGCCCAGGCGTTCGACTACGGCCTCGACGACCTGCTCGCGTTCCAGCTCAACGCCGCCGCGTCGAGCTTCCTGCCGCTGGAGGACCGCGACGAGCTGGCCGACCGCATCACGGCGGGGTTCGAGGCGGTCTGACGTGACGCTGCCCCCGGTGCCCGACTCCGCCGTCGTCATCGCCGCGCCCGTCACCGACTGGCGCGCGGCGGTGCACGCGGCGGCCGACGCGCTGGTCGCCTCCGGGTCGGCGCTGCCCGGCTACGGCGACGAGATGGTGCGGATGATCGACGAGCACGGCCCGTACGTCGTCATCGCGCCGGGACTCGCGCTCGCCCACGCCCGGCCCGACGACCTCGTGCTGCGTGACGGCCTCGCCGTCGTCACCCTCGCGGCTCCCGTGGCCTTCGGGCACCCGCACAACGACCCGGTGAGCGTCGTGCTCGGCCTCGCCGTCGAGTCGGTGGGCGGTCACCTCGAGTCGATCGCCGACATCGCGAACGTCTTCAACGACGCCTCGGTCATCCCCGCCCTCGCCGGCGCGGCCTCCGCCGACGAGGTCCGTCGGCTGCTCGGCGCTCCCGCCGTGGCCGACGGCGGCCGCTCGACGCCCGAGGAGGGCTCCCCGTGAAGATCGTGACCATCTGCGGCGTCGGCATCGGCAGCAGCGGCATCCTCAAGGTCAACGCCGAGCGCGTCCTGGCCAAGCTCGACATCGAGGCGGACGTCGTCGCGGCCGACATCGGCTCCCTGGTGGGGGTCGCCGACGACGCCCAGGTGATCCTGACCTCCGCCGAGTTCGTCGAGGCCATCGGCCAGACCTTCGCCGACGTCATCGTCATCCAGAACCACTTCGACCAGCAGGAGCTCACCGAGAAGCTGCAGCGTTCGCTGGGCTGACGGAGCCGGTCCAGGCACGGACGCACGGACGGAGGCCGCCCACCTCAGGGGAGCGGCCTCCGTCCTCGTCTCGCGGCGGACTAGGCCAGCAACGCCCGCATGCCCGCGTCGAGGTCGGCCACGGCCGCCTCGGCGGCGGCCCGGCGAGCCAGGGCGTCTCCGTCGGTGCTCGACGCGTCGATGTAGACCTTGAGCTTCGGCTCCGTGCCGCTCGGGCGCACGATGACCCTCGAGCCGTCGGTGAACCAGAAGCGGAGGACGTCGCCCGCGGGGAACTCCCCGAAGCCGTCCACGAAGTCGTCGACGTGGTCGACCCGTCGCGTGCCGACCTGGCGGGGCGGCGACTGGCGGAGTCGCGTGGTCAGCTCCGTGATCCGCTCCAGGTCGTCGACGCGCAGCGAGATCTGCGAGGAGGCGTAGGCGCCGAACTCGGCGTCGAAGTCGCGCAGGTGCTCGGCGATGCTCGAGCCCCGGCCGTGCAGCTCGGTGGCCAGGGCCAGGATCTCGACGGCGGCGGAGATGCCGTCCTTGTCACGGACCTTCGCGGGGTCGACCAGGTAGCCGAGGGCCTCCTCGTAGCCGTACAGCAGGCCGCCGACGCGGGAGACCCACTTGAAGCCGGTGAGGGTGTCGCGGTAGTCGAGGTCGTAGCGGCGGGCGACCTCCCGGAGGGCCGGCGACGAGACGATGCTCGCCGCGAGGGTCCCGTCGACGTCGTCCCGGCGGGCGCGCTCGGCGGCACGCCACCCCAGCAGGGCCCCGACCTCGTTGCCGGTCAGGCGCCGCCACCCCTCGGGGCCCGGCACGGCGACCGCGAGGCGGTCCGCGTCCGGGTCGTTGGCGATGACGAGGTCGGCGGAGACGCGGTCGGCGGTGGCGAAGGCCAGGTCGAGCGCCCCGGGCTCCTCGGGGTTCGGGAAGGCGACCGTGGGGAAGGCGGGGTCGGGCGCCGACTGCTCGGCGACGGGCACGGGCTCGGTGAAGCCGGCCGTCGCGAAGACGCGACGGGCGACCTCCCACCCGACGCCGTGCATGGCCGTGTAGACGACGCGGGGCTGCGAGCCCGACGCGGCGGTGCCGGCGAGGGCCGCGGTGCGCGCCACGTACTCGCCGACGAGGTCGTCGCCGGCTTCCCGGTGGTCGTCGGAGCGGGGGATCTCCGACACCGGCCGGCGCGCGGCCTCCTCGATCAGGGCGGCGATCTCCGTGTCGACCGGCGACACGATCTGCGACCCGGCGTCGAGGCCGCCGAGGTACACCTTGTAGCCGTTGTCGGCGGCGGGGTTGTGGCTCGCGGTCACCATGACCCCGGCGCTGACGTCGAGGTGGCGCACGGCGAAGGCGAGCACGGGGGTGGGCAGCGCCCGGGGCAGCAGCGTGGCGGAGACGCCCGCCGCGGCCATGATCTCCGCCGTGTCGCGGGCGAAGACGTCGCTGTTGGTCCGGCCGTCGTAGCCGATGACGATCGACGGCGTGGCCTCACGGCCGACCAGGAAGGCCGCGAAGCCCGCTGCCGCCTGGGCCACGAGCACGCGGTTCATGCGGTTCGGGCCGGCTCCGAGGGCGCCGCGGAGGCCCGCCGTGCCGAACTGCAGGCGGCCGTCGAAGCGGTCGCGCAGCTCGGCGGTCGCCGCGGCGTCGCCCGACCGCGCCGCCGTCAGCAGCGCGGCGAGCTCGGCGCGGGTGACCTCGTCAGGGTCCTGGTCGAGCCAGGCCTGCGCGTCGGCGAGGAGGTCCGTGGTCGCGTCGCCGCTCACAGGGCCGCCACGATGCGGGAGAGCAGGTCGCTGATGGCGGCCTCGGCGTCACGGCCGGCCTGCAGCACCTCCTGGTGCGACAGCGGCTCCTTCTGGATGCCGGCGGCGAGGTTGGTGATGAGCGACATGCCGAGGATCTCCATGCCGGCCTGGCGGGCGGCGATGGCCTCGAGGGCCGTCGACATGCCGACGATGTGGCCGCCCATGGCCTTCGCCATCTGCACCTCGGCGGGGGTCTCGTAGTGCGGCCCGCGGAACTGCGTGTAGACGCCCTCGTCGAGCGAGGGGTCGATGCCCTTGGCGAGCTCGCGGAGCCGCGCCGAGTAGAGGTCGGTGAGGTCGATGAAGGTCGCGCCCTCGAGGGGGGAGTCGGCGGTCAGGTTGATGTGGTCGCTGATCAGCACGGGGCTGCCCGGCTTCCAGGTCTCCTTGATGCCGCCCGCGCCGTTGGTGAGGATCATCGTGGTCGCGCCGGTGGCGGCCGCGGTGCGGACGCTGTGCACGACACGGCGGACGCCGTGGCCCTCGTAGTAGTGCGTGCGGGCGCCGATGACGAGGGCGTGCTTGCCGCTGGGAAGCAGGATGCTGCGGATCGAGCCGGTGTGGCCGACGACCGCGGAGGCGCTGAAGCCGGTGATCTCGGTGGCGGGCACCTCGGCGACGGTCTCGCCGATCAGGTCGGCCGCCGCGGCCCAGCCGCTGCCCAGCGTGAGGGCGATGTCGTGGCGCTCGACGCCGGTGGCCCGGGCGATGTCGGCAGCGGCGGTGCGGGCGACCTCGAACGGGTCGGCAGCGGGGTCGTCGAGGGGGTGCGTGGGTGTCTCGGACATGCGCTCCACTCTAGGGTCTGCTCCCCGGGCCGGCGGGCGCCGCCGCGGGCGTCAGTCGATGCTGAGCAGCACGTGCCCCGACGACACCGTCTGGCCGACCGTGGCCGAGATGCCCGAGACGACGCCGTCGCGGTGGGCCGCGACCGGCTGCTCCATCTTCATCGCCTCGAGCACGAGCACGAGATCGCCCTTGACGACCGACTGGCCCTCCTCGACGGCGAGCTTGACGACGGTGGCCTGCATGGGCGACGTCACCTGCGAGCCCGTCGCGGTGACGACGGTCGACCCGCCGGAGCGCCGGCGGGGAGCGGCGGCGGGAGGCGCGGTGCGGGCCCCCAGACCGGCCGGCAGCGAGACCTCGACGCGCTTGCCGCCGACCTCGACCACGACGGTCGTGCGCTCGTCGAGCGCGCGCGGCGCCTCGGCCTCGCCGCTCCAGGCGGGGATGTCGTTCTCGAACTCGGTCTCGATCCACCGGGTGTAGATCGAGAAGGGCGCCCCGTCGGCCGGGGCGAAGGCGGGGTCGCGCACGATGGCGCGGTGGAACGGCAGGACGGTGGGGAGGCCGGCGACCGTGAACTCGTCGAGGGCCCGGCGCGAGCGCTCGAGGGCCTCCTCGCGGGTGGCCCCGGTGACGATCAGCTTGGCCAGCAGGGAGTCGAACGACCCGCTGATCTCGTCGCCCGCCTGCACGCCGCTGTCGACGCGGACGCCGGGGCCGGTCGGGGCGGAGAACACGTGGACGGGGCCGGGGGCGGGCATGAAGCCCCGCCCGGCGTCCTCGCCGTTGATGCGGAACTCGAACGAGTGCCCGCGGGCGACGGGGTCGCCGTACTCGAGCGCGCCGCCCTCGGCGAGGCGGAACTGCTCGCGCACGAGGTCGATGCCGGTGACCTCCTCCGAGACCGGGTGCTCGACCTGGAGGCGCGTGTTCACCTCGAGGAAGGAGACGGTGCCGTCCTTCCCGACGAGGAACTCGCAGGTGCCGGCGCCGACGTACCCGACCTCGCGGAGGATGGCCTTCGACGCGCTGTAGAGGGCCTCCACCTGGGCCTCCGTCAGGAACGGCGCGGGCGCCTCCTCGACGAGCTTCTGGTGACGGCGCTGCAGCGAGCAGTCGCGCGTGGAGACGACCACGACGTTGCCGTGCTGGTCGGCGAGGCACTGGGTCTCGACGTGCCGGGGCTGGTCGAGGTACTTCTCGACGAAGCACTCGCCGCGGCCGAACGCGGCGACGGCCTCGCGCGTCGCCGACTCGAAGAGCTCGGGGACCTCCTCGCGGGTGCGGGCGACCTTGAGGCCGCGGCCGCCGCCGCCGAACGCCGCCTTGATGGCGACGGGGAGGCCGTGCTGGTCGACGAACTCGAGCACCTCATCGGCCCCGGAGACCGGGTTGAGCGTGCCGGGGGCGAGCGGGGCGCCGACGCGCTCGGCGATGTGGCGGGCGCTGACCTTGTCGCCCAGCTGCTCGATGGCCTCGGGCGAGGGCCCGATCCAGACGAGCCCGGCGGCCGTGACGGCGCGCGCGAAGTCGGCGTTCTCGGCGAGGAACCCGTAGCCCGGGTGCACCGCGTCCGCGCCCGAGCGGCGGGCGACGGAGAGGATCTTGTCGATGACGAGGTACGTCTCGGCGCTCGTCGTGCCCTCGAGCGCGTAGGCCTCGTCGGCGAGGCGGGCGTGCTGGGCGTCGCGGTCCTGGTCGGCGTAGACGGCGACGGAGCCGATGCCGCTGTCGCGGGCGGCCCGGATCACGCGGACGGCGATCTCTCCACGGTTGGCGATGAGGACCTTGCTGATACGAGGCATAGTTCCTCACCCTATTGCGCGGTCGACCCTTTTCTTTGGCTGACGTGCACAAGAACACGCGGGAGGCGCGTGATGCTTCCTACGAGGACGCCCCGGTCGGAGAGGTCCAGAGCTCCTGCCAGCCGACGCCGAAGCCTCGCACGAGCGAGCGGAGCACCGGCACGGAGAGCCCCACGACGGCGCTCGGGGTGCCCTCGATGTGGCTGATGAAGGCGGAGGCCCGGCCGTCGATGGTGAAGGCGCCGGCCACCTCGAGGGGCTCCCCGGTGGCCACGTAGGCGTCGAGCTCGGCCGGGTCGAGGTCGTCGGCGAAGGTGAGGTCGGCGGAGGCGACGGCTCCCGCGCCTCCGGACGGGTGCTGCTCCGTCGCCCGGGGCGCGCCTCCGCGGTGGTCGATCAACCAGTGGCCCGACCAGAGCGTGCCGTGCCCGACCTCGGCCATGCGGCGCCAGCGGTCGAGCGCGAGCCGCGGCAGGTGCGGCTTCCCGTGCACCTCGCCGTCGAACTCGAAGGCGCTGTCGCCGCCCAGGACGAGGCCGTCGAGCGGGCGGCCGTCGACGGTCACGTCGAGCACGGCCTCGGCCTTGGCCCTGGCCAGGAGCGACACGGTCTCGGAGGCCGTCAGGCGTCGCCCCGCCTCCTCCTCGGCCCGCGCGACCGCGGCGTCCTCGTCGACGCCGGGGCTGATCAGGACGGGCTCGACGCCCGCGGCCCGGAGGAGGGCGAGGCGGGCGGGGGAGGTGCTGGCCAGGTAGAGCGCGACGGTCATGCCCGCCAGCCTGTCAGACTCGACGCATGGGAGACATGCTGGGCCGCGAGGTCGAACTGGACGTGACGGGCATCGCACACGGGGGCATCTCGGTGGCCCGCCTCGACGGGCGCGTGGTGTTCGTCAGCGACACCCTGCCGGGCGAGAGGGTGGTCGCCCGCGTCACCGACGACAAGAAGAAGTCGTTCTGGCGCGCCGACACCGTGTCGGTGGTCGAGGCCAGCGAGCACCGGCGCCCGCACGTGTGGTCGGCCGCCGCCCTCGAGGTCGACCCGGTCGACCGGGCCGGCGGCGCCGAGTTCGGCCACGTCGACCTCGCCCACCAGCGCGAGCTCAAGTCGCAGGTGCTGCGCGACGCGCTCGTGCGCACCGGTGGCGTCCCCGAGGCCGAGGCGACCGTCACGGTCGAGGCCCTGCCGGGCGACGACGAGCGCCGGGGGACGGGCTGGCGCACGCGGGTCCGCCTGCACCTCGACGCCGACGGCCGACCCGGCCAGTACGCGGCGCGCTCGCACCGCGTCGTGCCCGTCCGCGACCTGCCGCTCGCCACCGACGAGGTCGCCGCCGCGGCCCCGCTCGGCGAGGCCTTCGCCGGCGAGGAGCACGTCGACGTCCTCGCGCCGAGCGTCGGGGGAGCGCGCCTCGTCATCGGGCGCCAGGCGCCCACCACCATCACCGAGACGGTCGGCGACCGCAGCTTCCGCCTCGACGACCGCGGCTTCTGGCAGGTGCACCGCGAGGCCGCGGCGACCCTGACGGCCGCCGTGCAGCAGATGGTCGACGTCGACCTCTTCGACCCGCGCGCCGACAACCTCGACCTCTACGGCGGCGTGGGCCTGCTGGCGGCTGCGCTCGGCGACGCCTTCGGCCCCTCCGTCCGCGTGACGAGCGTCGAGAGCGACGAGCGAGCCACCGAGCACGCCTCCGAGAACCTCGCCGAGTGGCTCGGCGCCTCGGCCGAGACGGGCCGCGTCGAGCGCTGGGTCCGCCAGCGCGCCGACCGCGCGACCGCCGCCGAGCGCGACCGCGCGCGGGCCGCGACCGTCGTGCTCGACCCGCCGCGCTCGGGCGCCGGCAAGGAGGTCGTGGCCGCCCTCGGCGTGCTGTCGCCGGCCCAGGTCGTCTACGTCGCCTGCGACCCGGTCGCCCTCGCCCGCGACGTCGCCCTGTTCCGCGACGCGGGCTACGACGCCGTCCGTCTCCGCGCCTTCGACCTCTTCCCGAACACGCACCACGTCGAGACCGTCGTGCAGCTGCGCCGACGCTGACGCGGCCGCCCCGGGCGGATACGATGGCGTCGTGCACGGCCGGGATCAGGGACCGGCCGCACGCCGACAGAAGGACCCACCGTGACTGACGCCACGACCGACGCTCCGGTCTCGCCCCCGCCCGCTCCGCCCGTGAGGGTCGCCATCGTCGACGACCACGAATCGGTGCGCCTCGGCATCCAGGCCGCGTGCCAGAACGAGGGCTTCGACGTCGTGCTCACCGCCGCGGGGGTGCAGGAGCTCGTCGAGGCGCTCGCCGGCCGCGAGGTCGACGTGGTCGTGCTCGACCTCTCCCTCGGCGACGGCTCGACCGTCACCGAGAACGTCAAGCGCGTCCAGGCCACCGGCTCGGCCGTCCTGGTCCACAGCATCGCCGACCGGGTCGCCAGCGTGCGCGAGGCGCTCGCGGCGGGCGCGGCCGGCGTCATCCCCAAGTCGTCGGCGACGAAGACCGTGATGGCCGCCGTCGCCACGGTCGCCCGCGGCGACGTGCTGAACAACCTCGAGTGGGCGAGCGCGATCGACGCCGACCGCGACTTCGCGAAGGCCCAGCTCGGTCGGCGCGAGCGCGAGATCCTCCACCTCTACGCCTCGGGCCTCCCGCTCAAGCTCGCCGCCCAGCAGCTCGGCATCGGCTACTCGACGGCCCGCGAGTACCTCGACCGCATCCGCGTGAAGTACGTCGAGGTCGGCCGCCCGGCACCCACCAAGGTCGACCTGCTGCGTCGCGCCGTCGAGGACGGCATCCTGCCGGGCCTCGACGCGGACGGCGGCGATGGCCGCTGAGCGGGCGCTCACCGCTCCCGCCCCGCCCCGCGCCTCGCGCAACCCGATCAGCCAGGCCCTCTTCGACAAGGTCCTCGGCCGGGTCATCGCGCTCGCGGGCCTGATCTTCGGGCTGCAGGCCTTCCCGAGCATGCTCGCCCAGATCGGCAGCATGCAGGTGGCGTGGGCCTGGATCATCGGCCTGGCCATGTTCGGCGGCTTCGTCGCCATCGGGGTGGCGAGCCTCCTCGTCCGCGGCGTCGAGACGGCCAGCGCCTTCGTCGCGGTCGCCTACCTCATCGCCCTCATCACCTGGCCGCTGGCCGTCCAGGACCCGAGCGTCGTGCAGCCCTCCGTGCCCTGGCTCTGGTACCTCTGCACGGTGGCCACCGCGGCGGCCGCCTTCGCCTTCTCGGCCTGGATCGCGACCGGCTACCTCTTCGTCGCCCCGCTGGTCTACGGGCTCATCCGGCTGACGCCCTCGGGGGGCGGGGCGACGGTCTCCCGCGCCGCCCTCGACTCCGTCTACGCCGTGCTGCTCGGCGGCGCCGTCCTCATCCTCGTCCTGATCCTGCGGCAGGCCAGCGCCAACGTCGACGCGGCCCAGGCGACCGCGGTGGCGCGGTACTCGAACGCGATCCGCGAGCACGCGACCGAGCTCGAGCGCGTCGAGGTCGACGCGATCGTCCACGACAGCGTCCTGACGACCTTCATCCAGGCGGCGCGGGCCTACAGCGCGGAGGAGAAGGTCCTCGCGACCTCGATGGCCCGGAACGCGGTGGCGCACCTCTCCAGCGCCGCCAGCCAGACGCCCTTCGACGAGTCGGCGACGACCCTCGGCTCCATGCGCGACCGGCTGGTCGTCGTCACGAGCGAGATGGGCGCCGACGTGGAGGTCAGCACGCGCGGCATCGACGGCCACGGCATCCCCTCGCCGGCGGCCGAGGCGCTCTACAGCGCGGCCGTCCAGGCCGTCGTCAACAGCTGCCAGCACGCCGGCGGCGACGACGTCCGACGGTGGGTGACGGTCGAGTGGACCGAGACCGGCGGAGCGCTCGTCGAGGTCGGCGACACCGGCCGGGGGTTCGACCCCGGGCACGTGCCGGAGGGGCGCCTCGGCGTCCGGGTCTCCATCGTCGAACGGCTCGCCAACGCGGGCGGGCTCGCCTGCATCGACTCGCGCCCCGGCGAGGGCACCGTCGTGCGCCTCGCCTGGCCGAGCGGCGACGTCGTCGGCCCCGCCGACGCCGCCCGCGAGGAGGCCGCGTCGTGAGGGTCAGCGTCCCGCGCTGGCTGATCGTCCTGCTGGCCGCCGTCTTCTCCGGCTACCACCTCGTCCTCGCCGCCGTCAGCCTCGACCGCTTCGACGACCCGTGGCCCGTCGTGGCGTGCATGGTCGTCTACGTCGTCGTGACGGTCATGGTGCTCTGGCCCTCGGGCCGCGCGCGCATGCCCGTCTGGCTCGCCGCGTTCGCGCTGGCCGTCAGCGTCGTCATGCCGCTCCTCGTGACGTCGCAGCTCGACCCGTCGCAGAAGAACGGCTACGCGACCTGGTACGTCGCGGCGATCGGCACGCTGATGGTCATCGTCGCCACCCGTCGCCGCCAGGGGTTCGCCTGGCTCGGGGTCGGCTTCATGGCCGTCCACGGCGTGACCTGGGGCGGGCTCGGCGCCGTCGCCGACCTCGGGGTCGTCGGCAGTGTCTCGTGGGTCGCCTTCGCGCACGCGATGACGGCCACCCTGACCCGCGCCGGCCGGGAGACGCGCGAGTTCATCCTCGCCGAGCACGAGGCGGCCGACTGGCAGGCCGCCCAGGAGGCGCACGTCAACGAACGCCAGTACCGCCTCCTGCAGACCAGCCGCACCGCACGGCCGATGCTGCAGGAGATCGTGGCCCAGGGCGGCGACCTCACGCCCGAGCAGCGGCAGGAGTGCCTCCACCTCGAGGGCGCGATCCGCGACGAGATCCGCGGCCGCCGCCTCCTCGACGACGACGTCCGGCGAGAGGTCATGGCCGCCCGACGCCGGGGCGCCGTCGTCAGCCTGCTCGACGAGGGCGGCATCGACGACCTCGATGCCCGGGAGCTGCGACGCATCCACCAGGCCCTCGCCGAGGCGCTGCACGGTTCGTCCGCCGACCGCATCATCATCCGGACGGCCTCCGGCGGAGGCGACGACGCGGTGACGGTCGTGGGCCTCGGCTCGGCCGACCTCAGCTCCAGCGCCCTCGGTCGAGGAGTCGCGGCGGAGGCCGACGAGGACGACGACGGCGACGAGGTCCAGCTCTGGCTGCAGATCCCGCGCTCGGTGCCGGAGCAGGCGGCTCCGTAGCGGCCACGCCCCGGTCGTGCCCGGAGCAGGCTGGGGGCCCCCGGACGACGAAGGAGGGCCGGACGATGAGTCCGGCCCTCCTGGGGAACGTCACTGGGTCAGGGCGGTAACCCGAATACCGCCCTGACCCGCCCCCGGTCGAGGAACCCGCTTACCCTAGTCGGCCCTCGATCGGCGGTGCTACTCAGAGAGAGACACCTAGCACTGATGACTATGCCGGTCGACCCAGGGTGTCCACAGTCGTCATTTAGGGGGACACCGAGGGGACGATAGGTCGGTCTACCCCCGTTCGGGAGCACTGACCGCGCGGATCTCGCCCTGGCCGGCCCCGCGGGACCGACTCGACCGGGGGACAGGGCGGGGTACGTCGGCGGGGCCCCGCGGGGTCAGCGGACCGGGCTGCGCCAGGCGCCCGGGCCGTGAGGGAGCGGGCCTCGGACGACCCGGGCCCGCGACGACCACTCCGAGGGGCTCGCCGGCACGGCCTCGGTGTCGCGCCGGCTCCGGGTCTCGGCCTCGACGGCGGCGAGGACGGCCGTGACGGCAGCGAGCTCTTCCGGGGTCGGCGAGCCCGCCACGACGCGGAGGACGTCGTTCACAGCGGGATGTTCCCGTGCTTCTTGGGAGGCAGCTCGGCCCGCTTGGTCCGCAGTGCGCGGAGCGCCTTGATGACCGAGACCCGGGTGGCCGCCGGCTCGATGACGCCGTCGAGCTCGCCGCGCTCGGCGGCCAGGAACGGGCTGGCGACGTTGTAGGTGTACTCGCTCGCCAGCCGGGCCCGCACCGCGGCGACGTCCTCGCCGGCGGCCTCGGCGGCCTTGATCTCGCCCCGGTAGAGGATGTTGACGGCGCCCTGGCCGCCCATGACGGCGATCTCGGCGGTCGGCCAGGCGAGGTTGATGTCGGCCCCGAGCTGCTTGGAGCCCATGACGATGTAGGCCCCGCCGTAGGCCTTCCGCGTGATGACGGTGACCAGCGGCACGGTGGCCTCGGCGTACGCGTAGAGGAGCTTGGCCCCGCGCCGGATGACGCCCGTCCACTCCTGGTCGGTGCCCGGCAGGTAGCCGGGGACGTCGACGAGCGTGAGGATGGGGATGCCGAAGGCGTCGCAGAAGCGGACGAACCGGCTCGCCTTCTCGCCGGCCTCGATGTTGAGCGTGCCGGCCATGGCCGAGGGCTGGTTGGCGATGACGCCGACCGAGCGGCCCTCGACGCGGCCGAAGCCGATGACGATGTTGGGGGCGAAGAGGGGCTGGACCTCGAGGAACTCGCCGTCGTCGACCACGTGCTCGATCACCGTCGTGACGTCGTAGGGCTGGTTGGGGCTGTCCGGGATCAGCGTGTTCAGCGTGCGGTCGGCGTCCGTCGTCTCGAGCTCGACCGGCCGGTCGAAGACGTGCGGCTCCGAGAGGTTGTTGTCGGGCAGGTAGGAGAGCAGCGACCGGGCGTAGTCGAGGGCGTCGTCCTCGTCGCTCGCGAGGTAGTGCGACACCCCGCTGACCTTGTTGTGGGTCAGCGCTCCGCCGAGCTCCTCGAAGCCGACGTCCTCGCCCGTGACGGTCTTGATCACGTCGGGGCCGGTGACGAACATGTGGCTCGTCTTGTCGACCATGATGACGAAGTCCGTCAGCGCGGGCGAGTACACCGCGCCTCCCGCGGCCGGGCCCATGATGAGCGAGATCTGCGGGATGACGCCCGAGGCGGCGGTGTTCAGCCGGAAGATCTCGCCGTACTTGCCGAGGGCGACGACGCCCTCCTGGATGCGCGCTCCGCCGCTGTCGAGGATGCCGATGATCGGCACGCCCGTCTTCAACGCCAG
Source organism: Frigoribacterium sp. Leaf164 (assembly GCF_001423665.1). Taxonomy (NCBI): domain Bacteria; kingdom Bacillati; phylum Actinomycetota; class Actinomycetes; order Micrococcales; family Microbacteriaceae; genus Frigoribacterium; species Frigoribacterium sp. Leaf164. The sequence goes on from NZ_LMOX01000001.1 coordinate 718,107, forward strand.
CTGCATGACCTTGATGATCTTCTCGCCCGCGACCTCGCCCAGCGAGCCGCCGAAGATCGTGAAGTCCTGCGAGTAGACCGCCACCTGGCGGCCGTGGATGGTGCCCGTGCCGGTGACGACGGCGTCGCCGTAGGGGCGCTTGGCCTCCATGCCGAAGGCGTGGGTGCGGTGGCGGACGAACTCGTCGAGCTCGACGAACGACCCGGGGTCGAGCAGCCCGTCGATGCGCTCGCGGGCGGTCATCTTGCCCTTGGCGTGCTGCTTGGCGACGGCGGCCTCGCCGCTCGCCGTCACGGCCTCGTGGTACCGGTTCTTCAGGTCGGCGAGCTTGCCCGCCGTCGTCCGCAGGTCGGGCTGGGGGGCCGCCGGGCCGTCGGCCTCGGGGCGGGTGGTGTCGGAAGTCACGCGCCTCACTCTACCCAGGGGGCGCTCCCCGGCCGTTGGAGCTCGTCGCACGTCCATCGGCTCCCGCGCTGTGGGACTCCTCACACGCCTAGGCTGACCGCGTGACGTTCCCGCTCGCCTCCGCCCGCTCGCCCCGCCTCGTCCACGTCGCCGAGACGGGCTCGACCAACGCCGACCTGCTGGCCGACGCCTCGGCCCCGCACGGCGCCGTCCTCGCCACGCTCTCGCAGACGGCCGGCCGCGGCCGGCTCGACCGGCGGTGGGTCGCCCGGCCGGGCCGCACCGTGGCCGTCAGCGTCCTCCTCGAACGCGGCTCCCTGCCGGTCGACGCGCTGGGCTGGGTGCCCCTGCTGGCGGGCCTCGCGATGCGCGCCGCCGTCGCGTCGCTGGTGGGCCCCGACCGCGTCGGGCTCAAGTGGCCGAACGACGTGCAGGTCGGCGGGGCCAAGGTGTGCGGAGTCCTCGCCGAGCTGCGCCCCGGCGCGTCGGCCGTGGTGGTCGGCGCAGGCGTCAACCTCACGACGCCCCGCGACGAGCTGCCCACCGACTCCTCCACGTCGCTCCGGCTCGAGGGGGCCGAGGGCTCCGCGGAGTCGCTGGCCGACCTGGTCGTGGCCGGCTGGCTCGACGAGGTGCTCACCGGGTTCGACGCGCTCGCCGCCGCCGGGGGCGACGCCGTCTCCTCCGGCCTGCACGCCCGCGTGGCCGCCGAGTGCAGCTCGCTCGGCCGCGAGGTGCGGGTGGAGCTGCCCTCGGGGGAGCTGCTCGCGGGCCTCGCCGTCGCCGTCGACGAGGGCGGCCGTCTCGTCGTCCGCACGCCGTCGGGCGCCGAGCGGTCGGTGGCCTCGGGCGACGTCACCCACGTCCGCCATGGGTGACGCGGTGGGAACGGCCGACCAGCAGCCGCCCGAGGTCGTGGTCGCCCGGCTGCGCCCCCACGCTCGGGTCCTGTTCTGGCCCTCGGTGGCCCTCATCGCGATCTGCGCCGGCGCCGGGTGGCTGAGCGGCCTCGTCGAGGCCGGGTGGCAGACGTGGGCCGTGCTCGGAGCGGCGGCGCTCCTCGCCCTGCTGCTCTGGGCGGTCCCGCTGCTCGTCTGGCTGGGTCGCCACACCGTGATCACCACGCGGCGCCTCATCGTCCGACGCGGCTTCTTCGTGCGCACCCGACAGGAGCTGCTGCACAGCCGGGGCTACGACCTGACCGTGCGTCGGAACGCCGCGCAGAGCCTGTTCCGCAGCGGCGACGTGCTCGTCGGCACGGGCCTCGACCGGCCGGTCGTGCTCTGGGACGTGCCGTCGGCGGACCTGGTCCAGGCCACGCTGCACGACCTCATGGAGGCGGCGTCCGAGCCGCTCGCGCGGCGGCGTCCGGTCGAGCGGCCGGAGCCCGGGGGCGACGATCGCGGCTGGACCGAGCGGCCCGGCCGCTGAGCGCCGACGTCGCCCACCCCGCCGACTGGCGTCCGAGCCCGAACTGGAATAAGGTATGTCGATGCGAATCTCTGTGATCGGTTGCGGTTATCTCGGTGCGGTCCACGCGGCCTGCATGGCCGAGCTCGGGCACGACGTCGTCGGGGTCGACGTCGACGAGAGCAAGGTCGCCGAGCTCGCCGCCGGTCGGGCCCCGTTCTTCGAGCCGGGGCTGCCGGAGGTCCTGGCCCGGGGGGTCGCGAGCGGTCGGCTGCGCTTCACGACCGACATGGCCGAGACGGCGGGGGCCCGGGTCCACTTCGTGGCCGTGGGCACGCCCCAGACCGCCGGCAGCCACGCCGCCGACCTCCGCTACGTCGACGCGGCCGTGGGCGGCCTGCTGCCGCACCTCTCCGACGGCGACCTCGTGGTCGGCAAGTCGACCGTCCCCGTGGGCACCGCAGCCCGTCTCGGCGACCTGGTGCGCGCCTCCTCGGGGGCGGACCTCGCCTGGAACCCGGAGTTCCTCCGGGAGGGCTTCGCCGTGGCCGACACCCTCTCGCCCGACCGCTTCGTCTACGGCGTGCCCGGCGGCGAGGGCGGCGAGCGGGCGACCGCCCTGCTCGACGAGGTCTACGCAGGCCCGCTGGCCGCCGGCATGCCGCGCCTCGTGACGGACTACGCGACGGCCGAGCTGGTGAAGGTGTCGGCCAACGCCTTCCTGGCCACCAAGATCTCGTTCATCAACGCCATGGCCGAGATCGCCGAGGCGACGGGGGCCGACGTCACCCAGCTGGCCGACGCGATCGGGCACGACGCGCGCATCGGTCGCCGGTTCCTCAACGCCGGCCTCGGCTTCGGCGGCGGGTGCCTCCCGAAGGACATCAGGGCGTTCCAGGCCCGGGCCGACGAGCTCGGCCTCGAGTCGCTCGCCTTCCTCGCCGACGTCGACGCCGTGAACCTGCGCCGGCGCCGTCGCGTCGTCGACCTCGCCGTGGAGCTCCTCGGCGAGGTCGAGGGGGCCCGGGTCGCCGTGCTCGGCGTCGCGTTCAAACCCGACAGCGACGACGTCCGCGACTCGCCCGCCCTCGACGTCGCACGGGCCCTCCACGGGCTCGGTGCCCAGGTCGTCGTCTACGACCCGCAGGCGGCGGGGACGGCCGCGAAGCTCGCCCCCGAGCTCGCGTACGCCGCCGACCTCGAGGAGGCGCTGGCCGGGGCCGACGTCGTCCTGCTCCTCACCGAGTGGCAGCAGTTCCGTCAGCTCGACCCGGCCGTGGTCGGCGCTCTCGTGGCGCACCGGCGCATCGTCGACGCCCGCAACGTGCTCGCGCTGCCCGCCTGGCGGCACGCCGGGTTCGAGGCGCGGGGTCTCGGGCGACCCTGAGCCGGTCCCCTAGCATCGAGCCCATGGTCCGCCTCCACCGCCCCGTCGTCCTCGTCGCCGCCTCCGGGCTCCTCCTCGCCCTGACCGGCTGTGTCGGAGGCGGTGACGCGGAGCCCAGCCCCACCACGTCGGCGCCGGCGTCGTCGCCGTCGACCGTCGAGCCGGCTCCCGAGCCGACGAGCGCGCCGCCGGTGCCCACGACGGGCGCCGACGCCTGGACCGACGACACGGGCTACGCCGCCTGCGTGGAGCACGCCGGCACCGACCTCGAGGCGGGCTACACGTGGTACCCGCGCACCACCCAGGCGCTCGTGGCAGGCAGCGACGGCACGACGATCGACATCACCGGCGTGTTCACCGGCGGTGACGTCGGCGTGGCGAACGTCACCTACGGCTGCGTGCTCGGCGGTACGCAGGCCGCCCCCGAGATCTCGGGCGCACTCGTCCGCTAGGCCGTCTGCCACGATGATGTCCGGGGCTCGACCGAGCCCGAGAGCACGAGACAGCCGGCCCCTCCCGACGCGGAGGCCGTCCCGGCGCGACTTCGAGGAGACCACATGGCGTTCCGCATCGGCGTGATCGGCGGAGGGCAGCTCGCCCGGATGATGGTGCCCCCCGCGGTGCACCTCGGCGTCGACATCCGCGTGCTCGCCGAGCAGGAGGGCAGCTCCGCCCGCCTCGCCGCGACCGCGGTGGGCGACTACCACGACGTCGACACCGTGCTCGCCTTCGCGCGCGACGTCGACGTCGTGACGTTCGACCACGAGCACGTGCCGCAGCGCGTCCTGCACGCCCTCGTCGAGGCCGGCGTGGCCGTCCACCCGTCGCCGGGCGCGCTCGCCGTCGCGCAGGACAAGCTCGTCATGCGCGAGCGGCTGACGGCGCTCGGACTGCCGGTGCCCGCCTGGGCCGCCGTGCACGACGCCGCCGAGCTGGCCGCCTTCCTCGGCGAGCACGGGGGCCGCGCCGTGGTCAAGACGCCCCGGGGCGGCTACGACGGCAAGGGCGTCCGCGTCGTCTCGGGCGCCGACGAGGCGGACGACTGGTTCGCCGTGGTCGCGGAACAGGGCGACGGGGGCGCCCTCCTCGTCGAGGAGCTGGTCGAGTTCCGCCGGGAGCTCGCGCAGCTGGTCGCCCGCCGGACGAGCGGACAGGTCGAGGCCTGGTCCCTCGTCGAGACCGTGCAGCGCGACGGCGTCTGCGCCGAGGTGACGGCTCCGGCCCCGGGCGCCGAGCCGGTGCTCCAGCGGGAGGCGGAGGCCATCGCGCGCCGGGTGGCCGAGAGCCTCGGCGTGACCGGGGTGCTCGCGGTCGAGCTGTTCGAGACCGTCGACGGGCGCCTCCTCGTCAACGAGCTCGCGATGCGGCCGCACAACACCGGCCACTGGAGCATCGACGGAGCCGTGACGAGCCAGTTCGAGCAGCACCTCCGCGCCGTGCTCGACCTGCCGCTCGGTGACCCGGCTCCCCACCGGCCCTGGAGCGTCATGGTGAACGTGCTCGGCGGCCCCGCCGAGGGCACCATGGCCGAGAGGCTCCCCGCAATCATGCTCGCGCAGCCCGGCGCCAAGGTGCACGACTACGGCAAGGAGCCTCGTCCCGGCCGCAAGGTCGGGCACGTGACGACGACGGGCGACGACCTCGCCGACGTCCGTTCACGAGCGCGCGCCGCTGTTCGGTTCTTCGAGGACTGACGGCTATCCTCTCCCTCGTGCCTGACCCGATCGCCTCCGAGCCGACCACCCCGACGCGGCCGAACGACCCCGCCGTCGCGCCGTCGGTCGCCATCGTGATGGGGTCCGACAGTGACTGGCCCACCCTCCGCAGCGCTTCGGACATCCTCAGCGAGCTCGGCGTGGCGCACGAGGTCGAGGTCGTGTCGGCGCACCGCACGCCCGAGAAGATGATGCGCTTCGGCCAGCAGGCGGCAGGGCGCGGCATCCGGGTCGTCATCGCCGGGGCGGGAGGCGCGGCGCACCTGCCCGGCATGCTCGCGTCGCTGACGACCCTGCCCGTGATCGGCGTCCCGGTCGCGCTGGCGAAGCTCGACGGCCTCGACTCGCTCCTGTCCATCGTGCAGATGCCGGCGGGCATCCCCGTCGCGACCGTGTCCATCGGGGGAGCGGCCAACGCCGGTCTCCTGGCCGCCCGCATCCTCGGCATCTCCGACGCCGCGCTCTCGGCCCGGCTGGCCGACTACGCCACAGGGCTGGGCGAGCTCGTCGAGGAGAAGAACGCCGCCCTCCACCGGTCGCTGTGAGCGCTCAGCTGCCCGTGCGGCACCCCGACCTGAGCTCGCCGTCGTTCATGACGAAGCGGGCCTGGACGCTGGTGCTGCTGAACGTCGTCGTGCCCGGCTCGGCCCAGGTGCTGGCGGGCAGCCGCCGACTCGGCCGCTGGGGCCTCGCCTCCACCCTGGTCTTCTGGTCCGCGGCCCTCGTCACGGCGGCGCTGGCGATCTTCTGGCGCACGCCCCTCTTCGACGTGGCGACGAACGTGGCCGCGCTGACCGTGGTGCAGGTCTTCCTCGTCTACTACGCCGTGCTCTGGTCCGTGCTGACCATCGACACGCTGCGGCTCGTCCGCATCATCCGCACCGTGCCGACCGCGCGGGGGTTCCTGGCCGGCGTCATGGTGCTGCTGATGGCCGGCACGGTCGGCCCGATGGCGTGGGGCGCGTACCTCACCGGGGTGCAGCACGGGCTCCTCGACTCGCTCTTCACCTCGCGCCTGGCGGCGGCCGACCCGGTCGACGGGCGGTACAACATCCTCCTGCTCGGCGGCGACGCCGGGGCCGACCGCACGGGCCTCCGGCCCGACAGCATCTCGGTGGCGAGCATCGACGCCGAGACCGGCGCCACGACCATCATCGGCATCCCGCGCAACCTCTACAACGCCCCCTTCTCGGAGGGCTCGCCGCTCTGGGGCCAGTACCCCGACGGCTACTCCTGCGGCGACGACTGCCTCGTCAGCTACCTCTACACCTACGGTGAGGAGCACCCCGAGCTCTACCCCGAGGCCGAGGCGAAGGGCAGCAACCCCGGCATCGAGGCGATGCGGGACGCCGTCTCGGGAGTCACCGGGCTCACGCTGCAGTACTACGTGCTGATCGACATGCAGGGCTTCGTCGAGCTGATCGACGCCCTCGGCGGCATCACGGTCGACAACACCGAGGGGCGCCTGCCGATCAACGGCGGCGTCGACGGCGCGGGCAACCCGATCAACGTCGACGGGTGGATCGAACCGGGCGAGCAGGTGCTCGACGGCTACCACGCGCTCTGGTACGCACGGGCGCGCCACGGCTCGGACGACTACCACCGCATGGCTCGTCAGCGCGAGGTGCAGCAGGCCCTGCTCTCGCAGTTCCAGCCCGCGACCGTCCTCGCCAAGTTCCAGTCGGTCGCGTCGGCCGGCGCCCAGACCGTCGACACCGACATCCCGCAGGGCGCCCTCAGCGCCTTCGTCGAGCTCGCCCTCCAGGCGAAGGAGCAGCAGATCACCGACCTGGAGATCGTGCCGCCGACCTACTCGAACGTCTACCCCGACTTCGACGTCATCCACGCCGACGTCGCCGCGGCGACGACCTCGGCCGCGGCGGAGTGAGGCTGCCGAGCCGAGCCGACGGGCCCGTCCGTCCTGTGCCGGGCGCATCCGACCCAGGACGACGTCGTGCCCGGCACCGTCCGTGGAACGCCCCTCGCCGCCCGGTGCCGCTCAGAGGTCGGCGTGCAGCTGCCACACCTTGTCGGCCGAGTCGCGCCAGCTGAAGGCCCGTGCCCGGTCGAGGCCGGCGATCCCGAGGCGCGACGACAGCTCGAGGTCGCTGACGACCTGGAACATCGCCTGGGCGAGCCGTTCGGGGTAGCCCTCAGCGTCGAGGCGGGGCACCACGACGGCAGCCTCGTCGGCCACCTCGACGAGGGCCGGGGCGTCGGAGACGATCGTGGGCGTGCCGAGGCTGAGCGCCTCGACGACGGGCAGGCCGAAGCCCTCGGCGAGGCTGGGGAAGACGAAGACGGAGGCGCGCTGCAGCAGGACGGCCAGCTGGGCGTCGGTCACGAAGCCGAGGGTGCGCACACGCTCGGGCGCGAGGCCGGCGGCCGCGGCGACGTCGGCGACGCGGACGTCGCCCCAGCCCTCCGGCCCGACCACGAGGAGCGGGAGGTCGGGGGCGTCCGGGTGCGCAAGCGCTCGGATGAGGGGCTCGAGGCCCTTCCGGGGCTCGACGGTGCCGACGCTCAGCACGTAGCGGTCGGGGAGGCCGAGCTCGTCGGCCACGGCGTCGGCGTCGGCGGGCACCCGGAGGTCGTCGCTGACGGCGCCCCCGACGACGCGGACCCGGTCGCCGAAGGGGAACAGCTCTGCGAGCTCGCTCGCGACGGCGTGGGTCGGCACCACGACCGCGTCGGCGTGGCGGAAGGCGCGCTTCGTCATCGCCTTGTGCCACCGGACTCCCCGGGGCGTGAGGGTCTCGGGGTGGGTCCACGGGACGGTGTCGTGGATCGTGACGACGGTCTGGTCGCCGGGGTCGAGGTCGCGGTCGTGGCGGCCGAGGGGGGCCAGGAGGCTCGTGGCGTGCACCATGCCCTTGCCCGGCAGCCCGACGAGGCCGGTCTGCCACGCGACGGCGAGCTCACGCCGCCCGAGGGGGGACTTCGCGAGGCCGGAGAGGCCCGGCACGAGGTCCGTCAGCCGGTCGTACTCGGCCTGGGGGTGGGCTGCGACGACGCCCTGCACGTCGCAGCCACGGGGGGCCGTGGCGACGAGGGCGCGGGTGAGCTCGCTCGTGTAGCGGCCGATGCCGCCCGGCACGGGCGCGAGGATCTGGTCGACGACGACCCGCAGCGTGGTCATCGGCCCCCGGCGGCGTCGCTCAGCACGCCCGTCCGGCTGGCCTCGGCCAGGGCGTCCTGCCACGGGCGCATCGGGGCGATCCCGGCTCGCTGCCAGGCGTCGTGGCCGAGGACGCTGTAGCTCGGGCGCGGCGCCGGGCGGACGAAGGTCGAGCTGTCGGTGGGGTGGACCCGTTCCGGGTCGAGGCCGGTGAGGCGGAACGTCTCCCGGGCGAAGTCGCACCAGCTCGTCTGCCCGGCGTTCGTGCCGTGGTAGACGCCGGCGGGAGCGTCGGCGTCGAGCAGGGCGACGATCTGGTGGGCGAGGTCGAGGGTCCAGGTGGGCTGACCGACCTGGTCGGCGACGACCGAGAGCGTGTCGCGGGCCGCGGCCAGCCCCAGCATCGTCTTCGGGAAGTTGGCGCCGTGGCGGCCGTAGAGCCACGCGGTGCGCACGACGTACGTGCCGTCGGGGTTCGCCGCGAGGGCGGCCCGTTCGCCGACGGCCTTGGTGCGGCCGTAGGCGTTGAGCGGTGCGTAGGGGGCGTCTTCTGCGTAGGGCGCCGTGGCGTCGCCGGCGAAGACGTAGTCGGTCGACACCGTGACCAGCTTCGCGCCGGAGGCGGCCGTCGCCTCGCCGAGGAGGCCGACGGCCGTCCCGTTGACCGCCAGCGCCGCCTCCTCGTCGGTCTCCGCGGCGTCGACGGCCGTGTAGGCGGCCGCGTTCACGACGACGTCGTGGCCGTCGACCGCGGCGAAGACGGCGTCCCGGTCGGTGACGTCGAGCTCGGCCCGGCCGAGGAGGGTCACGTCGCGGCCGAACAGGGCCTCGACGAGGTCGGAGCCCAGCATGCCGCGGGCGCCGGTGACGAGGTACTTGGCGTGCTGGGATGTCGTCATCAGAGGGCCGCTCGCTCCTTCAGGGGCTCCCACCACTGACGGTTGTCGCGGTACCACTGCACCACGTCGGCGAGGCCCTGGGCGAAGGGCACCTGGGGCTCGTAGCCGAGCTCGGCGCGGATCTTCGAGATGTCCACCGAGTAGCGGAGGTCGTGGCCCAGGCGGTCCTGCACGCGGTCGACGTAGGACCAGTCCTTGCCGGTGGCCTCGAGCAGCATCTCGGTGAGCTCCTTGTTGGTGAGCTCGGTGCCGCCGCCGATGTTGTAGATCTCGCCCGCGCGGCCGCCCACCAGCACCATCGCGATGCCGCGGGTGTGGTCGTCGACGTGGAGCCAGTCGCGGATGTTGTTCCCCTCGCCGTACAGCGGCACGTGACGGTCGTCGATGAGGTTGGTGACGAAGAGCGGGATGACCTTCTCGGGGAAGTGGTACGGGCCGTAGTTGTTGCTGCAGCGCGTGATCGAGACGTTCAGGCCGTGGGTGCGGTGGTAGCTGCGCGCCAGGAGGTCGCTGCCTGCCTTCGAGGCGGAGTAGGGCGAGTTCGGCTCGAGGGGGCGGTCCTCCGCCCACGAGCCCTCGGCGATCGAGCCGTAGACCTCGTCGGTGGAGACGTGCACGAAGCGGGCCAGGTCGTTGCGGAGGGCCGCGTCGAGCAGCTGCTGCGTGCCGAGGACGTTGGTCTCGACGAAGATCGAGGCGTCGCGCACGGAGCGGTCGACGTGCGACTCGGCCGCGAAGTGGACGACGGCGTCGACCTCGGGGAAGAGCGTGTCGAGCAGGGCCCCGTCGCGGATGTCGCCCTCGACGAAGCGGTAGCGGGGGGAGTCGGCGACGCTCGCCAGGTTGGCGAGGTTGCCCGAGTAGGTGAGGGCGTCGAGCACGACCACCTCGGCCCCCTCGAGGCCCGGGTACGCGTCTTCGAGGGTGCGTCGGACGAAGTTGGAGCCGATGAAGCCGGCTCCGCCGGTGACGAGGATTTTCACGGAGGTTCCTTGAGATTGTCGGTCTTCTGAGGTCGGTCGATCTTAGCCGGACGCAGCTCGGCGACGGGCTCGGCACGCGCGGCCGGCCCCGTCGGGGCGGGGACGCTGCCGACGCCGGCGCCCCCGGGATGGGGGTAGACCGTGGCGGCCGTGGCGTGCGAACGTCGTCGGATGCACGAAGAGCAGTCCGACGCGGCGTCGGCCGGGGGACCCGGGGCACCCGTCGACCGACGCCGCCTCCTGGCCTACGCCGCCGCGACCCTCGTCGCGGCGACGGGCGCTGCGGCCCTGAGGCCGTCAGAGGCGCGTGCGGCCGCCAGCCTCGGGGAGACGACGCAGGGCGTGACGACGGTGCAGTCGGCCCTCCGCGTGGCCGCGACGAACGCGTGGGGCGGGCAGGTGAACGGCAAGATCCCCTCGTCGCTCCTGGCCACCGTGCCGGCCGTCGTCTCCGGTTCGGGGTACCTGCGAGCCGACGCTGCCCGTCAGTACTTCGCCCTCGCCTCGGCCTTCCAGAACGAGATGGCACGTACCCTCGTGATCACCGAGGGGTACCGGAGCTACGACCGCCAGGTCGAGTACTGGAACAAGTACCAGGCGGGCACGGGCAACCTGGCCGCCTACCCCGGCACGTCGAACCACGGCTGGGGCATCTCGTGCGACTTCGGCTCCAGCGTCGACGTCGCAGGTTCGTACATGAAGCGCTGGATGGACGCCTACGCTCCCTCGTACGGCTGGACGCCGACGGGCAACACGTTCTCGCGCCCGGAGCCCTGGCACTTCGACTACACCGCCCCCTACGTCCCCGAAGCGGTCCAGGCGGTGTCGAACTCGACCGGCCTGATCGCGCTGCGGGTGCCCGAGGCCATGCCCGGCGTGGGCACGAGCTACACCTGCATGGTCGGCACCCGCTTCCTCCGGCACTTCACGACGATCGGTCAGGTGAACGCGATCCGGAGCGTCGGGGTGCCGTACTTCGACGTCGTCCGCCGCGTCGACTTCGAGGCGCTCCTCGACGTCTTCTCCGTCCCGAGGTCCGCCCTCGTGACGGACGCCGACTACTGGCGTCCGTGATCCTCAGCCCCCTCACCCAGAGAGCCCGCACATGATCGTCCTCCACTGCACCGACTACCTCCCCGAGGTGGGCGGCGGCTACGTCTGCATCGTCGCTCCGCGGATGCTGCGCCACGTGACGACGGAGTCCACCGTCGTCGCCCTCCGTGCCGTGGGCATGGCCCCCCGCGACATCGGCGCCCAGGGTTTCTACGACATCCTCACTTCGCTGTCCATCCCCCGCAGCGAGCTGAGGACCGGGGCTGACTACTCCCGTCGGTGACCTGGTCCCACCTGGCTCCGTGCTCGCGACGACGGCGCGTGCCCCGGTGCGCCGGGGAGGCTCCTTGCTAGGCTGCCCGGGTGCAGATCCGCGAACTGAAGATCCCTGACAGCTACGAGATCACGCCGAAGCAGTTCGGCGACGACCGTGGCGTGTTCCTCGAGTGGTACCGCTTCGATCGTCTGGCCGAGGTCGTCGGCCACCCGATCGACCTCCGGCAGGCCAACACCTCGGTCTCGAAGCGAGGCGTCGTGCGCGGCATCCACTTCGCCGACGTGCCCCGCGGCCAGGCCAAGTACGTGACGGCGACGCACGGCGCCGTCCTCGACTACGTGATCGACATCCGCGTGGGCTCTCCGACCTTCGGGCAGTGGGACAGCGTCCTGCTCGACGACGTCGACCGGCGTGCGATCTACCTCGCCGAGGGCCTCGGCCACGCCTTCGTCGCCCTGACCGACGACGCGACCGTGAGCTACCTCGTCACCGACACGTTCCACGCCGAGCGCGAGCACGGCATCGACCCGCTCGACCCCGAGGTCGGCCTGGTGTTCCCGCCCGAGGCCGGGGAGGCGCTCCTCTCGCCGAAGGACACCGCGGCTCCGGGACTCGCCGAGGCGGCCGCGTCCGGCCTGCTCCCCACCTGGGACGACATGCGTGCGTTCTACGCGTCGCTCGACACGAGGGAGGCCTGAGCATGAAGGGCATCATCCTCGCCGGCGGGTCCGGCACGCGGCTGTGGCCGATCACCAAGGGCATCTCGAAGCAGCTGATGCCGATCTACGACAAGCCCATGGTCTACTACCCCTTGTCGACCCTCATGATGGCCGGCATCCGCGAGGTGCTCGTCATCACGACCCCCGAGTACAACGACCAGTTCCGGGCGCTGCTCGGCGACGGCTCGCAGCTCGGCATGGAGATCGAGTACGCGGTCCAGCCCTCGCCCGACGGCCTGGCTCAGGCCTTCGTCATCGGGGAGGAGTTCATCGGAGACGACAGCGTCGCCCTGGTGCTGGGCGACAACATCTTCCACGGGGTGGGCCTCGGCTCGAACCTCAAGAAGAACGCCGACGTCGACGGCGCCACCATCTTCGCGTACCACGTCTCCGACCCGAAGGCCTACGGCGTCGTCGAGTTCGACGAGGCGTTCAAGGCCGTCTCCATCGAGGAGAAGCCCGCGGCGCCCAAGAGCAACTACGCCGTCCCCGGGCTCTACTTCTACGACAACGACGTGGTCCGCATCGCGAAGACGATCGAGCCGAGCCCTCGCGGCGAGCTCGAGATCTCCACCGTCAACGAGCGCTACCTCGAGTCGGGCTCCCTGCAGGTGCAGGTGCTCGACCGGGGCACCGCCTGGCTCGACACCGGCACCTTCGAGTCCATGATGCAGGCGTCGGAGTACGTCCGGGTCATCGAGGACCGCCAGGGCCACAAGATCGGCTGCATCGAGGAGATCGCCTGGCGCAACGGCTGGATCGACGACGAGCACCTCGCGGCACTCGCTGCACCTCTCGCCAAGAGCGGCTACGGCGTCTACCTCCAGAAGCTGCTCAGCTCCCGCTGACGACGCCCCGGCCGACCGACGGCGCTCCCGAGAGGGAGCGCCGTTCGTCGTCTCAGCCCCTCGTGACCCACCACGACCGGGCGCGGAGCCCCACCCGGAGGGCGAGCCGGAGGGGGGCGAGCCACCAGGAGTCGTAGCGGCGAGAGAGGTAGAGGGCGGCGCTGCGGTGGTGCACCCGCTCCATCACGGCGCTGTTCTGCGCCGTGCTGTGCGCGCCGGTGTGCGTGACGACGGCGTCGGGCACGTAGACGTTCGTCCAGCCGGCCTCTCCGAGCCGCGCGCCGAGGTCGACGTCCTCGAAGTACATGAAGTAGGAGTGGTCGAACCCGCCGACGGCGTCGTAGGCCTCGCGCCGCACGAGGAAGCAGGCACCCGACAGCCACCCGGCGGCGCGCTCGCGGTCGGAGTCTCGTTCGGCCTTGTAGGCGACCGACCAGGGGTTGGCCGGCCAGACCCGCCCGAGCAGCGCGTGGCCGACTCCCGTGCGGAGCGACGGCAGGGCCCGGGCCGAGGGGTAGGTCTCACCGGTGCCGTCGAGGATGCGCGGCCCGATCGACGCCGCCCCGGGGAGGCGGTCGGCCGCCGTCACGAGGTGGTCGAGCGACGAGGGCGACAAGACGACGTCCGGGTTGGAGACGAGCACGAGGTCGACGTCGTCGGGCAGCGCGTCGACGGCGGCGTCGATGCCGGCGCCGTAGCCGTCGTTGGCCCGGCGATCGACGAACACGGCGGCGTGCGCCCGGGCGATGCCCGCCTCGATCGTCGGGTCGCGGGAGTCGTTGTCGGCGACGACGACCGTCGCGCGGTCGACGGTCGTGGCGACCCCGACGGCCTCGTCGACGCTCTGCAGGAACGACCGGAGGGTCTCGCCGGAGTTGTGGGTCACGGTCACCACGCCGAGCACGTGGTTCACGAGGCCTCCCGGTAGGCGGCCACGTGCGCCGCAGCCGTCGCCGCCCAGGTGAACCCGGCGGCGCGGGCGACGCCGGCCCTGCCGAGGGCAGCCCGGCGTGCGGCGTCGTCGAGGAGGCGGCCGAGCTCGTCCCGGATCGAGGTCTCGTCGGGCTCCGAGTAGGCCACCGCGTCTCCGCCGACCTCCGGCAGGGCCGAGCGCCGTGTGGTGAGCACGCACGCCCCGCAGGCCATGGCCTCGAGCACCGGGAGGCCGAAGCCCTCGGCCGAGCTCGGGTAGGCGACGACCGAGGCACCGCCGAGGAGGGCGGGGAGCGACGCGAAGGGCAGGTAGCCGACCTCGCGCACGCCGTCGGCGGGGGAGAGGGCGTCGAGGAGCCGGGCCGCCTCGTCGTCCCAGCCCCGGGCCCCGGCCACCACGAGGTCGGGCACGGCCGCGGCGCCGCGGTCGGCACGCAGCTGCTGGTGAGCACGCAGGAGGAGCGCGACGTTCTTCCGGGGCTCGATCGTGCCCAGGAAGGCGAGCCAGGGCTCGTCGTCGGCGAGGCCGACCAGGCGGCGGAGCTCCACCAGCTCGGCGTCGGACGGAGGTGCGAAGGCCGCGTGGTCGACCCCGTGGTGCGCCACCCTCACGGAGGCACGGCGGGTCTGCACGTGGCGCACGAGCTCGTCGGCGGTCGCGGCGCTCGGGACCACGCAGACCAGGCGTCGGCGGAGCGAGGCCCTGATCCAGGCGGAGAAGAAGGTGCGCTTCAGGCGTCCGTGGCTGCCCGGGTCGCTGAAGAAGGTGGCGTCGTGCACCGTGACCACCCGGCGGCGTGCGACGAGGGGGAAGGTGTAGTGCGGCGAGTGGAGGGCACGGGCGCCGAGGCGACGACGGAGCAGGACGAGGCCGGTCTGCTCCCAGACGAAGCGGAGCGGGCGGCGGTCGACGGCCCGGGGCGCCTCGACGACGTGGGCCGTCGGCGCGAGTCGCCGGAAGTGCTCCACGTGCTCTCGCCGGACGACGACCGCGACCGGCTCGTCGGCGGCGTCGAGGGCGGAGACGAGGCCCTCGAGGTACCGGCCCACGCCGCCCAGCTCGGAGGGGACGGCGGTCCCGTCGATCAGGACCGACACGGTCTTCGACAAATGGAACCCCTCACGCAGACTCGGCAGCCGCCAGCATATCCGAGCCGACGACGCACTACAGTCGGTCCGGTGACCGCCCCGCATCCCGACCTGCCGCGCATCCTCATCGTGATCGGCGAGCCCGTCTCCGAGAGGCTCGCCGGCCCCGCCATCCGCGCGTGGGAGATCGCCACGATCCTCCACGCCGAGGGCCACGCCGTGACCATCGCCTCCCTGCGCGACGTGTCGCGCCGCACGGACGACTTCGACGTCGTCGAGTTCGGCCCGGAGAACGCGGAGCAGCTCGTCGACGACTCCGACGTCGTCCTCTTCCAGGGCGGCTTCTACGCGAGCATGCCCTGGCTGCGCGACAAGCCCCAGGTCCAGGTGATGGACCTCTACGACCCGTTCCACCTGGAGTTCCTGCACCGTCAGCACGGCATGGAGAAGGCGGAGGTCGACCGGGTCTTCGCCGAGCTGACGACCGAGCTCAACGCGCAGCTGTCACGGGCCGACCTCGTGCTCTGCGCGAGCGACCGTCAGCGCGACCTCTGGATCGGTCAGCTCGCGGCGCTCGGCCGCGTCCGCCCGCCCCTCGAGGTCGAGGCCGACGCCGCGGTCCTCGACGACCTCGTCCGCATCGTCCCCTTCGGGGTCCCCGACAGCGCCTTCGCCCCCGAGACCAGGGCCATCCGAGGGATCGTGCCCGGCATCGGCCACGACGACTTCGTCCTGATCTGGGGCGGCGGCATCTACGACTGGTTCGATCCGCTGACGCTGATCCGGGCCGTCGACCACGCCCGGGAGCACCTGCCGAACCTCCGCCTGTTCTTCCTCGCCAAGGTCCACCCCAACGCGGGCATCGACGGCCACGCCGTCCCCGACCAGGCCGTGGCCCTCGCGAAGGAGCTGGGCCTCTACGGCACCCACGTCGTCTTCAACGAGGAGTGGGTCGCCTACGACGACCGCGCAGCGTACCTCGCCGACGCCGACCTCGGCGTCACCACCCACCACGCCGGCCTGGAGACCCGCTTCAGCTTCCGCACGAGGAACCTCGACTACGTCTGGGCGGGTCTGCCCCTCATCACCACGGAGGGAGACGTCTTCGAGGACCTCATCCTCCGCCACGGCTTCGGGGCCACCGTGCCCGTCGGTGACGTCGAGGCCCTCTCGGCGGCGATCGTGGCCGCGGCGGCCGACGACGAGACCCGGGCCCGGTGGTCGGCGGCTGCCCGCGAACTGGCCGCGACGATGACGTGGCGCGCCAACCTGGCCCCTCTCGTCGAGTTCTGCCGTGAGCCTCGGCGGTCGTCGGTCGACACGTGGAACCTCGTGACGGCACCGCCGCCCGTCCTGCCGCGCACGCGGTTCGACGACGTCAAGACCCTGGGGCGCCTCCTCAGGACGGGAGGTCCCTCGCTCGTGGCGGAGCGGCTCCGCGACCGTCGTCGACGTGCCGCCCTCGCCGCGGTCACGGCGTCCGAGGCCGACGCGGAGGAGGAGCCGGGCGCCTAGCCCTCGCTCGCGGAGGCTCCCGTCGGGAGCGTGGCGACGACCGTGGCCCGGGAGACCGAGGCTCCGGCGTCGACGGCACGTCGCTCCGCGAGGGTGCGCGGCACCCGGGCCAGGAACTGCCCCAGGGCCCGGGCCCGCCAGACCGCCCGCCTCCGCTCCCGCGGAGAGCGGATGCCGTGCAGCCCGTCGACCAGGAGTCGCACGGTGGTCCGCGAGACCGCGCGCGAGACCATCGACCACGGTCCGTGTCGCAGGGCCACGACGAGCCGGTTGCGCGTGTTGCTCGTGACGAAGAGCTCCGACTCCACGCCCGACGACGAGGCGTGGCGGTGCAGCGCGACCGCAGCTCCGACGTAGCGGACGTCCCAGCCGCGGCGCCGGAGCTTCCAGCTGAGGTCGGTGTCCTCGTAGTACATGAAGAGGCTCTCGTCGAAGCCGCCGCTGTCGCGGACCGCCGTGACCCGCAGGGCGCAGGCGCCGCCTCCGAAGCCGAACACCTCGGCGGGGGAGTCGACGGGGTGGGGGCGCTGCCAGTCGCGGTCGCCGCCGTTGCCGGCCCGGTCGACCACGTTGCCCGTCGAGTTGGTGCGGTCTGACGTGCCGTCGGCGTCGAGCAGGAGGAGGCGAGCGGTGGTCGCGCCCAGCCGCGGCGAGGCCGCGAAGGGCCCGACGAGCTCGGACACGAACCCGGGCCGGGCCAGGGCGTCGTTGTTGAGCAGGACCAGCACCTCGGCGTCGCTCGCGGCGAGGGCGGCGCCGACGCCCGCCGCGAACCCGCGGTTGTCCGGCACCTGGACGAGGCGCACCCAGGGGGCCGCGGCGGCGATGCGGCCGGCCGAGCCGTCGCCCGAGCCGTTGTCCACGACCGTCACCGTGGCGCCCGAGGCGGCAGCCTCGGCCCGCAGGGACTCGACGCAGGCGATGGTCAGGTCCGCGCGTCGCCAGTTGACGACCACGACCTCCGTCACGGGCAGGCCCCGAACGTCGAGCACGGGCCCGCTCAGAAGGTGAGCTTGGCCGCGGCGCCGACCGGGCCGTAGGTCTTGACCGGCGACTTCACCGTGAAGGTCGCGCCGTCGGTGAGGCGGTGCAGCTCCTGCCCGCCCGTGCCGAAGACGGCACTGGTGACGCGGTACTCGCCGCTGCCGAGGTGAGCGTCGGACAGGGTGAAGCGGACCGTGCGACGCCCCTCGAGCACGGGGACGGTGACCGGCAGCACGCTCGAGTGAGTGCCGACGACGACCTGGCCGAAGGGGTTGTCGACGTGGACGCCGATGCCCCAGTCGGTCAGCCGTGTCTTCGCGTCGACCGTGATGTCGATCTCGAGGGGCCGGTCGGCCTCGACCAGGATCTGGTCGCCCGTGTCGCGGCCGGAGACCGAGATGCTCTCGACCCGGGCGATCTCGAAGCTGGACACCTCGACGTGGTCGGCGACGATGCGCTCCTCGGCCGCGTCGGTCGCGGTCTTGAAGCCGGAGCGCAGCACGCTCACGGCGTCCGTGGGGTCGCCGTCGAAGACGACCGAGCCCCTCGCCAGCACCAGGGCCCGCGAGCACAGGTCGGTGATCTGGTTCAGCGTGTGCGTGACCAGCACGATGGTGCGGCCCTCCGCCTGGAACGACGCGATCTTGTCGAGGCACTTCTTCTGGAACGCCTCGTCACCGACCGCGAGCACCTCGTCGACGAGGAGGAGGTCGGGGTCGACGTGCACGGCGACGGCGAACGCCAGCCGCACGTACATGCCGCTCGAGTAGAACTTGACCTGCGTGTCGATGAACTCCTCGATGCCGGAGAACTCCACGATGTCGTCGAAGTAGAGGTCGGTCTGGCGACGGCTGAGCCCCAAGATCGACGCGTTGAGGTAGACGTTCTCGCGACCGGTCAGGTCGCTGTGGAAGCCGGCGCCGAGCTCCAGGAGGGCCGCCATGCGGCCACGACGCACGACCGAGCCCGACGTGGGCTGGATGATGCCGCCGATCGCCTTGAGCAGGGTCGACTTGCCCGAGCCGTTCGGGCCGATGAGGCCGATGGTCGAGCCGGCGTCGATCTCGAGGTCGATGTTGCGGAGCGCCCAGAAGTCCTCCCGGTGCACCTTGCCGCGGCCCAGGCTGACGAGCCGCTCCTTGACGCTCTTGTCCTTGTGGAGGACGAACCTCTTCGAGACGTCGGCGACCTGGACGATGGGGACGGTGGTGTCGGACATCAAAGCTCCTGAGCGAAGTTGCCCTGCAACTTCGAGAAGATGCGCTGCGAGACGAACAGCAGGACGAGGCCCACGAGACCGGCGATCACCATGCGGGTGAAGAGGTCGTCGGGGGCCGTGCCGGGGGTGCCCGCCGACCAGAAGGCCTCCTGGAAGCCGATCACCGCGAGGGTGACGGGGTTGTCGAGGTAGACCTGGACCAGCCAGGCCGGGAGGTGGTTCTGCACCTGGGTCCAGGAGTAGACGATCGGGGAGCCCCACATGACCAGCATGAGGATGACCTCGACGAGGTACTGGACGTCGCGGAGGAAGACGTTGAGCGCGCCCAGCAGGAGGCCGAGGGCGACGGCGTAGACGAGCACCAGCGACAGCCCCGCGACCCCGTAGAGGAGGTGCGGCCCGAGCCGGAGGGAGCCGGTGACGGCCGCCGCGATCAGCAGGATCACGAACTGGATGCCGAAGTTGAAGAGCGACGACCCCACGCTCGAGAGCGTGAAGACCTCCCTCGGCAGGTACACCTTCTTCACCAGGCCCGCGTTCGCCACGATCGACGCGGTGCCGGCGCCCACGATCTCGGAGAAGACGGTGTAGACCGTCAGGCCGGCGAAGATGTAGATGGCGAAGTTCGGGATGTTGCGGGCGGCTCCGAGGAACTGCCCGAGGACGACGTAGTAGATGAAGAGCTGGGTGAGCGGACGCGCGAGGCTCCAGAGGAAGCCCAGCGTGGAGTCCTTGTAGCGGGCCTTGAGCTCGCGCTTCGTGAGCATGCCGAGCAGCTCGCGGTGGCCCCAGATGTCACGGACGGACGAGGCGAACCCGGACACGAACGTGCCGGTCGCGCCCGCGTCCTGCCAGTCGGTCTTCTCGAGTCTGGCGAGGCGCTCTGCAGCGACGTTCTTGGCATCAGCCATGGATGTGCGGCCTCCAGCCGGTACGGGTGCGCGGGTCGTGGCGAACCACCCCGAGACAATACAATAGACATCTTCGGCGAACGGAAAGGACCGGGCTCATCGTCAGGATTCCGACGTGGGCTGGCGCCAGGCGCCGCCTCATGAGAGGGCGCATCACCCTCGGACAGAAGCTCCTCCGCGACGGTGTCGCCGCCGGCACGGCGCACCGGTCGCCCTCCGACTTCCGCTCCTTCGTGGCGAGGCGCGCGACCAGCCGCTTCGTGGGCTTCCCCGAGTCGTGGCGCGACGTGGCGAGGCCGTCCGACGCGGGTCGCCCCGGCGTCGTCGTCGTGCTGCACGTCTTCTACCCCGAGCTCCTCCCCGGGCTCCTCGGCGAGCTCCGGCACCTCCCCGAGCCGTTCGACCTCGTGGTCACGGTCGCCGAGGGGGTCGACGTCCGCGTCGAGCCCCTGCTCCTCGACCTCGAGCTCCTCCGGGAGCACGTCGTCCTCCCCGTCGAGAACCGGGGGCGGGACATCCTGCCCCTGGTCTCCGTGGTGAACGCCGGTCTCCTCGACGGGTACGACGCCGTCCTCAAGATCCACACCAAGCGGTCCGCGTGGCGGGCCGACCACGCCGAGCTCCCGGGCTCGGGGGAGGAGTGGCGCGACGAGCTCGTCGGCGCCGTCCTGCCGTCGCGGGCCGGAGTCGCCGACGTCCTCCGCTCGCTCCGCACCACCCCGGCCGGCCTCGTGACGAGCGGGGCGTCGATCGTCGGCGCGGAGCACTGGGGGGCCGACCGCGAGCTGGTCGTCGACCTCCTGCGGCGCCTCGAGCTCGACGACCTGGTGCTTGACCTGCGGTTCCCCGCCGGGTCGGTCTGGTGGGGCGACGCCTTCCTCGTGCGGGGGCTGCGGGCCCTCCGCCTCGAGCGCGACGACTTCCCCGAGGAGGACGGCGCGGTCGACGGCACCACGGCGCACGCCGTCGAGAGGCTGCTCGGCGTGCTGGCGGTCGAGAGCGGCCTGACGGTCACCGCCGTCGACGCCCTGGGCGACCTCGAGCCCGACCACGTCGAGGAGGTGCGGGTCGTCCCGTTCTACCTGCCCCAGTTCCACACCTTCCCCGAGAACGACCGCTGGTGGGGCGCCGGCTTCACCGAGTGGACCAACGTCTCCCGCGCCGTGCCCGACTACGAGGGGCACGTGCAGCCGATGCTCCCGGGGCAGCTCGGCTTCTACGACCTCAGCCGCGACGAGGTCAGGCACGCCCAGCACGACCTCGCTCGTCGGGCCGGCGTGGCCGGGTTCATGTACTACCACTACTGGTTCGCGGGCCAGCGCCTCATGCAGATGCCGCTCGAGAGGCTGCACGCGAGCGACCTCCCCGAGGTGTTCTGCGTGATGTGGGCCAACGAGGACTGGACGCGCACCTGGGACGGCCGGGGCGACAGCGTCCTCATCGCCCAGGACTACGACGCGGTGCCGGCCGAGGAGTTCATCGAGCACCTCCTCCCGCTCCTGGCCGACGAGCGGTGGCTCCGCATCGGCGGCGCCGCCGTCGTCGCGGTGTACCGCCCGGCCCATCTCCCCGACCACCGGGCCGCCTTCGCGCACTGGCGTCGGCGAGCAGAGGAGGCCGGGGTCGGCCCGCTGCACCTGCTCGGCGTCGACGTCGGAGCGGTCTTCGAGGGGCTCGGGTCCGACGACCTCGCCGGCTCCGGCCTCGACGGGCTGATGGGGTTCCCGCCGCACAACCACGAGTGGCACTGGCAGGAGAGAGGCGGGCTCGGGGTCCGACCCGAGTTCGAGGGCCGCGTCCTGAGCTACCGGGGCATGGCCGACGGCGCTGTGTCGCGCCTCCGCCTCCCCGAGGGCACCGGGGCGGTGGTGCCGGGCGTCATGGCGGGCTTCGACAACACCGCGCGTCGACAGCTCGCCCCCGACATCTGGTACGGAGCGAACCCGTTCACGTTCCGCCGCTGGCTCGCCGAGGCGGCCAGGTCGGCGGCCCGGACGGCTCCGGGCGACCCCGTCGTGTTCGTGAACGCCTGGAACGAGTGGGCTGAGGGAGCCGTCCTCGAGCCCACCGAGAAGTTCGGCGCCACCTACCTCGACGCGGTGGCCTCCGTGACCCGACCCCGCCGCTGACGCCCCGGTGCCCCCGGCGGGCCCGGCTACACTCGATCGACGCGATCTACTGGGAGAAGACACATTGCTGCACCGATTCAGGGTCTGGGCCGTCTCGACTGCGAGGACGCGCCTCCCCATCAACTCTCGGGGGCGCGGGATCGCCATCGCGAGCTACCACACGTACAAGGGGGCGCGTGCGCTCGCCAGCGACGCCAGGACCCTCTTCGAGAAGGTGCCGCAGGGCAAGGCCGGCCTCGACACCTACAAGGAGTTCCTCGCCCAGCAGCGGCGGCTGCCGCACGCCCCCGCCGACCTCGTGTCGCAGACGACCTTCGCGGTCGTCGTCGAGAGCCGCGGCGACGCGGCCGACGCCGTCACGCTCGCCAGCGTCGACGAGCAGCACGGCAACACCCGGGCCCGAGCGATGGTCGTCCCGACCGGCACGACCATCGAGCAGGTGCTGTTCCAGACCGACGCCGACTTCGTGCTCTTCCTGCGCGGCGGCAGCGTCCTCCGGACGCACGCCCTCACCGACCTGGCCAAGCAGCACCGGGTGGACCCCTCCCTGGAGCTGATCGCCTTCGACTCCGACCACGTCGGTCGCGGGGGCACGCGGCGCGATCCCGTCTTCCGCCCCCAGTGGTCGCCCGAGATCCTCCTCGGCGCCAACTACCTCGACCGCGCCTTCGCCGTGTCGCGACGCGCCCTCGTCCGGGCTCCCGGCGCCGACGTCTCCGACTCGGGCGTCTGGCGCATGCTCCTCGACATCGACCTGCCGCCGCGCTGCGCGGGGCTCATCTCGCGCACCCTGCTGAGCGAGCCCGTCGGCATGTCTGCCGCGCCCGTGACGTCGCGGGACGCGGTCATGGTCCGCGAGGCCCTGGCCCGCCGGGGCGAGGAGGCGGTGGTCGCCGTCAAGGACGGCGTCACCCGCGTGCTGTTCGAGCCCGCGTCGTGGCCGAGCGTGTCGATCGTGACGCCGACGCGGCACGGTCGCGCGAACCTGTCGCGCCTCCTCCCCACGCTCGCCACCACCGACTACCCCGCACCGTTCGACCTCACCATCATCGACAACGGCGGCGAGACCCCCGAGAACGTGGCCTGGTACGCCGAGACCGAGCTGGGCGTCGAGCCGACGGTGCTGTGGTGGACGGAGACCCCGTTCAACTACTCGCGGGTCAACAACGTCGCGGTCGCCGCGACGACCGGCGAGGTCGTCGTCATGCTGAACGACGACACCGAGATCGTCGACCCCGCCTGGCTCCGCGAGATGGTCGGCCACCTCATGCGCGAGGGCGTCGGCACGGTGGGCGTCCAGCACCGCCAGGCCGAGGGCCTCATCCAGCACGGCGGCGTGACCATCGGTCCGAACGGGTTCGCCGACAACACCTTCGCCGGCCTGACCCCGGGCGACGACACCCTCCTCGGCTCCACGCGCTGGTACCGCGACAGCCTCGCCGTGACCGGCGCGTGCGTCGCGATCCGGCGCGAGTACTTCGACGCGGTCGGCGGCCTCGACGAGCGCTTCGTCCTCTGCGGCAGCGACGTGGTGCTCGGTCTCGACCAGGTGATCGCTGGTCGACGCAACGTCGTCGTGCCCTTCGACACCGTGCGGCACTACGAGTCCATCACGCGCGGGTCCGCCGTGCCGATGGAGGACTTCTACGCCAGTTACTGGCGGTACCACCCGTGGCTGCAGAACGGCGACCCCTACGCGAGCCCCAACGTCTCCCGTCTGTCGGCCGTGCCGCGGTTCGCCAGCACGCGCGACGTCGCGCCCGTCCAGCTCGCCTTCGCCGTCATGGGCCGTGCCTACACCAAGGTCGCGCAGAGCGGGTCGATCTCGGAGGAGGCCCAGTCGCTCCTCGCGACCGCGTCGGTCTCGAAGGGCGACGTCGCGAAGGTCCACGACCTGCACGCTTCCACGACGGGCTTCGCCGACGTCAAGACCATCAACTGGTTCATCCCGGACGTCGACATGCCCTTCTTCGGCGGGCTCAACACGGCGTTCCGCCTGGCTGACAAGCTGACCCGCGACCACGGCGTCACGCACCGGTTCATCGCGTTCGCCCAGCCGAACCACGCCTACATCTCGTCGGCCATCGCGGCGGCGTTCCCGAGCCTCGCCGACGCCGAGGTCATGTTCTACGACGGCTCGCAGGAGCAGATCGACGCCGTGCCGCCGGCCGACGCGGCCGTGGCCACCCTGTGGCTCACCGCCATGCACGTCGCCAAGTCGTCGTCGGCGCCGCGGAAGTTCTACCTCATGCAGGACTACGAGCCGGGGTTCTACCCGGCGAGCAGCATGTACGCGATGGCGGAGGAGAGCTACCGCCTGGGGCTCTACGGCATCTGCAACACCGAGAGCATGCACCAGATCTACAAGTCCTACGGCGGCTCGTCGATGTACTTCACCCCGGCGGTCGACCGGGGGATCTACCACCCCGACGGCCGACGGGAGAAGGGGGCGGAGGAGCCCGTCACGATCTTCGCGTACGCCCGCGACCACTTCCGCAACTGCTGGGAACTGGTCTACGCGGCGCTCACCGAGATCAAGCGTCGCCACGGGGACCGGGTGCGGATCCTGGCCGCGGGGGCTCGGTACCTCCCGAACAGCGCCGACTTCATCGACATGGGCCTCCTCGACTACCGGGCGACCGGTGCGATGTACCGGGAGACCGACATCGGCCTCACCATGCAGATCTCACGCCACCCGTCGTACCTGCCCCTGGAGCTGATGGGCAGCGGCGTGCCCATGGTGGCACCCGACAGCGAGTGGTTCACCTGGCTCTTCAAGAACGGCGAGAACTCGCAGCTCACGATGCGGACGGTCGACGACATCGTCGACAACCTCGAGAAGCTGATCCTCGACGAGGAGCTCCGTCGCCGCACGTCGGAGAAGGCTCTGGAGACGATCGACGCTCGACACGGCGACTGGGACGCTGCGCTCGACGGCATCTACGGGTTCCTGACCGACCCCGAGGGGCACCTCTCGGCGTAGGCCGACCCCGCCACGACACCTGCCCTGCCCCCCGATCCGGGGGGCAGGGCAGGTGTCGTCGGAGCGGGTGCCTGACATACCCTGGGTGAGTGTGATGCGGCCGAGGGGCACCCGACAGGTGGTCCTGACGCCCGCGCCTCGGGTACAGGGCCCAGGCGTGACGTAGGGCGAGAGGCCGACCCATGACCGTTCCAGTGACGACCAGACCTCTGTTCCGGTGGGTGGTGATGCTCGTGGCCGTGCTCGTCGCGGCGGGGACGCTCGTCGCGGTCCAGCCGCCCGGGGCGGCTCGAGCGGCCTCCTTCGAGCCGGGCAACATCATCAGCGACCAGAACTTCTACGACGCCAACGCGATGTCGCAGGCGCAGATCCAGTCGTTCCTGGAGGCGCAGGTGCCGTCGTGCGGCAACGGCAACTGCCTCCGCGGCAAGCGCACCGACACGACCAGCCGGCCCGCAGACGCCATGTGCGGCGTCTACCAGGGCGCGGCCTCCGAACTCACCTCGAGCATCATCTACAAGGTGCAGCAGGCGTGCTCGATCAGCGCCAAGGTCCTCCTGGTGACGCTGCAGAAGGAGCAGACGCTCATCACGGCGACCGCACCGAGCGACGCTCGGATCGACCGCGCCATGGGCTACGCCTGCCCGGACGACGTGTCGCGCCCCGGCTACTGCGACCCGGCCTACGCCGGCCTCTACAACCAGATCTACCGCGCCGCGTGGCAGCTCAAGCGCTACGGCAACCCGGCCGGGACGAGCAACTACTTCACCTGGTACCCCGTGGGTCAGGTGGCCCAGGTGCGCTACAACCCGAACGCCGCCTGCGGCAGCAGCGGTGTCTACATCAGCAACAAGGCCACGGCGGCTCTGTACTACTACACGCCGTACCAGCCGAACGCGGCGGCGCTCGCGAACATGACCGGCACGGGGGACTCCTGCTCGGCCTACGGCAACCGCAACTTCTGGCGTTTCTACACGTCGTGGTTCGGCGCGACGACGGGACCCACGAGCCCCTTCGGCAACGTCGAGTCCGTCACCACGGGCGTCGGGTCCCTGCGCGTCACGGGGTGGACGATCGACCCCGACGACATGCGGGCAGCCCTCGCGGTGCACGTCTACATCGACGGGGTCGGCGCCGGTGCCGTGACGGCGAACGCGTCACGCCCCGACGTGGGGGCGATCCACACCGCCGCCGGTGCCGGCCACGGTTTCGACGCCTCCTTCGGCATCGCGGGCGGGCGGCACGAGGTCTGCGTGTTCTTCATCAACGTCGGCGGCGGGGGCAACACCTCGTCGTGCTCGACCGTGACCGTCCCGACGGGCAACCCCTTCGGATACCTCGACTCCGCGGTGGTCAACGGCAACGCGGTCACGGTCAAGGGCTGGTCGATCGACCCCGACACGCGGGCACCGATCGACGTGCACCTCTACGCGAACGGGCAGGCGACGGTCGTCCGGGCCGACGAGGAACGCCCCGACGTCGGTCGCGCCTACTCCGCGTACGGCTCTGCCCACGGGTACGAGCAGGAGCTCACGCTGGCCGCGGGCTCGTGGAACATCTGCGCCTTCGGCATCAACGCCGGAGGGGGAGACGCGAACACCGTCCTGGGCTGCCAGACGGTGGTCGTCACGGGCACGCCGACCGACCAGGGCCGCACGCCCCGCGGCAACTTCGAGGAGCTGACGGCGACGGCCGGCACGGTGGCCCTCAAGGGCTGGGCGCTCGACCCCGACACGACGGCGCCCGTGTCGCTCACGGTGACCGTGGGCGGAACGAAGAGCACCGTCGTCGCCGACGCGGTGCGGGCCGACGTGGGCTCAGCGTTCCCCGGGTCGGGCGACCGTCACGGGTTCCAGGCCTCGCTCGCGGCGCCGTCCGGGTCGCAGCAGGTCTGCATCACTGCCGTGAACGACGGCCGGGGAGGCGACGTCTCGCTGGGCTGCCGGACGGTCACCGTGCCGTCGTCGGTGCCCGTCGACCGTGGCAGGACGCCCTTCGGCAACTTCGAGAGCGCAGCCGCTTCGGGCGGCGCGGTCACGGTCGCGGGCTGGGCGATCGACCCCGACACGGCGAAGCCCCTCCAGGTCCACGTGTACGTCGGGTCCGCGGCGACGGCGATCGTCGCCGACGTGTCGCGGCCGGACGTGGCTGCCGCCTACCCTGCGTCGGGTGACAGGCACGGCTTCAGCGCCACCCTGCCGGCCGGGACGGGCTCACAGAACGTGTGCGCCTTCGCCATCAACGACGGTGCCGGCGCCAACACGGTCCTCGGCTGCAAGACCGTGACCGTCACCTCGACCGCGCCGGTCGGCAACGTCGAGTCGGTCAGCGGCGCCGCCGGCTCCGTCTCGGCCACGGGGTGGATGGTGTCGCCGGGATCGCCCGACGCGGTGCCCGTGCACGTCTACGTCGACGGCGTGGGCACTCCGTTCACGGCCGATCTCGACCGGCCTGACGTGGGAGCGGCGTACCCGGCCCTCGGCTCGCGGCACGGGTTCTCCGCGACCGTCCCCGTCGCGGCCGGGGCCCACACGGTCTGCGTGTGGGGCCTCGACGTCAGGGGCGGCCAGCACCGCCAGTTCGGCTGCTGGCGGGTCACATCGAGCTGATCCGCGTCCGCGCTGACCGACGACGAGACCCCGGGCACCAGGTGCCCGGGGTCTCGTCGTTCGTCGGCGCGGCAGGACCACGCTCTCCGTCAGGAGGCCGCGTCGACCCGTTCGGGCTCATGCGCGGGCTCGACCGGGGAGGACCAGGACCGTGCGATCGCCGCCCGCACCACGAGACCCGCCACGAGCACCGTCGCGGCGACGACGACGGTCCAGAACTCCCACGTGAGGGGCGGCTGCCAGGAAGGAGCAGTGACCATGGCCCGCCAGCCGATCCCGTCCTGGAGGCCGGTGACGTACCGACGGAAGACCCAGACGACCGTGTGGACGTGGAGCACGGCGAGGACGACCAGCCCGACCGTCACGAGCCGGAGGCTCTCCCGTCGCCGCAGCGTCGAGGGGAAGGCGTCGTCGAGAGCCATGCCGGCGGCGATGACGAGGCAGGTGAGGATCGCGAGGATGTACCGGGCCTGCCAGATGTAGCCGTAGTCGGTGACGGCGAAGCCCTGGACGATCGGGGGCACGAGCACCATGGCGACGGCGAGGACGGCTGTGCCGAACCGTGCACGACCCCGGCCGAAGACGAGGGCCGCGACGATGAGGGCGAGCATGGCGAACCCCCAGAGCAGGACCGTCGTCGCCGGTGCGGGCGTGTCGATCCAGCCGAAGAGGCCCACGTAGCCCTGGCCGTTCTCGAAGGTGATGAAGATCATCCGGTTGAACCCCGACAGGAACGACGATCCCGCTCCGACGTAGGGCACCCCGGGGCTGAGGCTCTGGCTCGTGAGGGTCCAGAGGAGGCCGGCCGCGGCTCCGAGGCCGATCACGGCGGCTCCGACCCAGAACGCGGCCCGTCTCGCGAGAGCGCGCAGCAGGCTCAGGTCGAGCAGCGTCGCCACGACGATGAGGAGCAGCCACAGCAGGCCGATGCTCCGCGTGTTGGCGAGCACGACGGCGGCGACGACGACGAGGGCGATGCGGTGCCGGGGGAATCCCTCGGAGCGTCGCTGGGCCAGGAGCGACGCCCACGAGAAGAGCATGATGGCGGAGGTGATCTCCATGCTGCTGGGGTTCACCGAGCCCATGATGAACACGACCATGGGCGTGACGGCGACCGCGACGGCGGTCAAGGTCCAGGCGCGGGCACGCATCTGGCTGAGCGCCACGACGGCTGCCGCGAGGAGCGCGGACGAGAGCGCCGCGCTCAGCAGGCGCATGGCGTAGAGGGCGGGCTCGCCCTCCAGCACGAGGCTGGGAAGGCCGACGACGAGGTAGTACAGCGGGTTGTACGAGCCTGCGCTGGTCGTGGCCTCTTCCTGCTGCGTGGAGTCGGTGAGCGGCTCCTGGCACGAGGCCGGCACGGAGGGTGCGAACGCGAAGCAGGCCAGCTCGGCGGTGTCGGCGACGTACTCGGGCACCTCGACGTCCGCCGCCCCCGCTTGGACGTCGCTCGGCTCGCCCGTGAACTCGCCGCGCACGACGGCGGCGGCGTGGATGGTGTGCGCCGGCTCGTCGGGCACCGACATCAGGGGGCTCGCGAACGCCCACGCCCCGGAGAGCGCGAACAAGAGCGCGAACGCTGCCAGGAACACGTGCCAGGGCGACCGGGTCGCGTGCCGCCGTGCCTCGGCGCGGTCGATCGTGGTGGTGGTCGTCATGCGGTGTCGTGCCCCTCCGTCGGTCTCAGGCTGGAAGCCCTCGTCGATGCTATCGGCGCCGGGCGGACTCAGGACCCGGGCGAGGTGGGCGGGCTGGGGCTGCACCTAGACTGTCTCGCGGTCGTCCCGCCCGGGGCCGTCCCGGGAGGTCCACGTGTCACAACGAGTCGCGTCGTCCGCCGTGTACAGCACGGCCGGCATGGCGGTGCAGGGCCTGTCCCGCCTCGCCTACACGATCATCATCGGGCGCGTGCTCGGCACCGAGGCCCTGGGGCACGCGGGCGCCCTGCTCTCGCTCAGCATCTTCGTGGCCCTGTTCTGGCCGACGGCGGCCGGCAACACCTCGTCCCGCTTCCTGGCCGTCGCCCTCCACCGCGGCAGCTCCGACGCGGCCGTCAACCGCTTCCTCGGTGTCACGACCCTCGCCTCCTCCGTCCTCCTCGGCGCGATCTCCGTCCCGATCGCCCTCGCGCTCGGCAACGGACCGGTGACGGCTGCCAGTGCGGCGTTGCTCGTCGTCGGCTACGGCCTGTACGCCTATGCGCGGGGCGCGCAGCTCGGGTACCACCGGGCCGGGCGGATCGCCTTCTGGGACACCGCGTCGTCCGTGCTCAGCCTCGGGCTCCTCGTCGCCGTCGCGGTCGGCGGCCTCTCGGGTCTCGTGCTCCTCCCACTGGCGATCGGGTACGTCGTCTTCGCGCTCGCGTGCCGCCCGCGCGGGAACGGTCTGCCGGGCGCGGACGGCCTCCCCGAGGGGCTCGTCTCCTTCGCGGCGTGGAACGTCCTGGCGGGGCTGACGACGAACGGGCTCCTGCAGATCGCGATGCTGGCCGCCCAGGTCTACGGACGAGACGCCGAGGCGGGCGTCTTCGCGGCGGCGTTCACGCTGGCCACCCCGGCGTCGATGCTCGGCCAGGCCGTCAGCCAGATCGTCGTGCCCGCCTTCGCC
Organism: Frigoribacterium sp. Leaf164; assembly: GCF_001423665.1. Lineage (NCBI taxonomy): Bacteria > Bacillati > Actinomycetota > Actinomycetes > Micrococcales > Microbacteriaceae > Frigoribacterium > Frigoribacterium sp. Leaf164. The sequence goes on from NZ_LMOX01000001.1 coordinate 747,900, forward strand.
CACCGCAGCGGAGGAGGAGGCCTGCGCGACCGTTCTTCAGCCTTCTTCGTGACTGCGTTCGCCGCGGTGTCGGCCGTCGCCTTCGGGCTCGTCGCGCTCGTGTCGCCGTGGGCACTCCCGATCTTCTACCCCGCGCAGGGCGCGGCAGCCGTCCCGATGCTGCAGTTCCTGATGCTCGGGGTCTTCGTCTTCACCGTGGCGCTCATCCCGGCCGCGCTGCTCCTCGCGGCCGGACGCTCGCGGGCCGTCGCGCTCGCCTCCATCGGAGGCTTCGTCGTGGGCATCGTCACCGTCGTGGCGACCGGGCCCTCGCTCGGCGTGTGGGCCGGGAGCGTCGGCTTCCTCGTCGGCTCGACGGTCAACCTGGTCGCGGTGGTCGTCATCGGGCTGGGCCGCGTCGACCAGCCGATCGACGACGCCGCTGCCCAGGCCGCGTCAGAGCAGACGACGAGCTAATGACCAGTAGCCGCGCATGGCCGCCTGGAGCACGCCGGCACCAGGAGGCAACGGGAAGACCTGCTGGTCGAGCTCGGCCGTCAGCAGTGCGCCCATCTCGCGGTCGGACGTGACCTGCGTCGATCGGATGCGGCGTCGCCGTGAGCGGACGTAGTCACCGTGGTCGGCGACCCAGCGCCGCGCCCGGCGGAGCTCCGGGCCCCATCCCTGCCGCGTCGCGACGAGCGACATGGCCACGTCGAGGGCGGCCGTGGGGAGCCAGGTCACGGCACGGAGGCGCGGGCTGAAGGAGCTCCGCACGAAGATGCGCCGGTTCTTCTCCAGCAGGTACATCTTGAGCGCGTTGCGGCTGAACTCATAGTGGTGGAGGACGACGGCGTCGGGAACGTAGACGACGCGACGGCCCGAGGCCCAGGTGCGCCAGCTGAGGTCGACGTCCTCGTGGTAGGCGAAGTACTCGTCGTCGAAGCCCCCGAGCTCGCGCCAGAGCGCGGTGCGGAGGGCGACGCCGGCGCCGGACGCCGAGGCGACGTCCTTCTCGACGGCGTGACGGCTCGCGGGCTCCCCGAACCCCCCGGCCCAGCTGAGGCCCACGACGTGGAGCGGGTTGCCTGCGGAGTTCATCGTCTGAGGGTCGTGGGCGAGCCGGATGCTGCCGCTGGCGATGCCCACGCCGGGTCGTGCGGCGACCTCGACGAGACGAGCCAGGGCGTCGTCCACGAACTCCGCGTCGGAGTTGAGCAGCGCGACGAAGTCGGTGGCCACGTCGGCGGCGCCGTAGTTCACGCCCCCCGCGAAGCCGAGGTTCTCCGGCGGGGTGAGGACGGTCATGCGGGGAACGGGCGGCAGGGTCGCCACAGCGTCGGAGGTGCACCCGTTGTCGACGACGACGACCGACACGTCGACGCCGCGGCTGTCGAGGGCGGAGCGGACTGCAGCGTGGAGATCGGGCTCCTCGCCCCACGCGAGGGTGACGACGGTGACGGCGGGCTGGGAGCTCGTCACGCGGAGCGCCCCTCGTGGTCGACGCGGTGAGGGGGCTCCGGGAGGTCAGCGGTGGGCGCGGCGGTCGTGCCCGGCTCGGGGGCCAGCTCCAGGAGCGACAGGCGCTGGTCCTGCAGCGCCACGTGCTCGGCGAGCGTCCTGGTCTTGTCCTCCAGGACGGTCAGCTCGGCGCTGTGCTGGACCGACACCAGGAAGAGGATGACGACGCTGACGAAGAAGCTGAGGTTGGTCGGGACGCGGATCCCGACGAGCTGGGCCGTCGCGGTGAGGAGCTGCGGGAAGACGGCCACCACGAGGGCGAGGACGCCGGCGAACAGCCACCAGAGAGCGTGCCGCTCGCGGACGCGTCGCCGGCGGAGCAGCTCGAACACGACGACGAGGACGAGCAGCGCCGAGACGATGCCGAAGACGTAGGTTGCTGTGGTCACGGGGTCGTCCCTGCTTCAGGCTGGAGTGTGAGCGGTGGCCGCCAGAGGGCGATCACCAGGGCGATGGCCGCACGGCCGAGGTAGACGGCCGCCTTGACCGGGGCGTGCGAGGGCGTGCCGCCGGCGCGCTCGCGCATGGTGACGGGGACTTGCTGGATCGTGCAGCCGGCACGGGCCGCCAGCACGAGGGACTCGATCGTGTCGCCCAGGTACTCTGCGGGGTAGTGCTCGGCGAAGATCTCGATCGCGCGGGGGCCAGCCCCCCGGAAGCCCGACGTCGTGTCGGTCAGGCGCGTCCCGGCGATCCGACCGATGACCACGGCGAGGACCTTCATCGCCCACTTCCGCGGCCCGCGGACGGTGTAGTCGCCCTCGCCCGCGAAGCGCGCGCCGATCGCGACGTCGTGGGTCTGCAGGGCGTCGAGGATCTTCGGCACCCCTGCCGGATCGTGCTGGCCGTCGGAGTCGACCTGGACCACGTAGCGGAAGCCGTGGGCCCTCGCGTACTTGAAGCCGGTGCGCATGGCCCCGCCGACGCCGAGGTTGAAGGGGAGGTCGACGACGGCGGCTCCCGCGCGTCGCGCCTCGCCGACGGTGTCGTCCCTCGAGCCGTCGTTGACGACGAGGACGTGCACGCCTCGGAGTGCGGCTCGCACCTCGGCGACCACCCCGGCGACGGCGTCCTCCTCGTTGAATGCGGGCATGACGATGAGAGTCTGCGCGAGGGCCGAGGACATGCGACGATCCTAGCGCGGGGGCCGTCGCTCCTCGGTCATCGCCTAGGCTCGTCTGGTCAGGTGGGGGCTGGACTCTCCGAGGAACGGACGAGAGGACCCGATGGCCCACGTGCAGCAGGCAGCCCGAGCCGGTGTCGAGACGCCCGGCACGGCGTCCCGGCTCCCTGACGGGCCGTGGGGCCGCCTGGCGGCGCTGCCCGTCGCCGTCGCCGCGGCGGCGGCTGCCCTGGGTCTCGGGGTCGACTCGCCCTGGGGCCTGGCGATCGCGGCCTGGCTCCTGCTGACCGTCGCGCTGTCGTCGCGGCTGACGGCCTCCGCCGCAGCGGGGGCGAGCGTGCTCGTCGTCCTCGTGCCCGCGCTCGTCGCGGTGCGCACCGGGCCGGCGACCGGCCTGCCGCCCCGGGAGACGGCGACGACCTGCTGGGCCGTCCTCGCTCTCGTGCTCGCGGTGGTCTGCGTCCTCGGCCGCCACCGCTGGGCGAGGCCCTCGGCGGCCACTGCCGCCCGTGTGCTCACCGTGTCGCTCCCGGGCCTCGTCGGCGTCGCCTCCGTCGGCGTCGTGCTCCTCTCGCCGGGCTCGGCCCTGACGGCGTGGGCCATGAGGAACGACTCCGCCAACAACGTCATGTTCGTTCGCTTCCTCCTGGAGGACGGCGGGGTCGACCCGTCCGTCCACCCCAACCCTGCCTACCTCCTGCAGGGGCTCGTGTCGCTCGGGCTCACCGCCCCGGCGTCGGTGAGCCAGACCCTCGACGCCTACGCGCTGCTGTGGATCGGGATCACCATCGCGGCCGCCGTGTCCCTGGCCGCCGTGGTCGCGTCCTCGGTCCGACGTCCGGGGCCCGCCGCCCTCGGCGCCGTCCTGGTGGGCTGCTTCACGTACTCGTGGTTCGTGGTCGGCTTCAGCATGACCTACGGCTTCGCCAACGTGCCGCTGGCCCTGTTGCTGCTCGCCTGCTCCCTCCTCGTGGCGCGGGGCACACCGTCGACGGCGGTGCTCCGCACGGCCGTCCTCGTCGCCGGGACCGTGCTCCTCCTGGCGACCTGGGCTCCCCTCGCCGTCGTCCCCGCCGCCCTCGGGCTCGTGGCGCTGCTCGGCGGCGGGCCGCGGGGCCTCGTGGCGCGGCTCGTGGCCGTCCCCGTCCACTCCGTGGTGCTCGGCGCTTCGCTCGCCGCTGCCCTCGCCTACGCGGCCGTCGTCGTGCTGCCCGATCTCCGGACGGACGGCGGGAACCTCTCCCAGGGCGGGGCCTTCCCGGACCTCAGCCCCTGGCCGTACGTCGTCCTGTCGGTGCTCGCGCTGGCGCTGGCGACGACGGCCGCGCTCCGGCAGCGGGGGCGCCGGGAGCGGCGAGGCGCCGACCAGCTCGTCGTCCGGGCCGTCGCGACCGTCGTGGCGGGCGGCGTCGCCATGGCGGGTCTCGTCGCCCTCGCCGCCGCCGGGTCGTCACCGGTCTGGGGCTACTACCCCCAGAAGCTCTCCTGGATCCTGGCGATCGTCACGGTGGCGCTCGTCGCGTCCCTCAGCCTCGACGCGACCGGACCCCTCACCTGGCGGGTCGCGGCGCCGGTCGTCACTGCCCTGGTGGTCGTGGGCGCCGTCACGACCGTGGTCGACGGGCCGGGCATCCGAGGCTACGTGCCCGCCCTGAAGGTGGCGCGCGGCATCGAGCCCGGTGCCGAGGAGGACGCGCGGGCCGTCCTGCGCCTGGCTGACGACCCGCGGCCGACGCTGGTGTGGCTCCTCGACTCCACCGCGTTCGACGACCTCGCCAACTCGTGGCTCGTGGCGAGCGAGGCGACGAGCGTGGACGACCCGATCCGGGCCTACGCGGGGACCATCGAGCACGACCCGGAGCAGGTCTGCGCCGCTCTCCGTCGCCTCGGACAGGACGCCGTCGTCGTGACCGGAGCCGACAACGTGCCCGCCGTCATCGCCGCCACGTGCCCTGCGCAGGGCAGCCAGGTCGTGGTCGGGTCGGTCGCTTCCGTGGCTGGCGGTGACGTGGGCCCGAGCGACGCCCCCTAGACTCACGGTTGCCTCGGCGCCCTGCGCTGTCGTCCAGCCCCGTCAGTCGTCCTCCCGGAGTCCTCATGAACGCCCACACCGGCGCCGGCGCCCTCGTTGTCCTGCCCACCTACGACGAGGTGGAGAACCTCCCGATCATCCTCGGCCGCCTGTTCGCGGCGGTGCCCGAGATCGACGTGCTCGTGGTCGACGACGGCAGCCCCGACGGCACCGGCGAGCTCGCCGACCGCATGGCGGCCGACGACCCGCGCATCAGCGTGGTCCACCGCACGGGCAAGCTCGGTCTCGGCTCCGCCTACGTGGCCGGCTTCGCCTGGGGCCTCGAGCGCCGCTACGACTTCGTCATCGAGATGGACGCCGACGGCTCCCACCCGCCGGAGGCGCTGCCCGAGATGATCGCGCAGGTCAGCGGCGACGCCCCCGGCGCGCCGAGCCTCGCCATCGGCTCGCGATGGGTGCCCGGTGGCTCGGTCGTGAACTGGCCCGTCTCCCGCCAGGTGCTGAGCCGTGGGGGCAACCTCTACGCCCGCCTCGTGCTCGGGCTCCCGCTCAAGGACGTCACCGCGGGGTTCCGGGTCTACACCCGAGCCGCGCTCGCCGCCATGGACCTCTCCACCATCGACTCCAAGGGCTACTGCTTCCAAGTCGACATGACGCTCCGCACCCTCGACGGCGGCGGCCGGGTCGTCGAGGTGCCCATCGAGTTCCGCGAACGCGAGCACGGCGAGTCGAAGATGAGCCAGGCGATCGTCGTCGAGGCCATGGCCCGCGTCACGCGCTGGGGCATCGAGCGCCGGGTCGCCACCCTGCTCGGACGCCGGCCCGGCCCCGGCTGGGTCGTCGAGCGCTGATCGCCGACGAGGCACGGGCGGTCGGCGACCTCGCCCGCGCCTCCTAGCGGTCGACCCTCGGCAGGCGCGTCCGCCACGACCGCTTGCGCGCGGCGATCGTCGCGATCGCGGTGAAGAGCATCAGCGTGCCCTCGAAGAGCACGAAGCTCTCGGCGAGGGCCGTGACGCCGATGAGCACGAGCACCAGGGCCGGCCACACGTACGCCACGATCGGGTGGCCGGAGGCGGTGGTCCAGCTGCGCACGAGGGCGAGCGACCCCGCGACGACGAGCAGCAGCACCCCGACGAGCCCGAGCTGCAGCCAGATGTCGAAGAACGCGTTGAGCCCGGTCGGGGAGGGGCGCCCGTCGGGGGCGAGGATCGTCGAGTACGGGAAGATCTCGGACGGCCACTGGCCGACGAACCCCCAGCCGGTGATGTCGTGCACCCCCGCGAGGTCGCGGATGCGGGCCCACAGGGCCGTCCGGGCCGTCACGTCGGAGGTGCCGTCGACGCTGCCGAGGAGCGACCGACGCACCGCCCAGCCCACGGTCGCGCCGACGACGACCACGGCGGCGACGACTCCCTGCAGCAGCGGGCGCCTCCGCTCGGGAGCCCGGCGCAGGGCCTGCAGCGCGAGGCCCGCCACCACGAGCGCCACCACGGCCAGCGCCGCCACGGGCGACCGCGCGAAGAGCAGGGTGGCGGCCGCGAGCACGCCGGAGGCGACGGCCTGGGAGCGCGGCACCGACCGGGTGAGGAACTCGACGGCGAAGGTCACCAGCGCGAGCGCGGCGAGGAAGCCCAGGTAGTTGCGCGTGCCGGCCAGCCCCTGGATCGGCCCGCCCGCCGCGAGGTCGCCGCGGATGCCGAGGAACGTGATCGGCTGGTCGACCAGGAGGCCCGAGAAGATCTCGAGGGCCATCGAGGTGACGAGGACGATGCGCAGTGCGTCGCCCACCGCCCGCACGACCTGCACCAGGTCGCGGCCGAGGGCGAGGTAGAGCCCGAGCGCGCCGAAGCCCGCGGCGTAGGCGACGCCCCCGAGCGTCGCCCAGGTGTACTCGCTCCAGAGCACGCTCACGGCCATGAACCCGAACAGGGCGATGAGGGAGACGGGCAGGATCCCGTGCCACTCGATGTGGCGTCGGCCGCCGAACAACGACAGCGCGGCGAGCACGAGGAGGGTGCCGAGGACGGCCAGGGCACCCGGCCAGCCCATCACCGACCGGATCGCCTGCGTGGTCGTCGCGAAGAGCACGACGGCCACCGACAGGGCCTGCGAGAACTGCCCCCCGGCCGAGAACCCCACCCAGGCCGAGAGGTAGCGGCGCAGCGGGTCCCGCGGGCGCTCGGCCGACCACGAGGTCACCGGTCGCGGTCCGTCCAGCCGTAGGCGTCGCGGCGCGTCACGACCACCAGCACGACGAAAACCGCCCAGCCCCACTCGACGATGAGGCGCGACTCGGTGAGGCCGTGCACGAGCAGCGCGGCCAGGAGCAGGACGGGCAGCGCGTCGAGCGCGCTCCAGGGCGCGACGCGGCCGACGCCGAGCACGCGGCGGTCGGTGGCCCACGACCACGCCCGCAGGGCGACGCCCACCACGACCAGCAGGAAGAGCACGAGCCCGACGGCGCCGAGCTGGAACCAGACGTCGAGGTAGGCGTCGTGGGCCTGCAGGTAGACGACCCCGTTGCGCTCGGCGAGGTCGCGGAACGGCTCCGCGATGGGGATCCAGTAGCTGACCCAGCCCCAGCCGACGACGGGGTGCTGCACGGCGAGGTCGACGACGGCGGCCCAGATGTCGGTGCGGCCCGTGAGGTCGCCGCTGCGCCCCGCGAGGGCGAGCAGCGGGCCCCTGGCGAGCACGACGGCGAGGGCGGCGACCACGACCGCCAGGCCGGCGAGGCCGTAGACGCGAGGGCGGCGAGGAGGCGCGGTGCGGCGGACGACGACCACGAGCGCGAGCACGAGGGCGACGGCCACCGCGCAGGCCGCGACGGTCGCCGACCGCGTGAGCAGCAGGGCGACGACGGCCGAGACGACCCCGACGCGTGCCGTGCTGCGGCTGATCGTCCGCGACGAGGCCTCCGCGAGGGTCACGACGAGGGCGAGCAGCGCGAGGACGGCGAGGATGTTGCTGTTGCCCTGCAGCCCCTGGATGCGTCCGCCCGTGAAGAGCTCGGCCCGGGACCAGAAGAACGCGTCGGGCACGCCCCCCGAGCAGTCGAGGTAGACGGGGCAGACGGGCTGTCGCACGAACGCCCCGACGACCACCTCGAAGAGGAGCGAGAGCACGACGTGCAGCCGCAGGGCGCGGCCGAGGGCGGTGACGATGAGGGGCCAGGGGAGCGACACCGTGACGGCGAGCGCACCGACGGTCGTGGCCAGCGTCGCGCCGATGCCGATGGCCGAGGCCGCCGGGTACTGCGACCACGCGATCGACGCGACCGCGAAGGCCAGCCAGAGGACGAGGAGGCGCGGGAGGGTCCGCAGCCGGGGCGGGTGCCGCACGACGACGACCACGGCGGCGACCACCATGGCGCCGCAGACCAGCCCCCAGCCCCAGAAGCTGGTGCCGTTCCGCAGCACGTCGCCACCGAAGAGGACGACGAAGACGAGCGTCGCGAAGAGCGTGCTCCGGCGCGCCGGGGGAGTCGACGGGTCGAGGCGCACGGGGGTCGTCGACGTCATGGGCACCAGGCTAGACGACCGGGGTCGCGTCGCCGGCCCTCCCGGTGCTCAGACGAAGGCGGCCTGGCCGGTGATGGCCCGCCCGACGATGAGGGTGTTCATCTCCCTCGTGCCCTCGTAGCTGTAGAGCGCCTCCGCGTCGGCGAAGTAGCGGGCGACGTCGTACTCGAGCACGATGCCGTTGCCGCCGAGCACCTCGCGGGCCCAGGCCACGGTCTCGCGCATGCGCGCGGTCGTGAACGCCTTGGCGAGGGAGGCGTGCTCGTCTCGCTGGACGCCCTCGTCGAGCATCTGCGACACCCGCACGACCATGCCGACGGACGCGGTGATGTTCCCGATGCACTTGACCAGCAGGTCCTGGACGAGCTGGTGGCGGGCGATGGGCTTGCCGAACTGGACGCGCTCGCCCGCGTAGGCCAGGGCCGCCTCGTACGCGCCGATCATGTTGCCGACGGCCGCCCAGGCGACCTCGGCCCGCGTGAGCCGGAGCACCGCGGCGGTGTCGCGGAACGAGTTCGCCTGCTGCAGCCGCAGGCTGTCGGGCACCCGGACGTCCTCCAGCGTGATGTCGGCGTTCTGGACGATCCGGAGGCTCTGCTTGCCCTCGATCTTCGTCGCCGTGTACCCGGGGGTCGAGGTGGGCACGATGAAGCCCTTCACCTGGCCGTCCTCCGCGCTCTTCGCCCAGATGATCGTCACGTCGCTGAACGTGGCGTTGCCGATCCAGCGCTTCGAGCCGTTCAGCACCCAGTCGTCGCCGTCCCGCGTCGCGACCGTGCGGAGGCCCTGGGCCGAGTCGGAGCCCGACAGCGGCTCGGTGAGGCCGAACGCCCCGACGAGCTCTCCGCTGGCGAGCCGGGGGAGCCACTCGGCGCGCTGCTCCGGCGAGCCGCCGACGCTGATCGAGCCCATCGCGAGGCCGTTCTGCACGCCGCAGAACGTCGCGACCGACGCGTCGCAGCGGGCGAGCTCGAGCGCGACCCAGCCCCGGAAGACCGCCGAGTTCTCGAAGGGCCGGGTCTCCTCCCACGGCATCCCGTAGATGCCGAGGTCGGCGAGCCCCTTCACGATCTCGTGGGGGAACTCCGCGCGCTCCCAGTGGCCGTTGACGATCGGCCGCACCTCGGTGTCGAGGTAGGCGCGCAGGTCGGCGAGGACGGCCTTCTCCCGGTCGCTGAGACCGGCCTCGTAGCCGTAGAAGTCGCTCGCGAGCGTGCTGAACGAGGTGAGGGTCGCTGATGACATCCGTTGCTCCGTTGCATCGTGTCGGTGCGGCCGGGCTCTCTGGCCCGACCGTCTCGGGACGACGCGAGCCTAGGCACGGCTCCGAGGGGCGGCAACGGGGTTGGTAGTTTTGACCAACGCACGCCCCCGGTCGTCCTCACGCCTTTGTAGAGGGGGCCCAAGCCCACGTCGACAAGCAGGTCTCCGCATGTTCCTCGCCATCACCAACACCCCCCGCGACTACGCCTGGGGCTCCCGCTCGGCGATCGCCGAGCTGCTCGGCCGCGCGCCCTCGGGTCGCCCGGAGGCCGAGCTCTGGCTGGGGGCGCACGCGGGCTCGCCGAGCGTCGTCGTGAACCCGGCCGTCGTCGACGGCGCCGACACCCTGGCCGACTGGTTCGCGGCCGAGCCCGCCCGGGCCCTGGGCCGCGACCGTGACGAGCTGCCGTTCCTGCTCAAGGTGCTCGCCGCCGACGAGCCGCTGTCGATCCAGGCGCACCCGACGCCCGAGCAGGCGGAGGCGGGCTTCGCGGCGGAGGAGGCGGCCGGGGTGCCGATCGACTCGCCGACGCGCAACTACAAGGACCCGTTCCCGAAGCCGGAGATCATCGTCGCCCTGAGCGAGTCCTTCGACGCGCTCTGCGGCTTCCGCACCCCGGCCGAGACGATCGTCGACGTCGACGCCCTCGACGCGGGCACGGGGCGACTCGCCGCCCTGCGCGGCAGCGTCGCGACGTCGCTGGAGTCGACCCTCGCCTGGCTGTTCGACGGCAGCGAGGAGTCGCGCGCGGTCGTGGCCGCCGTGGGCGAGCTGGCCCCCTCGGTCGCCGACCCGAGCCCGAGCGTCGCCACGGTCGTCGACCTCGCCGCGCGGTGGCCGGGCGACCCGGGCGTGGTCGTCTCCCTCCTCCTCAACCGCGTCTCCCTGCGCCGCGGCGAGGCCCTCTTCCTGCCCGCCGGCAACGTCCACGCGTACCTCCGCGGCCTCGGGGTCGAGCTGATGGCCCCGTCCGACAACGTCCTCCGGGGCGGCCTCACGCCGAAGCACGTCGACGTGCCCGAGCTGCTCCGCGTGCTCGAGTTCGAGCCGCTGCCCGTGCCGCGGCTGCTGCCGGTCGAGACGGCGCCGGGCGTCGAGCGCTTCGAGCCGGGCGGCGTCGGCTTCGCCCTCCTCCGCGTGCACGCGGGAGGCGCGGGGGCGGTCGTCGAGATCGGCGGGCCGAGCATCCTCCTCGTCACCGAGGGCGAGGTCGTCGTCAAGGGGCAGGACGGCTCGATGCGCCTCCGTCAGGGCGAGTCGGCCTTCGTGACCCCCGACGAGGTCCGTCTCGCGGTGACCGGGGGCGGCCAGCTCTACGTGGCGACCCCCGCCTGAGCCGGGCGGCCAGCCGCGGCGGGAGCCGCTCCCGCGCTCGGTAGGCTGAGCCGCATGTCATGGTTGGTCACCGGCGGCGCCGGCTACATCGGGTCCCACGTCGTCCGCGAGTTCACGAGGGCCGGCATCGACGCCGTCGTCTACGACGACCTGTCGTCCGGCCTCGAGGCGTTCGTCCCCGAGGGCGTCCCCTTCGTCCGCGGCACGATCCTCGACCGCGAGCTCCTGGTCGACACGATCCGCGCGCACGGCGTCACGGGCGTCGTCCACGTCGCCGGCTACAAGTACGCCGGCGTCTCCGTGCAGCGGCCGCTGCACACCTACGAGCAGAACGTGACCGGCACCCAGAGGCTCCTCGAGGCGATGGCCGAGACGGGCGTCGACCGCGTCGTGTTCTCCTCGAGCGCGGCGGTCTACGGCACGCCCCCCACCGAGCTCGTCACGGAGGGCACCCCGAAGGCGCCGGCCTCGCCCTACGGCGAGAGCAAGCTGATCGGCGAGTGGCTCCTGCGCGACCAGGGCGTCGCCGCCGGGCTGCGCCACACGAGCCTCCGGTACTTCAACGTCGTGGGCTCCGGCGAGGCCGGGCTGTACGACGCCAGCCCGCACAACCTCTTCCCCCTCGTGTTCGCCGCCCTGGCGGACGGCCGGACGCCCCGCATCAACGGCGACGACTACGACACGCCCGACGGCACCTGCGTCCGCGACTACGTCCACGTCTCCGACCTGGCCGTGTCGCACGTGGCCGCGGCCCGCCGCCTCGACGCCGGGGAGGCCGTCGAGGCGGCCTACAACCTCGGCTCCGGAGGCGGGGTGTCCGTCCGCGAGATCATGGACGCCATGCGCGAGGGCACCGGCGTCGACTTCGAGCCCGAGGTGGCGCCCCGCCGCCCCGGCGACCCCGACCGGATCGTCGCCGACGGCACGCTCGCCGGCCGTGACCTCGACTGGGTCATGCGGCACAGCCTGCTCGACATGGTCACCAGCGCCTGGGCCGCCGCTCCCCGGAGCTGAACCGGGGCGCTCGTCCCGACCCGCGACTCCCCGGTCCGGGCGTCGTCGGGGGGCTCGGGGGCCGTGCGGGAGGGGCCGCGCGACACGCCCGGGGCGCGACGACGTGCCCCCAGGACGGGTGACGTCACCCGGGCAGGGCGGATCGTACCCCGACACGCCGGAGCGAGCTTGACCCTCGATGGGGGGTCCAGGGTTTATTGGGGCTCGACTTGACGTCGTGTAGTTACACCGGTGTAATTGCCTGAGTCGCAGCCGTTCGGGGGGCGACGACGTCGAGGGGAGAGGTGCTGTGGCGATCAACGAGAACCGTGTCGACGGGATCGGTGCCGGGCAGTCCGTCGGCGCGGCCGTGGCCGTCGGAGCGGGGGTGCCCGACGACTGGCACGTCGATCCGGTGCTGCTCGGCGTCCCCGGGGTCCGCAAGGTCGCCGTCGACGACGACGAGGCCCAGCTGTCCTGGCAGGCCGACTCGCTCTGCGCGCAGACCGACCCTGAGGCGTTCTTCCCCGAGAAGGGCGGCTCCACCCGCGACGCCAAGAAGATCTGCGCCTCGTGCGACGTCCGGGCCCAGTGCCTCGAGTACGCGCTCCGCAACGACGAGCGCTTCGGCATCTGGGGCGGCCTCTCGGAGCGCGAACGACGCAAGCTCCGGAAGCGCGCGTAGCCCGCTCCTCCACCGTCATCTCCACGGCGCACGACCCCTCCCGGGGCCGTGCGCCGCGGTCGTTCATCGACCCCTCACAGGTACGCGCGGCGCGGCGCGGCGCGTCCGTCGCCCTCGGTGGCCGACCTAGGCTGCACAGGTCATGCAACCGAGAGTCACTGCGATCCTCGTCGCCCCTGGTGGAGCGACGCACCTCGACCGAACCCTCGACGGGCTGTCGCGCCAGACGCGACCGCCGGAGGCGCTCGTCGTCGTCGACGCCGGCGGGCGCGACAGCGCGGCGGGGCGGCTCTCGCTGAGCGGCGCGGCCCAGCTGACGAGCGTGCCCCCGACGACGACGTTCGTCGAGGCGCTCGCCCACGGCGCCCGGCTCTCCGGGAGCGGCGACGCCGACTCCGAGGCCGACGAGTGGCTGTGGTTCCTGGGGCACGACAACGCTCCGCGCCCCCGCGCCCTCGAACGGCTGCTCTCCACCGTCGAGGTGTCGCCCTCGGTCGCGGTGGTCGGGCCCAAGCTGATGCGCCTCGACGACCCCGCCGTCATCGCCGGGTTCGGTGAGACCGTGACGCGCTACGGCGCCTCCCTCGCCCTCGTGGAGAACGAGCTCGACCAGGGCCAGCACGACGACCGCCACGACGTGCTCGGCGTCGCCGCCGGCGGGATGCTCGTCCGCCGCAGCGTGTGGACCGCCCTCGGCGGCTTCGACCCCGGCCTGCCCCATGTCGACGCGGCCCTCGACTTCTCCGTCCGCGCCCGCCTGGCCGGCCACCGCGTCGCGCTCGTCTCCGACGCCCGCGTCGCGAGCGACGGCCCGCCCGAGGACTTCGGCCAGGCCGAGCCCCTCGGCGCCGGGCGCCGCACGCGCCTCCACCGGTCGGCGCAGCTGCACCGACGGCTCGTCTACGCACCGGCCGCCGCGCTGCCGCTGCACTGGCTGAGCCTCGTCCCCCTCGCCGTGGTCCGGAGCATCTGGCACCTTCTCACGAAGAACCCGGGAGCCGTCGGCGGCGAGTTCGCCACCGCCCTCCGCGCCGCCTTCGGCGGGACGCGCATCGCCCAGGCGAGGCGCTCCCTGTCGCGGACGCGGACGACGAGCTGGGCGGCGATCGAGCCGCTCCGCGCGACCTTCTACCAGATCCGCGAACGGCGGGTGACCGAGCGCGACGCCCTCGTCGCGCGGGGCGAGGACGCGGGCGACCCGCAGGCCAGCTTCATCGGCTCGGGCGGGCTCTGGGTCGTCGTGCTCACCGCCGTCGTCGGGGCGGTCGCCGTCCTCGACCTGCTGAGCCAGCCCGCCGTCACCGGCGGGGGCCTGCTCCCGCTCAGCACCTCGCTCGGCGACCTCTGGTCGTCGGTCGGCTGGGGCTGGCGCGACATCGGCACCGGCTTCGTCGGGCCGTCGGACCCCTTCACGGCCGTCCTCGCCGTCCTCGGCTCCGTCACGGCGTGGTCCCCGTCGACCTCGGTGCTCCTCGTCTACCTGACCGCGCTGCCGGTGTCGGCGCTGGGCGCCTGGTTCGCGACGCGCCGCGTCACGGGGCGCACCTGGGTGCCCGCCGTGGCCGCCGCCGTCTACGCCCTCTCGTCGCCGGTGCTCTCCGCCCTGCAGACCGGCCACCTCGGGGCCGCCCTCGCCCACGCCGCCCTCCCCTTCCTGGTCTGGGCCCTGATCGGCTCGGCCCGGTCCTGGGCGGCCGGCGCCACCGCCTCCCTCCTGTTCGCCCTGGTGGCGGCCTGCTCGCCGTCGCTCCTGCCGGCGCTCGTCGTGATCTGGCTGGGCTCCCTCGCGACCCGTCCGCGCGGCATCCACCGGATGATCGCGGTGCCCCTCCCGGCCGTGGCGCTGTTCCTGCCGCTCGCGATCGTGCAGATCGGTCGCGGCACCTGGTGGGGCGTCTTCGCCGACCCGGGCGTGCCGGCCAGGACGGAGCCCGCGTCACCGCTCCAGCTCCTCGTCACCTCGCCGGAGACGGGGCTGAACGGCTGGACGCGGCTCCTGGCGGGGACGGGCCTCCCGCCCGAGACCCTCGCCGTCGTCGTCGCGGCCGCCTTCCTGCCCCTCGCCCTCCTGGCCGTGGCGGCCCCGTTCGTCGGCGCCCTGCGCCGCGCGGTGCCCGCCCTCACGTTGGCCCTCCTCGGCTACCTGACCGCGGTGGCCGCCACCCAGGTCTCCGTCTCCGCCGTCGGCAGCGACAGCGTCGCCGTCTGGGCGGGCAGCGGTCTCAGCCTGTACCTGCTGGGCCTCGTCGGCGCCGCCGCCGTGACCCTCGACCGCCTGCCCCGCGTCGCCCCGCCGGCGGGCGTGCTCGTGGCTGTCACGAGCGTCGCCGTGGCCGTGCCGGTGCTCCTCGCCTCCTACGTCGGCACGGCCGACGTCCGCCCGAGCTCGGGGCGCATCCTCTCGGCCTACGTCACGGCGGAGGCCGAGGCGTCGCCCGACGTCGGCACCCTCGTCCTCACCCCCCAGCCCGACGGCACGCTCGGCGTCTCGCTCGAGCGCGGCCAGGGGGCGACGCTCGACGACCAGTCGACCCTCGACGCCACGTCGCAGCGGCTCAGCACGACCGACCGCGACCTGACCGTCCTGGCGGGCAACCTCGTCAGCCGCAGCGGCTTCGACCCGGCCGACGACCTCGACCGCCTCGGCGTCGGGTTCGTGCTGCTGACCGGCACGCCCGACGACGAGCCCGCGGCGGCGGCGCTCGAGCGCCGTGCGGGGGAGGCCCTCGACGGCACCGCGACCTTCCTGCCCGTCGGCGACACCTCGAACGGACTCCTCTGGCGCTACGTCGCCGCGTCCGAGCGGGCCGACGACCGCCCCGACCCGGGGCCGCTCCGCCCGATCGTCGGCGTCACGTGGGCGCTGGTGCTCGGCTCCGCCCTGCTGCTCGCGCTCCCGACCACGCCCCGTCGGCGTCGGTCACGGGCCGGCGTGCCCGAGGCCGAGCAGCCCGCCACCACCTTCGACGAGGAGCGAGATGACTGAGCGATCCGCAGCCAGGACCACCGGGCGCGTGGTGGTCGGCGTCGTGGGGCTCGCCGTCGCGGCCCTCGTGGTCGGCGCCGCAGCCGTCGTGCCGCTGCCCGCGCTCCGCACCGAGCCGGCCGGGCAGCTCGTCACCCCCGTCCCCGTCGACCAGCAGCGCGTCTGCGCCGGGAGCGTGCTCCGCCTCTCGGACGCGGAGGGGCAGCAGGCCACCACGGCCAGCGCCGTCGGACGCGCCGACGTCGACCGGGGCTCGACGGGCGACGACGAGGTCGAGGCGCTCGCCGGCGCCGACGGCAGCTCGTCGTCGCCGCAGCTCGTGACGGCACCCGTCGACGGCGACGACGTCCCCCTCGTCGCGGCGGCACAGAGCCAGGCCGTCGACTCGGACGACCTGGTCGGCTTCGCCTCCGCCCCCTGCACCGAGCCGACGAGCTCGACGTGGCTGGTGGGCGGCTCGACCGAGACCGGGCGCGTCTCGCTCGTCACCCTCGTCAACCCCACCGACGTGAACTCGACGGTCGACCTCGGCATCTGGGCCGAGGACGGCACCGTCCAGGGGCCGGGCATCGACGGCATCGTGGTGGCCCCGCGCAGCCAGAAGGTCGTCCCGCTCTCCGGCTTCGCCACCGGCCTCGCGTCCCCCGTGGTCCACGTGGAGAGCCGCGGCGGCCGCATCGTCTCCACGCTGCAGCAGTCGGTGGTCCGCACCCTCGACCCGGGCGGGGTCGACATCGTCAGCGGCTCGGCCGAGCCCGCCACCACCGCGGTCGTGCCGGGCCTCGTCGTCCGTGACTCGGCGAACCTCGAGGCGGCCCTCGCCGACGAGGGCAGCGCCGACCTCCAGAGCGTCCTCCGGGTGCTCGTGCCCGGCGACACGGGGGCCACCGTGACGGTCGACGTGGCCACCGCCGACGGGACGGGCACCAGCTTCGAGACCGAGGTCGGTGCGGGGCGCGTCACCGACGTGCCGGTCGACGGCCTCGCGGACGGGGTCTACACCGTCCGCGTCGAGTCGCCCGTGCCGGTCGTGGTGGGCGCCCGGTCGTCGACGGTCTCGGGTGAGGGCGCGGTCGACCTGGCCTGGGCCTCGTCCGCCTCGGCGCTGCAGGGCGACACGCTCGTCCAGGTGCCGGCCGGCGAGGGCGCCGTCCTCAGCATCGTCAACCCGTCCGCCGACGCGGCGACGGCGTCCGTGGCCGTCGAGGCGGCCGGCGACGACGCGGCCGGGCAGGCCGAGGAGGAGCCCCGGGAGGTGCCGGGCGGCTCCACGGTCGAGGTGGCGGTGGGCGCGGGCGACCGCGTGACGCTCCGAGGTGCCGACGGCCTCCGGGTCGGGGTCTCGTTCTCCGCGCCCGGGGCCCTGGCCTCGTGGGCGGTCTCGTCGCCGTTGCCCGCCTCCTCGCCCGTCACCGTCTGGCCGTAGCGGCCGTAGCTGCCGTAGCGGTCGTGACGGGCCCCGGTGCTCCGGGCGTGGGCCACGCGGGCTGCGCTGGCCCCGGTGGGCTCAGCCGTCGCGCCAGCGCTCCGGAGCGATCTCCCACGGGTCCTCGCCGAGCAGGTCGGCGACGGCCCGGAACACCCAGCCCTCGACGACCGACCGGTGCTGCTGCTCCGGGTCGGCCAGGCGCCGCGACTCGGGGACGGGCGTGAGGCGCTCGATCGGGAGGCGGTAGAGCACGACGCGGCGTGCCCGCCGGTCGACGCGCCAGCGCTCGACGCGCGCCTCGTCCGGGTCGGCGGGGAGCGCCTCGACCTCGACCGTGACGTCGTCGAGGTCGTCCGGACGCAGCTCCCGCAGGTACTCCACGGTGGCGGCGACGACGTCGTCGAAGGTGTCGACCCGCGTGCGCAGGAAGGGCAGGTGCGGCCCCGCGACGGAGGACCGGAGCCCCCTGCCGTGGCGGTCGCGGTGTCGGGACCGGTCGGTGACGCGGTGGGGCCTGGCCATCCGCCCATGCTACGCGGACCCTCCGGGGCGGACGGGTACGCTGGCCCGGATGGACGAGCGCCCCTGCAGCAAGGTCACCTGCCACGAGGAAGCGGTGGCGACCCTGACCTACGTCTACGCCGACTCGATGGTCGTCGTCGGTCCGCTGAGCGGGCGCGTCGAGCCCCACGGCTACGACCTCTGCGCCCGCCACGCGGCCTCGCTCTCCGCGCCTCAGGGCTGGCAGGTCCTGCGCCGGGTAGTTTTGGGCCATGAGCTCTGAGTCCCCCGTCGACCTGACCGCCTTCGTGAAGACCTACGACGTGAGGGGGCTCGTCGGGAGCCAGCTCACGGAGGAGGTCGTCGAGGCGTTCGGCGCCGCCTTCGCGGACGAGGTCGAGGGGGCCGGCCGAGAGCTCGTCGTCGGCCACGACATGCGCGACTCCTCGCCCGCCTTCGCCGCCGCCTTCTCGCGCGGCGCCCGGGCCCGGGGAGCGGACGTCGTCGCGCTCGGCCTGTGCTCGACCGACGAGTCGTACTTCGCCTCCGGCTCGCTCGACGCCCCGGCCGCCATGTTCACGGCGAGCCACAACCCCGCCACCTACAACGGCATCAAGATGAGCCGCGCCGGTGCCCAGGGCATCAGCCTCGGCACGGGCCTCGCCGACGTCCGCGACCGCGCGGCCGCGTACCTCGCGGACGGCGTCACCGCCGTCGACGCCCCCGGTTCGCTCCGCGAGTACGACGCCCTGGCGGACTACGCGGGCTACCTCCGCGGCCTGGTCGACCTCGCGGGCGTCCGGCCGCTGAAGGTCGTCGTCGACGCCGGGAACGGCATGGGCGGCATGACCGTGCCCGCGGTGCTCGGCGAGGCCGCCGGGCTGCCCGGCCTGCCCCTCGAGATCGTCCCCCTCTACTTCGAGCTCGACGGCACCTTCCCGAACCACGAGGCGAACCCGCTCGAGCCGGCCAACCTGGTCGACCTGCAGGCCGCCGTCGTCGAGCACGGCGCCGACCTCGGCCTCGCCTTCGACGGCGACGCCGACCGCTGCTTCGTCGTCGACGAGAACGGCGACGCGGTCACCCCCTCGGCCGTCGCCGCCATCGTCGCCGTGCGCGAGATCGCGCGCGTCCGCGCCGCCGAGCCCGACGCCGACATCGCCGTGATCCACAACCTCATCACCTCGCGGGCCGTGCCCGAGGCGATCGTCGCCGCGGGCGCCACCCCCGTCCGCACGCGCGTGGGCCACTCGCTGATCAAGGACGAGATGAAGGCCACGGGCGCGATCTTCGGCGGCGAGCACTCGGCGCACTACTACTTCCGAGACTTCTGGGGCGCCGACAACGGCATGCTCGCCGCGATGCACGTGCTCGCCGAGCTGGGTCACCAGGGCGAGCCCCTGTCGACGCTGACGAACCGGTACACGCCCTACGCGGCGAGCGGCGAGATCAACTCGACGGTCGACGACGTGCCCGCCGCCTACACGCGCATCGTCGAGGCGTGGGCCTCGCGGGGCGACGTCGACGAGCTGGACGGCCTCACCGTCTCGGGCACGGCCGACGACGGCTTCTGGTGGTTCAACGTCCGCCCCTCGAACACGGAGCCGCTGCTGCGCCTCAACGCCGAGGCGGCGACGCCCGCGGGCATGGAGCGCCTCCGCGACGAGGTGCTCGCGCTCATCCGCGCGTAGCCGACGTCGCGTCCTCCCGGGGCGGGCGTACCCCAGGGGGGTATGCTCGCGCCGTGGACGAAGGAGGCGCGGTGCGCGACGACGAGGGCCAGGCCGACCCGGGGGCGGTGCCCGGCCCGCCGGAGCCGACCCGCGACTCCCGGGCGACCGCGGGCCCCGGCTACGTGGGCGCCGGCTCGAAGGAACAGATCGTCAAGCGCCTGCGCCGGGCCGAGGGCCAGGTGCGGGGCATCCAGCGCATGGTCGAGGACGACGTCTACTGCATCGACGTCCTCACCCAGGTCAGCGCCGCGACCAAGGCCCTCGAGACGGTGGCGCTGCAGCTGCTCGAGGACCACCTCGCGCACTGCGTCGCCGAGGCCGCCCGCGAGGGAGGGGCCGTCGCCGACCAGAAGATCGCCGAGGCCTCCGCCGCGATCGCGCGCCTCGTCCGTTCCTGACGGGCTGCCGGGCGTCACCCCGGCGACGCGACACACGCTGTCGGGTGGGGGAGGATGGACCCATGCCCACTACTACGACTTCGCTGCCCTACAAGGTCGCCGACCTGAGCCTCGCCGAGGCCGGACGCCACCAGCTCCGCCTCGCCGAGAACGAGATGCCGGGGCTCATGGCCCTCCGTGAGGAGTTCGGCCCGACCCAGCCGCTCGCCGGCGCCCGCATCGCGGGCTCGCTGCACATGACCGTGCAGACCGCCGTCCTGATCGAGACCCTGACGGCGCTCGGCGCCCAGGTCCGCTGGGCCAGCTGCAACATCTTCTCCACGCAGGACGAAGCGGCCGCCGCGATCGTCGTCGGCCCGACCGGCACCCCCGAGCAGCCCCAGGGCGTCCCCGTCTTCGCCTGGAAGGGCGAGACGCTGGAGGAGTACTGGTGGTGCACGTCGCAGATCTTCGACTGGTCCGCCGAGGCGGCCGAGGCCGGCGCCGAGTTCGCCGGCCCGAACATGATCCTCGACGACGGCGGCGACGCCACGATGCTCGTGCACAAGGGCCGTGAGTTCGAGCTCGCCGGCGCCGTGCCCGCCGACGCCCCCGGCGACAGCCAGGAGTGGAAGGTCATCCTCGAGGTGCTCCGGGGCTCGCTCGCCGAGTCGACCGACCGCTGGACGACCATCGGCGCCGAGATCCAGGGCGTGACGGAAGAGACCACGACCGGCGTGCACCGGCTCTACGAGCTGTCGCGCGCGGGCGAGCTGCTCTTCCCGGCGATCAACGTCAACGACTCGGTCACGAAGTCGAAGTTCGACAACAAGTACGGGATCCGCCACTCGCTGCCCGACGGCCTCAACCGCGCCACCGACGTGCTCATCGGCGGCAAGGTCGCCTTCGTCGCGGGCTACGGCGACGTCGGCAAGGGCGCGGCGGAGGCGCTGCGCGGCCAGGGCGCGCGGGTCATCGTCAGCGAGGTCGACCCGATCAACGCCCTCCAGGCCGCGATGGACGGCTACCAGGTCGCGAAGCTCGAGTCGGTCGTCGGCACCGTCGACATCCTCGTGACGGGCACCGGCAACCTCAACGTCGTCACGGTCGACCACCTCCTCGGCCTCAAGCACCTCGCGGTGGTCGCCAACGTCGGCCACTTCGACAACGAGATCGACATGGCCGGCCTCGAGTCGCTGGCGGGCGCCGAGCGCGTCGAGATCAAGCCCCAGGTGCACGAGTGGCGCCTGCCCACCGGCCGCAGCATCCTCGTGCTCAGCGAGGGCCGCCTGATGAACCTCGGCAACGCGACCGGCCACCCCTCGTTCGTGATGAGCAACTCGTTCGCCAACCAGGTGCTCGCCCAGATCGAGCTGTGGGCGCACCGGGACCGCTACGAGACCGACGTCTACGTGCTGCCCAAGCACCTCGACGAGAAGGTCGCGCGCCTGCACCTCGACGCCCTGGGCGTCGAGCTGACGACCCTCACCGACGAGCAGGCCGCCTACATCGGCGTGCCCGTGGCGGGGCCGTACAAGGTCGACCACTACCGGTACTGACCACCACGGGGCGGGCCAGCGGGTCCGCCTCGTCGCCGGGGGCCGTCCGGGGAGCGCACGCCGCGCCTCCCGGGCGGCCTCCGTCGTCGTGGGGCGGGGCGGGGCTGAACGCGGCGGGGCTGGCACGACGACGCCCGGCGCGGGCCCGGCGACGGGCGGGCGCAGAGCGTGGGCGCCCCCGCGGTCGCGACGGCGAGGGTCAGCGCGTCGGGAAGCCGGGCACCGTGCCGGTCAGGGCGGGGTCGAGGCGTCGGAGGAGCGCGGCCTCCCGGCCGAGGGCGACGGCCTCGCGGTCGCGACGGAGGGCGCTGACGCCGGCGAGGAACGACTCGGCGTCGACCGCGGGCACCGGCGACACGAACGCGGCCACCTCGTCGGCGAGGCCGACCGAGACCCGGTGCCGGGAGGCGGGCGAGAGCGCCGGGGCCTGCTGGAGGAACGACGCCACGCGGCGGGCGAGCGGGTCCGGCAGCCGCGCGACGTCGGCGACGGCCGCCCAGCCCACGAGGTGCGGCGGCAGCTGCACGACGACTCGGCCCATGTGCGGGGCTCGTTCGTTGCGGCTGTAGGTGCCGGCCATCAGGTCGCCCAGGCGCCGGGACGAGCGGTTGAGCAGGGCGACGACGACCGCCAGGCCACCGGTCGTCATGACGATCTCGAGCAGGCCCACGAGGGAGCGCGTCAGGGCGTGGCGGAGGCCGATCGCGCCGCCGTCGAGCCGCACGATGCGGGCGCCGGTGGCCAGCTTGCCCAGCGACCGGCCGTGGCTGGCCGTCTCGACCACGAGGGGGAGCCCGATCAGGCACGACACGACGCTGGCGACGACGAGGGCCTGGGCCACGGCGTCGTCGGCCGCCCCGACCTCCGACAGCGCACCGACGAGGACGACCAGCAGCACGAGCACGAGGGCGTAGACCGCGTAGTCGATGAGGGCACCGGCGACCCGGAGCACGAAGCCGGTCGGGCGGAGGTCGAGGGCGACCGCCTCGCCGACGACCAGCTGGTCGGACGAGCCGCCCAGCGACTCCACCTGGTCGGGCCGGAGCGTGATCGGCGCTCTGCCACCTGCGCGGGGTCGGGACATGCCTAGTATCTAAGCAGAATGGATCTCGACGCCTACGCCGCCGCCCACGGTCACGAGTGGACCGAGCTCGACCGCCTCGCCCGCCGGCAGCGCCTCACCGGGCCCGAGGCCGACGAGCTCATCCGCCTGTACCAGTCCGGCGCGGCCGAGCTGTCCGCCCTGCAGACGGCGACCGGCCCCTCGGTCGTCGCCGACCGGCTGTCGATGACCCTCTCGCGGGCTCGCCTGCGGTTCACCGGCGCGGGGCGCGACCTGGCCGCGCAGGTGCCGGGCTTCTTCCTGGTCCAGCTGCCGGCTGCGCTGTACCGCGTGCGCTGGCTCTCGATCGCCGTGCTGCTCGCGACGGTGGTCGTCGCCACGGTGTTCGCCGTGTGGGCGGCCTCGACGCCGTCCGTGCTCGCGTCGTTCGGCACGCCGGAGTTCCGGCGGCAGTTCGCCACCGAGGACTTCGTGGACTACTACTCCGAGAGCGCGCCGTCGTCGTTCACGGGCCAGGTGTGGACGAACAACGCCTTCATCGCGGCTCAGTGCGTCGCCTTCGGCATCACCGGCGTGTGGGTGCCGTACGCGATCATCGGCAACGCGATCAACATCGGGGTCTCGGCCGGCATCATGGCCGACCAGGGCCGCCTCGACTACTTCTTCCTGTACATCCTCCCGCACGGCCAGCTCGAGCTCTACAGCATCTTCGTCGCCGGGGCCGCGGGCCTCATGATCGCCTGGTCGTGGATCGCCCCCGGGGCCCGGACGCGCGGCCAGGCGCTCGCGGAGGACGGCCGGGCGCTCATCACGATCGCCGTGGGCCTGATGCTCTCGCTGCTCGTCTCCGGGGTGATCGAGGGCTTCGTCACCCGGCAGCCGTGGCCCTGGGCGATCAAGATCGGCATCGGCACGGTCGC
Organism: Frigoribacterium sp. Leaf164; assembly: GCF_001423665.1. Taxonomy (NCBI): domain Bacteria; kingdom Bacillati; phylum Actinomycetota; class Actinomycetes; order Micrococcales; family Microbacteriaceae; genus Frigoribacterium; species Frigoribacterium sp. Leaf164. The sequence goes on from NZ_LMOX01000001.1 coordinate 770,924, forward strand.
GCTCGCGGGCTTCCTCGCGTACCAGTGGGTGCTCGGCGGCCGGGCGCACCGGGCGGGGCAGACGGGCGACCTCGACGAGTTCGAGGCGGGCGCGCGGGAGCTCGTCGCGGGCTGAGCCCGCACCGGCGCGCCGCAGGCCGTCCGACGGGGCGGAGCCCTGGGCCGTTCGCCGCGCGCCCTGCGTCGCGCGCCGCGCGCCTCAGAGCCGCCCGGCCGCCTTGAGCGCGAGGTAGCGGTCGGCCAGGGCCGGCGGCAGGTCGGCGGGCGCGGCCGACACGACGTCGGCGCCCACCTGACGGAGGGCGGCGGCCACGCGGGAGGCGTCGAGCACGGCCCGCTCGGCGGCGGCGGCCCGGTAGACCTCCGACCGGCCGTCGCGGCGGAGCGCCGTCTCGGCCAGGGCCGGGTCGGCCACCGAGGCGACGACCACGAGGTGCTGACGGCTGAGCTGCGGGACGGCCGCGAGGAGGCTGCGGGCCGAGCCGGGGGAGTCGACGGTGGTCGCGAGCACGACCAGGGCCCGCTGGCTCGTGACCGAGCGGACGAGGGCAGGCACCGACGACCAGTCGGTGTCGACGAGCTCGGGCTCGACCGGGGCGAGCACGTCGACGAGCGACGAGAGCAGGGCCGCGCCCGTCGCGCCCTGCACCCGACCGCGCACGCGGCGGTCGAAGACGACGACGTCGACCCGGTCGCCGGCCCTCGACGCCAGCGCCGCGAGCAGCAGCGCCGACTCGAAGGCGGTGTCGAGGCGGGGCTCGTCGTCGACCCGGGCCGCGGAGGTCCTGCCGCTGTCGACGACCACGACGATGCGGCGGTCGCGCTCGGGGCGCCAGGTGCGCACGACGAGCTCGTCACGGCGGGCCGTCGCGCGCCAGTCGATGCTCCGCACGTCGTCGCCGCGGACGTACTCGCGCAGGCTGTCGAACTCGGTGCCCTGCCCGCGCACCATGACGCTCGTCCTCCCGTCGAGCTCGCGCAGGCGGGCGAGCCGGGAGGGGAGGTGGCGCCGCGACGAGAAGCGGGGCAGCACCCGGACGACGCCGGGCAGCTCCACGGTGGCCTGGCGGCCGGCGAGGCGCAGGGGGCCGATCGAGCGGACGGTGACCGCGTCGGCCCGCCGGTCGCCCCGGCGGAAGGGGGTCAGGGTCGTCGTCAGCGTCACCGCTCGCCCAGGCCGGAGCGACAGCGGACGTCGGGTCGACGCGGCCCCCGCCGACGGCTGCCAGGCGTCGCGCAGCACGCCGCGCAGGCGGCGTCGTCCGTCGTTGACGACGACGAGGCGCGACGCCGTGCTCTCGCCCAGCCGGACGGCCGCGGGCAGCTCTCGGCGCAGCCGGAGGGCCCGGGGCGACGCGGCGAGCAGCACGTCGAGGGCCACGAGCAGCGCGACGAGCACGATCCAGCCGAGCAGGACCCGGTCGTCGCCGGTCGCGACGAGGGGCACCACGCCGAGGGCCAGCAGGGCCACGGTCCATCCGGTGACGGCCATGCTCAGAGGGGGACCCGGACCTGCTGCAGCACCGAGCGGAGCACCGCGTCGGCGCCCACGCCCTCGAGCTCGGCCTCGGGCCGGAGCTTCAGCCGGTGCCGGAGCACGGGCAGGGCCATCGCCTGCACGTGGTCGGGCGTGACGCGGTCGAAGCCGGTCAGCCAGGCCCAGGCGCGGGTCGCGGCGAGCAGCGCGGTCGAGCCGCGGGGGCTCACCCCGACGGCGACGGACGGGCTCTCGCGGGTCGCCCGGGCCAGGTCGACGATGTACGCCAGCACGTCGGGCGAGGCTCCCACCCGGGCGACCTCGGCCTGGGCCCGCGCGAGCTCCTCCGCCCCGAGCACGGGGGTGACCCCGGCGGCCCGGAGGTCGCGGGGCGAGAAGCCGCCCGCGTGCCGCGAGAGCACCTCGACCTCGGCCTCGCGGGGCGGCAGGTCGAGGGTGAGCTTCATGAGGAACCTGTCGAGCTGGGCCTCGGGCAGCGTGTAGGTGCCCTCGTACTCGACCGGGTTCATCGTCGCCGCGACGAGGAAGGGCGTCGGCAGCGGGCGGCTGACGCCGTCGACCGAGACCTGGCGCTCCTCCATCGCCTCGAGCAGCGCCGACTGCGTCTTGGGGGGCGTGCGGTTGATCTCGTCGGCGAGCAGCACGTTGGTGAAGACGGGCCCGGGCCGGAACTCGAACCGGCCGCTGCCGGCGTCGTGGACGAGCGAGCCGGTGATGTCGCCGGGCATCAGGTCGGGGGTGAACTGCACGCGGGCGGTGTCGAGCGACAGCGCGTGGCTGAGCGCCCGCACGAGCAGCGTCTTGGCGACCCCGGGCACGCCCTCGAGGAGCACGTGGCCCTGGGCGAGCAGGGTCACGAGCATCCCGGTGACCGCGCCGTCCTGCGCGACGACGGCCTTGCCGACCTCGGTGCGCACGGCGGCGAAGGTCTGCTGGAGTTCTGAGGTCATGCGGTGATCCTCCCGGGGATCTCGTGGGGGCGGGGAGCAGGTCTCGGGGCGCGGCGGCCCGGGGGAGGCGCGGTGCCCGTCACCGGGGAGCCACCGCCTCCGAGACCGCGCGCTCGAGGTCGAGCAGGCTGTCGCTCAGGCGGACGAGCTCGCGGTCGTCAGCGGGGTCGGCGTCCACGAGCACGTGGCGGAGGCCGCGGGGGTCGGCGCCGGTGAGCTGACCGACGCGGGCGAGGACGTCGTCGAGCGACGCGGAGGCGGCCAGCCCGACCCGGCGCCGGAGCCGCACCACGGTGCCGATCCGGAGCTGGTCGAGCGCGTGCCGACGCGACCCCGACCGCTCGTAGAGGCGCGCCCGGCCCTCGGTCGTCTCGGACGCCCGGACGATCACGGGCAGGCGCTCGACCACGAGGGGGCCGAGCCGGCGGCCGCGCCACACGCCGGCGACGACGGCCGTCAGGGCCAGCAGGGCGAGCACCGGGGTGACCCATCCCGGCGTCAGGCTCGCGAGGGTGCCGCTGCCCTCGGGCACGTCGTCCGGGCTGGGCAGGTACCACACGACGTGGCCGGTCTGCCCGAGCAGCGAGAGCGCGAAGGCCGCGTCGTCGTCGTCGAGCACGGCGCCGTTGCTGATCGCGGTGGTGGCGCCCAGGACGGTCACCGTCCGGTCGCCGTCGACCAGCTCGACGAGGCCGGAACCGCCCGAGGCGTCGTCGGCGAGGCACGTGGTGACGTCGACGCCCGGGGCGACGTCGTCGACCGTGTAGGCGTACCCGCCGCCCTGCACGCGGTCGAGGCGCTCGACCGCCGGCAGGTCGCAGCCCGGCGCGACGGCGACGTCGTCGACCTCGGCCGCCAGGGCGAGGCCGGGCGCCAGGGCGTCGAGGGCCACCTGGTCGGGGGCGAGGAGGAGGGTCCGTCCGGAGGAGGCGGCGACGTCCCGCCACTGGTCGGCGACGAGCAGGGCACCGGCATCGTCGACCACCACGGTCGTGTCGGAGGCGTCGGCCCGGGCCTGCGCGGTCGTGGCGGCCAGCGAGGTGGTCACCTCCACCTCGACGCCCTGCTCCCTCAGCACCTCGACGACGGCCTTCGCCCCCGCGGGGGCCGCGTTCTCGGGGCCGAGGGCGCGACCGCCCGTCGCATCGCCGCCGCTCAGCAGCACGACGACCACCGCGACCGCGACGACTCCCGCGGCGAGCACGGCCCACGGGCGGGCCCGGCGGAGGGCGGCGCGGGGCGCGGGGGTCGACCGGGAGGGCGCGGCCGGCGTCGACGTCGTCACGCGGGCACCGCCGTCCGGTCGCCCTCGAGCGCACGGTCGAGATCGGTGATCTCGCGCCAGGCCTGCTCGGTGCCCGGACGGTCGAGGTAGCGGACCTCGTCGAAGGCCCGGGCGGCCGCTCGCAGGCGGTCGGCCCGGGCCGGGAAGAGCCGTGCCGCGCGGTCGCCCACCGTGCGGGCCGTGGTGCCGGGGCTCGTGGTCAGCACGTCGCGCTCGACGAGGGCCCGCGCGAGGGCCCGGAACGACTCGACGACGGCGCGGTCGAGGTCGCCGGCCGCCGCGGCCTCCCGGGCGGAGGCGCGGAGGGCGTCGGCGTCGCGCTCGTCGTCGTCGCCGAAGAGCTCGCCCGGGCGGGCGGAGCGGCGCTCCAGGTGCGGCACCCCGTAGACGAGCACCACGCCCACGACGACCGCGACGACGACGACCAGGACGATCACGAGCGCGACGGCCGGTGCTCCCTCGGCGTCGCCCAACCGGACGCCCTCGATCCACGACCAGAACGCGTCGGCGGCACGGTCGAGCCAGGTCGGCTGGGCGGCGACGTAGTCGCGCTCGGTGAGCTCCTGCTGGAGCAGGCGCCGCGCCTCCTCGGGGTCGGGCCGGAGCGGAGCGGCGACGAGCGTCACGGCGGCGGAGGCGAACGTCACCGCGGGGGAGCCGCGTCGCCCCAGGGCGAGCGCCACGGGTCGGGCAGGTCGGCCTGGCCGGCGTCGCGTCGCTCCACGTGCCGGACGAGCTCGAGGTCGAGCCCCTCGGTGCGGATGCGGCGGTCGACGTACACGAGGGCGGTGCTCGCGGCCTGGACGACCGAGCCGATGGACGCGACCACGGCGGCCACGGCGAAGGTCAGCAGGTACCCCGCGCCCGTCACGACGAGGACGGTCGGGGAGGTCAGGTCGCCGGTCGGCGCGAGCGCTCCGGCGAGGAGGCCGGCGAGGAGCGAGATCGGGGTGCTCGCGACCTGGGTGGCGACCTGGATCATCACGAGGACGAGCACGACGACGCCGAAGGTGCGCCAGAACGAGCCGCGGACGAGGCGCCAGGAGCGCGAGACCGCGGCGCCGAGGGTGAGGCGCTCGAGCATCAGGGCGCTCGGCACGAGGCTCAGCTGCACGCTGAGCCAGACCCCGACGGCGAGCGCTCCGAGCCCCGCGAGGAGGCCGGAGACGATGCCGATCGCGATGCCCGTCCCGCCGCCGACGACGAAGCCCAGCGCCACGACGCCGGCGACGACCGCCACGGCGACCAGGTACGCCAGCGTCAGCAGGGCCGACCAGCCCAGGAGGGCGCCGCGCCGGCCCGCCGTGAGCGCCCACAGCCCGCCGAGGCGCAGCCGCTGGCCGAGCAGCTGGCGGGAGGTCTCGAGCACGAAGAGGCCCTGGAGCAGGGCGCTGACGACCACGGAGAGGAGGAGCGGCACGATCGTCGAGAGGAGCGTCACCGCGACCGCGCCGGCGGCCACGGCGTCGCGGTCCTGGGGCAGGGCGGAGTCGACGCGGCTGAAGGCGGCCGCGGCCGTGCCGCCGGTGACGCCGAGGGTGACGACGAGCAGGACGACCTGGGCCAGGAGCGCGGTGCCGAAGGTGGTGCGCGGGTTCCGGCGGAAGACCTGGAACGAGCCCGTGAGGACCTCGCCGAAGGTGAACGGCCGGAGGGCGAGCAGCCCGGGGCGGGGAGGCGGCGTCCAGCCGGGAGGCGGACCCGGGGCGGGGGGCTGCTGCTGGGCCCACGGCGCCTGCTGCCCGTACGGCGTCGGCTGCCCGGAGGGAGTCGCCTGCCCGAAGGGAGTCGGCTGCCCGTAAGGAGTCGGCTGCCCGGAGGGAGTCGGCTGGCCGGGGGGAGTCGGCTGCCCGGTGGGCTGGTGCTGCCCGCCCGGCTGCTGCTCCGGCGCCGGGGGCAGGCGCTCGCCCCAGCGGGGCTCGTCCCGGCCCGCGCCGGGCGCCGCCCAGCCGTCCACGTCCGTCATGGTGCCCCCCGGTGGTCCGCCCGCGGGATCGCCCCGCGGTGCCGCCATGTTCCCACGCGGCGGGCGGCGGGTGCCAGCCGACGGGCGCCTCCTGCACTAATCTCGGGTGACGTGCCGCCTCCCGAGCGGCCCAGCCGAGGACGGAGACCATGACCCCGCGCATCCTGGTGGTGGACGACGACCCCGCGCTCGCCGAGATGATCGGCATCGTGCTCCGGGCCGCCGACTTCGAGCCCCACTTCTGCAGCGACGGCAGCGCCGCCGTCGACGCGTTCCGCAACTCGGCCCCCGACCTCGTCCTGCTCGACCTCATGCTGCCGGGGATGGACGGCCTGGCCGTCTGCGCGGCGATCCGGGCCGAGAGCGGGGTCCCGGTCATCATGCTCACCGCCAAGGGCGACACCGTCGACGTCGTCGCAGGCCTCGAGGCCGGGGCCGACGACTACGTCGTCAAGCCCTTCGACCCCAAGGAGCTGGTGGCCCGGGTGCGCACCCGCCTGCGGCCCTCCAGCGAGCCGACGACCGACGTCCTGACCGTCGGCGACCTCCGCCTCGACGTCGCGGCCCACGAGGTCCGGCGCGGCGACACGGTCATCGGCCTCACGCCCCTCGAGTTCGAGCTGCTGCTGGCGCTGGCGTCGAAGCCCCAGCAGGTCTTCACCCGCGAGATGCTCCTCGAGCAGGTGTGGGGCTACCACTACAAGGCCGACACGCGCCTCGTCAACGTGCACGTGCAGCGCCTGCGCGCGAAGGTCGAGCACGACCCGGACGCCCCGCGCATCGTGACGACGGTGCGCGGCGTCGGCTACCGTGCCGGCTCGTCCGCCTAGGCCCTCCGGTGCCGCGGGGGCGCCCGCGGCTCGCGGGGCCGGGCCCGTGACGGTCGAGTCCGTCGCCGCCGCCCTCCGCCGCGCGTGGCTGGGCCGGCGCGGCTGGCCGTCCCGCGTCGCGGGCTTCTGGCGGTCCTCCCTGGAGTTCCGCACCGTCGCGACCACCGTCGTGATGGCGGGCCTCGGGGCGACGATCATCGGCACGACCATCTCCGTGAGCATCGGCGCGAACCTGTACGACCAGCGCCGCGACCAGGTGCAGTCCGAGTCTCTGCGCGCGACGCTTCTCGCCCAGAGCATCTTCGACTCGGCCACGGCGACCGAGGACGCCGACCAGGTCGAGCTCGACTCGCTGCAGAACGAGGCGCAGAGCGCCATCCTCGCGTCGACGTCGAGCCCGGGCGGCACGAGCATCGCCATCCTGCGGACCCCGGGCCAGACGACGGCGCAGACCATCCAGGCGATCGCGAGCCCCGACTTCCCCGCCGACCAGATCACGCCGGAGCTCCGTGACCAGGTGGCGGCCGACACGGGCGCCCTCGCCCTCCAGCCCGTCTCGCTCCGGGGGCCGGGCGGCGACGCCCCCGGCCTCGCCGTGGGCTCGACGCTGCAGGTGCCGACGGCCGGCCAGTACGAGCTCTACCTCGTCTACGACCTCAGCGACGCCCAGACGACGCTGTCGCTCATGCAGCGGACGCTGGCGCTCGGCTCGCTGGCCCTCGTCGTCCTGATCGGCGTCGTCACCTACGTGGTCGTCCGGCTCGTCGTGGGGCCCGTGCGGGTCGCCGCCGAGACAAGCCAGAAGATCGCGGCCGGCCAGCTCGACCAGCGCATCCCCGAGAAGGGCCAGGACGTCGTCGCGACGCTCGGGCGGTCGTTCAACGGCATGGCCGACGCCATGCAGAGGCAGATCTCCCAGCTCGCCGAGCTGTCGCGCGTGCAGCAGCGCTTCGTCAGCGACGTCTCGCACGAGCTGCGGACGCCCCTGACGACCATCCGGCTGGCGGGCGACGTGCTCTACGACCAGCGTGCCTCCTTCACGCCGACGGCCGCCCGCACGACCGAGCTGCTGCACACGCAGGTCGACCGCTTCGAGGTGCTGCTGGCCGACCTGCTCGAGATCTCGCGCTTCGACGCGGGGGCGGTCGAGCTCGACCTCGAGAGCACGCGCGTGGTGGGTCTCGTCGACGACGTCGTCGCCGAGTTCGAGCCGCTCGCGGCGGAGGTCGGCAGCACGGTGACCATCGACGCGCGCGGCGGCTACCTCGAGGCCGAGGTCGACCCCCGTCGGCTGCGGCGCATCCTGCGGAACCTGCTCGGCAACGCGATCGAGCACGGCGAGGGGCGACCGGTCGAGGTCGAGGTCGACAGCGACGAGGAGGCGGTGGCCGTGGCCGTCCGCGACCACGGGGTCGGGATGACCCCCGCCGAGGCCGAGCGCGTCTTCGACCGGTTCTGGCGGGCCGACCCGTCGCGTCGCCGCACCATCGGGGGGACGGGCCTCGGCCTGGCCATCAGCCTGGAGGACGCGACCCTGCACGGCGGCCGGATCGACCTGTGGTCGCGCCCGGGCGAGGGGAGCCGCTTCGTGGTCACCCTGCCGCGGGCGGCGGGCACGACGGCGACCACCCGGCCGCTGCGGGCCGAGCCGGACGACGCCGCGACCGTGCAGGCCACGGCCCCGGGCACGCCGGAGCCCACCTCGGCCGAACCGTGGAGCGGGACGACGGAGGTGCACGGTGGCTGAACGACGACGGGCGAGGGCGGTGGCCGCGCTGGCGGCGGTGCTGCTCGTCCTGACGGGCTGTGCCTCCATCCCCGACCGGGGCCCGGTCGAGCGCGGTGACGACGTCTCGAGCGAGGTGCCGAGCGAGGTGGTCTACACGCCGAGCGGCCCGGTGGCCGACAGCTCGCAGGAGAAGATCCTCCGCGACTTCCTGGCCGCCGGCACCGGCCCGCAGGACAACTACGCGGTCGCCCGGCAGTTCCTCGCGGGAGGCTTCGCCGACGACTGGGACCCGCGGGCCAGCGTCACGGTCCGCCCGGGGGACGGCGCCACCACCCGGGTCGGCGAGGCCGACCTCGAGTACGCCTTCCTGACGTCGGCGACCGTCGACCAGGGCGGGCACTACGTGCCGTCGACGAGCGACGTCCCGACCACCCTCGCGTACTCGTTCGTGCGGGAGGACGGGCAGTGGCGCATCAGCGAGGCCCCCGACGGCACCGTGCTGAGCCCGGCGACCTTCCAGTCGGTGTTCCGGGCGCACGCGGTCTACTTCTACGACCCCACGTTCACGTACCTCGTGCCCGACGAGCGCTGGTTCCTCGCGCGGTCGTCGACGAGCACCCGCATCGCGAGCGCGTTGCTGGCCGGCCCGTCGGCGTGGCTGCAGGGCGCCGTCGTCTCCGCCTTCCCCGACGGGACGCAGCTGTCGCTGACCGCGATCACCGTGGTGGACGGCACCGCCCGCGTCGACCTGACCTCCGACGCCCTGAGCGCGACGGACGACGCGAGGGCGCGCATGCAGGCGCAGCTGCTCGCGAGCTTCTCGACCCTCTCGACGGTCACCGCCGTCGAGCTCAGCGTCGAGTCCGCGCCGCTCGACGTGCCCGACCTGGGCCGGGCCGCGCCGCTCCGCGACCCGGCCGTCGACGCCCGCCCGCTGGTGCTCGCGCAGGGCGAGCTCGGCTTCGCCTCCCGGTCGGCCCTCGCGCCCCTCGACGGGCTGTCGGCGACCGTGGCCGCCCTGTCGCCCACCTCGGTCGAGGTGTCGGCCGACCTCACGCGCGCCGCGGTCGGGACGGCGGGCGGCAGCGCCCTGGTCACGGCCGACGGCCGCAGCCTGCTCGTCGACCCTCGCCCGGGCCTGGTCGCGCCCTCCCTCGACGGGGCCGGCTGGCTCTGGAGCGTCCCCGCCGACGACGCGCGGAGCGTGACGGCGTGGTCCCCGGACGGCAGGCCGCAGGTCGTCGCCTCGACCCTGCCCGTCGGCGACCGCGTCGTGTCGTTCCGCGTCTCGCGCGACGGCACCCGGGCCCTCGTGCTGCTGGACGACGACGGGGCCTCGCGGCTGCTCGTCGTGGCCCTGCTGCGCGACTCGCGGCAGGTGCCGACCGCCCTGGGCCCGCCCCTCGAGCTCGCGGCGCCGACGGGGTCGCCGGTCGACGCGACCTGGGCCGACCAGCTGACCGTGGCGACCCTGACGACGGCCGACGACACGACCCGCGCCACGCTCAGCGAGGTCGGGGGCGCCGCCGTCACCGCGGGCCGTCCGGGCGACGACGCCTCCGCGATCGCCGGCGGCACCGGCCTCGCCCGGCTGCAGGTGCTCTCGGGCGACGGCGCCGTGCTCGAGCCCCGGGGGAGCACCTGGCAGGGGACGGGCGTGACGGCCGACCTCCTGGCGACGCAGCGCTGACCCGGGCGGCGCGGCGCACCGCCGCCCCGTCGTCCCTCCCCACCGTGGTCGTGCGCCCGTTCGTCCCCGGGGCGGCGGGCGGACCGGCGTCCGGCGGCCGGCACCGTGCGACGGTGTCGGCGTGACGACCTCGCCCCGACCCTCCGCCGCCGGCCTCGGCCCCGTCCTCCGCGAGGCGCTCGGCGTGCTGTCGCCGGTCCGCTGTGCGGGCTGCGGCCTCCCCGACGTGGAGCTCTGCCGGGCCTGTCGGGTCAGCCTCGAGCCGAGCCCGGAGGTCGACGAGCTGCCGGGCGGGCTGGTGGTCGTCTCCGGGCTGCGGTACGAGGCCGAGGTGCGCTCGACGGTGCTGGCCTACAAGCAGCAGGGGCGCCTCCGCCTGGCGACGGCCCTGGCACCCGCGCTGGCCGCCTCGGTGGCGCTCGCCGCGCCTCCCGGGGTCGGCGGGGCCCCGCCCGTGGTCGTCGCCGTCCCGTCGTCCCCGCGGGGGCGGCGGCGCCGTGGCTGGGACCCGGTCGAGCTGCTCGTGCGCCGGGCCGGGCTCCGGGCCGTCCGCCGGGGGCTCGTCGCCCTGCCGGGCCGCGGGGCGCAGAAGGAGCTCGACCGCGAGGCCCGCCGGCGCTCGCGGGCGGGCAGCCTCCGGGCCCGGCCGGGGCTGGCGGGGCTCCGGGTCGTGGTCGTCGACGACGTGGTGACCACCGGCAGCACCCTGCTGGAGGCGCGGCGTGCGCTGGCCGCGGAGGGCGCCGTGAGCCCTCCCGCGGCCGCCTGTGGACGGCCTGGGGATCTGTCCCGTCGGTGGCCGGGAGGTGACAGGCGGGGGTCCACCTGGCTACGGTGGGCAAAAGGCGTGAAAGGACATCCGCCTGGCTGACAGGCGGCACGTCGATAGCCAGAGGAGGTCGTCATGGAAATTTCCGTCACGGGTCGAAACGTCGGCATCACCGATCGTTTCCGCGACTACGCCACTGACAAGGCCGACAAGGTGGCGCAGCTCGCCACGAAGGCGCTCGCCCTCGAGATCAAGGTCTCGCGGCACCACGAGAAGTCGAGCGGCCAGGCCGGCGACGACCGGGTCGAGCTGACGCTGATCGGCCCCGGGCCGCTCGTGCGGGCCGAGTCGACCGGGAGCGACAAGTACGTCGCCTTCGACCTGGCCATCGCCAGGATGCTCGAGCGGGTGCGGCGCGCGAAGGACCGGCAGAAGGTCCACCGGGGCCAGCACCGACCGACGTCGCTCCGTGAGGCCTCCGGAGCGGACTTCAGCGGCATCGACGTCACGCCCGCCGCCGCCGAGACCCTGGACGCCGTGCGCACCGGCTCGATCGCGACGGTCGTCGCCGACGACGAGGCGCCCGCGGCCGAGGAGCAGGAGGACGACTACTGCCCCGTCGTCATCCGCAGCAAGGTGTTCGCGTCGACGCCGATGACCGTCGACGACGCGCTCTACTACATGGAGCTGGTGGGGCACGACTTCTACCTCTTCATCGACGCCGAGACCGAGCGCCCGAGCGTCGTCTACCGGCGCAAGGGCTGGGACTACGGCGTGATCGGGCTCGACCAGAGCGCGAGCGAGCTGCAGGAGGCCGCCACGCAGGCCCGCGCCGGCGTCGTCGCCTGACCCGGTCCGCCCCGGGGCCCGCGGCCACGGTCCGGGCGCGGGGGGAGCAGATCGCTCCTCCCCGCGTCCAGGGCCGTGGCCGCTAGGCTTGCTACCATCCGAGCTGGTCCAACCGGGCCTCCTCACGGGCTGGCGTCACCAGCCGCCCCCGGGGCACGCGGCTCCGCCGCCTGCCCGACCGAGTCTCAGATCCAGGGAGTCACCAGTGGCCAACGTCCTCGAGAGGGTCCTCCGCGTCGGCGAGGGCCGCATCCTCCGCCGCCTCAAGGCGTACGCGAACGCCGTCAACGAGCTCGAGGACGACTTCAGCACGCTGACCGACGACGAGCTGCGCGCCGAGACCACCGAGCTCCGCGAGCGGTACGGCAACGGCGAGTCGCTCGACGACCTGCTGCCCGAGGCGTTCGCCGCCGTGCGGGAGGCCTCGAAGCGGACCCTCGGCATGCGCCACTTCGACGTGCAGCTGATGGGCGGTGCCGCCCTCCACCTCGGCAACATCGCCGAGATGAAGACCGGTGAGGGCAAGACCCTCGTCGCGACCACCGCCGCGTACCTCAACGCCATCGCGTCGCGCGGCGTGCACGTCATCACGGTCAACGACTTCCTCGCGAGCTACCAGTCCGAGCTGATGGGCCGCGTCTTCCGCGCCCTCGGCATGACGACCGGCTGCATCCTCGCGGGCCAGACCCCGGCCGAGCGCCGGGAGCAGTACGCCGCCGACATCACGTACGGCACGAACAACGAGTTCGGCTTCGACTACCTGCGCGACAACATGGCGTGGCAGGCCTCCGACATGGTGCAGCGCGGCCACTTCTTCGCGATCGTCGACGAGGTCGACTCGATCCTCATCGACGAGGCCCGCACGCCGCTCATCATCTCCGGCCCTGCCTCGGGCGAGGCGAACCGCTGGTTCGCGGAGTTCGCGACGATCGCGCGCCGCCTCGTGGCCGGCACCGACTTCGAGGTCGACGAGAAGAAGCGCACCGTCGGCGTGCTCGAGCCCGGCATCGAGAAGGTCGAGGACTACCTCGGCATCGACAACCTCTACGAGTCGGCGAACACGCCGCTGATCTCCTTCCTCAACAACGCGATCAAGGCCGACGCCCTGTTCAAGCGCGACAAGGACTACGTCGTCATCAACGGCGAGGTCCTCATCGTCGACGAGCACACGGGTCGCATCCTGAGCGGCCGCCGGTACAACGAGGGCATCCACCAGGCCATCGAGGCCAAGGAGGGCGTCGAGGTCAAGGCCGAGAACCAGACCCTCGCGACCGTCACCCTGCAGAACTACTTCCGCCTCTACGGCAAGCTCTCCGGCATGACCGGCACGGCCGAGACCGAGGCCGCCGAGTTCATGAGCACGTACAAGCTCGGCGTCGTGCCCATCCCGACCAACAAGCCGATGAAGCGGATCGACCAGACCGACCTCGTCTACAAGAACGAGACGGCGAAGTTCGACCAGGTCGTGGAGGACATCGTCGAGCGCCACGAGGCGGGCCAGCCCGTCCTCGTCGGCACCACCAGCGTCGAGAAGAGCGAGTACCTGTCGCGCCTGCTGGCCAAGAAGGGCGTCCGCCACGAGGTCCTCAACGCGAAGAACCACGCTCGCGAGGCCGCCATCGTCGCGCAGGCCGGTCGCGTCGGCGCCGTGACCGTCGCCACCAACATGGCCGGTCGAGGCACCGACATCATGCTCGGCGGCAACGCCGAGTTCCTCGCCGTCGCTGAGATGAACGGCCGTGGCCTCAGCCCGGTCGACACCCCCGACGAGTACGAGGCCGCCTGGGACGACGTCTTCGCCGCCAAGAAGGCCGAGGTCGCCGAGCAGGCCGAGAAGGTCGTCGAGGCGGGCGGGCTCTACGTGCTCGGCACCGAGCGCCACGAGTCGCGGCGCATCGACAACCAGCTCCGCGGGCGCAGCGGGCGTCAGGGCGACCCGGGCGAGAGCCGGTTCTACCTCTCGCTCACCGACGACCTGATGCGCCTGTTCAACTCGGGGGCGGCGGAGTCGCTGATGGGCCGCGGCAACGTGCCCGACGACCTGGCCATCGAGAACAAGATCGTGGGCCGGGCCATCCGCTCCGCCCAGTCGCAGGTCGAGTCGCGCAACGCCGAGATCCGCAAGAACGTCCTGAAGTACGACGACGTCCTCAACCGCCAGCGCGAGGCCATCTACGGCGACCGCCGCCACATCCTCGAGGGCGACGACCTGGCCGACCGGGCCAGCGCCTTCCTGGAGGCCGTGGTCGACGAGGTCATCGACCAGCACACCGGAGACGGCAGCCCCGACGACTGGGACCTGGACGCGCTCTGGACGGAGCTGCGCACCCTGTACCCGATCTCGATCACCATCGACGAGGTCATCACCGAGGCCGGCTCCAAGGGCAAGGCGACGAGGCAGTTCCTGGGCCAGGAGATCCTCTCCGACGCGAAGGTCGCCTACGCCGAGCGCGAGTCGACGCTGGGCGAGGCCGCGATGCGCGAGCTCGAGCGACGGGTCGTCCTCTCCGTGATCGACCGCCGCTGGCGCGACCACCTCTACGAGATGGACTACCTGAAGGACGGCATCGGCCTGCGGGCGATGGCACAGCGTGACCCGTTGGTCGAGTACCAGCGTGAGGGCTACGCGCTCTTCCAGAGCATGATGGGCCAGATCCGCGAGGAGTCGGTCGGGTTCCTGTTCAACCTCGAGGTCGAGGTGCAGGGCCAGGTCGGCGCCGCCGAGGCGCCGGTGATCGCCGCCAAGGGCCTCGAGCCCGAGAAGGCGCAGCCGAAGCTCGAGTACTCCGCCCCGAACATCGCGGGCGAGGTCGAGGTCCGCGACCAGAAGGGCCGGCTCGAGCAGGCGGCGACCGCCAAGGCCCAGAAGGCGCAGGACGACGCGGAGCAGGGCGACGGCCCCGACGTCGCCGCCGCGCGGACGACCAGCGGCACCGGCGCCCCGGCCGGCAAGGGCGCCTTCGGGCAGCCGACCGGGGGCGCCGCCGCCGCGCCGGTCAACCGGGCCGAGCGACGAGCGGCCGGCAAGAAGTCCTGACCCGCCGGTGACGACGAGGGAGGCCGGGCACGGACCGCGAGGTCCGCGCCCGGCCTCCCTCGCCGTCCGGGCTGACCGTCGTCCGGGCTCTCGTCGTCTCGGAACGGGGCCCCGGCCGTGCTGCCGGGGCGTCGCGCTCAGAGCACGTGGAGGGCCGTCGCGCGCCACCGGTGGCCGGTCGTCTCGAGACGGATGGCCACCGACCTGGTCCGGGCGCGCCCGTGCACGACGACGACCGTCTCGGCGACCCCCGGGGCGGGTTCGCTGACGTGGACACGGCCCACCCGGAACACGGGCCGTTGGCTCCGGACGCCGCTCGCCTCGCGGGCGCGGGCGGCGAGTCGGACCCGTTTCTGCAGCACGGCCCACACTTCGCCGTTCACCCACCGGGAGACCTGGTCGAGGTCGCGTGCACCGGCCAGGATCTCGAGGACGCACCGTGCCAGGCCCTCCGCGGCGACCGCGGCGTCGGGCAGGCTGGGCGGCGCCGCGGGACCACGGGCGGCCGCAGGGGCGTCGTCCACGGCGTGCAGGAGGCGCGGTGCCGGGGGAGCGTCGGGCGTCGCGTCGGTCGTCGTGACCGGCGCGTGCTCGGTGCCGGTGACGGCGTGGAGGCGGCGGCCTCCTGCATCGGCCCGCTCGTCGTCCGGGACGGGATCGGTGGCGGCGGCCACGGCAGGGACGGGCATCAGGCTCGGACTTTCGTCGGGGGACTTCGTCGTCGTTTCGGTGACTACTCGCGTTCAACATATGACATGTCCTCCATGTCACGACAGGGCCGTGGCCGGCCTGTGGACAATCGGGTCTGCCCACCGGCAGGGGAGGGGCAGGGGCCGTCTCGCACGTCGACCTAGACTGGGGCGGTGTCGACGCTCAGTGATCTCGTTCTCGCCCAGGGCCGCTCCACCGAGGCGGACGTCGAGTGGCTCCATCTCCTCGTCGGCGACTGGCAGCTGCTCGCGGACCTCGCGTTCGCCGACATGGTGCTCTGGGTGCCCACGGAGGGCGACAGCTTCGTCGCCGTCGCCCACGCTCGCCCGTCGAGCTCGGCGACGCTGTTCTACCGGGACTTCGTCGGCCAGGAGGTCCGCCCGGAGTGGCGCACGCAGATCGAGCAGGCCTTCACCACGACCCGCATCGTCGACTCGGCCGCGCCCGACTGGTACGAGGAGACCCCGACGCGGGTCCGCGCCGTCCCTGTGCTCCGTCGCCTCGGGGCGAGCCGCCCCGACGTCACCGACGCTCCCATCGCGGTCATCACCCGCCACACCAACCTCAGCGAGGCGCGGACCCCCAGCCGCCAGGAGCTGACCTTCAACCAGTGCTCCAACGACCTCTTCTCGATGATCGCGGCCGGCGACTTCCCCGACCTCGGGGCACCGACCGGGCCGCGTCGCGGTGCCCCCCGCGCCTCCGACGGCCTGCTGCGCCTCGACGTCGACGGCCTCGTGACCTTCGCCAGCCCGAACGGCCTCTCGGCCTTCAACCGGATGGGGTTCGCCGGCGAGCTCGAGGGGGAGTCGCTGGCCGAGGTCACCACCGGGCTGCTGCAGGGCAAGCTCGTCATCGACGAGTCGTTGCCGCTCGTGGTCACCGGCCGCGCGCCGTGGCGGACGGACATCGAGGCCCGCGGCGTCACCGTGTCGCTCCGGGCGATCCCGCTCCGTGACCGGGGCGAGCGGGTCGGGGCCATCGTGCTCTGCCGCGACGTGACCGAGCTGCGCCACCAGGAGCGCGAGCTCATCACGAAGGACGCCACGATCCGTGAGATCCACCACCGGGTCAAGAACAACCTGCAGACGGTGGCCTCGCTGCTCCGCATCCAGGCCCGCCGCACCCGGACCGACGTCGCGCGCGAGGCGCTGACCCAGGCCATGCGACGGGTCGCGTCGATCGCGGTGGTCCACGACACCCTCTCCGAGGGCCTCAGCCAGAACGTCGACTTCGACACCGTCTTCGACCGCGTGCTCATGCTCATCGCGGAGGTCGCCTCGAGCCACAACACGACGGTGAGGCCGACTCTGACGGGCAGCTTCGGCGCGTTGCCGAGCGAGTACGCGACCCCGCTCGCCCTCGCGCTCACCGAGCTGGTCACCAACGCGGTCGAGCACGGCCTCGACGGCCGCGACGGGGAGGTCGAGATCGTCGCCGAGCGCGACGACGAGCAGCTCACCGTGAAGGTGCGCGACAACGGTGTGGGCCTGCCCGAGGGCAAGGTCGGCTCGGGCCTCGGCACGCAGATCGTCCGCACCCTGATCCAGGGCGAGCTCGGCGGGACCATCGACTGGCACACGCTGGTCGGCAGCGGCACCGAGGTCACCATCGAGATCCCGTTCCGGTGGCTCACCCAGGCTTAGCGCCCCGGCCCCACGCACGACGAAGCCGGCCCCCTCGGGGGCCGGCTTCGTCGTGCGTGCTGTGCTGAGCGGTCAGCTGGCGCGGCGGGCGCGAGCGGCGCGGCGCTTCAGCGCCCGGCGCTCGTCCTCGCTGAGGCCGCCCCAGACGCCCGAGTCCTGACTGGTCTCGAGGGCGTACTGCAGGCAGGTCTCGGTGACGGTGCAGCGACCGCAGACGCTCTTCGCCTTGTCGATCTGGTCGACGGCCGGGCCGGTGTTGCCGACCGGGAAGAACAGCTCGGGGTCAGCTGTCAGGCACGCGGCTTTGTCACGCCAATCCATCGATGGGTACTCCTTTTAAATGCTGGACCGGCGCGTCGAAGCACCAGGTTCCGGATGGGGGAAAGATGAGAATTCGGGAGGCGCGCACCACCATGTGCCCGTCACTTCGACCTCGAATATGCTCGCATACTGGGGGAGCCAGATCAAGGATTTTCATGGAGGCCCCAGCGTGACCGACGCCCGCGACACCGAGCCCGACGACGAGACAGAACTGTCCGCGAGGCCGCGGCGGAGCGCTCTCCTCTGGCTGCTCGTCCTGCTGCTCTCCGCCGAGACGGCCCTGCTCGGGGTGGCGACCGCCTACCTGCTGATCGAGCTCGTCACCGTGCGCCCCGACTCCTACGCCTCGGCCACTGCGATCCTCGTCCTCACCCTCCTGGCCACCGTCTGGCTGGGGGCCGTCGTCGTCGGGGTGCTGCGCGGCCGGGCCTGGATCCGAGGGGCGGCGATCGTCTGGCAGGTGCTCCAGATCGCCGTCGGCGTCGGCAGCCTCCAGGGGGTCTTCGCGAACGCCGCGGTCGGCCTCTGGCTGATCGTGCCCGCGGTGGTCGTGGTCGTCCTGCTGCTCGTGCCGAGCGTCGTCGCCCAGACGTCCATCCGCGACGAGGCGCCTCCGCACGCGTACTGACGCGCCCCCGCACGCGTGCTGACGACGCGAGGCCCCGCCCGCGGTCGCGGACGGGGCCTCGTCGTGGGACGCGGCCGTCGGTCAGTCGATGCCGAGCTTCCGGCGGAGCATCGCCACGTGGCCCGTCGCCTTCACGTTGTACAGCGGCAGCTCGACCGCACCGTCCTCGTCGACCACGAACGTCGAACGGATCGTGCCCGTGACGACCCGGCCGTAGCTGTTCTTCTCCCCGTAGGCGCCGTACGCCTGGTGCACGGTCAGCTCCGGGTCGCTCAGCAGCGGGAAGGTCAGGCCCTGCTCGTCCTTGAACCGGCGCAGCGCCTCCGGCTCGTCCTTCGACACCCCGAGCACCTGGTAGCCCGCCGAGGCGAGCGAGTTCAGGTTGTCGCGGAAGTCGCAGGCCTCCGTCGTGCAGCCCGGCGTCGACGCCGCCGGGTAGAAGTACACGATCACCCGGCGCCCCGCGAAGTCGGACAGCGACACCGGCGCGCCCGACTCGTCGGGCAGGGTGAACGACGGCGCCGAGGCGCCCTTCTCGAGCGTGGTGGACATGCTTCTCCGATCTCGCGGCACGACGGGCGTGCCGGTGGTTCTCAGGGGGTCTCCGGACATGCTAGAGTCATTCCTCGTTGCGGAACGTCCCGCAGCACGCACCTCTAGCTCAATTGGCAGAGCAACTGACTCTTAATCAGTGGGTTCTCGGTTCAAGTCCGAGGGGGTGCACGCGATATCTGATCCCCCGTGTGCCCGCTTCGCTGGGCAGCGGGGGATCTCGCGTTCCACGCTTCTGTCCGCTCCGCGGACACGCGGCTCGTCGTCGGGCGGGGCGGGGGTCTGACCCGCCAGGTCGCTGTGGCTCGGGGCGGCGGCGCTGCGCGCGCCGGGGTGGAACGTCGCTTCGCTCGTTCCGGGGCGGCGGCGCTTCGCGCGCCTGAGCGGGGGGAACGTCGCTTCGCTCGTTCCGGGGGCGGCGGCGCTTCGCGCGCCTGAGCGGGGGGAACGTCGCTTCGCTCGTTCCGGGGGCGGCCGGGCCCGGCGCGGGTCAGGGGGCGGGGCGGGGGGTGAGGAGGGCCGCCAGGGGGAGAGCTGCGGCGAGGAGAGCGGTGGGGAGGGGTGACGCCGGGTCCTGGGAGGCGGCGAGGACGTCGACGGCGTAGACGGCGGCCCACGGGACGAGCGAGACGATGACGACCGCGGCCGCGGTGGCGCGGCGACGACGGGCGAGGACGGCCGCCGCGAGGAGGGCCGCGAGCATCAGCAGGAGGAGCGTGGCGGCCTGGAGCGGGCCGGACCAGAACCAGCCCCGCGCGGTCTGGCCGAGGCCGTGGGCGACGGCCACGGCGGCGGTGAGGACCGCGACGGTGACGGTGCCCCCGACGACGAGCCGGGGCGACCGCGGCGTGCCGACCATCGCCACGATCGCGCAGGCTCCGACGAACCCCAGCGTCGTGCTCGTCGGGCCGTCCCAGCCCAGGTCGAAGCCGTCACGGCCCGTGACGGGCAGCACGAGGCAGAGCAGCAGGGAGGCGGCCAGCCAGCCTCGCGCGATGCCCCACCGGCCGGCGAGGCCGACCGCCACGGCGGCGACCCACAGCAGCGCCAGGACGACCCCGGGGTCGAGGAAGGGCCCGAAGTGGCTGAGCTCGTGCTGCAGCGCGCGCTCCCGGAGGAACGGCCCCCACGACGTCGTGACCGCGTGCACCAGCGACCAGCCCGTGCCGGTGGCCAGGGCGACCGTCGCCGCCCCGTCGCGCACCGACGTCGTCCGCGCGAGCAGGCCCTCGACGACGCCCGACCCGGGCGAGACCAGCGTCGACTCGACGGGATCGATCAGGCGGCCCTGCGTGGTCTCGGTCACGGGACGACGGTAGGGCGACCGGACCGTCGGTGTCGTCATCCTGGGGGAGGAGGGGGAGGAGGGCCGCCCGCGGGTGGGCAGCCCCGTGGAGGTGTGGAGTGCCGGCCCTCAGGCCCCGTCGTCGTCGCGCGGGTGCTGCGCAGCCGCGTCGCGCCCGGTCACCGGGTACGGCCCGGTCATGCCCTCGCGGAGGCGGGCGGCGGCGAGGATGCGGTCACGCTGCAGGTACCAGCCCAGCACGAGCAGCGGGATGATCAGCACGAGCGACGCCACCGTGAGCGACCCGATCGGCCAGTCGATCGCCATCAGCACGAGGACGGCGACCAGGAAGGCGAGCGTCAGCCAGCTGGTGACCGGCGCGCCCGGCAGCCGGAACGAGGGCTCCTTCGCCTTGCCCTGCCGCGCCCACTGCCGCAGCCGCATCTGGCAGAGGATGATCGTGCCCCACGCGGTCAGGATGCCGAGCGACGCGATGTTGAGCACGATCTCGAAGGCGGCGCTGGCGCCGACGACGGCGTTCAGGCCGACGCCCAGCAGGGTGATGCCGGCGGTGAGGAGGATGCCGCCGAACGGCACGCCGCCCTTCGACATGACGGTCGTGAACTTCGGTGCGGAGCCGTTCATGCCCATCGAGTGCAGCACGCGACCCGTCGAGTAGAGGCCTGCGTTGAGGCTCGAGAGCGCGGCCGTGACGACGACGAAGTTCATGATCGAGCCGGCGACCTCGCCGATCTCGGGCGAGCCGATGCTGCTGAAGAACGTGACGAACGGGCTCTCGCCGGCCCGGTAGGCCGTGAACGGGAGCAGCAGCGACAGCAGCACGAGCGAGCCGACGTAGAAGACGGCGATGCGGATGATGACGGTGTTGATGGCGCGGGGCACCACCTTCTCCGGGTGCTGGGTCTCGCCCGACGCCGTGCCGACCAGCTCGATGGCCGCGTACGCGAACACCACGCCCTGCACGACGATGACGGCGGGCAGCAGGCCGTTCGGCAGCAGGCCGCTGGCGGCGATCACCGACCAGCCCGTGTCGACGGCCTCGCCGCCGTTCGTCACGGGGAAGGAGGCGGCGAGCCAGACGACCCCGACGACCAGGAAGACCACGAGCGCCGCGACCTTGATGATCGCGAACCAGAACTCCATCTCGCCGAAGACCTTGACCGCCAGGAGGTTGACCGAGAGCACTACCGCGAGGGCGACGAGCGCCAGCAGCCAGTCGGGCGCCGACGTGAACGCGCTCCAGTAGTGCAGGTAGAGGGCCACCGCCGTGACGTCGACGATGGCCGTCATCGCCCAGTTGAGGAAGTACATCCACCCCGCCGCGTAGGCCGCCTTCTCGCCGAAGAACTCGCGGGCGTACGACACGAACGACCCCGACGACGGACGGTGCAGGACCAGCTCGCCGAGGGCCCGGAGGATGAAGAAGGCGAACACGCCGCAGATCGCGAACACGACGGCCAGGGCCGGGCCGGCGTTCGCGAGGCGGCCGCCGGCTCCGAGGAAGAGCCCCGTCCCGATGGCGCCCCCGATCGCGATCATCTGCAGCTGCCGGGGCTTCAGCCCGTGCTGGAACCCAGCCTGCTCGTGGCTGAAGTCCTGCGGGACGTGCTCGGTCGTGGAGTCGCCGTCGTGGTCGCGGGGAGTGGTCATATATCGACCCTAGAGCGTGACGTACGCCCCCTGCACGTCCGTGACGTCGGGCCGGGTCGACGGTCGTGGAGCCGCCGTGTACCCCGCTCCCGGTGTCGCCTCAGTGAGACCACCGACGACGCACAGCGGAACACCAGGGCCCGGAGGGGGAGGCGCGGGTAGCGTCACTCCTGGCCGTCCCCCACCGGGGGCGGCGCCGAACGATCCGCACCACCGAGCCGGGCAGCGCCCGAGCCGCAGGAAGGCACCACCCGTGAGCACGACGACCAGCATCGAGCCCCTCCGTCGCAGCGCCCGCATCCTCACCCGGTCGATCGCCCCCGACCTCGTCCAGGTCTCGACCCCCGACCGCGTGCTCGGCTTCGTGAGGTCCGACCGCGACTCCTACGTGGCCCTCCGCGGCACCGACCCGCGCTGGGCCGACGAGCTCGGCCGCTACATCAGCCAGGGCCTCGCCCTCGAGGCGCTCCGCCTCCGCAAGCGCTCGGTCTGACCCGGGTCAGCCGCCCGCGGGCGCGCCGTCGCCCACGGTCGCGAAGAACGAGGTGAGCTCCCTGTCGATCCTGGCCCGCGCCTCCTCGTCGGTCAGGGCGGGCGTGCCGTCGCCCGACTGCTCGCCGTAGGAGCCGAACTGGGCGTGGCTCGAGCCGTCGATCTCGACCATCGTCGCGTCGGCCGGCAGCATGTCGCGGTACCGCTCGACGTCGTCGGGCGTGCTGAGGCCGTCGTCGCTGCCGGAGAGGCTCAGCACGGGCAGGTCGTCGTCGCCCGAGAGGTCGGTCGTCGCGCAGTACGAGCCGAACAGCACGAGGCCGTCGACCGAGGGGTCGTCCGCCGCGTAGCCGCAGGCGCGCACCCCGCCGAGCGAGTGCCCGCCCACCGCCCAGTTCGTCACCTCGGGGGCCGCGGCCGTGAAGTGGTCGAGGCCCCGCCAGTCGAAGAGACCGAAGCCGAGCACCGGGCGCTCGATCACGACGGTGACGCCGGTCGCGACCAGCCCGGAGAGCACCTCCTCGTAGGCCTGCGGGTCGACGCGGGCGCCGGCGACGAAGACGAGGCCCTGGTCGAGGGCCTCGGTCTGCGCGGGGCGCATGACGACGAGGTCGGGGCGGTCGGTGACGGCGACCCGCGGGTCGTCGGCCACGGCCCGGAGCGAGGAGGCGGTGGCCGACATGGGCAGCTTCGCCCACGTGAAGAAGCCGACCGCCACCAGGACCACGACGGCGAACGCCCCGAGGCCGATCGCCTTCGCGACGCGCCGGGCCCGGCTGCGGTGTCGGGCGGGGGTCGAGGGGGTGGCGGCGTCGTGACGGGAAGCTGTGCGTTGTCTCACGGTCTCAGTGTGGCGGGTGCCCGCCTGGACCTCGCTGGCAAGGGTCCGACAGGGTGGACGGATGCCTTGGATACAGCTCGTCATCTCGGTGGCCGCCGCCGTCGTGCTCACCTTCGTCGTCTCCGCCGTCGTCGGCTGGGTGTTCGGATTCGTCGCGAAGCGGAAGGAGTGGGCGGCCGCCTTCGTCGCCCGCATGCGCCGGCCGTTCCGGTGGACGCTGCTCGTCGTGCTCCTGACGATCGCTCTCCGGACGTCGTTCGACGCCATGTTCGGCACGCCCTGGCCGGGCCAGGAGGCGGTCTCGCAGCTGTTCCGGTGCGCGGTCATCGTCGTCGTGGCCTGGTTCGTCGGCGCGCTCGCGATCTTCTTCGAGGACCTCGGGCTGGCCCGCTACCGGGTCGACACCCCCGACAACCGGGTCGCCCGGCGCGTCCGCACGCAGGTGCTCATCCTCCGCCGCCTCACCATGGTGGTCGTCGTCGTCCTGGCCCTCGGCGCCGTGCTGCTCGGGTTCCCCGGCGTCGAGGCGGTCGGCGCGAGCGTGCTGGCCAGCGCCGGCCTCGTCTCGGTCGTGGCGGGCCTGGCCGCGCAGTCGACCCTCGCGAACGTCTTCGCGGGCATCCAGCTCGCGTTCTCGGACGCCATCCGCATCGACGACGTGGTGGTGGTCGAGGGGCAGTGGGGCCTGATCGAGGAGATCACGCTGTCGTACGTCGTCGTGCACATCTGGGACGACCGGAGGCTCGTGCTGCCGTCGACCTACTTCACGACGACGCCCTTCGAGAACTGGACCCGACGCACCAGCGAGCTGCTCGGCGCCGTCGAGCTCGACCTCGACTGGCGCGTCGACACGGGGGCCATGCGCGCCGAGCTCGACCGGATCCTCGCGGGCACCGACCTCTGGGACGGCCGCACGAAGGTGCTGCAGGTGACCGACGCCACGGGCGGCTACGTGCGCGTCCGGGTCCTCGTGACGGCGAAGGACGCCGGCACGCTCTTCGACCTCCGCTGCCTCGTCCGGGAGGACCTCGTCACGTGGCTGCACGCCCAGGCCCCCGAGGGCGTGCCGCGCAGCCGCGTGCAGATGGTCGACGCCGAGCCCGTCCGCCCGCGGCGCCCGGCCGCGTCGAGCTCCGGCTCCGGCGGGCTCTTCACCGGCGAGAACGCCGACAGCGAGCGCACGGCGCTCTTCACGCAGGCCATCCCGATCCCGATCGTCCACGACGCCGACCCCGCGCCCCGGCCGTACGCCTCGTCCCTCGGCGCCGAGGCCGAGCACGACCCGCACGTCGCCGGTCGGCCCGACGGCCGGGGCGACGGGCGCCGCGACCGCTAGGCCCCTCGGCGCCCGCACGACGAAGGAGGCGCGCCCCGGTCAGCCGGGGCGCGCCTCCTTCGTCGTGTCGGGGGCTCTCAGTCGTCGGACTTCGAGGCCTCGACGACGTTGCCCACCGCGATCGCCGTCGTGGCCGCCCAGGCCACGGCGGTGAGCAGCAGGCGCCAGTCGCGGGGCCCGGCGGCGAGGCTCTTGATGAGGCTGAGGCCCGAGAAGGCGGAGCTGATGATGGCCCCGTTGAAAAGGAATTTGCGCACTGGTCTCTCCTGTGGTCGGTGGCTCCACGCTACCCGGGGGCGCCCTCAGGGGCACGGCTGTGTATGGTGAGCTGCCCGGCGCCCGTGCCGTGCCCGTCCCGCCCGAGGAGACCCGTGCGCACAGCCGTCCTGGGAGCAGTCCTGCTCGTCGTCGGGGCCGTCGCCCTCGTCGCCGGGGTCCTCACCGGAGACGAGCTGCTGGCGCTCGTCGAGCGGGTCGCCCCGGTGCTCGGCTTCGTCGTCGCCCTGACCGTCGTCTCCGAGCTCGCCGCCGAGGCCGGGCTGTTCTCCTGGCTGGCCGGGGTCGCCGCCCGTGCCGCCCGAGGCCGCGTCGTCGTGCTCTGGGCCGCGGTGGTGGTGCTCGCCCTCGTCTGCACGGTCTTCCTGTCGCTCGACACCACGGCCGTGCTGCTCACGCCCGTGGTCGTGCTGATCGCCCGGCGCGTGGGCCTGCCGCCCCTGCCCTTCGCCCTGACCACGGTCTGGCTCGCGAACACCGGCTCGATGCTGCTGCCCGTGTCGAACCTCACGAACCTCCTCGCGCTCGACGCCCTCGGCTCGCCGTCGCCCCTGAGCTTCGCGGCGCTCGTCGCCCCGGCCGCCGTCGTCGGCGCCGTCGTGCCGGTCGCCGCCGTCGGGCTCCGCTACCGCCGCGAGCTCCGCGGCCGCTTCGATCCGCCCGCCGCGGAGGCCCCGGCCGACCGCGTCCTGTTCGGCGTCGCCGCCGCCTCCGTGGCCCTGCTCGTCCCCGCCCTGGTGTCGGGCGTGGAGGTCTGGATCCCCGCCGCGGCCGCCGCGCTCGTGCTCGTCGTCGCCACCGCCGTCCGCCGTCCGTCCGTGCTGCGGATCGGCCTCGTGCCCTGGGGCACGCTCGTCTTCGCGAGCGGCCTGTTCGTCGTCGTCGAGGCGGCCCACTCGCTCGGGCTCGCCGACGCGCTCGCCGCCCTGGTCGGGTCGGGCGAGGGCCTGCCCGACCTGCTGCGCCTCGCGGGCGGCAGCGCGGTCGCGGCCAACGTCGCCAACAACTTGCCGGCCTACCTCGCGCTCGAGCCGGTCGCCGGGTCGCCGCTGCGGCTCGTCGCCGTGCTGATCGGCGTCAACATCGGCTGCCTCGTCGCGCCCTGGGCCTCGCTGGCCACGCTGCTCTGGCACGGCCGGCTGACGTCGATGGGCGTCGAGGTCGCCTGGGGGCGCATCGTGCTCGGCGGCCTCGTCGTCGCGGTGGTGGCGGTGCCGCTCGCGGTGGTCGCGACCGTGCTGGTCGCCTGACCGACCGCGGCCCGGGGCGCGCGCAGGGCCTCGCGGGCGAACGACAGCGTGCGGCGGAGGGCGTCGACCAGCGACTCCTCGCCGGCCCCGCGCCGGTCGGCGTGCACCTCGGCGACGACCGCGCCGCTCCAGCCGGAGGCGGCCAGGTGCGAGAGCACCTCGGCGACCGGCTGCGTGCCCGTGCCCGGCACGAGGTGCTCGTCGACGAGGCCGCCCGGCCGGGCCGAGACGGTGCCGTCGCAGAGGTGGACGTGACGGAGGCGCTGGCCGAGCGCCAGCGCGAGGTCGAGGGCGTCGCGGCCCGCGACGGCGGCGTGCGAGAAGTCGAGCGTGGTCGCCGCCACGTCGAGGCCGACCGGGTCGTGTCCGGGGGAGTAGACGTCGGCGACGACCGGGCCGAGGCGCCACGGGAACATGTTCTCGACGGCGAGCTCGACGCCCGTCGCGGCCTCCACGTCGCGCACGACCTCGACGAAGCGGGCGGCGATGCGGCGCTGCCAGCGGAACGGCGGGTGCACGACGACGGTCGGCGCCCCGAGCTCCGCGGCCAGCTCGGCCGAGCGCAGCAGCTTGTCGCGCTGGTCGCGACCCAGGGCGAAGTGGGCCGCCGGCAGCACCGGCGCGTGCACCGACAGCGCGGGCAGGCCCCACCGGGCGACGGAGGCGCGGAGCAGCGAGGCGTCGCGGCTGCCCCGGTCGGCGGTCACCATCACCTCGACGCCGCCGTAGCCCACCCGGCGGGCGAGGCGGAAGGCCTCGTCGGCCGGTCGCGGGAAGACGCAGGACGTGCTCATGCCGACCGTGATCACGCGGCCAGGCTACGACCGGGGCGTGACCACGCCGCGGGGCCGAGCGTGAACGTCGGGCGAACGGCGGGCCAACGCGGCCGCTAGAGCCAGTCGCGCTTCCGGAACTGCCACCACAGCAGGCCGCCCACCCCCACGATCAGCACGCACGAGGTCACGAAGCCCGACACCTGGCTGAAGCCCGGGTACGGCACGTTCTGCCCGTAGAAGCCGGTGATGGCCGTCGGCACGGCGATGATCGCCGCCCAGCTGGTGACCTTCTTCATCACGTCGTTCATGCGGTTGGACTGCAATGCGAGGTTCGTGTCGAGGATGGTCGAGACGAGGTCGCGCAGGCTGTCGTTCTGCTCGGCCACCCGCAGCACGTGGTCCTGCACGTCCTGGAAGTAGGGCTGCATCACGGGGTCGACGTCGTGCAGGTCGCGTCGCAGCAGGGTGGCGACGAGGTCGCGCATCGGTGCCGACACCCGGCGCAGCAGCACGAGGCTCTTGCGCAGCGCGAACGACCGCTTCTGCACGTCGACCGTGCGAGGTGCCGGGTCGAAGAGGTCGTCGGCGATGCCCTCGATCTCGTCGTCGAGCGCGTCGGTCGCGGCCGAGTGCCGGTCGACGACGCTGTCCACGAGGCCCCAGAGCAGGAAGGGGACGCCGTGCGCGGCCAGCTCGACGTTCTGGTCGTAGGTCGCCGCGAGGTGCGCGACGTCGAACTCGGGGTGGTGGATGGTGACGAGCGCCCGCCGCGTCAGGAACGCCTTGACCTCGCTCGTCGTCAGCACGCCCGAGCGGGCGTCGAGGGCCACGTCGTAGAGCACGGCGAAGAGGTGGCCCTCGTAGTGGTCGATCTTGGGGCGCTGCCCGCCGACCAGGGCGTCCTCGACGGCGAGCTCGTGCAGGTCGAGCTCGTTTTCCAGCTGGGCGAGGTCGTCGGCCGTGGGGTCGGTGAAGTCCACCCAGACGGTGCAGTCGCGCTCGAGGTGGTCGCTGACCTCGGCCAGCGGGAACGCCTCCGCGACGAGCCGCCCGTCCCGGTACGCCCGGGTCTGCGTGGGCGTGCGGGTCTCGGTCGGGGCCGTCGTCATGGGGGCATGCTATTCCCGTGACCCCGCACGTGAAGCAGCGCCCCGACGCCCCCGACGGCTTCTTCGAGGCGGAGGCCGCGGGCCTGGCCTGGCTCGCCGAGGCGGCGCCCGACGGCGGCGTCCGCACGGCGCGCGTCCTCGAGGTCGGCCCCGGCCGGATCGTGCTGGAGGAGGTACCGGAGGCGCGGCCCGGGCCCGCCGCCGCCCGCGCGTTCGGCGCGGCGCTGAGCGTCACGCACGCGGCGGGCGCCGACGCCTTCGGTGCGCCTCCTGCCGGCTGGCGGGGCGCCTCCTTCATCGGGCGTCGCCCCCAGGCGACCGAGCCCTCCGACTCGTGGGGCGCCTTCTACGCGGAGCAGCGGGTGCGCCCCTTCGCGTACCTCGCCCACGACGCGGGCACCCTGACCACCGACGAGCTGGACGCGGTCGAGACGGCCTGCGACGCGGTCGCCGCCGGCGCCTTCGACGACGGCGCGCGGCCCGCCCGGCTGCACGGCGACCTCTGGGCCGGCAACGTCCTGTTCGGCGACGACGGCGTCGTGCTGATCGACCCGGCGGCGCACGGCGGGCACCCCGAGACCGACCTCGCCATGCTCCAGCTGTTCGGCTGCCCGCACCTCGACGACGTCCTGGCCGGGTACGACGAGCGCTCCCCGCTGCGACCCGGCTGGCGGGAGCGCGTGCCCCTGCACCAGCTGCACCCCCTCGCCGTCCACGCCGCGGGGCACGGCCGGTCGTACGGCCGGGCGCTCGCCGAGGCGGCGGAGGCGGTGCTGCGGCTCGGCTGAGCGGGGGAGGAGAGCCGGGGGACGACCCTGATCCCCGGCGGGGGCGCGCTGATAATCTGGCCGTCCCTGCGTCGACGCGGGGGGAACCCACGGAGCTCCACCCATGCCTGACACCACCACGCCCGACCGCTACGGCTTCGTCGTCGTCTCGAACCGCCTGCCGGTCGACCGCGTCGTCGCCGACGACGGCACCGCCAGCTGGCAGCACTCGCCCGGCGGCCTCGTCACGGCCCTCGAGCCCGTGATGCGCGCGAACGACGGCGCCTGGGTGGGCTGGGCCGGGCAGCCGGACCTCGAGTTCGAGCCCTTCGTCGACCAGGGCATCGAGATCGTGCCCGTGCCGCTCAGCGCGGAGGAGGTGCAGCGCTACTACGAGGGCTTCAGCAACGACACCCTGTGGCCGCTGTACCACGACGTCATCGCCGCCCCGACCTACCACCGGGTCTGGTGGGAGGCCTATGTCCAGGTCAACCAGCGCTTCGCCGACCGCGCCGCCGAGATCACGGAGGAGGGCGGCACGATCTGGGTGCAGGACTACCAGCTGCAGCTCGTGCCGAAGATGCTCCGCGAGGCCCGCCCCGACGTGACCATCGGCTTCTTCAACCACATCCCCTTCCCGCCGCTCGGCATCTTCTCGCAGCTGCCCTGGCGTCGGCAGATCCTCGAGGGCCTGCTCGGGGCCGACGTCATCGGCTTCCAGCGCGGCGACGACGCGTCGAACTTCTCACGGGCCGTCCGACACCTGCTCGGCTACTCGACCACGCGCCCGTACGTCGAGGTGCCGGTCGACGACGAGGCCGCCGTGGTCTCGCGTCGCGGCCGCAAGGTGCGCCGGGTGCTCGCGAAGCACTTCCCGATCTCGATCGACGCGGCCAGCTACGAGGAGCTCGCGGCGCGGCCCGAGATCCAGGCCCGTGCCCGTGAGATCCGCGAGGGGCTCGGCAACCCGAAGACGGTGATGCTCGGCGTCGACCGGCTCGACTACACCAAGGGCATCCGGCACCGCATGAAGGCCTTCGGCGAGCTCCTCGCCGACGGGCGGCTGAGCGTGGAGGACGCCACGCTCGTGCAGGTCGCCAGCCCGAGCCGCGAGCGCGTCGAGACCTACAAGACCCTGCGCGACGAGATCGAGCTGACGGTCGGCCGCATCAACGGCGACTACGCGACGATGAGCCACACCGCCATCAGCTACCACCACCACGGCTACCCCCGCGAAGAGATGGTGGCGCTGTACCTCGCCGCCGACATCATGCTCGTCACGGCGCTGCGTGACGGCATGAACCTCGTCGCGAAGGAGTACGTCGCCGTCCGCCGCGACAACGACGGGGTGCTCGTGCTCAGCGAGTTCGCCGGCGCCGCCGACGAGCTGAAGAGCGCGCTGCTGATCAACCCGCACGACATCGGCGGGCTCAAGAACACCATCATGCGGGCGATCGAGATGCCGAAGCGTGACCGCACGACGCGCATGCGCTCGCTCCGGCGCCGCGTGCTCGAGAACGACGTCGAGGCGTGGAGCGCCTCGTTCCTCCAGGCGCTCGAGAACGTGCGGCCCGGGCAGCAGATCACGCAGCCGGCGGACGCCGCCGAGACCGAGGGGGGCGACGCGTGAGCGCCGACGACCAGACCCGCAGCACCGGCGACGCCCGCCCCGGGGAGGCCGACCGGGCCCTCTCGGACGCGCTCAGCCGTCTCGCGACGACTCCGCGCCTCCTCGTGGCCCTCGACTTCGACGGCACGCTCGCTCCCGAGGTCGACGCCCCGATGGAGGCGCGGGCCCTGCCGGAGTCGGTCGACGCGATCCGCAGGCTGGTCGCGATGGGCGACACCACCGTCGCCCTCGTCTCCGGCCGCGACATCTCGTCGCTGCTCCAGATCGCCGACGTGCCGGAGGAGGTCGTCCTCGTGGGCTCGCACGGCATCGAGGTGCGCATCGACGGCGAGACGACGACCCTGAGCGACGACGAGCAGGCGCGCCGCGCCGTCATCTCCGACGCCCTGCACGGCGCCGCGGCCGGGCGCGAGGGCGTCTACGTGGAGGAGAAGCCCGCAGGGCTCGCCCTGCACACGCGCCTCGCCGACGCCGCCACGACGGAGGAGGTGCGGGCCGCCGTCCGGCAGCGCCTCGCCGACGAGCCCGGCGTGCACGAGCGCGAGGGCAAGAACGTCCGCGAGTACGCCGTGCGGCCCACCGGCAAGGACGACGGCGTGGCGCGGCTGCGCGAGCACTACGACGCGACGGGCGTGCTCTTCGCGGGCGACGACGTCACCGACGAGGACGCCCTGCGCTCGCTGGGCGACGGCGACCTCGGCGTCAAGGTGGGCCCGGCCGAGACCGTCGCGCTGCACCGCGTCGCGGACGCCGAGGCGATGGCCCGGCTGCTCACCGAGCTGGCCGACCTGCGCGACCACCTCGGGCACGCCTGACGACGCCCGCCCCGACAGGGGCCGCGGCTGTCCGCTCGGCGCAGCGTAGTGGCCCCGCGTCGCGCGGGCGGTCCTCCCAGGTGACCGACAGGTAGGGTGGACTCTCCGCCCGACTCCTCGTCGCCGCCCGCCCGGCGCGACCGACGAACTCGACAGCCTGACGGAGGTGCCCCGCGTGATCGTCGCACTCCTGGCCTTCGCGGTCGCCTCGGTCGTCGTGGCCTTCGGCCGCCGACTCGGCACGCGCCTCTTCGTGGTCGCCGCCCTCGTCCCGGCCGCCGTCGCGGTCTACACGGCCACGCAGGGCCCCGCCGTCCTCGCCGGCGACGTCGTCGTCGAGTCGGCGCCGTGGATCCCGCAGCTCGGCATCTCCCTGACCCTCCGGGTCGACGTGCTCGCGTGGGTGCTCGCCCTGGTCGTCACCGGCGTCGGCGCGCTCGTGCTGCTCTACTGCGCGCGCTACTTCAGCCGCGACGACGAGTCGCTGCCGCGCTTCGCCGCCATCCTGGTGGCCTTCGCGGGCGCCATGTACGGCCTCGTGACGAGCGACGACGTCTTCGTGCTCTTCGTCTTCTGGGAAGCCACGAGCGTCTTCTCGTACCTCCTCATCGGGCACTACACGGCCAAGCAGACGAGCCGCGGGGCGGCGCTCCAGGCGCTGATCGTCACGACCGCGGGCGGCCTGGCGATGCTCGTGGGCCTGGTGATCCTGGCCGTGGAGGGCGGCACCTCGTCGCTCGAGGGCCTGGTGGAGTCGCCCCCGACGGGGTCCGCCGTCACCGTCGCGGTCGTGCTCGTGCTCGTCGGGGCGCTGAGCAAGTCCGCCCTCGTGCCGTTCCACTTCTGGCTGCCCGCCGCCATGGCGGCGCCGACCCCCGTCAGCGCCTACCTCCACGCCGCGGCCATGGTCAAGGCGGGCATCTACCTCGTCGCCCGGCTCGCCCCGGGCTACCACGACTCGCCCGGCTGGCAGGAGATCGTCGTCACGGTCGGCGTCGTGACGATGCTCCTCGGCGGCTACCGGGCCCTCCGCCAGCACGACCTCAAGCTCGTCCTGGCCTACGGCACGGTGAGCCAGCTGGGCTTCCTCACGATCGTCGTCGGCTACGGCACGCGCGACGCCGCCCTCGCCGGGCTGGCGCTCCTCGTCGCCCACGCCCTCTTCAAGGCCACCCTCTTCCTCGTCGTCGGCATCGTCGACCACCGGGCGGGCACCCGCGACCTGCGGAAGCTCAGCGGCCTCGGCCGTCAGGCTCCGCTGCTCTTCGTCATCACCGTGCTGGCCCTGGCCTCGATGGCCGGCGTGCCGCCGACGTTCGGCTTCGTCGCGAAGGAGGCCGTGCTGAGCGCGCTCCTCTCGGACGCCGAGCACGGCAGCGCCTGGGGCGTCGTCGCCCTCGTCGGCGTCGTGCTGGGCTCGATCCTCACCACGGCCTACAGCCTGCGATTCCTCTGGGGGGCCTTCGCGCGCAAGGCCGGCGTCGAGCCCGTCGACTTCGTCAAGGAGCACGTCGACTTCCTCGTCTCGCCGGCCGTCCTCGCGCTGCTCGGCCTCGGGCTCGGCGCCGCCGCCGGCGCCCTCGACCCCGTCCTCGCGCTCTACGCCGACACCCTCCCCGCGGTCGAGAGCGACCACGGCCCGTACCACCTCGCCCTCTGGCACGGGCTCGAGCCGGCCCTCGGGCTGACGGCGCTGACCCTCGTCGTCGGCGCGCTCCTGTTCTGGCAGCGGGAGCCGGTCGCCCGCCTGCAGAAGGCGGCCTCGTTCATGCCCCGCGCCTCCGACGGGTACGTCCGCATCATGACGACCATCGACAGCACGGCGTCGCGCACCACGGCGGCGACGCAGCGCGGCTCGCTGCCCTTCTACCTCGCGACGATCCTCGTGGTCTTCGTGGCGTCGTCGATCGTCACCCTCTCGCTGAACAGGAGCTGGCCGGAGGCGGCCGTCCTGTGGGACTACCCGGCCCAGCTGGCCATCGGCGGCCTCATGGTGATCGGCGCGGTCGCCGCCGCCCGCTCGAACAAGCGGTTCCAGGCGGTCGTGCTGGTCGGCGTCACCGGCTACGGCATGGCGGCGCTCTTCGCCCTGCACGGGGCGCCCGACCTCGCTCTCACCCAGGCGCTCATCGAGACCATCACGCTCATCGCGTTCGTCCTCGTCCTCCGCCGCCTGCCCGCGCGCCTCGGCGAGCGGAACGGTCGCACCCACCGAGCCGCCCGGGCGGTCATCGCGATCTCGGTCGGCTGCGTGATGGCCGCCATCGCGGTCGTCGCCCTCGGCGCCCGGTCGATGCCGACGATCAGCGGCGCGTTCCCCGAGCTCGCGGTGACCGGGGGGCACGGCAAGAACGTCGTCAACGTCACCCTCGTCGACATCCGCGGGTGGGACACCATGGGCGAGATCAGCGTGCTCATCGTCGCGGCCACCGGCGTCGCGAGCCTCGTCTTCCTCACCTCGCGCACCGACATGCTGCCCCGGCCCGCCCGTCGCAGCCGCGCCCAGCGCTTCCTCGCCCGGGTCCGGCCCGAGATGGAGGCGGCGCCCGAGCTGCCCGGGGGCGGCCAGCTCTCGGCGACCGCCGCCGACACCAGCGACGTCGAGGGCGACCGCCGGGCCTGGCTGCTGGCGGGGCGCAAGCTCGCGCCGCAGAACCGCTCGATCCTGCTCGAGGTCGTCGTCCGGCTGCTCTTCCACGCCATCGTCGTGGTCTCGATCTACCTCCTCTTCGCCGGGCACAACCTCCCGGGCGGCGGGTTCGCGGGCGGTCTCGTCGCGGGCATGGCCTTCGTCGCGCGGTACCTCGCGGGCGGGCGGTTCGAGCTCGGGGCCGCCGCGCCCCTCGACGCGGGCAAGGTCCTGGGCACCGGGCTCCTGGTCATCGTCGCGACGGCGGTCGTCCCGCTCTTCCTCGGCGTCGACGCCCTGACCTCGACCTGGGTCGAGGGCGAGCTGCCGCTCTTCGGCCACGTCGAGTTCGTCACCTCGACGTTCTTCGACGTCGGCGTCTACCTCGTGGTCGTCGGCCTCGTCCTCGACGTGCTCCGCAGCCTGGGGGCCGAGGTCGACCGTCAAGAAGAAGAAGACGACCGGGGCGACGCCTCGGTCACCGCGACGACGAAGCAGGGGGCGGCATCGTGAGCGTCTCCCTCGTCCTCGTCGTGGTGATGGCCGCGCTGTACGCGTGCGGCATCTACCTCATGCTCGAGCGCAGCATGACCCGGGTCCTCCTCGGCTTCCTGCTCGTCGGCAACGCGACGAACATCCTCATCCTCGTGATGTCCGGCCGGAGCGGCGAGGCGCCGATCGCCGACGGCGAGGTGCCGGAGTCGTCGTTCGCCGACCCGCTGCCGCAGGCCCTGGTGCTCACGGCGATCGTCATCACCTTCGGCGTCTCCGCGTTCCTCCTCGCCCTGATCTACCGCTCCTGGCGCCTGGCCCAGGAGGACGACGTGGCCGACGACCTCGAGGACCTCGAGATCGGCATCCGCGGGGTGCCCGCCGAGGAGGAGGCCGAGCAGTCCGACGCGGACGACGAGGCCGGGGGCGACACGGAGTTCGGCTCGCGGGCGGAGGCGGCCGTCCCCGAGTCGCCGCACGACCCCGACGACGACGACGCGTGGGACCACGCGCCGCGCGAGAACGTGCCCCTGGCCGACCCCGAGCACGCGCCGCACCACGACCCGCTCCACCCCGAGCGCGCCCGCGACGTGGGCCGCTACCGCACCGACGACGACGACCGCCCGACCGGGCCGAAGGGAGGCCGACCGTGAACGTCGACTTCCTCGTGCCGCTCGTGGTGCTCGTCCCGCTGCTCGGCGCGGCCACCGCGCTCATCGCCACCCGGCGCCCCCGCCTCCAGGCGGTCCTGTCGATCGCCGCGCTGGCCGTCGTCGTCGTGATCAGCGTCGTCCTGCTGGTCGTCGTCGACCGCGACGGGGCCATCGCCGTGCAGATCGGCGGGTGGGAGGCGCCCTTCGGCATCCTCCTCGTGGTGGACCGCCTCGCCGCGCTGATGCTCGTCATCTCGTCGATCGTGCTGCTGGCGGTCTTCGTGTACTCGGTCGGGCAGGGCTCGGCGGACGGCGACGGCGACGCCCCGGTGTCGATCTACAACCCGACCTACCTCATCCTCGCCGCCGGCGTGTTCGACGCCTTCGCGGCGGGCGACCTCTTCAACCTCTACGTCGGCTTCGAGATGCTGCTCATCGCCAGCTACGTGCTGATCACGCTCGGCGGCACGGAGCAGCGCATCCGCGCGGGGGTCACCTACATCGTCGTGAGCCTGCTCTCGAGCGTGCTCTTCCTCGCGTCGATCGCCATGATCTACGGCGCGCTCGGCACCGTGAACATCGCCGACATCGCGCAGAAGATGGACCAGATCCCGCCCGACGTGCAGACGATCATCCACGTGATGCTGCTGACGGCCTTCGGCATCAAGGCCGCGATCTTCCCGCTGTCGTTCTGGCTGCCCGACTCGTACCCGACGGCCCCCGCGCCGGTCACGGCGGTCTTCGCGGGCCTCCTGACCAAGGTCGGCGTGTACGCGATCATCCGCACCGAGACCGTCCTGTTCGTCGAGAGCAACGTCAACGTCTACCTGCTGATCATCGCGCTGCTGACGATGGTGGTGGGGATCCTCGGCGCGGTGGCCCAGGCCGACATCAAGCGGTTGCTGTCGTTCACCCTGGTCAGCCACATCGGCTACATGATCTTCGGCATCGCCCTCGGCACCGTCGAGGGGCTCGCGGCCACGATCTACTACGTGGTGCACCACATCACCGTGCAGACGACCCTCTTCCTCGGCGCGGGGCTGATCGAACGACGGGGAGGCACCGCCTCCGTCCTCCGGCTCGGCGGCCTGCTCAAGGCGGCGCCCGTCATCGGCGTCCTCTTCTTCATCCCTGCGCTCAACCTCGGGGGCATCCCGCCCTTCTCCGGGTTCATCGGCAAGGTGGCGCTCTTCGACGCCGGGGCGCGGCTGCACGACCCGCTCGTCTACGTCCTGCTGGGCGCGGGAGCCCTGACGTCGCTGCTCACGCTGTACGCGCTGATGCGTGCCTGGAACCTCGCCTTCTGGCGTCCCGGCGCCGACGTCGAGGACCACGAGTCGCCGCTCACCGAGCGTCTCGAGGAGGCCCCCGGCCGCACCGTCGTGCAGAAGCGCCGTGCGAACCCCCGCACCATGATCGGAGCGACGGCCGGCATGGTGCTCGTCTCGCTCGTGCTCACGGTCGCGGCCGGGCCGCTCTACGGCGTCGCCGAGCGCGCCGCCGGTCGCGTGTACGGCTCGAACGAGTACGTGCAGCTCGTCTTCCCGACCGGTGAGGGCGACACCGCCTCGGACGACCAGGAGGGCACCCCGTGACGCCGCGCCCCTCCGCCCACGAGGTCGGCCGGAGCCTGCTGCGACAGCTGCCGCTGCTGGTCGGGCTCGTCGTCCTCTGGATGTTCCTCTGGAACCAGCTGACCGTGCTCTCCGCGGTCACCGGGGTGCTCGTCGCGCTGCTCGTGACGCGCGTCTTCTTCCTCCCGCCGGTGGAGCTCAGCGGGCGGTTCAACCTCGGCTGGGCCCTGGTCTTCGTGGTCCGCTTCCTGGCCGACCTCGTCGTCGCCTCGGTCGAGGTGGCGTGGAAGGCCGTGCGGCCCCGCGGCGTGACGAGCAACGCGATCGTCGCGGTGCAGCTGCACACGCGCTCCGACTTCGTGATGACCCTGGTGGCCGAGGCCGCCTCGCTGGTGCCCGGGTCGCTCGTCGTGGAGGCCGACCGGGAGCGCTCGATCCTCTACATGCACGCCCTCGCCGTGGAGGACGCCGACGGCGTCGAGCAGGTGCGCGCCTCCGTGCTCGGCTTCGAGAAGAGGATCGCCCGGGCCCTCGGCAGCGCCGACGACCTGCGGCGCATCGCCGAGGGCACGCCGGCGACGGAGGACCCGGCGACCGACCCCACGGGCCACGACCGCCTCGTGAACGAGAAAGACGAGGGAGCCGCCTCGTGACCGCCGTCGAGTGGATCGTCGGGATCCTGTTCGCCTTCGCCGCCCTGGCCTCCGTCTGGCGCATCGTCCGGGGGCCGTCGATCCTCGACCGCATGATCGCGAGCGACATGCTGCTCACGACCCTCATCTGCGTGCTCGCCGCCGACATGGTGTCCGGCCACCACACCCGGACGCTGCCCGTCATCATCGTCCTCGCGCTCACCGCCGTCTTCGGGTCGATCACCGTCGCCCGCTACGTGTCGAGGCAGGATCCGTCATGAGCCAGACCGCCTACGACGTCGCCAGCTCCGTCCTCCTCCTCGCCGGGGCCCTGCTCTCCGCCGCGGCGGGAGTCGGCCTGCTCCGCTTCCCGGACGCGCTCTCGCGCATGCACGCCGCCACGAAGCCCCAGATCTTCGGGCTCATCCTCATGCTCGCCGCGATCGCGCTCGACCAGCACACCCTGGCGACCGTCGCCTCCCTGCTCGTCGTCCTCGTCTTCCAGATGCTCACGGCGCCGATCTCCGCGCACATGATCGGCCGGGCCGGGTACCGCAACGGCGACCTGCGTCGCGACCTGCTGGTCGTCGACGAGCTCGACGACGCCGTCGCGAGGGCGGGGGAGGAGCTGGTCGGCGACGGGGAGTCCCTCGCCGACGTCGACACCTCGACCTTGCCGGTCGGGTCGGCCGACGTGCTCGCCGTCGAGATCGAGCGGCTCGACGGGCTCGACGACTCGGAGGGCGACGACGAGGAGCACGACGACCCCGCGCGGGAGCGCGAGCACCAGGAGCGTCGGCACCACGACGCCGATCCCGGCCTGGACTGAGCCGGCGCGCCTCCGCCCTGCCGGGCCGCCGAGGCCTCCGTCCGGGGCGTGGGCGTCGCTGACGGCGGCGGGCCCTAAACTCGACCCATGCCAGTGAAGGACACCCAGCCCGAGGTCGACATCAAGCCGCGCAGCCGCGTCGTCACCGACGGCGTCGAAGCCACCACCTCCCGGGGCATGCTGCGTGCCGTGGGCATGGGCGACGGCGACTGGGAGAAGCCCCAGATCGGCATCGCCAGCAGCTGGAACGAGATCACCCCCTGCAACCTCTCGCTCGACCGCCTCGCGCAGGGCGCCAAGGAGGGCGTGCACGCCGGCGGCGGGTACCCGCTCCAGTTCGGCACCGTCTCCGTCTCCGACGGGATCTCGATGGGCCACGAGGGCATGCACTTCTCGCTCGTGTCGCGCGAGGTCATCGCCGACAGTGTCGAGGTCGTCATGAACGCCGAGCGCCTCGACGGCTCGGTGCTGCTGGCCGGCTGCGACAAGTCGCTGCCCGGCATGCTGATGGCCGCGGCCCGCCTCGACCTCGCGAGCGTCTTCCTCTACGCGGGCAGCGTCGCCCCCGGGTGGGTCAAGCTCAGCGACGGCACCGAGAAGAACGTCACGATCATCGACTCGTTCGAGGCGGTCGGCGCTCACAAGGCCGGCAACCTCAGCGACGCCGACCTCAAGGCCATCGAGTGCGCGATCGTCCCGGGCGAGGGCGCCTGCGGCGGCATGTACACGGCCAACACCATGGCGAGCGTCGCCGAGGCGCTCGGCATGAGCCTGCCCGGCTCGGCCTCGCCGCCCTCGGCCGACCGTCGCCGCGACTACTTCGCCCACCGCTCGGGCGAGGCCGTCGTGAACATGCTGCGGCTCGGCATCACCACGCGCGACATCCTCACCAAGGAGGCGTTCGAGAACGCCATCGCCGTCGCCATGGCCTTCGGCGGTTCGACGAACGTCGTGCTGCACCTGCTGGCCATCGCCTACGAGGCCGAGGTCGACCTCACCATCGACGACTTCAACCGCATCGGCGACACCGTGCCCCACATCGGCGACCTCAAGCCGTTCGGCAAGTACGTCATGAACGACGTCGACCGCATGGGCGGCGTGCCCGTCGTCATGAAGGCGCTCCTCGACGCCGGCCTGCTGCACGGCGACTGCCTCACCGTGACCGGCAAGACCGTCGCCGAGAACCTCGCCGACATCCAGCCCGCCCCCCTCGACGGCGAGGTGCTCCGCACCCTCGACGACCCCATCCACGCGACGGGCGGCCTCACCGTGCTCAGCGGCACGATGGCGCCCGAGGGCGCGGTCGTGAAGACGGCCGGCTTCGACGCCTCGCTCTTCGAGGGGCCGGCGAAGGTCTTCGAGCGCGAGCGCGGCGCCATGGACGCCCTCACCGAGGGCCGCATCGTCGCGGGCGACGTCGTCGTCATCCGCTACGAGGGCCCGAAGGGCGGCCCCGGCATGCGCGAGATGCTCGCCATCACGGCGGCCATCAAGGGCGCAGGGCTCGGAAAAGATGTACTACTCTTGACGGACGGACGATTCTCAGGCGGCACAACCGGCCTGTGCATCGGCCACATGGCTCCCGAAGCGGTCGACGCAGGTCCGATCGCCTTCGTGCGCGATGGTGATCTGATTCGGGTCGACATCGCCGCTCGGTCCATCGACCTACTCGTCGATCCCGCCGAGCTCGAGTCCCGCCGCGACGGCTGGGCTCCTCTTCCCCCGCGCTACACCCGCGGTGTCCTCGCCAAGTACGCGCGCCAGGTCCGCTCCGCCGCGGAGGGCGCCGTCACCTACTAGACGATCGTCCCCGCCGCCTCCACCAGGCCCGCGCGATCGTCGTCGGCTGACCTCCGTCACACCGTCCACCACCACGAAGAGGGAACCGCCTCCGATGCCCCACGACACGACCCCGCTGCCCGGTGCCGCCGCGCGCCCGGCGGCCCGCCCCGGCTCCGACGCCCCGGCGCCTCCCGAGGTCCTCACCGGCTCCGGCGCGATCCTCCGGTCGCTCGAGCACCTCGGGGTGACCGACGTCTTCGGCCTGCCGGGCGGCGCCATCATCCCGTTCTACGACGAGCTGATGGCCTCGACGGCGATCCGCCACATCCTGGTCCGCCACGAGCAGGGCGCCGGCCACGCGGCCGAGGGCTACGCCGCGGCCTCCGGGCGCGTCGGCGTCGCCATCGCGACCTCCGGCCCCGGCGCGACGAACCTCGTCACCGCCATCGCCGACGCCTACATGGACAGCATGCCGCTGCTCGCGATCACCGGCCAGGTCTTCTCGACGCTGATGGGCACCGACGCCTTCCAGGAGGCCGACATCGTGGGCATCACGATGCCGATCACCAAGCACTCGTTCCTCGTGACGAAGCCGGAGGACATCCCGGCGACCCTCGCCGCGGCCTACCAGATCGCCAGCACCGGCCGCCCCGGCCCCGTGCTCGTCGACATCACGAAGGACGCGCAGCAGAACAGCGCGCCGTTCGTGTGGCCGCCGGTCGTCGACCTGCCCGGCTACCGCCCCGTGACCAAGGCCCACGGCAAGCAGATCACCGCGGCCGCCCAGATGATCGCCGAGGCGAAGCAGCCGGTCTTCTACGTCGGCGGCGGGGTCATCCGCGCCGGCGCCTCGGCCGAGCTCAAGACCCTGGTCGAGCTCACCGGCGCCCCCGTCGTCACCACCCTGATGGCCCGCGGTGCCTTCCCCGACACCCACGCGCAGCACCTCGGCATGCCGGGCATGCACGGCACCGTGCCGGCCGTGCTCGGCCTGCAGGAGAGCGACCTGATCATCGCCCTCGGCGCCCGGTTCGACGACCGCGTCACCGGCAAGGCCGACCTCTTCGCGCCCGGCGCGAAGGTCGTCCACGTCGACATCGACCCGGCCGAGATCTCGAAGATCCGCATCGCCGACGTGCCGATCGTCGGCGACGCGAAGGTCGTCATCCCCGACCTCGCCAGTGCCTTCGCCGAGGTGACCGGCGGGCGGAAGCCCGACATCGCCGCCTGGTGGGAGCGCCTCGACGGGCTCCGCGAGCAGTTCCCCCTCGGCTACACCGAGCCCGACGACGGGCTGCTGTCGCCGCAGGCGATCATCCAGCGCATCGGCCAGCTCTCCGGCCCCGAGGCGATCTACGCCTCCGGCGTCGGCCAGCACCAGATGTGGGCCGCCCAGTTCATCCAGTACGAGCGCCCGCACGCGTGGCTGAACTCGGGAGGCGCGGGCACGATGGGCTACTCCGTCCCGGCCGCCATGGGCGCCAAGGTCGCCCAGCCCGACCGCGTGGTCTGGGCCATCGACGGCGACGGCTGCTTCCAGATGACCAACCAGGAGCTCGCGACCTGCGTCATCAACGACATCCCGATCAAGGTCGCGATCATCAACAACTCGTCGCTCGGCATGGTGCGCCAGTGGCAGACCCTGTTCTACGAGGGCCGTCACTCGTTCACCGACCTGAACACGGGCCACGAGACCCGCATGGTGCCCGACTTCGTGAAGCTCGCCGACGCCTACGGCGCCCTCGGCATCCGCGTCCGGACGGAGGACGAGATCGACGCCGCCATCCAGCTGGCGCTGGAGACGAACGACCGCCCGGTCGTCATCGACTTCGTCGTCAGCCGCGACGCGATGGTCTGGCCGATGGTGCCCCAGGGCGTCTCGAACTCCGAGATCCAGCACGCCCGTGCCCTCGCCCCGGAGTGGGACGACGAGGCGCCGGGCAGCAGCGCGTCCGACACCACCCGCGACGGCGACATGACCGGAGAGCACGCATGAGCCACGTCCTGAGCCTCCTCGTCGAGGACAAGCCCGGCCTGCTGACCCGCGTCGCCGGCCTCTTCGCCCGCCGCGGCTTCA
Organism: Frigoribacterium sp. Leaf164; assembly: GCF_001423665.1. NCBI lineage: Bacteria > Bacillati > Actinomycetota > Actinomycetes > Micrococcales > Microbacteriaceae > Frigoribacterium > Frigoribacterium sp. Leaf164. The sequence goes on from NZ_LMOX01000001.1 coordinate 812,301, forward strand.
ACATCGAGAGCCTCGCCGTCGGCAAGAGCGAGCTCGAGGGCTTCAGCCGCATCACGGTCGTCGTCGACGTGGAGGAGCTGCCGCTCGAGCAGGTCACGAAGCAGCTCAACAAGCTGGTCAACGTCATCAAGATCGTCGAGCTCGACTACTCGCAGTCGGTGCAGCGCGAGCACATGCTGATCAAGGTCCGGGTCGACAACACGACCCGCTCGCAGGTGCTCGAGGCCGTGACGCTGTTCCGGGCCGCGGTCGTCGACGTCTCGACCGATGCCCTCGTGATCGAGGTGACCGGCGACACCGGCAAGACCACCGCCCTCCTGCGCGTCCTCGAGCCCTACGGCATCAAGGAGATCTCGCAGTCGGGCCTCCTGGCCATCGGCCGCGGCGCCAAGTCGATCACCGACCGCGTCTTCAAGAACTAGGCGGCCCCGGGCTCCCGGCCCGCGCCTCCTGCCGCACGACCCACCGACACGACATCCGTCGACAACCGAGGAGAAGCACCACTGTGACTGAGATCGTCTACGACAACGACGCCGACCTGTCCCTCATCCAGGGCAAGAAGGTCGCCGTCATCGGCTACGGCTCGCAGGGCCACGCCCACGCGCTGAACCTCCGCGACTCCGGCGTCGAGGTCGTCATCGGCCTCAAGGAGGGCTCGAAGAGCCGCGCCAAGGCCGAGGAGGCCGGCTTCACGGTGCACACCCCCGCGGAGGCCTCGGCCTGGGGCGACGTCATCGTCGTCCTCGCCCCCGACCAGGTCCAGCGCCACGTCTACGCCGACGACATCGCCCCGAACCTCGCCGAGGGCAAGGCGCTCGTCTTCGGCCACGGCTTCAACATCCGCTTCGGCTACATCGAGGCGCCCGAGGGCGTCGACGTCGTCCTGGTCGCCCCCAAGGGCCCGGGCCACACCGTCCGCCGCGAGTTCGAGGCCGGCCGCGGCGTGCCCGTGATCGTGGCCGTCGAGAAGGACGCCTCCGGCTCCGCCTGGGACCTCGCTTGGTCGTACTCCAAGGGCATCGGCGGCCTCCGTGCCGGCGGCATCAAGACGACCTTCACCGAAGAGACCGAGACCGACCTCTTCGGCGAGCAGGCCGTGCTCTGCGGCGGCACCTCGCAGCTGATCCAGTACGGCTTCGAGACGCTGACCGAGGCCGGCTACCAGCCGCAGATCGCCTACTTCGAGGTGCTGCACGAGCTCAAGCTGATCGTCGACCTGATCTGGGAGGGCGGCCTGGCCAAGCAGCGCTGGAGCGTCTCCGACACGGCCGAGTACGGCGACTACGTCTCCGGCCCCCGCGTCATCGACCCCTCCGTGAAGGAGAACATGAAGGCCGTCCTGGCCGACATCCAGTCGGGCGCCTTCGCGAAGCGCTTCATCGACGACCAGGACGCGGGCGCCCCCGAGTTCAAGGAGCTCCGCGCCAAGGGCGAGGCGCACCCCATCGAGGCCACCGGCCAGGAGCTGCGCGCCCTGTTCGCCTGGAAGCAGACGGACTCCGACTACGTCGACGGCAGCGCTGCGCGCTGACGTCGACGTAGTCGACGCACGCTGGCGACATCGGTCGGCTCCGCCGACGGGCGACGGCAGCGCTGCGCGCTGACGTCGACGTAGTCGACGCACGCTGATCCGCGTCCGCTCCGACGACGCCCCCCTCCGACCGGAGGGGGGCGTCGTCGTTGTCGGGGCGACCAGGCGGCCCGTGGCATGATCTAGGGCATGGCGATGAGCAAGAAGGCAGTGCACTTCGGTGCGGGCAACATCGGTCGTGGCTTCGTGGCGCAGTTCCTGCACGCGAGCGGCTACGAGGTCGTGTTCGCCGACGTCAACGACGAGCTGATCGGGCTGCTGCAGTCCCAGTCGTCGTACGAGGTGCACGAGGTCGGTGAGGACAGCCGCACGACCGTCGTCGACGGCTACCGCGCCGTCAACAGCCGCAGCGACGAGGAGGCCCTGGTCGCCGAGATCGCGACCGCCGACGTCGTCACCACCGCGGTCGGCGCCCGGATCCTGCCCTTCGTCGCGCCGGTCATCGCCCGCGGGCTGGCCCAGCGCGACGCGGCGCTGCCGCCGCTCACGGTCATCGCGTGCGAGAACGCCATCAACGCCACCGACTCCCTCGCCGAGGCCGTCCGTCAGGCCGACCCGGCCGACAACGCGGTCTTCGCGAACTGCGCGATCGACCGCATCGTGCCCGAGCAGCCCGCGGGGTCGCTCGACGTCACCATCGAGTCCTTCTCCGAGTGGGTCGTCGAGAGCGGCCCGTTCGGCGAGCACCGCCCCGAGATCCAGGGCGTCACGTGGGTGCCCGACCTCGAGCCCTTCATCGAGCGCAAGCTCTTCACCGTCAACACGGCCCACGCCGCCGCGGCCTACCACGGCTTCGCTCGGGGCCTGGGCAGCATCCGGGAGTCGCTCGCCGACGAGGCCGTCCACGCCGAGGTGCGCGCCGCCCTCGCCGAGACCAAGGCCCTGCTCGTCGCGAAGCACGAGCTCGACGCCGACGAGCAGCAGAGCTACATCGAGAAGAACCTCGTGCGCATCTCGAACCCGCACCTCCCCGACACCACCGAGCGAGTGGGCCGCAACCCGCTCCGCAAGCTGAGCCGCCACGAGCGCTTCGTCGGCCCCGCCGCGCAGCTCGCCGAGCGGGGTCTGCCGAGCGACGCGCTCGTCCGGGCCGTCCGCGCCGCCCTCGACTTCGACGTCGCCGACGACGCGGAGAGCGTCGAGCTCCAGGCACTGCTGCGCTCCGGCCTGCCCGCCGACGAGCTCACCGTGACCCTCACCGGCGTCGAGGCGGGGCACCCGCTCTCCGCCGCCCTGGTGGAGGCGGTCTCCTCCAAGCTCCCGGCATGACCGACCCCCGGCCCTCCGGGTCGGCCGGCCGCCACGACGACCCCGACGCGACCGCGTCCGACCAGACCGACCTCGACCTCGACCTCGATCCCGACGCCGACGACGCCGACGACGCGCTCTCCTGGGGCGACGAGTCGGACGCCAGCCACGTCGAGGGTCCCGCGGCCGTGACGCGTGACGACGAGATCGACCCCGACGCTCCCCAGGTCATGAGCAGCGCCTCCCTCGTGGGGCACGGCGTGCTCGGCGGCGTCGCCCTGCTCTCGAGCGTCGGCTGGATCGTCTCGCGCGACCAGTTCCTGATCGCGTTCGGCGGCGGCCTCGTCGAGCACGTGCAGACGACTCTGTGGCTGACCGGCGTCTTCCTCGCCCTCGTCGCCCCTCTGCTCTGGTTCGTCGCGACCATCCTGCTGGTGCCGGCGCAGCACTCCGGCCGCCGCCTGCTCGTGATGGCCGTCGGGGCCGTGCTCCTGGCCCCCTGGCCCCTCGTGATCGGGGGCGGGGCGTGACCGCCGCGCCCGGCGGGGCGACCGCCTCCGCCACGCCGCGCCGCGCCCGCCGGGGCCCCCGCGTCGGGTTCGTCCTGATCGCCGTCCTCGCCGGCCTGCTGGCCGCCTACGACCTCTCCGAGGCGGTGACCAACCTCGTGCTCGTGCCGCAGGACGTCCGCTACCAGAACAACGCCTTCTTCGACGAGGTCGGCGTGGGCTCGCTCGCCGCGTCGCCGCCGTGGGCCGCGCTCTGGGCCAACGTGCTGCTGCCCCCGGTCGCGTACGTCGTCGCCCTCCTCGTCGCGCGCCGGCGGACGCTCGGCCGGGCGGCCCTCGTCTTCGCCACCGGCCTCGCCGCGGTCGCGGCGGCGTCGCTGAGCCTCACGGCGTACGTGCTCAGCATCTGACCGGACACGTCGCCGCCGACGACGGCCGCGGACGGCGGCGGGGGAGTCGCGGTGCAGGCCCCCCGGACCACCGGCGTCATCTGCGCCTGGGCCCTCCGACGAGTCGCTAGAGTGACCAGCAGCCGCGCCCACGGCGCGTCGCGGCGTTCCTCTGCACCCTCTCGTTAGGACCCTGTCTCCGTGGCCAAGCCCGTCGTTCTGATCGCTGAAGAGCTCTCACCAGCCACCGTCGAGGCCCTCGGCCCCGACTTCGACGTGAGGAGCGTGGACGGCACCGACCGGCCCGCGCTGCTCGCCGCCCTCGCGGAGGCCAACGCGATCCTGGTCCGCTCCGCGACGCAGGTCGACGCCGAGGCCATCGCCGCCGCGCCGCACCTGCAGGTCGTGGCCCGCGCGGGCGTCGGCCTCGACAACGTCGACATCAAGGCCGCCACGACGGCGGGCGTCATGGTCGTCAACGCGCCGACGTCGAACATCATCTCGGCCGCCGAGCTCACCGTCGGCCACATCCTCAGCCTCGCGCGCCACATCCCCGCCGCGCACGCCGCGCTGGCCCAGGGGCAGTGGAAGCGCTCGAAGTACACCGGCGTCGAGCTGTTCGAGAAGACCGTCGGCATCGTCGGCCTCGGGCGCATCGGCGCCCTGATCACCGCGCGCCTCCAGGCGTTCGGCGTGAACGTGGTCGCCTACGACCCCTACGTCACGCCGGCCCGCGCGCAGCAGCTCGGTGTCACCCTGCTCTCGCTCGACGAGCTGCTGGCCACCGCCGACTTCGTCACGATCCACATGCCGAAGACGCCCGAGACGACGGGCATGATCGGCCTCGAGCAGATGAAGGCCATGAAGCCGACGGCGTTCGTCGTCAACGTGGCCCGCGGCGGCCTCATCGACGAGGCCGACCTCTACACGGCCCTGACCACGGGCGAGATCGCCGGTGCCGGCCTCGACGTCTTCACCTCGGAGCCCCCCGTCGACCAGGCGCTGCTCGGCCTCGAGAACGTCGTCGTCACCCCGCACCTCGGCGCGTCGACCGACGAGGCGCAGGAGAAGGCGGGCGTGTCGGTCGCGAAGTCCGTCCGCCTCGCGCTCGGCGGCGAGCTCGTGCCCGACGCGGTCAACGTCGCCGGCGGCGTCATCGACCCGTACGTGCGCCCGGGCATCCCGCTGCTCGAGAAGATCGGCCAGGTGTTCGCCGGGCTCGCCGACTCGCCCCTCACGAGCATCGACGTCGAGGTGCGCGGCGACCTCGTCGAGCACGACGTCAGCGTGCTCAAGCTCGCGGCCCTCAAGGGCGTCTTCACGAACATCGTCAGCGAGTCGGTCAGCTACGTGAACGCGCCGCTGCTCGCCGAGCAACGCGGCATCACCGTGCGGCTGCTCACCGACCCGACGAGCGAGGAGTACCGCAACGTCCTGACCATCCGCGGCTCGCTCAGCGACGGCGGCCAGATCAGCGTGTCGGGCACCCTCACCGGCACCAAGCAGGTCGAGAAGATCGTCGAGATCAACGGCTACGACGTCGAGGTGCCGATCGCGGCGCACCACCTCGTCATGGTCTACGGCGACCGCCCCGGCATCGTCGCCGTCTACGGCAAGGAGTTCGGCGACGCCGGCATCAACATCGCGGGCATGCAGATCGCCCGTCGCAGCGCGGGCGGGCAGGCCCTCAGCGTCCTCACCATCGACAGCCCCGCTCCCGACGAGCTGCTCGAGACGGTGCGCGTCGCCATCGACGCGCAGCTGCTGCGCGAGATCGACGTGACGCTCTAGCTCCGCCAGAGCGTTCCCCTTTACGGCGCCCCGTCTCCCGGTCGGGAGGCGGGGCGCCGTCACGCGGTGCGAGGGCCGGGAGCCGGGGGAGTCGCGGGTCAGACCTCGAGGGACTCGTGCGCCGCCAGGACGACCGCCGTGCCCCCGAGGGCCTCGACGCTCGCCCGCAGCCGGTCGGCGTGCATGCCGAAGCCCGCCGCCGACAGTGTCTGCTCGTGGACGGGGAAGAGCCGGGTCGGCGCCACGGCCGTCACGTAGTCCATCGCCTCGCCGATCTTGAGCCAGGGCGCACCGACCGGTGCCGCCAGGGTCTCGACCGGCACCGGCGGGACGGTGAACGCGTCGCCCGGGTAGAAGAGGCGGCCGTTGACGAGCACCCCCACGTTGTCGATGACGGGGATCGACTCGTGGATGACGGCGTGGCGCGAGCCGTGGAAGGCGAGGGTGAAGGGCCCCGCCTCGACGGTGTCGCCGTCGGCCACGACGTGGACCTCGAACCCCTCGGCGGCCTCCGCGAGCCCGGCCGGGCCGTAGATCGTCGCCCCGGGGTTCGTGGCGAGCAGGTGGCCGAGCTGGTCGGGGGTCCAGTGGTCGAGGTGCTCGTGGGTGACGACCACGGCGACGACGTCGTGCAGGTCGACCTGCGGCGTGGTGAAGGAGCCGGGGTCGACGACGAGCTTCCGCCCGTCCTCCTCGACGACGAAGGCGGCGTGCTCGAGCTTGGTCAGGCGCATGCGGCCGACTGTACGCCCGCTCCGCGACACGCGGGGCGGGCTCGATTTGTACTCGTTCGTGAGGCTGTGGCATACTCGACGAGTTGCAAAAACGGCCCCATCGTATAGTGGCCTAGTACGTCGCCCTCTCACGGCGGTAACACGGGTTCGAATCCCGTTGGGGTCACCGATCTGTTCGGTCACCACCACCGTTCAGCAACCACGAGATCCCGCCCGGCACACGCCGGGCGGGATTCGTCGTTCCGGGGCGTCTCGACCTCCCGGTGCCCGCGCTCCGTCGTCACGTCTCGGTCACGACCCGGCCGCCGCCCTCGACGACGGGCCCGCCGTGCCCGATGCTCGAGCCATGCCCAGCGACCGGACGACGCGCGCGGGCCTGCTCGTCGGGCTCGCCTGCCTCGGCGTGGTCGCCGCCGGCGCGGTGCTGCTCGCCCTGAGGTCGATCGGAGGGCCCGTCGTGGCCTGCCCGGCCGTCGCCTGGGGCACGACCGTGGTCGTGGAGGTCACGGGCGCGGTCGAGCGCGTGGCGGTCGTCGAGCTGGTGCCCGTCGGCGCCGCCGCGTCGTCGCCCCTGCCGTGGCAGGGCCAGGTCGACGACCGGTCGACCGCCGACGGCCCCGACATCGGGCCGTGGCTCTGGCCCGGCCCCGCCGAGCGGGCCCCCGACGGCACCTGGGTCATCTCGTCGTGGGGCGGGTCGTCGTCGCCCGACGGCTCCTTCCCCGACGAGGTCGACGTGCGGGCGTGGTCCGACGGCGGCGACGTCGGCCCGATCCTCGCCGCCTCGCGCACCGCGGGGCTCCGCTTCGAGCGCGTCGGCGGCGACGCCGTCTGCGGCGGCCCGGGGGAGGCGCGGGTCGCCCTCGAGGTGCCCCCGGCCGCCTAGCGCCGGGCCGGGGTGCTCGTCGTCACGCCCTCGGGGCCGCGGCAGCGTGCGCGGCGCGCCCCGCGACTCCCTCGTCCCACCGGGGGCGGAACTGCACCGAGATGCGCGGCCCGACCGCCTTCTTCGTCTTCGCGATCGCGTGCTCGTGGGTGCGCTGGCAGCTCCCGCCCATGACGAGCAGGTCGCCGTGGCCGAGCGGGAACCTGTCGACCCGCCCCGTGCGTCGCGAGCGCACCGCGAGGGTGCGGGGAGCGCCGAGGGACAGGATGCCGACCATCGTGTCGCGGCCGAGGCCGGAGCCGACCCGGTCGCCGTGCCAGGCGATGCTGTCGTCGCCGGTGCGGTAGAAGCACAGCCCGGCACGGCGGAAGAGCTGCTCGTCGGGCGCGCCCCGCCGGGCGTAGTGGTCGTTGAGGTCGTCCCGGGCCGCGGCGAGGACGGGGTCGGGCAGGGCGTCGCCGACGCCGTACGACGAGACGAGGCGCGGCACCTCGACGACGCGGTCGTACATGGTGCGGCGGTCCGCCTGCCAGGGCACGTCGGTGACGAGCCGCTCGAAGAGGGCGTCGGAGGCGGTCGCCCAGCCGGGCACCAGGTCGAGCCAGGCACCGTCGCCGAGCTCGAGCCGCCGCACGCGGCCGGCGAGCGGGAGCAGCTCGGGGCCGTCGTCGAGGGAGTCGAGCAGCGAGGCGGTGAAGGGGATGACCATGGCGTCACCCTACGCTCCGTTCGAACACGTGTTCTAGTCCGGGCCCGCCCCGGGCGCGTCGCTCACCCGCCGGCGACGACCCGCGCCTCCGGGGCGGCGAGCTCGCCCGCGCGGCCCTCGACGTCGACGTCGACCGGGTGCCCGGCCCAGATCGAGACCTGCAGCTGGCCGGTGTGGGTCCACAGCCGCTCGCCGCTCGCGAGGTCGTAGGCGACCACCGTCGAGCGCCCGCCCGAGCTGCCGTAGGCGAGGGCGTAGCCCACGGTCCGGCCGACGGCGGCGAGGACGGCGCCGGTGGGCAGGTCGAAGCGGGTCAGGGTGCGCCCGGTCGCGCCGTCCAGCGCCTGCACCTCGAGCGGCCGGTCGCCCGGCGCCGACGAGCTCGCGTAGACCCGGTCGTCGGTCTGCCCGACCACCCCGGCCGCGCCGGTGGCGCCGAGCCCCTCGCGGCTCCAGGTGGCCCGGCCGGTCGTCCACGAGAGGCAGGTGAGCCGGTCACGGTCGACGTCGCTGACCAGCAGGCACGACCGGCCCTCGTCGAGCGTGCCGCGGACGTCCGTGGGGGAGCGCCACCGCACCTCGCCGTCCGCTCCCCGGGCGGTCACGCCGCCGCCGGCGCCGGTCGGCCCGATCAGCAGCCCGTCGTGGACGAGGTGCCCCGAGAGCTCGTCGAGGCGCGTGCCCCAGGGGCGGGCGACGCCCGTCGTCGGGTCGACCTGCAGGGTGCCCTCGGGGGTGGCGACGACCAGCCGGTCGTCGAGGGCCAGCACGGTGCCGCTCGTCGTGCCCCGCCCCGCCCAGGTCACCCGGCCCAGGTCGCGCACGTCGCGCAGCTCGTAGCTGTAGCGCGCCCCGGCCGCCGGCTGGCGTCCCGTCACGACGACCGTGCCCGCGGCCTGGAACCTGTCGGTCTCGGTCGTCGCCCGCGGCTCCGACGCCCCGACCGTCGAGCCGTCGGCGAGCGCCAGGGTGAGCAGCACCGCGCGCTCGCCCGCGACGACGCGGACGACGACGAGCCCCGTGTCGCCGGCGAGCGAGGCCGCGACGACGTCGACCGGCCCCTCGAGGCCGAGCCGGGCGGCGTCGTCGGCGACGTCGTGCACCCAGCTGAACGCGCCGCGCTCGGTGTCGAGCAGCGCGAGCCGGGAGCCCACGCCGGTCGTCTCGCTGCCGCAGCCCGCGTCGTTCGCGAAGCCGTACGTCCAGCCCGGCCCCGCGCTGACGAGCACGCGGCCGGTGTCGACCGTCGCGGTCGGGAAGCGCAGGCACGCGGGCCGGAACCCGGGCGCGAGGGTCTCCGCGAGCGCGACCGACCACCCGGTGGTCGGCTCCTGCCGCAGGTCGACCGTCTCGACGCCGCGCCAGGGCGGCTCGGCGCCGTACTCCGGCTGGCCCGGGGCGAGGAGGGCCGCGGGCAGGGCGGCGGCCAGGAGCAGCGCGGCGTAGCCGAGGGCGAGGCGGCGACCGCGGGAGGCGCGGTGCCACCACGCGGGGCGTCGCGGCCCCGGGGCGGCCGGGCCTCGTCCGGGCCGTCCTGCTCCGTCGCCGGCACCGGCCCCGTCGTCGTCCCGGCCGGGGGCTTCGCTCGTGCTTCCGCGGCGGGCGGGCTCCCACACGGCGACGTCCGGGGTCGGCCGCGCCGGGGCCCAGCCGGGCCGCCCCTCGGGGCTCACGCCGCGCCTCCGGCCAGCCCGGCCACCACGCTCGTGCGGTCGACGAGGCGCGTGGCCACGCCGCGGCCGTCGATCGAGACCAGGCCGCCGCCCCAGAACGACACCCGGTCGTCGGAGCGCAGCGACCAGAGCCGGGCGCCCGTCGCGGCGTCGTAGGCGCTGAGGCCCCGGCCCGCGGTGGGGGAGCCGTCGGTGCGCACGTAGACGACGGTGCGGGAGGCCGCGGCGACCTCGTCGAGGACGCCGAGCGGCGCCCGCCACCGGACGCGGCCGTCGGCGGCGGCGAGGGCGGTGAGGCGGGCGCCGTCGTCGGACTGGACGACGGCGTAGAGGTCGCCGCCCACCTGGCCCGAGGCGGCGGCGGCCGAGAACGCGGCGCCGAGCTCGGTCGTCCACCGGTCTTGCCCGCTGCGGGGGTCGAGGCAGGTGGCCGTGGTGCCGCCGTCGTCGGTGGTGAGGACGCAGCCGTCGGTGGCCGAGAGGCGCGGCGTCGGGCTCGGCACGGACCAGAGGAGGTCGCCGTCGGCGTCGATCGCCGACACGGCGCGCCTCCCGTCGGCGTCGCGACCGAGCGTCCAGGCCACGTCGTCGCCCCCGTCGGGGGCGGTCGCGACCACGTCGGCGGCGGCGGCCGACGGGCTGGCCTCGCCCGTCCGGCCGTCGACGCGGACGGCGCGGCCGTCGACGACGATGAGGAGCCCGTCCGGGAGCAGCTGGGGCGTCGTGCCGGCGTCGACCCGCCCCTCCCACACGGGGTCGTCGAGGGCGGCCGCGTCCACGAGCGAGTACCGGTCGGGCGAGCCGATCGCTCCGGAGGAGGTGCGCAGCTGCAGCCGCCCGACGGTCGAGACGCTGATCGAGGGCACGTCGCGGCGGCCGCGGGTGGACTCGAGCGCCCGGCCGTCGACGAGGTCGAGGGCGACGAGCACGGTCGACCCGGTGGTCTGGGTCTGCACCAGCACCCGGCCGGCCGCCGGCACGACCTGGCTCGCCGGGATGCTCAAGGGGTCGGTGTCGTCGAGGTCGTCGGCCAGGTCGTGCACCCACCGCACCCGGCCGTCCCGGGAGTCGACGAGGGCCACGCGGCTCGCCCCGTCGTCGAGGGCGGCACGGCGGCAGTCCGGACCGCCGGAGGCCGTGCCCGGGTCGAGGTCGACGGAGGCCCCGACGGCGACGAGCCCGTCCACGGCGGGCGAGGGCCAGAAGTGGAGGCAGCGTCGGGGCACGCCCGGGGCGAGGCGCTCGGCCAGGTCGAGCGACCAGGCCGTGCCGGTCGGGGCGTTCCGGAGGTCGTCCACCGCCGTGCCGCCCCAGGGCGGCCCGTCGGCGTAGCGCGGCGACGCGGCCGTGCCGCCGACGGCGACGACGGCGGTCGCGGCGACCACGGCCAGCGCGGCGACGACGACCCGGCGCAGGGGCGACGGCCGCGGCGTGCGCGCCCGCGTCGTCCCGTCCGCTCCCGCCATGCTGTCGTCGGCCTCCTCGTCGAGGGCCCCGCCGACCGTGCGACGGGTGCCGACATGCTATTCGGAACCCTCGCCGGGGGCGCTCGGGGGCCGCTCGGCGGCGCGGGAATGCGGCGTCGGCCCCGCCGCTTGCACCTCACGTCGTCGGGCAGGCCCTGGCGTAGACTTCGACGATCATTCCGCTGAGAAGAACTCTGGAGAGGGGCGTGCCCGTGGGCAGGACGCTTGCCGAGAAGGTGTGGGACGACCACGTCGTCGTCAAGGGGGAGGACGGCGCGCCCGACCTCCTCTACATCGACCTCCACCTCGTGCACGAGGTGACCAGCCCGCAGGCCTTCGACGGCCTCCGCCAGGCCGGTCGTCCGCTCCGCCGCACCGACCTCACGATCGCGACGGAGGACCACAACACCCCGACGCTCGCCATCGACCGGCCGATCGCCGACCTCACGAGCCGCACCCAGATCGAGACCCTGCGTCGCAACACCGCCGAGTTCGGCGTCCGGCTGCACCCGCTGGGCGACGCCGAGCAGGGCATCGTCCACGTCGTCGGCCCGCAGCTCGGCCTCACCATGCCGGGCATCACGGTGGTCTGCGGCGACTCGCACACCTCGACGCACGGCGCCTTCGGCGCGATGGCGTTCGGCATCGGCACCAGCGAGGTCGAGCACGTCATGGCGACGCAGACCCTGCCGCTCAAGCCCTTCAAGACCATGGCCGTGACCGTCGAGGGCACGCTGCGCCCGGGCGTCACCGCGAAGGACATCATCCTGGCGGTGATCGCCCAGATCGGCACCGGCGGCGGTCAGGGCTACGTGCTCGAGTACCGCGGCAGCGCGATCCGGGCCCTCTCGATGGAGGGGCGGATGACGATCTGCAACATGTCGATCGAGGCGGGCGCCCGCGCCGGCATGGTCGCCCCCGACCAGACGACCTTCGACTACCTCGAGGGCCGCGACCACGCTCCGACCGGCTCCGACTGGGACGACGCGGTCGCCTACTGGACGACGCTGCCGACCGACGACGACGCCGTGTTCGACGCCGAGGTCTTCCTCGACGCCGACACCCTCGAGCCGTTCGTCACCTGGGGCACGAACCCGGGCCAGGGCGTGTCGCTCAGCGACTCCGTGCCCGACCCGACCGCCGTCGCCGACCCGAACGAGCGCGCCGCCGCCGAGCGCGCCCTCGAGTACATGGCCCTCGAGGCCGGCACCCCGATGAAGCAGATCCCGGTCGACGCGGTCTTCATGGGCTCCTGCACGAACAGCCGCATCGAAGACCTCCGGGCCTTCGCCTCCGTCATCGCCGGCCGCACCAAGGCCGAGGGCGTCCGCGTCATGGTCGTCCCCGGCTCCGCGCGGGTCCGGCTCGAGGCCGAGGCCGAGGGCCTCGACAAGGTCTTCACCGACTTCGGCGCCGAGTGGCGCTTCGCGGGCTGCTCGATGTGCCTCGGCATGAACCCCGACCAGCTCGCCCCGGGCGAGCGCTGCGCCTCCACGAGCAACCGCAACTTCGAGGGCCGGCAGGGCAAGGGCGGTCGCACGCACCTCGTCTCCCCGCTCGTCGCGGCGGCGACCGCGGTGCGCGGCACCCTCTCCGCCCCGGGCGACCTCGACGACCTCGCCGGCACCCCCGTGCACGACGCGCTCCTCGCCGAGCGCGCCGGGGCCTCTCCCGCGCTCGCCGAGCTGGCCGGAGGCGCCGCCTGATGCAGAAGTTCACCACCGTCACCGGAGTGGCCGCGCCCCTGAAGCGCAGCAACGTCGACACCGACCAGATCATCCCGGCCGAGTTCCTCAAGCGGGTCACGAAGACCGGCTTCGAGGACGCCTTGTTCTTCTCCGCCCGGCAAGACCCCGACTTCGTCCTGAACCGACCCGAGTACCAGGGCGCCCGCGTCCTCGTGGCGGGGCCCGACTTCGGCACCGGTTCGAGCCGAGAGCACGCCGTCTGGGCGCTCCGCGACTTCGGCTTCGACGTCGTGCTCAGTGCCCGTTTCGGCGACATCTTCCGCGGCAACTCGGGCAAGCAGGGCCTGCTCAGCGCCGTGGTCGACGAGGCCGACGTCGAGCGCGTCTGGGCCGTGCTCGAGGCCACGCCCGGCCTCGAGATGACCGTCGACCTCGAGTCGCAGACCGCCACGGCGGGCGACCTGACCGTGTCGTTCGAGGTCGATGCCTACACTAAGTGGCGCCTGCTCGAGGGTCTCGACGACATCGGGCTGACGCTCCGCGACGAAGCGGCCATCACAGAATTCGAATCCCGACGCGCCGCCTGGCGCCCGAAGACATTGCCGGTGAAGAAGTGAACTCCCTTGTCCAAGACGCAGCAGCAGCAGGAGCCCGAGTGGGTCTGAAGAGCGACGAGATCGTCATCCGCGGCGGCAAGCCGCTGATCGGCCGCATCGAGGTCCGGGGCGCGAAGAACCTGGCCACGAAGGCCATGGTCGCGGCCCTCCTCGGCGACACCCCCAGCATCCTCCGCGACGTCCCCGACATCAGCGACGTCAACGTGGTGCGCGGCCTGCTCTCCGTCCACGGCGTGCGCATCACCGACCCGGCCCGCGGCGAGATGATCCTCGACCCGTCGAACGTCGAGTCGGCGCACTTCGCCGAGATCGACGCGCACGCCGGCTCGAGCCGCATCCCGATCCTCTTCTGCGGCCCGCTGCTCCACCGCCTCGGCGAGGCCTTCATCCCCGACCTCGGCGGCTGCCGCATCGGCGACCGCCCGATCGACTTCCACCTCGACGCGCTCCGCGCCTTCGGCGCCGTGGTCGACAAGTCGTACAACGGCATCCACCTGACGGCCCCCGACGGCCTCAAGGGCGCGAACATCGAGCTGCCCTACCCGAGCGTCGGCGCCACCGAGCAGGTCCTCCTCACGGCCGTCCTCGCCGACGGGGTCACCGAGCTCCGCAACGCGGCGATCGAGCCCGAGATCATGGACCTCATCGCCATCCTCCAGAAGATGGGCGCCGTGGTCTCGGTCGAGCCGAACCGCGTCATCTTCATCGAGGGCGTCAAGAGCCTCCGCGGGTACACGCACCGGGCCATCAACGACCGCAACGAGGCCGCGAGCTGGGCCTCCGCCGCCCTCGCCACGAAGGGCGACATCTTCGTCGAGGGCGCCGACCAGAAAGACCTGATGACGTTCCTCAACGTCTTCCGCAAGGTCGGCGGCGACTTCGACGTCCACGAGGACGGCATCCGCTTCTTCCACCCCGGCGGCGAGCTCAAGCCCGTCGTCGTCGAGACCGACGTGCACCCCGGCTTCATGACCGACTGGCAGCAGCCCCTCATCGTGGCCCTGACCCAGGCGCAGGGCACCTCGATCGTGCACGAGACCGTCTACGAGAACCGCTTCCAGTTCACCGAGGCGCTGAACGACATGGGCGCGCAGATCGTCGTCCACAAGGACGGCCTGCCCGGCCACGACCGCCGGGTCGCGCGCCGAGAGTTCGAGCAGGCCGCCGTCATCACCGGGCCGACGGCGCTGCACGGCGCCGACATCCGCGTGCCCGACCTGCGCGGCGGCTTCAGCCACCTCATCGCGGCGCTGACCGCCGAGGGCGAGTCGAAGATCACCAACGTCGGCATCATCAGCCGCGGCTACGAGCACTTCATCGCGAAGCTGCGCAAGCTGGGCGCCGACTTCGACTTCCAGGGCTAGCCCGGCGTGAGCGACGCCGCCCGCGCGCACGGGGGTCCCGCCGACCCCGACGTGCCCGTCGTCCAGCCTGCCCGCCGCGTCGGCCGCTTCGGCCGGGGCAAGGAGAAGAGCGCGGTCTTCCGTGCCGTCGCCGCCGTCGGGGCGCCGCTCTTCGACCGCCTCGCGGTGATCGAGGTCCGCGGCGCCGAGAAGCTGCCGAACGAGGGCGCCTTCGTGCTCGCACCCAACCACTGCACGAACATCGACCCCGTGGTCGTGGCGCGCCTGATGTGGACCCTGGGCCGCGTGCCGAGGTTCCTCGCCAAGGCGTCGCTCTTCCGGGTGCCGGTCTTCGGGTCGCTGATGCGCGCCATGGGGCACGTCCCCGTCGAGCGCGGCGGACCGACGCACGCGAGCGACCCGCTCGCCGCGGGCCGTGCCCTCGCCACGAGCGGCGGCGGGGTGATCATCTACCCCGAGGGCACGCTGACCCGCGACCCCGACCTCTGGCCGATGAAGGGCAAGAGCGGGGCGGTCCGCCTCGCGATCGAGGCCGGCGTGCCCCTCGTGCCGATGGCCCACTGGGGCAGCCAGCAGGTCATGGGCCGCTACTCCTCGAAGCTCAGCCTCTTCCCGCGGAAGCGCATCCTCGCGGCGATCGGCGACCCTGTCGACCTGTCGCCGTGGCGCGGCCGGCCGCTCGACCAGGCGGCGTACGCCGAGGCGACGGCGCTCGTGATGCGCCGGGTGACCGAGCTGCTGGCCGAGCTGCGCGACGAGTCGCCGCCGGCCGAGCCGTGGGACCCGCACGCGAAGGACCAGAAGGAGACCGGCCGCTTTGAGTAGCAGTGACGACCGCCAGGGCACGAGCGAGGGCGCCAGCCGCGAGGACGCCATCGGCGCCCTCGGCGAGGGCGCGGTCACGACCGAGGCGATCTCCGTCGTGATGCGCAGCGCGATCCCGCGCACGGTCGCCGTGCTGGGCTCCGGCAGCTGGGGCACGACCTTCGCGAAGGTGCTCGCCGAGGGCGGCGCCGACGTGACGCTCTGGGCGCGCCGCCCCGAGCTCGCCCGCGAGATCACCGAGAGCAAGCGCAACAGCGACTACCTGCCGGGCATCAACCTGCCCCGCACCCTCGTCGCCACGACCGACGTCGCCGCGGCCCTGGCCGGGGCCGAGCAGGTCTACCTCTCCGTGCCGAGCCAGACCCTCCGGGAGAACCTCGCCGCCGTGCGCGACCTCGTGCCGCGCGGCGTGCCGGTCATCAGCCTGATGAAGGGCGTCGAGAAGGCGACCGGGCTCCGCATGAGCCAGGTCATCGAGCAAGAGCTCGACATCGACCCCGACCTCATCGCCGTCGCCTCCGGCCCGAACCTGGCCCTCGAGATCGCCAAGCGGCAGCCGACCGCGGCCGTGGTCTCGTCGCGCAGCCTCGAGACCGCCACGGCCGTCGCCGCCACGGCGACGAACCCGTACTTCCGGTCGTTCGTCAACACCGACGTCATCGGCACCGAGTTCGGCGGCGTGCTCAAGAACCTCATCGCGGTGGCCGTCGGCATCGTCGACGGCGTCGGCTACGGCGAGAACACGAAGGCCTCGATCATCACCCGGGGCCTCGCCGAGATGACGGCCTTCGCGGTGTCGTTCGGGGCCAAGGCCGAGACCCTCGCCGGGCTCGCCGGGCTCGGCGACCTCATCGCCACCTGCGAGTCGCCGCTCTCGCGCAACAACACCGCCGGTCGGCTGCTCGGCCAGGGCTACGCCTACGGCGACGTCGTGCGCCAGATGAACCAGACCGCGGAGGGGCTCTCCTCGGTCGCCCCGATCCTCGAGCTGGCGGCGTCGCGCGGCGTCGACATGCCCATCGTGACCCAGGTCGCCGGGGTCCTCGCCGGTACGCTGGACCCGCGGAACATCGCCCCGCACCTCACCGAGACCGACGAGCCGCAGGGCGAGTAGCCGCCGGGGGGCGACCGGCACCACGCCGGGGGCGACGCTCCGTCACGAACGCCACCCGCGCCTCCCACGGTCACCCCGTCGGGCGCGACGACTCAGAGGGGCCCCATGAGCAGCGAGACCGACACCGGCGTGGCCGACGGCCCCTCGACCGAGACCGGCGCCGTGCCGGGCGCCCCGCGGCGTCAGCGCGTCGTCGTGCTGTTCGGCGGCCGCTCCAGCGAGCACTCGATCAGCTGCGCGACCGCCGGCGGCGTGCTCGCGGCGATCGACCGCGACCGGTTCGACGTCGTCCCGGTCGGCATCACCGCCGACGGCGCGTTCACGCTCCAGCCCGACGACGCGGCCCTGTTCGCCCTCGACGCCGAGTCGCTGCCGATCGTGCGCGACAACGGCACGCGCGTCCGCTGGCCGGAGTCGTCGTCGAGCCGTGAGCTCAGCGTCGTCGAGGCCGACGGCAGCGTGCGGCTGCTCGGCGAGGTCGACGTGGTCTTCCCCATCCTGCACGGGCGCTTCGGCGAGGACGGCACGGTGCAGGGCCTGCTCGAGCTCGTCGGCCTGCCCTACGTCGGCGCGGGCCTGCTGGCCTCCGCGGTCGGCATGGACAAGCACTTCACCAAGACCGTCCTGCAGCAGGCCGGCATCGCCGTCGCCCCCTGGCGCACCGTCCGGGCCGGCGAGTGGCAGGCCGACCCCGAGGGCGTCACGACCGCGGTGGCCGAGCTCGGCTACCCGCTCTTCGTCAAGCCCGCGCGCGCCGGGTCGAGCGTGGGCGTCTCGCGCGTCGACGGCCCCGACCAGCTCGCCGCCGCGATGGCCGACGGCCTCGCGGAGGACGTCAAGGTGCTCGTCGAGGCGGGCCTCGTCGGCCGCGAGCTGGAGTGCGCCGTGCTCGGCGGCCGCGCCGGGGCCGCGCCGCGCACCTCGGTCGCCGGCGAGATCGTGCTCGGCTCCGACACGTTCTACGACTTCGAGTCGAAGTACCTCGGCGGAGCGGGCGCCGACCTGGTCTGCCCCGCGCCGCTCGCCGACGACGAGCTGGCCGAGATGCAGCGCCTCGCGGCCCTCGCCTTCGAGTCGATCGACGGCACCGGCCTCGCCCGCGTGGACTTCTTCCTCACCGCGGCGGGCTGGGTGGTCAACGAGATCAACACGATGCCCGGCTTCACGCCGATCTCGATGTTCCCGGCCTGCTGGCTGGCCAGCGGGCTCAGCTACCCCGAGCTGATCACCGAGCTCGTCGAGCTCGGCCTCGAGACCGACCGCTAGGTCGCCGAGGCGCGTGGGCGGCGCTCTCCACCGTCTAGGGCGTGGGGGAGTCGCGGGGCGCGTCGGTGGACGCACCGCCGTCGGTCGGGGCGTCGGTGGCGTCGGCCCCGCCGCTGCCGCCGCTGCCGTCGGCGCCGTCGCCGCCCGGCAGGTCGCCGACGCCCACGCAGGCGCGACCGTCGTTCGGCAGGTAGCCCACCGCGTCGGCCAGGTCGAAGAGCGGGGTGCTGCCCACCTCGTCGGTGACGATGACCTGCACGGCCGGCGTGCGGCCATAGGTCGTGAAGATGTAGGTGTCGGGGTCGTCAGGGTCCTGGTCGCTGAGCCAGTCGACGCCGGCGACCGGGTAGCAGGGCAGGTCGGAGACGGCGGGTGCGGTGACCCCGCAGCGCAGCAGCACGGCCGTGGGGGAGCCCCAGGCGCCGGTCGCCTGCGCGTCGGTCTCGCGCCGCTGGTAGGGCGCGCTGTCGGGGCCGACCTGCTCGGGCAGGTGGACGGTGACCTGGGCGCAGGCCGGGTCGTTCGCGTCGTCGGCGGCCGTCATCGGCACGGCGGCGGTGCAGCCCGCGAGCACGGGGGCGACCACGGCGACGGTGGCGGCGAGGAGGGGCAGGCGCAGGCGCCGGGCGGGGCTGGACATCCCGGCCAGGCTACCGTCGTGCACATGGAACGCACCTCCACGTCCGCCGAGCCCGACCCCGCCGACCGAGCCTCCGCCGACGCCTCCCGGGCCGACGCCTCCTCGGCCGGCCCCTCCTCGCCCGGCCGGGCTCCCACCGACACCGTCGAGGGCGCGGGCGAGCTCGCGACGCTGGCGCGCATCCTGCCCCGCCTGCCCCGCGGGCTCGACACGCAGCTCGGCCCGGGCGACGACGCCGCCGTCGTGGCCGCGCCGGACGGCCGCTTCGTGGTGACGACCGACCTCATGGTGCACGGCCCCGACTTCCGACTCGCGTGGTCGACCCCGCACGACCTCGGCT
Source organism: Frigoribacterium sp. Leaf164 (assembly GCF_001423665.1). NCBI lineage: Bacteria > Bacillati > Actinomycetota > Actinomycetes > Micrococcales > Microbacteriaceae > Frigoribacterium > Frigoribacterium sp. Leaf164. The sequence goes on from NZ_LMOX01000001.1 coordinate 831,151, forward strand.
GGAAGGCCGCCGCCTCGAACCTCGCCGACGTGGCGGCGATGGGCGCGCGGCCCACCGCCCTCGTCGTCGCCCTCGCCGTGCCGCCCGGCACCCTCGTCGCCGACCTCGAGCGGCTGGCCGACGGGCTGCGCGAGGCGTGCGCCGAGATGGCTCCCGGCTGCGGGGTCGTGGGCGGCGACCTCTCGGTGTCGACGACGTTCACGGTCGCCGTCACGGCGTTCGGCGACCTCGGCGGCCGCCCGCCGGTGCGGCGCGACGGAGCCAGGCCGGGCGACGTGGTAGCCGTCTCCGGCGCCCTCGGGCGGGCGGCCCGGGGCCTCGACCTGCTGTTCCGCCTCGGTGTCGACCACGAGGGGGCCCCCGACGCCGACCTCGCGGCGGCGCTCCGCGAGCGCGACCCCGACGTCGGCTGGCAGCTCGCCCCGACGCCGCCGATCGCCGACGGCCGTCTCGCCGCGACCGCGGGGGCGACGGCCATGCTCGACCTCAGCGACGGGCTCGCCCTCGACGCCGCCCGGGTGGCCCGGGCGAGCGGCGTCGTCGTCGACCTCGACCCGGCGCGCCTCGGTGCCGATCCGCGGGTCGCCCTCGGCGGCGGCGAGGACCACTCGCTGTTCGCCACGTTCCCGCCCGGGACCGACCTGCCGGGCGGCTTCCGCCCGGTCGGCGTGGTCCGGGAGGCCGGGGGAGGCGCGCCCCGCGTCACCGTCGGGCGTCGCGACCTCGACGAGGTCGGCGGCTGGGACCCGTACCGTCTCTGGAGCGGGCAGGCGGGCTGAGGCCGGGCCGCGACTCCGCGGCGCCCTGGTGCCCCGGTGCCTGGTGCTCAGTCGCGGACGGCGAACCAGACCGTCGTGTCGCCGTACTTCTTCCGCACGTCGAGGCCGAGCCCCGTCGGCCAGGTCGGCTCCCCGTCGCGCGAGGCGCGCTCGACGACGACGAGGGCCCCGTCGGCGAGCGACGGCAGGAGGGCCTCCAGGTCGCCCGCGAGCTCCGTCGCGGAGACCTCGTAGGGCGGGTCGAAGAAGACGAGGTCGACCGGCGCCGCGCTGCCGACGAGGTAGGCGCGCACGGGCATGGCGACCACGTCGACCCGCGGTGCCCGGCCGCTCGGGGCGCGCCCGACCACGGCGTCGACGTTCTTCCGCAGCACGCGGGCGGCAGCCGGCGCCTTCTCGACGAGAGTGACGGTCGCCGCGCCGCGCGACGCGGCCTCGAGGCCGAGCCCGCCGGTGCCGGCGTAGAGGTCGAGCACGCGCCGCCCCGCGATCTCGTCGCGGGCGTCGAGCGACGAGAACAGCGCCTCGCGCACCCGGTCGCTCGTCGGGCGCGTGCCCGTCTTGGGCACGGCGAGGGTCAGGTTGTCGGCGAAGCCGGAGATGATGCGGGACACACGGCCATCCTGACGCATCGGCCAGGCGGTTCGAGCAAGTCGACAACGCGGCGGCGGCCCGGCCGGTGAGCGGTCGTGGAGGTGGCACAAGGCGTTTGGCGGTCGCGGTCGCCGCGGGCACGATCGGCCCATGACCAGCGTCGACCGCACCGTGAGGCCCTCGTTCACCAAGTCGTTGTTCGCGGGGCGGATCGCCTCCGAGCTCGTGCTGCCCTACCCGCACATGGCGCCGGAGGAGGCGGCCAGGGTCGAGGCCGCGGCGGCGTCGGCCCGCGAGGTGCTCGCCGGCTACGACCCGCTGCGCGCCGAGCGCGAGGGCTGGGTCGGCGACGACACGATCCGCGAGCTGGGCGACCGCCGCCTCACCGGCCTCTTCGTCGCCGAGGAGTACGGCGGCCTCGGCCTCGGCCAGAGCGCGTACTGCCGGGTGATGGAGGAGTTCGGCCGGGTCGACGGCACCCTCGCCACGGTGATGGGGGTGCACCAGTCGATCGGCACCAAGCCGCTGCACCTCTACGGCACCGACGACCAGAAGGCCCGCTGGCTGCCCGACCTCGCGAGCGGCCGCAAGCTCGCGGCCTTCGTGCTGACCGAGCCGAACGTCGGCAGCGACGCCTACGCGCTCGAGACCCGCGCCGAGCGGCAGGCGGACGGCAGCTGGGTGCTGAACGGCGAGAAGCGCTGGATCGGCAACGGCGACAAGGACGTCCTCACCGTCTTCGCCCGCAGCGAGCTCGGCCACGTCGCGCTGGTGGTCGAGAAGGGCGCCGAGGGGCTCAGCACGGGGCCGCGCTTCGAGACGCACGGCCTCAAGGCGAACCACCTGCAGCGCGTGCACTTCACCGACGTCCGGGTGCCGGCGGAGAACCTGCTGGGCGAGCCCGGCGACGGCTTCCGCATCGCCATGAACACCCTCAACAACGGCCGCATGTCGATGGGCACCGCGATCTCCGGCGGCATGAAGCGCTTCCTCCAGCTCTCGGTCGAGCACACGGAGTCGCGGCGCCAGTTCGGCCGCCCCCTGGCCGACTTCGAGATGGTCGGCGACAAGCTCGCCTGGATGACCGAGCAGATCTACGGCGTCGAGTCCATGTCGTACCTCACCACCGGTCTCGTCGACCGGGGCGACACCGACTTCGCGCTGGAGTCGGCGATGACGAAGGTCGTCGCGAGCGACACGGGCTGGTTCGCGCTCAACCGGGCGGTCCAGCTGCACGGCGGCGAGGCGTACATGGAGGGGCACCCGCTGTCGAAGGCGCTCCGCGACTTCCGGATCTTCCCGATCTTCGAGGGGGCGAACGACGTGATGCGCGCGTTCGTCGCCCTCAACGGCCTCAAGGCCCTCAGCGAGGAGCTGCCCGACGTGGCGTCGCTCCGCATCGGCGAGCCCGCCCGGGCGCTCGGCGTGCTCGCGCCCTACGTGGCGGGGCGGGTGCAGCGGCGCATCTCGCCGGAGCGGCCGGTCGGCGTGCACCCGTCGCTCGCCCGCAGCGCGGCGGCCGTGGGCGAGCAGGTCTCGCAGCTGCGCGAGCGGGCCGAGGCGGCCCTCCGCCGGCACGGCCGCCACGTGCAGGAGAAGCAGCTCGTCCAGAAGCGCCTCGCCGACGCCGCCTCCGGCGTCTACGCGCAGATGGCCGTCCTCTCGCGCGCGACCACCAGCCTGCAGGAGGCGCGGGCCGGCTCCGCCGACGAGCGTCACCTGGCCGTCGGGTTCTGCAAGCGGTCGGCGCGCGAGGTCGCCCGGCAGCTGCGGGCCCTCGAGGTCAACGACGACCGGCACGTGACGGCGCTCGCGGAGTCGACCCGCGCCTCCGGCGGGTACGCGGTCGCGCTCTGACGCCGTCACGCTCCGACTCGTCGCTCCGACGCTGTCGGGGGCGGGCGCTAGCGTGGTGGGGTGCCCGACTCCCCGCTCGACGCGTCGCCCCTCGACGCCTCGCTCGCCGGTGCCCTCGGCGGTCGGACGGCGCAGGCGATGCAGAAGGCCTTCGGCCTCCGCACGGTCGGCGACCTGCTCTCGCACTACCCGCGGCGCTACGCCCGGCGCGGCGAGCTGACCGCGCTCGACCAGCTGCCGCTCGGCGAGTCGGTGACGATCGTCGCTCAGGTGCTCGACGTCCGGGAGCGCACGATGCGGGCGCGGCGCGGCTCGATCCTCGAGGTGCGCATCGGTGACGGCCAGGGCATCCTGACCCTCACGTTCTTCAACCAGGCGTGGCGCGCGAAAGACCTCGTGCCCGGGGCCCGGGGCATCTTCGCGGGCAAGGTCGGCGACTACCGGGGCCTCCGCCAGCTGGCGCACCCCGACTACGAGCTCTTCGACGCGTCGCACGAGGCCGTGGCGGGCGTCGGCGACGCCGAGGCGCAGGCCTGGGCGAAGCAGCCGATCCCCCTCTACCCGGCCAGCGCCTCCGTCGCCTCCTGGCAGGTGCAGCGCTCGGTCGAGCTGGTGCTCGACACGCTCCCGCCGATCGACGACCCGGTGCCGGCCGCGGTGCGGGCCGAGCTCGAGCTCGTGTCGCTGCGCGACGCGTACGAGCTCGTCCACCGGCCTGAGAAGGACCGAGACCATCTGCGTGGCCGCGACGCGCTGCGCTTCCAGGAGGCCTTCGTGCTCCAGGCCGCCCTGCTGCAGCAGCGTGCCCTGCTGCGCACCGCCCCCGCGACGCCGCGCGTGGCCGGGCCGGACGGCCTGCTCGCGCGCTTCGACGCCGCGCTGCCCTTCGAGCGCACGGCCGACCAGGTGCTCGTCGGCTCCGAGATCAGCCGTGACCTCGAGGGCGACGTGCCGATGAACCGCCTCGTGCAGGGGGAGGTCGGGTCGGGCAAGACCCTCGTGGCGCTCCGCGCGATGATCGCGGTCGCTGAGAGCGGCGGCCAGTCGGCCCTCCTCGCGCCGACCGAGGTGCTCGCCGCCCAGCACCTCCGCTCGGTGGTGCGCTCGCTCGGCCCCGACCTCGCGGCGCGGCTACGGCCCACCCTGCTCACCGGGCAGATGTCGACCGCCGAGAAGAAGCGCGCGCTGCTGTCGATCGTCAGCGGGCAGTCGCACCTCGTCGTCGGCACGCACGCCCTCCTCAGCGAGGCCGTGGGGTTCTACGACCTCGGCCTCGTCGTCGTCGACGAGCAGCACCGCTTCGGCGTCGAGCAGCGCGAGGCCCTGCGGCAGAAGGGCCGCACGCCGCCGCACGTGCTCGTCCTGACGGCCACGCCCATCCCGCGCACGGTGGCGATGACGGTCTTCGGCGACCTCGACGTCTCGACCATCACCGAGCTGCCCGCGGGCCGTCAGCCGATCGAGTCGTTCGTCGTGCCGCTGGCCGACCGGCCCGGCTGGCGCGACCGCGTCTGGCAGCGCTCGGCGGAGGAGGTCGCGAAGGGCCGCCAGGTCTTCGTCGTCTGCCCCGCCATCGACGCGGCCAGCGTCGAGGCCGGCGAGGAGGCGCCGGTCGACGACGCACCGGAGGGCACCTCCGAGGGCGCTCCCGACGGCGACGTGCCCGCCCCCGAGCGTGCGAGCGTCGAGGGCGTGCTCGCCCTCGCCCGGTCGCTGCCCGTGCTCGCGGGCGCCCGCGTCGAGCCCCTCCACGGCCGCATGTCGGCCGACGAGAAGGACGACGTGATGCAGCGCTTCGCCGCCGGCCTGATCGACGTGCTCATCGCGACGACCGTCATCGAGGTCGGCGTCGACGTGCCGAACGCGTCGACGATGGTGGTGCTCGACGCCGACCGCTTCGGGGTGTCGCAGCTGCACCAGCTCCGCGGCCGCGTCGGGCGCGGCGGGCACCCGGGCCTCTGCCTCCTCGTGACGCACGCGGCCCCCGACACGGTCGCCCGCGAGCGCATCGAGGCGGTCGCCGCCACGCTCGACGGGTTCGAGCTCGCCCAGGTCGACCTCGAGCTGCGGCGGGAGGGCGACGTGCTCGGCAGCCTGCAGTCGGGCGGCCGGTCGTCTCTCCGCCTGCTGCGGGTCGCGACCGACGGCGACCTGATCACGACCGCGCGCGAGCACGCCGCGGAGGCGCTCAAGGGCGACGCCGCGCTGTCGGGGCACCCGGCCCTGGCCGCCGCCATCGCCCGCCGCCTCGACGACGCCGACCGCGAGTACCTCGCGAAGAACTGACCGGGCGGCCGTCCCCGTCCGCCGACCGGCCACGTCGGGCCCCGGCCGACGTCGCTCCGAGTTCGCCGGAAGGCCCCCGGGAGCGACATCTGCACGGGCTAGGGTGTGCGGATGAACAGGATCGCCGTCGTCCCGGGGTCGTTCGACCCGGTCACCCTGGGTCACGTCGACGTGATCGCCCGGGCCGCCCACGTCTTCGACGAGGTGCACGTGCTCGTGGTCCACAACCCCGACAAGTCGGCGCTGCTGCCGCTGCCGAAGCGCGTCTCGCTGCTCGAGCGGTCGCTCCGCGAGGCGGGCCTCCCGCCGTCGGTGACCGTGCACAGCTGGAGCGTCGGCCTGCTGGTCGACTACTGCACCGAGGTCGGCGCCTCCGTGCTCGTCAAGGGCATCCGGTCGCAGGTCGACGTGGCCTACGAGACCCCGATGGCGATCATGAACCGCAGCCTCGCCGGCGTCGAGACGGTCTTCATGCTGCCCGACCCCGCCCACGCCCACGTGTCGAGCTCGCTGGTGCGCCAGGTCGCGGCCCTCGGCGGCGACGTCGCCCCGTACGTCCCCGCCAGCGTCGCCGAGTACCTCGCGGCCACCTGACCCACCCGCACGGCAGCGTCGCCGGCCCCCGGCCCGTCCTCCCGTGCGACCCGACCACCCCGCACGCCCGCCCGACGCCCTCCGGGAGAGACCATGAGCACGACCAGCGACACCCGACCGTCCGACCGTGCCCTGCGGGGCGACGGCGACCTCGACGTCATGCCCCTGCCCGAGGTGCAGGCCGCCGCGCGCCGGATCATGGAGGCGGTGGCCACGGTCATCGACGGCAAGGACGGCGCGATCGGCACGGCCCTCACCGTCCTGCTCGCCGAGGGGCACCTCCTCATCGAGGACGTCCCCGGCGTCGGCAAGACCCAGCTCGCCCGCGCGCTCGCCAAGGCCGTCGACGCCCGGGTCACGCGCATCCAGTTCACCCCCGACCTGCTGCCGAGCGACATCACGGGCGTCTCGATCTACGACCGCGACCGCGGGGGCTTCGAGTTCACGCCCGGCCCCGTCTTCGCCAACGTGGTGATCGGCGACGAGATCAACCGCGCCTCCCCGAAGACGCAGTCCGCGCTGCTCGAGAGCCTCGAGGAGCGGCAGGTCACGGTCGACGGGGTCACGCACCCGCTGCCCGACCCCTTCCTCGTCGTCGCGACCCAGAACCCGGTCGAGATGGAGGGCACGTACTCGCTGCCGGAGGCGCAGCGCGACCGGTTCATGGCCCGCATCTCGCTCGGCTACCCCGACACCGAGAGCGAGCTGCGCATGCTGCAGCAGCGCGAGCGCGTCAGCCCGCTCGAGAAGGTGCGGCCCCTCGTGTCGCTCGACGAGCTGCGCCGCATGATCGCGGCGGTGCGGACGGTCTACACGGCCGAGCCGGTCGAGCGGTACGCCGTCGACGTCGTCCAGGCGACGCGTCGCCACCCCGATGTGCGGCTCGGCGCGAGCCCCCGTGCGACGCTCCAGCTCATGCGGGCCGCCAAGTCGTGGGCGGCGCTCAACGGCCGCGGCTTCGTGGTGCCCGACGACGTCGACGCGATGAGCGGGCCCGTGCTCGGCCACCGCATCATCCTCGCCGGGCGCGCCGGGGCCGGCGCGGTGTCGGCGGCGTACGACGTGGTGGCCGACGTCGTCGCCTCGACCGACGTGCCGCTCGGCGACACGGCCGGCCGACGCTGACCGTGGCGCGCGGGGGAGTGCCCACGCCGACGCGGCGCGGCGCGGTCGTGGTGGGCGCGGGGCTGCTGCTCGCCGTCGCGGGCGCGCTCCTCGAGTCGCCGCCCCTCGTCTTCGCCGGCGTGGCGCTCGTGGCCCTCGTGGTCGCCGTCGTCCTGTCCCTGCTCGTCCGCGGGGTCGACGTCGTCGTCGGCCGCCGGTTCACTCCCTCGCGAGGCGTGGCGGGCTGGTCGGCGGTCGAGACCCTGACGGTGACGCCCCGCTCCGGGCGCCCCCAGCAGGCCGCCCTGCGCGACGAGGTGCCGTGGGGCCGCGCCCGCCGCTCGGCGGCCGTGCCCGTCACGCTCGAGCCGGGGCGCACCTCCACCGTGACCTTCCGCCACCCGGAGCTGAGCCGGGGGCGGCACCGCGTCGGCCCGCTCCACGTCGAGCTCGTCGAGTCGTTCGGCGTGGCCCGCCGCCGCGTCGTGGCGCCCGGCACCGCAGAGTTCGTCGTCGTGCCCGAGGCCGTCGACCTCGGCCTCGCGCGCGAGTCGAGGTCGCTGGGCGACGGCGCCCGGCGCCAGCGCGAGCACAGCCTCTCCGGCGGCGAGGACGACCCGATCACCCGCGAGTACCGCCGCGGCGACCCGCTGCGCCGCGTGCACTGGAAGGCCACGGCCCGCCACGGCGACCTCATGGTCCGGCAGGAGGAGCAGCACGGGCTGCCGAGCGCCCGCCTCGTGCTGGCGCTCGGGTCGGCCGGCTGGTCGGACTCCGTCTCCGCGTCGGGCGCCGCGAGCGCCGACGCGACGGGGGCCGACGTCGCCCGCAGCGACGCCTTCGAGTGGGCGCTGTCGGTCGTCGCGACCCTCGGGGTCGAGTGGGGCCACGCGGGCTCCGTCGCCGTGCTCGGCACGCCGGGGGGCAGCCTCGTGGCGCGCCACGACCCCGACGCCACCGGCGCGTGGCTCGACGCCCTGGCCGACCTCCAGCTCGACGACGCCAGCGACTCCCTCGCGCCGCCGCCGGCGGCCCGGGAGCCCGTCACGGCGGTCGTCTCGGGCCTCACCCGCGCCGAGCTCGACCAGCTGGGCCGCTCCCGCGCGGCCGGGTCGACGGCCGTCGCGCTCGTGGTCTCGCCGACGCTCAGCTTCACCGCCGTGGGCGGCGGGGCCGGCTCCTCGTCGACGGAGCCCACCGCCGTCCTGTCGCCCGAGGCCGTCGCTGCGTCGCTCCGCGAGGCGGGCTGGCGCGTCGTGGAGGCCACCCCGACCGAGCGGGTCGGCGACGCCGTGCGTCGAGGCGGGCTGCTCCGTGGCTGAGCCGCGGCGGTCCCGGCGTACCGGGGGCGAGGCCGAGGGCGCTCGCTGGCCCGTGGTCGCCCTCGTCTGGCTCGTGCTCGTCGTCTCGCTCGCCAGCCTCTCGTCGCTCTTCCTCGGTGCCGGCTGGTGGTTCGCGGGGGCGGGCGTCTCCGCCGTCGTGCTCGGCGCCTCCGGCCTCGTCCGCTCGCTCCGCGGCTCGCCGTGGCTGGCCTGGCTCGTCGGGCTGCTGGCCGGCACCGCGACCGCCACGGCGGTCGTCTCGGGCGGCACCGCCGTGCTCGGCGTCGTGCCGACCGCCGCGACCCTGCAGCGGGTGCGCGACCTCAGCGACCAGGCGGCCCTCACGATCTCCGACGGCACCGCCCCGGTGCCGGTCGACGACGGCGTGCTCGCGACCGTCGTGGGCGCGGTGCTCGTCGTCTCGCTCCTCGTCGACCTGCTCGCCTCGGTCGGTCGCCTCCCCGGCGCGACGGGCCTCTTCCCGGCGGTCGTCCTCGCCGTGCCGGCGTTCGTGCCGACGGCCGAGACCCGGTGGCCCTGGGTCGTCGCGGCCGTGCTGCTCTACCTCCTGCTCCTCATGGTCTCGTCGGGGCGCCGGCCGACCCCGGCCGGGGCCGTCGGGGCCGTCGCCGCGGTGGCCGTCGCGGGCCTGGTGACGAGCCTCGTGCCCCTCGGGGGCGTCTCGCCGCTCACCGGCGTCGCGTCCGGCACGGGCCTCGCCACCGGCGTCAACCCGATCATCGACCTCGGCGACGACCTCCGCCGCGGCGCGCCCGTGAGCGTCCTCACCTACCGCTCGTCGGACGAGCAGGGCACGTACCTCAAGCTCGTCGACCTCGTCGACTTCTCGGGTCGCAGCTGGAGCCCCGCCGACGTCGAGCTCGACCCCGACGCCACCGTCGACGTCCTGCCCGAGGCGCCCGGGGTCGACGCCGACACCACCCGGCGGGCGGTCGAGACGCGGGTGACCATCGGCGTGCTCCGCAGCCCGTACCTCCCGGTGCCCGTGCCGCCGACCGAGATCACCGGCATCGACGACGGCTGGTCGGTCGTCGACGAGTCGGGCGTGACGGTGCGGAGCGACGACGAGAGCACGCAGGGGCTCGAGTACACCGTGCGCAGCCGCCCCGTCGACCCCACCGAGGACGAGGTGGTCGCGACCCTCGGCGACGCGCCGGCCGACATGGCCCCCTACCTCGCCGTCGACGGGGTGCCCGCGACCGTCAGCGAGCAGGCGGCCGCGGTGACGGCCGACGCCGCGAACCCCTTCGACGCGGCCGTCGCCCTCCAGGACTGGTTCCGCGACGGCGACTTCACCTACTCGGAGGAGACCCCGGTCGACCAGGGCTACGACGGCAGCGGCCTGGACGCCGTCGAGACGTTCCTGCGCGTGCGGAGCGGCTACTGCGTGCACTTCGCCTCGGCGATGGCCGTGATGGCCCGCACCCTGGGCATCCCGTCCCGCGTGGCGGTCGGCTTCCTGCCGGGGGAGTCCACCGGCTTCGCCGACGACCAGGAGCGCACGGTCAGCAGCGACGACCTGCACACCTGGCCCGAGCTCTACTTCCAGGGCCTCGGCTGGGTGCCGTTCGAGCCGACCGTCGGGCTCGGCCGCCCCCAGTCGTTCCTGCAGGAGACCGGCGTCGAGCCCACCGCGGCGCCCAGCGATCCCGCCGAGGCCTCGCCGACCCCCACGGCGGAGGCGCCCGCGACCACCGGCCCCGACGCGGCCAGCGCCACCCCCAGCGACCCCGCCCGGGCGGCGGGGTCGTCCGGCAACGCCGCGGTGGCCGTCCCGGGCGGCCTGGCCGCGCTCCTCGTGCTCCTCGTGCTGGCGCTCGTCGTCCCCTCCGGCCTGCGGGCCGGCCGTCGACGTCGGCGGTTGGCCGCCGAGCCTCCCGACGCCGCGCTCCGGGCCTGGCAGGAGGTGCTCGACACCGCCGACGACCTGCGCCTCGACGTCCCGCGCTCGGCGACGCCGGGGGCGGCGGCCGCGCTCCTGGCCGCCCACCTGGGCGGCGGGCTCGGCGGGCGGCGCCGGCACGGCTCCGAGGAGTCGCGGGCCGCGCTCGACCGCGTGGTGACCGCCCTGACGACCGAGCGGTTCGCCGGCCGGCCCGCGGAGGCCGACGTGGGCAGGGACGCGCGTCGCGTCGTCGACGCCCTCCGCGCCTCCTCGACGCCCCGACGCCGCGCCGCGGCGCTCCTCGCGCCGCGCTCGCTGTGGGCGAGCACGGGCGCGCGTCGGCCGCGCAGAGCGTAAACTCTCCCCTCGTGCCTCACTTCACCCCCACCCCCTACACGCTGACGGTGTACGACCTGCTGCACCGCGCAGGCGAGATGCGCGAGCACACCGTCGACGTCACGGTGCCCGAGAAGCTCGGCGAGGGCCCGGTCGCGGTCGCGACCGGTGCAGCCCTCGAGCTCGACGTGCGCCTCGAGGGCCTGCACGACGGCATCCTCGCCTCCGGGCACGTCTCCTCGACGGCCACCGGCGAGTGCAGCCGGTGCCTGCGCGCCATCGAGCAGCCCGTCGAAGTCGATTTCGCGGAGCTTTTCGCGTACGCTGTCGACGAAGCTTTCGACTATCAGGTTCAAGACGATCACGTGGATCTTGAACCCGTGGTGAGAGACGCAGTGGTTCTGTCACTGCCCTTCCAGCCGGTGTGTCGGCCGGATTGCCCTGGACTCGACCCGGTGACGGGTGAACGTATCGAGGACATCCCCGACTACACGCCTCATGAGAACGTCGATCCCCGGTGGTCGGCCCTCGCGGGGTTCCAGGCTGAATCGGCACCTGCCGACGGCGAGCCAGCGAGCCCGGGTCACCACGACCGCGGCGAGCAGGGCGAGCAGCACTAGCACCACCGCGTCAGCACCACGCGCGTCACCACCACGACAGACCAGGCACCCGCGAGGGCGCCGCAACAGAGAAGAGAACCTCATGGCCGTTCCCAAGAGGAAGCAGTCCCGCTCCAACACGCACGCCCGCCGCTCGCAGTGGAAGGCCACTCCCGTGCAGCTCGTGAAGACCATCGAGAACGGCAAGGTCACCTACAGCCTCCCGCACCGCGCCAAGGTCGTGGAAGACAGCGCCGGCACCGCCCTGTACATGGAGTACAAGGGCCGCAAGGTCGCCGACGTCTGAGCACGTCGAGCGTGACCACGTCCGTCTTCGAGGTCTCGAAGTGACGTCCACCAGGGATCAGCCCGTGTCGAGCGCCAGCGCCGACCGGGCTGATCTTCTGTCACGCCTGCAGATCGACGTCAGCGACGAGCTGATCGACCTCGCCCTGACGCACCGCTCGTACGCGTACGAGCACGGCGGCATCGGCAACAACGAGCGCCTCGAGTTCCTCGGCGACTCGATCCTCGGCCAGGCCGTGACGGTCATGCTGTTCACCGAGAACCCCGACCTCGACGAGGGGGAGCTCGCCAAGCGGCGCGCGAGCCTCGTCAGCACGGTCGCGCTGGCCGAGGTGGCCCGCAACATCGACCTCGGCCGCCACCTGCGGCTCGGCCGGGGCGAAGAGCTCACCGGCGGCCGCGAGAAGCACTCGATCCTCGCCGACACCGTCGAGGCGATCATCGGGGCGACGTACCTCGACGCCGGCGCCGACGCGGCGACGGAGTTCGTGCTGCGCCTCGTCGCTCCCCTGCTCGTCGACCCCGACCGCTTCGGCGCGGCGATGGACCCGAAGACGAGCCTGCAAGAACTGGCGGCCTCGCTCGGCCTCGGCGCCCCGTCGTACCACCTCACCGACAGCGGGCCCGACCACGACAAGCGGTTCCACGCCATCGTCCGGCTCGGCGCCGACGACGTCGCGACGGGCCACGGCAGCAGCAAGAAGCAGGCCGAGATGGCCGCCGCGCTCGACGCGTGGACCCGGCTCAGCGCCGGGGCTCGCTGACCCGTGCCGGAGCTCCCCGAGGTCGAGGTCGTCCGCGCCGGCCTCGCGCCGGTGGTCGCCGGCGCCGTCGTCACCGACGTCGAGGTGCTCGACGACCGGTCGCTGAAGCGGCACCGCGGCCCCTCCGACGACTTCGTCGACCGCCTCGTGGGCGGCACGTTCGACGCGGCGGTGCGCCGGGGCAAGTTCCTCTGGTTCCCGTTCGAGCCCGCCGCCGTGCACGACCAGCCGCTGGCGCTGGTGGCGCACCTCGGCATGAGCGGCCAGGTGCTGCTGCGCGAGCGCGACGCCGAGCCCGACCGCCTGATGCGGGTGCGGCTCGACGTCGAGAGCCCCGCGCACGGGCCGCTGCGCCTCGCCTTCGTCGACCAGCGCATCTTCGGCTCCATGGCCCTCGACGAGACCGTCCCCACGCTCGACGGGGCGCCCGCGGGCTGGGCCGGTGCCGAGCTGCTCGGCTCCGGGCCGCTGCCGAGCGCGGCGGACGGCCGGCCCGCCGACCCGACCCGCGCCTCCTGGGAGCTCCGCGTTCCGCAGCAGGTCTCGCACATCGCGCGCGACCCGCTCGACCCGGCCTTCGACGAGGGGCGGGTGCTGACGCGGCTGCTCGCCCGGCGCACCGGCGTCAAGCGGGCCCTGCTCGACCAGGGCCTGCTGAGCGGCGTGGGCAACATCTACGCCGACGAGAGCCTCTGGGCGGCGCGCGTGCACCCCGAGCAGCCCACCGAGAGCCTGACCCGGGCCCGTGCCCGGACGCTGCTCGCCGAGGTGCGAACGGTGCTGCTCCGCGCCCTGCGCGAGGGAGGCACGAGCTTCGACGCGCAGTACGTCAACGTCAACGGGCAGTCGGGCTACTTCAGCCACAGCCTGGCGGCCTACGGCCAGCAGGGCAAGCCCTGCCCGCGCTGCGGCACCCCGATCGAGCGTGCGGCGTTCATGAACCGCTCGAGCCACTTCTGCCCCCGGTGCCAGCGGGTGCACGGGGCCTGAGGGGCGGGCCGGTGTCGGTCCCGGCGTCGTCGGTGGCCGCACCTATCCTGGGAGGCACGGGCCCCGGTCGTCGTCGGCCGTCCCGTTCCGTGACGCGCGAGACGAAGGGGGTCCCCGGGTGCACCTGAAGAGCCTCACCCTCAAGGGCTTCAAGTCGTTCGCGTCGCCGACCACCTTCGCCTTCGAGCCCGGCGTCACCTGCGTCGTCGGCCCCAACGGCTCGGGCAAGAGCAACGTCGTCGACGCGCTCGCCTGGGTCATGGGCGAGCAAGGCGCCAAGAACCTCCGCGGCGGAAAGATGGAGGACGTCATCTTCGCCGGCACCTCGACCCGGGGGCCGCTCGGCCGGGCCCAGGTCGTGCTCACCATCGACAACTCCGACGGAGCCCTGCCGATCGACTACGCCGAGGTGACGATCAGCCGCACGCTCTTCCGCTCGGGCGGCAGCGAGTACGCGATCAACGGCGAGGGCTGTCGGCTCCTCGACGTGCAGGAGCTGCTCAGCGACTCCGGGCTCGGGCGCGAGATGCACGTCATCGTCGGCCAGGGCCAGCTCGACGCGGTGCTGCACGCCACCCCGGAGGAGCGCCGGGGCTTCGTCGAGGAGGCCGCGGGCATCTTGAAGCACCGGCGCCGCAAGGAGAAGACCCTCCGCAAGCTCGACGCCATGCAGGCCAACCTAACGAGGCTGAGCGACCTCGCCGGCGAGCTGCGGCGACAGCTCAAGCCCCTGGGCAGGCAGGCCGCGGTCGCGCGGGAGGCCCAGACCATCGCCGCGGTGGTGCGCGACGTCCGAGCCCGGCTCGTCGCCGACGAGGTCGTCGGCCTCCGCGACGTGCTCGCGCGCCAGGGCCGCACCGAGTCCGAGCGGCGCGCCGAGCGGCACGTCCTCCAGGAGCAGCTCGACCAGGCCAAGGCGCGCGAGCACCGGCTCGAGCAGGCGATGATCGGCGACGCCGTCGATCAGGCCCGCCGCGTCGCGTTCGGGCTCGAGTCCGTGCATGAACGCCTGCGCAGCCTCACCAGCCTGGCCCAGCAGCGCCTCCAGCTGCTCGCCCAGCAGAGCGACCAGCCGGCCGTCGAGACGACCGTCAGCGCGGGCATGGTCGCCGACGCGCGCGAGGAGGCCGTCCGGCTGCAGGGCGGCGTCGCCGAGGCGGAGGCGGCCGTCGCCCGCGCGGGCGCCGACGTCGCGGCGGCCCGGTCGCGGCTCGACGCCCTCGACGAGCAGATCGCGGCGCGCAGCGCCGAGGTCGCGCGGCACGACCTCGAGCTCTCGCGGCTCCGGGGCGCGGCCGACGCCGCGCGGTCCGGTCTCGCCGCCGTCCGCGGCGAGCTGCTCCGCCAGGGGGCCGCGCTCGAGGCGGCCGAGCAGCGCCTCGCCGCGGGCCGGGCGGAGCAGGCGGAGCTCGAGCGCTCGGCGTCCGACGCCGACCCCGCTTCCGACCCCGACCCCGTCGCCGCCTCTGTCTCCGTCTCCGTCGCCGCCGCCGAAGGGGGAGGGGGTCCCGCGGCTCCCGGTCCCGTCGACCACGCCGCGGTGCGCGACGAGGCCGAGCGACGCGTCGCCGAGCTCGAGTCCCGCGTCGCCGAGCAGGAGGCGCGGGTCGACGACCTGCGCGACCGACGTCACGCCGCCGAGCGCGAGCGCGACGCCCTCGCCGCCCGCCGGGCCGCGCTGGCCATGGCCCTCGACCAGGGCGACGGCTCGTCGACTCTGGTCGCCGCCGGCCGGCCCGGGGTCCGGGGCCTCGTCGCCGAGCACGTCCAGGTCGACGAAGGGTGGGAGGTCGCGGTCGCCGCGGCCCTCGGCAGCGTCGTGGACGGAGTGCTGGCCGACGACTCCGCCGCGGCCCTGGACGCGGTCGCGCACGCGGCCGACGAGGCCCTCGGCCGCGTCGAGGTCGTCGTCGCCGAGCCCGCCCGCTCGCGCGTCGACCTGGCCGTCGCCCTGCCCGAGGGGGCCGTCGCCGCCGTCTCGGTCGTGACGGGCCCCGAGGGCGTGCTCGGCCTGTTGGCGAGCACCGTGCTCGCCGTCGACCTCGACGCCGCCCGCCGCGCGTGGGCGGCCCTGACGGAGCACCCCCTCCCCGTGACGGTCATCACGCGCTCCGGTGAGGTCCTCACCGACTGGGTCCTCCGCGGCGGGTCGGGCGGCGAGCGTTCGCGCCTCGAGCTCGTCGCCGACCGCGACGAGGCCGCCGAGCGGCTCGTCGGCGTCGGCGCCGCCGTCGACGACCTCGCCCGCGAGCACGACGAGGCCGCCGACCAGCTGGCGGCCGCCCGCACGGCCCTCCGCGAGGCCGCCGCGGCTGTGCGGCAGGCCGCCGCCGCGGCGCGGGCGCAGGAGCAGGCCCTCGCGGCCCAGGAGCAGCGGCTCGACCGCGTGCGCGCCCGGGTCGAGGCGGCCGAGGCCGAGGTGGAGCGCCTCCGCGGCGCGCTCGGCGACGCCGAGTCGTCCGTGCAGCGGGCGGAGGCGCGGGTGACGGAGGCCGTCGCGGCCCACGACGAGCACGCCGCCCGTCCGCGCCCCGTCCTCGACGCGTCGGGGCGGGACGACGTCGTCGCCGAGGTCGAGCGTGCGCGGGGCACCGAGGTCGAGGCCCGCGTCCGCCTGGAGACCGTCCGCGAGCGGGTGCGCACCGAGGTGGCGAGGGCGGAGGGGCTCGAGCGGCGGCGTCGGCAGCAGGCGGCCGCCGCCGAGGAGCAGGCGCGGCGCACGGTGCTCCGGCAGCAGCAGATGGCGACGACCTCGGCGGTGCTCGACGCCCTGCCCCTGGTCGTCGACTCCGTCGCTCGCTCGCTGGGCGAGGCCCGCACCGACCTGGCCGCCCGGGAGGCCGCCCGCGCGGAGCAGAACGAGGAGCTCGTGGCGCTCCGGCGGGACGAGCGGGCCCTGCGGGAGCGACTGAGCTCCGTCACCGAGCACGTGCACGGCCTCGAGATGGAGATCTACGAGAAGAAGCTGCACGTCGGTCAGCTGCTCGAGCGGGCCGCGTCCGAGCTGGGGCTCTCCGAGGAGGTCCTCGTGGCCGAGTACGGGCCCGACGTGCCGGTACCCGACGACGCCGCGCTGGCCACGGCGCGGGTGGCCGACCTCGATCCCGACGCCGACGCCAGCGACGACGCTCCCGACGAGGTCCCGAGCACGCCCTACGACCGTGAGGCACAGACGCGGCGCCTCGCCGCGGCCGAGGCGAAGCTGGCCCGGCTCGGCCGTGTCAACCCGCTCGCCCTGGAGGAGTTCTCCGCCCTCGAGCAGCGGCACGCGTTCCTCGCCGACCAGCTGACCGACCTCACGGCGACCCGACGCGACCTGCTGACGATCATCGACGAGATCGACGCGAAGATGCAGACGGTCTTCGCGAGCGCGTTCGCCGACACGAGCGCGGCGTTCGACCGGGTGTTCCCGGTGCTCTTCCCGGGGGGCAGCGGCTCGCTGACCCTGACCGACCCCGACGACCTCCTCGGCACGGGCATCGAGGTGACCGTGCGCCCCGCCGGCAAGAAGATCGAGCGGCTCTCGTTGCTCAGCGGAGGCGAGCGCTCGCTCGCGGCGGTCGCGCTGCTCATCGCGATCTTCAAGGCCCGGCCGAGCCCGTTCTACATCATGGACGAGGTCGAGGCCGCCCTCGACGACGCGAACCTCGGCCGCCTCCTGACGATCTTCCAGGACCTCCGCGAGTCCAGCCAGCTCATCGTCATCACGCACCAGAAGCGCACGATGGAGATCGCCGACGCCCTCTACGGGGTGTCGATGCGCCAGGACGGTGTGAGCGCCGTCGTCGGCCAGCGGGTCGCAGCCGAGCAGGTCGGCTGACCGACCCCCTCGGGGGCCGGGCCCCCGACGACGAGACGACCCGCGCCTCCCGGGCTCGCGGAGGAGCGGGGGAGGCGCGGGTCGTCTCGAGACGGAGAGCCCGTCGTCCGGTCAGTCGGCGTCGGCCTCGTGCAGCGCCCCGTTGACGGTGAGCACCTTCCACGACTCGCCGTCCCACTCGACGGTGTTGGCGGCGGCGTTCTCGATGTGGGGCGCCTCGCTGCCCATGATCGCCGACAGGGTGAAGCGGATGATCGTGCCGTGGCAGACGACGACGATGCTCGCGTCGGGGCCGTCGAGGGGGAGGCGCGTGTCGCGGATCATCTCGAGGGCACCGAGGCCGCGGGCCGCCACCGACTCACGGGGCTCGATGTCGGGGTACGACTCGTTCGGCTCGTCGGGGATGGGCGAGTCCGGCACCTGGCCCTCCCGCGAGGCGTAGTCGCGCTCGATCAGCTCGTCGTACGCGTCGCCGAGCTCGATCCCGAGCTCGGACGCGATGATCTGCGCCGTCTCGCGGGCCCGACCGAGCGGCGACGACACGATCGCCGACCACGGCTCGCCCGAGAGCAGCCGTGCGGCCTCGCGGGCCTGGCCTCGACCGGTCTCGTTGAGCGGGACGTCGGACGAGCCCTGGAGCTTGTCCTGGCTGTTCCAGTCGGTCTGGCCGTGGCGGATGAGTTCGAGTCGCATGAGCGGGTGTTCCTGTTCGATCGAGGGCCGGTGCGCCGCCGCCCTCGTGGGGCGGCGGCGGAGTGACGGCGATCAGCTGTCGCTGGGCTCCTTCACCGGCACCACGACCTCGCGCTTCCCGTCTCGACGCACCTTGGCGAGACTGAGGACCGTGGCGACGGCGATCGTCGCGAGGATGAAGCTGAGGGAGAACCAGATCGGGATCTCGGGGACCCACTCGACCGGCTGACCGCCGTTGATGAACGGTACCTCGTTCACGTGCAGAGCGTGGAAGAGGAGCTTCACGCCGATGAACGCGAGGATGACCGCGAGGCCCTGGGCCAGGTACACGAGGCGCTCGAGCAGGCCCGAGATCAGGAAGTACAGCTGGCGGAGGCCGAGCAGCGAGAAGGCGTTCGCGGTGAAGACGATGTACGCCTCCTGCGTGAGGCCGAAGATCGCCGGGATCGAGTCGAGCGCGAAGAGCACGTCGGTGAGGCCGATCGCGACCATCACCAGGAAGAGCGGGGTGAAGAGGCGCTTGCCGTCGATCTTGGTGGTGAGGCGGTCCTCGACGTAGTCGGGGGAGGTGGGGATGATGCGGCGCAGGAAGCGGATGAGCTTGCTGTCGGCCTGGTCGCCCTCGTCTTCTCCGCCCTTGACCTGGCTGTAGGCGAGCCAGAAGAGGAGGAGGCCGAACAGGTAGAAGACCCACGAGAAGTTGTCGATGATCGCGACGCCGGCGGCGATGAAGAGGCCGCGCGAGATCAGCGCGATCGCGATGCCGACGAGCAGGACCTTCTGCTGGTAGATCCGCGGGACGGCGAACGCCGTCATGATGATCAGGAAGACGAAGAGGTTGTCGACCGACAGGGCCTTCTCTGTGATGTAGCCCGCGAAGTACTCACCGCCGAACGTCCAGTTCGAGAAGATGCCGACGCCCACGCCGAACAGGATCGCGATGCCGATGTAGACGGCGGACCAGATGGCCGACTCGCGGATGGTGGGCTCGTGCGGCGTGCGCACGTGGCTGTAGAAGTCGAAGACGAGGAGCCCGAGGATTCCGGCGATCGTGATGATCCAGGTGACGAGTGAGACGTCCATGCAGTTCCCTTCAGTACGCATGAATGTGTACTGAAGGTCTCTTCCACTCGATCGTCAGATGATCGAGCCGATGCACCGGGTCGAGACTGGGCTCTTCCGTACTGACGACGCACCGTGAACGGAATACTCCCCTTCAACGTCTCGACACTAGCAGCAGGTCGGTCCGCGGCCGACTGCGAATAGGCTGAGCGCATGGCTTCCCCCTGGTCCCTCTCCGGTGCCCTCCGTGGCATGTTCGCGAAGAAGACGATCGACGAGACCACGTGGGACGACCTGGAGGAGGCGCTGATCGGCGCCGACTTCGGCCCCGACGTCACCGAGCAGGTCATCGACGACCTGCGCGAGAAGGTGCAGCGCTACTCGACGACCGACCCGGCCGACCTCAAGCGCATGCTCCGCGAGACGCTGGAGGAGCGCCTCTCGGCCCTCGACTCCACCCTCAAGCTCAGCGCCCGGCCGGCCGTCGTGCTGATGGTCGGCGTCAACGGCGTCGGCAAGACCACGACGATCGGCAAGTTCGCGAAGTTCCTCCGCAACTACGACCGGTCGGTCGTGGTCGGCGCGGCCGACACGTTCCGCGCCGCCGCCGTCGAGCAGGTCGCCACCTGGGCCGAGCGCGCGGGCGCGCAGATCGTCCGCCCCCAGCAGCCGGGCCAGGATCCAGCCTCGGTCGCGTTCCAGACCGTCGAGTACGCGATGCGCACCGGCGTCGAGATCGTCCTGATCGACACCGCGGGGCGCCTGCAGACGAAGTCGGGCCTGATGGACGAGCTCTCGAAGATCAAGCGGGTCGTCGAGAAGCAGACCGAGATCGCCGAGGTGCTGCTCGTGCTCGACGCGACGACGGGCCAGAACGGCCTCGCCCAGGCGCAGGCCTTCATCGAGCACGCGGGCGTGACCGGCCTGGTGCTGACGAAGCTCGACGGCTCGGCCCGCGGCGGGTTCGTCCTCGCCGTGCAGGAGCAGACCGGCATCCCGATCAAGCTCGTCGGGCAGGGCGAAGGCATCGGCGACCTCACCGGCTTCACGCCGCACGTCTTCGTGCAGAACCTCATCGGCTGACCGGTGCCCGGCCGGGCGGCCCCGGGGGAGGCGCGGGTCGGCCCACGGGGGCGACCCGCGGCCCGTCGTCGGTTAAGATGGCGACACCATGGCCACATTCGGAACCCTCTCTGACCGCCTCGCGGACACGTTCAAGAACCTCCGCAACAAGGGCAAGCTCAGCCCCGCCGACGTCGACGGCACCGTCCGCGAGATCCGTCGTGCTCTGCTCGACGCCGACGTCGCGTTCGACGTCGTCAAGGCGTTCACGAACACGGTGCGCGACCGGGCGCTCGGCGACGAGGTCAGCAAGGCCCTCAACCCGGCCCAGCAGGTCGTCCAGATCGTCAACGAAGAGCTGATCGAGATCCTCGGCGGTCGCCAGCGTCGACTCGAGTTCGCGAAGAACCCGCCGACCGTGATCATGCTCGCCGGCCTCCAGGGCGCCGGCAAGACGACCCTCGCCGGCAAGCTCGCGAAGTGGCTCGCGAAGGACGGCCACACGCCGCTGCTCGTGGCCTGTGACCTCCAGCGCCCCAACGCCGTGCAGCAGCTGCAGGTCGTCGGCGAGCAGGCCGGCGCGGCCGTGTTCGCCCCCGAGCCGGGCAACGGCGTCGGCGACCCCGTCAAGGTCGCCAAGCAGGCCATGAAGTTCGCCCGCGACAAGGTCTACGACACCGTCATCATCGACACCGCCGGCCGCCTCGGCGTCGACGCCGAGATGATGAAGCAGGCCGCGAACATCCGCAAGGCGGTCGACCCCGACGAGGTGCTCTTCGTCATCGACGCGATGATCGGCCAAGACGCGGTGGCCACCGCGAAGGCCTTCCAGGCGGGCGTCGACTTCACCGGCGTCGTCCTGTCGAAGCTCGACGGCGACGCGCGCGGCGGCGCCGCGCTCAGCGTGGCCTCGGTGACGGGTCGCCCCATCATGTTCGCGTCGACGGGCGAGACCCTCGACGCCTTCGAGCCCTTCCACCCCGACCGCATGGCGAGCCGCATCCTCGACCTCGGCGACATCCTCTCGCTCATCGAGCAGGCGCAGGGCGCGTTCGACGAGGCCGAGGCCCGTGCCGTCGCGGAGAAGATCGCGACCGACAACTTCACGCTCGACGACTTCCTCAAGCAGATGCAGCAGCTGCGCAAGATGGGGTCGATCAAGGGCATGCTCGGCATGCTGCCGGGCGCCAAGGGCATGCGCGA
Organism: Frigoribacterium sp. Leaf164; assembly: GCF_001423665.1. NCBI lineage: Bacteria > Bacillati > Actinomycetota > Actinomycetes > Micrococcales > Microbacteriaceae > Frigoribacterium > Frigoribacterium sp. Leaf164. Next base: position 852,428 of record NZ_LMOX01000001.1, read on the forward strand.
GCAGCTCGAGAACTTCGACGAGCGCGAGATCGTCCGCACCGAGGCGATCATCCAGTCGATGACGCCGCAGGAGCGCGCCCTGCCGAAGCTCCTCAACGGGTCGCGCCGACTCCGCATCGCGCGGGGCTCGGGCATGACGGTCACCGACGTGAACCAGCTCGTCCAGCGCTTCGAGCAGGCCTCCAAGATGATGAAGACCGTGGCCAAGGGCGGGGTTCCCCAGGTGCCCGGCATGGGCCCGATCCCCGGGGCCTCCTACGGCGGCAAGCGCCCCGCCGCCAAGAAGAAGGGCTCGAAGGCCGGCAACCCCGCCAAGCGCGCGGCCCAGAACGCGGCCCTCGCCACGGGCACCAAGCCGGGAGGCGCGGCGCCGGCCAGCGGGTCCGGCTTCGGCCTCGGCGGTGCCCCCGCCGGCGATGGCGCCCCGTCGGCGGAGGAGATGGCCTCGCTGCAGAAGTTCCTCGGCCGGGGCTGACCCGGTCGCGCCGTCCGTCTCGGCTGACGCCTCGGGCCCGCGGTCCCGCCGCGGGCCCGCGGCGTCACCGGGCGTTCACCAGGTGCCCGGGTAGTGCAGCTCGAAGCGTGACACCTTGCCCACGAGGCCGTTGCGGTAGCTCTGTTCCTGCACCGTGACGCCGGCGGGGCGCTCCCGGGCGTCCGTCCAGAGCAGGCCGGACGTCGGCACGGTCGTCTCCCAGATGAAGAAGTCGTCGTTGCGAGAACCGTCCGGTGAGTCGAAGACGCTGAGCTCCGTCCCGATCGGCATGTTCGTGAACGACACGTAGTAGGCGTCGTCGTTCTTGCACGAGTGGCTGTTCGACCTGAAGTCGACGGACTCGGCCACCTCTCCCCGGAACCCGGGCGTCTCGAGAGCGCGGAACCGGACGGTGCACATGTGCTTCGAGGCGCCCTCCCGGTAGTGGAAGGCCACCGTCGCGGGCTTCGAGGCGCCGACGTCGACGGTGAGGGACGCGATCGGCTCGAGGCAGTAGTCGCACGCGGCCGTCGAGCCCTGCCGGGGGGAGTACACCGTGACGGTCGAGGTGCCCCGCGCCACGACCGGGAGGTTGACGTGCCCCCGTGCCTTGTACGTCGGGCCCGTGCTCCAGGCACCCAGAGCGGGTCCCGTGACCTCCACGACGGAGGTCGACAGGTCGATCGCACGCCCGGAGCGCCCGACGAGCAGGTCCAGCGCCTGGGCGCCGCCTCGGCTGAGGACGTCGACCTGCGTCGTGAGCGGCGTCGTCGTGTCCGGGATCGCCAGGTCGTCCCCCATCCGGCTCACCCAGCTGATGTCCGCTCGACGGCTCGCGCCGAGGCTGAAGAAGGACAGGTCGTCGATCTCGGCGCGTCCGTGCAGCCTCACCGTCGTCGTGGCTGCCGTGAACTCCACGAACGTCGGCCGGCTCGTCCAGCCAGGGGGAGTCGGGGCTCGGTCCAGGGGCACCTGGTGCGTGGGGTCGTCGAGCCACATGGTCGAGCTCGAGCCCGAGGGCGCGTTCTTCGAGCGGAACGAGACACGGTAGCGGTGGCCCGGGGTGAGGCCCTCCTTCGTCCACGAGATCTCGCCGGCGCCGGCCGGGCGCACCGTCCCCGGCGTCGACGCGTGGCCCGTCCACCCCGAGAAGTCGCCGTCGTCGAAGTCGGAGTGCTGATCCGCCGACTTGATGCCGATCTGCATGCCGCGGCGCAGCTCGACGTCGTAGACCGACCTCCCGTCGCGCTGCTGGTCGCGGACGGCCGCGCCCGTGGCCTCGTCCATGGTGAGGAGGACCGCCCGCTCGTCGAGCAGGAGCGGAGCCCGGTTCGTCGGGGAGGCGAGGTCGGGGCTGCGGTACCAGCGATGCCCGTCGATCCGCTCGACGGCGAAGGCCCGGTCGATGGCCTCCCCGATCGTCAGCCGCGGGGTCGAGTCGTCCGGGTCGCGGAGGTCCGGTGCCACGACGTGGCGCTGGGCCGTGTCGATCCCGGCGTCCAGCACCAGGGTCGCCGTGGACTCGCGGATGCCGGTGAGCACGGGGCCCCACTGGCCGGCCGCCGGATCGAGGCGCCCCGAGACCACGCGGCCGAAGGTGCCGGACGTCTGGGGCGTGTCGAGCGACACCTCGCCGCTCCGACCCAGCTGCTCCAGCTCGTCTGCGGTCGCAGTGAGGTCGACGGTGCCGGCGTCGTTGATGGTCTCGACCGAGAGCGCCGCCGAGCCCCGGGCCGGGTAGCTCTCTCCGGCGCCCAGGGCGTCCGCCCGGAAGTTCGGGCCGGCTCGGAAGCTGGCCATGGTCTGCTGCCCCTCCAGCACCCAGCTGGTCGTCGGGTGCGCATCGAAGACGGGTGCGCTGCCGGCGTTGTGGTAACGGACGTTGCCGTTCAGCGAAGCGGCCTTCGACGCGCTCCGGGTGACGAGCTCCTGCCACGACGTCGAGGTGCCCTCCGTCACGCTGTGTGACCGGGTCCACGAGAAGTTGAACTCCTGTGACACCTTCGTCTCGCCGCTCAGGCCCTCCGGCCCGGCCGAGGCTCCGCTCTCGACGCCGACCTTGCCGCCGAGGGTCCTGCTCCACGAGTTCGTCGTCGAGAGGCTGCGCGTCCGGGTCGTCGACTCGCTGGTCGTGTCGTTCAGGGTCACGACGAGCTTCTCGAGATCGACGCCGACGGCGGGCGCGGCGGCGACGAGCGGGTCGCGGGCCTCGGTGCGGGTGCCGCCCGGCATCATGGCCGACACCTTCTCGAGATCGGTGTAGGGGTCGCGGGCCGAGCGGCAGTGGTTCGGGTCCGAGAGGTACTTCGTGTGGCCGCGAGCGGCGAGGTCGTCCCGCCAGGGGACGAGCGAGGAGTCGACGAGGGCGTAGCCGCCGCGCTCGAGGTCGTCGGGGACGAGGTCGTGGTCACGGTCGCCGGGCAGCGCGGCGCCGCACGCCAGACCGGCACGGGCACCGGGGCTCGAGACGACCGGGGTCGAGAGGTCGGCCTCGGCGACGGGCTGCCACGGCGATCCGGCGTCGCTCGACCAGCCCAGCGTGATCGCGGTCCCCTCGGGAGGAGCCTCGACCGAGAGGCGCACGGTCGTCGGACGGTCCGGGGTCGTCTCGACGGTCACGATCTCGTCGGCGGTCCGGTCGGGGGAGGCGACGTCGGGGCCCACGCCGTCGCGGAGGACCGCGAACGAGCGGGGGCCGGCCAGCTCGGTCGTGACCGCCGCGTCGAGGGTGATCGTCGTGGCACCGGCGGGGACGCGGGCCGGCGACCGCCATGAGACGGAGACCGTCTCGGCGGAGTCGCCGCCCCCGAGCGCCGTGACGAGCGGCGCCGTCCCTGCGAACGGCTCGTCGGCGGGGACGCCGCTGTCACCGGCCGGCGGCGGCGGGCCGTCGAGCGTCGAGGCCGACGCGGCCTGCGGGGGCGGGGTCAGGGCGTCGGCGACGAGCGCGACGCCCAGGACCGCCGCCACGAGCGGTGGGATGGACGTGAGGAATATCGGATGTCTCATCGGTGCATCGAATGGCAGCGGGGCGGGCCGTGCCCGACTGTTACGCCGTGTTACGTCGAGCCTCCTGCCTGTCCGTGCCGTTCTCGTGCCGGCGGCACGGTCTCACAGGTCCGCGGAGAGCCCCTCGTCGAACTCGCGGACCAGCGACGCGACGACCGGACGGAGATCGCCGCCGTGGGCCGCGGCCACGGCCAGTTGGCGCTGGTAGCTGGCGCCCCGGTCGGTGATCGACGCGAGCGAGTGCAGCTCGTCGAGGCAGCCCAGGCGATCGGCGGCGGGCTCGAGGGTCGTCACCAGGTCTCGCAGGTCGTCGGTCACGAGGCGCTCGTCGCCCGCGGCGTTCTGGATGACGATCGCGTCCATGCCGTAGCGGGCCGCGCGCCACTTGTTCTCGCGGACGAACCAGGGCTGCATCGAGGGCAGCGTCTCGCCGCGGTCCAGGCGGTCGGACATGTCGTCCACCAGGCACTGGACGAGGGCGGTCACGGCGGCGACCTCGTCGGTGGTCGCGATGCCGTCGAAGACCCGGCTCTCGAGCGTCCCCCACCTCGGCGAGGGGCGTAGGTCCCAACGCAGTTCGCTGTGGTCGTCGATCACGCCCGTGAGGGTCAGGTCCGCGACCATGGCCTCGTACTCCGACCAGGTCTCGAACTGGGGCGGCAGGCCGGCCGTGGGCAGCTGCTGGAACATCAGGGCGCGGTTCGAGGCGTAGCCCGTCTCCTCGCCCACCCAGAACGGGCTGGAGGCGGTCAGGGCCTGGAAGTGCGGCAGGTAGGTGAGCATGCCGTTCATGATCGGGAGCACCTTGTCGCGCGAGTCGATCCCGACGTGGACGTGGACGCCCCAGATCATCATCTGGCGGCCCCACCAGCGGGTGCGGTCGATCAGCGTGGCGTACCGCTCCTTGTCGGGGGTGACCTCCTGGTCGACGTACCGGCTGTACGGGTGCGTGCCGGCGCAGATGAGGTCGGCGCCGAGCGCGGCCGCCGGGCCACGGACCTGGTCGATGGTGGCCCGGAGGTCGTCGACGGCCCCGGCGACCCGGTGGTGCACCCCGGTGACGACCTCGACGGTGTTGGTCAGGAGCTCGTTCGTCAGACGGTCGCCGTCCTCGTTGAGGTGGGCCAGGTCGGCGAGGATCTGCGGAGCGCGAGGGGCCAGTTCGCCGCTCTCGTGGTCGACGAGGGCCAGCTCCCACTCGACGCCGAGGGTCGACCGCTCTGAGCTGGTGAAGTCGATCTGCATGGGTGCTGCCTCCCGCTCGGCGCGTGCGCGCCGACCCATCCTGACAGCCGGGGGAGTCGCGTGACCGTCCGTGTCGCGGCCCCCGCCCGACGACACGGCGGCGGGTTCGCGAGAGATTGGTGGAACCGGTCGTTCGTCTGCAACAATGGTGGGTCGAGTCTCCGGTCGCCCGACCCTCTAATCAGGTGGCCGCCGAGACCTCATAGAGCTTCCGAGCCGAGTGTGCCCCCACGCTCACGGCTAGCAACTCGCCCACATCACATCAACAGGAGAATTGTGGCTGTCAAGATCCGTCTCAAGCGCATGGGCAAGATCCGTGCACCGTACTACCGCATCGTCGTCGCCGACGCGCGCACCAAGCGCGACGGTCGTGTCATCGAGGAGATCGGCAAGTACCACCCCACCGAGGAGCCCTCGTTCATCGAGGTCGAGTCGGAGCGTGCGCAGTACTGGCTCAGCGTCGGCGCGCAGCCGACCGAGCAGGTCGCCGCGCTGCTGAAGCTCACGGGCGACTGGGGCAAGTTCAAGGGCGACGCCGACGCCGTCAGCACCGTCAAGACCAAGGCCCCCAAGGAGGCCTTCGTCGCCGACGAGAAGAAGAAGCCGGTCCTCGTCCCCAAGTCGGAGAAGCCCGCCAAGGCCGAGCCCGCCGAGGCTCCCGCCGCCGACGACGCCGAGACCACCGAGGCGTAGTCAGTGCTCGCACCTGCACTCGAGCACCTCGTCCGGGGGATCGTCGATCACCCGGACGAGGTGCAGGTCGTGGAGAAGACCTCTCCTCGGGGCGACGTCCTCGAGGTGCACGTCCACGCTGACGACCTGGGCCGCGTCATCGGTCGCGCCGGTCGGACGGCGAAGGCACTCCGCACCCTGGTCACGGCCCTGGCCGACGGCAAGCGCGTGCGGGTCGACGTCGTCGACGGCGACCTCTAGGCCGTGAGCACGAACGACAAGACCCAGCTCCGGGTCGGGCGCCTGACCAAGGCGCACGGCCTGAAGGGCGCGCTCAAGCTCGAGCTCTTCACCGACACTCCCGAGCAGCGCTTCACCCCCGGCTCCTCCTTCACCCTGCAGGTGCCCGAGACCAGTGAGTGGCACGGCCGGAGCATCACGCTCACCGAGCTCCGCTGGTACAACGGCCACCCCGTCGGCTTCTTCGAGGGCGTCGACGACCGTACCGCCGCCGAGTCCCTGGTCAAGGCGATCCTCTGGGTCGACCAAGACCTGGACGAGCTCCCCGACGAGGACGACGCCTGGTACCACCACCAGCTCGTCGGCCTCCGGGTCGAGCGTGACGGCGTCGAGGTCGGGACCGTCTCGCGCGTCGACCACCTCCCCGCCCAGGACTTGCTCGCCGTGGCGACGCCCGCGGGCGAGGTGCTGGTGCCGTTCGTGACGGCGATCGTGCCGAGCGTCGACATCGAGGCGGGCGTCATCACCGTCACCCCGCCGGCGGGTCTCTTCGAGGAGCTCGTCGACGACAGCTCCGACGACGAGTCCGCCGCGTCCGTCGACACCGGCGACGTCGAGGGTGAGAGCCCTGACGACGCCGTGGGCGAGGCCCCCGAGGCCGACCGCGCCGACGACGGCAGCTGACGATGCGCATCGACATCGTGTCGATCTTCCCGGAGTTCTTCGGGGTGCTCGACATCTCCCTGCTCGGCAAGGCCCGTCAGCAGGGCCTGCTCGACGTCGCCGTGCACGACCTGCGCGACTTCACCCACGACCGGCACCGCACCGTCGACGACACCCCGTACGGCGGCGGTGCCGGCATGGTGATGCGGCCCGAGCCCTGGGGCGAGGCCCTCGACCACGTGCTGGGCGACGAGGCGAGCCCCGAGACCACCACGCTGATCGTGCCCTCGCCGGCGGGCACGCCCTTCACGCAGGCCCTCGCCCGCGAGCTGGCCGTCGCCCCGCACCTCGTGTTCGTCTGCGGGCGCTACGAGGGCATCGACCAGCGCGTGGTCGAGCACGCCGCCGAGCGCGTGACCGTCCGCGAGATCAGCCTCGGTGACTACGTGCTCAACGGCGGCGAGGTCGCCGTGACGGCGATGGTCGAGGCGATCGGTCGCCTCGTGCCGGGCGTCGTGGGCAACCCCGAGAGCCTGACGGAGGAGAGCCACGAGGGCGGCCTCCTCGAGTACCCCAGCTACACGAAGCCCGCGAGCTGGCGGGGCCACGACGTGCCCCCGGTGCTCCTCAGCGGCAACCACGGCGCCATCGCGACCTGGCGCCACGAGCAGCAGGTCGCCCGCACCCGGCGCGTCCGCCCCGACCTGCTCGGCGAGTAGCGCGCCCCGCTCAGCCGCGGGCGGTCAGCACGAGCGGGCCCTCGGCCGTCACGGCGACCGTGTGCTCCGCGTGCGCGGCCCGCGAGCCGTCGGCGCTCCGCAGCGTCCAGCCGTCGGCGTCGGTGACGATCTCGTCCGTGCCGAGCATCAGCCACGGCTCGATCGCGATCACGAGGCCCGGCCGGAGGGGCCAGCCCCGCCCGGCGCGGCCGTCGTTCGGCACGTGCGGGTCGCCGTGCATGGTCGTGCCGACGCCGTGGCCGCCGAACTGCAGGTTGACGGAGAACCCGGCACCGCGGGCGACGTCGCCGATCGCGGCCGAGACGTCGCCGAGCTTGCCGCCCGGCTGCGCGGCCGCGATCCCGGCCTCGAGCGCTCGCTCGCAGGTCTCGATGAGGCGGCGGTCGTCCGGGGTCGGCTCGGCGCCGACGACGAACGAGACCGCGGAGTCGGCGACCCAGCCGTCGACGGCGCAGGCGAAGTCGAGGCTGAGCAGGTCGCCCTTCCGCAGGCGGTACCGGTGCGGCAGGCCGTGCAGCGCCGCGTCGTTGACGGAGGTGCAGATCACCTTGCCGAAGGGGCTGGCGCCGAACGACGGGTGGTAGTCGAGGTAGCTGCTCTCGGCGCCGCGCTCGCGGATCATGTCGTGGGCGAGGGCGTCGAGGTCCAGCAGGTCGACGCCGGGCGCCGCGGCCGCACGGGTCGCCTCGAGGACGGAGGCGACGAACGCTCCCGCGGGTCGCATGCGGTCGATCTCGTCGGGGGTGCGCAGCTCGATCATGCAGCCATTCTCCACCGTCGTTCCCTAGCCTCGACCGCATGGTGCTGCGTCGAGTCCTCTACCGCCTCCTCTGGCCCGCCGTCGTGGTGCTGCCCCTGTGGGTCCTGCTCGGCCGTGCGGCCTTCGGGGTGCCCCTCGGGGCGCAGGTGCTCGGCCAGATCGTCCTCGTGCCCCTCCTGTTCGTCGCGCAGGCGGCCGCCGTCGGCGTCGTGGTGGCACGACGGAGCGTGCGCCGGGCGCGCGCGGTCTCGTGGCTCGACGCCGGACTCCTGCTCCTGACCTGGCTGGCCCAGCTGGCCCTCGGCTTCTTCCTCGTCGACTCCGTGGCCGGGTCGCGGCCGGCCTCGGCGTTCACGCAGCTCGCCGGCGACGGCCGGGTCGACCTGTCGACGGCGCTGTTCGCCGTCTCCGCCGTCCTGACGATCCTGGGCGGGCTGGGCCTGGCGGTCGCCGCGGTCCGGCAGTTCGTGCGGGAGGCGCGGGGCCGGGTGGCCGCGTCGCTGGCCGACCTCGACCGCCTCGCGTCCGGCGCCGCGGGGCCGACGCCTCCTCGTGGGGGCCCGGCCTCCGACGACGCCCCGGTGATCACCATCACGCCGCGCTCCTGACGCGGTGGCGGCCCGGAGTCGACCTGTGGCACACTTGACGCTTGTGCCTGCGCACGACTCTGCCACAGGGGAGTCTGCTCTCGTCAGTGCACGACCTCTTTCATCACCTCGGGTGCCCCGCACCCACGAGCAGCAGTCGACCTGTGGCGGTTGCAGAGAGCGAACCACCATGCACATCCTCGACGCCGTCGACGCAGCCACGCTGCGCACCGACATCCCCGACTTCCGCGCCGGCGACACCGTCAAGGTGCACGTGAACATCATCGAAGGCACGCGTTCGCGCGTCCAGGTCTTCCAGGGTGTCGTCATCGGCAAGCAGAACGAGGGCGTCCGCGAGACGTTCACCGTCCGCAAGGTCAGCTTCCAGGTCGGCGTCGAGCGCACGTTCCCCGTGCACTCGCCCGTCATCGACCACATCGAGGTCGTCAGCCGCGGCGCCGTGCGTCGCGCGAAGCTCTACTACCTGCGCGAGCTGCGCGGCAAGAAGGCCAAGATCAAGGAGAAGCGCGACCACTGACCCGGTCCGCACGTCCTTCCCTGAGCTCCCCGCCCTATACGATGGCGGGGAGCTCAGGCGGTTAAATGACAGACGACACATCCTCGCGGCGCCTCCTGCGCCGCCCCGGTCGCGGTGACGACCAGAAGAAGCGCGGCACCCTGACGTTCCTCCGTGACGTCCTGGTCATCTTCCTGGCGGCGCTGCTGATCTCCTTCATGATCAAGACGTTCCTGATCCGCTCGTTCTACATCCCCTCGGGGTCGATGGAGAACACGCTGCAGATCAACGACCGCATCATCGTCAACGAGCTCGTGCCCGACGTGGTCGACGTCAAGCGCGGCGACGTCGTGGTCTTCACCGACCCCGGCGGGTGGCTGGAGGGCACGGCCCCCGTCACCACCGCCTCCGGCAACCCCCTCGGCGACGGCGTCTCGTGGTTCCTCACGCTGGTCGGGCTCGGCACGCAGGACAGCAACGACCACCTCATCAAGCGCGTCATCGGACTGCCCGGCGACACGGTGTCGTGCTGCAACGACTTCGGCCAGATGTCGGTCAACGGCGTCCCGCTCGACGAGCCCTACGTCACCCTGCCCCCGGGCGTCGACCGCGTCTCCGGCGACGACTTCTCGGTCACGGTGCCCGCCGACTCGCTCTGGGTGATGGGCGACAACCGCTACAACTCGAAGGACAGCCGCTACAACGGCGACACCCCCAGCCAGGGCTTCGTGCCGATGAGCGACGTCGTCGGCCGCGCCTTCGTCATCAGCTGGCCCGCCGCCCGCTGGACGTGGCTCGACGACTACCCGGCCGTCTTCCGCGGCACGGAGCGCGAGGGCGAGTGATGGCGGTCGTCGACCCTACGCTCGACCTCGAGCGCGAGCTGCACGCGGCCGGAGCCACCTGGGTGATCGGCTGCGACGAGGTCGGTCGGGGCGCCATCGCCGGGCCCGTCGCCGTCGGCCTCGGCGCGGTGCACCTCGAGTGCGGCGAGATGCCCGTGGGGCTCCGTGACTCGAAGCTGCTGAGCGAGAAGCGCCGCGAGGCCCTGTACCCGACGGCGACGTCGTGGGTCCAGGCGCACGCCGTCGGCCTGGCCGACGCCCGAGAGGTCGACGAGATCGGCATCGTCGCGGCCCTCGGCCTCGCCGGGCGGCGGGCGCTCACGGCGCTGCACGAGGCCGGCGTCGGCATCATGAGCTCGGTCGTCGTGCTCGACGGCAACCACGACTACCTGACGCCGGCGCTCTCCACGCCGCCGCGCATCACCACCCGGGTGAAGGCCGACCGCGACTGCGCCTCCGTCGCCGCGGCCTCGGTGATCGCCAAGGTGCACCGCGACCGGATGATGATCGCCGCCGACGACGAGCACCCCGGCTACGGCTGGGCGGGCAACAAGGGCTACGGGTCGACCGCGCACTACGCGGCGCTGACCGAGCTCGGTCCGTCGCCGCTGCACCGCCTGACCTGGCTGCACTGAGCCGTCGGGTCGCCGTGCCCGCGCGGGGCCGCATCCACGGCGACGGCCCCCTCGGCGCCGCTGCTCGTGCCGTCCAGGGCGTGCGGGAGGCGCGGGCGCGGCCGCGTAGGATGGTCCCTCGATGGACGAGGACGAGTTCGAAGACTACGACCGAGAGGTCGAGCTCGCGTTGTACCGCGAGTACCGCGACGTGGTGTCGCAGTTCCGCTACGTGGTCGAGACGGAGCGGCGCTTCTACCTCGCGAACGAGGTGGAGCTCGTGCGGCGCGACACGGAGCACGACTTCTACTTCGAGCTGACGATGAGCGACGTCTGGGTGTGGGACGTCTACCGCTCCGACCGTTTCGTGAAGTCCGTCCGCGTGCTCACCTTCAAGGACGTCAACGTCGAGGAGCTCACCACCCGCGACCTCGAGCTGCCGAAGGAACTCGCGCTCGACGAGTAGCGCGTCCCTCCCCAGCCCGGGCTGGGTGCTCGTCGTCCCCACGACGTGACCTGCGGCCGTGGGCTGGCCCCGCGCCTCCGCCAGTCTCCTCGCAGGAGGTCGACATGGCGGAGAAGGACGAACTGGGGCGGCGCGGCGAAGACGTGGCCGCCGAGTGGTGCGAGGCACAGGGGCTGCGGGTGGTCGACCGCAACTGGCGGTGCCGTGAGGGCGAGATCGACCTGGTCGCGCTCGACGGCGACGAGGTGGTCGTCGTGGAGGTCAAGACCCGGTCGGGCACGGGCTGGGGCACGGCCCTCGAGGCGGTGACGCCGCAGAAGCTCGCCCGGCTGCGGCGGCTGGCGGGGGCGTGGTGCCAGGAGCACCCGGGGGTGGGCCACGGCGTCCGCATCGACGTCGTCGGCATCACGGTCGAGCGGTGCCGCGGGCACGAGCGCATCGAGCACGTGCGCGGGGCCGGCTCGTGAGCATGGGGCGCACGCGCGCGGTCTCGCTCCTCGGGCTCGACGGTGCCGTCGTCGAGGTCGAGGCCGACCTCGGCCAGGGGCTGCCGGCCTTCATGATCATCGGGCTCCCCGACGCGTCGCTGGGGGAGGCCCGCGACCGCGTGCGGGCGGCGGCCTCGAACGCCGGGTGCCCGCTGCCCTCCCGCAAGCTCACGGTCAACCTGTCGCCGGCCTCGCTGCCGAAGCACGGGTCGTCGTTCGACCTGGCGATCGCGGTGGCGGCCCTCGCGGCGGCCGACCTCGTCGAGGCCGAGTCCGTCGCCCGGGTCGTGCACGTCGGCGAGCTCGGGCTCGACGGCAGGCTGCGGCCCGTCGACGGGGTCCTGCCGGCCGTCGTCGCGGCACGCCGGGCGGGCGCCGAGATCGTCATGGTGCCGGCCGACAACGCCGACGAGGCGTCGCTCGTGCCCGACGTCCGCGTCGTCGCCGTGGTCGGGCTCCGCGACGCGGCGATCTGGCACGGCGCCGACCTCGCTCCCGAGCCGGCCGAGCCGCTCCACCGGTCGACGGTGGCCGCCCCCGCGGGGGCCGTCCCCGAGCTCGCCGACGTCATCGGCAACTCCGACGCCGTGCAGGCTCTCGTCACGGCGGCCGCCGGCGGGCACCACCTGCTGATGGTCGGGCCGCCCGGGGCCGGCAAGAGCATGCTCGCCGCGCGTCTACCCGGCCTGCTGCCCGACCTCGACCTCGAGGCCGCCCTCGAGGTCAGCTCGATCCGGTCGCTCTCGGGGCTGCCGGTCGGCAGCGAGCTCGAGCGACGACCGCCGTTCGAGAGCCCGCACCACACCTGCAGCGCGGCCGCGCTCGTCGGCGGCGGCAGCGGGGTGCTGCGCCCGGGGGCGGCGTCGCGGGCCAGCCGCGGCGTGCTCTTCCTCGACGAGGCGCCCGAGTTCGCGCAGACCGTGCTCGACTGCCTCCGCCAGCCGCTGGAGTCGGGCGAGACCGTGGTGCACCGGTCACGGGCGGTCGCGCGCTTCCCGGCCCGGTTCCAGCTCGTGGCCGCCGCGAACCCCTGCCCGTGCGGCCAGTGGGGCTCGCGGGAGGGGGAGTGCACCTGCTCGCCCCACCAGCGCCGGCGCTACCTCGCGAAGCTCTCCGGCCCGCTGGTCGACCGCATCGACGTGCAGCTGCGCGTGGCACGGATCAGCTCGGCGCAGTTCCGGCTCGCCGAGACCACGGACGTGCTCACCACCGCCCAGGCGAGGGAGGTGGTCGAGGAGGCGCGGGCGAGGGCCCGGCACCGGCTGGCCGGCACGCCGTGGCGCCTGAGCTCGGAGGTGCCGGGCGCCTGGCTCCGGGGCGCCGGCCGCCGGCTGGCCGTCGCCGACTCGGCGCCGATCGACCGGGCGCTCGAGACCGGGGCCCTCACCATGCGGGGCTACGACCGGGTGCTCCGCCTGGCCTGGACCCTCGCCGACCTCGACGGGGTCGGCCGGCCCGGCCGGGGCCAGGTCGCCCGGGCCCTCGGGCTGCGGAGGTCGCTGTGAGGGCGCTGCTCGACGCCACCGGCGACGACCTCGCGCGGCTCGTCCGGCCCGCTCGGGCCTGGGTGCCCGGGGGCGACTCCGACGAGGCGGGCCTCGACGTCTTCGCCCGAGCCGCCTGGTCGGGCATCGCGGAGCCGGGCGACGTCGTCGCGGGCCTCGCCCGCCGGGGCCTGGGGCCGGCGGTCGCCCTCCGGCTCGCCGTCGAGTCCGTCGTGGAGCGGGGCGGCGGCGGGGCCGGGCGCGGTCTCGAGACCGCGCTCCGCGACTCCCCGGCGGGCGACGACCTCGGATGGTTCTCGGTCGACGCGGCCCTGCGACGCTGGGCCCCGCGTCTCCAGCGGTGGCGCGCCGAGGCGTCGCTGCGCGCCGCGGAGGCCCTCGACATCCGCCTGCTCGTGCCGGGCGACCCCGGCTGGCCCGCCGAGCTCGACGAGCTGGGCGACCACGCGCCCGCCGTCCTCTGGCTCCGCGGCGCCGGCGAGCTGCCCGCCCCGGCCGCGTCGGTCGCCGTGGTGGGGGCGCGGGCGGCGACGTCGTACGGCGAGACGGTCGCCGCCGACCTCGGCAGCGGCCTCTCCGACCGGGGGCTGACCGTCGTCTCCGGCGGGGCGTACGGCATCGACGGCTCGGCCCACCGGGCGGCCCTCGCGGCCGAGGCCCCGACGGTGGCGGTGATGGCCGGCGGGGCCGACCGCTTCTACCCCGCCGGGCACGACGAGCTCCTCCGCCGGGTCGTGCGCACGGGGCTCCTCGTCGCGGAGGCGCCGTGCGGCACGACGCCGTCCCGCTGGCGGTTCCTGCAGCGCAACAGGCTCATCGCCTGCCTCACGGCGGCGACCGTGGTCGTCGAGGCCGGCCGCCGCTCGGGCTCGCTGAACACCGCCGGCCACGCGCAGGTGCTCGGGCGCCCGGTCGGCGCCGTGCCCGGCCCCGTCTCGTCGCCGTCGTCGGCGGGCTGCCACGCGTTGATCCGCTCGGGGCTCGCCACCTGCGTCACGGGCGTCGACGACGTCCTCGAGCTCGTGGGCCCGATCGGGCGTGGCGTGTCGACAGGTCACGGCGCAGGAGGCGCGGGTGCGGCCCCGGAGGTCGTCGACCCCCGCGTCGTCCGCGTCCAGGACGCCCTCAGCCCCCGCGTCGAGCGCACGACCGACGAGGTCGCGGCGGCCTCGGGGCTCGGCGCCGACACGGTGCGGGGGCTCCTCGCCGAGATGGAGGTCGACGGCCTGGTCGTCGCCGGGCCCGCGGGGTGGCGGAGGAGGGGCCGCGCGCGTGGGTAGCCTGTCGCCGTGACGACGACGAGACGTGCGGCGGGCCCCGGCGGGGCGGGGCGCCCGTGACGGCCCTGCGCGTCGACGTCGACGCCTTCGTCGAGCACCTGCGGCACGCGCGGGGGCTGAGCGAGAACACCCTCCGTTCGTACCTCTCCGACCTCGCCGACCTGCTCGCGGTCGCCGGGCAGCGGCTGGGCCGGGAGCCGCAGACCGCCGACGTCGACCTCGAGCTCCTCCGCGACTGGCTCTGGCGCGGCACGGAGGCCGGCCTCGCGCGCACCACCCTCGCCCGCCGGTCCGCCAGCGCCCGGGCCCTGACGCGGTGGCTGGAGGAGACCGGGCGCACCGGCGTCGACGTCGGCCTCCGGCTCCGCGCCCCCAAGGCCGAGAGCCACCTGCCCCGCGTGCTGACGACCGCGCAGACCGAGTCCGTGCTGACGTCGCTCGCCGTCCGGGCCGACGCCGACGACGCCGTGGCGGGGCGCGACCTCGCGGTCGTCGAGCTGCTCTACGGCTCGGCGCTGCGCGTCTCCGAGCTCGTCGGGGCCGACCTCGGCGACGTCGACCTGGACCGCCTCACCGTCCGCGTGACCGGCAAGGGCTCGCGTCAGCGGGTCGTCCCCTTCGGAGTCCCCGCCGCGGAGGCCCTGCACCGGTACCTCACGCGGTCCCGGCCCGTCCTCGCGGCCCGCGCCGCCGCCCGCGCCGGAGCCGCTGCCCGAGCCGGAGCCGGCCCAGTCGCCGGCGCCGGGCCCGCGGGCGACGCCTTCTTCCTCGGCGCGACCGGCGGCCGGCTCGGCACCCGCGCGGTGCACCGCCTGGTGTCCGGCCTGCTGGCCGACCTGCCGGGCAGCGGCCCGTCGGGTCCCCACGCCCTCCGGCACACGGCGGCGACCCACCTGCTCGACGGGGGCGCCGACCTCCGTGCCGTGCAGGAGATGCTCGGCCACGCCAGCCTGGGCACCACGCAGATCTACACGCACGTCTCGACCGAGCGACTCCGCGAGAGCTACCGGACGGCCCACCCCCGCGCCTGACCGACCCGGCGGCCTCAGCCCTGCACCTCGTCGTGGCGGGTCGGCAGCAGCACGCTGGCCCGGCCGAGGCCCAGCATCATCAGCGGTGAGACGTACTCGCCGTCGATCCGCGCCCCCAGGTGGACGCACGAGGCGGTGCAGCCGTGGCCGGGCTCGAGCACCCCTACGGCCTGGCCCCGCTGCACGACGTCGCCGGCCCGCAGCTGCGTGCTCACGGGCTCCATGCTGCTCAGGACGCCGCCCGCGTGCCGGAGCGACAGCACGGGGCGGTCGACGACCGTCCCGGCGAAGTGCACCACCCCGTCGTCCGGGGCCGACACCGCGCCTCCCTCGGTCATCGCGAGGTCGACGCCCCGGTGCCCGGGCGACCACCGGTGCTCGGGGGCGACGAACGGACGGAGCACGAGGTGCGGCTCGGGCACGGGCCACGACCACGGGACGGCCGGGCCGGGCCGTGCCTCGGCCGCGACGGGCCGGGCGGGACCGCCGGCGAGGAGGAGGACCGCGAGCAGGAGGGCCGGGAGGGCGGCCCCCCTGGCGGCTCGCGCCGGCTCCCGGCCAGACGACACCTGTCGGACGGACGGGGGGCGAGGGGAGGAGGCACGGGTCTGCATGCACAGATCGTGCACGACGTGCGGGGATTCACAGCGAGGCGTAGGGTCCCTCTGTGCACGAACACCCGGTGCACGACGATGTCGGGGGAGTGTGGTCACGAGCCCGCCCTCCGTGGATTTAAGGAGAACCGTGTCGAACTCGGCGCAATCGTCAGCAACAGAGAAGAAGCTGAACAGGCGGGTGACGGCTCTCGCGATCGCCGCGGCCGTGGGTGGCTTCCTCTTCGGATTCGACTCGTCCGTCATCAACGGCGCGGTCTCCAGCATCACCGACGAGTTCGGCCTGACGGAGTTCGCCTCCGGCTTCGCCGTCGCGTCGGCGCTGATCGGCTGTGCCATCGGCGCGTACGTCGCCGGCCGCCTCGCCGACAAGATGGGCCGCATCAAGGTGATGCTCATCGGCGCCGCGCTCTTCCTGATCAGCTCGCTCGGCGCCGCCTTCGCGTTCGCCGTCTGGGACCTCGTGCTCTGGCGCGTCATCGGCGGCCTCGGCATCGGCATCGCCTCCGTGATCGCCCCGGCCTACATCTCCGAGGTGTCGCCGAAGGCCATCCGCGGTCGTCTCGCCTCGTTCCAGCAGCTCGCCATCACGCTCGGCATCTTCGTCGCCCTGCTCTCCGACCAGCTCTTCGCGGTCACCGCGGGCGGCGCCTCCGAGCCCTCCCTCTTCGGCCTCGCCGCCTGGCGCTGGATGTTCCTCGTCGGCATCGTGCCCTCGGTCGTCTACGGCGTGCTCGCCCTCCGCCTGCCGGAGTCGCCCCGCTACCTGGCCGGTGAGGGCCGCGAGGACGAGGCCAAGACCGTCCTGAAGGGCATCGTCCCCGCGGAGACCGTCGACACGAGCCTCAAGGAGATCACCGACTCGATCAAGACCGAGGCGGAGCTGGAGAAGAAGTCGAGCATCCGCGGCGACCGCTTCGGCCTGCAGCCCATCGTCTGGGTCGGCATCATCCTCGCCGTGCTCCAGCAGTTCGTCGGCATCAACGTGATCTTCTACTACTCGACCACCCTGTGGCAGGCCGTCGGCTTCCAGGAGAGCGACTCCTTCACGATCTCGACGATCACCTCGATCGTCAACGTGGTCGTCACGTTCGTCGCGATCGGCCTCGTCGACAAGGTCGGCCGTCGACCGCTGCTGCTCATCGGCTCCGTGGGCATGTTCCTCAGCCTCGCGGTCACCGCCCTCGCCTTCAGCCAGTCCGTGCCCGGCGACGGCGGCGACCCGCAGCTGCCCGGCGCCTGGGGCCCCGTCGCGCTCGTGGCCGCCAACCTCTTCGTGGTCTCGTTCGGCGCCACCTGGGGCCCGCTCATGTGGGTCCTGCTCGGCGAGATGTTCCCCAACAGCATCCGCGCCACCGCGCTGGGCGTCGGCAGCGCCGCCAACTGGATCGCGAACTTCATCGTCACGGTCTCGTTCCCGTCGCTCGCCGCGGTCAGCCTCACGCTGTCGTACGGCATCTTCGCCGCCTTCGCCCTCATCTCGTTCTTCTTCGTGCTCGCGAAGATCCCCGAGACGAAGGGCCGCAGCCTGGAGGAGATGGGCATCTCGGCCGTCGAGGGCGGCACCGCGAAGGGCGCCTCGGGCGCTCGCCGCTGACCTCGTCACGACCCCCGTCGGGAACGCCCCGTCCGCTCGTCGGACGGGGCGTTCCGTCGTGCGGGGCGGGGGAGGGCCGGCGTCGACCCGGGCCTCCGTCGGGGGCCCGTCGCCGCCCCCTGCCCGTGCTCCGTCGGTGCTACGATGAGCACGCAGTCTGCCTCGCAGACTGACTTCGCGTGCCCGTGCGTCCATGACGCACCGTCCCCGAGCAGCCTCCCTCACGGTCGGCCGCTCACGGACGACACCGGCCTCCACCCCCACTCGGTCCGTCACGCACCACCGGCACGTCAGTGCCGCGGTGCCGACGGCGGGGGCGTGCTCGGGCACCAGGCAGGGGCGACCGACCGGTCGCCCGGACGAACCGACACCGGCACGCCTCCGCGCGTGCCACGAAAGAGGAGAACGACCATGGCCGTCGTCACCATCCGCCAGCTGCTCGACAGCGGCGTCCACTTCGGACACCAGACCCGCCGCTGGAACCCGAAGGTGAAGCGATTCATCCTCGCCGAGCGCTCCGGCATCCACATCATCGACCTCCAGCAGTCGCTCGGCTACATCGACAAGGCGTACGACTTCGTCAAGGAGACGGTCGCCCACGGCGGCACCATCCTCTTCGTCGGCACGAAGAAGCAGGCTCAGGGCTCCATCGCCGAGCAGGCGAACCGCGTCGGCCAGCCCTTCGTGAACCAGCGCTGGCTCGGTGGCCTCCTGACCAACTTCCAGACGGTCTCGAAGCGCCTCGCCCGCATGAAGGAGCTCGAGGACATCGACTTCGACGACACCACGCAGGGCTTCACCAAGAAGGAACTGCTGATCAAGAAGCGCGAGCTCGACAAGCTGCACAAGACGCTCGGCGGGATCCGCAACCTGACGAAGACGCCGTCGGCCCTCTGGGTCGTCGACACCAAGAAGGAGCACCTCGCGATCGACGAGGCCAAGAAGCTGGGCATCCCGGTCATCGGCATCCTCGACACGAACTGCGACCCCGACGAGATCAACTTCCCGATCCCCGGCAACGACGACGCCATCCGCTCCGTCGGCCTGCTGACCCGCATCGTCGCCGACGCCGCCGCCGAGGGCCTGGTGCAGCGTCACCAGAAGCCCGAGGACGCCGACGCTCCCGTCGAGCCCCTCGCCGAGTGGGAGGCCGAGCTGCTCGCGCAGGGCGAGGCCAAGGCCGCCGACGCCGCCGCCGAGGCCCCCGCGGCCGAGTCGCTCCCCGTCGCGGAGAACGACGCCGACGCGCAGGTCGCCGAGAAGCCCCTGGGCGAGCCGGTCGTCGAGCCCGTCGCCGAGGCCACCGAGGCCACGGCTGCCGAGCCGGCCGACGCCGACGCCAAGTAGTCCTCCCCCCTTCCGACTCCACGAAAGGAAGCCAGCCAATGGCCAACTTCACCGCAGCTGACGTCAAGACCCTCCGTGACCGCCTGGGCGCGGGCATGATGGACAGCAAGAACGCCCTCGTCGAGGCGGACGGCGACCTCGAGAAGGCCGTCGAGATCCTCCGCGTCAAGGGGCTCAAGGGCGTCGCCAAGCGCGAGGGTCGCCAGACCACCGCCGGGCTCGTCGCCGCCAAGGCCTCCTCGGGCTACGCCACGATCATCGAGCTCGCCAGCGAGACCGACTTCGTCGCGAAGAACGAGAAGTTCATCGCACTCGCCGACTCCGTGCTCGAGGCCGTCTCGGCCGCCGGCGCGAAGGACGCCGCCGAGGGCAACGCCGCGGCGATCGGCGGCCAGACCGTCGAGGCCTTCGTCAACGACGAGGCCGCGCTGATGGGCGAGAAGGTCGAACTGCGCACCGTCTCGCACATCGAGGGCGACGAGTTCGCGATCTACCTCCACAAGACCTCGAAGGACCTGCCCCCGCAGGTCGGCGTGGTCGTGGGCTACACGGGCCCCGACGCCGAGACGGCCCGCTCGGTCGCCCAGCACATCGCCTTCGCCGCGCCGACGTACCTGTCGCGCGACGAGGTCCCCGCCGACCAGGTCGCCAAGGAGCGCGCCATCGTCGAGGAGACCGCGAAGAACGAGGGCAAGCCCGAGGCCGCCCTGCCGAAGATCATCGAGGGTCGCCTCACCGGCTTCTTCAAGGAGATCGCCCTGCTCGACCAGGCCTACGCGAAGGACAACAAGCTGTCCGTCGCCAAGGTCGTGGAGCAGGCCGGCATCGAGATCAAGGGCTTCGCCCGGGTCAAGGTCGGCGCCTAGCAACACCCTGACGGGGCCTGAGACGAACGCGTCTCAGGCCCCGTCGCCGTGTCCGCGGTCCCTCACGACAGGGAGGCGCGGCCGGCCGCCGCGGTCCGGCACGCCCGCCGTGACTCGCTACCCTGGCTACGGCCACGACACGAGGGAGAACTCGCATGACGACAGGAACAACCAGACGACGCCGCGTCCTCCTCAAGCTCTCGGGCGAGGCGTTCGGCGGGGGCCAGCTCGGCGTGAACCCCGACGTGGTCGGCGGCATCGCGCGCGAGATCGCCGAGGCCGCGGCCGACGTGGAGATCGCCGTCGTGGTCGGCGGCGGCAACTTCTTCCGCGGCGCGGAGCTCAGCCAGCGGGGCATGGACCGCGGCCGTGCCGACTACATGGGCATGCTGGGCACCGTCATGAACGCGCTCGCCCTGCAGGACTTCATCGAGAAGGCCGGAGCCGCCACGCGCGTCCAGTCGGCCATCGCCATGACGCAGGTCGCGGAGCCCTACATCCCGCGCCGTGCGGAGCGGCACCTGGAGAAGGGCCGCGTCGTCATCTTCGGCGCCGGCGCCGGCCTGCCCTACTTCTCCACCGACACCGTGTCGGCCCAGCGTGCCCTCGAGATCGGCGCCGACGAGGTCCTCGTCGCGAAGAACGGCGTCGACGGCGTCTACTCCGCCGACCCGCGCACCGACCCCGACGCCGTGAAGCTCGAGACGCTGACCTACCAGGAGGCCCTCGTCCAGGGCCTCAAGGTGGTCGACTCGACCGCCTTCAGCCTCTGCATGGACAACGGCATGCCGATGCACGTCTTCGGCATGGAGGGCGCCGGCAACATCGCCCGCGCCATCCGGGGCGAGCGCATCGGAACTCTCGTCAGCAACTGACGACTAAGCTCGACGACGAACCAAGGGAGCATTGTGGCGATCACTGACGTACTGACCGAGACGCGCGAGAAGATGGAGCGGGCCCTGGAGTCCGCCAAGACCGACTTCGGTCAGGTCCGCACCGGGCGCATCAACCCGGCGCTCTTCCAGAAGATCCCCGTCGACTACTACGGCACCCCGACGCCGCTGGCCCAGCTGGCCTCGCTGCAGGTGCCCGAGGCGCGCACGATGATCGTGACGCCATACGACAAGTCGGCCCTGAAGGAGATCGAGAAGGCCATCGCGACCTTCCCGAACCTCGGCGCCAGCCCCACCAACGACGGCACCCTCGTCCGCGTCACCATCCCCGAGCTGACGCAGGAGCGCCGCAAGGAGTTCGTGAAGATCGTCCGCGGCAAGGGCGAGGACGCCAAGGTGCAGATCCGCAACATCCGTCGCACCTCGAAGACGGAGCTCGACGCACTGAAGACCGAGGTCGGCGACGACGAGGTCGCACGGGCCGAGAAGGAGCTCGAGTCGGTCACCAAGGGCTACATCGACTCGATCGACGACGCGCTGAAGAAGAAGGAAGCCGAGCTGCTCGAGGTCTAGATGAGCGACGCTCCCGACGGCCCCCGCCCCGACGAGTCGGCGCCGAACCCCAAGACCACCCTCGGCAGCCGTCGCGCCGACTTCGACGCCCGGGCCCAGGCCGCTCGCCACGACCTCGAGAACCAGCTGCGCGCACGACGCGCGCAGCTGGGCGCTCGCAACGAGGTCCTGACGGCGAAGACGGGTCGCAACCTGCCGGCGGCGATCGGGGTCGGGGTCGGTCTCGGCGGGGCCGTCCTGGTCAGTCTCATCTTCCAGCCCGCGTTCTTCATGATCGTGGCGGGAGCGCTCATCGCGTCCCTCTGCTTCGAGCTGACCAGTGCGCTGAGGTTCGCGGGGCGCGACGTCCCGCGGCTGCCGAGCGTCCTGGCGGGCCTCGCCATCGTCCCCGCCGCCTTCTACGGCGGTGCGTCCGGGCAGTGGCTCGCGCTCCTCGCGGGCGTGGCCGTCATCTCGCTGTGGCGGCTCATCGAGCTCGCGCGGCCCTCGCACCGCAAGCCCGCCTCCGTCGTCCTGCGCGACATCGGCGCCGGGGCGTTCGTGCAGATCTACTGCGCCTTCCTCGGCAGCTTCATGGTCCTGCTCGCGGCCCAGCCGAACGGGGCGAACTGGACCCTCTCGGCCCTCATCATCGTCATCGCGGTCGACACGGGCGCCTACGCCACGGGGCTCAACTTCGGCAAGCACCCGATGGCTCCGCGCATCAGCCCGAAGAAGACCTGGGAGGGCTTCGCGGGCTCCGTCGCGGCCAGCCTGATCGCGGCCGTGCTGACCTCGTGGCTCCTGCTCGACATGCCGTGGTACTTCGGCTTCCTGCTCGGCGGCCTCATCATCGCCACCGCCACGATCGGCGACCTCTCCGAGTCGCTCATCAAGCGCGACCTCGGCATCAAGGACATCTCGACCTGGCTGCCGGGCCACGGCGGGTTCCTCGACCGGCTCGACAGCACGCTGCCGTCGGCCGTCGTCGCCTACGCGCTCTACCTCATCTTCGTCTGACGCCGTGCCCTCGCCCGGGCCCGGCCTTCCCGGGCCGAGCGGGGGCGATGCGGCATGATGGGGCGCGTGAGCACAACCTTCCCCCTCGCGCCCAAGGGCCAGCGGGGCTACGACGAGTCCGAGGTCGACGCCTTCCTGGCGGAGGCACGTGCCGCGTACGCTGCGGCGCCGGGGGAGGGCGGCGTCGACTCGGCACGCATCCGGCGCACCGCGTTCGCGATGACCAAGGGCGGCTACTCGACTGCCCACGTCGACGCCGCCCTGGAGCGGCTCGAGGACGCCTTCGCCTCGCGGGAGCGCGAGCGCGCCAGGACGACGCGCGGCGACGACTCGTGGCTCGGCGACGCTCGGTCGACCGCGGAGGAGATCGTGGCGCGCCTCGACCGCCCGCAGGGGCACCGCTTCGACCGGGTCAGCATCTTCACCCCGGGGTACCACCGCGGCGACGTCGACCGGCTCGCGCGCCGACTGCAGGGGTACTTCAGCGACGGGCGGGCGCTGAGCATCGACGACGTGCGCGGTGCGGTGTTCCGGCCCCAGCGGGGCGGCTACCGCGAGGCGCAGGTCGACCTCGTGCTCGACGCGGTCGTCGACGTCATGCTGGCCGTCCGCTGACGCCCTGGCCACCCGTGCCCTGAAGGCCTGAAGGCCAGACGGCCTGACGGCCTGACGGCCCGACCGCCCGACGTCGACGGCGACACGCGCCGGGGGCCCTAGCCGTGCCGTGATCGATCCGTTACCCTGGACGAACTCATGGGCAGGCACTCAGCGACTCCGACCCCCGGCACGACTCCTCGAGATCACCCGGTCGTGGTCTCCCGACCCCGTACGGTGCACCGCAGGCTCCCCGCCTCGGTCGTCCCGGCAGAGATGGCCCGGGCCCAGGCCGGGGCGTCGACGTCCGTGGCCGCGCGACCGGCGCCCCGGCGCCACGTGGTCCTGCCGATGATCGGCTTCTGCGCGACGGCCGCCTTCATCGGTGCGTCGCTCGTCAACCCGCTCGCCGGGGCCGAGGCCGCGACGACGACCCCGGCCGCCGCCGCGGCGTTGACCGCTCCCGGCCAGACCGTCACGGTGGCCAGCGGCGTCGTCACGACCGCCGACCGCGACTCCTACGGGGTCACCGTCCCGCCGCCGCCCCCGCCGCCCGAGCCGGAGCCCGTCGTCGAAGAGACCGCCGATGCGTCGGCCGCGTCGACCGGCACAGGGGCCGCCGCTGCGGCGAAGAAGCCCAGCACCGGCACGGCGCCCGTCGCCGGCACGCCCGACCCGGGCAGTGCGAAGGCCATCGCCGCCGACCTCGTCGCGGCCCGCGGCTGGGGCAGCGACCAGTACGACTGCCTCGTCTCGCTCTGGAACAAGGAGTCCGGCTGGAACGTGTACGCGGCCAACCGCTCCAGCGGTGCCTACGGCATCCCCCAGGCGCTGCCCGGCAGCAAGATGGCCTCCGTCGGCGCCGACTGGCAGACCAACCCCGCCACCCAGATCACCTGGGGCCTGAACTACATCCAGGGGCGCTACAGCAACCCCTGCGGTGCCTGGGGCCACTCGCAGTCGGTCAACTGGTACTGAGCCCCGGCGCGACACCTGCCCGACGCCACGACGGCGCCTCCGCGAGAGCGGGGGCGCCGTCGTCGTCCGGCCCCGACGCGGGCAGGCCGCGGTGCCGCCGGTACGCTGGTCGACATGCCCCGCAGCAACCGACCGCGCCGTCCCCGCGACCGGACCCCGGGCACGGACAGCGACTCCCACGACATCAGCCGCGCCCTCTTCGGCGGGCCCCGGGTCGAGACCCGGCACGGCCGCGACTACACGGTGCAGGCCGTCTCGTCCGCCGCCGCGGTCAAGGAGTACACCTGCCCCGGCTGCTCGCTGACCATCGCCCCCGCCACCCCGCACGTCGTCGCCTGGCGGGCCGACGGCATCTTCGGCGAGGCGAACGACCTCGCCGGCCGCCGTCACTGGCACACGCACTGCTGGAGGATCTCGTGAGCACCCCCGACCCCGCCCCCGTCGAGATCCGCGGGGGCGTCGAGCTGCCCGCGCGCCGCCGCGACGTCGAGCTCACGACCGACGACGGGCTGACCCTCGTCGGCGAGCTGGCTCTGCCGCTCGACCGTGAGCCGGTCGCCACGATCGTCGCCCTGCACCCGCTGCCCACGGCTGGGGGCTTCATGGACTCGCACGTGCTCCGCAAGGCCGCGGGGCGCCTCCCGGCCCTCGCCGACGTGGCCGTGCTCCGCTTCAACTTCCGGGGCGTGTCGTCGCCTCGGGGCCGCTCCGAGGGGGAGTTCGGCGAGGGCGTCGCCGAGGCTGCGGACCTCCGCGCCGCGGTGCGCTTCGTGGCCGAGCAGGGCCTGCCTGCCCCGTGGCTGGTCGGCTGGTCGTTCGGCACCGAGGTGGCGCTCATGCACGGCACCGACGTCGACGTGGCGGGCCTGCTGCTGCTGTCACCGCCCCTCCACCGCGCCACGGACGACCACCTGCGCGCCTGGAACGCGTCGGAGGTGCCGATCGTCGCGGTCGTGCCCGAGCTCGACGACTACCTCCGCCCCGAGGAGGCGCGGAGCCGGTTCGCGGTCGTGCCGCGCCTCGAGGTGGTCGCGGTCGAGGGGGGCAAGCACCTCTGGGTCGGCGAGAAGCAGACCACGCGCGTGCTCACCGAGATCGTCGCGCGCGTCGCCCCCGCGGTCGCCCTGCCGCTGCCGTCGACCTGGCCCGCGAGCTGACCGGGCGCTGCTCGGTGGCTAGAGGGCGTCCTGCCGGGGCACGACGACCTCGCGGATGATCAGCAGGACGGACGCGGCCACCGGGATGGCGATGAGCGCGCCGAGCACTCCGAGCAGCGTGCCGCCGGTGAGGGCCGCGATCACGACGATGACGCCGGGCACGTGCACGGCGCGGCGCATGATGCGCGGGCTCAGCACGTAGGCCTCCACCTGCATGTAGACGATGTACCAGATCGCCGCCGTGATCCAGGTCGAGGGCGACTGGGGGAGCAGGGCGATCTGCGCGAGCACGATGATCGCCGAGCCGCTGATCGTGCCGACCAGCGGGATGATCGAGCCGAGGAAGGCGATGAAGGCGAAGACCGCCGGCTGCTGGGCCCCGATGGCGCTGAGGAAGACGAAGCTCACGATGCCGTTGATGGCGGCGAGCGTGAACTGCCCGATGACGTAGCGCCCCACCGAGGTGCTGATCTGCTCGGCGATGTCGGCGAACTTCGGGCGCTTCGACGCGGGCACCAGCTTGTAGATGCCGCGCTTGAAGGTGTTGATCGACGACGTGAAGTAGAGCGTCAGGATGAGCACCACGACCGTCGCGAACACCCCGTTGCCGATGGCCACGCCGACGGCGAGCACGCCGCCGCCGATGGTCAGGACGTTGTCGGGGTTGGTGAGGAAGTCCACGAGGGCGTCGAGGCCGTCCTGCACGTCGATGACGTTCTGCGGCACGAGCGACTGCAGGTTGTCGACGAACTGCTGGGTCGTGACGCTCTGCAGGTACGTGACGAGGCTCGTGATCAGCGCGGTGGCCTGGCTCACGATGACGGGCACGATCGCGAACACGACGCCGACGAAAGCGCCGAGCACGGCCAGGAAGACGATGACGATCGCCAGCGATCGCGGCACGCGACGGTTCTCGAGCCAGGAGACGATCGGGTCGAGCCCCAGGGCGATGAAGATGGCCGCGCCGACGTAGGTCAGCACCGTCGACAGCTCGCTGACCGCCCCGCCGATCACGAGCGCGACCAGGACGCCCAGACCCGCCAGGAGTCCGAGGCGGAACGGGTTGTGGATCTTCACGGGGGTGCTCCTGTCGACGACGGAGGCACCGCTCACCGCGGTGCCGCCGACTGCCTACTCTGTCGTACCGGAGTCGTCACCGCCCGACGCCGTCCCGGAGAGGGCGCGGCGCAGGCCCTCGAGGTAGCTGGCCACCTCGTCGCGCTCGTCGCGCAGGGCTTCGAGCCGCGACTCCGCGTCGGTGACGAGGCCGCGCGACCGCTCCTCGGCGTCGGCGACGAGCCGCTCGGCGCGGGCCTCGGCCTCGCTCACCGTCTCGTGGGCCGCGGCGTCGGCCTCGGAACGCACGGTGCGCGAGTGCTCCGCGCTCGTGCGCTCGAGCTCGTCGGCCTCGCGGCGCGCCTCGACGGCTCGCTGCCGAGCCTCCTCGAGCTGCGCGCCGGCCTCGTCGAGGTAGCCCTGGGTCTCGGCGACCGCGGCGTGGTGACGCTGCACCAGCTCCCGGTCGGTCTCGTCGCGGCGGGTGCGGAGCTCGACGTCGGCCGCGCTGCGCCGGGCCTCGAGCTCGCGCTCCAGCTCGGCGACGGCGTCGTCGCGCTCGGCCTCGAGCCGGGCGCGCACGGTGCGGGCCTCGTGGGCGAGGCGGACGCGCTGCGACTCCTCGTCGTCGACGAGGCGGGCCTGGCTCTCGGCGACCTCGGCGTCGAGGTCGGCGCGGGCGTTGGCGACCTCGACCTCGACCTGGGCGCGCAGCTCGGCCTCCTCCCGCTCGAGGCGCTCGCGCTGCTGCTCGACGTCGCGGGCCAGGCGGTCGCGCGTCTCGGTGGTGGTCCGCTCGATCTCCTCCCGGGCGGTGGCCGTGGCCAGGTCGACCTCGGCGGTGCGGGCCGCGAGCTCCACGGCGAGGGCCTCGCGCGCCTCCGCGACCTCGCGCTCGAGGCGTGCCCGGTCGGCGGCGACGTCGGCGAGGGCCTGCGCCCTGGCCGTCGCCAGCTCGTGGGCGAGGTCGGCCCGCGCAGCCTCGACCTCGCGCTCCAGCTCCGCGCGGCCGGTCGTCAGCTCGAGCTCGAGCTCGGCGCGGACGCGCGCGGAGTCGGCGGCCAGCGCCGCGCGGGTCTCCGCCACGTCGCGGGCCAGGTCGGCGCGCGTGTTCTCGACGTCGTCGTCGAGCTCGGCACGGGCCGCGTCGATCTCGCGGGCGAGGTCGTCGCGTCGGGTCGTGACCTCGAGCTCGAGGTCGGCACGGGTGGTCTCGTCGAGCCGGGCGAGCTCGGCCCGGACGGCGGCGCCCTCCCGGTCGAGGTCCGCGCGCTGGCGCTCGCTGTCGGCGACGAACTGCTCGCGGGCCTGCGCGGTGGTCCGGGCGAGCTCGGCGGCGCCGTCGCGGGCCGCGGCGACCTCCTGCTCGACGAGGGCGCGGAGCTCGGCGGCCTCGCGCTCTGCGGCGGAGAGCACGGCGGCGGCCTCGTGGCGCGCGGTCGAGACGTTCTCGGCGGCCTCGGTCGCCGCGGCGCCGCGCATGGCCGAGGAGTCGCGCTGGGCCTCCTGCAGGAGGGACCGGGCCTCGCCGCGGGCGCGCGAGACCAGGCGGTCGCCCTCGGCGGTCGACTCGGCGACCTGAGCGGCGGCGCGGCCCCGGGCGTCGTCGAGGAGGGCGGTGCTGCGCTCCCGGGCGTCGTCGAGCACCTGACGCGCCTCGTCGGACGTCGAGCGGCGCAGCTGCTCCGCGTCGATGTCGGCCTGGCCGACGAGGGCCGTGGCCTGCTCCTCGGCGAGGCGGAGCGTGCGCTCGAGCTTGCTGCCGAGGCCCGAGTAGGTGGGCGTGCCCGCCTCCTCCAGCTCGCGCTGCGCCTCGTCGAGCCGCCCCTGCAGCTCCTTGACGCGGCTCGCGGTGTCGGCTCGGTCGGCGTTCGCCTTGATCAGCTCGCGGCGGAGCTCGCCGAGCGCCTTGTCGACGTCGTCCTTGCGGTACCCCCGGAGCTCGGTGCCGAACTCGGCGTCGTCAGCGGCCACTGTGTCTCCTCGCGTCGGTGCCGAGCACGACCCGTCGCGTCTCGGCGGGACGATTTTAGGGCACGACGCCTGCACGGAGCCGCGTCGGCGCGGCGCCCCGGTGGGGGCGGGGGAGTCGCGGCGCGGGCCCCCGGGACGGCTGCCGGGCCCCGGGCGTGCGGCTCACAGGCTGGTCGGATACGCTGAGCCGTCTTAAATTCTGCTGCCGCGCCCGGCCTCCTCGGCCAGGCCCGCACGAGGCCGCGTCGTACTGGCGCGTGCTCGGACCCGACCGGGATGGTGGCACGGAGGGAGAGGTAACGTGCGCTTCATCATCGCAGTCGTGGTCGTCGTGCTCGCGGCGGTCATGGTCGGCCTGGGCTTCGCCCAGAGGACGGTCTTCGCGCCGCCGGAGAGCGTGTCGTCCACGGTCTCGACCGAGTCCTCCGACGCCGTCGTGACGGTGGTGCCCGCCGAGGCGCTGCACGGCCACGACGGTCGCCAGACGATCTCGGTGGCGGGCGGCGGCACGGTCTTCGCCGCCTACGGCCGCACCTCCGACGTGCTCGGCTGGGTCGGCGACACGACCTACAACAGCGTCGCGTGGGACGACGCGACCGGCGAGCTCGAGACCCAGGTCGTGCAGGGGTCGGAGGCCACGGCGCCGGCCCCCGCCGACAGCGACCTCTGGTACGAGCAGTACGAGGGCACCTCGCTCACCTTCTCGCTCGACGCCCCCGACGACATCTCGCTCGTGGTCCTCTCCGACGGCACCGAGCCCGCCCCGTCGCAGCTGCGCGTCACGTGGCCGCTGTCGGCCTCGACGCCGACGGCCGGTCCCCTGATCGTCGGCGGGCTGGTCGTGCTCGTGATCGGCGTTCTCCTCTACGTGTGGGCGATCGCCCACCACCGCCGCACCCGCGGCCCGCGCCGCACGTCGAGCGACGGCAAGCGCCCGAAGCTGCCCCGCCCGCCGCGCCGCTCGGCGATCCGCGCCGGCGCGACGCCCGCGATCGGCGCCTCGAAGCGGGGCGCCCGGCGGCGGCTGGTCGCGGTCGTGCCGGTCGTGCTCGTGTCGTCGCTGGCCCTGGGCGGCTGCACGGCCGACTACTGGCCGAGCGCCGTGGGCGGCGCCGGCGACGGCAGCACTCCGACCCCGACGGCCACGGCGACGCCGGGCGCGGAGGGCGACGACGAGGGCACCGAGCTCCAGCCTCCCGTCGTCACCGAGGCCCAGGCCGAGCGCATCGTCGCTCGCGTGGCCGCGACGGCCTCCGCCGCGGACGCCGCGCTCGACGCGACCGCGGCGGCCGAGCGCTTCGTCGGCCCCGCCCTCGAGCAGCGCGAGGCCAACTACCAGATCCGCGCGAAGGACGCCGCGGCCGCCGGGCCGATCGGCGTCCCCTCGGGCGAGCTGACGCTCACCCTGCCGCAGCAGGCCGACACCTGGCCGCGCACGCTCTTCACCGTCGTGCAGGACGCCGACGCGTCCAAGGCGCCGATCGCCCTCACCCTGGTGCAGGAGACCGCGCGGGACCCGTACAAGGTCGAGTACCTGCAGGCGCTGGAGGCGCAGGCGACGCTCCCGACGGTGGCCCCGGCCTCGCTCGGCGCGGCCCGTCTCGCGCCCGACGTCAAGCTGCTGACGCTGCGGCCCGACCAGCTCGCCGAGGCCTACGGCGACATCCTCCGGAACGGCGACGAGAGCCAGTACGCGCCGCAGTTCCAGGCCGAGGGCGACACGCTCCGCGACAAGATCGGCAAGGCCTACAAGGACGCCAAGCGGGCGAGCCTGCCCACGACGGCGTCGATCGACTACACCTCCACGCCCGACGCCGAGACCCCGGTGGCGTTCGCCTCGAACGACGCCGGCGCGATCGTGTCGGTCGGCCTCGACGAGGTCGAGACCGTCAAGCCGACCGCCGCCGGCGCCGAGGTCAACCCCGCGGGCGTCGTCAAGACGCTCGTCGGCCTCGACAAGTCGACGAAGGGCATCGAGGCAACCTACGGCGTCCAGCTGCTCTTCTCCGTCCCTCCCGTGGGCAGCGACGACAAGATCGTCCTGCTCGGTTTCAGCCAGGCCCTCACGGCCGCGAAGGAGTTGCCATGACCACCCTGCCCCCCGTGCCCTCCGGGCTCCGCGGAGCCGTCGACCTCTCGTCGCTCGTCAATCGGCCGCCGGCTCCGGCGCCCGGGGCGGCCGCCGCCGGGTCGCCCGGCGCCCCGACGCCGCCCGACGGGGGAGCGCCCGCCGCCTCCGTCGCGGTGCCGGCGCTCGTGCTCGACGCGACGGACGAGACGTTCACGCAGTTCCTCGAGCTGAGCAACACCGTGCCGGTGATCGTCGACCTCTGGGCCGAGTGGTGCGGCCCGTGCAAGCAGCTCTCGCCGGTGCTCGACAAGCTCGTCGCCGAGTACGGCGGCCGCTTCGTGCTCGCCAAGGTCGACGTCGACGCGAACCCGCAGCTGACGCAGGCCTTCCAGGCGCAGTCCATCCCGGCCGTCGCGGCCGTGATCGGCGGGCGCCCGGTGCAGCTCTTCGTCGGCGCACTCCCCGAGGCCCAGGTGCGCGACGTGTTCGAGCAGGTGCTCGAGCTCGCCGCGCAGAACGGGGTCACCGGCACCGCGGTCGTCGACGGCGCCCCGGCGGGGGAGGGCGAGACGCCCGAGCCCGAGCCGCTGCCCCCGCACCACCAGGACGCCTACGACGCCATCGACCGCGGCGACTACGAGGCCGCCATCGCGGCGTACACGACGGCCATCGCGCAGGACCCTCGCGACCAGCTGGCCGTCGCGGGGCTCGCCCAGGTCTCGCTGATCTCGCGACTGCAGGGCGCCTCCCTCGCCGACGTCCGCGCCGAGGCCGCGGCGGCCCCGACCGACGTCGACGCGCAGCTGGCGGTGGCCGACCTCGACGTGAGCGGAGGCCACGTCGACGACGCGTTCGATCGGGTGCTGACGGTCTTCCCGTCGCTCGACCAGGAGGGGAAGGACGCGGCCCGCAAGCGCCTCCTCGAGTACTTCGAGATCGTCGGCCTCGACGACCCGCGCGTCGCGGCCGCCCGGCGACGCCTCACGATGCTGCTCTACTGAGCCGCCCCTCCCCGCCCCGCACACGACGGAGCCCCCCTCGACCAGGTCGAGGGGGGCTCCGTCGTGTGCGGCGTGCGCTCAGCGGCGCAGCTTCAGCCAGACCACGCCGAGCGGCGGCAGGACGACGTCCGCCGAGGCCGGGCGGCCCGCCCAGGGGGCGTCCGTCGCTGTGACGGCGCCGAAGTTGCCGACGCCCGAGCCGCCGTAGACCGTCGCGTCGGTGTTGAGGATCTCGTCCCAGGTGCCGGCCTCCGGCAGGCCCAGGCGCATGGTCTGCGGCACGCCCGAGAAGTTCGCGAGCACCGCGACCGACTCGCCCTGCCCCGACTTGCGGAGGAAGGCCACGACGCTCTGCTGCGCCGCGCCGCCGTCGATCCACTCGAAGCCCTCGACGTCGAAGTCGTGGGCCCAGAGGGCGCTCTCGCGGCGGTAGACGGCGTTGAGCTCGCTGACGAGGTCGAACACCTGCTGGTGCTCGGGGCGCTCGAGCACCGACCAGTCGAGGCCGTTCTCCTGGCTCCACTCGGTGGGCTGCCCGTACTCGGAGCCCATGAAGAGCAGTTGCTTGCCGGGGTGGCCCCACATGTAGGCGAGGTAGGCGCGGAGGTTCGCGCGCTTCTGCCACTCGTCGCCGGGCATCTTCTCGAAGAGCGAGCCCTTGCCGTAGACGACCTCGTCGTGCGAGATCGGCAGCATGAAGTTCTCGCTCCACGCGTAGTGGAACGAGAAGGTGATCTCGCCGTGGTGGTACGAGCGGTAGGCCGGGTCCTTCTCGACGTAGTCGAGGGTGTCGTGCATCCAGCCCATGTTCCACTTCAGGCCGAAGCCGAGGCCGCCCTCGCTCGTCGGGCGCGAGACGCCGGGCCAGCTGGTGGACTCCTCCGCGATCATGACGATGCCGGGGTGGCGCTTGTAGGCCGTCGCGTTCGCCTCCTGGAGGAAGGAGATGGCCTCGGTGGCCTCGCGGCCGCCGTGCTCGTTCGGCAGCCACTCGCCGTCGTTGCGGCTGTAGTCGAGGTAGAGCATCGAGGCGACCGCGTCGACGCGGAGGCCGTCGATGTGGAACTCCTCGAGCCAGTAGAGGGCGTTCGCGACGAGGAAGTTGCGCACCTGCGAGTCTCCGAAGTTGAAGACCAGCGTGCCCCAGTCGGGCTGCTCGCCGCGACGCGGGTCGGAGTGCTCGTAGACGCTGCGGCCGTCGAAGTTGCCGAGGGCCCACTCGTCCTTCGGGAAGTGCCCGGGCACCCAGTCCATGATCACGCCGACGCCCGCCTGGTGCAGGCGGTCGATCAGGTAGCGCAGGTCGTCGGGGGAGCCGTAGGTGCTCTGCGGCGCGTAGTAGCCGGTGACCTGGTAGCCCCACGAGCCGCCGAACGGGTGCTGCGCGAGCGGCATGAACTCGACGTGCGTGAAGCCGAGCGCGGTGACGTAGTCGACCAGCGGGTCGGCCAGCTCGCGGTAGCTCAGGCCCGGGCGCCACGAGCCGACGTGCAGCTCGTAGACGCTCATCGGGCCCTGGTGCTGGTCGGTCGCGGCGCGCTGCGTCATCCAGTCGTCGTCCGACCAGGCGTGCGCGGCCTTCGTGATGACGGAGGCGGTGGCCGGCGGCACCTCGGAGCGGCGGGCCATCGGGTCGGCACGGTCCACCCAGGCGCCGTCGGGCGTGAGGATCTCGTACTTGTACGCACCGTCGACGACGCCGGGCACGAAGAGCTCCCAGATGCCGTTGCCGTCGAGCTTGCGCATCGCGTGGCGGGCGGCGTCCCAGCCGTTCAGGTCGCCCTTCACGCGGACGGCGTCGGCGTGGGGCGCCCAGACCGCGAAGGAGGTGCCGCGCACGCCCTCGTGCTCGCGCACGTGGCTGCCCAGCATCTTCCAGAGCTGCTCGTGGCGGCCCTCGCCGAAGAGGTAGAGGTCGAACTCGGTGACCGTGGGGGAGAAGCGGTAGGGGTCGTCGGCGACCCAGGGCGAGCCGCCGTCGTAGGTGGCGGTGACCTCGTAGCCGCCGAGCGGCGCGCGGGCGGCGCCCTGCCAGAGGCCGTGCACGAGGTGCTCGAGGGCGACGACCTCGCCGGAGGCGCCGGTGACGGTGACCGTCTCGGCGAGGGGCCGCACGACGCGGACGACGGTGACCCCGTCGCGCACGTGCTCGCCGAGGATCGCGTGCGGGTGGCCGTGGCGGCCCTCGACGGCGGCGAGGACCTCGTTCTCGTCCAGGACGGGGACGGCGGCGGCCGGGGTCGACTCGTCGACGCGGACGTCGGGCGGGGTCGGGTCCTCGGGGGCGGCGGTGGCGGGCTCGGGCTCGGGCTCGACGATGGGCTCGGGCTCGACGGCGACGGGCTCGGCGGGGTGCTCCGCGACGGGCTCGACGACGGGCTCGGGCTCGACGACGGGGTCGCGCTCCGGCTCCGGCTCGACCGCGGCCGGCTCCGGCGTGGCGACGGGCTCGGCGGGCTGCGCCGCGACGGGCTCGACCGCAGCGGGCTCGGCCGCGACGGGCTCGACCGCGGCGGGCTCGGCCGCCGGGGCCGTCCCCGGCGCGATGATCTCGTCGAACGACGGGCGGGCCGTCTCGGGCTCGGGGGCGGCGGGCTGCGCGGCGGCGCCGCGCCCGGGCTCCTCGGGCTGGGGCTTCGGGTGGCGGAAGATGCTCATCGGGGTGCTCCTCAGGGGGCGCGGTTCAGGTCGACCGACAGCACGTGCACGGGCTCCGTGAAGGCGTCGAGTCGGACGTAGTTGTCGTCGGACCAGGTCCACTGCTGGCCGGTGATCAGGTCGCGCACCGTGTACGTGCCGCCCGGGCGCAGCCCGAACTTCGTCACGTCGAGGTGCACGGTCGTCTCGCGGGCCGAGTGGGGGTCGACGTTGGCGACGACGATGATCGCGTCGGCGCGGCCGCTGCGGGTGTGGGCGCGGCTGAGGTACTTCGAGTACACGAGGATCGCGTCGTCGTCGCTCGAGTGGACGTCGAGGTTGCGGAGCTGACGCAGGGCCGGGTGCGACGACCTGATGCGGTTCAGCTGCGTGAGGTACGGAGCGAGGCTGGCCCCCGCCTCCTCGGCAGCCTGCCAGTCACGCGGCTTGTACTCGTACTTCTCGTTGTCGATGTTCTCCTCGCTGCCCGGGCGGGCGACGTCCTCGAACAGCTCGTAGCCCGAGTAGACGCCCCAGGTCGGCGAGGCCGTCGCGGCGATCGCGGCGCGCACCTTGTAGGCCGCGCGGCCGCCGTACTGGAGGTACGGCGTGAGGATGTCGTGGGTGTTGACGAAGAGGTTCGGGCGCAGCCAGCCGCTCGTCTCCTTCGACAGCTCGGTGAGGTACTCCTCGAGCTCCCACTTCTCGTTGCGCCAGGTGAAGTACGTGTACGACTGGTGGAAGCCGACCTGGGCGAGGGCCTGCATCATGGCGGGCTTGGTGAACGCCTCCGACAGGAAGACGACCTCGGGGTTCGTCTCGCGGATCTCGTGCAGCAGCCACTCCCAGAAGCGCACCGGCTTCGTGTGGGGGTTGTCGACGCGGAAGATCGTGACGCCGAGCTCGATCCACCAGCGCACGATGCGGAGGATCTCGCGGCTGATGCCCTCGTAGTCGTCGTCGAAGTTCAGGGGGTAGATGTCCTGGTACTTCTTCGGCGGGTTCTCGGCGTAGGCGATCGTGCCGTCGGGCAGCTGCGTGAACCACTCCGGGTGCTCGGTGACCCAGGGGTGGTCGGGCGAGCACTGCAGCGCCAGGTCGAGCGCGAGCTCGAGGCCGGTGTTGCGGGCGGTCTCGACGAACCAGCGGAAGTCGGCGACGGTGCCGAGGTCGGGGTGGATCGCGTCGTGCCCGCCGTCGGCCGAGCCGATGGCGTAGGGCGACCCGGGGTCGTTCGGCCCCGCGGTCAGGGTGTTGTTCGGGCCCTTGCGGAAGGTCGTGCCGATGGGGTGCACCGGCGGGATGTAGACGACGTCGAAGCCCATCCGCGAGATCGCGGGGAGGCGGCGGGCGGCGGTGCGGAAGGTGCCGCTCTTCCAGGTGCCGTCGGCCTGCTTCTTCGCGCCCTCGCTGCGGGGGAAGAACTCGTACCAGCTGCCCAGGCCGGCGCGGCTGCGCTCGACGCGGAGGGCCTCGGGCTCGCTGCGGGTGCGCAGGCTGCCGAGCGGGCGGGCCG
The DNA here is from genome assembly GCF_001423665.1 of Frigoribacterium sp. Leaf164. Classification (NCBI taxonomy): domain Bacteria; kingdom Bacillati; phylum Actinomycetota; class Actinomycetes; order Micrococcales; family Microbacteriaceae; genus Frigoribacterium; species Frigoribacterium sp. Leaf164. The sequence goes on from NZ_LMOX01000001.1 coordinate 887,438, forward strand.
CGAAGACGGCGGCGAGCCGGGGGTCGGTGGCCACGCGGAGGCGCGCGCCGGGGGTGAGCGACGTGTTGCCGAGCGCCTTGGCCGCGTCGGCCACGAGCGGGGTGTCGGGGTAGTCGCCCGCGGCGGCGGCCAGCAGGCGGCTGCCGAGGGTGAAGGTCACCTCGACGTCCAGCTCGGCCGGCACCTTGATCTCGGCGGTGTGCAGCCAGGTGGCCCAGTCGTCGGTGTAGCCCTCGACCTGCCAGGTCCAGTCGCCCTCGACCTCGAGCTGCACCTCCGTCGTCCAGCGGTCGGTGCCGGGGAGGCCCGCGACCATCGGGTGCCGGGTCTCGACGCCCTCCGGGTCGGTGAGCACGAGGTCGGCGCCGACGACGTCGTGCCCCTCGCGGAAGACGGTCGCGCCGAAGGGCACGACCTCGCCGCTGAAGGCCTTGGTCGGGAAGACCCGGTCGGGGGTGGTCGGGGAGAGCGCCGTGACGGGGATCCGCCCGACTCTGGGTTCGTAAGCAGCCACGGAGGCGACGCTACCCGGTATCGGGGGCAGCCGCTCCGGTGCGTCCCGCCGCGTGCGCGCCGCGGACGACGAGGAGGCGCGGTCGGCGCCCCGGAGCGGGCACGGGCGCCGAGGTGGACGGGTCCGTCCCCCGAACTGGGTCCATGCGCGTGCATCGGAAATGCTTGTCCGCACTTAGGGGGACCAGTAGTGTCGGATCCGTCGAGAAGGCCAGCCCGCCTCGGAGCCTGAACCCTCCTGAGAGCCCGGCGCCCTCGACGCCTCGCACCACGAGGTGAACCGCACACGCGTCGTCCACCCGGCCCCCGGTCAGCCATGCCCGGGGCGGGCGGCGCCGTGCCGACGCGCGACGGAGCGTGCCCGGACCTAGCCCGAGCTGGTCCGGTCCGCACCGTCGACCGCCGGAGGGGAACCCGATCCCTTCCGGCGGGACGCGTGCGGCGGGCGCAGCGTGCTGCTCCCCAGGGTGCGGCGCCTCAGCCGGCCGGCGTCAGCACGAGGGCCACCACGACGCCCACGACGGCCACGTTCAGCACGATGGTGAGCACGAACGAGCGGCGGAACGACGCCTTGCGCGTCTTGTGCCGCAGCGTCCGCTGCGCGACGAGCGCCCCGGGCCAGCCGCCGACGAGGCCGAGGGCCAGCAGCGTCCGCTCCGGCACCCGCCTGGTGCGTCGCCGGGCCGCCCGCTTGTCGAGCGCGTAGACGACGACGGTCACCGCGTTCAGCACGAGCAGCGCCGCCCCGAGGGCGAGCAGCGCGGCGGTGCCGAGCGACGCGTCGGAGAACAGCAGGGCCACGCTCAGTCCCGCGCGACGGGCAGCAGCTGGGCGCCCGTGGCGCGCACGAGGTCGGCGGGGGCGATCTCGATGTCGAACCCGCGCCTCCCCCCGCTGACGAAGACGGTCTCGAAGGAGGCGGCGCTCGCGTCGACGACGGTCGCCAGCGCCGTGCGCTGGCCCACCGGGCTGATGCCGCCCACCACGTAGCCCGTGCGCCGCTCGGCGACGGCGGGGTCGGCGAGCGAGGCCTTCCGGGCGCCGACGGCGGCCGCGAGGGCCTTGAGGTCGAGGCGCCGGGAGACGGGCACGACGGCGACGACGAGGGTGCCCTGCGCGTCGGCGACGAGCGTCTTGAACACGCGCTCCTCCGAGAGGCCGAGCTCGGCGGCGGCCTCCTCGCCGAAGTTCGTCGCCGTGTCGTGGTGCTCGTAGGTGTGCGCCGTGAACGGGACCCCCGCGGCCAGGAGCGCGACGGTGGCGGGCGTGCCCGGCCCGCCCGCGCCTCCCGCGGGCTTCCGGGTCACGCGCTCTCCTCCGCCGTCGCGGGGCGGGCGCGGTAGATGATCACGGTCGGGCCGGAGACGAGCACCTCGTCGCCGGGCGCGACCGGGTGGAGGTCGGCGGAGTCGTCGCTCGTCCAGAGCGGCTCGTAGCCCTCGACGCCCTCGTGCCGGGCGACCGTCACGGCGGTGCTCGTCTCGGCGCCGTGCACGAGCACCAGCACCGCGTTCGGCGCCTCGTGCTCGGGCGTGGAGCGCGCGAAGTACTGCAGCGTGCGGACGTGCGGGTCGTTCCACTCGTCGGGGTGCATCTCGGCGCCCGAGGCCGAGAACCAGTCGATCTCGTTGGCGCTGAGGGTGCAGGCGCCCTCGAGGCCGAAGCGGGTCGGCCGCAGCGCCGGGTTCTCGGCGCGGACGCGGGTCAGGGCCACCACGTCGTCGGTGATGCCCTGCTGCCAGGGCTGCGTCGCCCAGTCGACCCAGGTCAGCTCGCTGTCGGTGCAGTAGCCGTTGTTGTTGCCGCGCTGCGACCGACCGCGCTCGTCGCCGGCGGTGAGCATCGGCACGCCCGACGAGACGAAGAGTGTCGCGAGCAGGTTGCGCATCGAGCGGCGCCTCGCGTCGCTGATCCACGGGTTGTCGCTGTGGCCCTCGACGCCGTGGTTGAACGAGCGGTTGTCGTCGGTGCCGTCGCGGTTCTGCTCGCCGTTGCTGAGGTTGTGCTTGGCGTCGTACGAGACGAGGTCGAGCAGCGTGAAGCCGTCGTGCGCGGTGACGAAGTTGAGACCGGCCAGCGGGCCGCGGTCGTATGCGAAGACGTTGCTCGACCCGCTCAATTTCGAGGCGAAGCTGCCGAGGCCGGTGGGCGGGGTGCCCTGGGCACGGGCGGCGGCGACGTCGGTCAGCCAGAAGTCGCGGGCGCGGTTGCGGAAGCGGTCGTTCCACTCGATCCAGCCCGGGGGGAAGGCGCCCGTCTGCCAGCCGCCGAGGCCGACGTCCCAGGGCTCGGCGACCATCTTGACGCCGGCGAGGGCCGGGTCGGTGACGATCTCGTGCAGCAGGGGGTGCTCGGGGTCGAAGGCGTGGTCGGCGCCGCGCCCGAGGGTGGCGGCGAGGTCGAAGCGGAACCCGTCGATCTGCATCTCGGTGGCCCAGTAGCGCAGGCTGTCCATGACGAGCCGGTGCGCGGCGGGGTGGCTGGTGTCGAGCGAGTTGCCGCAGCCGGTCACGTCGACCGGGCGGCCCTCGGCGTCGTGCCGGTAGTACGCGGAGCCGTCGAGCCCGCGGAGGCTCGTCACCGGCCCGCCCTCCTCGCCCTCCTCGGCCGTGTGGTTGTAGACGACGTCGAGCCAGACCTCGATGCCCGCCTCGTGCAGCAGTCGGACCATGCCCTTGAACTCGCGGACCACGGCGGAGGCGCCCGCCAGCTGGGCGTCGCGGCTCGCGTACGCCGCGTGGGGCGCGAAGAACGAGAGCGTGTTGTAGCCCCAGTAGTTCTCGATGCCCTGCGCGACGAGGCGCTGCTCGTCGACGTGCTGGTGCACGGGCAGCAGCTGCACCGCGGTCACGCCGAGCTGCTTCAGGTGCGCGATGGTCGTGTCGGCCGCGAGGCCGGCGTAGGTGCCGCGCAGCTCGTCGGGCACGAAGGGGGCGAGCCGCGTGAGGCCCCGCACGTGCGCCTCGTAGACGACGACGCGGTCGAGCGGGGTGCGCGGCTTCTCGACGCCGCCCCAGTCGAACGACTCGTCGACGACGGTGGCCCGCCACTCGCCGCGGCCGGTGCGGCCGAGGCCGCGCGCCCACGGGTCGAGCAGGGGGAGCTCGGGGTCGAAGACGGCGCCGCCCCGGGTCTCGCCGACGGCGCGCAGCCAGTAGCGGCGGCCCGGGGTGAGGGCGTGGTCGGTGGCGCTCCAGACGTCGTGCTCGTCGCGGGTCATCGGCACGACGCGGTCGTGGGGCGCGTCGTCGACGACGAGCTCCAGCCGGGTCGCCGCGGCGGACCACACGCGGAGGGTCGGGCCCTCGGGGCCCACGCGCACACCGAGGTCGGAGAGGGGATCGGCGTCAGGCACGGGACTTACAGTAGATCAGCGGCGGAGCGCCCCCCGAGAGGCGGGAGCGCCGATCCGGGCCGCCCGACGGCCCGTCGCCCGACGGGGCGTCGCACCGACGACCGTCGCACCGACGACCGTCGCACCGAGAGCAGGAGGAGCCGGGCATGAGCGTCTACCTCGACCACGCCGCCACCACGCCCCTGCACCCGGCCGCGCTCGCGGCGTACACGGCGGCGCTCGGCACCGTCGGCAACCCGTCGTCCATCCACTCCGCCGGCCAGGGCGCGAAGCGGCTGCTCGAGGAGTCCCGCGAGCGCGTCGCGGCGACCCTGGGCTGCGACCCGATCGAGGTGGTCTTCACCTCCGGGGGCACCGAGTCCGTCAACCTCGGGGTGAAGGGCCTCTGGTGGGCGCGGCAGTCCGACCGGCCGCGCCCGCGACTCCTCGTGCCCGGCGGGGAGCACCACGCCACCGTCGACACCGTCGAGTGGCTCGAGCGCTACGAGGGCGCCGTCGTCACGACGATCCCGCTCGACGAGCTCGGCCGCATGCGCCTCGACGCGCTCGCCGCGGCGCTCGACGAGCACGACGACGTGGCGCTCGTCACGCTGCTCTGGGCCAACAACGAGGTCGGCACTATGCAGCCGGTCGACGAGGTCGTCGCGCTCGCCGCGGCCCACGGGGTGCCCGTGCACTGCGACGCGGTCGCCGCTTACGGCCAGGTGCCGATCGACTTCCGGTCGACGGGGCTCGCCGCCCTGAGCGTCAGCGCCCACAAGATCGGCGGGCCGATCGGCATCGGTGCGCTCGTGCTGGCGCGCTCGGCGACCGTGGTGCCGCTGATCCACGGCGGCGGGCAGCAGCGGCAGGTGCGGTCGGGCACGCAGGACGCCCCGGCCGCCGCCGCGTTCGCCGTCGCGGCTGAGCAGCCGCACCAGCCGTACGAGCCCCTGCGCGACCGGCTCGTCGAGGGCGTGCGGCGCGCCGTGCCGGGCGCGGTGCTGCGGGGCGACCCGGTCGACCGGCTGCCCGGCAACGCGCACTTCACCTTCCCCGGGTGCGAGGGCGACTCGCTGCTCTTCCTGCTGGACGCCGCCGGCGTGGCCGTGTCGACGGGGTCGGCGTGCCAGGCAGGCATCCCCGAGCCGTCGCACGTGCTGCTCTCGATGGGGCTCACGGCCGAGGAGGCGCGGGGCGCGCTCCGCATGACCGTCGGGCACACGAGCACCGACGCCGACGTCGACGCGCTGCTCGCGGCGCTGCCGGAGGCCGTCGCCCGCGCGACCCGCGCCGGCTACGCCGACCGCGCCCCCGCCCTCGGCGCCCGCTAGTGCGACCTCGCGCGTCCAGGTGACTCTTCCCGGGGCCTCGCGGGCGCCGAGGGCCCAGGAAGGGTCATCTCGCTGCGCGGGGTGGATGTGAGTCATCCCCGGGTGACGTTTCTTGGGGGCTCGCGGAGCTCTCGGCCCCAGGACGAGTCACCTCGATGCGCGCGAGCGTCATCCCTCCCCAGGGCCGAGGAGGCGCGGGTCGTCCCGAGAGCGTCGGCTGCGGTCGGTGGGGCGGCCCACGGCCCGGCACGCTCCTGGCATGCGACCGCGCCCCCTGCCCTCCGAGCTGACGTCCCGCCCCTTCTCGGTGGCCGAGGCGCTCGAGGTCGGGCTGCGTTACGACAGGCTCCGCGCGGGCGACCTCCGAGCGCCGCACCGGGGAGCACGGTCGGCCCGGCAGGCGGTCGACCTGCGCGGCCGGTGCGAGGAGTTCGCCCCGCTCCTCCGTCGGCACGAGCACTTCGCCCACGTCACGGCGCTCGGCCTCTGGGGGCTCCCCCTGCCGAGGTGGCTCGAGGAGTCGCGACACCTGCACGTCTCCGACCCTGTCGCGCGGCAGCGGCGACGCCCGGGCGTGGTCGGGCACCGCTACTCGGCAGCGTCGTCGCACAGCCTGGACGGCCTGCCCGTGGCCGAGCCGCTGGAGGCCCTCGTCCAGGCGGCGGCGGACGTGCCCGTCGACACGCTCGTCGCCCTCGGCGACGCGCTGGTGGGCGGGTGGTCGCCGCACCCGCGGGCGCGGCTGCTGCCCGTCGCGGACCTGCAGGAGGCCGCGTCCCGAGCCCACGGCCGGCCCGGCGCGCGGTCGCTCCGGCGCGCGGTCTCGCTCGTCCGGGCGGGAGTCGACTCTCCTCGAGAGACCGCGCTGCGACTCCTCGTGGTCCGGTCCGGGCTGCCCGAGCCGGAGGTCAACGTGCGGCGCTTCGCCGCCGACGGCTCGTACCTCGGCAAGCCGGACCTCAGCTGGGCCTCGCCGCGCGTGGCCCTCGAGTTCCAGGGCGACCACCACCGCGAGGACCGCGACACCTGGCGCTACGACCTCCGCCGCCGTGAGGGCTTCGAGGACGACGGCTGGCGGGTGGTGCTCGTCAGCGACGACGACCTGCACGGGGCGGAGGCCCGGGCGCTCGTCGCCCGCCTCGCTCGCCTGTTGAGGCGGTGACGGCCATCGAGGTGCCGGTTCCTGGGCCCTGCTCCGTGTCGAGGGCCCAGGAAGGGGCACCTCGACGGCTGACGGTCGACACTGGGGGCATGCAGATCTACTCGTCGTCGCCCGTGGTCCGTGCCCGGCAGGTGGCGGGCGACCTCGTCGCCGTGGGGCTCGTCGTCGTCTTCGTCGTGGTGGGCGTCGCCATCGCGCAGTTCATCGCCGGGTTCGCCGACCTCGGCCGACAGCTCGAGGAGGCGGGGGCCGGCTTCCAGGGAGCGATGCAGGACGCCTCGCGCACCCTGGGCGACCTGCCGCTCGTCGGGGGCGCGGCCAGCGCGCCGTTCGACGGGGCGAGCGGGGCGGGCGGCTCCCTCGCCGACGCGGGCCGCCAGCAGCAGGAGGGCGTGGCCCGCGCCTCCCTCGTGGCGGGCCTCGTCGTCGCCGGCGTGCCGAGCGTCGTCGTGCTGTGGGTGTGGCTGCGCGGGCGCGTCGGGTTCGTGCGCCGCGCCTCCTCGACCCGGTCGCTGCTCGCGACGCCCGGTGGTGAGGAGCTGCTCGCGCTGCGCGCCCTCACCGGCCGTGACGCCCGCGCGGCGCTCGCCGTGTCGCCCGACCCGGTCGCCGACTGGCGCGCGGGGGAGCCCGCCGTGGTGCGGGCCCTCGCCGACGTCGCCCTGCGCGAGGCGGGCGTGGCCCGCGCCCGGCGCTGAGTCGTACCCGGCGAGCCCGGCAGACCCAGCGGGCCCGGCAGACCCAGCGGGCCCGGCAGGCCCCGCACGCCCCTCGCACCCCGGGCCGGTAAGCTCGGGCACCATGATCGCACTGGACTTCTCTGAGCAGATTGCCGCCCTCCGGGCCACGTTCGAGGACATCCGTGCGGTGATCGGTCAGGACCGCCTCGTCGCCGAGATCGCGCAGCTCAGCGAGCAGGCCTCCGCCCCCGACCTGTGGGACGACACGGAGAACGCGCAGAAGGTCACCAGCGCCCTCAGCCACCGCCAGTCCGAGCTCGAGAAGCTCGAGACCACCGAGCAGCGGCTCGACGACCTCGAGGTGCTCGTCGAGATGGCCAACGACGGCGACGACCAGGAGAGCGCCGACGAGGCGCAGGTCGAGCTGAAGGCGCTCCAGAAGATGATGGACACCCTCGAGGTGCAGACCCTCCTCGACGGCGAGTACGACCCGCGCCCCGCCGTCATCACGATCCGCGCCGGAGCCGGCGGCGTCGACGCCGCCGACTTCGCCGAGATGCTGCTGCGCATGTACCTCCGCTACGCCGAGAAGCACGGCATGTCGGCCACCGTGATGGACACCAGCTACGCCGAGGAGGCGGGCATCAAGAGCGCCACCTTCGAGATCGACGCGCCCTACGCCTTCGGCACGCTGAGCGTCGAGGCCGGCACGCACCGCCTCGTGCGCATGAGCCCCTTCGGCGCCGCCGGCAAGCGCCAGACGAGCTTCGCCGCCGTCGAGGTGATCCCGCTCATGGAAGAGACCGAGTCGATCGACATCCCCGAGAACGAGATCCGCGTCGACGTGTTCCGCTCGTCGGGCCCCGGCGGCCAGAGCGTCAACACGACCGACTCGGCCGTGCGCCTGACCCACATCCCCACCGGCACGGTCGTCTCGATGCAGAACGAGAAGAGCCAGATCCAGAACCGCGCCGCCGCCATGCGCGTGCTGCAGTCGCGCCTCCTCCTGCTCCAGAAGGAGGCGGAGAACGCGAAGAAGAAGGAGCTCGCCGGCACCATCACGGCCAGCTGGGGCGACCAGATCCGCAGCTACGTCCTCGCGCCGTACCAGATGGTGAAGGACCTGAGGAGCGAGCACGAGGTCAACAACCCGTCGAACGTCTTCGACGGCGACCTCGACGGCTTCATCTCGGCGGGCATCCGCTGGCGCAAGCGCGACGACAGCTGAGCCCGGGCGACCGCTGAGCCGCGACGACAGCTGAGCCCGGGCGACCGCNTGCGACCGCTGAGCCGGGCGGCGACGTCCGCGTCTGCGCGACGGGCGTCGCGCTGCGGGGCCGACCCGCGACTCCTGCCTGTCAGCGGATCCATAGCCGCCGCGGGCGGGGCGGCGCAGCGAGTCGCTGCCTGGATGGGCGCGGCCTCGGCTTAGGGTGATCCCCGTCATGATCCGATTCGATGAAGTCACCAAGGTCTATTCCGGCAACCCCCGGCCTGCGCTGAACTCGGTCACCCTCGAGATCCTCAAGGGCGAGTTCGTCTTCCTCGTCGGGGCGAGCGGCTCCGGCAAGTCCAGCTTCCTGCGCCTCGTGCTGAAGGAGGAGAAGCCGAGCACCGGCCAGATCCACGTCCTCGGCCAGAAGCTCAGCACGCTGTCGAGCCGCAAGGTGCCGTACTTCCGCCGCAACCTCGGCGTCGTCTTCCAGGACTTCCGCCTGCTGCCGCAGAAGAGCGTGTTCGACAACGTCGCGTTCAGCCTGCAGGTGATCGGCAAGAGCAAGGGCTTCATCCAGGAGGCGGTGCCCGACGTGCTCAAGATGGTGGGCCTCGTGGGCAAGCAGCAGCGCCTGCCGCACGAGCTCTCGGGCGGTGAGCAGCAGCGCGTCGCGATCGCGCGCGCCATCGTCAACAAGCCGTCCATCCTGCTGGCCGACGAGCCGACGGGAAACCTCGACCCCTCGACCAGCGCGGGCATCATGACCCTCCTCGAGCGCATCAACGCCGGCGGCACGACCGTGATCATGGCCACGCACGACGCCGGCATCGTCGACCAGATGCAGCGCCGCGTGATCGAGCTGTCGGGCGGCAACATCCTCCGCGACGAGCGCCAGGGCGGCTACCAGACCCAGGCGGTGCCCATCCAGGCGATCGGGGTCGAGGACTTGAGCACGAGGGGAGCGGACGCATGAGGCTCGGACTCGTCCTCAGCGAGGTCGGCAGCGGCCTGCGCCGCAACGCCTCGATGGTCATCTCGGTCGTGCTCGTCACGTTCATCTCGCTGACCTTCGTCGGCACCGCCGCCCTGCTGCAGCTGCAGATCAACCAGATGAAGGGGTACTGGTACGACAAGGCCCAGGTGGCCGTCTACCTCTGCACCGACACCGACACGACCGGCAACTGCACGGGCGCCAAGGCGACGCAGGACCAGATCGACGGCGTCGAGGCGCAGCTCTCGAGCGACGTGCTGGCGCCCTTCGTCGATCGCTCGTACTTCGAGACGCAGCAGGAGGCCTACGACCGCTTCACGACGCAGTTCGCCGACAGCCCGGCGACCGAGTTCGTGCAGCCGTCGTACCTCAACGAGACCTTCTGGGTGAACCTCAAGGACCCGACCCAGTCGGACGTCCTCACCGAGAGCCTCTCGAGCCTCGCCGGCGTGCAGAGCGTCGTCGACCAGCGCGGCTACCTCGACCCGATCTTCTCGGTGCTGAACGCCGCGAGCTACACCGCGATCGGCATCGCGGTGCTGATGCTGATCGCGGCCGTGCTGCTGATCGCCACGACGATCCGCCTCAGCGCGTTCAGCCGACGGCGAGAGCTCGGCATCATGCGGCTGGTGGGGGCCTCGAACCGGTTCATCCAGACGCCGTTCATCCTCGAGGGCGTGATCGCCGCCCTGCTCGGGTCGGTGCTCGCCGGCGGGGCCCTGATCGCGATCGTCAACTTCTTCGTCAAGGGCTACCTCGTCGAGAACTTCGCGTCGACGCCGTTCATCGGCCTGCAGGAGACGGCGATCGTCGTGCCCCTCGTGGTCGTGATCGGCATCCTGCTCGCGGCGCTGTCGGCCAACGTCGCCATCCGTCGGTACCTGAAGGTCTAGGGCGCGAGGGCCTGGGGGAGGCGTGGTGCCGGTCTGACCGGCACCGCGCCTCCCTCAGGTCTGAGCCTGTATGCTGACAGGCTGCCTGCACCAGGCAGCACCACCCATGACGACCAGGAGACAGCGTGGCGAAAGAGCGCGGTGAGAAGGTCGTGGCCACCAACCGCCGGGCGCGCCACGACTACACGATCGACGACACCTACGAGGCCGGCATCGTGCTGAGCGGCACCGAGGTGAAGTCGCTGCGGCAGGGGCGGGCGTCGCTCGTCGACGGCTACGCCTTCGTCGAGGGCGGGGAGGCCTGGCTCGACGCCGTGCACATCCCCGAGTACACCGAGGGCACGTGGAACAACCACGCGCCGCGGCGCAAGCGCAAGCTGCTGCTGCACAAGCAGCAGATCGTCAAGATCGGGCAGAAGACGAAGGAGGGCGGGTTCACCGTCATCCCGCTCAAGATCTACTTCAGCGACGGCCGGGCGAAGGTCGAGATCGCGGTCGCCAAGGGCAAGCGCGAGTACGACAAGCGGCAGACCCTGCGCGAGCGCACGGCGACCCGCGAGGCGGAGTCGGCGATGTCGGCCCGTAAGCACCTCGGCGAGTAGCCGAACGGGCCCCCAGGGCCTACACTGGAAGGCCGCGCGGGAACGCGCGGAACGGTTCTCCCGACAACAGCACAGAGTGTGACAACGGCCCCTCACGGGGATGATCGGTTTCGACATCGCCTGTGTGCGAACGAGAAGCGGGCCGAGGATCCAGGGTTATCTCGTAAACGATCTCTGGAAAACAATAAGTGCCAATAACAAGCGCACTGACTTCGCTCTCGCTGCGTAAGCAGTAGAGCCACATGAAGTCCGTCAGTCTGGTGACCGCCTTCTAACCAGTCCCTGACGTCATCTAGAGGGCTCGCTGCGTGACTACGCCTGGGGGTCACGCGGGACTTGCACTCGGGCTGGGCCCGTCGACCTAGAAGCCAGTAGCAAAGGTCGGGGCCGAGCAGAACGTCTCATCTGGCTACGCCCGTAGAATGCGTGCAATCTCAGCGATGGACGGGGGTTCAATTCCCCCCATCTCCACCACCGGCCGCTGTCACACTCCGTGCTCGTCCCGCCCCGTGCCTCGGCACCGGCGGGCGGGTGGCCCCCGAAGCCCCCTCGACCTCTCCGGTCGAGGGGGCTTCGTCGTGCGGGCAGCTGCGGCCCGTCGGTGCTGGCGCACCACGTCCTCGCCCGCGCACCACGCCGCTGCGTGGTTCCGGTGCGACGACGTGGTTCCGGTGCGAGGACGTGGTGCGTGGTGGAGGCCGCGGGGGCGGGGGAGTCGCGGGCGGGGCTGGGTGCCGACCCGCGCCTCCCCGGGGGCTGGGGCCGCACGCCGAAGCCCCCTCCGCTGCTGGGGCGGAGGGGGCTCGGGTGCTGCGGTGTGGCGGGTGCTGCTAGTCCTGCTGCGCGTCGACCGTGCTCAGCTGAGCACGGCGACGACGGGCCGCGAGGACGAGGCCGGCTCCGGCCAGCGTGAGGGCGGCGCCGAGGCCGATCACGAGGCTGGAGTCGTCAGAACCGGTGAACGCCAGGCTGCCGGCGGCACGCACGGGCGTGGCCGAGGTGCCGGCGGGGGTGATCGGCGTGGCAGCGGCGACGCGGAACTCCACGACGTTGGAGGGCTCGGAGATCAGCGGGAAGCCGTCGGCGTCGAGGGTGGGCTCGCCGTTCGCGTCAGCGAAGAACGAGATGGCGACGACGGAGTACTCGCCCGGCTTGACCATGCGGACGGTCGAGCTCCAGGTGCCGTCGGCGGCCACGACGATGACCGAGTCGGTGATGGCGTCCTCGAGGGGGCCGGACGATGCCGGCGCCTCGTCGGTCGGGTACAGCAGGAAGGCGATGTTGGCGCCGGGGGTGCCGGTGCCGCTGATCGTGACGTCCTGGCCGACGACGACCTGGGCGGGGACGGGCGAGGTGATGACCGGCGCCGCGGGGGCGACGGCGTCGGGGGTCACCGCGGCCGCGGGGAGGTTGAAGCTGCGCGTGACGTCGCCGGAGCCCGAGGCCCCGGTGACCTGGGTCACTCGGACGCTCTGGGCCACCTCGGCGTCGTCGGCGAAGACGACGGTGGTCGACCAGGTGCCGTCGGAGCCGACGACGGTCTGCGCGCCGACGCGCTCACCGGTGATGGGGTCGAGCACGTTGACGGACGAGCTAGCGGTGCCGGTGCCCGAGAAAGTGACGGTGCGCGACGCGACGGTCGAGCCCTCCACCGGGGTGGCGACGACGAGCGTCTGGCCGGTGGGGAGGGCGAAGGTGACGCTGGCGGCACCGGTGCCGGCACCACCGGAGACCTGGTTGATGTTGACGGTCTGCTCACGCGCCTCGGTCTCGGCGTACGTGTAGTCGGCGCTCCAGGCGCCGTTCACCACGACGAGGGCGGTGGGGACGAGACGGGTGCCGTCGGTGCGCAGGACGTTGACGGTCGAGCCGTCGTTGCCGGTGCCCGAGAAGGTGACGGTGCGCGACCCCTGCTGGCCGGCGGTCGGCGAGGTGACCGAGAAGGTCTGGGCCGGTGCGACGGCGGGCAGGTTGAAGGCGCGGGTGATCGGCTGGTCGAAGCCGCTCAGACCGACGAGGCCGTCGACGAAGATGCTCTGCGAGACCGGCACCGTGTCGGCGTAGGTCGGCAGGGTCGCCGTGAAGGCGCCGCTGGTGCGGTCCGTCGTCGTCTGGACGAGACGCGTCGCGCGCGTCGAGTCGCTGAAGATGTTGATGACTGCCCCGGGGACAGCCGAGCCCGTGACGGTGACGGTGCGCGACGTCGTGGTAGCGCCCTCAGCCGGGCTGTCGATGACGAGGTTGCCGGGAGCGGCGGAGGCGGCGGTGGAGGTCAGCAGGACCCCGCCGAGGGCGAGCGTCAACGCTGCCGGGACGGCGAGCGCACGGCGCCAGGAGAACTTGTTCTTCACGTGGTATTGGTGCTTTCTGATCGGTGTTCGAGCTTCATCGCTCGTCGCCCTGGCCCAGCACCGGGAAGACTTGCACAGGGGCAGTCGGTGATCGCCCCCTCTCGGGACGCTATGCGACAGCTGTGCCCCTGCCTAGGAGCTGTGCGCTTCCCGGCCAGGTGATCCTGCGGAGGCGGCGGTCACCCTCCAGGTGGAAGCTCGCCCGGACCGGGTGGTTCGGCCCGTGACCAGGACGAGCTGGCGCAGGCTCCGCTAGCGCGGGGTGCTGGCCGTGGCCGAGGACGACCCCGTGGTCGTGGGGTCTGTCTCGACGGCGGGCAGCGTGATGTCCACGACGTCCGCGTCGAGGAACCCGTCCTCCTTGATCGCGTCGATGTAGAGGCCCTGGCGCTCGGGGGCGTCGTCGGCGTACTCGACGACGGTCGAGAACGTCCCGTCGATCACCTTGGTGCTGCCGAGGAGGATCGCGTTCGAGTGAGCGTCGTAGATGCGGACGATCGCGTCGTCGGTGCCCGTGCCCGACACGACGACCGACCGGGTGGCTGAGTCGGAGCCGTTCGTCGGCGTCGTCACGATCAGGCTCTCTTCGCCGGTGGACGCCGGGAGCAGGGTGAGCAAGGCGCCGCCGGTCGCGAGCGCGGCGACGGCGGTCACGGCGAGGATGGGGCGCCAGGGGAGGGACATCGTCACGGGGTCGGCTCTCTCGGGGATGTCGGGCATCATGCGCCCACTTCGCGCTCAGGGCAAGGGCTGGCGAGACGTTCCGGTACAGCATCTCGATACCCGAGAGTATCGGAAAAGGACGGGTCTGTTCGCTCGCTGTCCTCCAGGCGAACTTGGTCGCACCCCCAGAAGAGGGGGTCAGAGCCCGGTCGGGTCAGACGGGCCAGGTGGCGGCCACGGCCAGGCCGTTGAAGGCCACGTGCGCGATGACCGCCCCGCCGATGCGTCCCGTCCGCGCCGCGAGCGTCCCGACGAGGAGGCCGAAGATCGTGGTGCTGACGAGGGTGACGAGGAGCCCCGCGGGGGAGAAGCTCCCGACGAGAGCGTGCAGGAGCGCGAAGACGAGCGACGTCGTGATGACGGCCATGACCGCGGCCCCCCGGGCGTCGAGTCGTGTCGGCGTCGAGAGCAGCCTCGCCGTCGAGCGCTGCAGCAACCCCCGGAAGAAGACCTCCTCCACGACGGGCGCGAGCAGCACCCGTGCGAGCACGGTCGCGACCAGCACGCCGGCGGCGGGCCCGCCGTCGATGGTCGGGACGGGCTCGAGGCCCGTGCTGCCGACGACGACGAGGTTGACCACGGCGTCGAGCACGCGGGCGATGAGGCCGATGCCGACGCCCCACAGGAGGTCGAGGGGGCGGAGGCGCAGGCCGAGTCGTCGCAGCGCGCCCGCCCGCCCGAGACCGAGGGTCGCGAAGACGACCGCCGCCAGCAGCGGCACCCAGATGACGAGGTACGACACGACGACCGAGACGAGCGGCGGCACCCCGGGGGAGCGCAGGAGCAGGTCACCGACGACGTCCGACGCGATGACGACCGCCGCGAGGGCCAGGGCAGCGTAGAGGACGTCCCACGCGGCGGACCGCTCGCGGACGTGCTCGGCGGGGTCGAGGTCGCGACGTGTCATGAGGTCAAACTACGACGGTCCGCGCGTCCTGGATGTCCGGGACGACCTCGTAGTACCGGTCGGTATGGATAGGTTTAGCCCATGCAGACGCAGAAGCGAGCCCTCATCACGGGTGTCACGGGCCAGGACGGCATGTACCTGAGCCGCCTCCTCATCTCCAAGGGCTACGAGGTCTTCGGCCTCGTCCGGGGGCAGAACAACCCCAAGATCCCCCTCCTCCGCGAGTTCGCCCCTGAGGTCACCGTCCTCACGGGGGACCTCCTCGACCAGTCGAGCCTGCTCCGAGCCCTCAAGTCGTCGGCTCCCGACGAGGTCTACAACCTCGGTGCCATCTCCTTCGTGGCCTACTCGTGGGAGAACGCGCAGCTCACGAGCCAGGTGACGGGCCTGGGCGTGCTCAACATGCTCGAGGCCATCCGGCTCTACGCCGGCGACGACGCCCCGAAGATCCGCTTCTACCAGGCGTCGAGCTCCGAGATGTTCGGTCGCGTCCAGGAGGTCCCGCAGCGCGAGACCACGCTTCTCTGGCCTCGGTCGCCCTACGGCGTCGCGAAGGTCTACGGGCACTACATGACCATCAACTATCGCGAGTCCTACGGCATGCACGCCTCCTCAGGCGTCTTGTTCAACCACGAGTCGCCCCTCCGCGGCCCCGAGTTCGTCACCCGCAAGATCAGCCTCGCGGTCGCCCGCATCGCTCAGGGGAAGCAGGAGTTCCTCGAGCTCGGCAACCTCGACGCGAAGCGTGACTGGGGCTTCGCCGGAGACTACGTCGAGGCGATGTGGCTGATGCTGCAGCAGGACACCGCCGACGACTACGTCATCTCGACGGGCGCCACGCAGTCGGTCCGCGAGTACCTGAACGTGGCCTTCTCCCACGTCGGCATCGACGACTGGTCAGGCCTCGTGCGCCAGAACCCCGACTTCCTCCGTCCCGCCGAGGTCGATCTCCTCATCGGTGACTCGGCGAAGGCGCGCGAGGCACTCGGCTGGTCGCCGAAGGTCGACTTCCCGACGCTGGTCACGATGATGGTCGACGCCGACATGGAGCGCGTCACGAACGGCACCGCGTGAGGTCGTCGTGCGTGCGCTGATCACCGGGGCGGCCGGACAGACCGGGAGCTACCTCGTTGAGGCGCTGAACGGACGAGGGTGGGACTGTCACGCCCTGGTCCGTTCGGCCAGCGACGTCGAACAGGGCCTCGGCGGCAGCATGACGCTGCACGAGGCGGACCTCACGGACTTCCCCGCGGTCGACGCCGTGGTCGCGACCGTTCGCGCCGACGTGGTCGTCAACCTCGCCGCGATCAGCTCGGTCGCCCGGTCGTGGTCTGAACCGGTGGAGACGGCGCTCCTCAACGGTGCTGCCGTCGCGAACCTCCTCGCGGCGGTCGAACGGACATCCGTCGAGACTCCGGCCCACTTCATCCAGGCATCCAGCGCCGAGATCTTCGGTTCGCCGTCGTCGAGCCCCCAGGACGAGGCGACGACCGTGGCTCCCACCAACCCGTACGGCGCAGCCAAGGCGTACGGGCATCTCCTCGTCGGCGCCTACCGGGCCCGGGGCATGTCGGCGTCGAGCCTCGTCCTCTACAACCACGAATCGCCTCGCAGGCCCCATGCCTTCGTCACTCGCAAGATCACGGCGGGCGCGGCGCAGATAGCTCAGGGGAGCTCGGACCACCTGTCGCTGGGCAACCTCGATGCCCGCCGCGACTGGGGCTGGGCTCCCGACTACGCCGAAGCCATCGCCCTGGTGGCCGAGGCGCGCGTGGCTGACGACTTCGTCGTGGCCACGGGCGAGGCGCACTCCGTCCGCGAGTTCGCGCTGGCTGCTCTGCGACACGCTGGTGTGCAGGATCCCGAGGGGCGCCTCCGGGTCGATCCGGCTTTCCTCCGCCCGACGGACGCCGTCGAGCTCGTCGGTGACTCGTCGAAGATCCGGCGTCGCCTGGGTTGGCGGCCCACCGTCACCTTCGACCAGATCGTCGGTTCGATGGTCGACGCGGACCTGCTCCGCTGATCCGCTCTCGCGTCGCCAGGGCATGGCACGAGGACGTCGACGACAGCCTCCCCGAGCGAGGGTGGCTCATGTGGCACGATTGCTCCGATGTGACCGTCTCTGGCGTCACGTCTTGATCAAGGGGAACCAAAGCCGTGGAACTGCGCGACTACATCACCGTCCTACGCAAGGGGTGGGTCTTCATCGTGGCGATGATGCTCGTGGGGGTCGGGCTCGCCTCGGCGTACTCGGTCGTCAAGACGCCCGACTACAGCGCCTCGGCGCAGGTCTTCGTGTCGACCCAGACCAGCGGCAGCGTCTCCGACCTGGCACAGGGCAACACCTTCACACAGCAGCGCGTGAAGACGTACGCCAGCCTCGTCACGACTCCGATCGTGCTGCTGCCCGTGATCTCCAGCCTCGGCCTGAACACCACGGCCGAGCAGCTCGCGCAGTCGATCACCGCCAGTGCGCCCCTCGACACCACGCTGATCCAGGTCGACGTGGTCTCGGAAGACCCGGTGATGGCCGCTGACATCGCGAACGCGACGTCGCAGAGCCTCACCAACGTGGTCGAGCAGATCGAGGCCACGAGCGAGGACGCCGACAGCGAGGCCGGGTCACAGGTCAAGCTGACCCGCGTGCAGGAGGCGCAGGTGCCGAGTGCGCCCACGAGCCCGAACGTGCCCCTCAACCTCGCTCTCGGGCTCCTGCTCGGTCTCGCGGTCGGCGTCGGCGTCGCCGTCCTCCGTCACACGCTCGACAACCGCGTCCGCAACGAGGCGGACGTCGAGAAGATCAGCGACGCGCCCATCGTCGGCGGCATCGCCTTCGACCCCAAGGCCGACGAGCGCCCCCTCATCGTGCAGGCAGACCCGCGCAGCCCGCGCGCCGAGTCGTTCCGCACGCTGCGCACCAACCTGCAGTTCCTCGACCTGGGCACGAAGTCCCGCACGTTCGTCATGACGTCGTCCGTGCAGTCTGAGGGCAAGAGCACGACCGTGGCCAACCTCGCGATCGCGCTCGACAGCGCCGGCGCCCGCGTCATCCTGATCGACGCCGACCTCCGTCGGCCCCGGGTCGGCCAGTACATGGGCCTCGAGGACGCCGCCGGCCTCACCGACCTGCTCATCGGCCGTGCCGACCTCGCCGACGTCGTCCAGCCTTGGGGCCGCGGGCAGCTGCACGTGCTCCCCGCCGGCCAGATCCCGCCGAACCCGAGCGAGCTCCTCGGATCCCGGGCGATGCAGGAGCTCATCGGCCAGCTCGAGCAGCAGTTCGACTACGTCCTCTTCGACGCCCCGCCCCTCCTGCCCGTCACCGACGCGGCGATCCTCTCGAAGAGCGCCAGCGGAGCCATCGTCGTCGTCGCCGCGGGCAAGACCCACAAGGGCCAGCTCAGCGGTGCCGTCGCTGCCCTCGAGAGCGTCGGTGCCCCGATCGCCGGCTTCGTCATGACGATGATGCCCACCAAGGGCCCGGACGCCTACGGCTACGGCCGCTACGGCGGGGCCTACGGCTACGGCATCGAGGACGACAAGGAGACGAAGGCCGCGAAGAAGGAGAGGACGCGCATCGGCGCCGAGGCCCGCAAGGCCGCTCGATGATCGCGGGGCGCCCCTTCAGCATCCTCGTGGTCTGCACGGGCAACATCTGCCGGTCGCCCCTCGCCGAGCAGCTCCTGGCCGCCCGCCTCGCGGATTCGTCGACTCCGTTCGTCGTGATGAGCGCCGGCACGATGGCGCAGGACGGTGCCGCGATGGACGCTACCGCTGCCGACATGTCGCGAGCCTACGGAGGCGCGCCCGAGGCCCACCAGGCCACCTACCTCACCGAGATGCTGGCCGAGAGCGCCGACCTGGTGCTGACGGCCGCGCGCGAGCACCGCGCCGCAGTCGTGCGGCTCTCGCCCCGTGCCTCGCGCCGGTCGTTCACCCTCGAGCAGTTCGCCCGCCTGGCCGAGGCCTCCGACCCGGCAGAGCTCGCCGCGGCTGACAGCCCCGCCGACGTCGTCCGTCTCGTGGCGAGCATGCGCGGCATGGTGCCGCCGCTCGACGACCCCGAGGCAGAGGACATCGTCGACCCGTACCGCCGCGGCCCCGACGTGCACGAGCGGGCGGCGGCAGACGTCGACCGAGCCGTCGATGCCATCGTGGCGGCGCTCCGGGCGCCCGACGGGTCGGCAGCCGCGTGACTCGCTCGGGGGGAGCGACGACGCGCACGTGGTGGTTCGTCGTGCTGGCGGTGCTCGTCGTCGCCGACGTCGCCTTGATCGCGGCAGCCGTCGCGTCGACCCGACCGGGCGAGCAGCGTGAGGCGGGGCCGATCCCGACGTTCTCCTCCGGCCCCACGACGGAGGCGCCGACCCCGACGCCCGAGCCCACGACCGCTCCGTCGTCGACGCAGCCGGCGGGCTTCCTCTCCGCCGTCAGCGCCACCGAGGCATGGCGAGCGAGCGCCGGGTCGTGCACGGACGACCCCGCACTCGTCGAGCGCAGCACCGACGGAGGCGCGACCTGGCAGCCGATGGAGCTCGCCTTCGACCTGCGCACCGTCGTCGCGCTCGAAGCCGGCCCCGAGAAGGTCTCCGTGCTCGGCGGCGTCGGGGACGACTGCGAGCGGCAGTTCTGGTCGAGTTTCACGGCGGGGGAGTTCTGGCAGGAGTACCCCGACCAGGCGTCGACCCTCGCGTTCGCCGACGTCGACTCGTCGACGGTCTCACTCGGAGGAGCTCCGGTGCCGTCGCCGTGCCCGTCTCCCGTCCGCGCCAGCACCGACGGCTCGACGAGCCTGGTGGCTTGCGCGGGCGCGTTCTCGACCAGGACCGGCACCGCTGACTGGGCCGCCGTCGCCGTTCCCGGTCTCCTGGACGTCACCACCGTCGCCGACGAGTACGTGGTCGCTGTCTCCGGCGTCGACAGCTGCGACGGCGTCGCCGTGCAGAGCGTCGCCGTCCCGGTGACGGCGAGGAGCACGCCGACGACCATCGGCTGTGTCGCGGGTGTCGACCCGGGGGCCGGGGTGGTGCTGGCGTCCGTGGACGACGCTGTCTGGCTCTCGACCCCGGCGGTGGCCCGGATCTCGGTCGACGGCGGCGTGACCTGGTGAGGACGGAACGATGAGCGCGACGCCGACGACCCGGGAGATCAGGACGGCCAGCTCGACCATCGGCTGGAACAAGGCGTACTCGCAGCGGCTGCTGCTGACCGACGCCCTGGTCTTGATCTGGGTCGTCTTCGGCGTCCAGATCGCCTGGTTCGGCATCGACACCGCCAACGTCGCCTTCCGGGGGGACCTCCGGAACATCGCCGTCAACTACACGGCGATCTCGCTCGTCGTAATCGTGCTCTGGCTGAGCGTGCTGGGACTCTACGGGTCACGAGCAGACCGCGTCATCGGCACCGGCAGCACGGAGTACAAGCTCGTGTTCGACGTGAGCTTGCGAGTCTTCGGACTACTCGCGATCCTGGCCTTCCTCTTCCACGTCGACCTGGCCCGGGGCTACATCCTCATCGCGTTCCCCGTGGGCGTCCTCGTCCTGGTCTTCTCCCGGTGGCTGTGGCGTCAGTGGCTCGTCCTGCAGCGGGCCCAGGGGCGGTTCTCGGCGCAGGTCATGTTGGTCGGGTCGAGGGAGACCGTCGAGCACTTCGCGCGCCAGTTGATGGCTCAGCCCTCAGCCGGGTACCACGTCGTCGCCGCGTGCGTCCCCGGCACGGCCGGGGGAACCGTCGGTGGAGCACTGGCTGTCCCCGTCGTGGGCACCTTCGACGACCTCGAGGCGGCTCTCGTCACGAGCCGGGCCGACACGGTCGTCATCACGAGTTCCGACCACCTCCCGCCCGAGCGCGTCCGCGAGCTGAGCTGGAGCCTCGAACCGGGCGGGCAGCACCTGGTCGTCGCTCCGAGCCTGACCGACATCGGTGGTCCGCGCATCCACACGCGACCGGTGGCCGGCTTCCCCCTCATCCACGTCGAGACGCCGACCTACGCTGGCCAGAAGCTCTTCTCGAAGCGCATCTTCGACATCGTCGTGAGCGGCCTCCTGCTCATCGTCCTCTCGCCGCTGTTGGCCGTGGTCGCGCTCATCGTCGCGCTGGACAGCAAGGGACCGGTCTTCTTCCTCCAGGAGCGGGTGGGCCTCAACGGCTCGACGTTCCGCATGGTGAAGTTCCGGACCATGGTCGTGGACGCCGAGGCTCAGCTGCAGCGTCTCGCGGGTCGGCAGCGCACGGAGGGGAACTCGGTGCTCTTCAAGATGAAGAACGATCCGCGCGTCACGCGGGCGGGTCGATGGCTCCGTCGGTACAGCATCGACGAGCTGCCGCAGCTGATCAACGTCGTGCACGGCGACATGGCCCTCGTCGGGCCGAGGCCGCCCCTGGCGCGTGAGGTGGCCCACTACGAGACCCATGTCCACCGCAGGTTCCTCGTCAAACCCGGCATCACGGGCCTCTGGCAGACGAGCGGTCGCTCGAACCTCTCGTGGGAGGACAGTGTCCGTCTGGACCTCTACTACGTCGAGAATTGGTCGATGGCCGGTGACCTGGTCATCCTGTGGAGGACTGCCAGGGCCGTCCTCGCGCGTCAAGGAGCATTCTGATGAAGTTCGGCGTCGTCAACGGAGTCGCGGTGGGCGAGCGAGCCCTGAGAGAGGCTCGGATTGCCCGAGCGATCGTCCACCTACGTGCTCACGGGGTCGAGCACGGCGCGAGGCCCGTCATCGAGCACTGGTTGCCCGTCATCAAGAACGAGGGACGCATCCGGATCGGAGACCGGGCGGTCATCCTGGGCGCGGAGTCCCGCGTGCTCCTCGAGACCCGCGAGGGAGCGACACTCCTGGTGGGACATCGCGTGCTCATCAACGCCGGGTCGACGATCACGTGTCACCGGTCTGTCACGATCGGCGACGACGTGAAGATCGCCTCCAATGTCGCGATCCTCGACACCGGCAGTCACGAGATCTCCGCAGGAGCCGGGGTGCCCGTCGCTCCGGTCGTCATCGAGGACGACGTCTGGATCGGGCGGGGCACCGTGGTGCTGCCCGGCGTCACCATCGGACATGGTGCTGTCGTGGGAGCCGGAAGCGTCGTGACGAGGGACGTCCCCTCGTTCACGGTGTCTGCCGGTTCTCCGGCGAGGGTGCTCAGGGCCCTCGAACCGACGGACCGTGCTCGTGCCTGAGGCCTTGCAGCAGCATCCACGGTCCGACGCGGTGGGCATCCGAGGCGGCAGGGGCAGAGCCCGTGTGATCACTGCGGGGATGATCTTCGCGGGCCTCGCGGCTGCGGCCACGGCCGTGCTGGTCGCGGCTTCGCAGGTGCTTCCGGTCCAGATCACCATCGTTCTCTTGGGGGTGATGGCTGCCTTCGTCCTGCACGACCGGAGCCGAGTCCTGCTGTTCGCCGTTCTCATGGTGCCCTCGCTGAGCCTCGTCAGGAGAGTGACCGCGGGGTCCGCGGGCTACACGGATTCAGACCCGCTCATCCTCTTGCCCATCGCTCTCGTCGTGGCGGTCGTCGTCCTCAGCTGGACCAAGCCTCGGACCGACTCGAGTCAGCGTTTCGTCCGTGGCGCGGCTGTTGCCGTCATCGCCGGAACGGCAATCACCCTCGTCCTCCGCGGCTCGTTCGAGGTCAGCTCGCTGTTCTTCGCCGGGCTCATCGTCGTTCCCTTGATGTTGGCCATCAGCCTCAGCACGGGGCGCATGCCGCCCGTATGGGACCTCGTGTCGTCCGCCGTCCCGGCTCTCGCGGTCTTCGCCGGGACCTACGGCATCATCCAGTTCTTCTTCTTGCCCGCTTGGGACAGAGCGTGGATGATCACGAGTCGGCTCACGAGCATCGGTGCTCCGTTGCCGATGCAAGTCCGGGTATTCGGCGCTTCCGAGTCGCCTGGCCCCTACGCCCTGTTCCTCGGCCTCGCGATCACTCTGTGCCTGGCCAAGGCCGTGGTCGAGCCTCGGCTGCTGCGTCGCACCGCCTGGGTGGGCGTCGGTGCGTACATCCTCTTCCCGCTGCTGCTTTCCGGAGTCCGATCGACACTGATCGGCATCGTGGTCAGCGCCGTCCTCTTGACCATCATCCGTGCTCGGGGCCTGACGCGACTGGTGTTCCTCGCGTTCCTGGTCGGGGGCTACGCCTTGCTCCAGGCCGTCGTCGGCCGCTTCGGCGCCGGATCGTCGATCCTGACGTCGGATCGGTACTCCGGGTTCTCGACGCAGGACGACTCCTTCGTCGCGCGGATCGACCTCCTGCGGAGCATCGGGAACCCCTTGAACTACATTGTGGGTGACCCTACTGCGGCGAACGCCGACAACTTGTATGTCAGCGTTCTTATTCGATACGGATTAGTGGCTGCGGTTGCCCTGCTGTCACTTATTACCGCGCTCGTCGTGTCAGCCATTCGTCGGTTGGCTGAAGGTCACGCCGAAGCGGCCGCCTTGAGCATGATATTCATTGCCGTCAACTCGCTCTTTGGTCCTGTATTTGATGCTCTAGTCGGTATATTGCTTGGTATCATCGCAGGAACTATGATGACGGCTTTAAGTGCACGTAAAGACCTCACGCGCCTCGCTGATTCTTGACGGATCAAGATCGATGAGCTCGAGCGCGGCGTAAACCCCGCCAGACGGACAGCCTTGCAATCGCGAAGAGGAGCATGGCTGTAGCCATCGTCAGGGCACTCAGCGAGGATGTGTAGACCAGGATCGCCACTATGACCGCCAGTACAACAATGCCTGCGGCTGACGCCCAGACAAGATTTTGGACTGTTTCGCTGGCTGAATCAGCTAGGACGCGGAGAGACCACTGATCCGCCACGAGTTGCGCCACTACTAGGACGATCACGACCTGTGTGAGCCCGTCGAAAGATGGGCCGAAAATTGCCCGACCGAAAAAATGCACAACGAAGACGATCGCTATGCCCGAGGCGACCGACAACGCGACTCCCAGTAGGGATCGACGGCGCAGATAGCTTTTGTTCTCCTGGCCCTCTAACCGGCTCAGGGCTGAGTATGCAAGAGAATTCAGGGCTTGAGTTAGACCCGCGGATGCACTGGCGCAAGTGACCGCCAGGGAGTAGACACCTAGCACCGAAGTTTGGCTAAGGGCGGACAGTACGACTTGATCCCCGCGCCCTCCTACAGCATCAAGAGCGCTGGTGCTCCAGTACCTGAGGCTAAAGTCCCATGGGACGGCGACTCTGCGGGCCTTTCGTATTGTTCCAAAAGCGAAAAAGCAGCCTGCAGTCACGGCAGCTATTTGACCGAGAAGGGTGATGGTGTAGGCATTACGCAACGTGAGCGTATGGGTGGCGAAAGCGATGATCATCGCGATCGGTGGCAGGACGAGAACCATCGACCGCGTGAAGTTGTAGGACTTGATTTGCCCACGTAAGAGCAGAAGTTCTGTTCCAAACTGGCCGACTCCTGACGCCAGGAGTACGACGGCACTGATCTTGATCCCAATCTCCAGCCTTGGGTCTCCGTTCGACAATGCCGGGGCCAGGACGATAGCTATAAGCGCACTGACGAGCCCCAGGGCGGCCACGACGACGACGCCCACTCCCGAGACATGTTGACGCTTGTGCGCCTGCAGAGACAGGCCCCGTGGTAGCCCGAGGAAGCTGACCCACGAGAGCAGCTGCAGCGTGACAAACGCACCTGCTAAGACTCCGCGGCCATCTGCGCCAAGCGTTCGAGCTACCAAAGGTGCTGAAACTATGCTCAGTGCTGTGCCGCCGTAAGTGACTCCAGCTGTTTGGACGAGCGCCCTAAATTCATGCCCACTGAAGCGGCTCAGCATAGGCTGAGTGAGAGCTGGAGCACGGTGGCGACCCTTCCGGCACCTGAGTAAATTCTGGCGTCGCACCTGAGTCCGACGACGGGTGCCCTTACTACCACGAAGAGGTCCTGGCCCTATAGGCCCGGCTCAGACCCGCCAGCATGCCACTCATCGCACCCCGATGACGAGATGATGCCTCATGGTCCCCCCCGAGCCGCAGTGCTACGTGCGTCGCAAGCCCACAGCAGATGCGGTCCCCGATCAAAACTGATCTTGACACATATGAGATAATCGTCGGTAGGCTGGCGTATCGTCCAATAGCAACCGCCTCGTTGTGTTTCATAATCTCTACGCGCTCTCTGGAGTAGGACGTCCGTTCATCGCCCGGCGCTCGAGGGGCCGGGAAATGGTCGACCTGTACACGTGGGTCGTATAGCCCAACATAACCTTCCGCTAGGATTCCCAAACTCAGGATCAATTCGAAGGCAGTTTGAGCCCCTTCTCCGTTCACGAGGCGGGTGAGGTCGATTCCGCGGGCGGGTTTGACCCTCATGCTCATATTCGCACCCTTTAGATGATGCGCAGGGCGCGCAATGCCTTGGCCGAGGTGATGATTCCCGATTACTTTGCCGCGACGAACGAGTCCGACCTTAAGGTCTGGATCGCCAGCCAACCGGTCGCCGTCGACGTTGTCGCGCCCCGCGAGAAGCCCGAGTTGTGTATTGAGCTCGAATGCGGCACGGATTTTAGTGAGCCAGTCTACGTGAGCCTCTGCGTCGTCGTCGATGAACGCGATCACATCAGAGGAGGCGGCTGCTATACCAACCTGAACCGCATGGGCGACGCCTGGGCTGTGCACAAGGACTACATGTGCCCCAGCGCTTTGCGCAACGTTCTGAGTCGGGACATCGTTCCCTTGCGCAATGACTATGAGCTCCTCCGGACGCTCTTCCATGGCCGAAAGAACCTCGAGGCACCGAGCCAGTCGGTCGGGGCGCCCGGCGCTGGCGATAGCGACGGTCGCCGTGATGGTCGATGGAAGGGTTTCGGTCATTCCCCAAAAGCCTCTCGCAGGTTGATCATGAAGATTTTTAGCGGCGGCCAAATGTGGACGGCGCTAGCTGCTTGTGTTGCGTGCTCGTACAGAAGTTGAGCACAAAGTCTGGCGGTAGAAAGAGTTTGCTTGCCCTCTCTCACGTGTAACTCAATTTCGCAGCTGGGTCGGACTGAGAGCTATTTCGCGAATGTGCGCCGCCGTAGCTGTCGCGCAACCGGGAGAATGAAGAGGGCAGCTGACGCCATCGATCATGATCTGGATTGGCGGTTGCGAGCATGGCCGCGCGGGATCCCCGTTGCCGTCGCGCCGGAAAATGGTAGTCGTCGCGCGAGTGAACGAGCCGACGGCACGACGCTTTGTCCGCGTCGTCCTGCACGAGCACCTCGAAGTCGCTGTGGGTCTGCCGTCGGACGCTCTCGAGCATCTCCGCGAGGCGATCATCTTTGTTCGTGGCGACGATGACAGCGACCTCCATCATGCGCGTTCTCCCTCTGAGACGGGCTCGTCGCCGACGATGGCGGAGTCGAGAAGCTGCGCGCAGCGAGCATCGGTGAAGTCGAGGGCCCGCTGTCTGCCCGCCGCACCGAGAGCCGGGAGTGTCTCGCGGTCGACCACGAGACGTCGGATGGTGGCGGCGAGGGCGGCGGCGTCGCCGGGCTCGTGGAGCAGGCCGCTGACACCGTCCCTGATGATCTCCGCCGGTCCGCCGTCTGCGCTCGCGAGCACCGCGAGGCCGTAGGCGAGCCCTTGGACCACGACCTGCCCGAACGGCTCAGGGCGAGTCGACGCGTGGACGAGCACATCGTGAGATGCGAGGAGCGGTGCCACGTCCTTCTGGTGCGGCACGAACGTCACCGAGAAGCGAGACGAAGCAGCGGTGGCGCGCAGAGCATCACGGTAGGAGGAGGGGCCCATCACGTTGTCTCCGGCGATCGTCAGCTCGACGCGATCAGAGCCGATCTCCGGCCCCAGCAGCTGCAGGGCTTCGAGGATCACATGGATGCCCTTCCACTCGACGAGTCGGCTCAGGCTCAGGAGACGCAGGCGTGGGGACGCGACACGCGCGACCTCGGGAAGGATCTCGCCGATCCCGGACGGTGAGTAGACGGGACGCCGAACGAGGTGCCGGAAGCGACCCGGTACGGTCGCGGCCGTCCATTCGCTGTTCGGGACGATGTCACGGACACCGAGTGAGAGGACCGCACTCGTCAGCAGACGGCGCAGGATCGACAACGAGCCAGGCGAGATGCCGTCATGGAGGATGACGACGTGGTCCTGCCCGCGGGGCCTGACCGCGGTCACGATGACAGCCGCGCGCAGCGTGTTGGACACGACGACACGGTCGCGGTCCTGTCGGAGGAGCCGGTGCAGATGCAGGCCCTGCTCGATGATGTTCAGCCGTCGACCCGGTGAGATCACGTCCGTTCCGGCATCGAAGGGGAGGTCGCCGGCCGTCGGTTCGAGGAAGACGAACCGCCAGTCCAGGCTGGTCTCACGAGCTAGGCGCGGCAGCGCTAGCTCGGCCCCTCCGGGTTTCGAGGTGTGATCGACCACGAGGACCGACCTGGTCGGACGGCGGTCAGGCGCCACGCGAAGCTCCGATGCTCGCGAGACGCCGTGCACGAGGGTAGATCTCGTCGACGAGACGCCCCGGAGCCGCAAGCGTCATCAGACGGTCCACCGCGGTGCGGCGCCCGGCTTCCTCAGAGGCTTCGAGTGACGGCCCGCGGGTCAGCCGCGCGGCGAGTGAGCCCCTCAGGTCGTCGTCCGAGCAGATCTGCAGGATGCCCTGTGGTTCGGTCAGGGTCAGCATGTATTCACTGCCGGGGTTGGAGGAAGCGATGACGGGGGTCCCCACCGACAGCGCTTCGTACGTGGGTATCCCGAAGCCCTCGTAGAGGGAGGGTGCCATGAGCACCCATGAGCGGTTGACGATCTTGAGGACGTCGGCGTCGGATGCGCCAGAGACGTGTTCCGTGCCCACGGGCCAGGAGTGAGCGTCGGACGGGGGACCGACGACCGTGAGAGTGATCTCGCGGCCCGTCGTGACCCTGGCGGCCTCGACGGCATCCGCGACGACAGCACCTCGCTTCCGGCCGGCGTAGGACCCGATGAAGACGACTGACGCCTCATCGGTCTTGGAGACGTCCTCGGGTGCGTGCACGGCCGTGACCGGCGGCATGAAGTCGCCGCACTCGAACTCCTCGACGGAGTCCGGGCCGATGCCGATCTTGACGGCGGCACGGCGTGACGAGAGCCTCTCGGTGACGGCGAGGACGTAGTGGTTGAACTTGCGGAGACCCGTGGACGATCTCGCCTCTGCCAACGACGACCCCAGGAACGTGCGGACCAGGGGCACGCCGCGATGAGAGGACAGGGCCCAGTCGTCCCCGAAGGAGTGGATGACGTCGGGGCGTGTAGCCGCGATCATCCGGCGAAGTCGGAGCGGAGCGCCGTAGAAGCGCCCGAGACGACCTGAGGGGCGCGGGATCGTCAGCAGGGTCGCACCGTCGAGAGGCACGCCCCCCGCGAAGGTCACGATGGTGACATCGACGCCGGGAAGCGCCGTGAGCGCCGAGGCGAGGCGATAAGCGTACCGTCCCACACCGCCGACGTGACCCTCGTGGGGCCACTCGAGGCAGATGAACGTGATCCTCATTCGGACGTCCGATCTCGTGCAACGTTCAGTGAGGCATAGAGAGCGATGTGTCGGTCGGCCACGTGGCTCCAGGAGAAGGTCTCGGCATGGGCTCGACATTCGGCCCCGGAGGGCCGGGACCCACGAAGGGCCGTCGTGAGCCGATCCGCGAGGGCTTCGACCGAGCCGGACGGGACGATCAGCGAGGGATCCAGGTCAACGACGGCGTCGGGAAGACCGCCGCAGTCCGTCACCACCACAGGGCGGCCGACGGCGAGCGACTCCAGTGCGATAAGGCCGAAGCCTTCGAGGGAGAGTGTCGGCACGACCGTGCACGTGGCGGCGGCGTAGGCCTGGCCCAGTGCCTCGTCGTCCAACCTGCCGTGGAAGACGATCGAGTCACCGTGCTGGCCCGACCGAGCGAGTTCGTGGAGTTCCTTCTCGAAGGTGCCCGTTCCCACGATGTGGAGCTCGGCACCGGGCACACGGGCGGCGACGTCGGCCCACGCGCGGATGAGGACGTCGATGCCCATGCGTCGTTCGAGGCGACGGACGCAGAGGACGACCGGCTTCGATCCGGCTGGCTCAGGGCGGAGGGTGAAACGCTCCAGGTCGACCCCCGGCGCGAGGATGCTGATCTTGCCTGCGTCGACGTGGTAGTCGTTCGCGAGCACGTCCCTGAAGGACTGGGAAAGGACGACGTAGTGGTCAGCGCCTCGATAGCGCAAGCGCTCGAAGAGCCGCTTCGCCGCGGCGGAGCCTCGGGACGCGCCGGCGACGAGGCTCTCCGCTGCCCAGGGGCCCTGGAAGTGGACGACTTCGAGAGGGGTGCCCCGGTATGCCCGCTTCGGGGCGCCGTACAGCGCGAAGTGCCGGTCGACCACGTCTGCGTGCGCGTCGCCCAGGATGCGACGAGAGGCGGCGACGCGGGTCCGTGTCCCGCCTCCGACGGGGCCCCACGAATGCGCACCGCTGATAGCCGGTGGGGTCCCGAAAGATGAAGCCTGTACTGAGACGTCGCCTCTCTTCGACAGGGCACCGAACAGATCCGTGAAGTACCGGTTCAGGCCTCCGCTCCTGCTCTCGAACCACTCGGATCCAGACATGTCTACGCGCACGGTGGCGGCTCCTCAGTTCGGGGTCGGGTGGGGTGGTCGAACAAGCGGACGCAGTGCTGCTGCAGACGTGGAGTCACTCGCCGATCCAGCCCGCGATGCGTCGTCGGAACACCGCTTCGTCGAATTGCCAGGCGCGGGCGACCGAGTCCTCGGCTCGCACCGTGCCGACACGGTCCACCGCCTGACGCATGTGACGGGCGTCGAAGACGTCGAGGAGCACACCGGTCTCGCCGTCGACGACCGTCTCGGCAGCTCCGCCGACCGAGCTGGCGATCACCGCCGCCCCTGTGGCCATCGCCTCGACCGGCATGATGCCGAAGTCCTCCACGGCCGGGAACACGTACGCGAGGCACCGACGGTACAGCTCCCGCAGCAGCGCGTGCGAGGGCGACTTGACGATGTGGACGGCGCCCGGCTCCTCGCGCGCGATGAGCTCGAACTGGGAGAGGAGAGGCCCGTCGCCGGCGAGGACCACAGGCACGTCGGCGGCGCGGCCTGTCTCGACGACGAGGTCGAGGCGCTTGTAGGGGATGAAGCGCGACGCGCCCAGCAAGAAGGTCTCGGGCAGGGCGGCGAGGATCTCGTCCTCCCGCTCGGTGAGGTCACCGTCGTCGCCGGCGAAGCGCGCAACCTCGACGGGCGGATAGATGACCTCGCTGTCACGGCGCCAAGAGTCCTTGAGTCGATCCTGCACGAAACGGCTGATCGATGCGATCGACTTGGCTTCCTGCGCGCGGGCCCTGTCGATCCGCTTGAGCGGGGGCACCGCGAGCCTCACGAGGGCGGACTGGCCTCGGCTGTCGAGCTCGGGGTGCCAAATGTAGCGGGCCGACGTGTAGGCGTACACGTATTTGTCGGCGTGGCGACTCGGACCCGAGAACCGCGCGTGATGAGAGAAGAGGTGCGAACTGCAGACGATCCACTCGGAGTCGTCATGACCGAGATGGCGCCAGGTCGTGGGCATGAACGGAAGCGCGGCGCCCTTGTGCCGCCTCAGAGGCGTCCTCGCGAGCCAGGTCTCCGACACGCGATCGCTCTCGAAACGCAGCGGCGCATCATTCCAGAGGGCTCTGATCGAGGCATCTGGGTAAACCCGCGCGAGTTGCTCGACCACCTTCTCTGCCCCGCCGTGGGGCTCGAGCCACTCATGGACGATGACGCCACTCAAGCTGCCCCCAGTTGATCGTGCTTCAGCTAATGGGCAGAAACCTAGCAGCCCGAGAGGTCCCATTCGTCCGTCACAGACCCCCGCGGCCGCCGGTCGCTGTTCCTCCTGAGGGAACGTATGCGTCTGCTTGAATGAGCGCATGTCAGCCAGCCACGCAGGGCGTCCGCGCGATCGCTCGATCCGGCGGAGGCTCCGCGTGGTGCTCCTGGTCGTCGGAGTGGTCGTGGTCCTGACGGTGGCGTGGGTGGGCATCCGGGGCTACCTTGCGTCTCGTCACCTCCAGGCAGCCGTCGGGCTCGCTCAGGACGTGCAGGCCCAGGTCCTGGACAACGACGGAGACGCCGCTCTCGCGACGGCCGCCCAGCTCGGAGACGAGGTCCACGCTGCTCGCGACCTCACGGGCGATCCGGTGTGGCGAGCCGTCGAGGTGCTCCCCGTCGTGGGCGACGACCTGACCGCCGTCCGGCAGGTCTCGGAGGTGCTCTCCTCCGTGGCTGACGACGCGATCACGCCCGTGGCCGGGATCGCCAGCAGCGTCAGCATCGATGCTTTCAAGCCGGTGGACGGGGCCATCGACCTGGCTCCGCTCATCGAAGCGCGACCCGAGGTGACCCGCGCCGACACGACTCTCGAATCACAGCTCCGGATCGCCCAGGGCATCGACACGACCGGCACCGTTGGTCAAGTCCAGGATGCCGTCGCCCAGCTCGTCGATGTCCTGGGTCGGGCCAGCGGCCAAGTCGACGTCGTCGCCCGAGCCGTGAACCTTGCTCCCGAGATGATGGGTGCCGACGGGCCCCGGGAGTACCTCGTCCTGTTCCAGAACAACGCGGAGCTGCGAGCGACGGGGGGCATCCCGGGGGCGGTCGCTCTCCTCCACGTCGAGGGCGGAAAGCTGAGCTTGGTGCAGCAGGCGTCGTCGAGCGACTTCCCCCGGGCCGACTCGCCGGTGCTGCCCTTGCCCGAGGAAACACGCGGCCTGTACGGCAACATCACCGGCCAGTACATCCAGGACGTCAACCTCACTCCCCAGTTTCCCCTCAGCGCACAGCTGGCGAGCGAGATGTGGAGACGCGAGTTCGGCACGACCGTGGACGGGGTGCTGTCGATGGACCCGGTGGCACTCAGTTACCTAATGACCGCGACCGGGCCGATCACGCTCCCGACCGGTGACGTCCTCACCTCGGACAACGTCGTGTCGTTGCTGTTGAGCGAGGCATATGCCCGGTACGACGACCCGGCGCAGCAGGACTTCTTCTTCGCGGGCACCGCGTCGGGTGTCTTCTCAGCGGTGGCGTCGGGTGCCCTCGATCCCCAGGCCTTAGTGACGGCTCTGGCTCGAGCCGGGGACGAGCGCCGCATCTACCTCTGGAGCGCGGACCCCGACGAGCAGGCGCGCATCGCCGAGACGACGCTCGCCGGCGAGCTGCCGACGAGCACCCCGACGCGGCCACGCTTCGGGGTCTACCTCAACGACGGCACCGGCGCGAAGATGGACTACTACCTCGGAGCTGACTTCGGAGTCGGGCAGTCCGTGTGCCGACAGGACGGGCGCTCGACCTACGTCGTCGAGGTCACGCTCCGCAACGATGCGCCTGCTGACGCTGCTACGTCGCTGCCGCCGTACGTCACCGGCGACGGGAACTTCGGCGTTCAGGCTGGTCTGATCAGCACGAACGTCGCCGTCTATGCCCCCAGTGAGGGGGTGTTCATGGAGGCTTCCATCGATGGTCAGCCGGCGGGGGTCCAGACGGCGACAGACTCCGGGCACTCGGTCGTCCAGCTCCAGACCACGCTCTCACCAGGGCAAAGCACGACGATAAAGATGTCGTTCCTGGGTGGCGAGGCGACGAGTGGCGACGCGCAGCTCGAGACGACCCCGATTGTTAACCTTCCAGAAACGAAGCACGTAAGCGTTGCCTGTGAATCTCCGCTAACCTGAGCCTGCGTCTCATTCCGCAGGGGAAGTCACTGGGGCGCCTATCCGCTTAGGGGAACCCATGAAGAAGATCATCGCCGCAGCTCTGCTCGTCGTCGCCGGTGTTTTCGCCGGTCCGGCTGCTGCCCAGGCTTACGTCCCGTCGACCAGCGTCACGGTTCAGGGCAACGTCGCTGCTGGCGGCACCATCAACGTCACCATCGTCAACGGCTCGTTCATCGCCGGCGAGAACGTCAGCTTTGCCGTCACCGGTGAGGGTCGCGTCACGCTGGCCGCCATCGAGACCACGACGCTCGTCAAGACCGCCGACGCCAACGGCGCCGCTCGCGTCGCCGTCACCCTGCCTACCACGGCCCGTGGCTCCTACGCGCTGACCGCGACCGGACTCACCTCGGGCAACGTGGCCACCGCCGCGCTGACCGTCGTCGCCGCTGACGGCACCCCCGCCGCTGGCTCGAACAACGCCGGTGGCCTCGCCTTCACGGGTTCGACCGTCCCGACGCTCGTCATCTGGGCCGCCGCCGGCGCCCTGATGCTCGGTATCGCGCTGATGGTCGTCGTCACGCTGCAGCGCCGCGCGCGCAACAACGCGTAACACGAAGAAGCAATGGTAGAAGGTCCCGAGCTTTTGCTCGGGACCTTCTTGCTTTCCCTGATAGTCGCTCCGTTTGGCACCGCCCGTTTCGTAAGGGGCAACTCACTAGAGGATAAATACTTATGAGTAACTCGACAGTTTTGCTGGGTTCGAATGCGCTTCGTGATGCAAATGCCGGAGTGGCGGGCACGGTCCTCGAGATAGGCGAGTCCTTGGCCGGTCACGGTTGGGAGCCGCGTTACCAGTTTGCAAAACCAGGCGCTGAACCTCGCCGCGAACGCCAGATGGCGTACTTCCGGATGCTCTCAGCGGTAGTCAAACTTAAGCCTGCGGTCGCCATCGTCGGAAGCGCCGACGGAGTTCTCATTCCGCTGATACGACCAGGTCTTCCCCTTGTCGTCCACTCCCATGGTCTTGAACACATGGCTCGGGCAGCGTTTGATTCACAGTCTGTACCCCATACCTTCGGGAGGGGCCACCGATATATTCGCGAGCCAGCAGTTAAGCTCGCCTCCCGGCGTGCGGATGCACTTGTCGTGCAGACAGAGTCTCAGGCCGCCTATGCACTGGAGCACTTCGGTGCCCGTCCCGAGCGTGTGCACGTGATTCCTAACTCAGTTGACACTTCGTTCTTCCTGGTCGAGCCAATCAAAAGTCCCAGGCCAGTTGTCGTCTGGGTGGGTAGTTGGCTCGCAGGTAAGGGCAGTGAGTGGGTGCCTCGCGTGTTCGCAGACCTACGCCTCAGAAGGCCTGACGCGGTCTTGCACCTAGTAGGGACAGGTGCGGGTGAAGCAGCTGTGCGGGCATCGTTCGCCGATGAGGATCAAGAAGGCCTTGTCGTAACGCCCAAAGCTTCGCGGGACGGGGTGCGAAGCGCTCTAGCTGCAGCCAGAGTGGGCCTCTTCACCAGTGCCTTCGAAGGATTCGGTCGCGTTCCCCTGGAAATGGCTGCTGCCGGCCTGCCAGTTGTCTCGACGAAAGCCGGCGTTGCAGGTGAACTCATTCAGAGTGGTGTCAATGGTGAGGTTGTGGATTTCCGAGAGGTGGGGGCAACCGTCAACGCCCTGGAGCGTTATTTGTCCCACGCCGCACTAGCTGCTGAGCATGGGCGCAACGCCCGGTCAGCAGCACGTCGTTTCGAGCAACAGCACATTGGTGCCCAATGGAACGGGCTGCTTCAGGTCCTGGTGCATCGCGCCAAATAGGGCTTGGCCGTCAGGGCGAATCTCAGAGGAAGTGAGAGGGCGACCTGGCCCAAACCCTTGCTCACGCCGTTGTCAAGTGAATCGTCCCCCCTCGATGCTCTAGAGAGACACTCTCCAGGGGCGCCGCGAGGGGAACGAGCTTCGCCCCGCCAATCGTTGCTGACTGAGACTCGAGACGGGTCTTCACGTGCTCAATATCTCGTTGTCAGCCTCTGAGTGAGGTCGTTCTATATCTCCCGCCTAGTTGCCGGGGTGCATATCTAGGCTAGGTCGGGAGAGAGCGGTGAGCAGCATCGATTGCAGGAAACCATGACGCGGGAGAGCTGCTGGTCCAGGAGGCCTACGCAATTGATGTCGGAGAACTTCTCGGCCGCGCGTTCTCCGGCTTCCTCCATGAGCGTTCGCGCGTGCGGTTCAGCGAGTAGCAGCGAGATCGATGCTGCCAGTCCGGCTGCGTCCCCGGGCTCGTGCAGAAGTCCGGTCTCGCCGTCCCGGACCAGGTCGTCGGGCCCACCTCCTCGGCTGGCCAGGACGGAGAGCCCGTGGCTGAGTCCCTGGACGATGACCTGCCCGAATGGTTCGGGACGAGTGGACGCGTGGATCAGGACGTCGTGTCGATCTAGGAGGGGGTCGACGTCGTGTTGGTGTGCCATGAAGACCACCTCGAAGGGAAGCGCCGCGGCAGCTGAGTGGAGGCGCTCGACGTAGCCCTGATCGCCCATGAGTGCGTCGCCTGCGATGGTGAGCTTGATCCTGTTCGACGGCACCTGGGGTGCGAGGAGCGAGAGTGCTTCGAGGACGATATGAATGCCCTTCCATTCGACGACACGACTGAGGCTGAGCAGGCGCAGCGGTGCGTCCTGCACCTCCTCAGAGGGGCGGGTGCGGACGCCGGCCGGTGTTCCCGATGGGGAGAAGATAGGGGCGCTCACCAATCCGCGGAACCGCGCGGGAACGGAGCGGCCCGTCCAACTGCTGTTGGGCAGGATCTTGGTTACGCGCGTGAACACGAAGTGGCTCGCCAACCGCTTCAGGCGTGAGAGGGAATCTGAGGAGACCCCGTCCCGGAGCAGTTGGACGTGGATCTGACCTCGCGGCTTTAGCACCGCGACGAGCACGGCGGCCCTGAGCGTGTTCGACGCGATGAGGTCATGGGGATGCGCTCGAAGGAGTCTTGCAAGGAAGAGCATCTGACCTGGCAGGCCTTGAGGCCTGGCGGGCGCGAGAATCGAAGCGTCCCGGTCGAACGGAAGGGATCCAGTCAGAGGCTCGAGGAACGCGAACTGCCAAGACAGGCGGCTGTGACGGGCAATGCGGGGCAGAGCCAACTCCGCACCGCCGGGCTGGGTCGTGTGATCGACCGAGATCACGCCGACAGGCTCGTACGGCGTTGTAGAGCGTGTGAGTGATGTGACGGTTTTTCTCCATCTCGAGGGGTTTTTGCGAAGCTACATGATGGACACCCGACGAACGCCACGTTGACAGGAAATGGACTGGTGCTCTCTAGATCTACCGGGCGGTTTCGTGGTGAGGCCGGCGGTTCGGGTCCCTGGATCGTGCCGAGGTAAGGCGGCTACGGACGGGCACCGCGCCTCCCGTGGTTGCCGCGCTGAGCACGACGACCGCCACGACGGCGGGTACGGCCGCCATCGAGCGGAGCGCCCCCATGCGACGGAAGCCGGTCGCCCGTGCGGCCAGGGAGAGGAGCGGCGTCAGCACCAGTTAGGGCGCGGCCACCTGCGTGTACCCGTCTGTCGTCGTCGGCAGGCCCGCCTGTCGAGTGTGGACAATCGCCTCGGCCCAGGTGGCCCAGGCACCTCGGCGACGGACGGGAGGAGAGCGACGACCGTTCTGGCGACGTCGAGGACGACGAGTCAGGCCGCGGTTGTCGTCATTCATTGCGTCGTTATCCAGCCAACGCTAGTGATCGCCGACTGGGACCCCAGGGGGCCGGGGGATGACGGACGTGCATCGGGCGGGTGTGCTCCCTGGTGACGGCGACACGTCCCGGTATAGACGCCCTCACTATCACGGCCGAGTATGAGATACTCATGTATTACGTCCTGACTGAGAAGAGGATCGACACATGGCGCCCCTCGCCGCTGCCCCGCCGTCACACCGCACCGCCGGCGCCGCGACCCCTCGCAGACTGTCCTCCCTGGACGGGCTCCGAGGGGTCGCGGCAGTCGTGGTCGTCCTGCACCACGTCCTGCTCGTCGTTCCCGTGCTCGCGTCTGCCGGGGCGCCGGGCCATGACGACGGGCCGTTCCGCTGGCTCGTGAACTCGCCCCTCCACCTGTTCTGGGCCGGAGAAGAGGCGGTCGTCGTCTTCTTCGTGCTCAGCGGCTGCGTCCTCACCCTGGCCGTGCTCCGTGTCTCGTCCACGCCCTGGCGGGCGTACTACCCGAGCCGACTCCTCCGTCTCTACCTGCCGGTGGTCGCCTCGGTGGGGTTCGCGCTCGTGCTCGCCCTGACCGTTCCCCGCAGCGCGCCCGATCAGAGGTCGAGGTGGATGAACATCCACGACGACGAGGTGTCCGTGGTCAGCGTGCTCCGCACGGCCACTCTTCTCGGCAACGCCGACAACCTGAACAGCGTGCTCTGGACGCTGCGGTGGGAGGTGGTCTTCTCGCTCGCCCTGCCCCTCTACGTCTGGATCGCCCGGCGCGTCGTCCGGTCGGGGCTCGTCCTCGCTGCCCTGGCCATCGCCACCTCCGTCGCGGGATCGCTCTCGGCCTCGACCCCGGTCAAGTACCTCCCGATCTTCATGCTCGGCGTCGTCCTCGCCGTCCATCTCCGCGAGGTGCAGTCGGTCTTCGACCGGCTCCGGCGCCGATGGTCCTGGGCGCTTCCCGGGCTGGGGGCTCTCAGCCTGCTGCTCGTGACGATCGGATGGTGGTGGCCGTGGCCGGGCCCGACGGGGAACCTCGTGCTCGCCACCCGCCCTGTGGTACTGGTCGCCTGCACCCTCATCGTCGCGCTGGCGCTGGTCGCCCGGTGGTCCTGGCTGGAGTCGCCCGTCGTGGCGTGGCTCGGCCGCGTCTCCTTCAGCCTCTATCTCGTCCACGAACCCATCGTCGTGTCCGTGGCCTATCTGCTCCCGACGCAGTCGGTCTGGCTCGTCGGGCCCATCGCCGTGCCCCTCGCCGTCGCTGCCGCCGCCGTGTTCTACCGGTTCGTCGAGTCCCCGAGCCACCGGGCTGCCCGAGCCGTCGCCCGATGGTGCCGAGGCTCCGGTGCGCAGACGGTGCGAGCTGTGGAGGGCCCGGTCACGGCCGATCGCGTCGAGCGGTGAGACGCCCGAGCATGACCACCCCGACGAGGGCCCCGAGCAGCGCCCCCGTCGTGTTCGCGAGCAGGTCGTCCAGCGAGGCGAAGCGGTCGGGGAGGAAGAGCAGCTGGCCGAGCTCGACGCTGCCGCTGATCACGAACCCGGCCACGGCGCCCCACCACCAGCGGCGCAGGCCGACGAGCAGCACCACGATCAGCCCGACCGGCACGAAGAAGACGATGTTCGCCGTGAACTCGACGGCGCTGTAGCTCATCCACGCGGGGAAGCCGATGGCGTGCAGCCGGTCGAGCACCCGGATCAGCAGGGGAGTCACCTCGCTGTCGACCGGCCTGGACGTGAAGGCGACGAGCGCCACGAACGCGCCGTAGCCGAGCGCGGACCGGACCGCGAGGCGCCGCGTCGCAGGGCCGGGTGTTCCGGCGGGGTGAGCGCCCAGCAGGGGGCGGAGCGTCGCGCTGACCAGGGCACCGAGCGCGAGCCCGACCGCGACGGCCACCGTCAGGGAGGTGAGGCGGGCGCGGACCGGCACCGCGCCTCCCGCAGTCGCCGCCGTCAACACCACGACCGCCACGACCCCCAGCACAGCGGCGACGCGCAGCAGCGCCCGTCGGCGACGGAAGCCCGTGGCGACGGCGGCCAGGGGGAGGAGCGGTGCGAGCACCAGCGCGATCGCAGCGACCTGCGTGTAGCCGTCCGACATCGTCAGCAGGCCGATCGGCCGCGTCAGGGCGAGCACGTCGGCCCAGGTCGACCGCGCCACCTCGGCGACGGCCGGGAAGAGGGCGACGGACGATCCGACGAGGGCGAGCACGACGAGCCAGGCCGCGAGCAGACGGGCGGCGGTCGTCCGCAGCCGTCGCGTCGTCATCCGCCCCACGGTAGCGGTGTCCGCCTGCGACCGCGCCGGGGGATCCCGCAGGTCAGCTCCGGGCGCCGACGCTCAGTCGTGCGCCTCGACGTACGAGCACGGGAGGGTGATCGTCCACGGCCCTCCGGGCGCGATCGGCGCGACGGCCTCGGCCTGGCCGGTCTCGCACTGCTCGACCACCGCGTCGGCCCCGCCGGTCCACTCGGGGCCCGCCGCGCGGGCACCGTCGACCGACCCCGTCTGAACGACCTGCGCCAGGGTCACGACGGCGAGCAGGAGGCCCAGCACGACCGCGGCGAAGCGCCGTCGCCGACCCAGCGCGACGCCCAGCGCCAAGGGCAGGAGCGCCACGAGGAGCATGCCGGGCACGACGCCGTAGCGGCTGAACGAGAAGGCCTCCCACTCGGCAGGCCCCCACGTCGAGTAGAAGGCCCGGTGGTAGCCGTTGGCGAGGTACGCGCCCGCGTAGGCGCCCACCGAGCCCCCGAGGAGGGTGAGGGCGGCCACCCGCTGGAGGGCCGTGCCCCGGAGGAGCACCCACGCTCCGGCCGCGACGAAGGGCAGCGCGGCGAGGGCGAGCAGCCACAGGCGGCCGTCCGCGATCTCGCCGACGGAGGAGGCGTCGGCCCAGAGGGCACCGGCCGGTACGTTGACGAGGTAGCCCGTGACGAGGTCCGCCAGGCTGCCCGGCGCGCCGGCCATCTCCTCGCGGGGCGACGACACGGCGGCGACGGCCTGGGCGACGAGCCCTGCCAGCAGCGCGACCCTGGCCGGCCAGCGGCGTGCGTCGCGCCACCCCCAGAGCAGCAGCGGGACGAACAGGACGGCCTGGATCTCCGTCGCCCCGACGACGAACAGGCCGAGGGTCGCGAGCACGACGCCGACACGAGTCCGCGGGCGGTGCAGCAGCACCCACGGCGTGACCCAGAGCAGGAACCAGTGCAGGTTCGCGACGTTGCCGAGCACCTCGACCGACACGACCGGCAGCAGCACGGGCGTCAGTGCCAGGGCGCCCCGGGCGCTGGGGCTCGTCATCAGGTCGGCCGTGCATGCCCAGACGACGACGGCCACCACGCCGACCGTCAGGCAGCTCGCGGCCGTCATCGCCAGCGCCCACTGCTCGACGTCGACCGAGGCCGTCACGGCGTCGGCGATGACGCGGGGCAGCAGGTGGAGATAGCCCGCGTAGGGCGTCGCCCAGAGGGAGCCAGCGGAGGCGGCGGCGCTGTCCGCGAGGAAGTCGCGGCCGTCCTCGGCCCAGAGCGTGTCGCGGGCGGCCTCGGGGACTCGCAGCCAGGCCCACAGGACCGTGACGACGAAGAGCACGACGGGGTTCGCCCCGCGCACCGGGGCCCCGGTGAACATCGCGCGGTACGAGCTCTGCCCCCGCGAGGTCGGGGTCGTGGTCGACGTGCTGATGGCGGAGCCGTTCTCTCGAGGCGGTCGGGCGACGACCGAGCTTATCGAGGCGGCGGGGCAGCAGCGACCGACAGGTGTAAGACAGGAGCATCCCATGACGAAGACATCCGACTCCTCCTCTGCCCGCGACTCCGACGGAGCGCCCGCGGCCTCCGACCCCACGGGGCAGATCACCGACCGCCAGAAGTGGCAGGCGTTCGGCGTCTGCGTCGGCGTCGCCGCCCTCACCATCCTCGACCTGTCGAAGGTCAACGTCGGCCTGCCGAGCATCGAGGCCTCGCTCGGCGCCGGGCCGACCGCCCTGCAGCTGATCGTCGCGGGCTACGCCCTGGCCTTCGGCCTCTCGCTCGTGCCCTCCGGCCGCCTCGGCGACCTCAAGTCGCGCCGCCTCCTGTTCGTCATCGGGCTCAGCGCGTTCACGATCGCGAGCGTCCTCTGCGCCCTCGCCCCGAGCATCGAGTTGCTCGTGGTCGCGCGCATCCTCCAGGGGGTCGCGGCCGGCATCCAGATGCCCCAGGTGCTGGGGCTCGTGCAGCAGCTCTTCCAGGGCAAGGAGCGCGGTCGCGCCTTCGGCCTCTTCGGCGCCGTCATCGGCATCTCGACCGCCTTCGGCCCGACCCTCGGCGGTCTGCTCATCGCGATCGGCGGCGACCAGGACGGCTGGCGCCTGCTGTTCTGGATGAACGTGCCCCTCGGCATCGTCGCCATCGTCTTCGCCCTCAAGCTGCTGCCGCGGGCGACGACCGCCCCGAGCGGCCACAACGAGCTCGACCTCGTCGGCATCGTGCTGCTCGGCCTCACCATCCTCACCCTCATGCTGCCGTTCGTGCTGACCACCGGCCAGGGCGACGAGCCCCTCCGCTGGCTCTTCCTGATCGGGTTCGTCGGGTTCGGCGCCGCCTTCGTCGCTTGGGAGCAGCGCTACAAGGCCCGCGGCAAATCACCCGTCGTGCATTTCTCGCTGTTCTCGCTCGCGTCGTACCGCAACGGCACCCTCATCGCCACCGTCTACTTCTGCGCTCTGCCCGCCACGTTCCTGCTCACCACGCTCTACCTGCAGCAGGGCCTCGGCCTCGAGCCCGTCTACGCCGGCATGGTGACGATCCCGTTCGCATTGACCTCGGCGGTCGCGGCCTTCTACGGCGGCCGCATCGTCGACAAGTACGGCCGCAGCCTCGTGGTGCTCGGCCTCGCCCTCGTCGCTGGCGGCTTCGTGCTGCTGCTGCTCGCCGCGGTGCTCACCCCGCAGGAGATCACGCCCTACGCCATGGGCGTCGGCATGCTCGTCGCCGGCGCGGGCGGCGGCTTCGTCATCTCGCCCAACCAGACCCTGACCCTCGCGGAGGTCCCGGTCGAGATGGGCGGCGTCGCCGGCTCCATGGGCCAGGTCGGCCAGCGTGCCGGCACCGCCATCGGCACGGCGGCCGCGGTCTCGACCTTCTACTCGGTCATCGCCGGCGCCGGCTCCGACGCCTCGCTCGACGTCTACCATGCGGCCTACCGCAGCGGCTTCTTCGTCACCATCGCCCTCGTGGCGGTCGCGCTCGTGCTGGCGCTGCTCGACCTGCGGGCCCGCAAGCAGGGGCGCGTGGGGGAGGTGGCCAGCGCCTCCTGAGGTCCGCCCCGCTGGGCGGGGTCGTCGTGCCCGGAGCGGCTCCCCGGCGACCTGCGTCGCGGGGCCCTGCCGGTCGGCGAGTCAGGCGGTCGCGGGCGAGGACGCCAGCGCAGCCACGAGCCACGCCGTGATGTCGACGTCGTGCGTCGTCGGGAGGTCGACGGAGGCCGGGTCGACGGCGCTGACGGTGCTGCTCGAGGGGGAGACGACGGAGGCGGCGGTGACGACGGGCATGAGGGGCTCCTTCACGAGGCGGTGACGTCGCCGCGGGCGGCGCCCCCGGCGTTGACGGAGCCCCCGCGGCCCGCCCTCAGGGCAGGCGAGCCGCGGGGCCCCTGGTGCGCCGGCCCGTCCGTGGACAGGACCCCTCCGGGGTGCGGCGTCGACCTGCGGCCAGTCAAGCGGTCGCCGCGACGCACGGCATCACCCCGGGGGATGGGACTGCCCAGGCGCGAGCTAGTCCGGAGGGATGAGGCCGGTCGCCGGGCGGCGCGCTGCGGCCCGCGCCTCCGGCTGACGACTGCTCGGCTCTGACGGGCTCTTGCGTGCTGCTCAGCCCGCGACGACCCCGAGCACCCCGTCGTGCAGCAGCCCGTTCGTCGCGAGGGCGCTGCCGTGCCACGGGCCCGGCTTGCCGTCGGCGCTCGAGAACCGGCCCCCCGCCTCCTCGACGATCGGGATGACCGCCGCCATGTCGTACGGCTCGAGCCCGAACTCGCCCGCCACGTCGACGCTGCCCTCGGCGACGAGCATGTACGACCAGAACTCGCCGTAGGCCCGCGTGCGCCAGACCCGGCCGGTGAGGTCGAGCAGCTGGTCGAGCCGGCCGGCGTCACGCCAGTACTCGAGGCCGTTGTAGCTCAGCGACGCGTCGGCGAGGTCGCTCACCCCCGACACGCGCAGGGGAGCGGTGCCGTGCTCGGACGAGAACGCCCCGCCGCCCCGCGTCGCCCACCAGCGCCGCCCGAGGATCGGCGCGCTCACGACCCCGAGCACCGGCACCCCGTCGACGACGAGCGAGATCAGCGTGGCCCACACCGGCACCCCGCGCAGGAAGTTCGCCGTGCCGTCGATCGGGTCGACGATCCACTGGCGGTGCGAGGCACCGTCGTCGCCGTACTCCTCGCCGAAGAAGGTGTCGCCGGGGCGCTCGGCCTCGATGCCGGCCCGGATCGCCCGCTCGACGGCCTGGTCGGCATCGGTCACGGGCGTGCGGTCGGGCTTCAGCGACACGTGCAGGTCGGCCGAGCGGTAGCGCTCGGTGCTGATCGCGTCGGCCGCGTCGGCCAGCTGCAGCGCCAGCCGCAGGTCGTCGGCCCACTCGGCCGAGCCTCTCGGATCGGCAGCGGACGAGGAGTCGCGGGTCGGGTCGGTCACCTCGCCAGCGTACCGAGCGCGGCCGGCCGGCACCGCGCCTCCGACTGGCCCGTCCTGCCCGACCCGCACCGCGCCTCCTCAGGCCACCTTCTTGCGGCAAATGCCGACTGAACGAGACCGGTGAGCCGCAGAACAAGTGCTTTTCCGGGTCTCAGATCATTCCCGGTCGGCATTTGCAGCCAGCGGCCCCCGGACGGGCCGGTGCGCACGCCTCCGTGGGCCGCCACCCCGAGACGCGTCGCGGCTACGGCTGCTCGTCGCCGCGGGCGTCGTCGTCGCGCGCGGCCTGGTCGCGGCCGCTGACCCCGCCCTTCGAGGCGAGCAGCGTCTGCAGCGACCGGAGCCGCTCGCGCCCGGTCTCGCCGAGCTCGCCGGCCTCGACGCGGTCGACGATCTCCCAGTCGTGGGCCTCGGCGAGGGGGATCCCGTCGGGCGCGGGCCCGTCGGCGGGCAGCGCGTGCGCCGCGAAGGCCTTCAGCATGTTCTCGGGGTCGACGTGGCCGAGGCCGAACGACCGCACGCCGGGGGTGTCGACGATCC
This sequence comes from Frigoribacterium sp. Leaf164, assembly GCF_001423665.1. Taxonomy (NCBI): domain Bacteria; kingdom Bacillati; phylum Actinomycetota; class Actinomycetes; order Micrococcales; family Microbacteriaceae; genus Frigoribacterium; species Frigoribacterium sp. Leaf164. Next base: position 930,758 of record NZ_LMOX01000001.1, read on the forward strand.
AGCCGCCGCTCGGCACCTTGAACGACACCGTCGACGACGACGTGTGCCGCCCGCGCCCGGTCACGGCGTTCACCACGCCGACCTCGCGCTGCGAGCCGGTCAACGCGTTCACGAGCGTCGACTTGCCGACGCCCGAGTGCCCCACCGTGACCGTCACGTGGCCGTCGAGCAGCTCGCGCAGCTCGTCGAGCACGGGCGACGGCGAGCCGTCGGGCAGCGGGTCGAACGACGTGGAGGTGGTCGTCACGATCCGCAGGTCGAGGCACGCGAAGTGTGCGGCGAACGGCGCCGGGTCGGCGAGGTCGGTCTTCGTGATGCAGAGGATCGGCTCGACGCCCGCGTCGAACGCCGCGACCATGTAGCGGTCGACGAGGCGGGGGCGCGGCTCGGGGTCGGCCGCGGCCACGACGATCAGCATCTGGTCGGCGTTCGCCACGATCACGCGCTCGACGGCGTCGCTGTCGTCGGCGCTGCGCCGCAGCAGCGTCGTGCGCTCCTGCACCTTCACGATGCGGGCCAGCGAGCCCTCGGCACCGCTCGTGTCGCCGACGACGCCGACGCGGTCGCCCGTCACGACGCTCTTCTTGCCCAGCTCGCGGGCCCGGGCGGTCGTGATCTCGCGCTCGTCGGGGGTGCCCGCGTCCATCAGCACGCCGTAGCGGCCACGGTCGACCGTCCAGACGACGCCCTCCTCGGCCTGGTCGTAGGCCGGGCGCTGCTTCGTGCGCGGGCGGTTGGCCTTGGGGTTCGGGCGCACGCGCACCGAGCTCTCGTCGTACTCGCCGTAGGCCTCGTCGTCCGCGTCGCCCCCGACGTCGCTCCACCAGCTCATGCCGGGCCTACAGGAAGCCGAGCAGGTCGATGTCGGCGGGCCGCTCGCTGACGCGGCGACCGAGCAGGTCGCTCCACAGCTCGGTGAACTGCGGCAGCGTCTTCGCCGTCACGCGCACGTCGTCGACCTCGACGCCGTCGACGGCGAGGCCGATGATCGCGGCGGTCGTCGCCATGCGGTGGTCCTCGAACGAGCGCCACTGGCCGGCGTGCAGGGGGGAGGGCTCGAGGTGCAGCCCGTCGTCGAGCTCGGTCACCCGGCCGCCGAGGGCGTTGATCTCGCTCGCGAGGGCCGCGAGGCGGTCGGTCTCGTGGCCGCGGAGGTGGCCGATGCCGGTGATCGTGCTCGGCCCGGAGGCCAGGGCGGCGAGGGCGACCAGCGCGGGCGCGAGCTCGCCGCCGCGCGAGAGGTCGACGTCGACGCCGGGCAGCGAGCCGCCGCCGATCAGGCCGTCGCCGCCGTCGACCGTGAGCACGTCGCCCTCGAGCGTGACCGTCGCGCCCCAGAGGGGCAGCAGCTCGATGAGGTCGGCGCCGACCTGCGTCGTCTCGGCGGGCCAGTGGGCGATCGAGACCGTGCCGCCCGCGACCAGCGCCGCGACCAGGAAGGGCGCCGCGTTCGACAGGTCGGGCTCGATGACGAGGTCGCGGCCCGCGATCGGGCCCGCGGGCACCTCCCAGACGCCAGCCGACGGCGAGGTGACCTCGACGCCGCGCTGCGCGAGCGCGTCGACCGTCATCTCGATGTGGGGCATGCTCGGCAGGCTCTCGCCGGTGTGGGTCAGGGTCAGGCCCCGCGAGAAGCGCGGGGCCGAGAGCAGCAGCCCCGACACGAACTGGCTGGAGGCGGACGCGTCGATCTGCACCGCGCCTCCCTCGACCTCGCCGGTGCCGTAGACGCTGAAGGGCAGCGAGCCGCGGCCGTCGTCCGCCACCTCGACGCCCAGCGCCCGCAGCGACGCGACCGTGGTCGCCATCGGGCGGCGGCGGGCCGACTCGTCGCCGTCGAACGTGACGGGGCCGAGGGCCAGCGCGGCGACCGGGGGCAGGAACCGCATGACGGTGCCGGCCAGGCCGCAGTCGACGGTGACCCCGCCCTGCAGCTCGCCGGGCGTGATCTCGAGGTCGGGGCCGAACGGCTCGCCCGACTCGACCTCGTCGATCGTGGTGCCGAGCGACCGCAGGGCCTGGATCATCAGCGCGGTGTCGCGCGAGTGCAGCGGCGCCCGCAGGCGGGACGGGCCGGAGGCGAGGGCCGACAGCACGAGCTCGCGGTTCGTCAGCGACTTCGACCCGGGCAGCGAGAGGGAGGCGCGGAGCGGCCCGGCCGCCCGCGGCGCGACCCAGCGCCCCGGGTCCGCCTCGGGCACGCGGCCGTCGTCGTAGGGGGAGAACTCGGGCGCGGAATACCTGTACACCTGCATCGGTTCACCAGGGTAATGCAGCGACGACCTGGAGGACGTGTGCCCACAGCACTTGCACCGATGACGCTTCCGGGGCGCATCACCGTGGCCGAACTAGAATCGGCCCTGATGATCACCCCCGAGGGCGACGAGCCCACCCCCGCGACCAGCGCCACCACCGCTGCGGCCGTGCCCGAGCGCGCCGTCGACGCCCCCGCGACCGACCAGGCCGCGGGCGAGGGCGCCGCGGCCGGCCCGGCCGAGGTCGAGGCGACGCCTCCGGGCGAGGCCGAGCTCCGCTCCCTCTTCGAGGAGCAGGCGCTGCCGTTCATGGACCAGCTCTACGCCGCCGCGATGCGGATGACGCGCAACCCGGCCGACGCCTCCGACCTCGTGCAGGAGACCTTCGTCAAGGCGTTCGCCGCCTTCCGGCAGTTCCAGCAGGGCACCAACCTGAAGGCCTGGCTGTACCGCATCCAGACCAACACGTTCATCAACACGTACCGCAAGAAGCAGCGCGACCCCTACCAGGGCACCATCGACGAGCTCGAGGACTGGCAGATGGGCGGCGCCGAGTCGGTGACGCGCACCTCCGGCTCCACGCGCTCGGCCGAGGCCGAGGCGATCGACCACCTCCCCGACAGCGCCGTGAAGGACGCCCTGCAGAAGGTCCCGGAGGACTTCCGGATGGCCGTCTACTTCGCCGACGTCGAGGGCTTCTCCTACCAGGAGATCGCCGACATCATGAAGACCCCCGTGGGCACGGTCATGAGCCGTCTCCACCGCGGTCGCCGCCTCCTCCGAGGCCTCCTCGCCGACTACGCACGCGACCGCGGCATCGCGGTGCCGGTCGGCACGACGACGAAGGGCAGCAAGCGATGACCGACTGCGGGTGCGACAAGACCAAGGCCGAGCTCGAGGAGTACCTCCACGGCGAGCTCTGCCGCGAGGACGCGGCCGACATCCGTGAGCACATCGCGAACTGCGCCGACTGCGCGGGCGAGCGCAAGGTGGGCGAGGTGCTCACCGAGGCCGTGCAGCGCGCGTGCCGCGAGACGGCCCCCGAAGACCTGCGCTCGACGGTGCTCGCGCGGCTGCGGGCCCTCCAGGCCCAGCACTAGCCGACCCCGGGGAGTCGCGGGCCGGCTCCCCGGCACCGCAGCCCCCCGGCGCACCGTCGTCACGCACCGCGGCACTGCGCTAGCGTCGGCGTCATGACCGCCACGGTGGAGGTGCTCGGCACCCCGACGCCCGACGACCTCGACGACCTCGTCTCGCTGATCAGCTCGCTGGGCTACGCCCTCGACGCCGACGTGCTGTCGGCCCGCCTGGCCCGTCTCACGGCGGAGGCCGGCCACGAGACCTGGGTCGTCCGTGACGCGGCCGGGCGCGTCTCGGCGGTGGCCGGCGCGCACGTCACGTGGGCCTACAACGCCGACGCCCCGACCGCCCAGCTGCTGCTGCTCGTGGTCACCGACGCCGCCCGCGGCGACGGCCTCGGGTCGTACCTGCTCGGCCACTTCGAGGGGTGGGCCCGGGGGCACGGCGCCCGCACGCTCGACGCCGTCTCGGCCGCGGCGACGGACTCGGCGCACCGGTTCTACCGCAAGCGCGGGTACCACGAGGCGGGCGTGCGGTACTCGAAGCTCGTCTGAGGGCCCTGTCGCAGGGTCCTGGTCGAGGGGACGTCGCCCCGGCCTCGTGGTCCGGAGACGCCCGTCAGCTCCCGGGCGCCCCGGGCTCAGCGCCCGGCGGCGTGGTGCGCCGCCACCGCGGCCGCGTCGAGCGCGGTGTCGTACACCCGCACTGTGTCGACGTCGCCCCGGAGGGTGTAGTCGGCCGGCTCGCCGGCCCAGGAGGCGAGCGACTCGCGGCCGACCCGCCACGACCCGTCGTAGACCTTGAGGGCGCGGGCGTCCGCTCGGCGGCCCTGCAGCTCGCCGTCGAGCCAGAGCTCCGTGCTGCCGGGCCGGAACGTGCCGACGGCGTGGTGCCACTCGCCGTCGGTCACCACGCTCCGCCCGCCGAGCGCGAAGCGGAAGTCGTTCGACCCCTGCACGCCGAAGTGCAGGGTGCCGTCGGCCCCGACGTAGAGGTGGCGGTCCTTGTAAGGCGACGCGGCGGAGGTGCTCGAGCTGTAGCCGACGATCCTCCCGCCGGCGCTCTCGGTGCGGAACCACGCCTCGACCGAGAACGTCGAGGGCGCGGGGCCGACCACTGTGCTCTGCACGCGGGCGTCCGGGGCGTCGAGGCTCATCGACGGGTCGCCGTCGCAGGGAGCGTCGTTCCGCACGGGGCCGGAGGCCGACCGGGCGAGGTGCCCGTGGCCGCTCTCGTCGCGGACGTCGCCGCCCCGTGGCTCCGAGAAGCCCCAGGCCAGCACCGGGTCGTCGAGCAGCGGGCCGCCGAAGCACGGGAAGGTGTCGGTCGAGGCCGTGGCCGCCGACCCGGTGGTCGCCGAGAAGGCGGCGTCGCTGGTCGCGCCGACGGCGGCGACCGTCGCGACGACCAGTGCGCCCGCGGCGAAGCGCACCGTGCCGGAGGCGCGGGTCGGCTCCCCGACGGAGGGCGCGTCGGTCTCCCACCGCGGAGCGCCGCAACGGCGGCAGGGCAGCCCCTGCCGGACGTCGCGGTCGGCGCGGGCGAGCACCGAGATCACCGACGCCGCCGCGAGGAGCAGCAGGATCGGCGCGACGGCGCCCTGTCGCAGCCACACGCCGGGCAGGCCCACGGCCGGCACGCGCAGCACGCCCGCGCCGTGGACGGCGGCCGGGGAGACCGGGCTGCTGTCGTCGGCGGCGTTGGCGTCGCCCCGGAGGCGCAGCCCCTCGTCGCCGGTGCGGACGAGCCGGTGCAGTCGCAGGCGGTCGGCGTGGTCGGGGTCGTCGACGAGGAGCACCTGGCCCGGCACCGCGTCGGCGCCGTCGATCGGCACGGCCGCGACGACGTCGCCGGTGCGGAGGCGCGGTGCCATCGAGTCGCTCGCGACCGTCGTCACCGCCCACCCGGCGGCGGCCGGGAGCACGCACCAGAGGGCGAGCAGGGCGACCGTCCAGAGCGCGGTGCGCGCCGCCGTGGCGACGGCGACCACGGGCAGGTCGCCCGGGCAGGAGCGGACGGGGTGGGGCACGGGGATCCCTCGGGTGTCGGGCGGGCGCGGGTCGGGAGGACGGCGGTCGGGGGCGACGGGCGCGTGCCGGCGGGGCGCGGGGCCGCCGCCGGCGCGCCGTCGGTCAGTCGTTCTGCGCCTCCCAGACGAACGTCGTCGCCGCCTCCGCCTCCTGCAGGGCGTTCGTCGCGTCGTCGGCGAGGTGGTACGTGACGCGCCAGAGGGAGTCGGTCGTGCCGGCGGGCACGCTCCAGTCGCCCACGCCGTCGGCGAACGAGGTCGAGGTCGCCAGATCGGCGAGGGTGCCGGCGAAGAGGATGTCGCCGCCGGGGACGAACCGCTCGCAGGTCGCCTCGGGGGCCCCCCGCTCGACGACGACGGCGAGGGACGACCCGAGGGCGTCGAGATCGACCGTGTCGCTCGCGTAGAGCCGGACGGTGCTGGCGGCGCTCGTGTCGGCCGTGACCGTGAGGCAGTTCGAGCCGGTGTCGCCCGGCAGCAGGCCGGCGACCTCGAAGAGCGCCTGGCCCTCGTCGTCGTCGCTGATCGCGACCTTGCCGGTGGCCCAGCTGTTGCCGGCGTTCTCGGTGGTGTCGGAGAAGGCGGCGTACGAGCTCGTGCCGACGACGACGCCGCTGATGACGACGGCGAGGGGGAGGGCGGCGAACGCCGCGAGGCGGGTGGAGCGGGCGGAGAGGTGCATGGGAGTCCTTCGTCAGCGGCGGGGGCCGGTCGTGGTGAGGGGATGTCGCATCTGAGATGTTACGTGACATTCCACATCCTGACAACCGCTCAGCGCATCACCGCCCGGGAGCCGTCCGGCGTGGCCACCGGAAGAGCACGTCCGCCCGCGGCCAGCGCGTGACCACGAGGTGGAGGACGGCGCCGATCGAGAGGGCGCCGATCAGGCAGAGGGCGACCTCCACGAGCGGAGGCGCTCCGAGCGCCACGCTGAGGTCGTGCCCCGCCTTGACCCCGATGGTGTGCGGCAGGTACCAGGTGATGCTCCGTCCGCCCACCAGTGCGGGGAAGCGGCCGACCCGTCGACGACCGAGCCAGGTCGCACCCGCGACGAGCGCGACGAACGACCCGGCGACCGGCAGCGCTGCCCACGGCTGGAAGGCGGGGGAGTCGCCCCCCAGCGCGACCGCCACGGCCGCCGTCGCGGCGACCACGACCGCGCTCACCAGCACGGCGCCCCGTGATGCGCAGGCCCGACGGAGGGCCTCGGGTCGACGGCCCGACCAGACGCCCAGGAAGAAGAAGACGGCCATGGCCCAGAACCGACCCGGCAGGTCGCCGGGGAGCTCGGGCACGGTCAGCGACGCGAGCGCCGCGCCCGCGGCCAGGAGACCGGGGTGGAGTCGTCGGGCCAGGAGGGCCACCACCCCGAAGATGAGCAGGTAGGCCAGGAACCAGGTGCCCCACGGCAGGTGCGACGTGGTGTCCGCGACGGCCTCGTCGAGCCGGCCCAGGGCGATGCCCCGGGCGACGTCGACGGCGACGATGACCGCGCCCCACACGACGAGGGGCCACAGGACGCTCCGGGCGCGCGCGAGCAGGAACGACCGGGCCCCACGACCGACGGTCGCGGGCACCAGGGCCCCCGAGAGGAACATCAGGAGCGGCATCCGGAACGGTGCCAGGGCGATCGTCACGTCGCGCAGCCACTCCGGCACGTCGGCCGGGTAGAGGATCGCGTGGTGCAGCGCGACGAGCAGCACGCAGAGGCCCCGGGCGACGTCCACGCCGACCTGCCGGGGCGGCCGGCTGGCTCCGGAGCGTGGCGCCGAGGGTCGGGGAGCGGCAGGAGGTGCGTCGTCGAGCGGGGCGAGGCGGGTGGGGGAGACGGGGTCTCCGGGAGCGGGCATGCGCACCAGGGTCGCCCCGCGCCTCCTCGGCTCCGGGAGCCCGGCACGACGGAGGGCGACATCGGCTCGGCCGACGTCACCCTCCGTCTCGTCCGCCGCGGTCGGCGGGCTTCACCCCGACGGCGCTACAGCGTGAGCGCCGCCGCGATCAGCTCGGCCTGCTGCGCCGCGCTGGCCTTCGTCGAGCCGGCCGCCGGCGACGCCGAGGCGGGGCGCGACGCGACCCGGATCGGGCGGTCGAGGTGCTTCTGCAGCTCGAGCACGACGAACGGCCAGGCGCCCTGGTTCTCGGGCTCCTCCTGGGCCCAGACCAGCTCGGCCTGCGGGTACCGCGACAGCACCTCGCGGATCCGCTCCAGCGGCAGCGGGTAGAGCTGCTCGAGGCGCACGAGGGCGACGTCGTCGCCGACGCCGCGCTTGTCGAGCTCGGCCGTCAGGTCGTAGTGGATCTTGCCCGAGTGCAGCACGATGCGCTTCGTCGCCGACGGGTCGGAGACCCGCGTGCAGTCGAGCACCGGCTCGAAACGGCCCGAGGTGAACGCGTCCACGCCGCTCGTCGCGCCGCGCAGCCGCAGCATCGCCTTCGGGGTGAAGACGACGAGCGGGCGCCGCGGCCGGGCGTAGGCCTGGCGGCGCAGCAGGTGGAAGTAGGAGGCGGGGGTCGAGGGGCGCGCGACGGTCATGTTGTCCTCCGCGCAGAGCTGCAGGAAGCGCTCCATGCGCGCCGACGAGTGGTCGGGGCCCTGGCCCTCGTAGCCGTGCGGCAGCAGCAGCACGACGCTGGAGCGCTGGCCCCACTTCTGCTCGGCGCTCGAGATGAACTCGTCGATGACGGTCTGCGCGCCGTTGCTGAAGTCGCCGAACTGCGCCTCCCACATCACCAGCGCGTCGGCCCGCTCGACCGAGTAGCCGTACTCGAAGGCCATCGCCGCGTACTCGCTGAGCAGCGAGTCGTAGATCCAGAGGTTCGCCTGGTCGTCGGTGATGTTCTGCAGCGGCAGCCACTCCTGGCCGTTCTCGCGGTCGTGCAGCACGGAGTGGCGCTGCACGAAGGTGCCGCGACGGCTGTCCTGGCCGGCGAGCCGGACGGGCGTGCCCTCGGTGAGCACCGAGCCCATCGCGAGCAGCTCGGCGAAGGCCCAGTCGATGCCGCCGGCGCGGCTCATGTCGACGCGCTTGCGCAGCAGCTGCGACAGCTTCGGGTGCACCGAGAAGCCCTCGGGCGGGTTGTCGTGCGCGTCGCCGATCGCGTGGATCAGGTCGAGCGACACCCCGGTCGTCTCGGGCTCGCCGGTGCGGTCGTCGCGCTGCGACACCGGTCGCTCGAGGTCGTCGACGTCGCCCGCGTCGTCGGTGACCACCGGCATCGACCCGGTCTGGGCCGCGTGCGTCTCGGCGAAGGCCCGCTCGAGGCGGTCCTGGAAGTCGCGGTGGGCGCCGTCGTACTCCTCTTGTGTGATGTCGCCGCGGCCGACGAGCGCCTCGGTGTACAGGGTGCGGACGCTGCGCTTGGCCTCGATGAGGTTGTACATCAGCGGCTGCGTCATCGACGGGTCGTCGCCCTCGTTGTGGCCGCGGCGGCGGTAGCAGACCAGGTCGACGACGACGTCGCGCTTGAACTGCTGGCGGTACGAGAACGCGAGCTCGGCGACGCGCGCCACGGCCTCGGGGTCGTCGCCGTTGACGTGGAAGACCGGCGCCTGGATCGTCTTCGCGACGTCGGTCGAGTAGACCGAGGTGCGCGACTCCGACGGCGGGGTGGTGAAGCCGACCTGGTTGTTGATCACGACGTGGATGGTGCCGCCCACGCGGTAGCCGCGCAGCTGCGACATCTGCAGCGTCTCGACGACGACGCCCTGGCCGGCCATGGCCGCGTCGCCGTGCACCAGCACGGGCAGCGTGGCGAAGACGCCCTTCGGGCCCCTGTCCTGCTTCGCGCGGACGATGCCCTCGAGCACGCCGTCGCCGGCCTCGAGGTGCGAGGGGTTCGCCGCGAGGTAGACCGGGATGGTCTCGCCGGTCGCGCTCGTGAACTCGCCCTCGGTGCCGAGGTGGTACTTGACGTCGCCGGAGCCCTGGACCGTCTTCGGGTCCTGCGTGCCCTCGAACTCGCGGAAGATCTGGCCGTACGTCTTGCCGGCGATGTTCGTCAGCACGTTGAGGCGGCCACGGTGGGCCATGCCGATCGCGACCTCCTCCAGGCCCTCCCGGGCGGCCTGCTGGATCACGGTGTCGAGCAGCGCGATCGCCGACTCGCCGCCCTCGAGGCTGAAGCGCTTCTGGCCGACGTACTTCGTCTGCAGGAAGGTCTCGAACGCCTCCGCCTCGTTGAGCTTGGCGAGGATGCGCATCTGCTCGTCGTGCGACGGCTTCACGTAGGGCACCTCGACGTGCTGCTGCACCCAGGCCCGCTGCGCAGGGTCCTGGATGTGCATGTACTCGACGCCGATCGTGCGGCAGTAGGAGTCGCGGAGGATGCCGAGGATGTCGCGCAGCAGGGCGGAGGTGCGGCCCCCGAGGCCCCCCGTGACGAACTCGCGGTCGAGGTCCCAGAAGGTCAGCCCGTGGCTCTCGATGGCGAGGTCGGGGTGGGTGCGCTGGCGGTACTCGAGCGGGTCGATGTCGGCCATCAGGTGGCCGCGCACGCGGTAGCTGTTGATGAGCTCCTGCACGCGCGCCGTCTTGCCCACGCGCTCGGCGAGGTTGACGTTGATGTCGGCGTTCCAGTGGATGGGCTCGTAGGGGATGCGGAGAGCCGCGAAGATCTCCTCGTAGAAGCCGCGCTGCCCGATGAGCAGCTCGTTGACCTTCTTGAGGAACTCGCCGGAGCCCGCGCCCTGGATGACGCGGTGGTCGTACGTGCTCGTCAGCGTCACGGTCTTGCCGATGCCGAGCTCGACGAGGGTCTTCGACGACGTGCCCTGGAACTCGGCCGGGTAGTCGAGAGCGCCGGCACCGATGATCGAGCCGGCCCCCTTCATGAGGCGCGGGACGCTGTGGACGGTGCCGATGCCTCCCGGGTTGGTCAGCGAGATCGTGTTGCCCTGGAAGTCCGCCGCCGTCAGCTTGTTGTCGCGGGCCCGGCGGACGACGTCTTCATAGGCCGACAGGAAGTCGGCGAAGGTCATCTCGTCGGCCTTCTTGATGCCCGGCACGAGGAGGGCACGGGTGCCGTCCGGCTTCGGGATGTCGATCGCGAGGCCGAGGTTGATGTGCGGGGGAGTGACGACCGAGGGCTTGCCGTCGACCTCGTCGTAGAACACGTTCTGGCTCGGGAACTCCTTGAGCGCCTGCACCAGGGCCCAGCCGATGAGGTGCGTGAACGACACCTTGCCGCCGCGGGCGCGCTTGAGGTGGTTGTTGATCACGATGCGGTTGTCGATCATCAGCTTGGCCGCGACGGTGCGGACGCTGGTCGCGGTGGGCACCGTGAGGCTGGCGTCCATGTTGGTCGCGAGCGACTTCGCCATGCCGCGGAGCGGCGTGACCACGGCCTCGGGCTCCGGCGTGGGCTCGGCGGCCGGGCGCTTCGGCTCCGCCGCCTTCGCGGGCGAGTCGGCGGGGATGGGCTTCGCGGAGGGCTCCACCGACGTGGTCTTCGCCGCCTTCTTGCCGGCGGGGGCTGCCGGGGCGGGGGCCGGGGCGGCGGGCTCGTCCTGGCCGGGGGCGCCAGCGACCTCGTCGGGGACCTGGGCCTGGCCGCCCTCGGTCGAGGCGGGCTCCGGCGCGGCGGGCGTGCTGGTCGCCGCGGCGGCGGACTGCGGGGCGGAGGCGGCGTCGTCGGCGCCTCCGGCCGGGGACCCTCCGCCGTCGGCGGGCGTGTACGCCTCGAGGACGGGCCACCACGACTCGTCGACCGCGTTCTTGTCGACCAGCCACTGCTCGTAGAGCTCGTCGACCAACCACTCGTTGGCGCCGAAGGCACCCTCGTCGGTCGTTCCCGTCACGTGGCTCGTCACAGCCGATCGCCCACTCTCCGTTGATTGTTGATCAGTGCGTGGGCAGCGCCGCCCACGGTGCCCCAGCTTAAGCGCATCCGACCGAGCGCGGGCAGGGCGACCCGCAGGAGGCGCCCCACCGGCGGGCCCGGATCCCACGGAGTCAGCGCGGTCGAGGAGAGCTACCGTGGAGCCATGAGGTTCTACGAGACGACGCCGACCCACGACCTGACGTACTCCGACGTGTTCCTCGTGCCCAGCAGGTCGTCGGTCACGAGCCGCCTCGACGTGAGCCTCGCCCCGGGCGACGGCACCGGCGCCACGCTGCCGATCGTCTCGGCGAACATGAACTCGGTCACCGGGCCCCGCCTCGCGGCGACCCTCGCCCGGCGCGGCGGGCTCGGCGTCCTGCCGCAGGACATGCCGCTGCAGCAGCTCGACGCGGCCATCCGGTGGGTGAAGGCCCAGCCGGTCGACTACGACACCCCCTACTCGCTCGACGCGGGCGAGACCGTCGAGACGGCCCTCCGCACCGTCCCGGCCGTCGAGGGCCACGGCATCGTGCTGCACGACGGCACCGGCGCGTACCTCGGCTGCATCGCGGCCTCCCGCCTCGGCACCGCGCCCCGCGACGCCGTGCTCGGCGACCTGCTGCACGGCGCCCTCACCTCCCTCGACGCCGACGACGTCGACGGCCCGCGCGCCGCCTTCGACCGCATGGTCGCGGCCGAGATCGACTTCGCGCCGGTGCTCCGCCACGGCCGTGTCATCGGCACGGTCAGCCGCAAGAGCGCGCTCCGCAGCACGCTGTACCGGCCGGCCCTCGACGCCGGGGGCCGCCTCCGCGTCGCCGCCGCCGTCGGCATCACCGGCGACGTCGCCGAGAAGGCACGGGCGCTCGCCGCGGCCGGCGTCGACGTGCTCGTGATCGACACTGCGCACGGCGACCAGGACGGCATGATCCGGGCCATCAAGGCGGTCGCGGGCCTCGGGCTCGGCCTGCCGATCGCCGCCGGCAACGTCGTCACCGAGGAGGCGGTGCGCCACCTCGTCGCCGCCGGGGCCTCCATCGTGAAGGTCGGCGTCGGCCCGGGCGCGATGTGCACCACCCGCATGATGACCGCGGTCGGCCGCCCCCAGTTCTCGGCCGTGCTCGAGACGGCCGCGGCGGCCCGCGCGCTGGGCGCCCACGTCTGGGCCGACGGCGGGGTGCGGTACCCCCGCGACGTGGCCCTCGCGCTCGCCGCGGGCGCCGCCTCCGTCATGATCGGCTCGTGGTTCGCGGGCACGATCGAGGCCCCCGGCGAGCTGGCGGCCGACGAGGAGGGCCGGCTCTACAAGGAGAGCTGGGGCATGGCCTCGACGAAGGCCGTGCAGGGCCGCTTCGAGCGGCTCGACCCCTACGAGCTCGCCCGCAAGACGCTCTTCGCCGAGGGCATCTCGTCGTCGCGCATCTACCTCGACCCGCTCCGCCCCAGCGTCGAGGACCTGCTCGACATGATCACCTCCGGCGTCCGCAGCTCGTTTACCTACGCCGGCGCGACGACCCTGCCCGAGTTCGCCGAGCGGGCCCTCGTCGGCGTCCAGTCTGCGGCGGGGTACGAGGAGGGCAAGGCGCTGCCGGTCAGCTGGTAGCGGACGCGGCCCGTGTCCGCTCGACAGCTGGGGGCGCGAGCGCCCGCGCGCGGTAGGATCGCACGCCTATGGATGACCCTCCGTCCCAGACGACCGCACCCTCCCACCATCTCCCCGCCGAGCGGGGTGACCGCTCCTCGTGAACGAGTGGATCCTCCTCGGCATCGGCCTGCTGCTCACCGTCGGCACCGGCCTGTTCGTGGCCAGCGAGTTCAGCCTCGTCAACCTCGACCGGTCCGACCTCGAGGCCCGTGAGCAGAAGGGCGAGAAGGGCCTGGGCCCGACCATCGGCGCCCTCCGCATCACCTCGACCCACCTCTCCAGCGCCCAGCTCGGCATCACGCTGACGACGCTGCTGACCGGCTACACGATGGAGCCCGCGATCTCGCGGCTGCTCGAGCCGCCGCTCACCGCGGTGGGCGTGCCCGAGCCGGTCGTCGACGTCGGCGCGCCGATCGTCTCGATCGTCGTCGCGACCCTCCTGTCGATGATCATCGGCGAGCTCGTGCCCAAGAACTTCGCCCTCGCCCTGCCGCTGCGCACGGCGAAGCTGGTCATCCCCTTCCAGGTCGGCTTCACCACGGTGTTCAAGCCCGCGGTGCGGCTGCTCAACGAGACGGCCAACGCCATCCTCCGGTCGATCGGCATCGAGCCGAAGGAGGAGCTCTCGGGCGCCCGCACCGCCGAGGAGCTCTCGTCGCTCGTCCGCCGCTCGGCGTTCGAGGGCAGCCTCGACACCGACACCGCGACCCTGCTGGCGCGCACCCTGGCCTTCAGCGACCACACCGCCTCCGACGTGATGACGCCCCGCCCCCGCCTGTCGACGGTGACGCGGACGGACTCCGCCGAGACGGTGCTCGAGCTCGCGCGCCGCACGGGCCTGTCGCGCTTCCCGGTCACCGACGACGGCATCGACGACGTGGTCGGCCTCGTGCACGTCAAGCAGGCCGTCTCCGTGCCGCGCGAGAAGCGGGCCGACGTGCCCGTGTCGGCGCTGCAGACCGACGCCGTCCGCGTGCCGGAGACGATGACCCTCGACAACCTCCTCGCCGAGGTGCGCGGCCGCGGCTACCAGATGGCCGTCGTCGTCGACGAGTACGGCGGCACCGCCGGGGTCGTCACCCTCGAGGACCTCATCGAGGAGCTCGTCGGCGAGGTCTCCGACGAGCACGACCGCAGCCGCGTCGACGTGGTGCGCTCGCGCAACTGGCTGACCTTCCCGGGCCTGCTCCGCCCCGACGAGCTGCTCGAGCGGGCGTCGGTCAAGGTGCCGGAGGAGGGCCCCTACGAGACCGTCGGCGGCTGGCTGATGAGCGAGCTGGGCCGCCTGCCCGTCGTCGGCGACGTCGTCGAGAGCGACTCGGGCACGTTCCGGGTCGAGCGCCTCGACGGTCGCCGGATCGACCGCATCCGCTTCACCCCCACCCCGGACGACGAGGCGAGCGAGGCCGGTGACGCTGACCGCGCCTCCGGCACCGGGGCCGGCTCGTCGCAGATCGCCGACGCGCGTCAGGGTGCGCACGACGACGCCCGCGGGCCGGGCGGGCCCGCCACCCGCACCGACCGGGCGACCCGGGCCGCCACGGCGGCGGCCGCCGCCCGGGCCGCGGGGCGCGGCGCCGGCACGACCACGACGACGACGAAGGAGGACGCGCGATGAGCGACTGGCTCGGCATCGTCTGGCTCGTGCTGCTGCTGATGGGCAACGCCTTCTTCGTGGCGGCGGAGTTCGCCGTCATCAGCGCCCGTCGCTCCCAGATCGAGCCGAAGGCGGAGGCGGGCAGCCGCGCCGCCAAGACGACGCTCTGGGCGATGGAGCACGCGACGATGATGCTCGCGACGACGCAGCTCGGCATCACGATCTGCTCGCTGCTCATCCTCAACGTGTCGGAGCCCTCGATCCACCACCTGCTCGAGGGCCCGCTCGGCCTCACCGGCCTCAGCGAGGAGCTCGTGAGCGTGGTCGGCTTCGTCATCACGCTGGTGCTCGTGTCGTTCCTGCACGTGGTGCTCGGCGAGATGGTGCCGAAGAACATCTCGTTCTCGCTGCCCGACCGGGCCGCGCTGCTGCTCGCCCCGCCGCTCGTCGCGATCGCCCGCGTCTTCCACGTCGTGGTCGTCGCCCTCAACTGGTCGGCGAACGCCGTGCTGCGGGCCTTCGGGGTGGAGCCGAAGGACGAGGCGGCCAGCGCGTTCACGGTCGACGAGGTCGCGACGATCGTCGCGCAGTCACAGCGCGAGGGCACGCTCACCGACGCGAGCGGCACCGTGCAGGCCGCGTTCGAGTTCACCGAGAAGACCGTCGACGACGTCGCGGTGCGGATGTCGGGCCTCGTCACGCTGCCGGAGGACGCGACGCCGTCCGACGTCGAGCGCGCCGTCGCCCAGAACGGCTTCTCGCGCTACGTGCTCGTCGACGACGGCGGCGACCCGACGGGCTACCTGCACCTCAAGGACGTCATCGACCTCGACGTCGACGAGTTCCACGACCCGGTGCCGCCGAAGCGGATCCGTCAGCTGATCTCGATCTACCGCGGCACCGAGCTGGAGGACGCCCTCGCGACCATGCGCCGCAGCGGCGTGCACGTCGCCCGCTCGTTCGACGAGCACGGGGCGACGCAGGGCGTGCTCTTCCTCGAGGACATCCTCGAGGAGCTCATCGGCGAGGTCCAGGACGCGACCCGGCGCTCGTAGCGGGCGCTCCGGCGGGCGTGCCCGCCGCCTCCCGCACGGCGCACGACGACGGCCGCCCCGATCGCGAGATCGAGGCGGCCGTCGTCGTCCGGTGCCGGAGGCGCGGTGCGGCTGCCGGGGTCAGCTCACCCGGAACGGTGCGCGCTGGTACTGCGCCGGCACGTAGTCGAGCTCGACCCCGAGCTCGGCGGCGGCCCGGAGGGGGAAGTGCGGGTCGCGGAGGAACTCGCGGGCCATCAGCACGACGTCGGCCTGGCCCGAGGAGATGACCTCGTCGGCCTGGCGGGCGGAGACGATGAGGCCCACGGCGCCGGTCTCGACGTCGGCCTGCCGACGGACGTGCTCGGCGAACCGCACCTGGTAGCCGAGGCCCACGGGGATGCTCACGCCGGCGACGAGGCCGCCGGTCGAGATGTCGAAGAAGTCGGCCCCGGCCTCGCGCGACCACGCGGCGACGGTCGCGGTGTCGTCCTCGTCCCAGCCGCCCTCGGCCCAGTCGGTGGCGCTGAAGCGCACGAGCAGCGGGTAGCCGTCGCCGACCTCGGCCCGCACGGCGCGGACCACGTCGAGCAGGAGGCGCGCGCGGTTCTCGAGCGAGCCGCCGAACTCGTCGGTGCGCTGGTTGCTCAGCGGCGAGAGGAACTGGTGCAGCAGGTAGCCGTGCGCCGCGTGCAGCTCGATCAGCTCGAAGCCGGCCTCGACCGAGCGGCGGGCGGCGCTGCGGAACGCCTCGACGAGGCCGACGACCTCGTCGTGCGTCAGCTCGCGCGGCTCGTCGTAGCCCTCGAAGGCGACCGCCGAGGGCGCGACCGTCGGCCAGCCGCCCTCGCTCGCGGGCACGGTGCCCTGCACGTCGCTCCAGGGGCGGAAGGTCGACGCCTTGCGGCCCGCGTGCGCGAGCTGGACGCCGGGCACCGAGCCCTGGCCCCTGACGAACGCCGTCACGGGCTTCCAGGCCTCGACCTGCTCGTCGTTCCAGAGGCCGGTGTCCTGGGGCGAGATGCGGCCCTCGGGCACGACCGCGGTGGCCTCGCTGATGACGGCACCCGCGCCTCCCCGGGCGAGCGCGCCGAGGTGCACGAGGTGCCAGTCGGTGGGCGCGCCGTCCTCACGGTCGACGCTGTACTGGCACATCGGCGCCACCCAGAGCCGGTTGCGGAAGGTCGTGCCGCGCAGGGTGATGGGGTCGAACAGGCCGGGGGCGCCGTCGGCCGGGGCCGTGCGGGGGGAGTCGGTGGTCACGCGGGTGTCGGACGTCACGGGGATGTCATCGCCTTTCAGGTCGGAGGGGGACGACCTCGATCGTCCCGCGCTCGCCAACGCGGCGCGCGCCCGCCGTGTTCCCCGGGCCGCCCGCCCGGGCGTGGCGAGGGAGACCCGGTCTAGCGTCGAGGGGTGACCGACTCCACCGACTCCCAGGACTTCACCGACTGGACCCCCTCCGACGCCGCGGGCGAGATCGCGGTGCCCCGCCCCGACGACGACAAGTACAGCCGCGGCGTGCTCGGCGTCGTGACCGGGTCGTCGTCGTACCCGGGGGCCGCCGTGCTCGGCGTCGAGGCCGCGCTGCACACGGGGGTGGGGATGCTCCGCTACGTCGGGCCCCGCCGCGCCGCCGACTTCGTGCTGCACCGGCGGCCCGAGGCCGTGACGGGCATCGGCCGCGTGCAGGCGTGGCTGCTCGGGTCGGGGGTGGACGGCGACCACCTCGACGACGAGACGGAGGAGGGCTTCCGCACCGCCGCCTCCTCGGGGCTGCCGCTCGTGCTCGACGCGGGCGCGCTGTCGCTGCGGGAGCGGGCCACGGGGCCCGTCGTCCTCACCCCGCACTTCCGCGAGCTGGCGACGGCGTCGGGGCAGGAGGTCGACGAGGTCGCGGCCGACCCCGCCGGCGCCGCCGCGCGCGCGGCGGAGACCTGGGGCTGCACGGTGCTCGTCAAGGGGCACCGCACCTACGTCGCCTCGCCCGGCGGCACGCGCCTGGTCGCCGCCAGTGCTCCGTCGTGGCTCGCGACGGCGGGGGCCGGTGACGCGCTCGGCGGCGTGCTGGGGGCCCTCGTCGCCACCCACGCCGACGAGGTCGCCGACGACGCGGAGGCGCTGGCCCGGCTGGCGGCGACGGCGGCGGTCGTGCACGGCCTCGCGGCGTCGCGGGCGAGCGCGGGCGGGCCGCTCACCGTGCTGGGGCTGGTGCACGCCCTGCCGGCGACCATCGCCGAGCTGGTCGCGGGGCGCTAGCTGGGGGCTGCGGCCCCGTCGGCGGGGGAGCTAGCCGGCGGGGGTCGCCGCGACCAGGAACTCGACCGAGCCGGCGTCCTCCACCTGGACGAAGCCGAAGCTCGGGGCGTCGACGCCGTAGTCGGAGAAGGTCACCGGGATCGACCCGCTCACCTGGACCCCGTCGCCCGAGAGGGCCGCCTGGAGGTCGACGGTGACGCTCTGCGTCACGCCGTGCATGGTGAGGTCGCCGGTGGCCTCGACGCTCGCGACCTCGCCGTCGGCGGGCACAGCGGCGTCGATCGGCTGCGTGAGGGTGAAGGTGGCCGTCGGGTAGGTGCCGGCCTCCATCGCGTCGTCGCGGAAGTACCCGTCGCGGTTCGCGCTGTCGGTGGCGATGCTCGCGACGTCGACCGTGACGGTCGCCGCCGTGATCGTCGTGCCGTCGACCGTCACGGTGCCCGTGACCTCGTCGGTCGAGCCGACCACGGTGACGTCGGTGCCGTTCAGCACCTCGTCGACGCGGTAGCCCGCGCTGCTGCCGTCGCCGATCGACCAGTCGCCGGAGGCCTGGCTCACGTCGACGGTCGTGGCGCCGGGGGTCACGCTGACGGTGGGCGCGGCGTCGGGCTCGCCGACGATGACGTCGCGGTAGAACGCGGGGCCAGCCACGGCCGCGGTGACGCCGAGGCCCACCACGACGACGGCGGTGACGGCGAGGGCGGTCTTCGTGGACTTCTTCATGGTGTCTCCTGGGGTCGGCTCGGCACGGGTCGGCTCACGGGGGCTCCGACGATGATGTCTGGCCGCCCTCGGGGGCACCTGGGAGGTCAGGCCGTGAAGCGGGCGAGGAAGTCGCGGGCGCGCTCGGTGCGCGGCGCCGTGAAGAGCTGGGCAGGCGGCCCCTGCTCGGCGATGCGGCCCGCGTCGAGGAAGACGACGCGGTCGGCGACGTCGCGCGCGAACGCCATCTCGTGCGTCGCCATGAGGATGGTCGTGCCGACCTCCTTGAGCGTGCGGACCAGGTCGAGCACCTCGCCCACCAGCTCGGGGTCGAGGGCGCTCGTGATCTCGTCGAGCAGCAGCACGGCGGGTCTCGGGGCGAGGGCCCGCGCGATCGCGACGCGCTGCTGCTGCCCGCCGGAGAGCCGGTCGGGGTACGAGCGCGCCTTGTCGCCGAGGCCGACGCGCTCGAGCAGCTCGAGGGCACGCTGCTCGGCCTCGCGGCGGGGCTGGCGCAGCACGTGCCGGCTCGCGAGCGAGACGTTCTCGAGCACGGTCATGTGCGGGAAGAGGTTGAAGTGCTGGAAGACGACGCCGATGCGGGCCCGGACGGCGTCGACGCGCACGCGCGGGTCGCTGATGTCGGTGCCGTCGAGGGTGATGCGGCCGTCGTCGATCGTCTCGAGCAGGTTGACCGTCCGCAGCAGCGTCGACTTGCCCGAGCCGCTGGCGCCGATCAGGGCCACGACCTCGTCGCGGGCCACGTCGAGGTCGATGCCGTCGAGCACCGTCGTGTCGCCGAACGCCTTGCGGACCCCCTCGAGGCGCAGGACGGGGGCGGCCCCGGCGGCCGGCACCGCGCCTCCGGCGGGCGTGACGGGGGCGCTCACACGACGCTCCCGGCCTGCTCGCGGCGGCGGAGGCGCGCCGACAGCCAGTCGGTGAGCCAGAGGGTCGGCAGCGCCAGCGCGACGAACAGCAGGCCGGCCAGGACGTAGGGCGTGAAGTTGGCGGCGGTCGCCGTCTCGATCTGCGCGGCGCGGACGGCGTCGACGGCGCCGAGCACGGAGATGAGCCCGACGTCTTTCTGCATCGAGACGAGGTCGTTCATCAGGGCCGGGGTGACCTTGCGGAGCGCCTGGGGGAAGACGACGAGGCGCAGGGTCTTCGCGTGGCTGAGGCCGAGCGACCGGGCGGCGAGCCGCTGCGACGGGTGGACGGCGTCGATGCCGGCCCGCACGACCTCGGAGACGTAGGCCGAGTAGGTGAGGACCAACGCGATGGTGCCCCAGAACTCGGCGGGGAGGCGGGGGATGCCGAGACCGAGGCCGGGCACGCCGAAGCCGACCAGGTAGAGCACGATGATGAGCGGCAGCCCGCGGAACAGGTCGGTGTAGCCGCGCACGAGCGCCCGGACGGGGAAGAAGACCGGGCCGCGCAGGGTGCGGAGGGCCGACAGCACGGTGCTCAGCACCGCGACGCCGAGGGCGGCCACGACGAGCACGCGGACGTTGAGCCAGAGGCCCTCGAGCACCCGGGGCCAGGCGGCGACGAGCGACTCGCCGTCGAAGAAGCTGAAGCGCACGCGCTCCCAGCCGGGCGTGCTCGTCACCGCCCACCAGGCGAGGGCCGCGAAGACCACGGTGCTGATCGCCGCGACCACGACCGAGCGGGTCGACTGCCGGCGGCGGTACGCGCGCCGCCCGAGCTCGAGGTCGCTGACCGGGGCGGGGGCCGGGCCGCCGGCCGCGGGGCCCGTGCCGGCGGCGACCGGTGCCGGCGCTACGAGAGCTCCGGCACGTCGTAGTCGGCGAGCCACTGCTGCTGCAGCTCGTCGAGGGTGCCGTCGGCCCGCAGCGCGTCGACGGCGGCGGTGACGTCGGAGGTCAGGTCGCTGCCGAGCGGCAGGACGATGCCCAGCTCGTCGCTCGCGCCCTCGGCGGCGGGCAGCTGGCCGAGGACGACGCCGCCCTCGACGAAGTACGTGGCGGTGGGCACGTCGAGCACGATGGCGTCGACCTGGCCCGACTCGAGCGCCGCCTTGGCGTCGTCGTTGGAGTTGTAGGCCTGCACGCCGCCGTCGGGGTCGATGGCGGTCTCGGCGGCCGTGAAGCTCGTGGTCGCGCTCTGGGCGCCGATCGCGAGGCCCTTCAGGTCGGCGACGCTCGTCGCGTCGGCCGCGGCCGTGCCGGGCAGCGTGACGACGGCCTGGCGGGTCTCGTAGTAGGGCGACGAGAAGTCGACGGCCTTCTTCCGCTGGTCGGTGATCGAGAACTGCTGCAGGTTCAGGTCGTACGTCTTCGGACCGGGCGCGATGGCCTCGTCGAAGGTGGTGCGCACCCAGACCACGTCGGAGTCGTCGTAGCCGAGCTGCTCGGCGACGGCGTAGGCCACGGCCGACTCGTAGCCCTCGCCCGTCGTCGGGTCGTCGCCCTCGACCCAGGGGCTGTACGCGGGCTCGCCGGTGGCGACCGTGAGCTTGCCCTCGGTCACGAGGCCGACGCCCCCGCCGGAGGCGTCGCCCGACCCGCCGGAGGCGCCCGAGCAGGCGGTGAGGAGGCCGACGGCCACGAGGGCGGTCGCGACGGCGGAGGCTCGACGGAGTCGGGTGAGGCGCATGGGACGAGAGTACCGGCGGCGACCGACGGACGACGCCTCGGAGACGCCCCGTGACGGGCGGCTAGCCTGTGCGCATGACCCGCGCCGCGCCTCCCTCGTCCGGACGCGCCGACACGGGGAGCGTGCCCCTCCCGACCGGGTCGACGGCGTCCGCTGCCCCCGTGGCGTCGGGCCGGGGCGCCGCGGGGGCCGCGCGCCGGGTCGCCGCGTCGCCCGTGCTGCTCGGCGTCGCCGTCGTGCTCGTGCACCTCTGGCTCGGGCACGCGGCGCTGACCGGCCCGAACCAACCGATGGGCGACGTGCTCAGCGTCTACTCGACCTGGATGCAGCGCGGCGTCGGCGCGGGGGACTGGGTCGGCATCGACCGGCCGTGGGTGTACCCGATCCTGGCGGCCGTGCCCATGCTGCTGGCCCGCGTGGGCGGCCCCGAGCACTACGGCACGGCGTGGCTCACGATCGTCCTGCTGCTCGACGCCGCCGCGCTCGCCGTCCTGACCCGCGGCGGCCGCCGCGAGCTCGCCGCCGCGTGGTGGTGGCTGGCGTTCCTCGTCGTGCTGGGGCCCATCGCCGTGGGGCGCATCGACGCCGTCACGGTCGCCCTCGCCCTGGTCGGCCTGCTCCTGCTCACCGCGCGCCCCGCGCTGGCCGCCGCCCTGCTCACCGTCGCCGCCTGGGTCAAGGTCTGGCCGGCGGCCCTCGTCGTCGCCGCGCTGATCGCCGTGCGCCGCCGCCGTGACGTGCTCACCGCGGCGGTGACGACGAGCGCGGTCGTCGTCGCGATCTCGCTCGTGCTCGGCAGCGGCGCGACCGTGCTCGGCTTCGTCGGGCAGCAGGCGGGCAGGGGCCTCCAGGTCGAGTCGCTCACCGCGGTGCCGTGGCTGTGGCGGGCGGCCTCCGGGGCCGCCGACACGACCGTCTACTACGACCGCGACATCCTGACCTTCCAGGTCGCCGGGCCGGGCGTCGCGCTCGCCGCCCAGGCGACGACCGTCGTCATGGCGCTGGTCGTGATCGCCGTGGTGCTGCTGGGGCTGCGGGCCGTGCGCTCCGGGGCGTCGGCCGAGCGCCTCCTCGCGCCCCTCTCGCTCGGGCTGGTCACGGCCCTGATCGTCACCAACAAGGTGGGCTCGCCGCAGTTCGTCTCGTGGCTGGCCGTGCCCGTCGTGGTCGGGCTCGTGCTGCAGCGCCGGGGCGGGCCCTCGTTCGTCGTGCCGGCAGCGCTCAGCCTCGTCGTCGCGGGCCTGACCCAGGTGATCTACCCGTGGTGCTACGACTCACTCCTCGCCGCCGAGCCCTGGATCGTGCTCGTGGCGACCCTGCGCGGGGTCGCCGAGGTGGGGCTGCTCGCGCTCGCCGCGGCCCAGCTGTGGCGACTCGGCAGGACGGCGACGGCAGGGCGGGGCAGGATGGGCGCATGATCGTCGCCTTCTCCGTCTCGCCCAGCGGCGGTGCCCCCGCCGGCCACCTCGACCCGGAGGCGCACGGCGACTCCGTCCACGACGCCGTCGCCGCGGCCGTGGCGGTCGTCCGGGCGTCGGGCCTGCCGAACCGCACCTCCTCGATGTTCACCGAGATCGAGGGCGAGTGGGACGAGGTCATGGCCGTCGTCAAGGACGCCACGGAGGCGGTGGGCCGCTTCGGCACCCGCGTCTCGCTCGTGCTCAAGGCCGACATCCGCCCCGGCCGCACCGGCGAGCTGACCGGCAAGGTCGAGCGCCTCGAGGCCGCCCTCGGCGAGCAGGGCTGAGCCCCGACCCTGGTCGTCCTCGGGGCGCTCCTGGTCGTCCCGGGGCTGCTCGCCTACACGGGCGCCTGGCGCCGCTGGTCGGACTCCACAGTGCTGCACTGGCCGTTCGGCGTCGCGTGGGCCGGCACGGGCGTGGCGATGGTGGGCGCCGGCAGCCTTCTCTGGGCGCGCGCGGAGCCCGTCGCCGACGTCCTCCAGCAGGTGGGCCTGTGCATCTGCGTCGTCGGCATCGTGGCCGCCTTCTGGCTGCCCGCCGTCCTCCTGCCCGCCTGGTACCGCGCGGCGAAGTCCGACACGGGCCCCTGCCGGGGCACCGGCGGCCTCTGATCGGGCCGCCCCGGGGGCTGCGCCCGCGCCTCCCCAGGGCGTACCATCGAGGGTCAGGTCGAATCGATTCGAACCGACACGGTCAGGCCGGAGGCGCGACGTCGCCCCCCGCCGACGCCCCCAGTTCGCTCGACGGAGAGCCCTGGGCCCCCTCAGCCCGACACCTCCGACCCAGCGAAGGCAGCCGCCCGTGACCACCCTCTCCACCCGTCGCAAGACGTTCGCCCTGATCGCCCTCGCGCTCGGCGGCTTCGGGATCGGCTCGACCGAGTTCGTCGCCATGGGCCTGCTGCCGAACATCGCGCAGGACCTCCTGCCCGACCTGTACGCGCAGTCGTCCGACGCGGGCATCGCCCGCGCCGGCTGGCTCGTCAGCGCCTACGCCCTCGGCGTCGTCGTCGGTGCCCCGACCATCGCCGCGATGTCGTCGCACCTGCCCAAGAAGAAGCTGTTGATGGGGCTGCTCGCGCTGTTCGTCGTCGGCACCGTGCTGTCGGCCGTGCTGCCGTCGTTCGGCTGGGTGCTCGCCGCGCGCTTCTTCGCCGGGCTGCCCCACGGCGCCTACTTCGGCATCGCCTCCATCGTGGCCGCCACGATCATGGGGCCGGGCAACCGGGGCAAGGGCGTGGCCCTCGTGCTCAGCGGCCTGACGATCGCCAACGTCGTGGGCGTGCCGACGATCACGGCCCTCGGCCAGGCGCAGGGCTGGCGCACGGCCTACCTCGCCGTCGCCGCGATCTTCGCGCTGACCTTCGTCGCGGTGGCCTTCGCCGTGCCGCGCATGGAGGGCGACTCGTCCGCGTCGATGCGCCGTGAGCTCAGCGCGTTCCGCAAGCCGCAGGTCTGGCTCGTGATGGGCGTGGGCGCGATCGGCTTCGGCGGCTTCTTCGCCGTCTACAGCTACATCGCCAACGCGGTCACCGAGGGGGTCGGGGTCGACGAGGGCGTCGTTCCGTGGGTGCTCGTCGGCGTCGGCGTCGGCATGACGATCGGCAACGTGATCGGCGGCTGGGCCGCCGACAAGAACCTCAAGGCGGCCCTCACCGTCGGCTTCGTGGGCCTCATCGCCGCGCTCGTCGCCTACGCGCTGCTCGTCGACAGCCTCGTCGGCATCTTCGCCACGACCTTCCTGCTCGGCCTGGTCAGCTCGATGATCGGCCCGTCGGTCCAGTCGCGCCTGATGGAGGTCGCCGGCGAGAGCCAGGTGATCGGCGCCGCCCTGAACCACTCGTCGATGAACCTCGGCAACAGCGCCGGGGCCTACCTCGGCGGGGCCGTCATCGCGGCCGGGTTCGGGTTCGCCGCACCGGGCTGGGTGGGAGTCGCGCTGGCCCTGGCCGGGGTCGTCCTGACGGTCGTCAGCTTCCGCCTCCAGAAGACGGGCGACGCTCGCCAGGCGGCGCTCTGCGCCGCCGCCCGCGAGGCGGACCACAAGGAGGACACCGACACGGGCTCCGTGTTCATCGGGCAGCGCTAGCGGCGGGAGCCCTCGCGACGACGAACGGCCCGGCGCCCCTCGAGGGGAGCCGGGCCGTTCGCGGTGCTGAGGGCTAGAAGCTCGTCTGCGCCGGGGTGTCGATGAGGATGCCGTCCTGGAGGGCGCGCTTCCGCAGCGCGACCTTCGTGCCGACGTCGTAGCCCGCGACGCGGTACTTCTCACGGATGCGCTTGAGGTAGCTCTTCGCCGTCTCTTCGCTGATGCCGAGCTGGTACGCGACGGCCTTGACGGGCTCGCCGCCGCCGTAGAGCGCCATGACGCGGCGCTCCTGGGCGCTGAGCTTGGGCACGCCGCCGATCTCGGCCGCGTTGAGGGCGAGGTCGAGCTCGGCCGAGATGTACGACTCGCCCTTCGCCGCGGCGCGGATGGCCTCGACGATCATGTCGGCGTCCTCGCTCTTGACGAGGTAGCCGAGCGCACCGGCCGCGAGGGCCTCGCGCACGACGTTGGGCTCGGAGTACGTGCTCATCAGCACGGTCTTGACGCCCGTGGTCTTGAGCGTGTTGATCTTCAGCGAGATCGGGATGTTGTCCTTCAGGTCGAGGTCGAGGAGCACGACGTCGACGGGGAACTCGGGGTGCGTCAGGAGCTCGGGCCAGGAGGCCACGGCCGCCACCATCGAGATGTCGCTGGCGGCACCTCGGATCCACTCGCTCAGGGCTCCGAGCAGCATCTTGTGGTCGTCGACCAGGGCCAGACGGATGCGGTCGTCGGGGTTCGTCACGGGTGCCTTCTTTCTCAGGACGTGGTGTTCAGACTAGACGGAGGGACGGAACGGGCTGTCACGACTCGGCGGGGTTGTCGACGATGCAGTGCAGCTTGATCATGACGCTCTGCTCGTGGGTCGAGGCGGTGTACTCGCCGACCCGCTCGAGGGCGTTCCAGGTCGCGGGGGTCACGCGGTTGCGCCGGATGCCGGTCGTCGTCAGCACGACGGGCACGTCGACGCTGCGCCCGGCGAGCGACGCGATGGACTTGGTCGACGCCGTGACCGGGCCGAGGGTCAGGGTGATGGTCGTGCCGGGGGTGCGGCTCTTCGAGTCGCCGAGCAGGAGCCAGACGGCCTGGAGGAGGCCGTCGCGCTGCGGGGGAGCGAGGAGGCCCGCGAGCGACGACGGGTCGACGAGCGTGACGGACCGGCCCAGGTACTCGGACTCGGTGACCGCGTGGTGGAGCCAGGTCTCGCGCCGCCCCTCGATGAGGTGCAGGCGGAGCTCGGTCGCGAGCGAGGCGGCCTGCGACGCGACCTTCGGCGCGAGGGGGAGGGGCACGTCGCCGCCGGCGACCCCGTCGAGCAGCTTCTCGGCGGCGAGGTCGAGCCGCGCGAGCTCGTCGCTCGCCAGCATGCCGACGGCGAAGCGGGGCTGCGTGACGTTGCTCTGCACGAGCACGCGGTCGAGCTCGACCTGCACCATCCGCCGGAACCGCTGCACGATCGAGGTCGCCACGGCCGAGGGCAGGACGGCCAGGGCGATCACGGAGAGCTGCTGGGGCACGGTGTCGGACGTCAGCGGCGTGGTCACCAGCACCATGACGACGAAGGCCACGAGCAGCACGCCGCTGGCGACGACGATCTCGCGGGCCGGCCGGAGCGTCACGATCGGCAGCAGCCCGAACCCGACGGCCACGGAGGCGGTGGCGAACGCGCCGACGTCGTGGAGCGGGGCGATGGCGATGAAGTCGAGCGCCACGACGACGACGAGCACGCCGCCGATGACGGCGAAGACGGAGCCCGTCAGGCGCTCGCCCCGGATCGTGACCAGGGCCGCCGTGCCGACGAACGTCGCGATGTAGAGGAGCCACGCCACGAGGGCCGGGGCCACGGAGGGGTAGTCGGCGAGGTGGCTGAGGAAGAAGACCAGGCCGTAGACGGCCTGGAGGCCCGCGATGACCGCGGCGCCGAGGCCGAGGTAGCCGGTGCCGAGCGTGGCCCCGGCCGCGCGCGCCTGACGGAGGGAGCGCGCGCCGGTCGAGCTGATCGGCAGGCCGCGCGCCGCACGACGGCCCCGCACGACGCCGAGGGTGTTCTCGTCGATGCTCATCGCGGTGCCTCCAGGACGACGGTGGTGCCCGAGCCGGGCGAGGAGAAGAGCCGGGCGCTGCCGCCGACCTCGTGCAGGCGGCCGACCACCGACTCCTTGAAGCCGAGCCGCTCCTCCGAGATGCCCTCCAGGTCGAAGCCGACGCCGGCGTCGGTGACCATGGCCCGCACCATGTCGTCGTCGTGGATGATCGTGACGTGCGCCTCGGTGACGCCCGCGTGCCGTCGGACGTTCTCCAGGCACTCGGCGAGGGCGAGCAGGAAGGCGTCGAGCACGTGGGTCGGCAGCAGCACCTGGCCGGTGCCGTGCCAGCTGACCTCGAGGCCCATGCGGCCGAAGCGCTGCTTCACCGACTCGAGGGTCTGGCCGAGGGGCGCCTCCTCGACGGTCTCGAGCGAGTACTCGCCGGAGGCCTGCGGCTGGGGCGTGCCGCCGAGCCGGAGGTGGCGGAGCAGCCGAGCGTCCTCCGCGGCCTGCGCCTGGAGGGCCTGGGCCGTGACCCCGACGCCCGAGTGCGCCAGGAGCGTCAGGGTGGCGAGCACGGTGTCGTGCAGGAGGCGCGCGCCCTGCCGGCGCTGGGCCTCCGTCTCGCTCGCCTGACGCTCCGCCCGGTGGGCGTTGCCGATGCTGTAGATGCGCCGCGCGGCGAGGGGAACGCTGCGCCCGAGCCAGATGCCGGCGACGAAGACCAGCGCCCAGCCGAGCACGACGGCCGCGACGGGGAAGGTGAAGAGCGACCCCGTGGCCAGCGCGACGAGGGTGACGGCGACGACGAACGCGACCGACGCCGTGACGACCCGCAGGCGGCTCGACGACAGGACGATCGTGAACGAGGCGGTCGCGCCCCCCGCGAGCGGCACGACGGCGGTGGCGATGCCGGGGCTCGGCTCACCGGTGGCGGGGAGGAGGGCGACGACGGTCGCCGCGATGCCCGCCGCGAGCCCCACCACGACCCACGCCCGCGCGTGGCCGCCCGAGCGACCGACGATCGCGAGGGCCACGATGAGCACGAGCACGAGGGGCACGACCGCCGCGAGGTGCAGGGGCTCGGCCACCCCGGGGTACGCGAGCGCGAGGAGGCTGACGGCCGCGCAGGCGATGCCGAGGGTGCGCGCCGTGCTGCTCAGCAGCCGGTCGCGCTCCTGGGCGAAGATGTCCATGTTGATCCCGAGTCGGACTGCTGGTGTCGTGGAGGCCTGCCGGGTGACAGCGACCTCACCATGTTTTCACACCCGGACCACCCGTGGGGGTGGTAGCGCGCGCGACGCGCCGAGGGACGAGCCCGATTCAGGTCTCGAGCAGGCGCCGCAGGTGCCCCCCGACCGCCGCGTTCTCGATGAGGAAGCCGTCGTGGCCGAACTCGCTCGAGATCACGGCCGCGTCGCCGCCGTCGAGGCCGTGGGGCAGGAGGCGCGCGATGGTCCGCTGGTCCGCCACCGGGAAGAGGCGGTCGCTGTCGATCCCGAGCACGAGCGCCCGCGCCGAGACCCGGGCCAGGGCCGCCTCGACGCCGCCCCGCCCCCGGCCCACGTCGTGTGAGTTCATCGCGCCCAGCAGCGTCACGTAGCTGCCGGCGTCGAAGCGCCGCGTGAACTTGTTGCCGTGGAAGTCGAGGTAGCTCTCGACCTGGAACCGGCCCGGCCCGCCGAGCGGGCTCACCTCGCTCTGCCAGGCACGGCCGAAGCGGGCGTTGAGCTCGTCGGGCGAACGGTAGTTGAGCAGGGCCATGCGCCGTGCGAGCGCGAGGCCGCGGTACGGGCCCTCGCCGTCGGGGGCGTCGTGGTAGTCGCCGTCGCGCCAGCCCGGGTCCATCTTGACGGCCTCGCCCTGCACCGTGTTGAGAGCGATCTGGTCGGCGCTGGCGAGCGGCGGCGCCGCGAGCACGGCGAGGCGCTCGAGG
Organism: Frigoribacterium sp. Leaf164; assembly: GCF_001423665.1. Classification (NCBI taxonomy): domain Bacteria; kingdom Bacillati; phylum Actinomycetota; class Actinomycetes; order Micrococcales; family Microbacteriaceae; genus Frigoribacterium; species Frigoribacterium sp. Leaf164. Next base: position 959,312 of record NZ_LMOX01000001.1, read on the forward strand.
CGGTCGGGGTGGCCGACGCCCCACTCCAGGGCGTGCATGCCGCCCATCGAGCCGCCGACGACCGCGGCCCACTGCTCGACGCCCAGCGCGTCGGAGAACGCGACCTGCGCCTCCACCTGGTCCCGGATCGTCAGGTGGGGGAACCGCGACCCCCACTCGACGGCGTCGGGCGCGAACGACGACGGGCCCGTGCTGCCCTGGCAGCCGCCGAGCATGTTCGGGGCGACGACGAACCAGCGGTCGGTGTCGATCGCGAGGCCGGGGCCCACGACGCCGTTCCACCACCCGGCCGTCGGGTGGCCGGTCGAGGCCGGCCCGACCACGTGGCTGTCGCCGGTGAGCGCGTGCAGCAGCAGCACGGCGTTGCCGCGGTCGGCGTCGAGCTCGCCCCAGGTCTCGTACGCGATGCGCGTCCGGGCGAGCGAGCCCCCGCTCTCGAGCGGGAGGTCGCCGAGCGTGACGAAGGAGCGGTGCCCGGGGTCGTCGCCGTCACGCCACGCGCCGGTGGCCGGCGGCTTGCCGAGCATCGCCAGGCGGTGACGCTCGGAGACGATGCTCGACGGGACGGTGTCCTCTGATGTGCTCTGCCAGTCCATGTCGTCTCCATCATGGGGGTGGTCGGCGGGCGCCGCCCGTTCGTGACGTCGGGGGCCCGGGAGGGGCTGCGGTGCGGGGACGCGCGGGAGGCGCGGTGCCCTGGCCCGGGCACCGCGCCTCCCTGCGGGGCTCAGCGGGGTCAGGACGACCGCAGGGCCTCCTGCGTCGTCCGCCGCGCGGCCGCGAAGCCGGCCTCGAGGTCGGCCTTGAGGTCGTCGACGGACTCGATGCCGACGGAGAGCCGGACGAGGCCCGGCGTGACGCCGGTGGTCAGCTGCTGCTCGGGGGTCAGCTGCGAGTGCGTCGTCGACGCCGGGTGGATGACGAGGCTCCGCACGTCGCCGATGTTGGCGAGGTGGCTGAACAGCTGCAGAGAGTCGACCAGCGCACGGCCCGCGTCGACCCCGCCCTTGAGCTCGAAGGAGAGGACGGCGCCGACGCCCCGGGGCGCGTACTTGTTCGCCGCCGCGTACCAGGGGCTCGTCGGCAGGCCCGCGTACCAGACGGCCGCGACGTCGTCGCGGGAGTCGAGCCACTCGGCGATCTCCTGGGCGTTCTGCACGTGGCGCTCGATGCGGAGGCTGAGCGTCTCGATGCCCTGGATGAGGGCGAAGGCGCTGTCGGCGGCGTTCGACGACCCGAGGTCGCGGAGCAGCTGCACGCGCGCCTTCACCACGTAGGCCAGCTCGTCGCCCACCGCCTGCGTGTAGACGGCGCCGTGGTACGACGGGTCGGGCTCGGTGAGGCCGGGGAAGCGCTCGGCGTGCTCGCTCCAGCGGAAGGTGCCGCCGTCGACTATGAAGCCGCCGATGACGGTGCCGTGCCCGCCGAGGAACTTCGTGGCCGAGTGCACGACGACGTCGGCGCCGTGCTCGAAGGGGCGGATCAGGTAGGGGGTGGCGATCGTGTTGTCGACGATCAGCGGCACGCCCTCGGCGTGGGCCACCTCGGCGACGAGCTCGATGTCGAGGATGTTGATCTTCGGGTTGCCGATCGTCTCGGCGAAGAAGAGCTTCGTGTTCGGCCGGACGGCCCGGCGCCACTCCTCCGCGTCGTCCTGGTCCTCGACGAAGGTGGTCTCGATGCCGAGCTTCGCGAGCGTGTACTTGAAGAGGTTGTAGGTGCCGCCGTAGATCGACGACGACGACACGATGTGGTCGCCCGCCTGGGCGATGTTGAGCACGGCGAACGTCGACGCCGCCTGGCCCGACGCCACGAGGAGGGCGCCGCTGCCGCCCTCGAGGGTCGCGATGCGCTGCTCCACCACGTCGTGGGTGGGGTTCATGATGCGCGAGTAGATGTTGCCGCTCTCGGCGAGGGCGAAGAGGTCCTGGGCGTGCTGCGAGTCGCGGAAGACGTACGAGGTCGTCTTGTAGATGGGCGTCGCCCGGGCGTTCGTGGTCGGGTCGGGTCGCGCCCCGGCGTGGATCTGCTGGGTCTCGAACTTCCAGTCGCTCTGGTCGGTCACGGTGGTCTCCTGCGTCGGTCGGTGCTGCTCGGGTCGCGGTGGGGCCACGGTACGACACGGGCCGCGCCCGCCGGGACCGCCCGGACACGGGGCGTAACGGGTGCCGGCGCGCGCCCCGACGGGCGGCGGTAGCGTCGGAGGGCGCCGTCCCGCGACCGTGGGCGGCGGGCACGGCAGAGAAGGAGACGCACATGGCGGGACGAGTGGTGGTGACCGGGGCGAGCTCGGGCATCGGGGAGGCCACGGTGCGCCTGCTGCGCGGCCGGGGCTGGGACGTGCTGGCGGTCGCCCGTCGGGAGGACCGCCTCCGCGCGCTCGCCGACGAGACGGGCGCGACCTGGTTCCGCGCCGACGTCACCAGCGACGACGACGTCGCGGCGCTCCGCGCCCACGTCGAGGCGACCGGGCCGCTGCACGCCCTCGTGAACAACGCCGGCGGGGCGTTCGGCCTCGACAGCGTCGAGGCGGGCTCGGTCGACGACTGGCAGCGCATGTTCGACGTCAACGTGCTCGGCACCAAGCGCGTCACGGCGGCGTTGCTGCCCGCGCTGCGCGACGGCGCCGAGGAGGCGGGGGTCGCCGACGTCGTGACCGTCACCTCGATCGCGGGCCACGTCGCGTACGAGGGCGGCGGCGGCTACAACGCGTCGAAGTTCGCCGAGCACGCTCTCGTGGCCGTGCTGCGGCTCGAGCTGGCGGGGGAGCCCATCCGCGTCGTGGAGATCGCGCCGGGCATGGTGCAGACGGAGGAGTTCTCGCTCGTGCGCTTCGGCGGCGACCAGGCGCGGGCCGACGCCGTCTACGCCGACGTGCCGGGGCCGCTCACGGCCGACGACGTCGCCGAGTCGATCGTGCACGCCATGGAGCTGCCGAGCCACGTCAACCTCGACCTCGTCACCGTCAAGCCGGTGGCGCAGGCCGCGCCGCACCGCGTCGCCCGAGGCGCCCTGGCCGTCCGTCGCCCCTGACGGCTCGTCCTCGCCGACCGCCTCGCCGACCGGGAGCGGTCGCTCGGACGGTCGCGCTGACGGCCCCTCGATCGGTCCGCCGGGCGCCCGGGACCCTCGTGCGGGGGGTGAGTCGGGCGAGGAGCGGGTGAGCCGACCCGCCGCCGTCAGTCTCGAGCATCCCCCAGAACGGGGGGCACGGTGGCCCCCGTCCGCGGGACCAGCGGCCCCCTTCGGCGCCGCTGCGACCCCCGTCCGAGGGGCGTCAGGGCCGACCGTGTCCCCCTAGATGCGGACTCACGGGCGTGATGAGATGAGAAGCCCTCGGATCAGAACGGGGGACGGGGGCGACCCTCCGTCAGCGCCGGGCGGGTCGCCAGCGGCGGCAGGCGCCGGCCGGGCAGAGCGAACAGTCCGTCCCGGCGCGGTAGTGCTCGTGGGCCTCCAGGGCGTGCCCGCACACGCAGAGGGCCGCAGGCTCGGGGCGATCAGCGGTCACGGTGGTCTCTCCGGGGGGCTCGGGCGGACGCTCGGGGCGCCCGTCTGGTGTCTCGCGATCCTATTCGTGGACCGCTGAGGAGGCCCCCGGGGCTGCGACGTCGCACCTGGGAGTCGGCTGGTGGGGGGACAGTTCGGGGGACACGCGGTGTCCGCCATCGGGTACCGACCGGTATCGGGGGACGGCCGCCGAGGTGTCGGCCGCGACGCCCCGACGGCGACGGATCACCCCTCGACACGACCGGGTGGGGGTGCTTGCGCGTCGTCGCCAGGCGCGTATGTTGGTGCTCACCCGACAGCGGCGCCGATCGAACCCGAAACTCGATCGGCCCGCCCAGCCCGGCTCGACGGACCCGAAAACCCCGAGTCGCCGGCTCTCCACCGCAGGCCACCCCACCTGCCGGTTCGCTCACCCACGCAAGGACCCCCCTCGTGAACCCGGTCTCACCCCTGCCCTCGATCGCTCAGCCCCGCATCTCCATCGTCGTCCCCGCCCGGAACGAGGCCCGCAACCTCGAGATCGTGCTCCCGATGCTGCCCAGCGTGCACGAGGTGATCCTCGTCGACGGCCACTCGGTCGACGACACCGTCGCGACGGCCGTGCGCGTCATGCCCGACATCAAGGTCGTCCACCAGACCCGCAAGGGCAAGGGCAACGCCCTGGCCTGTGGCTTCGAGGCCGCCACCGGCGACGTCATCGTGATGTTCGACGCCGACGGCTCGGCCGACCCCGCCGAGATCCCCCGCTTCGTCGAGGCGCTCGTCGCCGGCGCCGACGTGGCCAAGGGCAGCCGCTTCGTGCAGGGGGGCGGCAGCGAGGACATCACGCGCTTCCGCGCGCTCGGCAACTGGGGCCTCAACGCCCTCACGAACCTCCTGCTCGGCACCCGCTACACCGACCTCTGCTACGGCTACAACGCGTTCTGGGCCCGCATCGTCCCGAGCCTCGAGCTGCTGCCCAGCGGTCTCGCGCCCCGCGCCGACGGCCAGATGCACAACGGCGACGGCTTCGAGATCGAGACGATCCTCAACTGCCGCACCGCCGCCCTGGGCTACGACATCGTCGAGGTGCCGAGCATCGAGAAGCTCCGCATCCACGGCTCGAGCAACCTCAACGCCGTCACCGACGGGTTCCGCGTGCTCCGGGTCATCCTGGAGGAGCGTCGTCGTCGCCCCTCCGCGTCGGCCCGTCGTGCCTCGATGCGCGCCGCGGCGGCCCCGGCCCCCGAGCTCGTGTCGACGGGCACCGGCTCCGTCCGGACCGGAGCGCGCCGGGACGTCGCGTGACCGGCGCCCCGGTCACCGTCTCCGTCGTCGTCTGCGCCTACACCGAGGAGCGCTGGGACGACCTGCTCGCCAGCGTCGAGTCGGTGCGCCGTCTGCCGGAGACGACGGAGGTCGTCCTGGTGATCGACCACAGCGACGCCCTGCTCGCGCGCAGCCGTGATCGCTGGAGCGACGTCGTCGTCGTGCCGAACCGCTTCCGCCAGGGGCTGTCCGGCGCCCGCAACACGGGCGTCGCCGCGGCCCGCGGCGAGGTCGTCGCCTTCCTCGACGACGACGCCGCGGCCGACCCCCGCTGGCTCGAGCACCTCCTCGCGCCGTTCTCGGAGCCCGACGTCGTCGGCGTCGGCGGCCACGCGACCCCGCGGTGGCCCGACGACGCCCGCGCCTTCTACCCGCCGGAGGCCCTCTGGGTCGTCGGCTGCAGCCACCGCGGCCTGCCGACGACGACCGCCGACGTGCGCAACGTGATCGGCTGCTCCATGGCCTTCCGCCGCGCCTCCGTCGTCGCCGTCGGCGGATTCAACCTCGACACCGGTCGGGTCGGCACCGTGCCCCTCGGCTGCGAGGAGACGGAGCTCTGCATCCGCATCCGGCAGGCCGACCCCTCGGCCCGCATCGTGCTCGAGCCGCGCGCCGACGTCAGCCACCACGTGACGCCGCCGCGCGTGACCTGGGCCTACGCCCGTCGTCGCGGCTGGAGCGAGGGGCTGTCCAAGGCCGCCCTCAGCCGTCAGGTCGGCGCCGGCGACGCCCTCTCGAGCGAGTCCGACTACCTGCGCCGCGTCGTGCCCGCCGCTCTCGTCCGCGAGCTCGGGCGGACGGGTCGAGGAGGCGCGGGCCGCGCGGGCGTGCTGCTCACGGTGGTCGTCGCCACCGTCCTCGGCTACGCCGCCGGCACGCTCCGCCGCGCCCGTCTCGCGCCCCACGACCCCGCGGTCGGCCGCGCGCTCCTCGAGGAGGCGACCGCCGCCTCCCCGGGCGGGCCCGCCGTCGCCGAGGTCGCCTCGTGACCGCCCTCTCGCTCACGCGCCCCATGGCGAGCACCGCGGTGCCGACCTGGTCGGGCGCCCTGTGGGTGGGCGCGGTCGACGTGGCCGACCTCGCGCGGCCCGACGTCGACGACCTGCGGCTCGTCGACGCGGAGGGCCACCCCGCCGCGCGCCTGCTGGTGCGCGACGGGCGCGAGGTGCTCGGCGTCGTCGAGGTGCCGGTCGTCCACGACCACGTCTCGATCGACCTCGTTCGCTCGGAGGCCGCCGACCTCGCGGCGACGCCCCGCCCCGCGGCCCTGCCCGCCGGCGGGCTCCCGACCGTGACGGTGGTCGTCTGCACGCGTGACCGCGCCGAGCAGCTGCGCGGCTGCCTCACGTCGGTGCTCGCCCTCGACCACCCGGCCTTCGACGTCGTCGTGGTCGACAACGCCCCCTCGACCTCCGCGACCCGCGACCTCGTGGCCGACGAGTTCGACGACCCGCGCGTGCGGTACGTGGTCGAGCCGGTGGCCGGCCTCTCCGGCGCCCGCAACGCCGGCCTCCGCGCCGCGACCGGCGAGGTCGTCGCCTTCACCGACGACGACGTCGTGGTCGACGCCGGGTGGCTGCTCGGCCTCTGCGACGGCTTCGCCCGGGCCGACGACGTGGCCTGCGTGACGGGCCTCGTGGCGAGCGGGGAGCTCCGCACCCCCGTGCAGCGCTCCTTCGACGACCGCGTCTCGTGGTCGCGGAACGTCTCGTCGCGCGTCTTCCGCCTCGACGAGCAGCCCGCCGACCTGCCGACCTTCCCCTTCTCGGTCGGTGCGTTCGGCACCGGGGCCGACTTCGCCCTCCGCCGCGACGTCGCGCTCGCGCTCGGCGGCTTCGACACGGCGTTCGGCGTCGGCACCCGCACCGCCGGGGGAGAGGACCTCGACGTCTTCACGCGCGTGCTCTTCGCCGGGCACGCCCTCGCCGTGCAGCCCTCGGCCCTCGTCTGGCACCGGCACCGCGCCGACCTGGCCGCGCTCCGCGTCCAGGCGGCGGGCTACGGCACCGGCCTGGGCGCCTGGCTCGCCGGCGTGGCGCTCGACGGGCGCACGCGGCGTGCCGCGCTCCGCCGCGCGCCGCACGCGGTCGCGGCCCTCCTCGCCAAGGGGAGGGCGGGCACCGCCTCCGCCACGACCTCCCGTGTGAGCACGGCCCCGGCCGACGCCGAGCTGGAGCGTGAGCTCCGTCGCACCGCCCGCGTCGAGCTCGCCGGGGTCGCCCGCGGGCCGCTGCTCTACCTGCGGCAGCGCTGGGACGGCGCGTCGACGATGCGCCCGGTGCGGGCCCCCGTGGCCGCCGCGACGCCGACGCCCGGGGCGGCCGCGACACCGGTCGCGGCCCCGACGCCGGTGCCGACGCACGCGCCGCTGCCGACCGTCGCGGGGGCAGCTTCGTGACCGCCATGACCGTGCCCGCGCTCCGCGCCGCGACCCCCGCCGAGGGCGGTCGCCGCACCCTGCCCATCTCCGCCGTCGACCGCCTCGCCGCGGGCGCGCACGTGCTCGGCGTGATGGGACCGCTCGTGCTGCCCCCGCGGGCGGCCCTCGTCGCCGCCCTGCACCGCGTCGTCTCCCTCGGGCCCGGTGCGCGCCTCGGGCTCGTGGCGGCCGACCGCCGCGACTGGGCCTGGACCCCCGAGACCCAGCGTGAGCTCTGCGAGCGGATGGTGAGCGAGATCCCGCCGCTCGGCGACGACCTCGCGCCCGACGAGGTGCTCGAGCACCTCGTCGGCATGATCGACGACGCCCTGCCTCTGCAGGTGATCGTCTCGGGCGAGCGGCTGCTGATGATCTACGACCACCAGGTCGTCGACGCACGCTTCACCTCGCGGCTGCCCGCCGCCCTCCTCGACCTCGCCGCCGGCGGCGAGATGCCGGCCTGGCTCAGCGCTGAGGGCGTCCGCCACCCGCTGTGGCGCGCCGTCGCCGCCACGTACCTGCGCCACCCGGCCCGGGTGCCGGCGCTGCTGCGCGCCCGGCGCGTGCAGGTGCCCACGGTGCCGACCGGGGTCGTGCAGGAGCGCGAGCAGGTCGCGTGGGCTCCCTCCACCGCCGTGGCCTGGGGTCGGGGCGACCGACGGACCTTCACCGAGCTGCGGCGCTGGCTCCGCGCCCAGCCGCACCCCGTGGCCTTCTCCAGCGCGGTGATCGTCGCGCTGCGGGCCGCGTTCGTCCGCGAGGGCGTGCGGCTGGCGGCCGAGAGCGAGCTCGTCTGGGACGTCCGCCAGTACCTGCCGGCCGGCGTCGACACCACCGGCAACTTCGTGACGGGCGTGCCCGTCACCGGGGTGGACGACCTCCTCGCCGTCGACGAGAGCATCCACGAGACCGTCACGTCGGGCCGGCCCCTCGCGGCCCTCGTCGCCGGTGCCGTCAAGGAGGCCGTCCGCCCGGGCGACCGCAGGGTGCCCGCCACGGCGCCGGCCCACGCGCGCGGCCACCTCGTCGTCAGCAACCTCGGCGTCGCCCGGACGATGCAGGGCCTGCCCTGGGTCCGCGACGGCCGTGCGGCGGAGCTCGGCTACACCGTGCACCCCGTGCCGGCCGAGAACCTCTCCGTGCAGATCGCCGTCATCGACGGCGCCCTCCAGGTGGCGGTCGCCTACAACGACAACGTGTTCGACCGCGGGGTCGTCGACCGGGCCCTGGCGCGGTTCGTCGCCGACCCGCTCTCGCTGATCGACGGCGCGCCGGGCTCCTGACGGGGGCGACCAGGCCGGGGAGGCGCGGGTGGCGCTCGACGCGCACCGCGCCTCCCCGGCACCATGGGCGGGTGACCCCCGCACCGACCTCGACCTCCGACCGCGCCGTCGCCCGCTGGGCCGCCTTCTCCGCCGACCCCGCGGGCGGCAACCCCGCCGGGGTCGTGCTCGACGCGCGCGGCCTCACCGATGCGGAGATGCAGGCGACGGCGCTCGCCGTCGGCGACGCCGAGACGGCGTTCGTCGTCGGGCCCGACCTCGACGGCGACGGGCGTCGCCACCGGGTGCGCTACTTCTCGCCCGTGGCGGAGGTGCCCTTCTGCGGCCACGCGACCGTCGCGACGGCGATCGCGCTCGCCGAGCGCGACGGGCCGGGCCGGGTCGTCGTCGAGACCGCCGTGGGCCCGGTGCCCCTCGAGACGACGGTCGAGCCCGACGGGGGAGCGCGGGCGTCGTTCACCTCGCCCGAGCCGCGCGTCGAGCCGCTGGAGCCGGACGTGCTCGCGCGGCTGCTCGCGGTGCTCGGACTCCGGGCGACGGAGCTCGACGCCTCCCGGCCCGTGCTGGCGGCCTGGGCCGGCAACCTCCACCCCGTGCTGCCCGTCGTCGACCGCGCGGCGTTCGACGGCTTCGTGGTCGACGCGGGTGCGCTCCGGCTGCTGATGGACGAGCAGGGCTGGGCCGGCACGGTCACCGTCGTCCACGAGCTCGGGGTCGACGACGACGGCACCCTCGTGCTGGAGGCCCGCAACCCCTTCCCGGTGGGCACGCTCGTCGAGGACCCGGCCACGGGGTCGGCCGCGGCCGCCCTCGGGGGCTGGCTCCGCGCCTCCGGCAGGGTCGTGCCTCCGGCCAGGGTCCGCGTGCACCAGGGCGCCCACGTGGGGCGGCCCGGGGTGCTCGACGTGCTCGTGCCGGCCACGGGCGGCGTCGTTGTGTCGGGCCGCGGCGTGCGGATCGACGACGGGGCCGCGGGGGCGGGGCCGGCGAGCTAGGCGCCGGTCTCCGTCGGCGCGCCGGTCTCGGTCGCCTGGCCGGTCTCGGTCGGGTCGGCGGGGCCGCCTCCCGCGGGGCCGCCGCGCTCGTCGTGGCGCTCGGCCAGGCCGGCGAGGTCGATGTCGAGCAGGTCGCGGAGCCGCTCGTCCCGGCCCTCGTCGTAGCCCGGGGCCGGCGCGGCCGCCCAGCCGATCCGGTCGACGACGGTGCTGCCGACGTCGTCCCACGCACGGGCCCGCGCGGCGTCCACCACGGCCGCGACGAACGCGTCGTCGCGGCCCGCCCGGCCGAGCTCCTTCACGAGCGCCTTGTGGGTCGCCTCGCGGAGGCGGAGGGCGTCGACGTCGTCGACGCGGTAGTCGAACTGGTGCTGTGACTGGCCGTACGAGCGGTGGGTGCGGCGGCGGACCCGTCGGAGGCGGCGGGCGCCCTCGAGCTGCTCCTCGGTCAGGCGGTCGATCTCGGCGCGGACGAAGCCGGTGGCGACCTCCTCGTCGAAGGGGAGGCGCTCCTGCAGGGCGCGGCGGATGACCTGGTTGGCGGTCGCGACCACGAGCGAGGCGCGGATGATGAGGAAGCCCTCATCGACGGCTCGCTCGAGCGGGCTCGGGTCGGCTCGGCGCGCGCTCGGTCCGGTCGTCACGGGGCGGGCCTCCTCGGGTGGTCGGCGGACGGGCGGTCGGGCGATGGTCCGACCGGCGGTCGGGCGGTGGTCGGCGCCCTCCGCGCTCCCGGTCCGTCGACCCTACCCACGGGGCCGCCCAGGCGTCGTCCGTATCGTGGCGCCATGACCGCTCGCGAGCCCGCCCCCGTCAGCACCGTGGCGCCCGACCTGCTGCGGGCGCCGGTGATCAGCCAGCACTGGGGCGGCCTCGCCTTCGCCCATTGGCGCGTCGAGCCCGAGCGCGTGGCGCCGCTGCTGCCCCCGGGCACCCGCCCCGACGTCCACGACGGCTCGACGTGGGTCGGCCTCATCCCGTTCGAGCTCTCGCGCAGCGCCTTCGGCCCGCTGCCGCCGGTGCCGTGGCTCGGCACCTTCCTCGAGACGAACGTGCGGCTCTACTCGGTCGACGACCTCGGTCGCCGCGGGGTGGTCTTCCGCACCCTCGAGGCCGCGAAGCTGCTGCCCGTCGTCACCGCGAACGCGGCGCTCGGCCTGCCCTACCGCTGGGCCTCGATGAGCCGGCGCCGGGTCGGCGGCACGGTCGAGTACGCCTCCCGCCGCCACGGCCCCGGGCCCCGGCCGTCGACGCGGCTCGCCGTCCGCCCCACCGACGAGGAGGTCGTCGGCGACCCGCTGGCGGAGTTCCTCACCGCGCGCTGGGGCATGCACGTCGCCCGCGGCGGCACGACGAGGTACTGGCCGAACACGCACGGGGCCTGGCCGCTCCGACGGGCCGAGCTGATGGACCTCGCCGACGAGCTCGTCGCCGACTCCGGGCTGCCCGGGGTCACCGACCGCGCGCCCGACTCCCTGCTCTGGTCGGACGGCGTCGACACCGTCTTCGCGCCTCCCGGAGGCCGGTGGGAGGCGCCCTGACCGTGCTCCGACGCCGAGGGTGCCCGACGGGCGTCGCGCGCGGGTGCGCGGCCCACTACGGTTGCTGGCATGGTTTCCTCACCCGACGACCCGACCGACCTCGCCGCACCCCCCGCGGGAGGGGCGCCGGGAGCCGGGGTCGGCGAGGCCGTGCCGGAGGCGCCCGTCGCGTCGTCGACGGAGGCCCCCGGCCGTGAGGTGCTCGGCTGGCTGGAGTTCGGCGACGCCGCCCGCCACCTGGCCCGCGACGTCGTCGCGGCCGACTTCACGCCCGACGTTATCGTCGCGGTCGCGCGCGGCGGCCTCGTGCTGGCCGGATCGATCGCGTACGCCCTCGACACGAAGATGTGCGGGTCGATCAACGTCGAGTTCTACACGGGCGTCGACGCCCGCCTGCCGGAGCCCGTGCTGCTGCCCCCGACCCTCGACGCCCCGTCGCTCGCCGGCAAGCGCGTGCTCGTCGTCGACGACGTCTCCGACTCCGGCCGCACCCTCGCGCTCGTGCGCGACCTGCTCGCCGAGGTCGCCGACGAGGTCCGCACCGTCTGCCTCTACAGCAAGCCGCAGACCATCCTCGAGCCGGACTTCGTCTGGAAGCGCACGGCGCAGTGGATCACCTTCCCGTGGAGCGCCCTGCCCCCGGTCACCCGCGACGCGACGGTGAGCCGCGAGGCATGAGCATCCACCTGGTCGGCGGCGGCTGGTCGCCCGACGCCCCCGACATCTACGAGCCCTTCGTCGCCGAGGCCGCCGTGCGCGGCGCCGCCCTGGGCCGCGCCGTGCCCCGCGTCGCCGTGCTGGTCGTCGTGGCCGACGGATCGCCCGGCGACGAGTTCGTCACCGGCTGGCCGGCCCTCATCGCGCACGGCGGGCGCTGCGAGGCCGTCGTCACGGTCGTCCAGGCCGGCGCGGCCTTCGACACCCGGGTGCTCAGCGACGTCGACGGCCTCGTCGTCGCGGGCGGCCTCACACCGGCCTACCTCGAGTCGGTCACGCCGCTGATCGACCAGGTGCGGCTGCTCGTCGCCGACGGCCTGCCCTACCTCGGCTTCTCGGCCGGCGCGATGATCGCCGCCGACCGGGCCCTGCTCGGCGGCTGGCTGATCGGCGACGTCGCCGTCTGCCCCGAGGACGCCGCGGAGGGCCTCGGCGAGGTGACCCTGGGCGAGGGGCTCGGGCTCGTCGACCTCGCCATCGACGTGCACGCCGCCCAGTGGGGCACCCTCACGCGCCTCGTCGCGGCGACGGAGGCCGGCCTCGTGCGGGGCGGCGTCGCCATCGACGAGCACACGGCCCTCGTGGTCGGCGAGGGCGCGCTCGCCGTGCTCGGCACGGGCAACGTCTGGCGCGTCGAGCCGCAGACCGACGACGACGGCGAGATCGTCGGCGTCTCGGTCGGCACCCTGGGCGTCGAGTGACGGCTCACCCCCTCCGCGACCTCGTGCACCCGAGCTGGGCGGAGGCGCTCGACCCGGTCGCCGACGAGGTCGCCGACATGGGCGAGTACCTCCGTGCCGAGGTGCGGGCCGGGCGCGGCTACCTGCCCGACGGCGCGCTCGTGCTCCGGGCGTTCACCTACCCGCTCGACGAGGTCCGCGTGCTCGTCGTCGGTCAGGACCCGTACCCGACCCCCGGCCACCCGATCGGCCTGTCGTTCGCGGTCGACCCGCACGTGCGGCCCGTGCCCCGCAGCCTCGCCAACATCTACCGCGAGCTGCACGACGACCTCGGGGTGCCCGTGCCCGCGCACGGCGACCTGACCTCCTGGTCGGAGAACGGCGTCATGCTGCTCAACCGGGTGCTGACCGTCCGGCCCGGCGAGGCGGCGTCGCACCGCGGCAAGGGCTGGGAGCCGGTCACGCAGCGCGCCATCGAGGTGCTCGCGGCCCGCGGCGGCCCGCTCGTCGCGATCCTCTGGGGGCGCGACGCGGCCGGACTCGTCCCGATGCTCGGCGAGGTGCCCACGGTGCAGTCGCCGCACCCCAGCCCGCTGTCCGCGTCGCGGGGGTTCTTCGGGTCGAGGCCGTTCAGCCGCACGAACGAGCTGCTCGTGCAGCAGGGCGGGCAGCCGATCGACTGGACCCTGCCCGCGGAGCCGGCCGCCGCCTCCTGACGGCCTGCCCTGTCGGCGGGCGACCGCGACGTGCCAGAGTGGACGGGTGCTCGAAGAGGAATACCAGACCCGGCGGCGGCTGCCGCGTGAGCTGCGGCCCGCCCCGCTGCCCGAGCCGGCGTTCAGCTTCGAGATCCGCCCCGCCGTCGCGGCCGACCTGCCGTACGTGCGCGAGATCTACAACCACTACGTGCAGAACTCGACGGTCACCTTCGACGAAGAGCCGATGACCCTCGCCGACTGGCGTCGCAAGGCGGGGGTGGCCGCGAAGCTCGGCATGCCGTTCCTCGTCGCGGTGAACCCCGCGGGCGAGGCGCTCGGCTACGCGACCGCGATGCCCTGGGGCGGCAAGGCCGCGTACCGGTACACGGTCGAGAGCTCGATCTACCTCCGCGCCGCGTCGACGGGGAAGGGCCTCGGGCGCGCCCTGCTGGAGGCGCTGGTCGAGGCGTGCCGCGAGGCCGGCATCCGCGAGATGGTCGCCGTGATCGCCGACAAGAACGCCGAGGCGTCGATCCGGCTGCACGAGTCGCTCGGCTTCACCGAGGTCGGCCGCATGGGCCGCGTCGGCTTCAAGTTCGGCCGCTGGCTCGGCACCGTGACGATGCAGAAGTCGCTGAAGAAGCGGCGCCGCGGGAAGTAGGGCTGGGGCTGCTCGGCTCGGGGCTTGCTCTTGCTCGTGCTCGTGCTCGTGCTCTCAAATTTGAGAGTGATCGGCGCGGGGCGGCCGCAGACGCGGGGCGTCCTGGTCGCTCGAGGACGGAAGTCTCTCGCATTGCGGAGCGAGACGTGCGGCGGGTGCCGGGCGCCCGGCACCTCAGGCGACGACGCGGCGCAGCAGCTGCTCGGTGGCGGCGGCGTCGCCCGGCTCGCCGCGCCAGAGCATGCGCACGATGAGGCCGTCGACGGCGAGCGAGACGACCGCCAGCCGCTCGGCCGGCACGCCGACCCGTGCCAGCACGTGCTCGAGCGACGAGTACCAGGCCTCGGCGTCGTCGTGCAGGCCCGGGTCGCGCACGGCCTGCAGCAGCATCTCGTACTGGGCGACCGCGGCGGCCCGGTCGACGACGGCGTAGCGCACCAGCGTCTCGGCGAGGTCGCCCAGCGTGGGCTGCTCGAGCTCGTCGAGGGAGCGGGTCCAGGTCGCGGTCGCGTGCCGGAGGGCGCTCCGCAGCATGTCGTCCCGCGACGAGAAGTAGTAGGTCGCGGCGGCGAGCGGGACGCCAGCCGCCGTGGCGACCGCCCGGTGGGTGACGGCGGACGGGCCGCCGGCCTCGAGGACGGTCAGGACCCCGGCGAGCAGGGCGCGCCTCCTCGCCTCGCCCTTCGGCGTCAGGGAGGCGTCTCCGCGAGGGCCGACCCCGGGGGAGTCGCGGGTCGGCTCGTCGGCCGTGCCGCCCCGCTGCTCGCCGGTCCGGGTCACGCGGCGGCCTCGTGCCGGCCGCCGAGCTCCAGCATGGTGACGCCGCCGATCACGAGCACGATGCCGCCGAGCTGCAGGAGCGTCAGCGGCTCGTGGAAGACCAGCCAGCTGATCAGCGCGACGAGCACGACGCCGATGCCGGCCCAGACGGCGTAGGCGATGCCGAGCGGCACGCCCCGTCCGAGCGACTGCGAGAGCATCGCGAAGGCGAAGACGTAGCCCACGACGACGACGGCGTACTGCCACCAGCGCGCGTCGGGCCCGCTGGTGACCTTGAGGAAGCTGGTGGCGACGACCTCGCCGACGATGGCCAGGGAGAGGAAGAGGTAGCCCATGGTGGTGACTCCGAGCCGTGCGACGATCCCGCCGAGCCGTGTGCGTCAGGCGAGGGAGCACGAGTGAGACGAATGTACCAGAAAGAGTCGTCGCTGGCTCGGCTGTCGCCCCACGGGCGCGGCGGAGCACCGCCGCCCCGGAGGGCGACGGTGCTCCGCCGTCGGCGGGTGCCGGTCAGCGACGGGCCTCCCGGCGACGCGCGACGACCAGCAGGGCGAGGCCGGCCAGGAGGGCCAGCAGGGCTCCGGCGAGCGTCGCGGCTCCGTCGACGCCGGTGTAGGCGAGGGCGGACGTCGCGGCGGCGGCCGTGGTGGTGGAGGCGCCGGTCGCGGCGAGGGCCTCACGACCCGTCGCCGAGGTGGTCGCCGCTGCCGTGACACCGGCGGTGGCGGTGGTCACGACGGCCGGGCCGACGGGCTCGTCGGTCGTGGCCGGGGTGGTGGGCAGCACCGGCGTGCCGGGGTCGACCGGGGTGGTCGGGTCCGTCGGCGTGGTGGGGTCGGCGGGCGTGGTGGGGTCGACCGGGGTGGTCGGCGTCACCGGGGTGGTGGGGACGACGGGCGTGCCCCCGTCCGTGTCGCTGTCGCCGATGACGGAGACCGCGGCGCCGCCGACGGTGATCGGCAGGCCGATCACGGGCACGACCTGGGTACCGCCGAGGACGCCGTCGTCACCACTGGTGACCGGGCCGGTGCCGGTGCCCGTGGTGGGCGTGGTGCCCGTGGTGGTGTCGGTGCTGCTGCTGTCGCCGATGACGGAGACCGCGGCGCCGCCGACGGTGATCGGCACGCCGATCACGGGCACGACCTGGGTGCCGCCGAGGACACCGTCGTCACCGCTGGTGGCGGCGCCGGTGGTGGGGGTGGTGCCGGTGCCGAAGGTGGGCGTGGTGCCCGTGGTGGTGTCGGTGCTGTTGCTGTCGCCGATGGCGGAGACCGCGGTGCCGCCGACGGTGACGGGCAGACCCACGACCGGGATCACCTGGGTGCCGCCGAGGACGCCGTCGTCACCGCCGGTCGCGGGGGTGGTGCCCGTGCCGGTGATGGGCGTGGTGCCCGTGGTGGTGCCGGTGCCGGTGCTGCTGCTGTCGCCGATGACGGAGACCGCGGTGCCGCCGACGGTCACCGGCAGTCCGACGACCGGGATCACCTGGGTGCCGCCGAGGACGCTCTCGTCCCCGCTCGTCGTGCTGCCCGAGCCTGCGCCGGCGGTGGGCGCGGTGCCCGTCGCGGGCGTCGTGCCGCTGCCCGTGCCGGCACCGGTGCTCGAGCTGTCGCCCAGCACCGAGACGGCGGTGCCGCCCACGGTCACGGGCACGTCGAGGTCGACCAGCGCCTGGGTGCCGCCGAGGACGCCGTCGTCACCGCTGGTCCCGGGGGCCGGCGACGCCGACCCCGTCGGGCCCGCGGCGGGCGCCGTGGTCGTGCCGCCGGGGCTGCTGCTGTCGCCGAGCACCGAGACGGCGGTGCCGCCCACGGTGACCGGCAGGTCGAGGTCGACGAGCGCCTGGCTGCCGCCGCCGATCGAGTCGTCTCCGCTGGTCGGGGCGGGTGCGGGAGAGGGTGCCGGGGCAGGTGCCGCCGGAACCGTCGGGGCGGCGGGCGGTGCCGCCGCGCTCGTCGCGTCGCCGACCACGCTGACTGCCGTGTCGGTCACGGTGACCGGCACGTCGACCGAGACGATGCCCTGCGTGCCCGACAGCAGCCCGGCGTCGCCGCTGGTCGTCGTGACCGGCGCGGCCGCGGGAGCGGCCGGAGCCGGAGCCGGAGCAGCGGCCGGAGCGGGAGCCGCAGCAGCAGGCGCGGCCGCCGGGGCCGACGACGTCGCGTCGCCGACCACGCTGACGGCGGTGCCGAGGGCCGAGACCGGGGCCTCGACCACCGCGGCGACCTGGGTGCCCGAGAGCAGCCCGTCGTCTCCGCCGGTGAGGGTGTCCGCCTGGGCAGCGGTGGTTCCGAGGGCGCACAGGCCCCCGACGAAGAGCGCTCCGAGGAGCCCTCTCGAGACGTGCTTGTTCATGGTCTTCTCCGTACGAGTGAGGTGTGGGCGCCGCGCGGGGCGGCGAGGGTCGCGTGTGTCGCTCGGCAGGCGGTGCCTGCGGCGGCGGGTCCGCATCCTGCTCAGCAGGAGCGGCCGCGGCGTGGGCGGGAGCCCACGAGCGACGCGACCGACCTCAGTCGGGGGAGCTGTCGGTGTCGTGCACGGGCGACGACGGGAGGTCGTCGTCGCCGTCGGAGGAGCCCGCCGTGATCGTCAGGGCGGGGAGCTGGGAGGCGCGGGTCGCGTCGGCCACGACGGCCCCGCCCGCGGCGCCCGCGCCGGCGCCCTGCGAGCCCTGGCCCGAGCCGGAGGGCAGGGCGGGCTGGCCGTCGTCGGACGGGCCGGGGAGCGGCGCGGGAGCGGGGGCGAGGGGCAGGTCGGAGGCGCGGGTCGGGTCCCCGGCGGAGGTGCGGCCGCCCGCCTGCGCCGCCACGATCGCGGCCCGGAGCGCGGTGCCCGCGTCGACCGCGACGACGTCGGCGGCCTCGGGCGACAGGGACGCCGTCGCGGCCGGGTCGCCCGCGGCGAGGCCGGCGGCCGGGGACACCGTGGCGGAGGAGTCGTTGACGAGCTCGTCGCCGACCCCGGCGGTCGCCGTCGGGCCCGCGTCGACCCCGACGCCCGCGCCCGGCGTGACGGGCAGGGCGGGGACGGTCGGCAGGGCGGGCACGAGCGGCGCGAGCACGTCGGCGGGAGCCGGGGCGGCCGCGGCGTCGGCGACCGTGCCGACGGCGGCGTCGGCGACGGCGGCGACGGGGGCCACGACGGTCGCCACAGGCGCGGGGCCCGTGACGGCCTGCGCGACCGGGACGGCCGCGACGACGCGGTCGACGGTCTGCGCCACGGGGGCGACGACGCTGCTGACGGGGGCGGCGGCCGCGACCTGCTGCACGACCTGGGGCGCCACGGGGGCGACGGCCTGCACGACGCGCTGCACGGGCGGCGCGACCGCGGTGACCTGGGTGGCGACCTGCGTCGCCGACGACACCGCGCCTCCGGCCGTCTGCGCCACCGCCGCGACGGGGGCGTCGAGCGAGCCCGTCACGCCCCCGAGGGCCTGCGTCGTCCCGCCGAGCAGCGAGGGCGACGGCGCGGTCTCGGCGGAGGCCGACCGCGGTGCGAGGGCGAGCGCGAGGACGACGAAGGCCACCGCGAGGAGGCCGGAGAGGACCAGGAGGCGCACGAGCGAGAGCGCGGCGGGTCGCCGCGTCGTCGTCTCGGCCGTCTGATCCACGGCGCACCGCCTTCGGTCGCTTCGTCGAGTCGCCGGCTGGTGAGGGCCGGCCACGGGGTGGTTGATCCCGCGTGCCGACATGTCTACGCCGTCGTCCCCCGCTCGTCAACGAAGGATGCTCAGATGTACCCCGCATTCCCGCCTCGGCATGGTCGTAGGCTCGGGGCGATGTTCGAACTCCACCACCTCAGCGCCCACGAGCAGTGGGACTGGCTGCGCCGCGGCGAGGTCACCCCCCGAGAGCTCGCCGACCACTACCTGGCCAGGATCGAGCGGCTCGACCCGCAGGTGCGCGCCTTCGTCACGGTGACGCCGGACGCCGCCCGGAGCCGCGCCGACGAACTCGCGGCCGCGGGCCGCAGCGCCGCACCGCTCTGGGGCCTGCCGCTCGCCGACAAGGACCTCTACGACCGGGCCGGGGTGCCCACCCGCTCCGGCTCGCGGCTCACGGCGTCGACGCCCGCGGCCCGCGACGGCGAGATCGCCGCCGTGCTGTCGGAGGCCGGGGCCGTCAGCCTCGGCAAGACGAGCACGCCCGAGTACGGCCTCACCGGCTACACCGAGCCGCTCGCGGGCCCGGTCACGCGCAACCCGTGGGGGCTCGGCACCGGCGTGGAGCTCGGGGCGGGCGGGTCGAGCGGCGGCGCCGCGGCCGCGGTCGCCGCCGGGCTCCTGCCGTTCGCGCCCGGCAGCGACGGGGGCGGGTCGATCCGCATCCCCGCCGCGGCGAACGGGCTCGTCGGCCTCAAGCCGTCACGCGGTCGCGTGCCGGCGCAGTCCGGCCTGTCGAGTCTCGGCGGCCTCTCGGTGGGCGGCCCGATCGCCCGCACCGTGGCCGACGCGGCCCTGCTGCTCGACGCGATGGTCTCGCCCGACGGCCGGCCGCCCCGGGTCGACACCGCGCTGCGCGCGCCCGACTCGCCCGACGGGGCCTGGCTGGGGTCGGCGGTGCGCGGCGAGGGCCGCCACCAGCTCGGGGTGCTGACGGCCAGCCCGTGGGACGACGCCTACGACGTCCGGGTCGACCCGCGCCTCCTCGCGGTTCTCAGCGAGACCGTCGACCTCCTGGTCACGATGGGGCACGGGGTCGAGGAGGCCTCGCTGCCGGCGTCGCGGTACCCGCAGCTCTTCCGCACCCTCTGGCAGGCGGGCGCCGCGGGCATCCCGGCCGAGACCGACGACGACTTCGCCCGGCTCGAGCCGATGACGGCCTGGCTCGTGCGGCGCGGCCGCGAGATCGGCGCCCGCGAGCTCGGGGCGACCCTCGCCGGG
This sequence comes from Frigoribacterium sp. Leaf164, assembly GCF_001423665.1. Lineage (NCBI taxonomy): Bacteria > Bacillati > Actinomycetota > Actinomycetes > Micrococcales > Microbacteriaceae > Frigoribacterium > Frigoribacterium sp. Leaf164. Next base: position 978,786 of record NZ_LMOX01000001.1, read on the forward strand.
CTCACCGAGTTCGAGCGCAGCGTGGTGCGGGCGTTCGACCGGTTCGACGCGGTCGTCACCCCCTCGCTCGCCCTGCTGCCGCAGCCGCTCGGCTGGTACGACGCCGCCGACCCCGAGCGCGCGTTCGAGCAGCAGTGCCTCGTCTCGCCCTTCACGTCGTTCGTCAACGTGGCGGGACTGCCCGCGATCACGCTGCCGGTGGGCGAGGTCGACGGCCTGCCGGCGGGCGTGCAGCTGATCGGGCGCCCCGGCCGGGAGGACGTGCTGCTGAGCATCGGCGCACAGCTCGAGCGGCGGCTGCGCTGGCAGCGGAGGCACCCCTCCGTCTGGTGATCGACGCACGAGGTGACCCGAGCTGGGCCCTCGAGCACGTCGAGGGCCCAGGTCGGGTCACCTCGACCGCGCTGTGCCGTGCCCGCCGAGCACGCGCCCGCCGAGCACGCGCCCGCCGAGCACGCGCCCGCCGAGCAAGCCCCGGCGCCGCTCAGTCGATCGTCGGCACCGACGCGATCAGCGACCGGGTGTACTCGTGCTGCGGCCGCCGCAGCACGTCGTCGGTCGCGCCCTGCTCGACGACCCGCCCGTCGCGCAGCACGGCCACCCGGTCGGCGACGTGCTGCACGAGGCCGATGTCGTGCGAGACGAGCAGCAGGCTGAGGCCGAGGTCGGTGCGCAGCTCGCGCAGCAGCTCGATGATCTGCGCGCGGACGGTCACGTCGAGGGCGCTCATCGGCTCGTCGCCGACCAGCAGCCGCGGGCGGTGCACGACGGCCCGCGCGAGCGCGATGCGCTGGCGCTGACCGCCGCTGAACTCGTGCGGCCACCGCTCGGCGTCGGCGGCGTCGAGGCCGACGCGCTCGAGCACCTCGGCCACGAGCGCGCGGTGGTCGCCCGCCACGTGCAGGTGCCGCAGCGGCTCGGCCACCGTGTCTCCGACGCGCATCCGCGGGTCGAGCGAGCTGTACGGGTCCTGCAGCACGACGCCGGTCTGTCGCCGGAACCAGCGCAGCTGCGCCGCGCGGCCGGGCTCGACCGGTCGCCCGTCGAAGGTGACCGCCCCGTCCGTCGGGCGGTCGAGGGCCAGCAGGAGGCGCACGAGCGTCGACTTGCCGGAGCCCGACTCGCCGATCAGGGCCACGCTCTCGCCCGGCCCCACGTCGAGGTCGGCGTCGACGAGCGCGTGCCGTACCGGGCCCGGCTGGAAGGGCGACCGACGCGGCAGCCGGAAGGTGCGCGTGAGGCCCCGGCCGCTGAGCAGGGGCGACGCGGTCAGCCCGGACGCGCCGCGAGCGGCGTCCGTGCTCCCCGCGGCGTCCGCCGTGCTCGCGCTGCTCGCGCTGCCCACCGCGCCCGTCGGCCCCGTCACGACGCCCTCCACGTGGTGGCGCGGGTCGCGGCCACGAGCCCGCGCGTCACGGGGTGCTCGGGGGCGTGCAGGAGGCGCGTGACCGGCCCGCTCTCGACCGCGCGCCCCTGAGACAGGACCACCGCCTCCTCGGCCACCTGCGCCAGCACGGCGAGGTCGTGGGTCACGAAGAGCAGCGACGCCCCCCGCTCGTCGACCAGGCGGCGGAAGAGCCGGAGCACCTCGGCCTGGGTCGTGACGTCGAGCGCGGTCGTCGGCTCGTCGGCGAGCAGCACGGCAGGCCGGGTGATCAGCGCGGTGGCGATGACGACCCGCTGCCGCTGGCCGCCGGAGAGCTGGTGGGGGTACCTGTCGACGATGCGGTCCGGTTCGGGCAGCCCGACCTCGGCGGCCGCCTCGACGGCGCGGCGGCGGGCCTCGCGGCGGGTCACCGTGCCGTGCAGGCGGAGCGGCTCGGCGATCTGCCGCCCCACCGTCATGACGGGGTCGAGGGCCGTGCGCGGGTCCTGGAAGACGGTGCCGACCACGGCGCCGCGCACGCGGGCCAGCTCGCGCTCGGGCAGGCCGAGCAGCTCGCGCCCGTCGAGGCGCACGCTGCCGGCCACGCGCGCGGAGCGGGGCAGCAGGCCCAGCACGGCGAGGGTGGTCAGCGACTTGCCCGACCCCGACTCGCCGATCAGCCCGAGCCGCGCGCCGTCGTCGAGCCGGAGGGAGAGGTCGTCGACGACGGCCCGGTCGCCGATGGTCACGGTCAGGTGGTCGATCTCGAGCGTCACGAGGTCACCTCCGGGGCGGGGGAGCGGGCGGGGTCGGCAGGGTCGGACGGGCGAGGGCGGTCCACGCCGCCTGAGCGGCCCGCACGGCCCGTGCCGGAGGGCCGGTCGCGGAGGCGCGGGTCGGCCGCGTCGCGGACGGCGTCGCCGAGCAGGTTGAGGGCGAGCACGGTGAGCGTGATCGCGAGCCCCGGCCAGACGACCGTCCAGGGGTGCACGCCGAGGAACTTCTGGAGGTCCGCGAGGAGTCGCCCCCACGACGCGGTCTCGGCCGAGGCGCCGTAGCCGAGGAAGGAGAGCCCCGCCTCCGCGAGCACGCTGGTCGCCATGGCGAGCGACAGCTGCACGACGAACACCGGGGCGATGTTCGGCAGCACGTGGCGGCGGAGGACGGCCGCGGTGCCCGCGCCGGAGGCCCGGGCCGCCGTGACGTAGTCCTCGCGGACCACGCGGCGGATCTCCGCGCGCGACACGCGCGCGATCGTGACCCCGTAGCCCACGCCGGTCGCCACGACGACGACCGCGAGCGAGCCGCCGAACGCCGCCGCGAGGGCCATCGCCACGAGGATCGTGGGGAAGGCGACGAGCACGTCGATGAGCACGGCCGTCGCCTCGCGGACGGGCCGGGCGGTGAGCGAGCCGAGCGCCGCCAGGGCCAGGCCGACGAGCACCGCGACCACGCCGGCCGAGACCGCGACGACGACGGTCGTGCCGGTCGCCGCGAGGACGTAGCTCGCGATGTCGCGGCCGACGCCGTCGGTGCCGAAGAGGTGGGCGCCCGACGGGGGCAGCCAGGCGGAGTACGGGTCGGTCGTGAAGGGGTCGAGCGGCGTCCAGACGCGGCTCACCAGCGCGCCGACGAGCAGCAGGGCGAGCCAGCCGGCCGCGGCGGCGCCGGCGGGGCGGCGGAGGAGGGCGCCGAGCGCGCTGCGCCGCCTCACGCCTCCTGCTCCCGGAGGCGCGGGTCGAGCCGGCGGTGCACGACGTCGACGACGAGCCCGACGAGCAGCACGAGGGCCGTCAGGGTCATCAGCTCGCCCTGCACCTTGGTGAGGTCTCGCCGGCCCACGTCGCTCACCAGCATGCGGCCGAGGCCGGGGAGGGAGAAGAGCTGCTCGACGACGACCGCGCCGACGACCAGGCCCGCGACCTGGAGGCCGAGCACGCTGACGACGCTGAGCAGCACGTTCGGCAGTCCGTGGCGGAGCAGGGCCCGCGTGGTGGTCATGCCCTTCGCGGCCGCGGCCCGCACGTAGTCCTCGTCGAGGGCGCCGACGACGGCGGAGCGGGTGAAGCGGAACAGCACGGCGCCCTCGACGAGGCCGATCGTGACGGCCGGCAGCACGAGCGAGCGCAGGGCCCGGCCGGGCTCTTCCCAGCCGTCAACGGGGAACCCCTGGGTCGGCAGCACCCTCAGGGTGACCCCGAAGAGCGCGATGAGCAGCATGCCGGCCCAGACGACCGGCACCGCGGCGAGCAGCTGCGCGACGACGCCGAGCACGGCGCCCGACGGGCGGTGGTGACGGATCGCGGCCACGACCCCGAGGGGCACGCCGACGGCCAGCCCGACGACGAGCGACATCCCCGCGAGGGGCAGCGTCACGCCCAGCTTCTCGGCGACCTCGTCGGCGACCGGGGTGCCCGTCACGAGCGACTCCCCGAGGTCGAGGCGCAGCAGGCCGCCGGCCCAGTCGAGGTACTGGACGACGACGGGCTGGTCGAGGCCGAGGGAGGCGCGGATCGCGGCCACCTGCGCGGGGCTGCCGGTCGTGCCCGCGATCGACTGCGCCACGTCGCCCGGCAGGAGGCGCAGCGTGACGAAGATCAGCACGCTGGCGACGGCGAGGCCCAGCGCGAAGAGCGCGACCCGGCCGAGCAGGAACCTCGTCACTCGGTCGTGGCCAGCTCGGAGAGGTCGAGGCGGGTGCTGGTCGACGTGGTCGGGAAGCCGGTGACGCCGTCGCGGATCGCCGTCAGGGTCGTGGAGGTGTAGAGCCACTCGGCCGGGGCGTCCTCCGACACGATGGCCGCGGCGTCGCTCAGGGCCTGCGCGGCGACGGCCGGGTCGGTGGCGGCCAGCGACTGCTCCCAGAGCGCCTGCACCGGGGCGCTGTCGTAGCCCCAGTAGTAGTCGGGGTCGGCCCAGTTGCCGAAGTCGTGCGTCTCGGCGTGGTCGACCATGCTCAGCTGGAAGTCGCGCGGGCCGCCGTCGGCGGGGGCCGTGTAGACGTCGTCGAGCCACGTCGTGAAGTCGACCTGCTCGACCGTCAGGGTGATGCCGACGGCGGCCAGCTGGGTGGTCAGCACGTCGCCGATCGCGGCCGGGTAGAAGTTCGCGTACTCGAGGGTGAGGTCGAGGCCGTCGGCGTGCCCGGCCTCGGCGAGGAGCGCCTCCGCCGCCTCGGGGTCGTAGGCGTCGACCGACGTCAGGTCGGCGTAGCCCGGGTCGAGCTCGGGGATCGGCCCGCCCTGGTCGACGGCCGAGCCGCCGACCGCGGTGATGATCGCGTCGTTGTCGATCGCCATCCGGATCGCCTTGCGCACCCGCACGTCGGTGAAGGGCTCGACGGCGTTGTTGAAGGCGAGCGTGTACTTGTCGGTCGTCTTCCCCTGCTCGAGGCTGACGCCGTCGACGCCCTCGAGCTGCGACGAGAGGGTGGCGTCGACGGCGGTCTGCACGTCGAGGTCGCCGGAGAGCGTGGCGTTGATCGCGGCCGACGGGTCGGTCACGTAGCGGAACACGACGGCCTCGACGCTCGCCGGGGTGCCCCAGTAGCCGTCGGCGCGCTCGAGGCGGAGGTTGTCGCCCTGCGTCCAGCTGGCGACCGTGTAGGGGCCCGTGCCGTTCGCGGTGGTCGACGGGTCGTTCGTGGCGGCCTGCTCGAGCACGAGGCCCGCGCGGCCGGTCAGGGCGAAGAGCAGCGCCGAGTCGGGGCGCGACAGCGTGAGCACGACGGTGTCGTCGGCGGGGGCCGAGATCGACGAGACGGCGGCCAGGTCGGCGTGCCCGGCGAGCGTCTCGTCGGTGCGCACCTGCTCGAGCGACCAGACCACGTCGGACGCGGTCATGGCCGCGCCGTCGTGGAAGGCCACGCCGTCGTGCAGGGTGAACGTGTACGTGAGGCCGTCGTCGCTGATCGTGTGCTCCGAGGCGAGCACGTCGACGACGTCGTTCTCCTCGGTGCGGCCGACGAGGCCCTGGTAGACGTTGTCGATCAGGACCTGGTCGAGCGCGACGCCGTCGGTGTGGCGGATGTCGAGGTCGCTCGGCTCGAGCACGAGGCCGACCGTCACGGTGGCGTCGGCGTCGGGCGAGCCGGAGCCGTCGGAGCCTCCCGAGGTGCAGCCGGCCACGAGGGCGACGACGAGGGCGGAGGAGGCGGCGGCGGCGAGGAGGCGGCGGGAGCGCATGGGGGAGGAGTGGCCTTTCGGAGCGGTGCGGATCGGCGCGCCGTCGCTCGTCGCGACCTGCGCACCCCGGGTGCAGGACGTCCTCCGTCGCTGCCGGACGATGGATCTCGGCTGGCGCTCCGTCGCTGCTGGACGGGCGCCGCCCCTCTGCCCCCGGGTCGCTGCTGGACCGAGGGCTCCCGCGAATCTACTACACCCCTGGTAACCCGCCGCGGGTGGCCACGGGGAGTGGCGGCTTAGGTGAGCCTCACCTATATTGAGGGGGACATGTTCTTCGACGACCCGAACCCGCCGCTGCCGCACGACGCGATCCGCGTCCTCTTCGCCGGCGACGCCTCCTCGCTCCCCGCCCTCCGCGAGATGCTCGCCAGCCTGCCGATCTGCGCCCGTGGCCAGGTGTTCGTCGAGGTCGGCTCCGCCGCCGAGGTGGAAGAGCTGGCATCGCCCGGCCGCGTCACCGTGACCTGGCTGGCCCGTGACCGCCGCTCCGGCGCCCCCGGCTCGGGTCGCTCCTGCGCCCCCGGCGAGGCGCTCGACCGGGCCGTCCGCGCCTGGCTCGCCGAGATGTACGTCGACGCCGCCGACCTCGCGGCCGGCGAGCACCTCATCTGGATCGGGGGCCCCGCCTCCTTCGCCTACGACCTCCGCCACGACCTGCGTGCCGTGCACGCGGCCGACCACGGCGCCGCCGCGACGCTCTGACGTGAGCCTCGCCGTCACGGCCCCGTCGGCCGCCCCCGTCGCGCGCCCCGCGCACCGTCCCTACCGGGTCCGCGTCGCCGCGGTCACGAGCCTCAGCCCGTCGTTCACGCGCCTCACCTTCACGGCGCCCGACCTGGCCGACTTCGGCACGGACGGCCTCGACCAGCGCATCAAGGTCGTGCTGCCCCTGCCGGGCACCGGCTTCGACGACTTCCCGGTCGACGACTGGTGGGGCGCCTGGCGTGCCCTGCCGGCCCACCGGCAGAACCCGTTCCGCACCTACACGGCCCGGGCCGTCCGCCCCGAGGCCCACGAGGTCGACGTCGACTTCGTCGTGCACGACGACGGCGGCCCGGCGGGCACCTGGCTCAGCACGGTGGCCGTCGGCGACGAGGCGATGCTGGTCGGCCCCGACGCGACGAGCGGCGTGCACGGCAGCGGCGTCGAGTGGTCGCCGGGGGAGGCCCGCACCGTCATGATCGCGGGCGACGAGACCGCGGCCCCCGCCATCTGCTCCATCGTCGAGCAGCTGCCGGCGGACGCCCGCGGCTGCGTCTTCGTCGAGGTGCCGACGGCCGCCGACGCGCTGCCCCTCGTCGCGCCGGCCGGCGTCGACGTGCACTGGCTGCCCCGCGAGGGCCACGCCGGCACGGCCGCCCACCAGGGCCACGGCGGCCGCCTGGTGGAGGCGGTGCGCGGCTGGACGGCCCGGTACGTCACCGCCCGCCGCCACGGGGTCCCCGTCGAGGAGGTCGACATCGAGCACGACGTGCTCTGGGACGTCCCTCAGGGCCACGCCCCGCACGGGGCGTCGCTCGACGGCGACCTCTACGCCTGGCTCGCCGGCGAGGCCGGGGCGATCAAGGCCCTCCGCCGCTTCCTCGTCAGCGAGGTCGGCGTGGACCGCCGCCAGGTCGCGTTCATGGGGTACTGGCGGCTGGGCAAGGCCGAGGGCTAGCAGCCCCCGGCCCCGCCGCGACCGGTCAGACCTCGGAGGGCAGTCCGACGATCGCCGACGTGCGGTCCCACAGGGCCTCGGCCAGCAGGTCGTCCTTCGCCTGGCGCGTGCGCAGGCCGTCGGGCTTGAGCTGGTCGAAGTACGTGCCGCTCGGCACGCCGATCGTGCTCGGCCCGGCGAGCTGGATGAGCGGCAGGGCCCCGGCCTTCGCCGAGATGCCGTAGTTGCCGTTGCTCAGCACGTTGGCCATGCGCCACATCGGCGACGTCTGGCCGAAGCCGGTCTTGACGATCCCCGGGTGGAACGAGAAGGCCTCGAGGCCGGTGCGGCGGGCGAGCTCCCGCACGAAGAGGATGGTCTCGATCTTGCTCGTGCCGTACTGGCGCCAGCCGCCGAGCCAGGCGCGCTTCGTCCAGTTCAGGTCGTCGAGGCGCACGTGGCCGAACATGTTCGCGACGCTGGCGGTCGACACGACCCGGCCGCCGCTCTCCTGCAGCCGCGGCAGCAGGAGGCGCGTCAGCAGGAAGGGAGCGAGGTGGTTCGACTGGAGGATGCGTTCGTGGCCGTCGCTCGTCAGCTCGTGGTCGCTCACCAGGCCGCCCGCGTTGTTCGCGAGGACGTCGATCGTCGGGTAGCGGTCGAGGAGGCGGTCGGCCAGCGAGCGGACGTCGTCCAGCCGGTCGAAGTCCGCCAGGAAGGCCGTGCCGCCGACCTGGTCGGCGACGGCCTGGGTGCGCTCAGCGTTGCGACCGACCACGGCCACGTCGGCCCCTCCGCTCGCCAGGGCGATCGCCGCCTCCTTGCCGATCCCGGAGCTGGCTCCGGTGATGATCACGGTGCGGGTCATCGGTAACCGCCTTCCTCGAGGCCGGCCTCGATCTCGAACCTGTTCGTCAGCGGGTCGCTGCCGGCCAGGGCGTACAGGAACGGCATCAGCATGCCGTACTTCTTCCACTGCGCGACGTGCCGCGCCTCGTGCCGCAGCACGGCGGGCCCGTCGTTGTCGCGGGTCAGGTACACGCGGCCGACGCAGGTGCCGCCGCGCTTGAACGCCCAGCGGGGCAGGCCGCGGCAGACGATGAGGTCGTCCACCACCCGGACCTTGCCGACGCTGAGCGGCACGCCGACGGCGAGGCCGACCACGGTCGCCCAGGCGCAGCCCGCCCGCGAGATCGGCGAGTCGACGAGGGGGTTGATCACGGACGACCGTAGGCGTCGAGCAGGCGCAGCCAGATCTCGCTGACCGTCGGGTACGACGGCACGGCGTGCCAGAGGCGGTCGATCGGCACCTCGCCGACGACGGCGACCGTGGCGGCGTGCAGCAGGTCGCTCACGTCGGGGCCGACGAAGGTCGCCCCGACGATGACCTTCCGGGCCTCGTCGACGACGATGCGGGCCTGGCCCTCGTACGAGTCGGAGTGGATCGCCGAGCCCGCGACGGCGGCGAGGTCGTAGTCGACGACGCGCACGTCGAGGCCGCGCTTCTGCGCCGCGTCGGCGGTGAGGCCGACGCTCGCGACCTCGGGGTCGGTGAACGTGACCTGCGGCACGGCGGCGTCGTCGGCCGTGGCCACGTGCGCGCCCCAGGGCTCGGTCGCCAGCTCGCGGCCGAGGGCGCGGGCGGCGATCACCTCGCCGGCGGCGCGGGCCTGGTACTTGCCCTGGTGGGTGAGCAGCGCCCGGCCGTTGACGTCGCCGACGCCGTAGAGCCAGTCGGTGCCCTTGACGAGCAGGGTGTCGTCGACGTCGAGCCACGTGCCGGCCTCGACCCCGACGGACTCGAGGCCCAGGTCGGAGGTGCGGGGAACGCGCCCGGTCGCGACGAGGATCTCGTCGGCGATGACGACGGTGCCGTCGTCGAGCGTGACCTCGACGGTGTCGTGCTCGGTGCGGCTGACCTGCACGGGCGAGGTGCCCTCGCGCACGTCGACGCCCATCGCCCGGAGGCTCTTCCCGACGAGCTCGCCGGCGAACGGCTCCTGCCCGCCGAGCAGGCCGCTGCGCGCGACGAGGGTGACCGTGGAGCCGAGCTGCTGGTAGGCCGTGGCCATCTCGGCCGCGACGACGCCGCCTCCGACGACGACGAGGCTCTGCGGGACGCTCTTCGCGCTCGTGGCCTCGCGGCTCGTCCAGGGGCGGGCATCGGCCAGCCCCGGCACGTCCGGGAGGAGGGCGGACGAACCGGTGACGGCGGCGACCGCGTGGCGTGCCGTGTACACGGTGTCGCCGACGGTGACCTCCTTGACGCCCGTGATGGTCGCGTGGCCGCGGATCAGGTCGATGCCGGCGCCCTCGACCCACTCGGCCTGGCTCGAGTCGTCCCAGTTCGAGGTGAAGGAGTCGCGGCGGCGCAGCACCGCGGCGACGTCGACCTCTCCCGTGACGGCCTGGGCGGCCCCGTCGACGGCCCGCGCGGCCCGGAGGACGGCGGTGGAGCGCAGCAGCGCCTTCGAGGGCATGCAGGCCCAGTAGGAGCACTCGCCGCCGACCAGCTCCGCCTCGACGAGGGCGACCTTCAAGCCGCTCCGGGTCGCGTAGTCCGCCACGTTCTCGCCGACAGCGCCGGCGCCGATCACGATGAGGTCATAAGTCGTCATGGGGAGAACCTAGTCCCGGGCCCCCGGGTGGTCACCCAGCCGACGCGCGTCGCGGACATGTCCGTTCCGTGAGTGGTTCCTGAGTAGCAGGTGGGAGGGGCGGGTGCAGCCGTGCCGGGACGCGTACCTTCTGACCCATCGCGCAGACAGCGCTCATTGAGGAGGTCACCATGGGACTCGACGACAAGATCAAGAACGCCGCTCAGGACATCGCCGGCAAGGCCAAGGAAGCTCTCGGAGACCACAAGGGCGACAAGAGCCTCAAGGCCGAGGGTCAGAAGGACCAGACCAGCGCCTCCGCCAAGAAGGTCGGCGAGGACGTCAAGGACGTCTTCAAGTAGGCCGATCCGCCTCGTTCTCGGGCCCGCTTCCCCCTCGGGGAGGCGGGCCCTCGACGTTCCCGGGGTCCCGGCCGCGTCGGGGCTGACGCGGCCGTCGGCCGTCGTGCCCACGAGGAGGCTCCCGAGGGGGGAGTCAGCGGCCGGTGAACTCCGCGTCCGTGCGGGCCAGGAACGCCTCGTGACCGATCCGGGCGTCGTCCGTCCGCATCAGGCGTACGAGCTCCGGCTGCAGCTTCGACTCCGCCGCGCGGTCGCCCTCGCGGACGGCGAGCCGGGCGTTCGCGAGCGTCGCCTGCACGGCGAGCGGTGCCTGCGCGGCGATCCGCCGGGCGAGCTCGAGCCCCCGGCCGAGCGCCTCCGCGCGCGGGAGCACCTCCTGCACGAGACCGATGCGGAGCGCCTCGGCGGCGTCGAGGAGGTCGCCGGTGAGCATCCAGCGCATCGCGTCGCCCCAGCCGACGCGGCGGGGCAGCCGGACGGTGGCGCCGCCGAAGGGCAGGATCGCCCGGCTCACCTCGATCTGCCCGAAGCGCGCGTCGTCCGCGGCGACGACGACGTCGCTCGCGAGGGCCAGCTCGACGCCGAGCGTCAGGCAGGTGCCCTGCACGACCGCGACGACCGGCTTCGACAGCTGGCGTCCCTCCACCTGCCAGGGGTGCAGGCCGCCCTCGGGCACGACGTCGAGGCCGTCGGGGCCGACGGCGGGGGCCACGTCGGCGAGGTCGAGCCCCGCCGTGAAGTGGTCGCCGTGGGCGTGCAGCAGTCCGACCCTCAGCTCGGGGTCGCGGTCGAGCAGGCCGTAGGCCAGGCTCAGCTCGCGGAGCAGGCGCAGGTCGGCGGCGTTGCGCTTCTCGGGGCGGTCGAGGCCGATCAGCAGCACGTGGCCGTCGCGGACGACGCTGACCCGCGGCCGCTCGCCCCCGTCGCTCATCGCGACAGCGCTCCCACGACGCGGAGGATGGTGCCCATGTCGTCCGACGCGTGCGTGGCGTCGACGGGCGCGAAGCCGCAGAGGCCCGCGCCGACGAGGGTGAAGCGCTGCTTCAGCGCGGTCAGCGTCTCGATGAGCACGCTCGGCTCGAGGCCGAACGGCTGGGGGTCGAGCAGCCCGGTGAGGGCCGAGGGGTCGAGCACGTCGAGGTCGACGTGGAGGTAGACCTCCGTGGCGCCCGTCTCGGCGACGGCGTCCACGACGTCCTGCGGGGAGAGGTCGAGCGACGACACCGAGCGGATGCGGCGGCTCTCGAGGTGGACGTCCTCGGCGTCGTCGATCGAGCGGACGCCGGCGAGGACGACGCGCCCCGCGTCGACCGCCTCGGGAGCGGGCCCCGAGGAGAAGGTCGGGAGGTCGTCTCCGCCGTCGATCAGCGTGCGGAGCACCATGCCGCTGAACGCCCCGCTCTCGCTGCTGCGCGGGCTGTGCAGGTCGGGGTGGGCGTCGAACCACACGACGGCCGTCTGCGGGGTGACGGCGTGCCGGACGGCCGCCAGTTCGACGCCGCAGTCGCCGCCGACCACCAGGGCGGGGGAGTCGTCGCTCCGCAGCTCGTCGGCGACGGCCTCGGCGGCGGCGAGCACGGACGACAGCCGGTGCACACCCGTGCCCAGTGAGTCGCCGGCGCCCACGGGCACCTCGACGAGGGCGGTGGCGCTCGGGGGGAGGTCGGCCAGCACGGCGTAGGCGCCGTCGGCGAGCCTCATGGCCCGCGACGACGGCGAGCCCTGCCACTGGGGGACCACGACGAACCTCACGGGCGTCAGTCTGTCACAGCGCGCGGCCCGCGCGACCAGGGCGAGCTGAGCCGGCCGACGGCGCGTTCGAGGGGGCCCCGGCCGACGAAGCGCTGCCAGAGCACGGCGTACGTCAGCGTGGCCACGACCGCCACCGCGAGCTGCCAGAGGGGCAGCCCGTACGACCCGCCCTCGGTGCGGTACGCGAAGAAGAGCGGCGCCGTGAGCAGCAGGTGCGCGGAGTAGACCGTGAGCGGCTGGGCCCCCGTGGCCGACAGGGGACGGAGCGCCGTGGCCACGCCACGGCCCCAGGCCCGGTCGGGGCTGGTGAGCAGCAGCAGCAGCCCGACGACCGCGATCGCGACGCCGCCGCTGCCGACGATCTCGGCGGGCATGCCCTCGTGGTCGGCGGGGTCGAACGCCGGCACCGCGGCTGCCCCGGGCAGGTACCGCACGGTGTAGCCGACGAACGCCGCGACCGTGCCGGCCCCGAGCATGACGAGCTGCGTGCCGCGGCTCCGGAGGTCGCTCCGGGCGGCGACGAGGCCGACGAGCAGGAAGGGCAGCCAGACGAGGGCGGGGTAGGCCCCGACGAGCAGGGCGTCGGTGGCCACGCCCGCGGCCCCGGGGAGGCTGGAGTCGCCATAGGCGTCCTGGGGCACGAGCGTCGCTAGGGCGGGCGCGCCGACCGCCACGACGGCGGCGATCACGAGCAGCACCCCGGGCGGGGCGAAGAGCACGACGAGCAGGAGGAGGAACATCACGCCGTAGTAGGGGAGGATCACCAGCACGTAGCCGTTCCAGGCCTGCAGCAGCAGCCCGAGGGCGATGAGGACCCCGGCCCGGATCGCGATCGACCCGACGACGCGGGCCCGTCGGCCCCGGGGCGTGGGCACGGCGCCGCCCGACATCAGCCCGAGCGACACGCCCGCCAGCGTGGCGAAGAGGATGGCCGAGCGACCGTCGAAGAGCCGTTCGTCGAGGTCGACGCGCGGCCACATGTGGGCCGCGAACATGCCGAGCACGGCGAGCCCGCGGGCGACGTCGACGCCGACCACGCGGGAGCGCCCGGCTCCCCGGGCGGCACGGGGCCCCGTGCCGTCCGAGCGGGGCTCGACGACGGGCGGGGCGGGCCAGGGGGAGCCGGGCGCGGTGGTCACTGCGAGGTGCTCACTTGTCGAGGGCGCCGAGCTTCAGGGCGGCGAGGCGCGCCTCCACCTCGGTCTGCTGGTCGAGGTCGTCGAGGCTCTCGAACTGGGCGTCCAGGCTCGAGGCGGCGAGCTCCTGCTGGCCCAGCACCCGCGCCTCCTCGCGACGGATCTTGTCCTCGAAGCGGCTGATCTCGCTGGTGGGGTCGAGCACGTCGATGCTGCCGATCGCGTCGGCGACCTTCGACTGGGCGGCGGCGGTGCGCGAGCGCGCGACGAGCTCGTTGCGCTTCGAGTTCAGCTGCTCGAGCTTCGCCCGCATCGAGGTCAGGCCGGCCTTGAGCTTGTCGACGACCTCGGTCTGCGAGGCGATCGTGGGCTCGGCGTCGCGCGCCTCCTTCTCGGAGGCGATCTGGCGGCCGAGGGCCACCTTGGCCAGGGCGTCGAACTTGTCGGCGTCCGCCGTCGACCCCGAGCTGCGCAGCTGGTCGGCCTTCGTGCTGGCGGCGACGGCCTTGCGCTCCCAGTCGGCGGCCGCGGCGACGTCCTCGGCGTGGTCCTGCTCGAGCAGGCGCAGGTCGCCGATGGTCTGCGCGACGGCGGCCTCGGCCTCGCGGATGCTCTCGGTGAAGTCGCGCACCATCTGGTCGAGCATCTTCTGCGGGTCCTCGGCCTGGTCGAGGAGGGCGTTGATGTTGGCGCGGGTCAGCTGGGCGATGCGCCCGAAGATCGACTGCTTCGTCATGGGGTGGTCCTTCCGGTGGTGGTCGTGGGGGTGGGTGGGTCTGGTGCCGGTCGGGGCCGGGGGGAGTCGCGGGGCGGCGGGGG
>NZ_LMOX01000001.1:992655-1026164 GCF_001423665.1 Frigoribacterium sp. Leaf164
CCGCCCCCGGAGCTGCGGCCTCCGCCGCCGCCGCCGCCGAAGCCGCCGCCGCCTCCTCCGCCGAAGCCGCCCCCGCCGCCGAAGCCGCCGCCCCCGCCGTTGAGGAGGCCGCCGATGACGAGGCCCGTGACGATGCCGCCGAGGTCGGCGCCGCCCCGGCCCCGACCGCCGTAGCCGCCGCCGAGGCCGACCTGCTGGTACTGCTGCACCTCGGCCGCGGCCTCGCTGGCGGCCGACGCGGCGAGCTGGGCCGCGTCGTGCGCCTCCACCAGGGCCGCGTCGCGGTCGCGCACCGCGAGGGAGACCGCCGCGGCGAGGTGCCGCTCGGCCTCGGAGAGGCGGGTGCGCGGGCGGGTGCCGATGCCGCCGCGCCGGGTCTGGATGAAGTCGCGGGCGGAGCTGATCTGGTCGCGGGCCGTGCGCAGCGCCTGGTCGAGGGCCGCCTGTGCCCGACGGTCCTTCTCGCCCTGCTCGCGCACCGCCGCCAGGACGGCGTCGATGCGGGCGTTCGCGGCCCCCAGGTCGGCGAGCACCGCCAGGGGGTCGTCGGTGGTCGTGCCGGCGAGGGCCACGGCGGCCCGCGCGGCCGCCACGGAGCCGGCGACGTCCACGCCGTCGGGGGCGCTCCCCGGGGGCAGCGCCACGGCCGTCGCGACGTCGGCCCGCAGGTCGGCGGCGAGGGCGGCGATCGTCGTGGCGGCGGTGCGCAGCTGTTCGCCGGCGTGGTCGACGGAGGAGAGCAGCTGGTCGACCTGCCCGAACGCCTGGCGGACGGCGCGGACACCGGCGACGGCCTCGCCGGGACGGGAGGCCGCGAGGTCCTCCCGCGCCGCGTCGGTCGTCTCCCGGGCGAACTCGACGAGCCGGTCGGCCTGGTCGGCGTTCTCGGCGACGCCGGCGACCGCGCGGGGCGAGTACGCGGTCGCGAGACGGGCGAGCACCTCGCGGGCCTTGGCGACCCGGGCGACGCGCGACTCCAGCTCGGCGGGCAGGGCGGCCACGTCGGCGGGCACCCGCTCCTCGGCGGCACGGCGCTCGTCGAAGGCCCGCGACTGCTCCTCCAGGGCGGCGTCGGCGGCCCGGCAGAGCTCGACGATGCGCTCGGTCCACTCGCGTCGCTGTTCGGCGGAGTCGGGCACGGCGTCGTCGAGCCTCTGCTGCAGCTCGAAGGCCTCGCGGGCCTGGTCGCGGGCCCGGCGGAGGGCCTCGACGAAGGGCCGGGCGGCGTCGTCGCCGAACTGGGCCGCGGCGAACCCGACCTCCTGCTGGCCGGCGGTGATCTCGTCGTCGAGGGTCACGAGCATGCCGGCGGCCTCCCGCTCGAGCTCGGCCTGGCGGGCCGCCGCGGCGTCCTCCGCCTTCCGGCGACGACGGGTGCGCAGCACCACCACCGCGACGCCCACGACGATCGCGAGGACGACGACCACGAGCACGACGCCGAGCAGCCACGACATGTCGGGGCCCGCCTGGTCGTCACGGATGCCGTCCGCGAGGGCGACCGCCGCGCCCGCCCAGTCGTCGTCGCGGAGGCGAGGCTCGACGACGTCGGCCTGCAGCCGCTCGCGCTCGGCGTCGGAGACCGGGCCGGTGGAGTCGGTGGAGAGGTCGTAGACCCGGTCCCCCACCGCGACCGAGAGGAGGACGTCGTCGGGGCCGAGCTGGTTCAGCGAGGCCGTCGCGCTGCCCCACGCGGCGCGATCGGCGGGGGAGGAGAAGGAGTCGACGTAGACGACGAAGAGGTCGACGCCGGAGTCGGCGGAGAGGGCGTCGAGGCTCTCCTCGACCCGCTGCTCGTCGGCGGCCGACAGCACGTCGGCCTGGTCGAGCACGTACGCCCCCGACAGCGAGACGGGCGGCTCGGCGTGGGCCCGGTCGGCACCGACACCGGCCACGGCCGACCCCAGAACCACGGCGGCCGCGGCCAGAACGGCCCCCACACCTGCCCCCCGACGGCTTCGTTCACTGACGCGCACACTGCTCCCCTCGGTCGTTCCGCGGAGTCTATCGACGCCGGGTCGGCGGGGGCCCGGCCGTCCCCGGATCGAGCGGTCGACGGCGACGGACTACTCGACGAAGAGGAGCGCGACGGAGGCGACGGCGCAGGCGGCGCCGACGCCGACCAGCACACGCCCCACCGCGCGCAGGGCCCGGCCGTCGTCGTGCGGCGCGTCGGTGCGCGGCCGGGACGGGCGGTCGGGGTCGTAGTGGACGGTGATCTCGGTCTCGACCGGGGTCTCGAGGGGGTGGTCGCCGAACTGGGTCTCGTGCAGCTCGCCGGAGGAGTCCATCCACCGGGCCACGGCGGCGCGGGCCCACGCGGGCGGCGGGATCACGACGGCGACGGTCTCCTCGTACCGGGCAGCCCGGTGCCGGGCGTGCGCGCCCGCGAGGAGGAAGGGCACGCCGACGACGAAGCCGAACCAGCCGAAGAGCTCCACGACGGGGGAGATGACGGTGAGGGCGTCGGACACCCTGCGATGCTACCGCCGGCCGGCCGGGCGGCGGCGCAGCCCGTCGCAGCACGTCCGGGCCGGTGGGGCCGCGCCCCTAGACTCGCCGCGTGAGCCGCCCCCTCGACCGCGTCCCGTCACCGCTCCTGGCCGTCGCGGCCATCGTCTCCGTCCAGTTCGGCGCGGCCCTCGCCCGCACGCACTTCGAGGCGCTCGGCCCGACGGGCGCCGCCGCCCTGCGCCTCGCGCTCGGCGCGCTCATCCTCGTGGTCGTGTTCCGCCCCCGCGTGCGTCGCTGGTCGCGGCGCACCTGGCTCGGCGTCGTGCTGCTCGGGCTCGCCCTGGCAGGCATGAACTCGCTCATCTACCTCGCCATCGACGTCGTGCCCCTCGGCGTCGCGGTGACCCTGGAGTTCCTCGGGCCGCTGGCCGTCGCGCTCGCCCAGACCCGGCGCTGGCTCGACGCCGCCTGGGCGTTGCTCGCCCTCGTCGGCGTGGTCGTGCTCGGGCTCGACTCGTCGGGCGCGACGCCCCTGGTCGGCGTGCTGCTCGCCCTCGGCGCCGGGGCCTTCTGGGCCGGCTACATCGTGGCGAACGCGAACCTCGGCCGCTCCGACGACGCGATGGGCGGGCTGGCCGTCTCGATGGTCGTCGCGGCCGCCGTGGTGGTGCCCGTGGGCGCGGCCGACGCGACGCGGGCCGTCGTGGCCGACCCGCGACTCCTCGCGGTCTTCCTGCTCGTGGCGCTGCTGACCTCGGCGCTGCCGTACTCGTTGGAGGTGGTCGCGCTGCGACGCCTGCCCACGAGGGTGTTCGGCGTGCTGTCGAGCCTCGGCCCGGCCGTCGCCGCGCTCGCCGGGCTCGTGGTGCTGCGCCAGGCCCTCGGCGCCCGCGAGCTCGTGGCGCTGGCCCTCGTCACCGCCGCCAGCGTCGGGGTGACGGCGACGGCGGGGCGGGGGAGGCCCTCCCGCGACGTGGTGGAGGCGCCGCCCGTCTGAGGTCGTGGCGGTGAGGTCGTGGCGGTGAGGGCATGGCCGCGCCGGGTGTGCTCGTGTCCCCCGCGGAGCGGACCCTGCCTCCGCTCAGCCCTCGCACTCACAGGTAAGCGGCAGGTGGACGGCAGCCGTCTCGCCGGTGTTGTACCCCGAGCGCGGGGTACGCTCGGCAGACGAGCCCCCGTAGGCGGGGCTCCTGAGGCCGGGAGGACATCATGGGAGCTGTTCTGGAACGCACGTCACGGGCCGAGGTGATCGACCTCGGAGACGGTTTCCACCGCGTCTCCACGCCCACCGCGGGCGTCATCGGGTTCGTCCACGAGTCCTCGGGCCGCTTCGAGGTCCTGCGGGGCCGGAGCCGCCAGGCGACCCGTCAGGAGGGCGCGTACCGCACCCTCGACGTCGCCGTCATCGCGCTGACGTACAGCTGATCGACGGCTGGTGAGCTCCGCGGGGGAGGCCCCGACGTGGCCGTGATCGGGTACCGGCGTGACTCCGACGACGAGGTCGGCAGCCACCAGCGCGACGCGCTGGCCGGTGCGGCGTGCGAACGCGTCTACGTCGACCAGGCCACCGGCCCCCGGGCTCGTCGTCCTGAGCTGCAGAAGGCGTTGTCCTCCCTCCGGGAGGGCGACGTCTTCGTCGTCTCACGCCTCGACCGGCTCGGCGGCACCCTGGCCGAGGTGGTCGCGCTGATCGCCTCGCTCGACGACCGAGGCGTGGCCTTCCGCTCGATCGACGACGACATCGACGAGCTCGGCGCCTGGGGCCGGTTCTTCTTCCGCGCCGCGGGGGCGCTCGCGTCGTACGAGGCGACCATCGCCGACGAGCCGGCCCGGGCCGCGGAGCGGAGACGTCAGGAGGCGCACTACAAGCGCCGGGGCGCACCCGCCCTCAGCCGACGGCGGCTCCAGATCGCCCGCGACATGCTCCGCGACGAGGCGAGCCTGGTCGACGTCGCCCGTCACCTCGACGTGCCGCTCCGCACGCTCCGGGAGGGCCTCGCGGAGGCGGACCGGTCTCAGGACGACCCCCGTGCGCCGGCCCGCCGGGACCCGATCCGCTGACCCGAGCCGCTGTCCCGTCGGCCACCGACCTGACCGTCCCTTGACACGGAGGGGCAACCGGGTCCACCCTCCACGGCATGAGCCTCTTCATCACCTGCCCGGTCGAGGACGTCGAGCGCTCGACGGCGTTCTACACCGCCCTCGGCTGGGCTCCGAGGCCGGAGATGTCCGGCCCCGGCGCAGCGCGCTTCGTGGTCACCGGCGACCAGCACGTCATGCTCGTCAGTCGTGAGCAGTACGCGGCCGTGGGCGCGACGGAGGAGCTGGTCGGGGGCCCCGGGACGCCCTCGCCGGTGACGGTCTCGTTCGACCTCGAGAGCCGCGAGGCCGTCGACGACCTCGTCACGCGCGCCGACGCCGCGGGCGGGCGCGTCGGAGACACCGACGAGTACCCGTTCATGTACCAACGGCAGTTCGACGACCCCGACGGCTACCACTGGTCGCCGTTCTGGATGACGGCTGTCGACGCCGACGACTGAGCCGGAGGGGCCACGCCGTGCCACGCGCGGCGACTGGACCCCGGGGGCCGTTCCTGCCACGCTCCAGCAGTGACCCACGACGCGCCCCCCGCTGACGCCGTCGCGCGGCACCGCGCCCCGGAGCGTCCGCCGCGACGTGGGGGAGGCGTGGGCGGCGTCTTGCTGCTGGGGCGCTCGGTCGTCTCCGTGCTCGTGCTCGCCCTCGCGTGGCTCGCCGTGTCGTGGGGTGTGACCGCCGTCGAGGAACGGGGTGAGCCGCAGCGGTGGGGCACGTTCACGACCGAGCGCACGGAGACCACGACCGGCCGGAACGGCACGGAGCTGCGGACGGTCTACGGGCGGTGGGTCTCGAACGACGGTGACCTCGTCCTCCCGGACGTGGAGCTCGTCGACGCCACGGAGGAGACGGCGGAGATCGTGCCGGCCTACACAAGGCCCACCACCGTCCTGGACGACGAGGTCGTCCACCAGGTGGCACCGGGCTGGTGGAGCCTCCTGGTCCCGTTCCTGGTGGCGGCCCTCTTCCTCGGCTGGACCGTCGAGAGGGCCTGGGCCTGGGGCGACGTCGCCTCGGTCGCGTCCGTCGTACGGCGCCGATCACCGAGCCCGGGGAGCCCGGGCTGATCTGTGGTGCCCCCAGAAGGATTCGAACCTTCGCCCCTGCCTCCGGAGGGCAGTGCTCTATCCCCTGAGCTATGGGGGCCAGGGTCGACGACAAGGCTAGCAGCCCGCAGGGTCGCCGACGGACACGCGCCGGCCCCGCCTGGGGCGCGGCGCAGCGGGCGGGTGCACTCTGGGGCGGTGACCCACGACGACGACGCGGCCCGCGCCTCCCACGCTCCCTCTTCTCCCGACTCCGGCGGCGGCGACGACGCCGGGCAGGGCGGCCGACGCTCGCTCCGCGACCGGGTGCGCGGCGCCCGGCGGCCCGAGATCGACGTGGCGCCCCTCGATCCCGAGCAAGCACCCCCGGAGCCGATCGCGCTCTTCCTCACCTGGCTCGACGACGCGGTGGAGGCCGGGGTCGCGCAGCCGCACGCGATGACCCTGTCGACCGCCTCGACGGCCTCGGGGCCGACGGCGCGCACCCTGCTCCTCAAGGAGGTCGACGACGCCTTCTGGTTCACCACCTCGTCGCTCAGCCCCAAGGGCCGCCAGATCGCCGACGACCCCCGCGTCGCGCTGACCCTCTCCTGGAGCGACCTCGGGCGACAGGTCCGCGTGCTCGGCGACGCCCTCCCAGGGCCGCGCGACGTCAGCGAGGACGACTTCCGGGCGCGGCACCCCGACTCGCGCGCCGTCGCGATCGCGATGCCGCAGAGCACCGAGATCCCCGGCGCCGAGCAGGCCGACGCGGCCCTCGACGAGGCCCGTCGTCGACTCGACGACGAGCCGGACCTCGTGCCGGACGACTGGACGGCGTACCGCGTGGCGCCCGTCTCGGTCGAGTTCTGGCAGGGCACGACGGGCCGTGACCAGGTGCGCCTGCGGTACGACCGCGTCGGCGACGGCTGGCGCCGCGCCTCCCTCTGGCCCTGAGCCCCGGGTCGTAACGCCGCGACACACGGGTGGCGCGAGGCGGCGACGGTGACGACCATGGGTCCATGCCGATCGAGACGCGAGCCCCCGGAGCCCGCCCCGGTGCGCGCCTGGCCGTCGTCGAGGTCACCCGCCGTCGGCCGCACGCGCCGGAGTACCACGCCTACGTGCAGACCCTGAACGAGCGCGTCGTCGCCGAGGCGCTTCGGGCGGGCTGGTCGGCCGAGCGCCTGGCCGCCGACGACCTCGGCGTCGACGCCCTCCTGGCCGCCACGCGCGACGCCGACGCGGTGGTCGTCGTCGGGGGAGAGGACCTCGCCCCGCACCACTACGGCGCCCCGGCCGGCTACCCCGGCGAGGGGCGTCACCTCGAGGTCGCCGACGCCGCACAGCTCGCCGTCGTCCGCCGCGCGGTGCGGCTCGGCACGCCCCTGCTCGGCATCTGCCGCGGCCACCAGGTGATCAACGTCGCGTTCGGCGGCACCCTCGTGCAGCACCTCGACGACGAGGCCGGCCTGCACCGCGGCACGGGCTCCGTCGAGCAGCTCATGACCGACCACGAAGTCGACCTCGTCGCCGGCACGCGCCTGCGGGAGGCGCTGGTCCGGTCGAGCGCGCTGGTCCGGAGCGCCCACCACCAGGCCGTCGGCCTCCTCGGCGAGGGCCTGCGCGTCGCGGCGTGGTCGCGCGACGGCGAGGTGGAGGCGGTCGAGCACGTCACTGCGCCGGTCACCGGGGTGCAGTGGCACCCGGAGGACCGCGGCGCCGAGGCCTGGCAGCTGCCGATCCTGCTGGGGCAGCTCGCCGCCCGCGGGGCGTCGGCGCGCCGCGCCGCCTAGCCCGCACCGCCTAGCCCGCGCCGCCCTCGCCCACCGCGGCGAGGAGCTGCGTCATCACCGGCTCGGCCGACCCGGGCTCCGCGAAGGTCGTCGACTCGGCCACGACGAGGCGACCGGTGGGCAGGGCACGGGCGACGCCCGTGCCGCCGTGCAGGCTGAAGTAGCCCTCCACCCCGTAGCTCGGCACGGAGTTGCTCGAGGCGACGAGGTCGTTCGCGATCGCGGTGAGGCTGGCCTCGTCGTACGCGGCGACGCCCACCGTCACGTGGTCGCCGGCGGCGTCGACCCAGTCGCAGACCGTCCCGTCGGCCTCCGCCACCTGGTCGAGGGCGTCGTCGAGAGCGTCGGCGTCGGGGGCGTCGGCCGCGGCGAGGCCGGGCCACAGCGTGGGCAGCACGCCCGCGGCCGGGTCGAGCAGGGCGGCGCAGTCGAGGGCGAGCGGGTTGCTCACGAGCGGCGGCGGCGTGTAGCCGGGGTCGGCGGTGGGCGTGGCGCCGGACGCCGCGGGCGACGGGGCCGCCGACGCGGACGGCGACGCGGGCCCGCCGCCCGGGGCCGACGTCGTGCAGCCGGTCAGGGCTGCGGCGCCGAGGGCCAGGGCGGAGGCGGCGACGACGACGGAGGGGACGCGGGCCGGGGGTCGGGGGCGGCGGGACGACATGCCCCCATCCTCCCCGACGCCGCCCGTGGTCGGCTCGGAGGGGCGCCCCGACGGCCCGTGGCCCGGGCCGGCGGGCGCCCGGCAGCCGGTACGATCGTCTCTCGTGACCCCCGCCGAACTCTCCTCCTCCCTGCTCGCCGTCGTCCAGGGCGTCCTCGAGCGCCGAGGGGTCGGCGACGACGTCACCGTGGCCCCGGCCGACGTCGTCCTCGAGCGCCCGAAGAACCGCGACCACGGCGACTGGACGTCCAACGTCGCCATGAAGTTCGCGAAGCGCGTCGGCGTCCCGCCCCGCGACCTCGCCACCGAGCTGGCGGGCGAGCTCGCCGAGGTCGACGGCGTCGCCGACGTCGACGTCGCGGGCCCGGGCTTCATCAACGTGCGGCTCGACGCGGCCGCGGCCGGTCAGCTGGCCCGCACGATCGTCGAGCAGGGCGAGGCCTTCGGCCGCGGCGACTACTACGCCGGCGTCACCATCGACCTCGAGTTCGTGTCGGCCAACCCCACCGGCCCCATCCACCTGGGCGGCGTTCGCTGGGCGGCCGTGGGCGACAGCCTCGCCCGTGTCTTCCAGGCGCAGGGCGCCCTCGTCACCCGCGAGTACTACTTCAACGACCACGGCGGGCAGATCGACCGCTTCGCCCGCAGCCTCGTCGCCCGCTCGTTCGGCGAGCCCACCCCGGAGGACGGCTACGGCGGCGAGTACATCACCGACATCGCCGACCGGGTCGTCGCGGCGCACGACGGCGACCTCCGGGCCCTGCCGCGCGACGAGGCGCAGGAGGTCTTCCGCGCCGCGGGCGTCGACTTCATGTTCAGCGACATCAAGTCGTCGCTCCACGACTTCGGCGTCGACTTCGACGTCTTCTTCCACGAGAACTCGCTGCACGAGTCGAAGGCCGTCGAGCGCGCCGTCGCGCGCCTCACCGAGCTCGGGCACATCTACGAGGCCGAGGGCGCGACCTGGCTGCGCACGACGGAGTTCGGCGACGACCGCGACCGCGTCGTCATCAAGAGCGACGGCGAGGCGGCCTACATCGCCGGCGACCTCGCCTACTACCTCGACAAGCGCGAGCGGGGCTTCGAGCGCAACCTGATCATGCTGGGCGCCGACCACCACGGCTACGTCGGCCGCATGATGGCGATGTGCGCGGCCTTCGGCGACGAGCCGGGCGTCAACCTCGAGATCCTCATCGGCCAGATGGTCAACCTGCTGAAGGACGGCGAGCCCTTCCGCATGTCGAAGCGGAACGGCACCGTCGTCACGATGGAGGACCTCGTCGACGCCGTCGGCGTCGACGCCGGCCGCTACTCGCTCGTCCGCAGCCCGGTGAACAGCTCGATCGACATCGACCTCGACCTGCTGACGCGGCGCACCAACGACAACCCCGTCTTCTACGTGCAGTACGCGCACGCCCGCACCCGGTCCGTCGCGCGCAACGCCGAGGCCGCGGGGGTCACCCGTGACGCCTTCGACGCGTCGCTGCTGTCCCACCCCACCGAGAGCGCCCTCCTCGGCGTCCTCGCCGAGCTGCCCCGCGTCGTCACGCAGGCGGCCGAGCTGCGCGAGCCGCACCGGGTCGCCCGCTACATCGAGGAGCTGGCCGGGACCTACCACCGCTGGTACGACAGCTGCCGGGTGACGCCCCTGGGCGACGAGGAGGTCACCGACCTGCACCGCACGCGACTGTGGCTGAACGACGCCGCGGGCCAGGTCGTCCGCAACGGGCTGGGCCTCCTGGGCGTCTCCGCGCCCGACCGCATGTGACCTGACCGGCGCGGGGCGCGACTCCGCCCGGCGTCCCTGAGAGGATGTCGGGATGAGCGACGAGAGCGACAGCGACTTCTTCGAGGCCCGTCCGGTCGAGCGTCGACGGCTCCGCAGCGCGGGGGCCGGCCTCTTCATCCTCGTCGGCGTGCTCGTGGGCCTGGCGGTCCTCGCCGTGATCGCCGACGTCGTCGTCCGCTCGGTCGTCGAGAGCCGTGCCGCGGCGGAGGTCCAGACGTCCACCGGCCTCGACGACGTCGAGGTCGACGTGCACGGCACCTCGGTGCTCTGGCAGATCGCCCACGGCTCGCTCGACGACGTCACGCTGACCTCCGGGGTCGAGGGCGACCCCGTCGTGGTCCGCGTCGACGTCGCCGACGTGCCCACCTCGCTCGAGGGCGACTCCGGGCCCGTCACGGGCACGATCACGGCCGACCAGGCGACGGTCGACGGCCTCGAGGCGCTCCGCCAGCAGGGCGCGTCGTTGGCGCTGGGCGACGACGCGGTCACGTACTCGCGGTCGTTCTCGGTGCCGATCATCGGCGACGTGCCCGTCGCCGTCACCGCGGTGCCCAGCCTGAGCGACGACGGACGCTCCGTCTCCTTCGCCCCGACGACCGCCTCCCTGCCCGACACGTCGCTGCAGCTCGACCTGACGCCCTTCCTCGGCGACTTCGCGACCTCGGTCTGCCTCGCCGAGCAGCTGCCGGCGTCGGTGACGGCCACCGCCCTCGACGTGCGCGCCGGCGAGGTCACCGTCGACCTCCGCTCGCCCGGGCTGCCCCTGACGAGCTCGGCCCTGTCCGAGAAGGGCACCTGCTCGTAGCCCACGGGCGCGGCCGGCGTCACGTGGCCCGGCTCGTCGCCGCCTGTCGGTAGGCTCTCTGACGTCACGGGCGCGACCACGTCGCGCGCGCGGCGACCCCCGTCCCGCCGACCCTGGAGAGGCCCCGTGTCGAACCCCCTCGCCCCCGCCTGGCTCCGCGAGCCCGACGACCTCGCCGAGCTCGACGCCGGCGTCTGGTCGCGGACGGCCCGGCGCTCCGACGACGGCGAGATCGTGCTCGGCGGCGTGCCCGTGACCGAGCTCGCGCAGACGTACGGCACCCCCCTCTACGTGCTCGACGAGGCCGACGTCCGGGGCCGCGCCGCCCAGACCGTCGAGGCCTTCCGCCGCGAGTTCGCTCGGGTCGGGACGACCGTCAAGGTCTACTACGCCGCGAAGGCCTTCCTCTCCGCCGAGGTGGCCCGGTGGGTCTCCGAGGCCGGCATGGCCGTCGACATCTGCACGGCTGGCGAGTTCGCGGTCGCCCGGGCCGCGGGCGTGGAGCCCGCCCGGATGGGCTTCCACGGCAACAACAAGTCCGACGCCGAGCTCGACCGCACGGTCGCGGCGGGGATCGGCGCGGTCGTCATCGACAGCGCGGAGGAGGTCGACCGGGTCGCCGACGCCGCCGCGCGCCACGGCGTGGTCCAGGCCGTGCGCCTCCGGGTCAACTCCGGCGTGCACGCGAGCACCCACGAGTACCTCGCGACCGCCCGGGAGGACCAGAAGTTCGGGGTGCCGCTGAGCGAGACCGCCGACGTCGTCGCGGCCGTGCGTGCTCGGCCGTCGCTGCGGTTCCTCGGGCTGCACTCCCACATCGGCTCGCAGATCTTCGGCTCCGACGGCTTCGCCGAGGCCGCACGACGCTTGCTCGCCGTCCACGCGGGCCTCCTCGCCGACGGCGAGGTGCCCGAGCTCAACCTGGGCGGCGGCTTCGGCATCGCCTACACGAGGGCCGACGACGCCCGCTCGATCGACGAGCTCGCGGCGGCCCTCGCCGACATCGTCCACGCCGAGTGCACCGACCGGGGCATCCCGGTGCCGGTCGTGGCCGTGGAGCCGGGCCGGACGATCGTCGGCCCCGGCGGCACCACCCTCTACACGACGGGCACCATCAAGGACGTCACGGTCGCCGTCGACGAGGTCGACGTCGACGCCGTCGCGACCGAGTCCGACCTCGCGGCGGCCGCCGACGAGGCCGTGGTGCTCGGCCGGCCCGCGGCCAGCGCCGTCCGTCGGTACGTCAGCGTCGACGGCGGCATGAGCGACAACGCGCGGACGGCACTCTACGCGGCCGACTACTCCGTGGCCCTCGCGGGGCGCGCCTCCTCGGCTCCCCCCGTGCTCGTGCGCGTCGCGGGCAAGCACTGCGAGAGCGGCGACGTCGTCGTCCTGGCCGACTGGCTGCCCGCCGACGTCGAGCGGGGCGACCTGCTGGCGGTGCCCGCCACGGGCGCCTACTGCCACAGCCTGTCGAGCAACTACAACCACGTCGGCCGACCGCCCGTGGTGGCGGTGCTGGACGGCACCTCGCGCGTCATCGTGCGCGGCGAGTCGGAGGCCGACCTCCTCTCGCGCGACGCGGGCCTCGACCAGCCGGCCCGCGCCTCCTCGTGACGCACGCCCCGCCCTCGTCGGCCCCGCCCGCCCCCGGTCGCCGCAGCACCCCCACAGAACGGAACACCATGATCGAATACCGCAACGTGCGGGTCGCCCTGATCGGCGCCGGCTCGGTCGGCTCGCAGGTGGCCCGGCTGCTGCTCGAGCAGGCCGACGAGCTGGCCGGCCGCGCCGGAGCGGGCATCGAGCTCGTCGGCATCGGCGTCCGCGACGTCGATGCGCCCCGCGACGTCGACCTGCCCCGCGAGCTCCTCACCACCGACGTCGAGTCGCTCATCCTCGGGGCCGACATCGTCGTCGAGCTCATGGGCGGGCTCGAGCCGGCCCGTCAGTACGTGCTCGCGGCGCTGAACTCCGGCGCCGACGTGGTGACCGGCAACAAGGCGCTGCTGGCGAGCCACGGCCCCGAGCTGTTCGAGGCGGCCGAGCAGGTCGGCGCCCAGCTCTACTACGAGGCGGCGGTGGCCGGCGCCATCCCGATCATCCGCCCGCTGCGCGACAGCCTCGCCGGTGACCGCATCGTCCGCATCATGGGGATCGTCAACGGCACGACCAACTTCATCCTCGACCGGATGGACACCGACGGCGACACCCTCGAGGCCGCCCTCGCCACGGCGACCGAGCTGGGCTACGCGGAGGCCGACCCGACCGCCGACATCGGCGGCTACGACGCCGCGCAGAAGGCCGCCATCCTCGCCAGCCTCGCGTTCCACACGACCGTGCCGCTGGTCGCGGTGCACCGCGAGGGCATCACCGAGGTGACGCACGAGCAGGTCGTCGCGGCCCGCAAGGCCGGCTACGTCGTCAAGATCCTCGCGATCTGCGAGCGGCTGCTCGACGCCGACGGCGTCGAGGGCGTCAGCGCCCGGGTCTACCCGGCCCTGGTGCCGCTCGAGCACCCCCTCGCCACGGTCCACGGCGCGAAGAACGCCGTGTTCGTCGAGGCCGAGGCGGCGGGCGACCTCATGTTCTACGGCGCGGGCGCCGGGGGAGTGGAGACGGCCTCGGCCGTGCTCGGCGACCTCGTCTCCGCCGCCCGGAGGCACGTGATCGGCGGGCCCGGGCTCGCCGAGTCCACCCACGCCGACCTCCGCGTGCTGCCCATCGGCGACGTGGTCACGCGCTACCAGGTGACGCTCGACGTGGCCGACCAGCCCGGCGTGCTCGCCGAGGTGGCCGGCGTGCTCAGCGACCACGGCGTCAGCGTGCACAGCGTCGAGCAGACGGGCGGCGTCCCGCCCCTCGCGTCACACGGCGACGTCGAGGCCCCGGCGACCGCTACCCTGATCATCGGCACGCACCGTGCCCGCGAGTCCGCCCTCGCCGCCACGGTCGAGGCCCTCCGCACCACCCCGGTCGTGAACTCCGTCACGAGCGTCCTGAGAGTCGAAGGAGCCTGATGGCCCACCAGTGGCAGGGTGTCCTGCGCGAGTACGCCGACCGTCTCGACGTCACCGAGGCGACGCCCGTCGTCACCCTCGGCGAGGGCGGCACGCCCCTCATCCCGGCGCCGGCCCTCTCGGCCCGCACCGGCGCGAAGGTCTACGTCAAGTACGAGGGCATGAACCCCACGGGCTCCTTCAAGGACCGCGGCATGACCATGGCGATCTCGAAGGCCGTCGAGCACGGCGCGAAGGCCGTCATCTGCGCCTCCACCGGCAACACCTCCGCGTCGGCCGCCGCCTACGCGGCGCACGCCGGCATCACCGCCGCCGTGCTCGTGCCCGAGGGCAAGATCGCGATGGGCAAGCTCAGCCAGGCCGTCGCGCACGACGGGCAGCTGCTGCAGATCCAGGGCAACTTCGACGACTGCCTCGACATCGCGCGCGACCTCGCCGCGAACTACCCGGTGCACCTCGTCAACTCGGTCAACAACGACCGCATCGAGGGCCAGAAGACGGCGGCCTTCGAGGTCGTCGACGTGCTGGGCGACGCCCCCGACTTCCACTTCATCCCGGTCGGCAACGCCGGCAACTACACGGCCTACACCCGTGGCTACCGCGAAGACCTCGAGGCCGGCCGTGCCACGCGCCTCCCGCGCATGTTCGGCTTCCAGGCCGCGGGCTCCGCGCCCATCGTCGCGGGCGAGGTCGTGCGGCAGCCCGAGACCATCGCCAGCGCCATCCGCATCGGCAACCCCGCGTCGTGGCAGCTGGCCCTCGAGGCCCGCGACCTCACCGACGGCTGGTTCGGGGCCATCACCGACGAGGCCATCCTCGCCGCCCAGAAGATCCTCTCGGCCGAGGTCGGCGTGTTCGTCGAGCCGGCCTCCGCGATCAGCGTCGCCGGCCTGCTCGAGCGCGCCGACGCGGGCGTCGTGCCCGCCGGGGCGACGGTCGTCCTCACGGTGACGGGCCACGGCCTGAAAGACCCGCAGTGGGCCCTCCGCAAGGCCGACGGCACCGACGTGCAGCCCACGGTGGTCGCGAGCGACACCGCGCGCGTCGCCGAGGTGCTCGGGCTCGTCCCGGCCTCTGCATGACCACCGGCCCGGCCGTGAGGTCGGTCCTCGTCAAGGTCCCGGCCACCTCGGCCAACCTGGGGCCCGGCTTCGACACCCTCGGCCTCGCGCTGTCGCACTACGACAGGCTCGTTGTCTCCGAGACCCGGGGCTCCGGAGTCGCGGTGCACGTCGACGGGGTCGGCGCCGGCGAGGTGCCCACCGACGAGAGCAACCTCGTGGTGCGCTCGATCGCGGCCACCTACCGTGCCGCGGGGGTGCCGCTGCCGGGTCTCCGGCTCGAGGCGCGCAACGCGATCCCGCACGGGCGGGGCCTCGGCTCCTCCGCCGCGGCCATCGTCTCGGGCGTCATGGCGGCCAAGGGGCTCCTCGAGGGTCGCGTCGACTTCACGCCCGACCAGCTGCTCGCGGTCGCGACGGAGCTCGAGGGGCACCCCGACAACGTCGCGCCGGCCCTCTTCGGCGGCCTGACGATCGCGTGGACCACCTCGGCCGGGCCCTCGCACAAGAGGCTCCTCGTCCACCGTGGCGTCTCGCCGGTCGTGTTCGTGCCCGAGACGACGCTGTCGACCTCGCTGGCGCGCAGCCTCCAGCCGGCGTCCGTGCCCCACGAGGACGCCACGTTCAACGTGTCGCGGTCGGCCCTGCTCGTCGCGGCGCTCATCCAGAGCCCCGAGCTGCTGCTCGCGGCGACGGAGGACCGCCTGCACCAGAGCTACCGCGCGAGCGCGATGCCCGAGACGGACATGCTCATCCGGGTCCTGCGCCAGGCGGGGCTCGCGGCCGTCGTGTCGGGGGCCGGGCCCTCGTTGCTCGTGCTCGGCAGCGACCCGGCGCAGCGGCTCCTGGCGGCCCAGCTCGTGGCCGAGAACGCCCTGTCGGCGTGGCGTCCGTTGATGCTCGCCGTCGACCTGCGAGGTGCTACAGTGAACGCGCACCCGGTAGAAAACTGAGATCTCCTGGGCATCTGGCATCGTCCTCCCGGTCACCGGGCAGCACACGTGTGGGGTCCCACGTCATCCCGGCATTCCCGGTCGCACATCCCGTAGTGCACATCTAGCAGCGCTCGGTCGCTCTCTGGCGATCGCGTGCCGCACCTCCGAGAGCTTCCTGCGCATCCCGCGCAGTGCGTGCCGCGCCCTGAGCGTGCGGCCGCAGGGCCCGCCCGCACGGCAGGCCAGAGGCTGCGAGGTGTGACCAGCTCATCCTCGCGGCTCTCGCGGGGGAGCGGAAGGAACCCACCAGTGTCAGACGCAGACAACAGCGCCACCACCCAGACCGCCGCCGAACTGAGCGCCATGCGCCTCCCGCAGCTGCAGGCCCTCGCCTCGTCGCTCGGCATCAGCGGCCTCTCCAAGCTCCGCAAGGGCGACCTGGTCGCGGCCATCGCCGCCGTCCAGGCGACCGGCGACGCCTCCGTGGTCGCCCCGACCGACGACGTCGTCGTCGAGGCGCCCGTCGCCGTGCAGCCGACCCTCGACGTCACCGACGCTGCGCCGGCCGAGTCGGCCCCCGTCGCCGAGGCGCCCGCGGCCGAGGCCCCCGTCGCCGAGACCGCCGCCGCGCCCCGCACGCGCCGTCCGTCGCGCCGGGTGACCGCCGCCGCCGGCGCTCCCGAGCAGCGCACCGCCGTCGAGCACGTCAACGCCGGCGAGACCGGCGTCGCGCCGGTCTCGGACGAGGCGCCCGCCGCCGTGGCTGAGGTCGACGCGCCGGTCGCGTCGCCCGTCGCCGAGGCCGCCGCCCCGTCGTCGGTCGTCGAGGCCCCCGCCGAGGAGGCGCCCGTCGCCACCGAGCGTCCCTCGCGCAGCCGTCGTGGCTCGCGCCGCGCCTCCGACGCCACGGTCGCCGCCGCGGCCGCCGAGGCTCCGGCCGCGGAGGTGCCGTCGGCCCAGGCCGAGGCCGTCGCGCCGCAGTCGGCCCCCGAGACGGGCGACGCCGAGGCCGGCGCCGCCGACCAGGGCTCGAACGACCAGGGCGCCGGCGACCAGGACGGCCAGGGCCAGCAGGGCGGCGGTCGTCGCAGCCGCAACCGCAACCGCAAGAACGGCCAGAACGGCCAGCAGGGCCAGAACGGCCAGCAGGGCCAGAACGGCCAGCAGCCGCAGAACGGCCAGCAGGGCCAGAACGGCCAGAACGGCCAGCAGGGCCAGGCCTCCACGCAGGAGCAGTCCGCGAAGGAGGCCGAGCAGCAGCGCGCCGCCGGCGAGAAGAACGACGCCGCGCGCGGCGAGCAGCAGTCGGGCTCGCAGGCCGGCCAGCAGTCCGACGAGGCCGGCCGTCAGGGCCGCGGCCGTCAGCGCGACCGCAAGCGCGGCCGCAGCGTCCAGAACGACGAGTTCGAGCCCGAGATCTCCGACGACGACGTCCTCATCCCCGTCGCGGGCATCCTCGACGTGCTCGAGAACTACGCCTTCGTCCGCACCACCGGGTACCTCCCCGGGGCGAGCGACGTCTACGTCTCGCTCGGCCAGGTGAAGAAGTACCACCTGCGAAAGGGCGACGCGGTCGTCGGCGCCATCCGCCAGCCCCGTGACGGCGACCAGGGCCAGGGCCGTCAGAAGTACAACGCGATCGTCAAGATCGACTCGGTCAACGGCCAGCCCGTCGAGGAGGCCGCCAAGCGCGTCGAGTTCAGCGCGCTGACGCCCCTCTACCCGCAGGAGCGCCTGCGCCTCGAGACCGAGCCCCAGAAGCTGTCGACGCGCATCATCGACCTCGTCTCGCCGATCGGCAAGGGCCAGCGCGGCCTCATCGTCTCGCCCCCCAAGGCCGGCAAGACGCTCGTGCTCCAGGCCATCGCGAACGCCATCGCGGTGAACAACCCCGAGGCCCACCTCATGGTCGTGCTCGTGGACGAGCGCCCCGAGGAGGTCACCGACATGCAGCGCACGGTCAAGGGCGAGGTCATCGCCTCGACCTTCGACCGCCCCGCCGAGGACCACACCACGGTCGCCGAGCTCGCCATCGAGCGTGCGAAGCGCCTGGTCGAGCTGGGCCACGACGTGGTCGTGCTGCTCGACTCGATCACCCGTCTGGGCCGCGCCTACAACCTGTCCGCCCCCGCCTCGGGCCGCGTGCTCTCCGGCGGAGTCGACTCGTCGGCGCTGTACCCGCCGAAGCGCTTCTTCGGCGCGGCGCGCAACATCGAGAACGGCGGCTCGCTGACCATCCTCGCGACCGCCCTCGTCGAGACCGGCTCGAAGATGGACGAGGTGATCTTCGAGGAGTTCAAGGGCACCGGCAACATGGAGCTCCGCCTGTCGCGCCACCTCGCCGACAAGCGAATCTTCCCGGCCGTCGACGTCAACGCCTCGGGCACCCGTCGCGAAGAGATGCTGCTCAGCCCGGAGGAGGTCAAGATCACCTGGCGCCTCCGTCGCGCCCTGGCCGGCCTCGACCCGCAGAAGGCCCTCGAGATCGTCCTCGGCAACCTCCGCGAGACCAGCTCGAACGTCGAGTTCCTCGTGCAGGTCCAGAAGTCGGTGCCCGCGAACGGCCACGACTCCTCCCACAAGGAGCACTGACGGTGTTCGAGTCGGTGTCGGTGCTGCTGGCGGAGCACGACGACCTGCAGACGCAGCTCAGCGACCCTGCCGTGCACGCCGACGCGGCTCGGGCGAAGAAGATCAACCGCCGCTACGCCGAGCTCAGCCGCATCGTGGCTGCCCACTCGGCGTGGCAGCAGGTGCAGGACGACCTCGAGGCCGCGCGTGAGCTCGCGAAGGAGGACGACGCCTTCGCGGCGGAGGTCCCCGCCCTCGAGCAGGGCCTCGACGAGGCCCAGGAGAAGCTCCGGCGACTCCTCATCCCGCGCGACCCCGACGACGGCCGCGACGTGATCATGGAGATCAAGGGCGGTGAAGGAGGCGCGGAGAGCGCCCTGTTCGCCGCCGACCTCCTGCGCATGTACCTGCACTACGCGGAGTCGAAGGGCTGGAAGAGCGAGATGATCGCCAGCGACGACTCCGACCTCGGCGGCTACAAGAACGTCCAGGTCGCGATCAAGTCGAACGCCAGCGACCCCGCGCAGGGCGTCTGGGCGCACCTCAAGTACGAGGGCGGCGTGCACCGCGTGCAGCGCGTGCCGGCGACCGAGTCGCAGGGGCGCATCCACACGTCGACGACGGGCGTTCTCGTCTTCCCCGAGGTCGACGAGCCGGAGGAGGTCGACATCAACCAGAACGACCTCAAGATCGACGTCTACCGCTCGAGCGGCCCCGGCGGCCAGTCGGTCAACACGACCGACTCCGCCGTGCGCATCACCCACCTGCCCACGGGCATCGTGGTCGCGATGCAGAACGAGAAGAGCCAGCTGCAGAACCGCGAGGCGGGCATGCGCGTGCTCCGCGCCCGCATCCTGGCTCGCCAGCAGGAGGAGCAGGCGGCCATCGCCTCCGACGCCCGGAAGAGCCAGATCCGCGGCATGGACCGCTCGGAGCGCATCCGGACGTACAACTTCCCGGAGAACCGCATCGCCGACCACCGCACCGGCTACAAGGCGTACAACCTCGACGCCGTGATGGACGGCGCGCTCGAGCCCGTCGTCGAGTCGTGCATCCAGGCCGACGAAGAGGCCCGGCTCGCCGAGATCGGCGACACCGCGTCGTGAGCGCCGTGGCCGACGCCTTCTCCGGCGTCGGCACGGTCGACGCCGCCCTCGCGGCGGCGACGGCCGTGCTGTCGTCGGCCGACGTCCCGACCCCGTCGGTCGACGCCGAGCTCCTCCTCGCGCACGCCACGGGGGTCGAGCGCGGCGTGCTCCTCGCGCGAGCCGTCACCCGGTCGCCCGTGACCCGGGAGCAGGTGGAGTCGCTGGTCGCGCTCGTGTCGCGCCGCGCCTCCCGCGAGCCCCTGCAGCACATCACCGGCACGGCCTGGTTCAGGTCGCTGGCCCTGCAGGTCGGCCCGGGCGTCTTCGTGCCCCGGCCCGAGACGGAGGGTGTCGCCCAGCTCGCCGTCGACGCGCTGCGCGCGGCGCCGTCGGCGGAGCCCCTGGCCGTCGACCTCGGCACCGGCAGCGGTGCACTCGCGCTGGCCCTGGCGACCGAGGTGCCGCACAGCCGCGTCTGGGCCGTCGAGATCTCGCCGGAGGCCGCAGCCTGGACGCGGCGCAACATCGACTCGGTCGGCGCCTCGAACGTCACGCTCGTGCTGGGCGACATGACGGACGCGCTGCCCGAGTTGGACGGTCGGGTCTCCGTCGTCGTGAGCAACCCGCCGTACATCCCGCTCGGGATGGTCCCGCGCGACCCCGAGGTCCGGCTGCACGACCCGAGCACGGCGCTCTACGGCGGGGAGGACGGCCTCGTCCTGGTCCGGGCGCTCTCGCTGACGGCCCGTCGCCTCCTGCACCCGGGGGGTGCCCTCGTCATCGAGCACGGGGAGCAGCAGGGCGCGGCGATCCGCGGGATCCTCGACGCCGACGGCTGGCGGAGCCCCGAGACCCAGCCCGACCTCACCGGCCGAGACCGGTCGACGACGGCGGTGCGCTGACCCGGCCACCAGGTCGGTCGCACTATCATCGTCTCGTCATGACCTCCTCCTACGACCTCTCCGTCGCCACCGAGCTGCTCACCGGCATGCGCGCCGCCCGTGGCGCGATCGGTCGCGGCGAGCTCGTGGTCATGCCCACCGACACCGTGTACGGGCTCGCGGCCGACGCCTTCGACTCCTCCGCCGTGCAGGCGCTGCTCGACGCCAAGGGCCGGGGCCGGCAGTCGCCTCCGCCCGTGCTGGTGAAGGGTCTCGACACCCTCGCCGCGCTGACCGAGTCGGTGCCCGACCTGGTGCGGCCCCTGCTCGACGAGTTCTGGCCCGGGCCGCTGACCGTCATCTTCCGGGCCCAGCCGTCGCTGAGCTGGGACCTCGGCGAGACCCGGGGCACCGTCGCCCTGCGCATGCCGAGCCACCCCATGGCCCTCGAGCTGCTGGAGGAGACCGGCCCCCTGGCGGTCTCGAGCGCGAACCTCACGGGCCAGCCCGCGGCCGCGACCGTCGACGATGCCCGCGCCATGCTGGCCGACCGGGTGGCCGTCTACCTCGACGCCGGGCCGGTGGGGGAGAGCTACGAACGTCGCCCGGGCGCGAACACCGGCTCGACGATCGTCGACGCGACCGGGGCGGCCGACGGCGTGCTCCGCATCGTGCGCCACGGCGTCCTGCCCGACTCCGAGATCAGACGCGTCGTGGGCGACGCCGCCGTCGCGTGAGGTACTACCTGCTGGCCTTCGCGATCGCGGCGGGGGTCAGCTTCGTCCTCTCGTTCGTCGTCTGGCGGCTCGGCCTGCGCTTCAAGCTCTACCCGGCCATCCGTGACCGGGACGTGCACCGCACGCCCACGCCCCGCCTCGGCGGCATCGCCATGTGGGCGGGCGTGGTCCTGGCTCTCCTGGCGGCGTGGTTCGTCTTCCCCCTGATCTCCGGCATCGACTACTTCCGTCTCGTCTTCGCCGACCCGGGGCCCCCGCTCGCCATCATCGGGGCCGCCACGATCATCGTGGTCATCGGCGTGGTCGACGACCTCTACGACCTCGACTGGATGACCAAGCTCGCCGGCCAGATCATCGCCGCAGGCGTCCTCGCGTGGCAGGGCGTCCAGCTGCTCTCCCTCCCGATCGGCAGCAGCCTGGCCGTGGGCTCGCCCTTCATGTCGCTGATCCTCACCATCCTCGCGGTCGTGCTCGTGATGAACGCGGTGAACTTCATCGACGGCCTCGACGGTCTGGTCGCGGGCGTGACGATCATCGCGAACGTCGTCTTCTTCGCGTACAGCTTCGCCATCTCGCTGACCATCGGCCAGACGGAGTACTTCAACCTCTCCGCTCTCCTCACGGCCGTCCTGACCGGGGCGTGCCTCGGGTTCCTGCCGTTCAACTGGCACCCCGCCCGCTTGTTCATGGGCGACGCGGGCGCCCTCCTGACCGGGTTGCTCATGGCCACGAGCGCCATCTCCGTGACGGGGCAGATCGACCCGGCGACCATCTCCCGCAGCGCCCTGCTGCCCGCCTTCATCCCGATCCTGCTGCCGTTCGCCGTGCTCATCGTGCCGCTGCTCGACTTCGGCCTCGCGGTGCTCCGTCGGGTCAGCGCCGGCAAGTCGCCCTTCACGGCCGACCGCAAGCACCTGCACCACCGCCTCCTCGACATGGGCCACTCGCACTTCCACGCCGTCCTGATCTTCTACGCCTGGACGCTGGTCGTCTCGGTCGGCTGCCTGATGTTCCTCTTCGTCAAGCCGACCTCTCTGGTCGTCGCCTTCCTGGTCGTCGGGCTGGTGGCCTGCGCCGCCCTCACGCTCGCCCCCCTCAGCCGTCGCAAGAAGGTCGAGGTGGCCGTCCAGTCCGCTCGCCCGGCCGATCTCGCGACGTCCCGGTCGGATCGCTTCGATCCGCTCGACCAGGCCGCCGGGGGCCTCGACCACCTCGACGCGGCCGACCCGGTCGACGTCGCGTCGCCACCACCCCCGAAGGACCACTGATGAACGCCCGATCGATCTTCACCAAGATCCTGACGTACACCGGGCTCCTGGCCCTCGCGATCGCCGTCGTCGGCGGAGGGGTGGGCTGGCTCACGGCCGGCTCGGACGGGCTCTGGAGCGCGCTCGTCGGGGTCGCCCTGGCGATCGTCTTCGCCGGCATCACGGCGGGGAGCATGCTGATCGCCATCCGCTTCCGCCTCGCGGCCTTCTTCGGGATCGTCATGGGAGCCTGGCTCCTCAAGATCGTCGTGTTCGTCGTCCTGCTCGTGCTCGTCCGCGACCAGCCCTTCGTCGACGACGTCGTGCTCTTCCTGGCGCTCGTCGTGTCCATCGTGGGGACCCTCGTCATCGACGCCCTGGTCGTCGTCCGGGGTCGGCTGCCCCACGTGAGCGACGTCACGCTGCCCGAGGCGCCCGTCGATCGTTAGGCCGTCGCACCGCTGACGGTCGTCTCGAGGCCCCTGAGCGTCCGAGCTGCACGCACAAGCATGCACAGCGCGAAAGAACCCCCGTCGATTCGCTGTCCTGAGGGTTACCTTGATAGGGTGATCTCCGTTCCCCGGCCGCGATTCTCTGCGGGTTCGGATGACAACCCCACCAATCGTCGCGACACTTCAGGGTGCTCGCCCCGACACAGGAGATAGCGCTGATAGCGAACGCTGTGAACCTGCTCTCCGCTGCCGACGCCGGCCACGGAGACGGGGGATTCCACGCCCCGACTCTTGACGAGTTCTTCCCTTCCGCCATCTTCTTCGAAGGCACGCCCTTCGAGCTGAACCGCATCATGCTGGTCCGCCTCTTCGCGATCGCCGTCATGCTGCTGCTGTTCTGGCTGGCCCTGCGCAAGGGGCGGCTCATCCCGTCCCGCGGGCAGAGCATCGCCGAGCTGGGCCTCGACTTCGTCCGCATCCAGATCGTCGAGGAGATCCTCGGCGAGAAGCTGGGTCGGAAGTACCTCCCGCTGCTGGCGGCCATGTTCTTCGGCATCTTCGCCATGAACATCACCGGCATCGTCCCCGGCCTCAACATCGCGGGCACCTCCGTGGTCGCGATGCCGCTCATGCTGGCCGTCGTGGCCTACGTGATGTTCATCTACGCCGGCATCCGCGAAGCGGGCACGGGCACGTTCTTCCGGAACGCCCTCTTCCCGCCCGGGGTCCCGTGGCCGATGTACATCCTCCTGACGCCCATCGAGTTCATCAACATCTTCATCGTCCGGCCCATCTCGCTGGCGCTGCGACTGCTGCTGAACATGATGGTCGGCCACCTCCTGCTCGTGCTCTGCTTCGCGGCGACGCACTTCTTCTTCTTCAGCATGAGCGGCGGGTTCATCGCCTTCGGCGCCCTGACCTTGGTCGGCGGCTTCGTGATGACCATCGTCGAGATGGCCGTCGCCGTGCTGCAGGCCTACGTCTTCACACTCCTCGCCTCGGTCTACATCCAACAGGCCGCGGCGAAAGAACACTAAGTACGACGAGTTCCGTCACCCGACGGAGCTCGCCCAACCGGAAGGAAACACACAGTGGACACCACCACGATCCTCGCTGAGATCAACGGCAACATCGCGACCGTCGGCTACGGCCTCGCTGCGATCGGCCCCGGCATCGGTATCGGCATCGTCGCGGGCAAGACCGTCGAGGCCATGGCTCGCCAGCCCGAGCTCGCCGGCCGTCTCCAGGTCACCATGTTCCTGGGCATCGCATTCACCGAGCTGCTGGGCTTCATCGGCCTCGCCGCCGGCTTCATCTTCTCCTGATCAGTTAGGACGACACACCGATGATCGAGACGATCCTCGCGGCAGAAGGGGCACCCGAAGGGGCAGCCGTCTTCTTCCCCGCTGTTTACGACGTCCTGTGGTCTGCCGTCGTCTTCGTGGTCATCGCGGCGTTCTTCGGGATCTTCGCCATCCCGAGGTTCCGCAAGATCCTCGACGAGCGCGCTGAGCGCATCGAGGGCGGCATCAAGCACGCCGAGGCCGCCCAGGCCGAGGCCGCGCAGGCGCTCGGCGAGTACAAGAAGCAGCTCGCCGACGCTCGCGCCGAGGCTGCGCGCATCCGGGAGGCCGCGCGCGCCGAGGGAGCCGAGATCCTCGCCGACCTCAAGCAGCAGGCCCAGGCCGAGGCCGACCGCGTCACCGCGAACGCCCACGTCCAGATCGAGGCCGAGCGCGCGGCAGCAGTCGCCTCGCTCCGTGCCGAGGTGGGCTCGCTCGCGATCGACCTCGCGTCGGGCGTCATCGGTGAGTCGCTGAACGACGACGCTCGCGCGTCGGCCGTCGTCGACCGCTTCCTGGCTGACCTCGAGGCCGACCAGAACGCGAAGGCGGGCAACTGACGATGGGTTCCATGTCCAGAGAGGCCCTCAGCTCGGCGCGGTCGGTCCTGACCGACCTCGGCGACTCGGCCGACCTGGCCACGGGCGAGCAGCTGCTCGACGCCGGTCGGGTCATCGGCGGGTCCGTGCAGCTGCAGGCCTACTTCGCCGACCCGGCCGTCGACGCCGCCGTCAAGAAGCAGCTCGTCGACCGACTCTTCGGCTCCTTCACGGAGCCTGCCCGTGCTCTGCTCCTCTCGGTGGTCGGCAGCCGCTGGTCGTCGTCCGACGACCTGCTCGCCGGCATCGAGGAGCTCGGGTTCCGGGTCGTCGCCTCGAGCGCGCCGTCCGACAGCAGCATCGAGAACGAGCTCTTCGGGTTCGACGCCGCGGTGTCGTCCGACGCTCGGCTCGAGCTCGCGATCGGCACGAAGCTGAGCGACCCCGAGGCGAAGGCGGGCCTCGTCCGTCGGCTCCTCGAGGGCAAGGCGAGCGCGCAGACCCTGGCGATCGTCACCCACCTCGTCCGCCAGCCGCGAGGCCGCCGCATCGGCGAGCTCGTCCGCACGGCGGCCGACATCGTCGCCGACCAGTCCGGGCAGCTCGTGGCCACGGTGACGACGGCGAAGTCGCTCGACGCCGCCCACGCAGAGCGGCTCGAACGGGGCCTCTCGCAGCAGTTCGGCCGCGACCTCCGCATCAACCAGGTCATCGACCCCGCCGTCATCGGCGGTCTGCGCGTGCAGATCGGTGACGAGGTCATCGACGGGACCGTCGCCACCAAGCTCAGCCTGCTCCGCCTCCAGCTCGCCGGCTAGGCACGCTCCCACACACAGACTCGAGGCCTCCCGAAGCCTCGCTACGAATAGGAATCACAATGGCAGACATCAAGATCAGCCCCGATGAGATTCGCGACGCGCTGAAGGACTTCGTCTCGTCGTACGACCCGTCGAAGGCCTCGACCACGGAGGTCGGCTACGTCACCGACGCCGCTGACGGCATCGCTCACGTGCAGGGCCTGCCCGGCGTGATGGCCAACGAGCTCATCCGCTTCGCGGACGGCACGCAGGGCCTCGCGCAGAACCTCGACGAGGACGAGATCGGCGCCATCGTGCTCGGCGAGTTCTCGGGCATCGTCGAGGGCATGGAGGTCACCCGCACGGGTGAGGTCCTCTCCGTCCCCGTCGGCGACGGCTACCTGGGTCGCGTCGTCGACCCGCTCGGCGCACCGATCGACGGCCTCGGCGAGATCGCGACCGAGGGGCGTCGTGCCCTCGAGCTGCAGGCGCCCGGCGTCATGCAGCGCAAGTCGGTCCACGAGCCCATGCAGACCGGCATCAAGGCCATCGACGCGATGATCCCCGTCGGCCGCGGCCAGCGTCAGCTCATCATCGGTGACCGCCAGACCGGCAAGACGGCCATCGCGATCGACACGATCATCAACCAGAAGGCTAACTGGGAGTCCGGCGACACCACGAAGCAGGTCCGCTGCATCTACGTCGCCATCGGCCAGAAGGGCTCGACGATCGCCTCCGTCAAGGGTGCGCTCGAAGAGGCCGGAGCGATGGAGTACACGACGATCGTCGCCGCTCCCGCCTCGGACCCGGCTGGCTTCAAGTACCTCGCCCCCTACACCGGTTCGGCCATCGGCCAGCACTGGATGTACGGCGGCAAGCACGTCCTCATCATCTTCGACGACCTGTCGAAGCAGGCTGAGGCCTACCGTGCCGTCTCGCTCCTCCTGCGCCGCCCGCCGGGCCGCGAGGCCTACCCCGGCGACGTCTTCTACCTGCACTCGCGTCTGCTCGAGCGCTGCGCGAAGCTGTCCGACGAGCTGGGCGCCGGGTCGATGACGGGTCTCCCCATCATCGAGACGAAGGCCAACGACGTCTCGGCCTACATCCCGACGAACGTGATCTCGATCACCGACGGCCAGATCTTCCTGCAGTCCGACCTGTTCAACGCGAACCAGCGTCCTGCTGTCGACGTCGGCATCTCGGTGTCGCGAGTCGGCGGTGACGCACAGGTCAAGTCGATCAAGAAGGTCTCCGGCACGCTCAAGCTCGAGCTGGCACAGTACCGGTCGCTCGAGGCCTTCGCGATGTTCGCGTCCGACCTCGACGCCGCGAGCCGTCGTCAGCTCGCTCGTGGAGCCCGCCTCACCGAGCTCCTCAAGCAGCCCCAGTACTCGCCCTACCCGGTCGAGGACCAGGTCGTCGCGATCTGGGCCGGCACCAACGGCAAGCTCGACGAGGTGCCCGTCCCCGACATCCTCCGCTTCGAGCGCGAGCTCCTCGACTACCTGGGTCGCAACACCTCGGTGCTCTCGGACCTGCGCGAGAAGAACGTGCTGTCGGACGACATCGTGTCGACGCTCGACTCGTCGATCGACGCCTTCAAGCAGGAGTTCCAGACGGGCGAGGGCAAGCCGCTGGCCTCCGTCGGCCGCGAGGAGTTCAGCGCCACCGACGCCGACGACGTCAACCAGGAGAAGATCGTCAAGGCCAAGCGCTGACGCGCCCGACCGACGATCACGACTGACGAGACAACAGGAGAGTCATGGGAGCCCAACTACGGGTCTACCGCCAGAGGATCCGCTCCGCGCAGACGACCAAGAAGGTCACCCGCGCCATGGAGCTCATCTCCGCCTCGCGCATCCAGAAGGCGCAGGCGCGGATGAAGGCCTCGGGGCCGTACTCGCGTGCCATCACGCGGGCGGTGTCGGCCGTGGCGACGTTCTCGGACGTCGACCACATCCTCACCACCGAGCCGGCGACGATCGAGCGGGCCGCGGTCGTGGTCTTCACGTCCGACCGCGGGCTCAACGGCGCCTTCAGCTCCAACACGCTGAAGGAGGCGGAGCAGCTGTCGCAGCTGCTCCGCAGCCAGGGGAAGGACGTCGTCTTCTACCTCGTCGGGCGCAAGGCGCAGAACTACTTCGCGTTCCGCAAGCGTGACTCGGAGCAGATCTGGACGGGCAACACCGACCAGCCCGAGTTCGCCACGG
The DNA here is from genome assembly GCF_001423665.1 of Frigoribacterium sp. Leaf164. Lineage (NCBI taxonomy): Bacteria > Bacillati > Actinomycetota > Actinomycetes > Micrococcales > Microbacteriaceae > Frigoribacterium > Frigoribacterium sp. Leaf164. The sequence continues at coordinate 1,020,161 of NZ_LMOX01000001.1, forward strand.
CGAAGGAGATCGGCGACGCGGTCGTGTCGAAGTTCCTCACCGAGGCCGCCGAGGGCGGCGTCGACGAGATCCACATCGTCTACAACCGCTTCGTGAACATGGTCAGCCAGGTTCCCGAGGTCGTCCGTCTGCTCCCTCTCGAGGTGGTGGAGGGCATCGAGGAGCCCGCCGAGGGCGAGGTGCTGCCTCTCTACGACTTCGAGCCCGACCCCGTCGAGGTGCTCGACTCGCTCCTCCCGGTGTACATCGAGAGCCGCATCTTCAACGCGATGCTGCAGTCGGCCGCCTCGGAGCACGCCGCCCGCCAGAAGGCCATGAAGGCTGCCAGCGACAACGCCGACACCCTCATCCGCGACTTCACCCGCCTCGCGAACAACGCTCGCCAGGCGGAGATCACGCAGCAGATCTCCGAGATCGTGGGCGGCGCCGACGCCCTCAGCTCGGCCAAGTAGATCTGCACCCCAGTTTCACCATCCGAAGAGAGAGAAGCCATGACTGACACCGCAACCGCGCCGGTCGCGACCGAGTCGGCTCCCGGCGTCGGGCGAATCGCCCGGGTCACGGGCCCCGTCGTCGACATCGAGTTCCCGCACGACGCCATCCCTGGCATCTACAACGCCCTGCACACGACGATCACCATCGGCGAGAGCACGAGCGAGCTGACCCTCGAGGTCGCGCAGCACCTCGGCGACGACCTCGTCCGCGCCATCGCCCTCAAGCCCACCGACGGTCTCGTCCGTGGCCAGGAGGTCACCGACACCGGCGGGCCCATCACGGTCCCCGTCGGCGACGTGACCAAGGGCAAGGTGTTCAGCGTCACCGGTGACATCCTGAACCTCGAGGGCGACCAGAAGGTGGAGATCACCGAGCGCTGGCCGATCCACCGCAAGCCCCCGCAGTTCGACCAGCTCGAGTCGAAGACCCAGCTGTTCGAGACCGGCATCAAGTCGATCGACCTCCTCACTCCCTACGTGCAGGGCGGCAAGATCGGCCTGTTCGGCGGTGCGGGCGTCGGCAAGACCGTCCTCATCCAGGAGATGATCCAGCGCGTCGCGCAGGACCACGGTGGAGTGTCCGTGTTCGCCGGTGTCGGCGAGCGCACCCGTGAGGGCAACGACCTCATCGGCGAGATGGACGAGGCCGGGGTGTTCGACAAGACCGCCCTCGTCTTCGGCCAGATGGACGAGCCGCCGGGAACGCGCCTCCGCGTGGCCCTGTCGGCGCTGACGATGGCGGAGTACTTCCGCGACGTGCAGAAGCAGGACGTCCTGCTCTTCATCGACAACATCTTCCGCTTCACGCAGGCCGGCTCCGAGGTGTCGACCCTCCTCGGCCGCATGCCCTCCGCGGTGGGGTACCAGCCGAACCTGGCCGACGAGATGGGCATCCTCCAGGAGCGCATCACGTCGACCCGTGGTCACTCGATCACGTCGCTGCAGGCGATCTACGTGCCTGCCGACGACTACACCGACCCCGCCCCGGCGACGACGTTCGCGCACCTGGACGCGACGACCGAGCTGTCGCGTGAGATCGCGTCGCAGGGCCTCTACCCCGCGATCGACCCGCTGACCTCGACGAGCCGCATCCTCGACCCCCGGTACCTGGGCGAGGCGCACTACAACACGGCCATCCGCGTCAAGGCCATCCTGCAGAAGAACAAGGAACTCCAGGAGATCATCGCCATCCTCGGTGTCGACGAGCTCTCCGAGGAGGACAAGATCACGGTCGCCCGTGCTCGTCGCATCCAGCAGTTCCTCTCGCAGAACACCTACATGGCGAAGAAGTTCACCGGCGTCGAGGGCTCGACCGTCCCCCTGAAGGACACCATCGAGTCGTTCACGGCGATCGCCGACGGCGAGTTCGACCACGTCGCGACGCAGGCCTTCTTCAACGTCGGCTCCATCTCCGACGTCGAAGAGAAGTGGGCTCAGATCCAGAAGGAGAACGGCTGATCGTGGCTGCTCTCACCGTGAGCGTCGTCTCGGCCGACCAGGAAGTCTGGTCGGGCGAGGCGAGCTCCGTCGTCGCCCGCACCTCCGAGGGTGAGATCGGGATCCTGCCGGGTCACGAGCCTCTCCTCGCCATCCTGGCCACGGGCCGGGTCCGCGTCCGCCATGCCGACGGCACCACCGTCGAGGCGACCGCGGACGACGGGTTCCTCTCCGTCGAGAACGACACGGTCACCGTGGTCGCGCGCAACGCGCAGCTGGCCTGACCCGTCTCCTCCCTCCCGTTCCACCGTGCTGTTCCTGCTGCCCCCGTCCGAGACGAAAGTCGACGGGGGCAGCGGTGCGTCCGGGGTCGATCTCGACGCGCTCGCCTTCCCGTCGCTGCGCGCTCAGCGCGAGGACGTGCTGTCACGGCTCGCCGTCCTCTCGCAGGACGTCGAGGCGTCCCTCGCCGCCCTCAAGATCGGGCCGCGGCTGCGCTCTGAGGTGGACAGGAACCGAGCACTGCCGACCGCGCCCGTGCTGCCGGCCCTGGCGAGGTACACGGGAGTCCTCTTCGATCCCGTCCGCGCCTCCGGCCTCAGCGTGGACGAGTGGGCCTGGGCGGGGCGGCACCTCGTCGTGCACTCGGCCCTCCTCGGTCTCGTCTCCGCGACCGACCTCGTCCCGGCCTACCGACTGTCGCACGACTCGCGCCTGCCGGGGGCGAGCCTCAAGGCCACCTGGCGGGCAGCCGTCTCGCAGAGCCTCGCGGAGGTCGACGACGTCGTGGTCGACCTCCGCTCCGAGGGCTACGTCGGCCTCGGCGCCGCGCAGGCCGACCGGTCGACGTACCTGCGCGTCGTCTCCGGCGCCGACGGCGCGCGCAGGGCGCTGAACCACTTCAACAAGAAGTCCAAGGGGCTCCTCGTGCGGGCGCTCCTGGACGACAGGCCCTCGCTGGAGACCCTCGACGACCTCGTCGAGTGGGCGGGAGGCCGCGGCATCGGGCTGGAGCCGGGGGCGAGGGCGGGGGAGACCGCGCTGGTCTCGGAGTCCGTCCTGACACCGGTGGGCTGACGCCCGCCTGCGTCGTCTGCTCCTCCCGCGGGGGACCTCCGCCCAGGGGCCCGGGCGCCGCAGGGGTCACGGGACGGCGACCGGGCCCTCCCGGTGGACGATGCCCTCGTGCTGGAGGAGCCAGCGCTTCGTCTCGACGCCCGCCCCGACCGTGTAGCCGGTGAGCCCTCCCGTGCGGCCCAGGACCCGGTGGCACGGCACGAGGATCGGGAGCGGATTCGCGCGCACGGCGCCGCCGACGGCTCGGCCGGCCTGAGGGCTGCCGATCGTCTCGCCGAGCCGGCCGTACGTCGTCGTCCGGCCCCACTCCACCGTCGCCAGCGCGGACCAGACCGAGCGCTGGAACGACGACCCCGTGAGGCGGAGCGGCAGGTCGAACCACCGGCGCACGCCGAGGAAGTAGTCGCGGACCTGGGTCCGTGCCGCGACGAGGAGGGCGTCGGGCCGCTCGTCGAGCCCGTCGTGGGGGAGGCGCCCCTCCGACTCCACCGCGACGCGCTCGACGGCGAAGCCACGGCTGTGGATCTCGATGCGCCCCACGGGGGAGTCGAGCCGGACGAAGCCGGAGCCCTCCGGGGCGACGTCGGCGCCGCTGCCCGGCGGCGGGGGCGGGACGAGGGCCAGGGTTCTCATGACGAGACCCTAGGAGAACGGGGGCCTCGGGGCGGCGCCGCCGGCGGGCCCTGTGGAGAACTCGCCGTCTTGCTGCTCGGGTCGACTGTCGGCGACCTGCCCCCGTCGCCACCGCCGGAGCAGGTCTGCAGGGCCGATAGCCTGGAGCGACGGCGTCCCGGGGCCCCGGCCCGCGCCTCCCGGCCTGTCGGTCACGACACGGCTGACCTCGACGAGCGGAGCGACATGGACCACGACGATCCGCACCGCGACGACGACACCGTGGTCACGCCGCTCGTGCGGCCGCCCGGGCGGGCCGTGCCCCGCGACCTCGACGACACCGTCGTGCGACCCCGCGGCGCTCGACCGGGCGGTGACCGGGCGGGCACGGCGCCCGTCCGACCCGCCCGCCGGCGCCACGGCGTCCGCGTGGGGACCGCGGTGCACTGGCTCGACCGCCCGCTCCTCGTGGGTCGGCGGCCGGCCGCCCCCCGGGTGGTCAGGGGAGCCGAGCCACAGCTCGTCACGGTGCCCTCGGCGGGCGGCGAGGTCTCGGCGTCGCACGTGTCGTTCGACCAGCAGGGCGACGTGGTCGTCGTGACCGACCTGCGGTCGACGAACGGCACGGTGGTGGTGATGCCGGGCCGTGTTCCCGTCCGACTCCGGCAGGGCGAGTCGGTCGTGGCCCTCGCAGGGACCATAGTGGACCTCGGCGACGGCGTCCTCCTCGAGGTCCTCCCGCCTCAGCGCATCCCCCTCCAGGAAGATCCCCTCCCGTGACAGAGCTCGGCAGCCCCGTGACAGACCACCACCTCGCCCTCGAGGGGTCCACCCTGACCCTCGACTGGGCGGGCGTGACCGACGTGGGCCGCCGACGCGCCCACAACGAGGACAGCTACGTCGCGGAGGCCCCCCTCTTCGTCGTCGCGGACGGCATGGGCGGGCACAGCGCCGGCGACGTCGCGAGCGACGCCGTGGTGCGACGGCTGCACGAGGCGGCGACGGCGCCCTTCCTCACGACCGACGCGGTCGAGGAGGCCCTCCTGCGCGCCACGGAGGAGATCGCGGTCGCGGCCGCCGACACCGAGCTCGGCGTCGGCACGACCGTGACCGGGGCGTTCTTGTCGCTCGACGACGACGAGCCGTCGTTCACGGTCTTCAACGTCGGCGACTCCCGCGTCTACCTCCTCGACGCCGGCGTCCTGCGCCAGGTCACCGTCGACCACTCGGTCGTCCAGGAGATGGTCGACGCTGGCATGCTGCACCCCGACGACGCCGAGTCGCACCCCGACAGCAACGTCATCACGCGTGCGGTGGGCTTCGACGTGGAGCCCCGACCCGACTACTGGCGCGTGCCCCTGAGGCCCGGTCAGCGCCTCCTCGTCTGCTCCGACGGGCTCACGAAGGAGCTCGACGCCCGGGCGATCGCGACGACCCTCGGGGCGGCCGACGGCGCCTCCGGGGCGGCGGCGGACCTCGTCGAGCAGGCGGTGGCCGCGGGCGGCCGCGACAACGTGACGGCCGTCGTCGTCGTCGTGCGGGGCACGTCGCCGGCAGGCGACGCCGAGCCGGACGAGACCACCGTCCCTCGCTGACGCCCCACGGGCGCCGAGCCCTCCCCCGAAATGGGGGGACCGACGTTGTCCCCCGAACGCTCTCGTCGACCCGGCGCCTCGGGGCGCCGACCTAGAATCGATCCGGTCGACGGGGCGTCGACGTGATCGAGGCAGATCGCGCCGACGGCGCGGGGCGGGAGGCGACGTGGCACGACGACTGCCGTCCACACCGCCCGTCCTGCCGGGCTTCTCGTCGGTGCACGTGCTGGGCTCCGGAGGCTTCGCCGACGTCTTCCTCTACGAGCAGAACATGCCCCGGCGCCAGGTGGCCGTCAAGGTGATGCTGAGCGAGGTCGTCAACGACCAGGTGCGGCAGATGTTCCAGGCCGAGGCCAACCTCATGGCGCAGCTGAGCTCGCACCCGTCCATCCTCACCGTCTACCAGGCGAGCGTCTCGGCCGACGGACGCCCGTACCTCGTGATGGAGCTGTGCTCGTCGTCGCTGAGCGAGCGCTACCGGCGTGACAGGATCCCCGTCGCGGACGTGCTGCGCATCGGCGTCGCCATCGGCTCCGCCGTGGAGACCGCGCACCGGGCCGGGGTGCTCCACCGCGACATCAAGCCGTCGAACATCCTCATGACCGCCTACGGCCACCCGGTGCTGTCCGACTTCGGCATCGCCGCCTCCCTCAGCGAGAGCGAGCCGCAGGAGGTCGTCGGCATGTCGATCCCGTGGTCGGCGCCCGAGGTCCTCCTCGACGAGACGGCCGGCACCGTCGAGTCGGAGGTCTGGTCGCTGGGCGCCACCGTCTACTCGCTGCTGGCGGG
>NZ_LMOX01000001.1:1026181-1047500 GCF_001423665.1 Frigoribacterium sp. Leaf164
GACAAGGCCAAGCTCGTCCCGACGGGCCGCACCGACGTGCCCCCGAGCCTCGAGCGCATCCTGGCCCGCTCCATGTCGCGCCGCCCCGACCAGCGCCAGTCGAGCGTGCTCGAGCTCCTCCGCGAGCTGCAGCAGGTCGAGTCGGAGGTCGGGGTGGGCCAGACGCCGATCGAGGTCGCCGTCGACGACTGGGCCCTCGCCACGGTGACCGACCTGGAGGAGAAGACGCGCCTCCGCGGCGCGTCGCCGGTCGTCGCGACGCGACGTCGGCGTCGGCGGCGGCGTCAGGTCACGGAGGCACAGGCGGCGGCCGTCCACGGGCCCCGGGCCGGCGTCGGCGGGCGGAGCCCTGCGGGGCCGGGTCAGAGCCGCGCCCTGCTCCGCAGCACGGGCACGCGGCCGGCGCGCCGAGACCGGCGCGTCCTCGCCCTCGTCTGGCTGCTCGTCGCCGCCGGGGTGGTCGTCATCGCGCTGGGGGCCACGGCGACCCTCGTGCTCGTACGGGCCACCTCCACCGAGATACCGCGCGTCACGGGCATCTCGACCTCCGGCGACGGCACGTCCGTCGTCTTCTCGTGGAGCGACCCGGGCCTCCGGCCCGGGGACTCCTACGTCATCACGACCGGTGACGACTCCAGCCAGCAGACCGTCGGCCGCTTCGTCGCGAGCCCCTCCGACCCCGACGCTGAGGTCTGCGTCACCGTGAGCGTGAACCGAGGCGGCCGGAGCGGCGAGCCGAGCGCCGAGACGTGCGCGACGGTGGGGCGCACGCCGTGAGCCGGCTCCTCTCCTGGGCGTCACGGCGGCGCTCCGCCGTGGCCACCGGGCTGAGCTCGGTGCTGATCGCAGCCGTCGTGGCGGGCGTGGCGGTCGTCAGCACCGGGTACGAGGCGCAGCGCCTCGACCTCGACGACGGGACCGTGTGGGTGGCGAACGGCGCCCGGTCGGCCGTCGGCCGCGCGAACGCCGACGTCCGCGAGCTGAACGCGGCGATCCGGACCACGGGGACGGACCTCGCGATCGCCCAGTCGGGCCAGGACGTCCTGCTCGTCGACCGGACGGCCGCGACGGTGGGGGTCGTCGACCCCGCCACGGCGACCCTGGGCGACACCGTGCCGCTGCCTCCCGAGTCGCCCGAGGTCGCCATCGCGGGCGACCGGGCGCTGATCGTCTCGCAGGGCACGGGCGAGCTCTGGAGCCAGCCCCTCGACTCCCTGGCGTCGTTCAGCAGCGACGTCGACGCCGACCTCAGCCTGGGCGCCGACGTCGTCACGAGCGTCAGCCCCGGCGGGGTCACCACGGTATTCTCCGCGGAGACCGCGGTGGTGACGCGCATCGACTCGCCCGACGACCTCGTCGTCTCGTCGACGGCCACCACCACGCTGACGGGCGACGGCCCCTTCCAGGTGACCAGCGTCGGCGGCCGCTCCGCCGTCCTCGACCTCGCGACGGGCGAGCTCGTCGTCGACGGCGCCCTGGTCGACCTCGGCGCCGACGCGGAAGGCGGGCTCGCGCTGCAGCAGGCGGCCGACGACGGCGACGGCGTGCTGGTCGCCACGTCGTCGTCGCTCCTCAGGGTCCCCTTCTCCGGCGGTGAGCCGGAGGAGGTCGTGACCGGGCAGGCGGGAGCGCCCGCCCGGCCCGTCGTCGTCGCGGGCTGCACGTACGCGGCCTGGGCGGGAGGGTCTGCCTGGAGCGACTGCTCCGGCGCCCGTGGCGGTCTCCTCGAGCTCGACGGCGTGCCGGCCACGTCCGGTCTCGTCCTGGCGGTCCACGGCGAGCACGTGGTGCTGAACGACCCGGTCGGCGGACGGAGCTGGGCGGTGCAGGGCGACGGTTCCGTCATCGACAACTGGGACGAGCTGCTCGACGAGGAGCAGCAGGAGGAACAGCAGGAGAACGACTCGACCGACGAGCCTCCGGAGCTCGACCCCGACCAGAAGGCCCCCGTGGCCGTCGACGACGCCGTCGGCGCCAGGCCCGGGCGGGCGAGCACGCTGCCCGTGCTGCTCAACGACTACGACCCCAACGGCGACCCGCTCGTCGTCGAGAGCGTCGGTGAGATCGACCCCGCCGTGGGGCGCCTCGACCTCGTCAACGACCGCCAGCAGGTGCTGCTGACCCTCGCCGACGACGCGGTCGGGACGGTGCTCGTCGACTACACGGTGAGCGACGGCCGCGGCGGCACGGACTCCGCGGTGGCGACGGTCACGATCCGGCAGGGGGGCGAGAACGGCCCGCCGACCCAGGTCCGCCGCTCCACGGCGTCGGTGTCGTCGGCCGGGCGGGTCTCGACCGCCGTCCTCGGCGACTGGGTCGACCCGGACGGCGACGCGTTCTACCTCACCTCCGCGTCGGGTGCCGACGGGGTCTCGTACAAGCCGTCCGGCGACGTGGTCTACCAGGACCCGGGGGCGGGCGCGGACACCGTCGACCTCTCCCTCGCGGTGAGCGACGGCCAGGCCGAGGGCCGCGGGCAGCTCGTCATCACGGTCGGCGGGGCGGCGACCCTCCGGGCCGACTCGTTCACGGTGCAGGCCTACGCGGGTCGCCAGATCACCGTCCGCCCCCTGGACTACGCCCGCGGGGGCTCCGGCGAGATCAGGCTGAACAGCGTGCCGGCCAAGGCGGGGTCGACCGTGACCCCGAGCTACGACGCCGGCACGTTCCGGTTCGTCAGCGACGAGGTCCGCACGCACAACCTCGAGTACACCGTCACGGACGGCGACCAGACCGCGACGGGCGTCGTCCGGATCGACGTCCAGTCGCCTCCCGACCCCTCCACCCCTCCGGTCACGACGCCCAAGACGGTCTTCGTCGAGACGCTCAGCGCGCAGACCCTCGACGTCGTCGCGACCGATCTCGACCCCGCGGGCAACGTCCTCATGGTGACCGGCACCTCCGAGGTGCCCCTCAGCACCGGCGTCCGGGTCGAGACCCTCGAGCAGCGCTACCTGCGCATCACGCTGGCCGCTCCGCTCGAGGGTCCCGTCGGCCTGACGTACACGGTGTCGAACGGCCTGGCGACGGCCGAGGGCACGGTCACGGTCGTCGAGATACCCCGACGCCAGCAGACGCAGCCCCCCGTGGCGACCGACGACCAGGTCACCGTCCGGGTGGGGGACGCCATCGACATCGACGTCCTGGCGAACGACGAGCAGCCCGACGGCGACGACCTGACCCTGGTCGCGGACCTGGTCAGGGGCGTCCCGGCCGACGGCGGGCTCCTGTTCACGTCGGCCACGAAGCTGCGGTACCTCGCGCCGGCCACGCCGGGCAACGTCACCGCGGTGTACGCCGTGCGGGGGAGCGACGGGCAGATCGACTCCGCCCAGGTCTCGATCTCGGTGCGCGAGGCGGACGCCTCCACCAACAACGCCCCCGTCCCGCAGACCGTGACGGCCCGGGTGGTCGCGGGGCAGACCGTGCGGGTCAGCGTGCCCCTCGCCGACGTCGACCCCGACGGCGACAGCGTCAGCCTGCTGGGCATCGGCACCAGCCCCGAGAAGGGCAACGTGACGGAGGTCGGGGCCGACTACGTCCAGTACCAGGCCAACGCCTCGGCGGCGGGCACGGACGAGTTCACGTACACCGTCGTCGACGGCCTGGGCGCCCGGGCGACGGGCAAGCTGCGGATCGGCATCGCGGCCCGCGCCGACGGCTCGCGGAACCCGGTCGCGGTCGCGGACGTGGTGACGATGCGGCCCGGCGGCACCGTGACGGTCCGGGTGCTCGAGAACGACTCCGACCCCGACGGGGGAGCCCTCACCGTGACCCAGGTGCAGGCCTCCGACGAGGCCACGACCGCCGAGGTCGTGGACGGCTCCCTCGTCGAGGTGACGCCGCCCCGGGCCGAGGGGTCGTACGGCCTCGTCTACACGGTCGAGAACGCGCAGGGCGGCTCCAGCTCGAGCTTCGTCACGGTCACCGTCGACGCCGACGCGCCGCTCAACCGCCCCACGGCGTCCGACACGGTGCTCGACCTCGCCGACATCAGCGGCCGGGAGTCCGTCGACGTGGCCGTCCTCGCCAACGTCTTCTTCGCCGACGGCCCCGTCTCCGAGCTGGGCCTCGGCATCGAGCCCGGCTACGACGGCACGTCCGTGGTCACCTCCGACCGGCGCGTCCGCGTCACCCTGACCGACCGCGCGCAGATCATCCCCTTCTTCGTCACCCACCCCGACGACGCGGGCGTGCGGGCGACGGCGTTCATCCGCGTCCCCGGCTTCGACGACGCCCTGCCGCAGCTCGACAAGCGAGCACGGCCCGTGACGGTCGTCAGCGGCGAGCGCGTCGTCGTCGACCTCAGCCGGTACGTCATCGCGGCCGGCGGCAAGGCCGTCCGCCTGACGAACCCGGGCGCCGTGCGGGCCACCCACGCGAACGGGGACGACCTCGTCGTCGACCCGACCACGCTGGCGTACACGTCGGCCGACCTCTACTTCGGGGCTGCCTCCCTCTCGTTCGAGGTCACCGACGGCGCGTCCGCGGACGACCCGGAGGGGCGGACCGCGACGCTCGTCCTCCCGGTCACGGTCACGCCGCGTGAGAACCAGCCGCCCACCTTCACCGGCACCTCGATCGCCCTCGAGCCCGGCGAGTCGCGGACGCTCGACCTGACGCGCCTCACGACGTACCCCTACCCCGACGCCCTCGCCGAGCTGCGCTTCGAGGCCCGCCCCGAGGCCGCCGCCGGGTTCACCGTCGACGTGTCGGGGCAGCGCATGACCGTCACGGCCGACGCCGGCACCCCCAAGGGCACCTCCCGGACGCTGCCCGTCTCCGTCCGCGACTCCGTCTCGACCGGCCAGTCGGGCGCGGTCCAGCTCGCCGTCGTGGGGTCGAGCCGCCCCTTGGCGCAGCCCGTCGCCGACACCCAGGCGGTCCGACGGGGCAGCACGGCGAGCATCGACGTGCTCGCGAACGACCAGGCGACCAACCCCTTCCCCGGGCAGCCGCTCCGCGTCGTCGACATCAGGGGCCTGGGGGGAGGCGGCCTGCCGGCGGGCGTGTCGGTCACGCCGAGCGCCGACAACAGGACCCTCGCAGTCGCCGTCGGCGCCGGAGCCGCCCCCGGCGACGCGAACCTGCAGTACCGGGTGGCGGACGTCACCGGCGACCCCGAGCGGCAGGTGTGGGGCAACGTCACGATCTCCGTCCAGGACGTCCCGGCGCAGCCGGCGGCGCCGACCCGCAGCGGGTCCTTCCGCGGCGGGGAGCTGACGCTGAGCTACGCGGCTCCGCAGGCGAACAACTCACCGATCACCCGCTTCCGCCTCGTCGGCACCGGCAGCGGGGGCTCGCCGTACTCGAAGGACTGCGGCCTCTCCACGGTCTGCACGCTGACCGACCTCGCCCCGGAGCAGACGTACCAGTTCGCGGTCGTCGCGACCAACGCCGTCGGGGACTCTCCCGCCAGCGCGCTCAGCGACTCCTACAGCGCCGACTTCGTCCCGGCGGCGCCGACCGGCGTCTCCGTCACCCCGTCGCGGTCGACCCCGGGGGCGCTCGACGTGTCGTGGAACGCCGTGCCGAAGCCGGCGCGGGGCACCGCGGTCACGGGGTACGTCGTCGAGCGCGCCGGCGCGGCGGCCCAGTCGACGTCGGCCACCTCGGTGACCCTGACCGGCCTCGCTGCCGACCAGGTCTACGGCGTCACGATCTCGGCCCGCAACCGTGCCCAGGTGAGCAGCGACGCCGACTGGGCCCGGAGCAGCACGGTGTCGGCGCGCGCGGTCGGCACGCCGAGCGCTCCGACGTCCGTCCGCGCCGAGGCGAGCCGGAACAGCGTGACGGTGTCGTGGCAGGCACCCGCCGACCTCGCCGGCGGCACCTCGGCGACCTACAGCGTGTGGCGGCAGCCCCCGGGCGCCGGGGCGAGCGGCTGCTCGGCCACGGGCACGCCCCTCCTGACCGACGAGGCACGCACCAGCGTGACGGACACCCCTCCCGACGGCACCTGGTCGTACGTCGTCGTGGTCCGCAACGGCTACTTCTGCGCGAACGGGAGCGCGAGCTCCGAGGCCGTGACGCCGCCCGGGCAGGCCTCGGGCTCGGTGACGGTGGAGAGCTCCGACCAGTTCGGGAACTTCGACCTGCGGGCCGAGGGCCTCGCGGCGACGGGACTCGTCGACCGGTTCCAGTACCGGGTCGGCTCGGGACCCTGGACCGACGTGCCCGCCGACCGGTTCCTCGCGACCGACTCGCCCAGCGGGAACACGCTGTCGGTCGGTTTCCGCGCCTGTCGCGTGGGGGCCTCGCGGGCGGAGTGCGGCACCGAGTCGTCGCCGACGTCCGCCACCCCGGTCGCGACGCGCGCGGCGGGCGCGGTCTGCGCGGTGGGGCAGCCGTTGTCCGTGAGCGACCCCGTCAACGGGCCCGACGCCTCCGTGAGCGCCACGACGGTGGAGTTCCGCCTGGTCACCCTCGACGTGCTCGGCGTGCCGATCGCGTCGTCGTGGACCACCGAGGGGCCGGACGGCGTCCGCTACACGCGGACGAGCACGGTCCCATCGGACGCCGACGCGGTCCGCGTGACGACGACGGTGAACGCCGACGGCACGTCCTACACGGATCCCGGCTCGTTCACGACATCGTGCTCGTGACGCACCACCACCCCGCGCAGACCAGAGAGACGACAGCAGAATGAGCATGACCCCCGAGCAGGCGACCTGGTTCTCCGACATCTTCGGCCGCCTCGTGGCCAACGTCGACCAGGTCCTCCTCGGCAAGTCGTTCGTCGTCAGGCTCTCCTTCACCGCCCTGCTCAGCGAGGGCCACCTCCTCCTCGAGGACTTCCCGGGCACGGGGAAGACCTCGCTGGCCCGGGCGGTCGCGCAGACCGTGCAGGGCACGAGCAGCCGGGTCCAGTTCACGCCGGACCTCCTGCCCGGCGACATCACCGGCGTCAGCATCTACGACCAGAAGAAGGGCGAGTTCGAGTTCCACCGCGGGCCCGTCTTCGCCAACATCGTGCTCGCCGACGAGATCAACCGGGCGAGCCCGAAGACGCAGTCGGCCCTGCTCGAGGTCATGGAGGAGTCGCGGGTCACCGTCGACGGGATCAGCCACGACGTCGGTTCGCCCTTCATGGTCATCGCGACCCAGAACCCCGTCGAGCAGGCGGGCACCTACCGCCTCCCGGAGGCGCAGCTCGACCGCTTCGTCATGAAGACCTCGATCGGCTATCCCGACCACGCGGCCACCGTCCGGATCCTCGAGGGCTCCGCGACTCGGGTCCACGAGGGGTCGATCTCGCCCGTGGTCCAGGCCGGCGTCGTCGTCGAGATGGCCCGTCTCGCCCGTACGGTGCACGTCGAGTCGACCATCAACGACTACGTCGCCCGCCTCGTCGAGGCGACCCGCACGGCGCAGGAGGTGCGGCTGGGCGTCAGCGTCCGCGGCGCCCTGTCGCTCGTGCGCTGCGCGAAGACCTACGCAGCCTCGCTCGGCCGGCACTACGTGACCCCCGACGACGTCAAGGTGCTCGCCGAGCCCGTCCTGGCCCACCGCCTCGTGCTCGACCCGGAGGCGGAGTTCGACGGCGTCACGGCGTCGAGCGTCGTCAGCCAGCTCCTAATCGAGACGCCCCCGCCCGCGGAGAGGGTCGCCGTGTGAACGAGGACGCAGCGGGACCCGTCGGGGCCTCGCGCGGGTCCGTCTCCGCGCGGGAGCGCAGCCGCACCCGGGGCGGCCAGGTCGCCCGAGGGGGCGTCGACGCGTCGTTCGCCACCGGCACGCGCGGGCTGACGAACGCCCGCACCCGGCTCGTCGGCGACCGCACCGGCCCCGTGGCCGACGGCCTCGTGCTGGTCGTCCGGGTCGCCCGCGGCGTGCGCCGCGTGACCTCGCGCGGGGTCACCGTCGTCTCGGGCGTCGTCACGCCCGTCGGCTGGGCGATGCTCGTCGCCGCGCCCGTCGGCCTGGCGGCCGGCCTCGTGCTCGGCTGGCAGGAGCTCCTGGTGATCGGCTGGGCCGCGGTCGTCATGCTCCTCGTCGCGGCGGTGTACCTGATCGGGAGGAACGCCTTCACGGTCGAGCTCCACCTCCCGCACGAGCGGGTGGCCGTCGGCGACGACGCGTCGGGGTCGGTCACGGTGCAGAACCCCACCCGCCGGCGGCTCCTCGGGGTCTCCGTCGAGGTGCCCGTCGGCGTGGGCCTCGCCGAGCTGGGCCTGCCCGGGCTGCGGGCGGGGGAGTCGCTCACCGAGACGTTCTCCGTGCCGACGACGCGTCGCGGGGTCGTCCGGGTCGGCCCCGTCCGCACGGTCCGGGGCGACGCCGTCGGCCTCGTGCGGCGCGAGCTGGAGTGGACGGGCGTGACCGAGCTCTTCGTGCACCCGCGGACGATCGGCATCGCGAGCTCGAGCACCGGCCTCATCCGTGACCTCGAGGGGAACCCCACGAGGGACCTCAGCCCGAGCGACATCTCGTTCCACGCCCTGCGGGAGTACCAGCCGGGCGACGAGCGACGGAACATCCACTGGCGGTCGACCGCCAAGACCGGCACCTACATGGTCCGCCAGTTCGAGGAGAGCCGTCGGAGCCACGTCGTCATCGCCCTCAGCGTCGCCCGCGACGACTTCGCCGGCGACGACGAGTTCGAGCTGGCCGTCAGCGTCACCGGCTCCCTGGGGGTCCGGGCGATCCGCGACGCCCGCGAGGTCAGCGTGGTGGTGGGCGAGCGCACGCCGGAGTTCGCCAAGCGCAAGGTCCTCGCCGTGCGGGAGCTCAGCACGCTGACCCGCAACCGCCTCCTCGACGACCTCGCCGTCGTGGAGCGTGACGAGTCGGCGCTGCGGATCGACGACGTGGCACGCGTGTCGAGCACCCAGGTGCCGGGCGTGAGCGTCGCCTTCCTCGTGGTGGGGTCGAGCACGACGCTGACCGCGATGCGGGCCGCCGCCCTGCAGTTCCCGCTCGGCGTCGAGGCCGTCGCCGTCGTCTGCGACCCGGAGTCGGTCCCGGGCATGGTGCGGGTCGCCGACCTGACGGTGCTGACGGTGGGGTACCTCGACGACCTGGCGCTCTCCCTCGCCCGGGCGGCCGCGACGTGACGGCGGTCGACCTGGGGGAGCGCCGGCGGGCCGGCGACCTGCGGGTGCGCGTCCGCCGGCCGCGGCTCCGCGCCTCCTTCGTCTCCCTCGCGTGCGTGCTGCTCGGGCTGGCCACCCTCGTCGCCGTGCTGCCGTTCTGGCCCGTCTACCAGGGCGCGGAGTTCATCGTCACCGTCGTGGCGACGGTGCTCGTCGGCACGCTGGTCGGCGTCGCCGGAGCCGTCCTGCGCCTCTCCAGCTTCGCGGTCCTCCTGGTCACGGTGGCGGCGTACCTCGTGCTCGGCGTCCCCCTCGCCGTTCCCTCCGGGGCGCTCTGGGGCGTCCTGCCCACCCTCGACGGCCTCCGCCAGCTGGTCGTCGGCACCGCCCTCGGCTGGAAGCAGCTGCTGACGATCTCGTTGCCCGTGGGCAGCTACGAGGCGCTGCTCGTGCCGCTGTTCGTGCTGCTGCTCGTCGTCTCGGTCGTCGGGACCTCCGTGGCGCTCCGCACCCGACGCGGCGAGCTCGCGATCGCGGGCCCCGTCGTCGTCCACCTGGCCGGCATCGTGCTGGGGCCGCAGGACGCGTTCCTGCCGCGGGTGGCCGGGCTCGCGCTGCTGGCGACGTGCGTGGCCTGGTTCGTCTGGTGGCGCCTCCGCCGTCGTCGCCTGGCCGTCGACGCCCTCGCGGGGAGCCGCCCGGCGAGCTCGGCGGGCCACGGGCACGGGACCGTCGCGGGCCGCGCCGTCGCGGGCACCGTCCTGACCCTCGTCGTCGCCGCCTCCACCGCCGTCGGGGCCGTGGCCCTCCTGCCGTCCCCGAGCGACCGGGTGGTGGCCCGCTCGCTCGTGGCCCAGCCGTTCGACCCCCGCGACGAGGTGAGCCCCCTGACGCGGTTCCGTGCCTACGAGCAGGAGCCGCTCGTCGACGACGAGGTCTTCCGCGTCAGGGGCCTGGCGACCGGGCAGCTGCTGCGCCTCGCGACCCTCGACACCTACGACGGCGTCTCGTACACGGTCGGCAGCGGCTCGGTGTCGAGCGCGTCCGGCACCTTCGACCTCGTCCCGTCCACCGTCGACCAGTCCGCCGTCGTGGGCGCGCCGACCAGCGTGTCGGTCGACGTCGGCTCCTACGACGGCATCTGGCTGCCGACCGTGGGGGCGCTCCGCGACGTCGCCTTCTCGGGTCCGACCGCCGCCGCACGACGGGAGCGGTTCTACTACAACGACGTGACGAGCACGGCCGCCGTCGTCGGGGGAGTCGCCGAGGGCGACGCCTACAGCCTCCTGGCCGTCCTGCCCCGGCAGCCGTCCGGGGGAGACCTCGACGGCCTGACGCCCGGCACCGACGCCGTCCCGGCGCCCCGGGCCGTCCCCGACGAGCTGAGCACGGCCCTGGACGGCTACGTCGAGGGAGTCACGGGGCCGGGCGCCCAGCTCCGGGCCGCCCTCGAGGGCCTCCGGACGCAGGGCTACGTGAGCCACGGCGTGTCCGCCGACGAGCCGGCCAGCCGGTCGGGCCACGGGGCGGACCGCATCGCCCAGCTCTTCACGGACCCGGTCATGGTCGGCGACGGTGAGCAGTACGCGACCGCGGCCGCCCTGATGGCCGACCAGCTCGGCTTCCCGGCCCGCGTGGTCATGGGCTTCGTGCCCAGCGAGGAGGCGCCCGTCGACGACCGGGGAGCGGTCACGGTGACCGGCGGCGACGTCACGGCCTGGATCGAGGTCGACACCGCCCAGTTCGGCTGGGTCGCGCTCGACCCGAACCCGGAGGAGCGCCCCGTCCCCGAGGAGCAGCTGCAGGACCCGAGCCAGGTCTCCCGCCCGGAGTCGGTCGTGCAGCCGCCGCCGCAGGACCCGCAGGTCCGCGACGACCAGGCCCCGCCCCAGACGGCGCAGGAGGACGCCGACACGCCCCCGGAGTGGCTCGCGGCGCTCCTCGTCGTCGTCACGGTCGCCGGGTGGCTCGCCGTCGTCGCGGGGATCGTGGCGGCGCCGTTCCTGGCCGTGGTCGCGCTGAAGGTCCGCCGTCGTCGACGTCGCCGGAGGGCGGCGTCGGCCGCGGCCCGGATCACCGGCGGCTGGCAGGAGTTCGAGGACGCCGTGGTCGACCACGGCGTCGACACGCCGCCGGCGGCGACCCGCAGCGAGGTCGCTGCCCGGGTGGGGGGAGCGCGGACGGCGGTGCTGGCCCGCGTGGCCGACCGCGCGGTCTTCGGTCCGTCCGCCCCGCCCGAGGAGGACGCCGACCGCGTCTGGGCCGTCGTCGAGGACCTCCGCCGGTCGCTCGGCGAGGGCCTCACCCGGTGGCAGCGGGTCAAGGCGGCGGTCTCGCTCCGCTCGCTCCGTCGATACCATGGCCGGACACGTCCCGAGCGCTAGAGGAACCTCCACGATGCACTGCCCCACCTGCGCAAGCCCCCTCCCCGTCGGAGCCATGTTCTGCGGCGAGTGCGGTCGGGCCGTCACGAGTGCGGACGTGCAGGCGGCCCGCCGGGCGGAGGAGGCCGAGGCCGCGCGTCGTGCCGCCGAGGCGGGACCGACGCCGGACGCCGAGACGCCGTCCTGGCGGCTCGAGCAGCCCGACCGTCCGCTCCCGGGCGAGCAGGAGCCCTGGTGGGTGCGCGAGCGCCGGGCTCCGGTCGTGCCGCCGGCGTGGTCCGGGCAGCCCGTCCGGCCCCTCCCGACCGCAGCCGAGGCGGGCCCTCCCGTGACCGCCGAGCCCGACGACGCCCGCGGGGAGCCCGATGCAGGGCGTGCCGAGGCTGCCGCACCGACCCCGCCGGTCGTCCCCGCCCCGGCGCCTGCCCCCGCCGTCCGGCCTGCGCCGCTGCGCGTCCCCGGTGCCGACGACGACGACGCGCCCCGCCCCACGTCGGCACCGCTCTGGACGGCGTCCCTGGCTCCCGTGCCGGAGGCCGCGGGGGAGCCGGACGGCGTCCGTGACGACGTCGCCGACGACCCCCGCCTTGTCGAGGAGGAGTCGCGTCCGAGCTCGGAGGCGGAGGCCGGGGAGGCCGAGCCCACCGCCGATGGCGCCCTCTCACCGGACGCCGTCGACGCGGAGCCGGGCGACGGCGAGGTCGTCGAGACCGACGACGCGTCCGGGGTCGACGAGGCCTCCGAGACCGATGAGGTCTCCGAGACCGACCGCGCCTCCGGGGCCGACGGGCACCCGCTCGACGCGCCCGGCCCGTCGACGCCCGACGCCGACACCGGCACCGGCACCGACACCGGAACCGACGGCGCCGACGGTGCGTCGGACCAGGGCGACCCTGCCGAGCTCGACCAGGACGTCGACGTGACGCCCGCGGCCGACGACGCCGACGGCGCGTCGGCCGCCGAGCCCGAGCCGGCGTCGACGCCCGTCCCCCTCCGTGAGCCCGTCCCGTTCGCCCCCGTGGCGGGCGACACGGCACCCGTCGCCCCCGTGCCCCTGGTCGAGCCGGGGCGCTCGGCCGTCGTCGAGCACTGCACCCACTGCGGGGCGGCCCTCCACGAGGACGACATCTTCTGCCCCGAGTGCGGCGCCGTCGTGCAGTCCGTCGCCCTGTCGTTCACCGGGCCGATCGTGCCCCTGCCGCCCAGCTGGACGCCGCCGACGACGGCGGCGTCCGACGCGCGGGTCGGGCCGGCGCCCGTCGAGCCCGTGCCCCGCGACCCTGAGCCCCGCGGACCTGAGCCCGTCGAGCCGGCCGTGGAGCAGCCCTCGCCCCGTCCGGTGACGCCCCCCTCGGTCCCCGCCCCCGTCGTGCCCCCGGCCCCGCCCTCGCCCGAGGCCTCGCCGTGGCGGCCCTCGCCCCTGCCTCCCCAGCTCCGGCCGTCCGACGACGACGTCGACGCCACCCGGCTCGTGCGGCGGGGCCCCGTCGGCACCCCCTACCTCCTCCAGTTCAGCACCGGTGAGAGCGTGACCGTCGACGGCTCGGGCCTGCTCGGCCGCTCGCCCGCGCCGCAGCCGGGAGAGCGCTTCGACCAGCTGGTGCGCATCGTCGACCCCGGCAAGTCCGTCTCCAAGACGCACCTGGAGTTCGGGCAGGAGTTCGGGGCGCTGTGGATCAGCGACCGGTGGTCGGGCAACGGCACCGTCGTCCGGCCGCTCGACCAGCCCGCCCGTCGGGTGGAGCCCGGCACGCGCGTGCGCGTCGCCCGGGGCACGCGCGTCGAGATCGGCGAGCAGTTCTTCGTGGTCAGCTGAGCTCCCTCCCCAGCTGACGGCGTGCCCGTCCGTCCCCCGGCGCCGGCATGTGCCTCCCGCGAAGGAGGCGCGACGTGGTCTCCTCGACCATGCCCCCGCCTCCCCGTGCTCCCCAGGCCCTGGCCCCCGACGTCCCGTCGCCCGGGGAGCCGCGGGCGCCGCGCGCCGCCCTCTGCCGGGACGCCGCCCTGGTCGCCGCCGGGGTGGCGGCGGTCGTGCTGACCACCGGCGGGGCGCGGTCCTGGAGCGTCGCCGCCGCCGCCGCGGCCGCCTCCTGGGTCGGCACGACGGCGCCGGGGGCCCTCCGAGGCAGGAGTCCACGGTCACGTCGAGCCGCGCGGGAGCACGAGGAGGCGCTGGTCGCGGTCACGAGACAGCTCGCGGTCGTGGCCGACGACCTCTCGGCCGAGTTCCCGGACTCGGCGGCGCTCGCGGAGCTCGTGCGTCGTCGCGGAGGCCTCCGGTCCCTCGCGCCCCGGGGCCCCCGCGGCGCGGCCTGGCTCGTCCTCGGCACGGGGGAGGTCGACGCGAGTGTGGCGGTGCTCGGCGACGACCCGGTCACCGCGGGGCGACGTGCCCCGGCTCGGGGAGCCGCGACGATCGCCCGAGGCCCGCTCTGCGTCGACGCCCGAGGCGGCGTCGACGTCCACGGCCCCGCCGTGCTCGTCCGCGGGGTCGCCGCGGGCTTCCGGCTGCAGCTCCGAGCCCAGGGCAGCCCGGTCGACGCGGTGACCGTCGTCGGCGAGGGCGCCCCGGGCCGGGCACCGGCCGCCTGCGTGCTGGTCGTCGCTCGGGACGGCACGGCGACGGTGACGCGCCGGGACGGGCGCGCGTGCGACGTCCCCGTCCACGTGTCGAGCATCTCCGTGCACGACGACGTGGACCCGGGGCGGCGGTGACGGTGCCCGAGTCGAGCCGTTCGCGGGGGGCTGGGGCGTCGTCAGCGCCCCGCGGCGACGAGCTCGGGGCTCACCTCGATGCCGCCGACGACGACGCCTCCGCCGAGGACGGGCTCCAGGGTCGCGTCGACGACGCGACGTGCCGCGTCGGCGTCCACCGCGCCCTCGGCGACGAGGAGGTGCAGCGCGACGAGCGTCCCCGCGCGCACGTTGCCGTCCAGCACCTTGACGGCGACGCCCACGCCGTCCGGCGTGCCCATCACCATGACGCCCTCGGCCCCGAGCTTCGCGAAGACGCCGAGCTCGTCGACCGTGACGGTGTTGGCGCGACCGGGGCCGTCGATGGCCCAGGCGTCGGCGAACACGGCGTCGACGAGCCGAGCGGCCTCGGGGTCGCCCGCCCGGCGGCCGGGCGACACCGAGCCGGCGACCCGGGCGACGGAGCGCGCGAGCCCCGTCACGGTCGTCGCGAACACCGGGGCGCCGCAGCCGTCGACGCCCGCGTGGTCGACGACCTCGCCGGTGTACTCGGCCACGGTCTCCCGCACGGCACGCTGCAGTGGGTGGTCCAGGTCGACGTAGGTCGCCGGGTCCCAGCCGTTCTCGGCACAGGCGAGGAGGAACGAGGCGTGCTTGCCCGAGCAGTTCATGGCGAGCCGTCGGCTGCCGTCGGCGCGCCGGGCGCTCGCCCGGTCGCCGGGCCAGTCGGGCGGGCAGAGCAGGTCGTCCTCGCCGCTGGCGGAGCGGGCGAGCACGCTCGCGGCCAGGGCGAGGTGCTCCGGGGTGCCGGCGTGGCTCGCCGTCGCGATCGCCGCCTGGGAGCCCGGCAGCTCGACGCCCGACCGCAGCACGGTGAGCGCCTGCAGGGGCTTGAGGCACGAGCGCGGGTAGATCGAGGCGCCGCCGTCGCCCACCTCCCGGAGCACGGCGCCGTCGTGGTCGACGACGACGGCCGCGCCGAGGTGCCGGCTCTCCTCCAGCCCGGAGCGCACGAGCACGGCCAGCTCGCGGCTGCCCGCCGCCGTGAGCGGGTGGCGGGGGGCGGAGACGGGCGCGGGGGCACGGAGGTCGGTCATGATGGGGAGCATACCGACGCCCCCGGCCACCGACGGGGGCGTGCCCGCCACCGATCCCCGGAGGTCCCCGTGCTCGACCACCACTACGCCGTCGACCTCACGTGGACGGGCGACCGCGGCGTCGGCACCACGTCGTACCGCAGCTACGGGCGCGACGCGCTGATCTCCGCCGCGGGCAAGCGGCACGACGTCGAGGGCTCCGCCGACCGGACCTTCCACGGCGACGCCGACCGCTGGAACCCGGAGGAGCTCCTGCTCGCCGCGCTGGCCGAGTGCCACCTGCTCAGCTACCTCCACGTCGCGGCCGCCGCGGGCGTCGTCGTCGTCGCCTACTCAGACGCCGCGGAGGGCAGCATGACGCAGACCGCCGACGGGGGAGGCCGCTTCACCTCGGCGACCCTGCGGCCCCGCGTGACCGTGGCGGACGAGAGCATGGTCGAGGCCGCGACCCGGCTGCACGCGGAGGCCTCCCGCAAGTGCTTCATCGCCGCCTCCGTGGCGTTCCCGGTCGGGCACGAGCCCACCACCCTCGTCCAGGCCTCCTGACCCGGGGCACGACGCCCAGCAGACACCTCGACGTCGTGCGGCACAATGGTCTGCGCCGAGCGTCGTCGACGACCGGCCCCCACCGCCTCGACCGAGAGATCACCATGCGCCGCTCCCTGTCCCTCCTGGCCGTCCCCGCCCTCGTGCTCGCGCTCGCCGCGTGCGCCGGCGACGACGGGGCCGCCCCCGCCGACACGTCCTCGCCGTCGAGCTCGTCGAGCTCCGGCGCGAGCGACGTCCCCCAGCGCGCCACGGGCGCCGACCAGGAGCCCACCCCGGGCTTCCCGACGGTCGAGCTCGACGCCGACGGCCGGCCGACCGTCACGATCCCCGACACGACGGCGCCCACCGAGACGCAGGTCGAGGTGCTCAAGAAGGGCGACGGCGCGGTCGTCGCCGACGGCGACACCGTCACGGTCCAGTACCAGGGCGTCAACTGGACGACCGGCGAGGTCTTCGACGAGAGCTGGTCGCGCGGTGCCCCGGCGACCTTCGCCACCACGCAGGTCATCACGGGCTTCGCCCAGGGCATGGTGGGGCAGACCGTCGGCTCCCAGACGGTCGTCGTGATCCCCCCGGCCGACGGCTACGGCGCGTCCGGCCAGCCGCAGGCCGGCATCGGCGGCACGGACGACCTCGTCTTCGTCATCGACATCCTCGCCGTCGGCTGACGTGACCCGCGTGCGCCGTCTCCCGCGCCTCCTCGCGGCCGCCGTCCTGCCGCTCGTCGCGGCGGGGCTCGTCGGCTGCACGGGCGGCGGCGAGCCGGCGCCGTCCGACGGCACGGCCTCCGGCACGGCGACCGCGGCGGCCCGTGACTGCCTGCCGTCGGGCTCGGCGTCCGAGTCGGTCGAGGTGTCGGGCGAGGTCGGCACGCAGCCGAGCATCGCCCTGAGCGGGCCGGTCGACGTCTCGACCAGCCAGCAGACGGTCGTCACGGAGGGCACCGGGGAGCGCACGCGCACGGGCGACGTCGTCCGCGTGGCGATCACGGTGTTCGACGCCATGACCGGCGACCTCGTCAACTCGGCCGGCTACGAGAGCGGCACCGGCGAGCAGCTCACCATCAGCGCCGACTACTACGTGCCGGGCCTCGAGGGCGCCCTTCTCTGTGCGCAGGCCGGGGGCCGCACGGTCACCGTCGCCTCCGCGGCCGACATGCAGCCGAGCACCGAGGGCACCGACCCGCCCAACGCCGCCGCCGTCATCGTGGTCGACACCTTCGCGGTCGTCCCGACCCGGGCGACGGGCGCCGACCAGGAGGCGCAGCCCGGCTTCCCCACGGTCGAGCTCGCCGACGACGGCCGCCCGACGGTCACCCTCCCCGAGGGCGACCCGCCCACGGACCTGCAGGTGGAGGTCCTCAAGGTCGGCGACGGCCCGGTCGTGCCCGACCCGGCCAACGTCACCGTCCAGTACCAGGGCGTGAACTGGCGCACCGGCGAGGTCTTCGACGAGAGCTGGGGGAGCGGGACCCTCGCGACGTTCTCGACCCAGCAGGTCGTCAGCGGGTTCGCCTCCGCGATGATCGGCCAGACCGTCGGGTCGCAGGTGCTCGTCGTCGTGCCGCCGGCGGAGGGCTACGGGGAGGCCGGCCAGGCCTCGGCCGGCATCGAGCCCGGCGACACGCTCGTCTTCGTCATCGACGTGCTCGCGGTCGCGTAGCCCGCCTCGAGCCGACGCCCGGCACGGGCGCGGGCCGGGCCGCGCCCGGGCCGCGCCCGTGCCGGCGTCCGCCCGCGGGCCCTAGGCTGCTGGCATGCGTCGCGTCACGATCCTCGGCTCCACCGGCTCCATCGGCGTCCAGGCGCTCGACGTGGTCCGGGCCAACCCCGACCTCTTCGAGGTGGTGGGGCTGTCGGCCGGCAGCAACCGCGAGCTGGTCGAGCGGCAGGCGGCCGAGTTCGGGGTCGAGCACGTCGCGCTCGGCACCGACGAGTCCGTGTCGCTCGTCCGCGACGTCGCGACGGACGTCGTCCTCAACGGCATCACCGGCAGCGTCGGCCTCGGCCCCACCCTCGCGGCCCTCGAGTCGGGTGCGACCCTCGCCCTGGCCAACAAGGAGAGCCTCATCGTCGGCGGCGACCTCGTGCGGGAGCGCGCCCGGCCGGGCCAGATCGTGCCCGTCGACTCCGAGCACTCGGCCATCGCGCAGGCGCTCCGGTCGGGGGCGGAGCGCGAGGTCCGACGCCTCGTGCTCACTGCCTCCGGCGGTCCGTTCCGGGGTCGCACCCGGGCCGAGCTCGTCGACGTCACCCCCCGGGAGGCCCTCGCGCACCCCACCTGGGACATGGGCCTCGTGGTCACCACGAACTCCTCGACCCTGGTGAACAAGGGGCTCGAGGTCATCGAGGCGCACCTCCTCTTCGACGTCGACTACGACCGGATCGACGTCACCGTCCACCCGCAGTCGATCGTGCACTCCATGGTCGAGTTCGTCGACGGCTCCACGATCGCCCAGGCGTCGCCGCCCGACATGCGCCTGCCCATCTCGCTCGGCCTCGCCTGGCCCGACCGCGTGCCGGGGGTGGGGCGTCCGCTGGACTGGACCACCGCCTCCACCTGGACCTTCGAGCCGCTCGACACCGAGGCCTTCCCGTCGGTCGACCTCGCGAAGCAGGTCGGCCGGGCCGGCGGCACGGTGCCGGCCGTCTTCAACGCCGCCAACGAGCAGGCCGTCCTGGCCTTCCACGAGGGCCGGGTGGGCTACCTCGGCATCCTCGACACGGTCCGCGAGGTCGTCGACCGCCACGACTCCGGCACCGCGACGCTCGAGGGGGTCCTCGAGGCGGAGCGCTGGGCCCGTGCGGAGGCCGACGCGCTGCTCGCCGGCTGACGCAGCCCGCCCGCCGGCGACCGCGGTCGGGCGCCCGCCCCCAGACCTGGGGTGACGGCCCCCGTGGGTCCGGCGTTCACAGCGTCGCCAGGGCCGGGGCGCACCTCGCCCCCTGGTCCGGGCAGCTACCCTGAGCCGGTGGAAACGATCCTGCTGTACGTGCTCGGCATCCTGATCATGGTGATCGGGCTCGGCGCGTCGATCGCGCTGCACGAGGTGGGCCACCTCGTGCCGGCGAAGAAGTTCGGGGTCAAGGTCGGCCAGTACATGATCGGCTTCGGGCCCACCATCTTCTCGCGTCGTCGCGGCGAGACCGAGTACGGCCTCAAGGCGCTGCCGCTCGGCGGCTACATCTCGATGTCGGGCATGTACCCGCCGAGCGCCGCCGGCGGCTCGCGCACGGCGAGCACCGGCTTCTTCCAGACCCTCGTGCAGGACGCCCGCACCGCCAGCGCCGAGACGATCGACGAGGGGGAGGAGCAGCGCACCTTCTACCGCCTCCCCGTCTACAAGCGGATCATCATCATGCTGGGCGGCCCGCTGATGAACCTCCTCATCGCCGTCGCCCTGTTCGCCGTCCTGCTCTGCGGCTTCGGCACGGCCCAGTCGAGCTCGACCGTGGGCTTCGTGAACGAGTGCGTCCTGCCCGCGGGCTCGACCGAGACCAGCTGCCCCGCGGGGGCGACCCCGGCTCCCGCCTACGCCGCGGGGATGCAGAACGGCGACCGGATCGTGTCGATCGACGGCGTCGCCATGACCGACGGCGACCAGATCACGAGCACCCTGCGCGCCGCGCCCGACCAGACCCTCGACGTCGTGGTCGAGCGCGACGGGGCCGAGCAGACCCTCCAGGTCACCCCGGTGCTCACCGAGCGCGAGGTCACCGACGACGCCGGAGCCGTCGTCACGGACGCCGACGGCGCCCCGCGCACGCAGGAGGTGGGGTTCGTCGGCATCGGCTTCGCCACCGAGAACGTGCGCCAGCCCGTCACGGCCGTCCTGCCGGCTGTCGGCGACACCGTCGCGCGGGTTGCGAACGTCGTCCTGCACCTCCCGCAGCGGATGGTCGACGTCGCCCAGGCCGCCTTCGGCGGCGGCGAGCGCGACGCGAACGGCCCGGTCAGCGTCGTCGGGGTCGGCCGCATGGCGGGCGAGATCGTCAGCCTCGACAGCATCCCCGTCGTCGACCGGGCGGCGTACCTCGTCAGCCTGCTCGCGAGCCTCAACGTCGCCCTGTTCGTCTTCAACCTGGTTCCCCTGATGCCGCTCGACGGCGGCCACGTCGCCGGGGCCCTCATCGAGGCCGTCCGCCGGGCCGCCGCGAAGCTCCTCCGCCGGCCCGACCCGGGCCCCGTCGACACGGCGAAGGTGATCCCGCTGACCTTCGCGGTCGTCATCGTGCTGGGCGGCATGAGCCTGCTGCTGACCTACGCCGACATCGTCAACCCGATCAAGCTGTTCGGCTGACGGCGGGTCCACTCGGCGCTCAGCCCGCGGGGCTAGCATGTGGTCCGTGCCTGCAGTCAATCTCGGAATGCCGAAGGTCCCAGAGACCCTTGCCCCGCGACGCAAGTCGCGGCAGATCAAGGTCGGCAAGGTCCTCGTCGGAGGAGACGCTCCCGTCAGCGTCCAGTCGATGACGACCACGCCCACCCCGAACATCAACGCGACCCTCCAGCAAATCGCCGAGCTCACCGCCTCCGGCTGCGACATCGTCCGGGTGGCCGTGCCCAGCCGCGACGACGCCGAGGCGCTGCCGATCATCGCCAAGAAGAGCCAGATCCCGGTGATCGCCGACATCCACTTCCAGCCGAACTACGTGTTCCAGGCGATCGACGCCGGCTGCGCGGCCGTCCGGGTCAACCCCGGCAACATCCGCAAGTTCGACGACCAGGTCGGCAAGATCGCGGCGGCCGCCAAGGCCGCGGGCGTCTCGATCCGCATCGGTGTCAACGCCGGGTCGCTCGAGCCCAGCCTGCTCCAGAAGTACGGCAAGGCCACGCCGGAGGCGCTCGTCGAGTCCGCCGTCTGGGAGGCTTCGCTGTTCGAGGAGCACGACTTCCACGACTTCAAGATCTCGGTCAAGCACAACGACCCGGTCATCATGGTCAAGGCCTACCGCCAGCTCGCCGAGCGCGGCGACTGGCCGCTGCACCTCGGCGTCACCGAGGCCGGCCCCGAGTTCCAGGGCACCATCAAGTCGGCGACCGCCTTCGGCATCCTCCTCGGCGAGGGCATCGGCGACACGATCCGCGTCAGCCTCAGCGCCCCGCCCGCGCAGGAGGTCAAGGTCGGCCTGCAGATCCTCCAGTCGCTGAACCTGCGCGAGCGCAAGCTCGAGATCGTCAGCTGCCCGAGCTGCGGCCGCGCCCAGGTCGACGTCTACAAGCTCGCGAACGACGTCACCGACGGCCTCGAGGGCATGACCGTGCCGCTGCGCGTCGCCGTCATGGGCTGCGTCGTGAACGGCCCCGGCGAGGCCCGCGAGGCCGACCTCGGCGTCGCCTCCGGCAACGGCAAGGGCCAGATCTTCGTCAAGGGCGAGGTCATCAAGACCGTCCCCGAGGCCGAGATCGTCCAGACCCTGATCGAGGAGGCCAACCGCCTCGCCGCCGAGATGCCCCCGGGCGAGGTGGGCTCGCCCCAGGTCCTGACGGTCTGACGGCCATCCGGCGGCCGAGGCCGCCACACCCGCGGGAGGCGCGGTGCGAGTGACAGCTCGCACCG
>NZ_LMOX01000001.1:1047514-1077083 GCF_001423665.1 Frigoribacterium sp. Leaf164
CCGCGACGCATGTGTCGTCGTGTGACGCGCCCGCGCGCCCCCGCTCCGCGCAGCCTCCACCATGGAGGGGACGCCCGAGCGAGCGCCGACCCGGGTCGGCCACCGCAGTCGGCTCGTCGCCGCAGAGAACACCGAGGAGACACATGTCCAGCGCCACGCCCCTGATCGACGCCCCGAAGAAGGGCCCCGGTCGACTCATCGCGATCATCGTCGTCGCCGTCGTCGTGATCGCCGCCGCGATCGGGATCGGCGTGGCCGTCGCCGGCCGAGGCGGCTCCGGCGCCGCGGGGGAGACCGTGCGCATCGGGGTCGTCGGCGCGAGCGACCCGTACTGGAAGACCTTCACCGACGCCGCGGCGGAGGAGGGCATCACGGTCGACCTGGTCGACTTCTCCAGCTACGAGCAGCCCAACCCGGCGCTCACCGAGGGCGAGCTCGACCTCAACCAGTTCCAGCACATCGTCTACCTGGCCCAGTACGACGTCGCGGCCGCCGCGGACCTCGTGCCGATCGGCTCGACGGCGATCTACCCGCTGCCCCTGTACTCGCAGGAGTACACGTCGGTGGACGACTTCCAGCCCGGCGACACCGTCGCCGTCCCCGACGACGCCAGCAACCTCGCCCGGTCGCTGCTCGTGCTCCAGTCGAACGGCCTCATCACGCTGAAGGACGGCGGCGACATCTTCTCCGGGGTGGACGACATCGACGAGTCGAAGTCCACCGTCAAGGTCACGACGGTCGCCGCCGACCTCGCCGCGACGTCGCTGCCCGACTTCGCCGGGGCGATCATCAACAACGAGTACGCGACGAAGGCCGGCCTGTCGACCGACGACGTGATCGCTCAGGACGACCCGAGCGACCCCGCCGCGCTGCCCTACGTCAACGTGTTCGCGGCCCGTGCGGACGACGCCGACGACCCGACGCTGAAGAAGCTCGTGCAGATCTACCAGGACACCAAGGCCGTGACCGACGGAGTGGTCGAGAACTCGGGCGGCACCGCCGTCACCGTGAAGGTGCCGGTCGCCGACCTCGAGTCGTCGCTGGACGAGACGAAGGAGCTCGTCGAGCAGAACGGCTGACGCCCGGCCCGACCTGCCCCGCCCGACCCGTGTGCCACCCTGGTGCACGGGTCGGGCCGTCCCGCCCCTGACGAGGAGAACCATGCCCGCCATCACCCTGACCGACGTCGTGAAGACCTACCCGCCCCGAGAGAAGGGCGGCGCGCCGCTCACCGCCGTCGACGGCGTGAGCCTCGAGATCGCGGACGGCGAGATCTTCGGCATCATCGGCTACTCCGGGGCCGGCAAGAGCACGCTGGTCCGCCTGATCAACGCCCTCGAGCTGACGACCAGCGGGCGCATCGAGATCGACGGGGCACCCGTCACCGGGCTCCCCGAGCGCGAGCTGCGCCGGGTGCGGGCCGGCATCGGCATGATCTTCCAGCAGTTCAACCTCTTCTCGTCCAAGACGGTCTGGGGCAACGTGGAGTTCCCGCTGCGGGCCGCCGGGGTGCCGAAGGCCGAGCACCAGCGGCGGATCAGCGACCTGCTGCACTTCGTCGGCCTCGCCGACAAGGCCCACGTCAGGCCCGACCAGCTCTCCGGCGGGCAGAAGCAGCGCGTGGGCATCGCCCGGGCCCTCGCGACGTCGCCGCGCATCCTCCTCGCCGACGAGGCGACGAGCGCCCTCGACCCCGAGACGACGCAGGAGGTGCTGGGGCTCCTCCGGCGGGTCAACGCCGAGCTCGGCATCACGATCGTCGTCATCACCCACGAGATGGACGTCATCAAGTCCATCGCCGACCGGGTGGCCGTGATGGACTCCGGCAAGGTGGTCGAGCTGGGCCCCACCTTCCAGGTCTTCAGCGAGCCCCGCGAGGCCTCCACCCGCCGCTTCGTGTCGACGGTCGTCGCGGGCAGCCCCGAGGGCGACGAGCTCGCGGCACTCCGCCGACGCCACCCCGGTCGGCTCGTGACCGTCAGGGTCTCCGAGGGCGGGGTCGACCAGCAGCACGTGTTCGGGGTCCTGGCCCGGCACGGCGTCGCCTTCGAGATCGTCTTCGGCGGCATCGACGAGATCGCCGGCCGGACCTTCGGCACCCTGACCCTCGCCCTGGCGGGCGACGACGGGGCCGTGGAAGCCGCCGTCCGTGAGCTCGGCCCCGCGGCCTCGGAGCTCCTCCCGCCCGCCGCCGTCACGACGCAGAAGGGCCTCTGACCCGTGGACTCCCTCCTCCAGCTCCAGCCGCTGCTCTGGCAGGCGGCCTACGAGACCGTCTACATCGTCGCCCTCACCCTCCTGCTGGGCGGCCTGGGCGGCCTCCTCCTCGGGCTCGCGCTGTACCTCACGCGGGCCGGGGCCCTCTTCGCCAACCGGCCCGTCTTCAGCGTGCTGAACGTCGTCGTCAACGTCTTCCGGCCGATCCCGTTCATCATCTTCCTCGCGGCGGCCCAGCCCCTCGCCCGGGCCGTGCTCGGCACCGGCGTCGGCAACACGGCGATCATCTTCACGCTCTCGCTCGCGGCGTCGTTCGCCATCTCCCGCATCGTCGAGCAGAACCTGCTGACCGTGCAGCCCGGCGTGGTCGAGGCCGCGAGGGCCGCGGGCGCCGGGCCGTTCCGCATCATCGGCAGCGTCATCCTGCCGGAGGCGCTGGGGCCGTTGATCCTGGGCTACACCTTCGTCTTCGTCGCGCTGGTCGACATGTCGGCGGTCGCCGGCTACGTGGGAGGCGGCGGGCTCGGGGCCTTCGCCCTCCTCTACGGCTACCGACAGTTCGACCCGGTCGTGACCTGGGCGGCCGTGCTGCTGATCATCGTCCTGGTGCAGCTCGTCCAGTTCGCCGGCAACGCCCTCGCCCGTCGCGCGCTGCGACGCTGACGGGGGGTCCCGGCGAGGTCTGCCCTGACGGACGTCCGGTCTACAGTGGAGCGCGTGACCGACACGACGACGACTCCCCAGCCCGCCGCGGCGGCAGCCGGTCCGATCAGCCCGGCCGAGATGGAGCGCGCGCACCGGGTGCTCGGCACGGTCTCCGAGGCCTTCTCCCGCAAGGTCGTCGGCCAGACGGCCCTGCGCGACACCCTGCTGATCGCCCTGATCACGGGCGGGCACGTCCTGCTCGAGAGCGTCCCGGGGCTCGCGAAGACCACGGCGGCTCAGACCCTGTCGTCGGCGGTCCAGGCCAGCTTCACGCGCATCCAGTGCACGCCCGACCTGCTGCCGAGCGACATCACGGGCACGCAGATCTACGACGCCCAGAAGTCGACGTTCGTGACCCAGCTGGGCCCCGTGCACAGCAACTTCGTCCTGCTCGACGAGATCAACCGCTCGAGCGCCAAGACCCAGAGCGCCATGCTCGAGGCGATGCAGGAGCGCCAGACGAGCATCGGCGGCCGCGTCTACGCGCTGCCCCGCCCCTTCCTCGTCCTGGCGACGCAGAACCCGATCGAGCAGGAGGGCACCTACCAGCTGCCCGAGGCGCAGCTCGACCGGTTCCTCCTGAAGGAGGTGCTCGACTACCCGAGCCCCGCCGAGGAGGCGGAGGTCATCCGCCGCATCGAGGCCGGCGTCTACGACGAGGGCCGGGCCGACGAGCCGACCGGGGTGACGCTCGACGACGTCGTCTTCCTGCAGGAGCTGGCGAAGCGGGTCTACGTCGACGCGTCGATCGTCAACTACGTCGTCCAGCTCGTCTACGTCACGCGTCACCCGCAGCAGTACCTGCCGGCCGGGCTGGCCGACTACGTCGAGTTCGGCGCCAGCCCGCGGGCCAGCATCGCGTTCGTCCAGGGCGCGCGCGCCCTCGCCCTCCTCCACGGCCGCGACTACGTCATCCCGGAAGACGTCAAGCACCTGCGCCACGGCGTGCTGCGCCACCGGGTCATCCTCGGCTACGAGGCCGCCGCCGACGACGTGCGGCCCGAGACCGTCATCGACGCCGTCTTCGGCGCCGTGCAGACCCCCTGACGCCGTGCCGGGCCTGCTGCTCCGGGTGCGCACGAAGATGTCGCTGTTCGCCCACCGACGCACCCTCGACCTGCTCGAGGGCGGCTACGCCTCGGTGCACCACGGGCGCAGCCACGACTTCGACGACCTGCGGGCGTACGTCCCGGGCGACGAGGTGCGCGACATCGACTGGAAGGCCACCGCGCGCCACGGCGAGCCCCTCGTCAAGCGCTACATCGCGAGCCGTCGCCGTCACCTGGTGCTGGTCGTCGACACGGGTCGCAACATGGCCGCCACCGCGGCCGGCGGCGAGACCAAGAAAGACATCGCGGTGATGGCGGCCGGGGCCCTGGGCTACATCGCGGCGCAGCACGGCGACGTCGTCAGCCTCGTCGCGGGCGACGAGTCGGGCACGCGGGCCCACCCCGCCGGGTCCACCGACGCCCACCTCGAGATGCTGCTGCGGCGCGTCGACGAGCGGGTGAGCCTCGAGGCGCCCCGCAGCGACCTGCACGGGGTCCTCTCCTGGGTCGCGCGGGGCGTGCGTCGGCGGTCGATGCTGCTCGTGGTCGCCGACGACGTCGTGGTCGACGAGGCGCTCGAGAAGCTCCTGCGCCGGCTCCGTGCGCAGCACGAGATCCTCTGGCTCACCGTCGGCGACGCCGACCTGATGAGCCGCACGGGCCACGCGCGCGACCTCTACGACGTCCAGGAGGCGTCGGGGCTGCCCGCGTACCTCCGCGAGAACGGAGCCCTGCGGGTCGCCTTCGACGCCTCGTCCGAGCGGCGGGTCGGCGACGCCGAGCGGCAGCTGCAGGCCCTCGGCATCAGCAGCGTGCGCCTCACCGCCCAGTCGCAGGTCGTCCCCGGTCTCTCCGCCCTGATCGAGAAGCACCGCCGTGCTCGACGATGACGGCTTCTTCGGCCCCTACCAGTACCAGTGGTGGGGGCTCTGGCTCGCGCTCGGCCTCCTGCTCCTGGCGCTGGTCGTCGGGTGGTGGGTGTTCGTGGTGCGGTTCTCGGCACGACGCCTCCCGCCGGCCGAGCGTGCCGCCCGCCGGGCGGCCGCCG
Organism: Frigoribacterium sp. Leaf164; assembly: GCF_001423665.1. NCBI lineage: Bacteria > Bacillati > Actinomycetota > Actinomycetes > Micrococcales > Microbacteriaceae > Frigoribacterium > Frigoribacterium sp. Leaf164. The sequence continues at coordinate 1,052,534 of NZ_LMOX01000001.1, forward strand.
TCGACCTCCCGAGCGTCCGGGCCCGGTACCTCGGCCTGGTCGACGAGGTCGAGGCCGCGGCCGCGGCGGGCAGGCTCGACGACCGTGCCGTGCACGGCCGGCTGAGCCTCCTGCTGCGCTCCTTCGCCCACGAGACCGCCGGGGTCGACACCCACGTGATGACGCTCGCCGACCTGCGCGAGTCCGACCTCCCGCAGCTCACCGGCGCGGTCGAGGAGTACTACCCGCCCGCCTTCCGGCCGGCGCACCCGGGCGACGCGCGTCACGCCGTCGCCACGGCACGGGAGGTGATCACCTCGTGGGCCTGATCTTCTGGTGGGTGCCCCTCGTGGCCCTCGTCGTCGCGGGAGTCGCGGTCTGGCTCACCGTGCGTCGCCTCCGTCGCGAGCGCGGTCGCCTCCGTCGCCTCGGCACGCCCGTCGCGCACAGCGAGCGCCTCACCGAGCTGCCGGTGTACCGACGGCTGGTGCGCCGGTACCGCGCGCTGCTCGTGGCCGCGCTCGTCGTCCTGGTCGCCCTGGGCGGCGTCGGCGCGCTGCTCGCCGCACGCCCCTCGTCGACCCAGGTGGTCGAGCCGCCGTCCTACAAGCGCGACATCGTGCTGTGCCTCGACGTCTCCGGCTCGATGACCGAGGTCGACGCCCAGATCGTCGAGACGTTCGCCCAGCTGGCCCAGGGGCTCGACGGCGAGCGGATCGGCCTGACCCTCTTCGACAGCTCTGCCGTCACGGCCTTCCCGCTCACCGACGACTACGACTTCGTGACCGAGCAGCTCCGGCGCTACGGCGCCTCCTTCGACTCCCTCGGCGAGGACGGCACGCGGTACTGGTCGGGCACCGACCTCGGCGAGGGGGCCTCGCTGATCGGCGACGGCCTCGCGTCGTGCGTGCTGGGCTTCGACGGCGGCAGCGAGAGCACCCGGCCCAAGTCGGTCGTGCTGGCCACCGACAACTACGTCAACGGCCAGGCCCTGGTGACCCTCGCCGAGGCGGGCGAGCTCGCCACCGAGCGCGACGTGCGGGTCTACGCGCTGAACCCGGCCGACTACTCGTCCGACGCCGTCGCCGACGAGGTGGCGGGGGAGCTCGAGCAGGTCGCCGTCGAGACCGGCGGGGCCTACTACGCCCTGAACGACGACGACACGGTCTCCGCGGTGATCGACGCCATCGACGAGCGGGAGGCCGGGCTGTTCACGGGCACGCGCCGGCTCGTCGTCACCGACCGGCCCCAGGGGCTCGTCATCGCGGCCCTGCTGGGCGTCGCGGGCGCGTTCCTCCTGCTCTGGCGGGTGCGGCTGTGAGCGCGGTCGGCACGGGGGAGTCGCTGGTCACCGCCTCGACGGGGGTCGCCCGGGCCGTCGTCCTCCAGCCCGTGCTGCCCTGGTGGCTGCTCGCCGTCGTCGGCGTCGCCCTGCTCGGCTTCACCGCCTGGCGGCTCGTCGCGGAGCGGTCGAACCGGCGGCTCGCCCGGGCCTGGGCTCGGCGCCTCGGCGTCGTGGCGCTGCTCCTCGTCGTGGCCGCCCGGCCCGGCCTGCCGGGAGGCTCGGCCGAGGCGTCGGTCGCCCAGGTCAACGTCTTCTTCGTCGTCGACACCACCTCCAGCATCGCGGCGCAGGACTGGGGCGACGGCGAGCCGCGGCTGACGGGGGTCCGCGCCGACGTGGCCGCCGTCGCGGAGCAGCTCGCCGGGGCGCGGTTCTCGCTGATCAGCTTCGACAGCACCGCGGTGCTGCGCACGCCCCTCACCGACGACGCGGCCGCCGTGGTGTCGGCGGCCGAGGTCATGAACCAGGAGATCACGACGTACTCCCGGGGCAGCTCGATCAGCGAGGCGAACCAGCTGCTCGCCGAGCGCCTGGCCGAGGCCCGCGACGCCGACCCGGCACGGGCGAACGTCGTCTACTACCTGGGCGACGGCGAGCAGACCTCGGGCGACGAGCCCGAGTCGTTCGCCGAGGCGGCCGGCGACGTCGACGGGGGAGCCGTGCTCGGCTACGGCACCGCCGACGGCGGGCCGATGAAGGTGTTCGACGGGTACGGCGACGAGTACAGCAGCGACGAGTACATCCTCGACCGGACCCGGGCGGGGGAGCCCGAGGCGATCTCGCGCATCGACGAGGACGCGCTCCGCACCGTCGCCGGCCAGCTCGGCGTGCCGTACGAGCACCGCTCGGCGGGCACGAGCGTCGACTCCGTCGTCGCCGACGTGCGCTCGGGCGGCGTCACGTCGGACGCGACCCGGTCCGAGACCGTGACCGACCTGTACTGGATCGCCGCGGTGCCGCTCTTCCTGCTCGTGCTCGTCGACGCCCTCCAGGTCGCCCGCGCCCTGGGGGAGGTCAGGCCCGCCCGGCCTCCCCGGCCAGGGGGCGCCAGTGGCTCCGACCGGCCGCCCCGCGCCTCCGACGCCCGCCGACCCACGACCGGAGCCCGTCCGTGACCGACACCCTGCCCCCGCCCCCCGTCGACGAGGTCGCGCGTGCCCGCGTCGCCGTCCCGGCCCTGACGGTCGAGGAGTACCGGCGCCGTCTGCGTCGTCGCCTCCTCCTGTGGTCGGCCCCGGTCGCCCTGGTCGTCCTCCTCGTCGCGGTCAAGCTGCTGTCGCTCCCGATCGCCGCCGCGCTCACGCAGCAGGCCTACGGTGCCCGTGACTTCGAGCGGGCTGCGTCGCTGACCGGGCCGCTGGGCGTCGCCAACGTCGTCGAGCCCTGGGTGCACCACTTCGACCGGGGCACGGCGTACGCGCAGATCGGCGTGCTCGACGTGGCGCGGCAGGAGTTCGTCACCGCCCTCGACCTCGCCCCCGACGACGACACGGTCTCCTGCGTGATCCGCACCGACCTCGTGCTGACCATCGAGGCGCAGGGCGACGCCGCGCTCCTGGAGCTCCGCTACGCGGACGCCGAGGCGCTCTACGCACTGGGCCTGACGACGATCGAGGAGGCGCCCGAGGGCTGCTTCCGGCCCCCGGAGGATCCGCAGCAGCCCGACACCTCCGAGCCGCTCGACCAGGCGGAGGGACGCCTCGGCGAGAAGGAGCAGCAGGCCCAGGGCGAGCCGGGCGACGGCGACCCGGGCGGAGGCGACGGGAGCGAGCCAGCGCCCGGCGACGGGGAGGAGGGCGAGGGCGGAGCCGGCGGCCAGACGCCCCTGGAGCAGCTGCAGGAGCAGGGCGAGCAGAGCCGGCAGGAGCAGCAGCGCGACCAGGACCGCGAGCGGTACTACGAGCAGAACCCGGGGGACTACGACGGCCAGCCGTGGTGAGGGGCCGCCGCGCCCCTAAGCTGGTCGGGTGTCCACGCGCCTCTCCCAGCTCTTCGTCCGCACCCTCCGAGAAGACCCCTCCGACGCGGAGGTGACCAGCCACCGCCTCCTCGTGCGGGCCGGCTACATCCGCCGCCAGGCGCCGGGCGTGTTCGCCTGGCTGCCGCTCGGCCTCCGCGTCAAGGCCCGGATCGAGGCCGTCATCCGCGACGAGATGGCCGCCGCCGGCGCCCAGGAGGTGCACTTCCCGGCCCTGCTGCCGCGGGAGCCCTACGAGGCGACCGGCCGCTGGACGGAGTACGGCGAGGGCATGTTCCGCCTGAAGGACCGCAAGGACGCCGACTACCTCCTGGCGCCCACGCACGAGGAGGTCTTCACGCTCCTCGTCAAGGACCTCTACTCGTCGTACAAGGACCTCCCCCTCACCCTGTTCCAGATCCAGGACAAGTACCGCGACGAGGCACGGCCCCGGGCCGGCCTCCTGCGCGGCCGTGAGTTCACGATGAAGGACGCCTACTCGTTCGACGTCCGCGACGAGGGCCTCGAGCTCAGCTACCAGGCCCAGCGCGACGCCTACGAGCGGATCTTCACGCGCCTCGGCCTGGAGTACGTCATCGTCCAGGCCGACGCCGGGGCCATGGGCGGCTCCCGCTCCGAGGAGTTCCTGCACCCCACCGAGGTCGGCGAAGACACGTTCGTCCGCTCGGCGGGCGGCTACGCGGCGAACGTCGAGGCGTTCACCACCACCGTGCCCGCCACCGTGCCGATCGAGGGCCAGCCCGCCGCCGTGATGCTCGACAAGGCCGACACGCCCACCATCGCCTCGCTCGTCGAGCAGCTCGAGGCCGCGCACCCGCGCGCCGACGGCCGGCCCTGGACGGCCGCCGACACCCTCAAGAACGTCGTGGTCGCGCTCACGCACCTCGACGGCACGCGCGAGCTCGTCGTCGTCGGCCTGCCCGGCGACCGCGACGTCGACATGAAGCGGCTCGAGGTCGCGTTCGCCCCGGCCGAGGTCGACGCCGCCGGCGACGCGGACTTCGCGAAGGCGCCCGGCCTGGTGAAGGGCTACATCGGGCCCGGCGGTGCGGGCTGGGGAGCCGGCATCCGCTACGTCGTCGACCCCCGCGTCGTCGAGGGCAGCTCGTGGGTCACCGGGGCCAACATCCCCGGCGTCCACGTCGCGGGTCTCGTCGCCGGTCGCGACTTCGAGCACGACGGCGTCGTCGAGGCGGCCCAGGTGCGCGAGGGAGACCCCGCCCCCGACGGCTCCGGCCCCATCGAGACCGCTCGCGGCATGGAGATCGGCCACGTCTTCCAGCTGGGCCGCAAGTACGCCGAGGCCCTCGGCCTCAAGGTGCTCGACGAGAACGGCAAGCAGGTCACCGTCACGATGGGCTCGTACGGCATCGGCGTGACCCGCATCCTCGCCGTCATCGCCGAGGCCAACAACGACGAGAAGGGCCTCGTCTGGCCCGAGAACGTGGCGCCCTTCGACGTGCACGTCGTGGCCACCGGCAAGGACCCCGTCGTCTTCGAGGTGGCCGAGGCCCTGACCGCCGAGCTCGAGCAGCACCGCCTCGACGTCCTCTACGACGACCGGCCCAAGGTGTCGCCCGGCGTCAAGTTCGGCGACGCCGAGCTGCTCGGCGTGCCGCGCATCGTCGTCGTGGGCCGCTCGGCCGGCGAGGGCGTCGTGGAGCTCTGGGACCGCCGCACGGGCGAGCGCACCCCCGTCACCGTCGCCGAGGCCGTGGCGGCCCTCTCGGCACCGCGCGCCTCCTGACCACCGGCACCGCGCCTCCCCGTCGTCCTGACGAGGAGGCGCGGTGTCGTGCGTCCGGGAGGTGCGTCCCCCCGCCCGCACTCGGGTACCGTAGGGGGATGCTGTGTGCGCCACCGCGCGCGCAGCCTGCAGATCTGAACAGTGGAGGCCCTCAGTGGACATCGACCTGAGTGTGTTGCGCCTCATGGAGCGCGAACGCGAGATCCCCTTCGAGGAGCTCGTCGGCATCATCGAGCAGGCCATCCTCACGGCCTACCTCAAGCACACCAACCAGCCCGAGAGCCGCGTGCCCGCGGCCCGCGTCGAGCTCGACCGCAAGACGGGCCACGTGTCCGTCTTCGCCATCGAGCGCGACGAGGAGGGCGCCGTCGTCGGCGAGGCCGTCGACAGCCCGAGCGACTTCGGTCGCATCGCCGCCTTCGCCGCGAAGCAGGTGATCAACCAGCGCCTGCGCGACATCGGCGACGACAAGGTCCTCGGCCAGTTCAAGGGCCGCGAGGGCGACATCGTCGCCGGCGTCATCCAGCAGGGGCCGAACCCCCGCATGGTGCACGTCGACCTCGGCACCGTGGAGGCGATCCTGCCCCCGGAGGAGCAGGTGCCCGGCGAGAAGTACGCGCACGGCTCGCGCATCCGCGTGTACGTGACGGGCGTCAGCAAGGGCACGAAGGGGCCGCAGATCACGGTCTCGCGCACCCACCCCTCGCTCGTGCGCAAGCTCTTCGCGCTCGAGGTGCCCGAGATCGCCAGCGGCGTCGTCGAGATCGTGTCGCTGGCCCGCGAGGCCGGCCACCGCACCAAGATCGCCGTCCGGGCCACGGAGGCGGGCGTCAACGCCAAGGGCGCCTGCATCGGCGAGATGGGCCAGCGGGTCCGCGCCGTCACGACCGAGCTGAACGACGAGAAGATCGACATCGTCGACTACTCCAGCGACCTGCCGACCTTCGTCGCGAGCGCCCTGTCGCCCGCGAAGGTGTCGTCGGCGTTCGTCATCGACAAGTCGACCAAGGCCGTCCGCGCCCTCGTGCCCGACTACCAGCTGTCGCTCGCCATCGGCAAGGAGGGCCAGAACGCCCGCCTCGCCGCGAAGCTGACGGGCGCGCGGATCGACATCCAGCCCGACTCGATCCTCGAGGACGACTGAGCTGGACGTCGGTCCGCGCGCCGGGTCGACGGCGCGCAGCGTCGGCGGCACGGTGGCAGGCACGACCCGTCCAGCCCGACTCGATCCTCGAGGACCACTGACGTTCATCGTCGACCACGATGCCGGTGGGCGGGCGGCGCACCACGCCGTTCGCCCCCGGCGTCTCCCGTCCCGCGACCCGAGGGGGTAAGGTGGAACCCGTCAGAACGTGCATCGGCACTCGAACGCGCGCTCCGCGGTCCTCACTCGTGAGGATCGTCGTCCGAGACGGACGCCTGGTGGTCGACGAGACCGCCTCGCTCCCCGGGCGGGGTGCGTGGTTGACGCCTTCGATGGAGGCGTTCGAGTCAGCAGTGAAGCGCAGGGCCTTCCGCCGTGCGTTCCGCCTCGACTCGGACCCCGATTCGCAGGAGCTCCGCGACCAGCTCGTGGCACGGACCACTCCCGATGCACCACCCCGAGTTCCACCACGACCACTAGCCCAGACAGAACAGGCTGACAGGCACATGGACAACTAATGAGCGGCTCGAAATGAGACCCGTCCAGAACTGACGGCTCCACCCTGATCGGGCGGGGCCCGAGACAGGAGAACTGTGGCTAAACCACGCGTACACGAGATCGCCAGCGAGCTGGGGATCGACAGCAAGACCGCACTAGAGAAGCTCAAGGAGATGGGCGAGTTCGTCAAGGGCCCGTCCTCCAGCGTCGAGCCCCCCGTCGCCCGCAAGCTGCGCCAGGCGTTCGCCGGTGCTGCTTCGGCGTCGCCCGCCCCGAAGGCACCCGCCAAGCCCGCCACCGCGGCGTCGTCGTCGGCTCCCAAGCCGGGTACGCCCCGCCCCGCGGCGCCCACCCCCAAGCCCCCGGTCGCCGAGCAGCCCGCTGCTCCGGAGCCCGCTCCCGTCGCCGCTGAGCCCGAGGCGGAGGCGGCACCCGCCCCCGTCGCGCCGCTCACCGTCGCCGAGCGTCAGGCCCAGGCAGAGGCGCAGCGCGCCGCCGCCGCCGCCGAGGCCGCCTCCGCCCCCGCGGCGGACGCCGTCAAGCCCGGTGCCGCCGGCCCCAAGCCCGGTGGCCCCCGCCCCGGTGCTCCGCGCCCCGGCAACAACCCCTTCGCCAGCAACCAGGGCATGGGTCGCCCCAGCGCGCCCCGTCCCGGAGGCTCCGGCGCCGCGAGCAGCATGCCGCGTCCCGGCGGCGCCGCGGGCCCCCGCCCGATGGCTCCCCGTCCCGGTGCTCCCCGTCCGGGCGCTCCGCGCCCCGGCGTGGGCGCAGGCCCCCGCCCCAACGGCTTCGGCCAGCGTCCGGCCGGTGCCGGTGCTCGTCCCGGCGGTGCCGGTGGTGGGTTCCAGCGCCCCGGCGGCGGCGCCCCCGGTGCCGCGGGCGGCTTCCGCCCCGGCTTCGGCGCTCCCCGCCCCGCGGGCGGCGGCGGCGGCCGTGGTCGTGGCCCCGGCGGCGGCACGGCCGGCGCGTTCGGCCGCGGTGGCGGCAAGAGCAAGGCACGCAAGTCGAAGCGGACGAAGAGGGCCGAGTTCGAGATGCGGTCGGCGCCGTCCCTGGGCGGCGTCAGCGTCCCCCGCGGCGACGGCAGCACGATCGTCCGTCTCCGTCGCGGCGCGTCCATCAGCGACTTCGCCGACAAGATCGACGCCAGCCCCGGCAACCTCGTGACCGTGCTCTTCCACCTCGGTGAGATGGCCACGGCGACGGAGTCCCTCGACGAGGCCACCTTCCAGGTGCTCGGCGAGGAGCTGGGCTACAACATCCAGGTCGTCTCGCCCGAGGACGAAGACAAGGAGCTCCTCGAGGGCTTCGACATCGACCTCGAGCAGGAGCTCGAGGACGAGGACGAGTCCGTCCTGCAGATCCGTCCCCCCGTCGTGACCGTCATGGGCCACGTCGACCACGGAAAGACGCGACTCCTCGACGCGATCCGCAACGCCAACGTCGTGGCCGGTGAGGCGGGTGGCATCACCCAGCACATCGGTGCCTACCAGGTGTGGGCCCCGCACGAGGGCGTCGAGCGCGCCATCACCTTCATCGACACCCCGGGCCACGAGGCGTTCACCGCCATGCGTGCCCGTGGTGCGCAGGTCACCGACATCGCGATCCTCGTGGTCGCCGCCGACGACGGCATCATGCCGCAGACGGTGGAGGCCCTGAACCACGCCCAGGCGGCCAACGTGCCGATCGTGGTCGCGGTCAACAAGATCGACAAGGAGGGCGCGAACCCGGCGAAGGTCCGGCAGCAGCTCACCGAGTACGGTCTCGTCGCCGAGGAGTACGGCGGAGACGTGATGTTCGTCGACGTGTCGGCCCGTGACAACAAGAACATCGACGCCCTCCTCGAGGCCGTCCTGCTCACGGCCGACGCGGGCCTCGACCTGCGGGCGAACCCCGACAAGGACGCCCGAGGCGTCGCGATCGAGGCTCGACTCGACAAGGGTCGCGGTGCCGTCGCCACGGTGCTCATCCAGTCGGGGACGCTCCGCGTCGGAGACGCCATCGTCGCCGGCACGGCCTACGGCCGCGTCCGTGCGATGGTCGACGAGAACGGCGACGCCGTCGACGAGGCCTACCCGAGCCGGCCCGTGCTGGTCCAGGGCCTGTCGAGCGTCCCCCGCGCCGGCGACACCTTCCTCGTCACCGAGGAGGACCGCACGGCCCGTCAGATCGCCGAGAAGCGCGAGGCCGTCGAGCGCAACGCGTCGCTGGCCAAGGCCCGCAAGCGCATCTCGCTCGAGGACTTCACCCGTGCTCTCGAGGAGGGCAAGGTCGAGGCGCTCAACATCATCATCAAGGGCGACGTGTCCGGTGCCGTCGAGGCGCTGGAGGAGTCGCTGCTCAAGATCGAGGTGGACGACAGCGTGCAGCTGCGCATCATCCACCGCGGCGTGGGCGCCGTCACCGAGAGCGACGTCAACCTCGCCACGGTCGACAACGCGGTGATCATCGGGTTCAACGTCCGCCCCGACACGAAGGCCCGGGAGCGCGCTGCTCGCGAGGGTGTCGACGTCCGCTTCTACTCGGTCATCTACGCGGCCCTCGAGGACATCGAGAACTCGCTCAAGGGCATGCTCAAGCCCGAGTTCGAGGAGAAGCAGTCCGGTGTGGCCGAGATCCGCGAGATCTTCCGCTCATCGAAGGTCGGCAACATCGCCGGTGTCATCGTGCGATCGGGAACGATCACCCGGAACGCCCGTGCTCGGGTCATCCGCGAGGGCGTCGTCGTCGGCGACAACCTGGCGATCGACTCGCTGCGTCGCTTCAAGGACGACGTCACCGAGGTGCGCACGGACTTCGAGGCCGGCATCGGCCTCGGCAAGTTCAACGACATCCAGATCGGCGACGAGATCGAGACCATCGAGATGGTCGAGAAGCCGCGGGTCTGACCCCGGCGTCACAGCACTGAACGAGGCCCCGCCCCGACTCCGGTCGGGGCGGGGCCTCACCCCTCACCGCTCGCCCTGAGCGGACCAGCAGAAGGAGCCCGACATGGCTGACCCGCAGCGCGCCCGCAAGATGGCCGACCGCATCAAGGAGATCGTCGCTCGACGCCTCGACAAGGGCATCAAGGACCCGCGTCTCGGCTTCGTCACGATCACCGACGTCAAGGTGACGGGCGACCTCCAGCACGCCTCGATCTTCTACACGGTCTACGGCACCGACGAGGAGCGCCGCGACACCGGCGCCGCCCTCAAGTCCGCCACCGGCATGCTCCGCAGCGAGGTGGGCAAGAACATCACCGCGCGCCTCACCCCGAGCATCGAGTTCATCCTCGACGCCCTGCCGGAGAACGCGGCGTCCATCGACCGCCTCCTGCAGGAGGCGCGTCAGCGTGACCAGGAGAGCCAGACCATCGCCGCCACGGCCGAGTACGCCGGCGACGCCGACCCGTACGTGAAGCCCCGTGACGAGGACGACTACGACGACGAGGGCGAGGACGACGAGGACGAGGATCTGGGGCTCGACGACGCCGAGCCCGCGCCCTCGGCCGACGCCCCTGCGGGCGACGCCCCGGTCGGCGACGGCTTCGTCGAGCCGGACGGCGGCACCCGCTGACCTGAGGCCGAGGCGCCTCGCGTCGTCAGCTCGGCAGTTCCCAGCCCTCGTCGGCACTGCCCGTGACCAACCCGTCACGGAGCAGGCCGGCGAGGGCTCTGTCGCGCTGAGCGGCGTCGGGCCACACCGTCGCGATCTCCGCGGCGGTGACGGGCACGTCGCTCGCCCGCAGCTCTGCCATGACGAGCCCGCGCACCTGGCGGTCCGATCCCTCGAACTTCGCCTGGGTGCGGAGGCGCGGCCCGACGTGCGCCGGGCGTCCGGCGAGCACCCACGCGCACTCCGCGATCAGGGGGCACTCGTCGCAGCGGGGCGAGCGGGCGGTGCAGACCAGGGCACCCAGCTCCATCACTCCTGCGCTGACGACCCGCGCCTCCTCTCGGTCGAGGGGCAGGTGTGCCTCCATCAGCGGCAGGTCACGACGGGCCGACGGGGCCCAGGGCTCCGCCAGGCCCTCGACGGCGCGGGCCAGGACGCGACGCACGTTCGTGTCGACGACGGGGTGCCGGTGCCCGTACGCGAAGACGGCGACGGCCCGGGCCGTGTAGTCGCCGACCCCGGGCAGCGCCAGGAGATCGGGCACCTCTTCGGGGATGACTCCGCCGTGCCGTTCGGTGATCGCCACGGCGGCGGCGTGGAGCGCGAGGGCGCGACGGGGGTAGCCCAGGCGGTCCCAGGCGCGGACGGCGTCGGAGGCGGGGGAGGCGGCCAGGTCGGCGGGCGTGGGCCAGCGCTCGAGCCACTGCTGGAGGCGCGGGACGACTCGGACGACCGGCGTCTGCTGGAGCATCACCTCGCTGACGAGGGTTCCCCACGCGGTGAAGCCGGGCCGGCGCCAGGGCAGGTCGCGCCCGTTCTCGCGGAACCAGGCGGCGACGGGGGAGGCGAGGGGCACCGGTCGATCCTAGGCTGCGCGCCCTCGGCGGAGGCACGCCCTCCCCAGGCGCGATGCCCCGGTCATCGTCCCCAGCATCGGCCGCCGGGTGGCGACAGAACGGTACATGTGGAATGTTGGGCAGCAGCCCGCCGACCACTGTGAGACAGGATCCACCATGACGAGACCCCGCTGCCCTCGGACCCTCCGCGACGAGGCGTCGTGAACGTCGCGGGCGATCTGTCGAAGCCCCGGGTCACGGGCGATCCGACCCAGGTGCTGGCGCTGGCCGTGCGGTGGGGGGCGACGGCCGAGCTGATCTGGTCGGCGGCCGAGTCGCTGCGCACCCTGGACGCCGAGGGGGCACAGAGCGACGCGATCGAGGCCTTCCTCGCGTCGGCGGGCGAGGTCGAGCAGCAGCTGCGGAGCGTGCACGGTCGCTACCAGGGCGCGGGGGAGGCGCTGCGGGCCTACGCCGCCGCCCTGGAGGAGGCACAGGCGGCCTCGGCGCCCGCTCTCCGAGAGCACGGCCTCGCGGTCGACGACCACGACGCGGCTCGACGGTTGGTCGAGAAATACGAGGGCATGGCCCTGGTCGCGGTCGGCGAGGAGGCGCGGGCCGACTACGAGGAGCTCGCTCGCGTGCAGCGCCTGCGCCTCGCTGAGGCTGCCGAGCGTGTCGTGCTCCACGGCGGCCGTGTGGACGCCGCGCACGCCGCGGTCGAGGCCGCCGCGACGACCGCGATCGCGCGCCTGGACGACCTCGAGGCCGACGGGCCCCGCGACTCGTTCTGGGACGACGTGAGCGGCGCCGCGGGCGTGGCCTTCGACGGCTTCCAGCAGTGGATGGAGGACAACGACCACTGGATCGACGGCCTCGTCACAGTCGCAGGCTTCGTGGGCATGGCGCTGGCCGTCGCGGCTCTCTTCATCCCGGGCGTCAACGTCTTCGCGTTCGCCCTCATGGTCGGCGTCCTGGCCGTCACGACCGCTCAAGCCGCCGTCGGGACTGGCGAGTGGTCGGACGTCGCCTTCGCTGCCCTGTCCCTCGCCACCTTCGGCACCGGATCGGTCCTCGTCGCTGGTGCCAAGACCGCTGCGAAGGGCATCGCAGTGAACCGGGTCAACGGCTTGGTCGCGTCGGGCCAGTCGCGGTCGCTGGCGACGGCATGGGTGAAGGCGACGTGGGACCGAGCCGCCCCTGGCCTCCTCAGCAAGTCCCTCCGGCAGAACCTGGGGGACGTCGACATGGCTCAGATCAAGACCTTCCTGCGACGAGATCGGCTAGGAGCATGCTTCGACGACCCGGTTGCGGTCAGCCGCGTGGTCCGAGACCTCAAGATCGCTCACGCGCTCAACGCCTCCGACTACGTCGTCACCGTGACGCGCATGGTCCAGCCCCCCGGAGAAGCGGTCCCGGGGAAGGTCAGGACGAGATGAAGGTCAAACGCCCATCCGGCCGTAGACGCGCCGAGACGGCTGATGGAAGTTCTTTCGGCTGGTTGTGGCTCGTGGCCTATTACCTCAGCCTCGCACCGGTCCTCGTGACGCAGGGCGTCAACATCGCCTACGTCATCATCGGGTACAGGTGGGAGCTCGACGGACGTCGACCGCGAGGATTGGAGTCTGTCTACGATCCATCTCCGGGCTGGCCGCCGTTCCACGTTCCAGGCGTCACTTTCGCCCTGCTCGCCGTTCCCATCGCCGCGATGGCTGTGGAGATGATCCTTCGAGAACCTCGAACTCCGAGCGGGTCTCAGCCAGGTTTCATGGCGTTCGTCTGGGCGATGAACGCCTACCTGTGCATCGCGTACTCGTTCGCTTTCGACGAGGGCGTGTTCTGGACGGAACCAGCGGGCATGTCAGGCCTGGTCATGCTGGCCTCAGCAGCCGTGGCTCTCGTCGTCTACGTCGTCCGTGGGGTGCGGCGGCTGCTAGCACGTCGCCGGGGCGACCCGGCTGCCGACGAGCCGGTCGAGTCGCTCGACCCTGTGCGGGCTCGGTTGCTCCGCGGAACGGGGGTCGACCGATGACCGCGCCACGGTGGGTGCGGCGGGGGCCGGGTGTCGTCGGCGTGGGCTACGCGGTGATGGTGCCCCGGGGCTGGGTGCAGATCCCGGGGCAGCTGCGGCCGGAGATGGCCTTCGACGCCGTCGTCGACCAGCTCGGCAGCGTCCTCGGCGGGGAGGTGCCGCCGGAGTTCGCGCAGCGGGTCGGCAGCGGGCTGATCGAGGCCCGCGCCGCCGACGTCGACGGCCACGTGCTCGACTCCTACGTGACCGCCGGTCCGCTGCCCGACACCGGCACGACCGCGAGCATGGTGGTCACGGTGGTGCCGGTCGTCGCACGGTCGACCGACGACCTCGACCGGCTGCTGCTGGGGCGGGTCGGCCGCGGCGCGACAGCCCTGGGCGTGGGAGGTGAACCGGCGGTCGTGTGGAGCGAGACCGGCGATCGGCAGCCGGCCCGCGACTCCCCGGGTCGGGTGGTCCGCCGGCGCACGACGCTCACCAGGGTGACCGGGCAGCTCGACCGTCTCGTGTCGGCGACGCTGACCGTGCTCGAGACCCACGAGCGCACCACCGACACGGAGGCCGCAAGCGACGCGGTGGCGGACGCACTGGTCGAGCTGTTCGACGCGATGCTCACCACCGTGCGCTGGCTCGACGCGGAGGGCCGGGTGATCACCGGCCGCTGAGCCGCCGCGCGGCACCGCGGCCTAGGGTGACCTCATGACCACCCGTTGGGCCCCCGCCAAGAAAGACACGCTCCGTGCACTCGCGACCGAGATCCTGCACAACTACTCGAGGGGCCGCGCCTTCGTCGCCGTCGACGGCCTGCCCGGTGCCGGCCAGGCCGCGTTCGCCGACGACCTCGCCGACGCCCTCCGCGAGCTCGGGCACGCGGCCTTCCGCGCCTCCGTCGAGGACTTCGTCGTCCCCGTCGACACGGGCTCGTCGCCCGACATCGGCGCCGCCGACCCGGCCTTCGCGCCCGAGCTCTTCCGCCGCGTCCTCATCGAGCCCTTCCGCCTCGGCGGCAGCACCGGGTGGGTCGAGGCGGCTTATGACCGCGAGGCCCGCCGCGCCGCCGAGCCGCGCTGGGTCACCGGGCCCGCCGACGCGATCCTCCTCGTCGACGGCGCCGGGCTCAACGAGCCCGAGCTCGCCGGCCTCTGGAACTACAGCGTCTGGGTCACGGCCGACGCCCACCGCGGCGGCCTCCGTGCCCGGGCGACCTCCGTCGTCGACGTCAGCGACCCGGAGCACCCGCGCCGCGTGTTCGACGACGCGTGCTGAGGCCCGCCCCTCGCCGGTGCGGTAGCGTCGTCGCGTGAACAGCGGCATCCTCCTCGTCGACAAGCCGCAGGGCATCACCAGCCACGACGTCGTGTCGCGCGTGCGCCGGGCCGCCGGCACCCGCAAGGTCGGCCACGCCGGCACCCTCGACCCGCTGGCCACCGGGCTCCTCGTGCTCGGCCTGAACTCGTCGACGCGCCTCCTGACCTTCCTCGTCGGCCTCGACAAGACCTACGAGGCGACCATCCGCCTCGGCGTGGCCACGACGACCGACGACTCCGAGGGCGAGACGACCGCCACGCACGACGCCTCCGCCGTCGCCGACGAGGCGATCGACGCCGGGGTGCGGGCCCTCTGCGGCCCGATCAGCCAGGTGCCCACGACCGTGAGCGCCATCAAGGTGAACGGCCGTCGCGCGTACGACCTCGCCCGCGAGGGCGTCGAGGTCGAGCTCAAGGCCCGCGACGTGACGATCTCCGACTTCTCCGTCCTCGACCGGCGAACCGCCGAGGTCGTCGACGAGGCCGGGCGCACCGTGACCGTCCGCGACCTCGACGTCCGGGTGCGCTGCTCCTCCGGCACCTACGTGCGGGCGCTGGCCCGCGACCTGGGCGCCGGGCTCGGCGTCGGCGGGCACCTCACGGCCCTGCGCCGCACGACCGTCGGCCCCTTCGACGTCGCCGACGCCGCCGTCCTCGAGAGCATCGACGTCGCGCCCGCCCTCCTGCCCCCCACCGCGGTGGCGGAGCGCCTCTTCCCCGTCTGGCGGATGACCGCCGACGAGACGGTCGACCTCGGCCACGGCAAGCGCGTCACTGTCGGCATCGACGACACCACCGGGCCCGTCGCCGCCGTGACGCCCTCCGGCGACCTCGCCGGGCTGGTCGAGGTGCGGCGGGGGCAGGCCGTCCCCATCGTCAACTTCCCGAGCGACGAGGTGTCGGCATGATCGAGTGGTTCACCTGGGTGCAGGTCGTCGTGGCCTGCGTCGCCGGCCTCGTCTGCGTCGTCGCCGGGTTCGCCCGCAAGCTGCCGAACGACATCACCGTCGGTGCGACGGCCCTCGTGCTCGTGCTGCTGCTCGTCCAGCTCGTCGTCGCGATCGTGGCCCCGTTCGTCGGCAACCCGCCCACGGGCAACGTCGTCGAGTTCTACATCTACCTGGTGTCGGCCATCCTCCTCCCGCCCCTGGCGGTGGTCTGGGCGCTCGTCGACCGGACCCGGTGGAGCAACCTCGTGCTCGCGGCGTCGGTGTTCGCGGTCGCCGTGATGGTCTACCGCATGCTGCAGATCTGGACGGTGCAGGTCGCGTGACGCCGTCGACGAGCCGCATCCCGTCGACCCTGCCGCCCGTGTCGGCGCGCACGGCGACCGCGACCTATCCTGGTCGATGATGGTCACTCAGAAGTCAACGCGCGCGGTCGGCCTCGGCCGGGTCCTCGTCGCGGTCTACGCCCTCCTCGCCCTGGCGGCCACCGGCCGCTCCGTCTTCCAGATCGCCGAGCAGTTCTCGGAGGCGCCGCTCGCCTACACGCTGAGCGCCCTCTCGGCGGTCGTCTACATCGTCGCGACCGTGGCCCTCGTCAAGCGGGGCACCACCTCCTACGCCGTCGCCTGGGCCACCATCTCGTTCGAGCTCGCCGGCGTCCTGATCGTCGGGCTGGTGACCGCGCTCGACCCGGCCCTCTTCCCCGACGACACCGTCTGGTCGTTCTTCGGCCGCGGCTACGGCTTCGTGCCGCTCCTGCTCCCCGTGCTGGGCATGATCTGGCTCGCGCGCACCCGACCGACCGCCGCCGAGCGCGCGCACGACGGCGAGCCGGAGTCCGTCACCGGCCTGCCCGAGTAGGCGACGTGCAGTTCTTCGAGACCGTCGCCTCCGTCCCGGCCGACTTCGGGCCGAGCGCCGTCACCATCGGCAAGTTCGACGGGGTCCACGTCGGCCACCGGGCCGTCATCGACCTCCTCGAGCAGGTGGCCGCCGACGAGGGCCTCGTGAGCACCGTCGTCACCTTCGACCGGCACCCGCTCGCCGTGCTGCGACCGGGCGACGTGCCCCGGGCCCTGGTCAGCAACCGCCAGAAGCGCGAGCTGCTCGAGCAGGCGGGCGTCGCCGCGACGCTCATGCTCACCTTCGACGACGAGCTCCGCGCCCTCGCTCCCGAGGAGTTCGTCGACAGGATCCTCGTGGGCGCCCTCCACGCGCGGGTCGTCTTCGTCGGCGACGACTTCCGCTTCGGCGTCCGGGGCAGCGGCACCGTCGATACGCTCCGCGAGCTCGGGGCCACCCGCGGGCTCCGGGTGGTCTCGATCGACGACGTCCGCCCCGGAGGCGCACGCCGCGCCTCCTCGACCTGGATCCGCGAGCTGCTCGACGGGGGCCGCGTGCGCGAGGCCGCCGAGCTGCTCGGCCGGGAGCCCGCGGTGCGGGGCGTCGTCGTCCAGGGCGAGCAGCGCGGCCGCGAGCTGGGGTTCCCCACCGCCAACCTCGAGCCGCACAGCGAGGGCTTCGTGCCCGCCGACGGCGTCTACGCCGCCCGGGTGCTCGTCGGCGACACCCTGTACCCGGCGGCCGTCTCCGTCGGCAACAACCCGACCTTCGAGGGCGTGCCCGAGAAGCAGGTCGAGGCCCACCTCCTCGACGTGACGCTCGACCTCTACGGGCAGGAGATCACCGTGCACTTCGTCGACTGGGTGCGGGGCAACGTCGCCTTCGAGGGGCTCGACGCGCTGATCGCCCACATCCGGGCCGACGTCGTGCGGTGCCGTGAGATCCTCGGGGCGCCCGCGCCCTGATCCCGCACCGTGCGGCCTCCGCCCGCGCCGGCCGGACGAGCCCGCGCCGCGACGGCCCGGTCGCGCGGACGCCCGGACGCCAGGAGGCCCGCACGACGATCGTCGTGCGGGCCTCCTGCTCTGTCGCGGCGTCGGCCGGGGCTCGCCGGCGTCAGCTCAGTACGACGTCGCGTCGTCCCCGGCGCCGGAGGCGTTGCCGGTCTCGAGCCGGTGCGCGAGGTCGTCGAGGATGGTGCCGCTGGCGCTGGTGCCGAAGCGGGTCACGCCGAGGTCGAGCATCTCGAGGACGGTGTCGAGGCCGCGCACGCCGCCCGACGCCTTGACCTGGACGGCCTCGCCGACCGCGTCGCGCATGAGGCGCAGGTGGGGGAGGGTCGCGCCGCCGCCGGCGAACCCGGTGGAGGTCTTGACGAAGGCCGCGCCGGCCCGCTCGGCGGCCTTCGAGCCCGCGACGATCTCGTCGTCGCTGAGGAAGGCGGTCTCGAGGATGACCTTGACGACGAGGTCGCCCGCGGCCTCGACCACGGCGCGGACGTCGGCCTCGACATCGTCGAGCAGGCCGCTGCGCAGCCGGCCGACGTTGACGACCATGTCGAGCTCGACGGCGCCGTCGGCGACGGCCTGACGGGACTCGGCGACCTTGGCCTCGGTCGAGGTCGTGCCGTGGGGGAAGCCGATGACGGTGCCGACGAGGACGCCGGTGCCCTCGAGGCGGTCGACGGCGTGGGCGACGTCGGAGGGGCGGACGCACACGCTGAAGACGTGGTGCGCCGCGGCCGTGTCGAGCGCTTCGTCGACGTCGGCACGGGTCAGTTCGGGCTTGAGGATCGCGTGGTCGATCATGCCGGCGACGGCGGCGACCGTGGGGAGCTGCTGGGTAGTCATGATTCTGCCAGCGTAGCTTGGGCACATGGCCACCGACCCCGTCCCGTCCGACCCCCGCCCCGCCGCCGACCCCGTCGTGCGCGAGAACGACGGCGCGGTCGCGCGGCGCCGTGTCCTCGTCACCGGCTCGACCGGCTACATCGGCGGGCGTCTGACGCCGCGCCTGGTGGCGGCCGGCGCCGACGTGCGCGTCCTGGTGCGGAGCCCCGGCAAGCTCGTCGACGTCCCGTGGGCCGGCGACGTGGAGGTCGTCGAGGGCGACCTCACCGACGCCTCCACCGTCCGCCCCGCCATGGAGGGCGTCGACGTCGTCTACTACCTCGCCCACGCGATGGGCGGTCGCGGCGACTTCGAGGCGGCGGAGGCGGAGGCCGCCCACACCGTCGCCGACGCCGCCCGTGAGGCAGGCGTCGGCCGCATCGTCTACCTCGGCGGCCTGCACCCCGAGGGCGAGCTCTCGAAGCACCTCCAGTCGCGCAAGGAGGTCGGCGACATCCTGCTGGCGAGCGGGGTCCCGACGGTCGCCCTCCAGGCGGGCGTGGTCATCGGCTCGGGCTCGGCGTCGTTCGAGATGATCCGCCACCTCACCGACGTGCTGCCCTACATGCCCGCGCCGAAGTGGGTCCGCAACCAGATCCAGCCGATCGCCGTCCGCGACGTGCTGCACTACCTCCTCGGGGCCGCCGACGTGCCCGCCGACGTCAACCGCACCTTCGACATCGGGGGCCCCGACGTCCTCCGCTACGGCCAGATGATGAACGGCTACGCCCTGGAGGCGGGGCTGAAGCAACGCCCCATCGCCTCGCTGCCGGTCTTCACGCCGTGGCTGGCCTCGCAGTGGGTCAACCTCGTCACACCCGTGCCCCGCGCCCTCGCCGTGCCGATCATCGCGTCGCTCCAGTACGACTGCGTCGTGCACGAGCACGACATCGACCAGTACGTGCCGGCGCCGGCCGAGGGACTGCTGCGCTACCGCCAGGCCGTGCGCCTCGCGCTGCAGCGCGAGAAGGACGGCGAGGTCGAGACGAGCTGGCAGGACAGCTCGGTGTCGGGAGCGCCCAGCGACCTCCTGCCCAGCGACCCCGACTGGTCGGGCCACATCGTCTACACCGACGACCGGGAGACCGACTCGACCGCGCCTCCGGAGGAGCTCTGGAAGGTCGTCGAGAGCATCGGCGGCGAGAACGGCTGGTACTCCTTCCCGCTGGCCTGGGCCGCGCGGGGCTGGATGGACCGGCTCGTCGGGGGAGTGGGGCTGCAGCGCGGCCGTCGCAGCCGCAGCACGCTCCGTGCGGGCGACGCCCTCGACTGGTGGCGCGTCGAGAAGATCGAGCGCGGCCACCTGCTGCGGCTCCGGGCCGAGATGAAGGTGCCGGGCGGCGCGTGGCTGGAGATGACCGTGACGCCCCGCGAGGGCGGCGGCTCCCACTACCGCCAGCGCGCGGTCTTCTTCCCGCAGGGGCTCGGCGGGCGCCTGTACTGGTTCGCCATCCTGCCCTTCCACGGGGTGATCTTCTCCGGCATGCTCGAGCGCATCACCGCCACGGCCGAGCGGGACGCGGCCGCCGCCTCCCACGGTGTCGACGTGCCCGCGGGGCGAGGAGCCCAGGAGGCGCGGGTCAGCGCCGACGACGCCCCCGGCAGCAGCGCGGCCGGGTCGTGACGCCGCTGCTCGCCGCCCCGCTGCTGGCCCCGCTGCTGCGGGCGTCGGCGACGCTGACGCCGAGCCCGTCGCCGTTCGGCTCCGCGGGCGACGGGCCCGCCTCGCCCGTGCCGCTGTGGCTGGGCGTGACCCTCGGGATCGTCGTCGTGGTCGCGTCGTTCGTCGTGCTCCTGCCCGGCGTGCGACGGGGCCTCGACCGCATCTCGTCCCATCGACCTCGACGCTTCCGCGACTGACGCGGTAGCGTCGAACCACCCCGCGACCGGTGGAGCCGCCCTCGGGCAGCACGGCCGGTCGCGAACACGACGACAGGAGGCCCCCATGGCGCACGGCGAGAAACTCGTCTTCGTCGGAGACAGCATCACGGCAGGCGGCGACTGGACCGCCTGGTTCCCCGACGACGACGTCGTCGAGCTCGGCGTCGACGGCGACACCACCACCAGCCTGGCCGAGCGCCTCGACGACGTCGTGGCGGCCCAGCCCGACTCGGTCGTGCTGCTGATCGGCACGAACGACTTCGGCCAGCGACGCACCGTCGAGCAGGTCGTGCGCGGCGTCGAGTCGATCATGGTGACGATGCGGCGCGAGCTGCCCGGCACCCGGCTGCTGCTCCAGTCGATCATGCCGCGGGGCGCCGACTACGCCCCGCGCATCAAGGACGCCAACCGGCACCTCCGCCAGTTCTCCTCGACCGTCCGGGCGCAGTACCTCGACCTGTGGCCCGCGCTGGCCGACGAGTCGGGCGACGCGATCCGCCCCGACTTCAGCGACGACCAGCTGCACCTCACGGCCGCGGGCTACGAGGCGTGGCTCGCCGAGCTCGTGCCCGGGCTGGCGCGGCTCCGCGACGAGCCGCCGATGAGCGCGCCGCTGCGCGTGCTCAACGTGCCCTACGACATCGACTGAGCCCGAGGCGTCGGGGCGCCCGACGCGTCGGGGGCGCGCAGGGTGCCCAGGGTGCCCCCGATAGGCTCGTCCGTGCCGCGCCCGCGGCCTGACGAGAGGTCGCAAGCCCGTGCCCACGCCCACCGCTCCCGCCTTCCTGCGACCCGCCCTGGCGCCCGGTCTGCTCGGGGCGATCGTGCTGACTGTCGGGGCGTTCCTGCTCGACTCGCCGACCTTCACGATCGTGCGCTTCGCGGTGGCGATCCTCGCGCTGATCATGCTCGTCTTCGCCTGGCGCGGCCGGACCTGGTGGGCGCTGCCCGTCCTCGCGGCGATCGCGGTGATCTGGAACCCCGTGGCCGTCGTGCCGCTCTCCGGTCAGCCGTGGGCCGCCCTGCAGTTCGCCGGCGCGGTCGCGTTCGTGGTCACGGGGGTCCTCGTGAAGGTGCCGACGGAGCAGGCGACGGGCGACGCCCGCCCCGCTCGACGTCGCTGACCGGGACGACGAGTTCCGGCGTTCACGAGAACCCGCTTCCACCAGCTAAAATCAGTTCGTTCTAGAGTGCGGCGGCCGTCCCGAGGCCCCCACGGGAAGTTGAGTCTGAATGGTCACCGAGATCACCGGTACGACAGAGAGTCCTCTGCTGACGCCTCGTCCCCGACCCGGTGGTCTGGACCGCGACGACGTGGTGGTGCGCAAGGGGCAGTTCACGCTCCTGAACGGCCACCTCACGCCGCAGCAGTCGATGATCGAGGACCTCCTCTTCATCCGTCGCGTCCTCGACGAGGCGGCCATCCCGTTCCTCCTCGTCCGCGGCAACGACGTGCGCCCCGTGCTGGCGGTCGACGTCGTCCACCGCCGTGCCTTCATCGACGCCATGATCGCGGCGTCGGGCTCCGAGCCGTTCTACGCCAAGCCCCGCAAGGGCCAGGCCGTCCTCGTCGCCGAGGGGGGCCTCGAGTCCGAGACCGAGCGGGCCTTCAAGGTGTACCGCCCCCGCGTCGAGCCCATCGGCCGCCTCCGCTACGGCGCCGGCACGGCCGTCCAGGTCGAGTTCTGGATCCTCACCGACGATGAGGTCCTCGTGCCCGTCGAGAACTCCCTGATGCGCTACTCGCTGCCCCGCGAGGAGGCCGTCGAGACGACCGTCGAGCGCTACGGCCTCGAGTGGCCGACCCTCGAGCACATGTTCGACGACCACGCCACCGACATCACCTTCGACATCGACATCGTCTTCTCCTGGGTCGACGGCAACTCGGTCGAGTACCAGCGCGCCCGTGCCGCGCAGGCGAAGCGCCACGTCGTGGGCGAGGGCGACGACGCCCCGGCCCGGTTCCGCCAGATCGACGAGCTCAAGTACGCCCTCCGCAGCGTGTACATGTTCGCCCCGTGGGTCCGCAACATCTACATCGCGACCGACTCGCCGGTGCCCGAGTGGCTGGGCGACCACCCGCGCGTGCGCGTCGTGCGGAGCGAGGAGTTCTTCTCCGACCTGTCGTTCCTCCCCACGCACAACTCGCAGGCCGTCGAGTCGCAGCTGCACCACATCGAGGGGCTCAGCGAGCACTTCCTCTACTCGAACGACGACATGTTCTTCGGGCGCCCGGTCGCGCCGTCGATGTTCTTCTCGCCGGGCTCGGTGACGAAGTTCATCGAGGCCGAGACGCGCATCGGGCTCGGCGTCAACAACACCGAGCGCAGCGGCTTCGAGAACGCGGCCCGGGTGAACCGGCGCCTCCTGCAGCAGCGCTTCGGCAGGGTCACCACCCGTCATCTCGAGCACACCGCGGCGCCCCTGCGCCGCAGCGTCATGTCGGAGATGGAGCACGAGTTCGCGGACGAGTTCCGCGCGACCGCGTCGAGCCCGTTCCGGGCGAAGGAGAACGTCTCCGTGACGAACTCGCTCTACCACTACTACTCGCTGATGACGGGGCGCGCGATCGTGCAGGAGGCCGCCCGGGTCCGCTACGTCGACACGACGACGGTCGCCGACCTCGCCTCGCTCTCCGACCTGCTGAAGAAGCGCTCGTACGACTTCTTCTGCCTCAACGACGGCAGCTTCCCCGAGGTCACCGACGAGGAGCGCACGGCGACGGTCACCGACTTCCTCGAGCGGTACTACCCGTTCGCGGCCCCGTGGGAGAAGGCCGAGATGGAGCGCGTCGAGCGCGAGACGGCCGAGCAGCGTCGCCGCGTCCGCCGTGCGGGCGGCGACCAGGACCAGATCGAGGCGTAGCCCCGGGGAGGCTCGGGCCGGCACCCGCCGGCACCGCGCCTCCCGCAGGTGGTCACGCCGGGTGCTCGCCCCGCCGCACCTCGCCCGCCACGACGAACTGCGTGCTCGGGTCGCCCGACAGTGCGGCGTCGACGCGAGCACGCATGTCGGCGGTCATCGGCGGCAGGTCGCCGCGGGGGAACCACCGGGCCTCGGTGTTCTCACCGTCGGCCGGCGCGGGGTCGCCGCTCTGCCAGCGCATCAGGAACGTGTGGTCGAGGTAGCTCGCCTGGTCGCCGTTGCCGTAGACGATGCCCTCGGTCACCCCGAGGGCGGCGAGCCGCACGGGCACGACGTGGAGGTCGGCCTCCTCGAGCACCTCGCGCACCGCGGCGTCGGCGGGGTGCTCGCCCGGGTCGATGATGCCGGTGACGGGAGTCCACTCGCCCGTGTCGGAGCGGCGGACCATGAGCAGGTCGTCGCCCCGCTCGACGACGGCGGTGACGCCGGAGAGCCAGAGCGGCGCGGTGCCGATCGACTCGCGGAGGGTGAGGATGAAGTCGGGGACGGCCATGCCGCGAGCCTAGCGAGCACGTCGTCGAGGAGCCTGCCCGTGCCTGGCCGCGCGTAGGCTGACGGGATGAGGGGCGACGACGTGCGGTGGGGGGCCGACGTGCGCTCGATCTCCGACATGGCGGGGGAGTCGCTGCTGCTCGGCGGAGGCGGCCGGGCCATCCTGCTGCAGCTCGCGAACCCGGCCGTGGGGCACGGGGTCGCCGACCACAGCGACTTCGTCGACCGGCCGCTCGCCCGCCTGCACGGCACGATGACCTACCTCTACGCCATCGTCTTCGGCACGCCCGACGAGGTCGCCTTCGTGCGGGCGCTCGTGGACCGGGCGCACCGGCCCGTCCGGAGCGCCGCCTCCTCGCCGGTCTCCTACGACGCGGTCGACCCGCAGCTACAGCTCTGGGTGGCGGCGACGCTCTACGACTCGGCGATCACGCTCTACGAACGCGTCCACGGGGCGCTGTCGCCCCAGGCGGCGGAGGACGTCTACCGCGACTACGTGGTCGTCGGCTCGGCTCTCCAGATGCCGCCGGAGCTGTGGCCGGCGACCCGAGCCGAGTTCCGCACCTGGTGGGACGCCCAGCTCGCCGGGCTGTCCGTCGACGAAGTCACCCGCGACGTCGCGCACCAGCTGCTGCACCCGGTGAACGTGCCCGTGGCGCTCCGCCTGGCCATGCCGCTCGCGCGCCTCGTGACGGCGGGGCTGCTGCCGGCGACGGTGAGGGAGGCGTTCGGCCTGCCCTGGGGAGCGGTGCGGCAGGGCCTCTTCGACGTCGTCGTGGGCGTGAGCCGGGTCGTCGTGCCGCGGCTGCCCGCGCGGGTCAGGCACGTGCTGCGGGACCACTACCTGCGGCGGCTGCGGCGCTACATGGCGCAGCGGGGCACGGAGCAGGCCGGCTAGGGAGCCACACCGCGGGTCGCCTAGTCGTCCGTCGCTGCGTGGTGCCCCCTCGGCGTCGGTCGTGCCCGGCCCCGGCTCGTCGCCGCCGTCTGTCGCGGTGATGTCTCAGATCCCGAACGCCGAACGCCGAACGCCGAACGCCGAACTCCGAACTCTGAACTCTGAACTCTGAACTCTGAACTCTGAACTCTGAACTCTGAACTCTGAACTCT
>NZ_LMOX01000001.1:1077159-1090376 GCF_001423665.1 Frigoribacterium sp. Leaf164
CGAACTCTGAACGCCGAACGCCGAACGCCGAACCCCGGACGCCGAACCCCGGACGCCGAACTTGAACACGGAACGCCGAACGCCGAACGCCGGCATGAGGGCACGATCTGCCGCGTGACACGACCGCCGGGCGCGCCGACCGTCGACAACTCCTGCGCGAGGTCGCCGGAGCGGCGACGGCAGCGGCGAGCCGGCCAGGGCGCAGGAGTTGCCGACGGGGCGCGCGTGAGCACGGCGCAGGGCCGTCGAGCCCGAGCGAGGAGGCGTGGGTCGGGAGGCGGAGCCGGGGGCCCGGGCGCGCCGACCGTCGACAACTCCTGCGCGACGTAGCCGGAGCGGCGACGGCAACGTCGAGCCGGGCAGGGCGCAGGAGTTGCCGACGGGGCCCGCTTGAGCCCGGCGCAGGGCCGTCCGGCCCGAGCGAGGAGGCGCGGGTGCGGAGACGGAGCCGGAGACCCGAGCGAGACGTGTCGACAACTCCTGCGCGACGTCGCCGGAGCGGCGACGGCAGCGGCGAGCCGGGCAGGGCGCAGGAGTTGCCGACGGGGCCGACCCGACCGGCGGCGGCCAGCCGGCTCGCGTCAGAGGGTGTCGATGGGGCCGGTCAGCGCGAGGTCGCGCGTCACCACGGGCACCGGGGCGGTGTCGGTCCGGCGGTGCCGGGGCGCGGCCGGTGCGATGCGCACGCCCGCGAGGGCGAGGCGCTCCGCCGTCGACGACGGCGAGACGTACTCGCCGACCGTGTCGTACGAGCCGATCGGCACGACCGAGTGCACGACCGTGTCGGCGTACACGTGCACCAGGTTGTACGACTGCGCGCCGTCGCGGCCGCGCGTCCCGCCGACCGCGAGGTCCTGCGTGTAGCACGTGGCCGAGGCCACCGAGACGGGGACGCCCGCGAACATCGCCGTGGTCGAGTAGTGCAGGTGCCCGGCGATGATCGACCGGACGTCGCTGCCCTCGACGACCTCGGCCAGCGAGGCCTGGTCGCGCAGCTCGACCAGCACGCTGAGGTCCTGCACGCTGGGCACCGGCGGGTGGTGCATGGCGATGACCGTGCCGTGCTCCGCGGGGGTCGACAGCTCTTCGGCGAGCCAGTCGAGCTGGTCGCCGGTGAGCGCGCCGTGGTGGTGGCCCGGCACCGACGTGTCGAGGGTGATGATGCGCAGGCCGTTCACGTCGTAGACGAAGTCGACGGGCCGGTCGGAGGGCATCTGCCCGAAGAGCTGCTCGCGGAAGGCGCCGCGCTCGTCGTGGTTGCCCATCGCCCAGATGATCTGGGCTCCGAGGCGCGCCGCGACCGGCTCGAGCAGCGCCCGGAGCTTGCGGTACGCCGCGGGCTCGCCCTTGTCGGCGAGGTCGCCGGTGAGGACGATCGCCTCCGGCCGCATGCCGGAGGCCTCGATCCCGGCGAGGATCTGGGCGAGGCGACCTTCGCTGTCGACGTCGCCGTAGAGGTCGGCGTCACCGCCGACGAGGTGGGTGTCGCTGAGGTGCAGGATGAAGTGGTCGGGCCTCGGGTGCTCGGCCGTCCGGAGATCCATGGTTCTCTCATTCACGTGTCGCCGACGACGGCCCCAGGACGAGGCCCTCGTTGTTCCTTCGTCACCAGTCCACCATTCGTTTGCTCCACGGCCGGTGAACGTCGGTGCGTGTTCGGGTGAACGGTCAGCGAACTGATCGGACACGTCGACGCCCCGCGACGCTACCGACGTGCGGAGGGCCCCGCCAGGCCCCAGGACGGGGCGGAGCGGGGCCCGGCGGTGACCCGGGGGAGTCGCGCTACGGCTTGAGCACCACCTTGATGCAGCCGTCCTCCTTCTTCTTGAACAGCTCGTACATCTCCGGCGCGCGGTCGAGCGGCACCGGGTGCGTGGTGAGGTCCTCCGTGCCGAGCGGGTCGGTCGGGTCCTCGACGAGGGGCATCAGGGTGTCCATCCACTGGTGGACGTTGCACTGGCCCATCTTGATGGTGATCTGCTTGTCGAAGAGGGTGAGGAAGGGAGTCGGGTCGGCCGTGCCGCCGTAGACGCCCGACAGCGAGACGGTGCCGCCGCGGCGGACGACCTCGAAGGCGAGGTGCATGGCGCTGAGGCTGTCGACTCCGGCCTTCTGCATGAGCGCCTGGCCGACCTTGTCGGGCAGCGCCGCGGCGAACTTCTGCACCATGCTGACGCCGCCGTGGTCGTGGGCCTCCATGCCGACGGCGTCGACGACGGAGTCGGGGCCGCGGTCGTCCGTCATGCCCTTGATGACGTCGGCGACGTCCTTCGTGAGGTCGAGCACCTCGACGCCGTGGCGCTCGGCCATGGCGCGGCGCTCGGGGACGGGGTCGACGCCGATCACCCGGAAGCCCTTGTGCACGCCGATGCGGGCCGCGAACTGACCGACCGGACCGAGCCCCAGGACGACCAGCGTGCCTCCCTCGGGCACCTGGGCGTACTCGACGCCCTGCCACGCCGTGGGGAGGATGTCGCTGAGGAAGAGGTAGCGCTCGTCGGGGAGGTCGTGCCCGACCTTGACGAGGTTGGCGTCGGCGCGCTGGATGCGCAGCTGCTCGGCCTGCCCGCCGGGCACCTGGCCGTAGAGCTTGGTGTAGCCGTAGAGGGTCGCGCCCGAGCCGTACTCGGTGACCTGCGTGGTCTCGCACTGCGAGAAGAGGCCGCGCTCGCACATGAAGCACTCACGGCAGGCGATGACGAAGGGGACGACGACGCGGTCGCCGACCTGGATGCGCGAGACGGCGGAGCCGACGGCGGTGACGACGCCCATGGTCTCGTGGCCGAGGACGTCGCCCTTGTCGAGGTAGGGGTCGAAGACGTCGTACAGGTGCAGGTCGCTGCCGCAGATCGCGGCGGAGGTGACCTTGATCACCGCGTCGGTGGGCTCCGTGATCGTGGGGTCGGGCACCTCGGTGACGGCGACGTCGGCGATGGACTGGTAGGTGAGAGCCTTCATGCACCCCGTCTACGCCCGACGGCAGTGAGCGGGCTGGCCGGTGGGGTACAGGTGTCGCGGAGACGACGAAGGCGGCCGCCCCGACAGGGGACGACCGCCTCAGCTGTGCCGCAGGTGCGGCCAGGGGGTGCTACGCGTCGACGCTCACGGCGGAGGCGACGATGTTGACGACCTTGCGGCCGCCCTTGGTGCCGAACTCGACCGCGCCGGGGGCGAGGGCGAACAGCGTGTCGTCGCCGCCACGGCCGACGTTGGCGCCGGGGTGGAAGTGGGTGCCGCGCTGGCGGACGAGGATCTCGCCGGCGAGGACGACCTGGCCGCCGAAGCGCTTCACGCCGAGGCGCTGAGCGTTCGAGTCACGACCGTTGCGGGTGGACGATGCGCCCTTCTTGTGTGCCATGTGTGCTCAGCTCCCTTTACTTGGAGATCTTGGTGATCTTGACGCGTGTGAGGTCGGCACGGAAGCCCATGCGACGCTTGTAGCCGGTCTTGTTCTTGTAGTTCTGGATGACGATCTTCGGGCCGCGGAGGTCGTTGAGGACCTCGCCCTCGACCGTGACCGAGGCCAGGTCGTCGCCCGAGAGGACGGTGTCGCCGTCGACGTGCAGGACGGGGACGAACGAGACGGTGTCGGACGTGTTCGCCTTGAGACGGTCGACGGTCAGGATCGTCCCGACCTCGACCTTCTCCTGACGACCGCCGGCACGCACGATTGCGAAAGCCATGGGATCTCCTTGGTGCAGCTAAGTGTGAGGTGCCCGCGTTCGGGCAACTCGGATAGTCTTTCACAGATGTCACGACCGATCAAACTTCAGCGCCCGCCGCGGTTCACCGCGGAGATCGTCGCCGACGCCCGACAGCGGCTGCTCGACCTGCTCGACGACCTCGACGGCCTCACCTCCGAGCACGCCGACGACATCGAGGTGTGGGGCTCGGCCGTCACGACGGCCGGGTGGGAGATCGCGACGCTCGGCCAGTGGCTGGGGCTGGAGGGCGAGGCGGTGCTGCTGCTCGGCGGCGCCTCCTACCCGGAGATCGCCGAGCACCAGGGCACCAGCGCCTCGGCCGTGTACGCCCGCGTCGGCCGGTCGCTGACGCTCGCCCCCTACGCCCACGCCTCGGGGGCGGACGGCGGCACCACGAGGGTGTCGGCCGACGACCTCGAGCAGGCGCGGGCGGACTACCGCGCTGACCGCGCAGGCGCCGAGGGAGAGGACGTCGAGGAGGCGGGGGTCGGCTCGGGCGCGTCGCTCGCCGACCGCATCCCCGAGGTCCTCCGTGCGGGGCCGCTGTCGACGACCGCGCTCGTGGCCGCGCTGCCGGGCTACCGCCGCAGCAGCGTGCTCTCGACCCTCAGCGTGCTGACACGCCAGGGGAGGCTCGAGCGGGTCGGGCACGGCGTGTACGCGGTCGCCAGGACGGCCGCGGCCCCGCAGGCTGAGCACGGCCCCGGCGAGGCCGGTGCCAGCGGGCCGGGCACTGGCGAACCCGGCACCGCCGCGAGCTAGCGCGCGCAGTCGATGCAGAGCCGCGCCGTCGGGCGGGCCGTGAGCCGCGCCTCGCCGATCCGGGCCGAGCACCGCTCGCAGCGGCCGAAGGTCCCGTCGGCGAGCCGCCGCAGCGCCGAGTCGGCGTCGGCGGCCCGCTCGAGGGCTGACCGCCGCACCGCGTCGAGCTGCGATCGCTCGTAGGCGATCGTCGACCCCTCGGGGTCGTGCTCGTCGTCGACGTTGGCTCCCTCGCGGGCCGCGGCCACCGCCTCCATGTCCTGTCCGAGGCGCGCGGCCAGGGCGAGCGCATCGTCGCGGGTGGCGCGCAGCTGGTCGCCCGGGTCGGTCACGCGACGAGCGGCGGCACCTGCTCGCCCTCGGGCGGCGGGGGCGGCGGGGTGCCGTCGCCGAAGGGCCGGCCGCCGAGCTCCTCACGGCCGTGGGCGGTCAGCCAGCCCGACGGGTCGGGGCCGGCGGGCACGATGCCGGTCGGGTTGATGTCGCTGTGCACGACGTAGTAGTGCGCCTTGATCTGGGCGAAGTCGATCGTGTCGCCGAACCCGGGGGTCTGGAACAGGTCGCGGGCGTAGGCCCAGAGCACCGGCATCTCGGTGAGCTTCGAGCGGTTGCACTTGAAGTGCCCGTGGTACACCGCGTCGAAGCGGGCGAGGGTGGTGAAGAGGCGGATGTCGGCCTCGGTGATCGTGTCGCCGACCAGGAACCGCTGGCCGGCCAGGCGCTCGGAGAGCCAGTCGAGGCGGGCGAACAGCGTGTCGTACGCCCGCTCGTAGCTCTTCTGCGACCCGGCGAAGCCCGCGCGGTAGACGCCGTTGTTGACGTCGCGGAACACGACCGCGTTCACCTCGTCGATCTCGGCCCGCAGGTGCTCAGGGTAGAGGTCGGGCGCGCCCTCGCGGCGGTGCTCGCGCCACTCGGTGGCGAAGTCGAGCGTGATCTGCGGGAAGTCGTTGGTGACGACCTTGCCGCTCGGCACGTCGACGATCGCGGGCACGGTGATGCCGCGGGCGTAGTCGGGCGTGCGGGCGAAGAAGGCCTCCTGCAGGCGCTCGATGCCGAGCACGGGGTCGCGGCCGTCGGGGTCGAGGTCGAAGGTCCAGCTGCGGGCGTCGTGGGTGGGGCCGGGCAGGCCGAGGGAGATGACGTCCTCGAGGCCGAGGAGGCGGCGCGAGATGACGGTGCGGTTGGCCCAGGGGCAGGCCCGGGCGGCGACCAGGCGGTAGCGGCCGGCCTCGACGGGCCAACCGTCGACGGCGTCGCGCGTGATCCTGTCCTCGATGTAGTTCGTGTCGCGGGTGTACTCCTGGCCGGGCTCGACGTACGTGCCCTTCGCCTGCTGGTCGTCGCTCATGCCCGCCACCCTACGCAGGGGCGTCCGAGAGGTCGGGCAGCTCGGCGCCCCCCGGCCCTGAGGCGGCCGAGGCACGGCTCGCCTGCCAGTCGCGCCACATCGCCTTCAGGTCCCAGGCGTTCTCCGCCTCCAGCGAGATGCCCTTCTCCCCGGTGCGCCGGGTGCGCCCCTGGATCAGCATGAGCTTGGTGCCGAAGAGCAGCGAGCCCGCCCGCGACTGGGCCTCCTCGAAGAAGGTCGCGTCGGCGCAGCCGGTGCCGTCGTCGAGGCTGATGAAGACGACCCGCTTGCCGCTGCGCATGGGCGGCGTCTGCGTGGCGATGCGGATGCCGGCGACGAGCACGGTCGTGCCGTTCCAGTGGTCGCGCAGGTCGGCGGCCCGCGTGACCCCGAGGTCGTCGAGCATGGGCCGGTAGCTCTCGACGACGTGCTCGCTGACCTCCATCGAGAGGATGTCGAGCTCGTCGCTGACCCGGTCGCGGAGGCTCACGTCGGGGGTGCCGGTCGGCACCTCGGCCGAGTCGTCGACGCTGAAGTCGAGCTGGTTCTGGACGTCGGAGGCGCGGGGCCGGGCGGTGCGCTGGGTCAGCGACCGCACACGGGCCAGCACGTCGCCCCGGGTGCGGCCCGGGCCGGCCAGCGAGTCGAGCGCCCCGACCTGCGCGAGGCGCTCCACCAGCCGCCGTGACGGCGTCGCTCGCTGCCAGAAGTCGGTGATGGAGTCGTAGGGCCGGCCCACGACGATCCGCGCGAGCTCGGCGTCGGTGATGCCGTGCACGTCGGCGAGCGAGAGCCGGATGC
This sequence comes from Frigoribacterium sp. Leaf164, assembly GCF_001423665.1. Taxonomy (NCBI): domain Bacteria; kingdom Bacillati; phylum Actinomycetota; class Actinomycetes; order Micrococcales; family Microbacteriaceae; genus Frigoribacterium; species Frigoribacterium sp. Leaf164. Next base: position 1,083,778 of record NZ_LMOX01000001.1, read on the forward strand.
CGAGGTCGCCGGGGCGGCTCGGGGCGATCGGGGTCGCGGGGGCGCGCACGCGCTCGACGCTGTAGACGTCGGTCGACTGGTTGACGTCGAGCGGCAGCACGGGCACCCCCATGCGTCGTGCCTCGGTGAGCAGCAGCCGCTTCGGGTACATGCCGGGGTCGTGGGTGAGCAGCCCCGCGAGGAACTCCGCGGGGTAGTGGGTCTTCAGCCAGGCGCTCTGGTAGGTGGGCAGGGCGAAGGCCGCTCCGTGCGCCTTGCAGAAGCCGAACGAGCCGAACCCCTTGAGCACCGCCCAGATCCGGTCGACCTGCGCGTCGGTGAAGCGCCTCCTGCCCCGCTCGTCGACGTTGGCCCGCGTGCGGCGCCGGAACTCCACCTCGAGGTCGTCGTCGGCGCCCTTGCCCATGTGCCGGCGGAGCTCGTCGGCCTCGGCGAGCGACACCTCCATCGTCGCCTCGAGGATCCGCAGGACGTGCTCGTGGTAGATCACGACCCCGTAGCTGTCGTCGAGGAACGACGCGAAGCTCGGGTGCAGGTAGTCGGGCTGCTGGAAGCCGTGCTTGGTGTCGAGGAAGGGCGCGACCATGTTGCCCTTCATCGGCCCGGGGCGGAACAGCGAGATGTCGGCGATCAGGTCGCTGTAGCGGTCGGGCTGCATCTTGCCGATCAGCTCGCGCTGGCCCGGGCTCTCGATCTGGAACATGCCGAGCGTGTGCGTGGTGCGGATGGCCTCGAAGGTGGGCTCGTCGTCGTGGGGGATCTCGTCGAGCTCGACCCGCCCCTCGCGGTTCACGTAGGGGACGTCGACCGAGAGGCCGCCCGCGACGGCCGCCCGGGAGCCGTTGACCCGCTCGATCTCGTCGAGGGCGTAGGCCATCGAGCTCTGCATCCGGACGCCGAGCACGTCGAGCTTGAGGAGGCCGGCGTCGTTCATGTCGTGCTTGTCGAACTGACTCATCGGCAGGCCGATGCCGCTCGGCTGCACGGGCGTCGTGCTGAGCAGGTCGGAGTCGCCGAGGATCACGCCGCACGGGTGCATCGAGATGTGCCGGGGGAGCCGGTCGAGCCGCTCGGTCAGGTCGACGAGGAGGTCGATCTGGCCGTTCTGCCGCGCGAGGTCGGCGATGGCGCGCAGCTCGGGCTTCTCGGCCATGGCGGTGCGGAGGTCACGGGCGTTGGACCGCCAGACGTTGTTGGCGACCATGTCGATCTGCTCGTCGTCGAGGCCGAGCGCCTGGCCCGCGTCACGGACGGCCCCCCGGCCCCGGTAGGTCGACTGCATCGACATGAGGGTGACCCGGTTGCTGCCGTAGCGGTCGAAGATCGCCCGGTAGATCTCGTGCCGCCGGGCCGACTCCACGTCGATGTCGATGTCGGGCAGGGTCTCCCGCTTGTTGCCGAGGAACCGCTCGAAGAGCAGGTCGTGCTCGATCGGGTCGACGTTCGAGATGCGCAGCAGGTAGGTGACGAGGCTGCCCGCGCCCGACCCCCGGGCGGCGTTCCTCACCCTCATGTCGCGCATCAGCTGCGAGACGTCGGCGACGGTGAGGAAGTAGCCCGCGAAGCCGAAGCCCGAGATGATGCCCAGCTCGTAGCGCATGCGCTCCTCGACGGTGCGGCGGAGGCCCTGGCCCGCGTGCCCGAAGCGGGCCGTGACCCCCGCCTCCGCCCGGCGGAGCAGCACCTGATCGGGGTCGCCCTCGACGCCGATCGCGCTCAGCTCGGGCACCTTGGGCTGCCGCCAGCGGAGGTCGGCGTCGGGGTCGAGCCGGCAGCGGTCGGCCAGCCGCTCCGTCGCGGCGAGCATCTCCTCCGCCGCCCGGCGCGACAGCGACGAGGCGTCGGCGACGAGGTGGGCGATCGCCCGCATCGCGGCACCGTTCTTCAGGGTCGCCTGCGCGTTGGGCTGCGGCGTGAACGAGCCGAGCGGTGCCAGGTGGCCCGCCGAGTCCAGCACGTCGGCCGTCACCGCGCCGTCGGCGTCGAGGTAGCGCACCGCGTTGGTCAGCACCGCCGGCACCCCCACGTGCTCGGCGAGCTCGAGCATCCGGGCCGCGTGCCGGACGCTCCGGCTCTCGCCGGGCTCGGTGAGGTGGCAGACGACCTCGACGACGACGCCCCCGGGCAGCTCGCGGGCCCAGTCGGCGAGGGAGGCGGCGGCCGCGGTGCTGCGCCCCTCGCGCACCAGCCGGCCCACGTCGGAGTCGGGGCCCAGCAGCACGGTGGCGGAGGCGCCCTCCTCGCCCCGCAGGAACGCCCGCAGCCGGGAGCGCCCGATGGTCGCCGTGCTGTTGGCGCTGCCCGCCGCCCGGCGCGTGGCCCGGCCGTGCGCGGCGCTGATCAGGCGGCAGAGCGACGCCCAGCCCTCCCCGGCCCGGCCCTCGCCGGAGCCGTGGGCGAGCACGACGACCCGGTCGACCGGGGCCGCGGCGGAGGCGGCCGTCCGGCTGCCGGCCGCCGTGGTCGTCGACGCCTCGGCCCGGTCGTCGGCACAGCCCAGCTCCACCCCGACGATCGGATCGATGCCCGCCGCCCGGCAGGCCCCGATGTGCCGGATCGCGCCGTAGAGCCCGTCGCGGTCGGTGATCGCGAGGGCGTCGGCCTCGTCGGCCGCCGCCCGCTCGACCAGCTGGGCCGGCGGGGTCGTGCCGTGGTGAGCGCTGAACGAGGAGGCCACGTGGAGGTGGGTGAAGCGCATGGTCGTGCTCCGAGTCGGGACCCCGGCCAGGTCTGGTCGAACGTGTGTTCGATCAGTGTACGTCCTCGGCCGGGCCGCGCCGCCGCCGGGCTGTCATCATCGGTGCATGCCCGATCGACGCCCGAGCGGCTCCCGCCCCGACGTCCGGGCCGACGTCCGCACCGCCTCGCGGTGGGCGCGCGTCCTGCTCGGCCAGCCGCGCCTCCTGCTGGCCGTGAAGGCGGCGCTCGCCGCGGCCCTCGCCTACTGGCTGGCGCCCCACGTGCCCGGCGTGGCGGCCGAGTACCCGTACTACGCCCCGCTCGGCGCGGTGATCGCGATGTACCCGACCATCAAGGCGTCGCTCCGCCAGGGGGTGCAGACCCTGCTCGGCCTCGTCGTGGGCATCGTGCTGGCCACGGTCGTCTTCTCGCTCCAGGAGGGGCAGCCCGGCGTGCTCGCCGTCGCGGCGGTCGTCGGCGTGGGGACGCTGCTCGCGGGCATCCGCCGGCTCGGCGCCGGGCGGGACTGGGTGCTCACGGCCGGGCTCTTCGTGCTGCTGCTCGGCGGCAGCGCGACCACGGAGGGCGACCAGGCCGACTACTCGACGGGCTACGTCATCCAGGTCGCGGTCGGCGTGGTGGTCGGGCTCACGGTCAACTACCTGCTCGTGCCGCCGCTCTACGCCGGGCGGGCCGACGAGCGGCTGCGCTCGCTGCAGGCATCGCTCGCCGACCGCACCGACGACGTCGCCGCGGTCTTCGAGGCCCGCTGGCCGCTGGAGGGCGACGACTGGGAGCGCCGCGTGGCCGAGCTGCCCGGCACCCTCCGCCGGGTCCGCGACGCCGTGCAGTACGCCGACGAGTCCCGCCGGCTCAACCCGCGCTGGAAGCTCCGGCGCCGCGACCTCGGCCAGGAGTACGCCGACCTCGTCGTCTTCGAGCGCGTGGGGTTCCACCTCCAGGACATGGCCGAGGTCTCCGGCATCCTGGGGCGCCGCATCGGCCGCCAGATCGGGATCGTCGAGGAGCTCGCGCCGGTCGTCGCCCGCGCCGCGCACGCCGTCGCCGAGGTCGTCCGGCTCCGGGGCGGCGACGACGTCGACGCGTTCGTCGAGGCCCGGCGCCGGGTCGCCGACCTCTGGGAGGCGATCGACGAGCACCGGCACCTGCCCACCACCGACACCAGCGGGGGCGTCTCGATCGCCGTGTCGATGGGCCGGATCATCGCCGCGCTCGACCCCGACGACACCACGGCGCCCCGACCCGACGACGACGAGGGGGAGGCCGACGAGGGCGGGGGAGGCGCGGGGAGCGACGCCGAGGGCGGCACCGGCCCCGCCGACGGCCGCGCGGGCGACGAGCCCACCGAGGGCGGCACCGACAGCACCGGCCCCGTCGACGACCCCACCGCGCCCCGCGACACCGAGCCCCGCCGGTGAACGTGCTCCCCGCGGGAGCAGTACGGTTGACCGGGCACCGGCGCCCGAGCGCGACGCGCTGCCCTCCCCGGGCGGCCCCGCGGGGGCCGGGAATGGTCCGCCGCCCGTCGCGTTGACCCACCGGGGCCCCCAGCACACCGGCGCGGACGCGCTCGTCGTCCGCAGCTCTCGGCCCGCATCGAGGAAGGACGACCATGACCACCGACACCACGTCCCCGTCGGCGGCTGCCTCCGGGCAGTTCACCATCGGAGGCGACCTCCCCGTCACCCGCCTCGGGTACGGCACCATGCAGCTCACCGGCGAAGGGGTCTGGGACCAGCCCCGCGACCACGACGAGGCCGTCCGGGTCATCCGCCGGGCCGTCGAGCTCGGCGTGACCTTCTTCGACACCGCCGACTCCTACGGCCCCGACGTGGCCGAGCCGCTGCTGCGCGAGGCCCTGCACCCCTACGGCGACGACGTCGTCATCGCCACCAAGGCCGGCCTCACCCGCCCGGGCCCCGGCGACTGGCGGCCCGTCGGCCGCCCCGAGTACCTCCGCCAGCAGGTGGAGATGAGCCTCCGCATCCTGGGGCTCGACCGCATCGACCTCTTCCAGCTGCACCGCATCGACCCGGCCGTGCCCCTCGCCGACCAGGTCGGCGAGCTCGCCGCCCTGCAGCAGGAGGGCAAGATCCGCCACATCGGCCTCTCCGAGGTGTCCGTCGACGAGCTCAAGGAGGCGCAGCAGACCGCGACCATCGCCTCCGTCCAGAACCTCTACAACCTCGCCTCCCGCGACGCCGAGGCCCTGCTCGACCACAGCGAGGCCGAGGGCATCGCCTTCATCCCGTGGTTCCCGCTCGCCACGGGCGCGCTCGCCGCACCGGGCGGGCCGCTCGACGCCCTCGCGACCGAGCACGACGCCACCCCCTCGCAGCTCGCCCTCGCGTGGCTGCTCCGGCGCTCGCCGGTCATGCTCCCCATCCCCGGCACGTCCAGCGTCTCGCACCTGGAGGACAACGTCGCCGCCGCCCAGATCGACCTCAGCGACGACGAGTTCGCCGCCCTCACGAAAGCTGCACAGTGACCGACACCACCACCCTCATCATCCTCGGAGCCTCGGGCGACCTCACCGAGCGACTCCTGCTGCCCGGCCTCGCCAGCCTCCTGAAGAGCGACCGCGGCGTCGACGTCCAGCTCATCGGCACCGGCCGCAGCGAGCGCACCCCCGAGGAGTGGGACGGCGTCGTCAAGACGGCCTTCAACGGCGACGCCGGCAGCGACCTCGCGAAGAAGACCCTCGCCTCCAGCCGCTACATGCAGGGCGACCCCACCACCGTCGAGCACCTCAAGGCCCTCTTCGAGGCCTCCGAGGGCACCCCGGTGATGTACTTCGCGCTGCCCCCGGCGATCAGCACCCGCGTGATCCAGGCGCTCGCCGAGATCGACCTGCCCGACGGCCTGCGCCTCGCCCTCGAGAAGCCCTTCGGCTCCGACGAGGAGAGCGCGCGCGAGCTGAACGCCGAGCTGCTGAAGATCGTCCCGGAGGAGCGCATCCACCGGACCGACCACTTCCTCGGCCGCGCCACCGTCCTCAACATGATCGGCCTCCGCTTCGCGAACCGCCTCTTCGAGCCGGTCTGGAACGGCGAGAACATCGAGAAGGTCGAGATCTTCTACGACGAGGTCCTCGGCCTCGAGGGCCGTGCGCAGTACTACGACAAGGCCGGCGCCCTCGTCGACATGATCCAGAGCCACCTCCTGCAGGTGCTCGCCGTCATCGCGATGGACGCACCGTCGAGCATCGACTCGGTCGAGCTGCGCAGCGAGATCGCGCGCGTGCTCCGGGCGACCTGGGTCAAGGGCGGCGACCCCGTCGCCTCGAGCCGCCGGGCGCAGTACACGGCCGGCACGATCGACGGCAAGGCCGTCCCGTCGTACTCCGACGAGGAGGGCGTCGACAACGACCGCCAGACCGAGACCCTCGCCGAGGTCGAGTTCGAGGTCAAGACCCGTCGCTGGGCCGGCGTGCCCTTCATCCTGCGCTCCGGCAAGGGCATGACGAAGATCCGCAAGGAGGTGCTGATCACCTTCAAGCCCGTCCCTGCGCTGCCCGAGGGCCTGAACGGCTCGTCGACCCCCGACACGCTCCGCATCGAGATCAGCCCCGAGACGATGGAGCTCGGCGTCACCACCAACGGCAAGGGCAACCCCTTCGACCTGGAGCAGTCCACCTTCCAGGTCACGCTGGGCAAGCCCGAGCTCACGCCCTACGGCGAGGTGCTCAGCGGGATCTTCCACGACGACCCGACCCTGTCGATCCGCGGCGACGTCGCGGAGCGCTGCTGGGCCATCGTGGCGCCCGTCGTCGACGCCTGGACGGCCGGCGACGTGCCGCTCGACACCTACGCGGCCGGCTCGACCGGCCCCGCGGACTGGCCCGCCTGATCGGCGCCGACCGCCCGGCGGCGCCCTGAGCGCCGCCCCACGACGAGGCC
>NZ_LMOX01000001.1:1090398-1090501 GCF_001423665.1 Frigoribacterium sp. Leaf164
GCCCTGCCCACCGGCAGGGCGGCCTCGTCGTGTCCGCCGCGGCCAGCGGACGACGCCGTCTCGACGGACGGCGCCGCCGTCAGCGCCGTGCGTCGAGTGCGGC